>WRLY01000007.1 GCA_009776305.1 Oscillospiraceae bacterium | reverse complement strand
TTTTCAAAGATTTACGCAGGTGTTTTTGTTATTTCGGGAGATATTTTTTATCAAAAATCTCGATTTCATTTTGCGGCAAAACATAAATATCGCAGTAGGTTTCGGTTTCATCGTAAGCTGTGAACATCCCAAGCGACAGATAAAACTGACTGTCGTCGGGAAAGATAATCCCTTTCAGGCATCAATCTTTCCCCTAAATTCTTGACAGCTTTTCATTATAGTGATATAATTATTTTTATGAAACGATTAATCAGAAAGGGATAGAAAAGCATGGATAACAAGCAAGAAGTAACAACGCAAAATCCCGACCAAGCCGCCAAGCACCCGAAATTCGGGGCGAGGGACAAGGCGGGCTATATGTTCGGGGACTTCGGCAACGACTTTTTCTTTCTAACGGTGGCGATTTTTCTGACGGTATTTTATACCGACGTCATGGGAATCAGCGGAGCCGCTGTCGGCTTTCTTTTTCTGGCGGCGAGGTTTGTGGACGCGATTACGGACGTATGTATGGGGGTAATCGTAGACACTGCCAAACCCACAAAGGCGGGAAGATTCCGTCCGTGGATACGCAGAGGCGCGCTGCCTTTGGCGATTGCGGGAATTTTAGTGTTTTTCCCCATTAGCGGCGTATCTCACCAGACGACATTTATCTATGCGTGCGTTACATACATTCTTTACGGTTGCTGTTATACCATGGTAAATATCCCTTACGGTTCTATGGCTTCCGTCATGACCGACGACCCGACCCAAAGGGCATCGCTCTCTACTTTCCGAAACGTAGGCGCGTCCATTTCTTCTTTATTGATCAACCTGATTGTTCCGATCGTTTGTTTTACTACCGTGATTGCTACCGACGGTACGGAACTAAAACAGGCGAACGGAAACAGGTTTTTTGTAACGATGATCGTGTTTGCAATGTGCGCAATGGTCTGCTATTATTTTTGCTATAAATTATGTACCGAACGACTGACCAATTACAGCAAAAAAGATAAATCCAAGCAAGGCAGTAATGCGTTTAAAACCGCGCTGAAAGGCATTGCCAAAAACAAGCCTTTTATAACGCTGGTGATCGTCGCGCTAACCTCAATATTTGTACAGCATTTGATTAACTCTTTAAACGTATATGTGTTCAAAGATCACTTTAAAATGCCGGCGTTGCTTGCGTTCGTGGGCATTTTAGCCCCTATCACTACCTTTGTGATCGCGCCTTTTATGGTTAAGATTGTGCGCAATTTCGGTAAGAAAGAAGCTTTGACGATCGCGTTTCTCGTAGCCTCGGCGTTTTATTTGATCCTTGGCTTCCTGCGTACCGACAACGGATATCTTTATATCGCGATCAGCTTTTGTGCGGTATTCGGCATCGCTTTCTTTAATACGGTTGTGTGGGCGCTTGTCATAGACTGTATTGACTATCAGGAATTGGTCATCGGCGAGCGTAACGACGCGTCCGTTTATGCGATCTACTCTTTTTCCCGTAAGCTGGGGCAGGCATTTGCGGGCTTTTTGTCGGGTATGGTTTTATCCGTTACGGGTTACGTTTCGTCAACCGGCGCGGAGGTTGTCGTACAGTCGGAAAAAACCGTCTCCGCGATTTACTTAGGCGCGACCATTGTTCCCGGCGTGTTCTTCTTTTTAGTGGCGTTGTTTTTCGCATTTGTCTACCCGCTAAATAAAAAAGCCCTGAGCGAACTGGCTGAAAAATTGAACGAGAAAAAAAATAATAATTGAGGAGATTTTATCATGACAAAAAAATCCGAAAATTTTCAAGAAGGAATCCATACCCCCAATTTTTGGGACGAGTATCTCAACAAGCAAATCTGCGCTACGGTAATGACGGATCATTCCCGCGAAAAAGAAAGCCTGAACGGCTTATGGCGTTATGCCATAGATCAATACGACAGCTGTCTGCGTAACAAATGGTTTGCGGAGAAAACCCATGACGAAGACGGACGCGCTTTCCCGCCCGACTGCAGTTTTGATAACTGGGAAGTTATGCCGATTCCGTGTTGCTGGAACATATTTGACGAAAAGCTGTTCCTGTATGAGGGCAGTATCGCCTATACCCGTAAATTTTCGTATGAAAACCGAGGGGAAAAACGGGTTTTCATTAAATTCGGCGGCGCGAATTACCGCACGATGATCTTCATGAACAAAACATATATGGGCATGCACAAAGGCGGCTCTACGCCGTTTTATGTTGACGTTACCGACGTTCTGCAAACCGAGAATCGTCTGCTGGTAGTCGTCAACAACACCCGCCGCCCCGAAAACGTACCGATGGATAATACCGACTGGTTCAATTACGGGGGGATTTACCGCGACGTTGAGTTGTTGAGATTACCGGAAGCGTTTATCCGCTCGATTTCCGTAGGGCTTGAGCCCGGCTCGGATTATAAGAAAATCTACGCCGAGGTCAAAACAGAAGGCGCGCCAAAAGGAACGGCGACTTTGAAAATACCGGAACTGAACATTTCAGCCGAAATTGAAATAAACGACCATTCCGGAAAAATTACGCTCCCCGTAAACCCCGAACTTTGGAGTGTCGAGAATCCGAAATTATATGAAGTTACCGTAGAATTTAACAATGACGTGATTACTGAAAAAATCGGGTTCAGGGAAGTCAGGGTAGAAGGGCGCGATATTCTGCTTAACGGAAAGAGCATTTTCCTGAAAGGCGTAAGCTGTCACGAGGAAAGCTTACTCAATGGTCGCTCCTTAACCGAGGAGGAAATCCGCGAAAACTACGCGCTTGCCAAAGAAATGGGCTGTAACTTCATGCGGTTGGCGCATTATCCTCACTCTGAAGCCGCCGCAAGAATTGCCGATGAGGTCGGAATACTTTTGTGGGAGGAAATTCCGGTTTATTGGGCGATACAGTTCGATAATCCCGATACCTACGCGGACGCGGAAAATCAATTAACCGAGCTTATCACCCGCGACATCAACCGCGCAAGTGTGATTATCTGGTCGGTAGGGAACGAAAACGCCGACAGCGACGCAAGGCTAAGCTTTATGAGCCGTCTTGCCGACAAGACGAGGGAACTTGACAGCACAAGGTTAGTTTCGGCGGCTTGCCTGTCCGATACCGCAATACTTCAAATAAACGACCGCTTAGCCGACAAAATTGACGTCATAGGAATCAACGAGTATTACGGCTGGTATGAACCCGATTTTACCAAACTGCCGAAGATTTTTAACAACAGCAATCCGCAAAAACCGGTCATCATCAGCGAATTCGGCGCGGATGCCAAAGCCGGACACTACGGAACCAAAGACGACATGTTTTCGGAAAATTTCCAGCTTGACGTTTATGAAAAGCAGATTGACATGCTGTCAAAAATCGACTACGTAAAGGGCATGACGCCGTGGATTTTCTATGATTTCCGTTGCCCCAGAAGATCGCATTATCTGCAGAATTATTACAACTTGAAAGGCTTGCTGTCAGCAGACAAGAAGCATAAGAAACTGGCGTTTTTCGAGTTGAAAAAGTTCTACGATAAAAAGTAATGTAAAGTAAATAGAATAAGAAAAATCGCGGGACGGAGAAGCGTCCTGCGATTTTTTCATAAGGATTCAGAACCCGTATTCAGTAAGCATTGTAATATTGTGTAAATAAAGCACTTCACTTTTAGGAAGGATTTCATCGTATAAAGTAATTCTGTTATCAATAACGCAATCTACTGCATTTGCCTGATTAATAATCAGTTGAAGATACTCATTTAAAGGTTTTTCGGATTGCGCGTAAACTAATTCGCCATAAACAGGTGACTTTTTTTGAATGACAAACGGCTTTTCATTTCCTAATTTTATAAATGACAGCAAACGCTTTGTAGCCTGAACTTCGCTTTGAAAAAAATCATAAGTCGAATGATAGCCTTCATCATATATATCTTCTAAGAATTTATAAAGAATTTTTGCTTCGTTTATAATTTCATTGTTAATATTATCTTTGGTTAAACTAAGATAATATTCTATGCGGTTTTTATACCACTTGATGTTAAATTCAATGAAGTACATTTATTCCCTTTCGTCCATTATGACTTCTCCCGTATTAGTGTCAATTATCCACTTGTGGGTTATCTCGTCGTTTGTAAAAATCAACTATAAAATTATACTTTACCCCTTAATCAAACCCTTACACTTTCTGCTCTTTTTACTCAACACCACCGCGCCGCCCGCGATTATCGCCGCCGTAAAGCCCACTGCCACGCCGGTTGCGGGGTTTTCGTTGCCGTCTACTCTTGCGCCTGCTGCGGTTTCGTCTGTTGCGTCCGTTATGCTTATGTCTATCGCCACGTCTTCCGACACGTCTTCAGCTAAGATATAATAAGAAGCATGACTAATTGTAAACTCAACCGAGCCGTCGGCGTTCAACTTAACCTTGCCCATATCGGTAATTTTTCTGTCATGGTCAACGTGAAACAACTTGACATTATTTCCGTTAATGCCTTTTTCTTTCAACTGCGCCGCTGTAAACTCAAACCTAATTTCAAAACCAAACTCGCCTGTAAAGTTAGGATTGACTATAATTGAATTTGCGGAGATTTTCACGCCGTCAATGCTTTCCGCTTGATTTGTCAAGTAGATGTCAATATTAAGATCAAACGCTCCCGCATCGGGACTGATTGAATCGGATAAAATTGTAAACTTAAACCCATTGTCAAGTATAAAATCTACATCTTTTCCGCTCTCGGCGATTGCCTGTAACATATCCGCTGAAATGATAGTGCTATCGGTTTCTTTTAAATCAATAACAGGATTATCCGCTTCAAGTGCTTCAAAAATAACATTGTCCTCTATGTAATCGGAAGGGGTTGTTTCGGGTGCAGGTTCTGTAGTTGTCGGGCTGGTTGTAGTAGGGTCTGAGGGTGTGGGTGTGGGGGTTGGATTTGGATTTGGTTCGGGATTGGGATTGGGATCGGGGTCGGGATTCGGGTCGGGATTCGGGTTTGGTTCGGGCTCGGGATCAAGTTTATATGTCGGCGTTATAGCGGAAGACTTATTCGCACCTATAAAGGGTCTTGACGCACCATTATAATTATAATAGAAACCCTCTACACCGACAATTGCGGGATTGCCGCCGGATGTAAACAAATAGCCGCCGTCTTTTTCCGCTTGCATAACATTACGTGTAAAGCCGAAATAACCGTCCTCGTCACAATACCATAAATGACCGCCGTTAAGGATAACCCCGACTGACCCTATCTCGCCGCCGGGCTGAATTTCGCCGTAAGTATCCTCCTGCGAACTACACGCCAAAACATTATAGCTTTGATCAATATTAAAATAACGTCCTGACCTGAAATCATTATAATCAGTCCACAAAAATCCATGCGTTGCGGCAAGATCCAGAGCGGGGCTGAATATTCTGCCTGTCACTTCCGCCGTTGTAACGCGTTCATCAGCGGATACGGGCAGCCTGCCATTCTCGTCAAGACCGTCAATAGTAAGTTGAACAGCCATATCACCAAGTCCATCGGTAAAGACAACGCCAATATCAGAATAGTAACTATAGCCGTGACCGGTCTGCATGACCAAATAATACGCGCCGTTTTGGATTGGCACGGCATCGCTTTGTATAGACCCGCCTATAATCGGTCTCGCCGTTCCTGCGATAACATCTCGAATAACACTCCAAGAACCACCGTTATTTACAGGATTATTCGCAGACCAACCGCCATAGTAATAAGCTAAGCTGTTTGTTTTAACATCTAAAAGATACAGACCGAAAGCTCTCGGGCTTCCGTTAAACCTGGGATTCGACGGCATTTCTCCCCACCATGTATAATAAAGAGAAGTTGCGTTTGAGTTGCGCGGATTATCGTCGCCTGCGGAACGCACCAACGAGTCTAACGATGTTGAAACAATCGGTCGCTCGGCAATCCCTAATATCTCAAAAGTCTCCGAATGGGATTCACCTACGCGGGTCGCCCAGGGCAGATGATACTCTTGTCCGCTGACAGTAACTTTTATGTATCCCTCATATAAATTACCTGCTTTAGGGTCGGTTGAAGCATTCGGCGATATTTCGAGCCATACGTCAAATATGTTTCCCTTTAATTCTGTTCTTACAGTAACTGCTCCCGCGCTGCTTTTAGAAAACCTTGTGTCATTGCGGTAAATGACCTCGACTGAAGAAATTGACGCGCCGTGTACAGTCGCTGTTAATTTATCTGTTGTTGAATCGGGCGCGGTAACGCCAAAGCTGAAACTCGCCATGTCGGCTGTTTGTGCGCTTTTGTCAACGTTATTAGTGGGGACTGTATTTTCTACGGTTATGTATGTATTTTCATGAATTGCACGGGTTGGATTTACGAAACCCGCCCCCTGCTCATATACAGAAGTTTGCGTGCCGCTTGCATTAAAGTAATAAGGGCTATTATTATATACGGCGTTATTGGTGCTGTTCGGACTGATCAAAAAAGGGTCGGCGGTATTCATCAACCGAGCCTTAACTTCGGCAGGCGTTGCGGTTGGGTTTTGTTGCAATATCAGCGCGACCACACCCGTTACGGCAGGCGCGGACATAGATGTACCCTGCGCCGTTGCGTATCCATTTTCAAGAGAGGTAGATAATATCGCATACCCCGGCGCGATAACATCGGGTTTTATCTCGGCAGTTTCCCTGACAGGTCCTATCGAACTGAAAGTGGTGGTTTCTTTGGGAGCCGGTATATTTATGCGTTTTCCCGGATTGAGATAAATGGGGTCGTCTTGTTTAAGGTCAAGCAACGTTGCAGCCGCCTCTACGGGAGCAGAGAAAATGGCTAATTCATCAGAAGCAGTATCATTTATAGTCATTCCGTCTATAAATGTTGAATCGCGGTTTACTACGATTAAGCCGCCCGCGCCTGTCCTGAGGGCGTGATCTTTATATGTAGTAAAATCAATGCCGCGCCCTACAACTAAAATTTTGCCGTCTAGTGAGTCATTCGGGATTGCTTCAAGCATTCCTTCTGTAGTTACCGTTTGACCCGCCGCAGGAACGCCCGTCATGCAGAGTTGCAATTCATAGCCGTTGTCGGCTACAGGTGTGAGGTTAGAGTTTGCAAAACCATCGGATTGGAATACCCCGGATAGTATTCTATCGCTACTTTCAACAAGCAAATGGATTGTACCCGTGGTTAAAGCGTCCGAAACTTCTGCGTTATATTCATAAGTAGGATTCCCGCCGTACATTGACGCGGCTACGCTGATCGGAAGCGACGCGCCGCCCGATGTAATGGTGTAAGGGTTGCGCGTTCCTTGAAATTCGGTGTATGTTCTTGAATCGTAGTAAGCCGAGTTACCCGCCGAGGCGACAACCACCACTCCGTCCACTACCGCGTTATTTCTCGCGAACTGACCGGCTTCATAGGCGGTGTTGCGCTGGGCTTCCTGTGAGGGGTGATCAAGCGGCACACCGAGAGACATATTGATGACGTCTACCGCAGGTAAATTCGGGGTATATACGATTCCGTTTTGTGTATAGGTATAGGATACGCCTTTTGTAAAGCTTTCAATCGCCGCCATAACCACATCGCCTGCTCCGCTGTTGGTAGAGGATTCGTCAGCGAATACCTGAGCCATATAAATATCCGCGCCGGGCGCTATGCCGAGGGATTTTTCGCCTTGCGAGGCGATCGTACCCGCAACGTGTATGCCGTGGTTTCCGTCGGGGTAAGACATATTAGCGGAATTACCGCCTAAGCCGTTTGTGAAATTCCAACCGCCTTTGTACGCGCCTGCAATATCGGGGTGATTCGCCTGTATTCCGCTGTCGATAACGCCGACTTTAACCCCTCTGCCGTCAATGCCGTCGGTATGTAAATCGCCTATCCCCCACGCTTCACGCGCCCCCGCGTTGCCGGGAATGTCGTAGCCGGGGTCGGGTTTATAATCGGTGCTGTACAATTCATAGTAACCGACTTCGGTTATCATATAAACGCCAGGCATTTCGCCGATTTGCTCAACCACATCTTTGGGTGCTTTTACGGCAAAACCCGCAAAGACCTCGAAATATTCAAAGGTAATGGTTATCGCAGGTGCTGTTCTGCTTCTGGCAGAAGCCCCCATTCCGCCGAGATTTCTGATTTTCTCACGAGCGGTCTGCGCGTCTGTTTGCGCCGCCGAAAATCCGGCAACGCTCATGATTTCAGACTGATATACTTTATCGAGAGCATCGGGCAATTCCTGAAGCCATATAAAGACATGCAGTTCCTGATCGTCGGGCGTGTCCTCATAGCCGACAAGCCCCATAGGGTGGGTCAAGGCTTCGGCTACAGATCTGACATACACCGCTTCTTTGTTCAAAAAACCGTTATTTCCTAAAAAAAGATCCGACGGTTCTATCGGCGTAAGGTCGATTTCCGCAAAATCGAGAATCATATCATCTTGCACCTCAGCCGAAAGCACCATTGGAGGAGTTGCAATGACCATTGAAACCAAGACGGCTATCGTCAGCGCCCATGTTTTAAGTTTTATTAAAGTTTTCATTAAAAATTCTCCCGACTTATGTTGTATCTATCATTATATCTTTTAGAATAATTTTACCATAAAAAGCCATTTTTTGCAATGGGGAGGTTAAAATATTTTTTGTTTTATAAAAAATACTGACCAATGTTTAATCAGGTCAGTATATAATCCGGAATATCATATCAGACGTTTTTACAGTCGACCATCGCCTTGTCAATAACTAGCGAACGCTTAAACCCCGCCTCAAATCTACATTTGAAGCGGGGTTGCTTATCCCAAAACAACTATACTTTACGCCTACGCGCCATGCCCCGCGTCCAGGATAATAATCGCCTTGCCGTTTGCCCCCGCTGTAGCGGGAACTGAGGAAGTGCTATTATTCGCCATCAGCGCTACAATGACAAAGCAAGCCAAAAACGCAAATGTAAGCGGCATTTTTAAGTTTCGCATAATCATAAGTAGACCTCTTTTTTGTTTCATAGCCTTATTATAAGCCTGTCATGGTTTGTCTTTATTTATGATTATGAGAAAATGCCGCGTTTTATTCCGCTGTGATTTGAATTTCCCCTGTTTAATGCTTTTATTTAAAACTCAAAATTGATTACTTGATGACATATAATACTATAACTATTATTTGTATAATACTGACCCGCCCTCATTCTCAATACATATTCAACACCACCGACGAAAAGGCTTCGCACTCCTCTGCCTTGATTTGGCGGATATATATGAGGCGGTTTTTGCCCTACATCAGGGACATAAAAAATTCTCAATAATAGTCTTCCCTCTCGGCGTCAATACCGATTCGGGGTGAAACTGCACGCCGTATACAGGATATTCTTTATGACAGACCGCCATAATTTCCCCATCCTCAGTCCATGCAATTATTTTTAAATCATCAGGCAGGGTGTCTTTGAGTGCCATGAGCGAATGATACCTTGCCGCCTGAATAATAACCGGCAACCGATTAAACAGGGGGCTTGCTATACTCAGCATGACTTTTGAAGACCTGCCGTGCATTAATTCATCTGCGTAAGAAACCACACCTCCGAAAGCTTCATAAAGCGCCTGATGCCCAAGACAAATTCCGAGAATCGGGATTTCGGCGTAAAGCTGTTTGATTACCTCAATGCAGATTCCCGCATCTTTCGGCTTACCCGGACCGGGGGAAATCACAATGCGCTCAGGCGCAAGCTTTCTTATATCCGAAATATCAAGAGCGTCGTTTCTTACAACCCTAACGTTGGGATTGACCGCTCCGATAAACTGATATAAATTATAAGAAAAGCTGTCGTAATTGTCGATTAGAAGAACCATCAGTCAAGCCCTCCTTCAGACTCTTTTAGAGCTTTTATAACGGCGGCGGATTTATTTACAGTTTCGCGGTACTCGCTTTGCGGTACACTCGCGTCAACTACGCCCGCCCCAGAACGCACATATACCTTGCCGCCTTTTTTATAGGCAAGTCTTATGGCTATACAAGTGTCCATGTTTCCCGTAAGGTCAAGATACCCGATAGCCCCGCCGTAAATCCCGCGCTTGCATTGCTCCAATTCATTTATTATTTGCATGGCGCGAATTTTAGGCGCGCCCGAAAGCGTACCGGCAGGCAGTACGGCATTTATGGCGTCAAGCCCGGTTTTATCGGGAAGAATCATTCCGCTTACCGCCGAGCCTATATGCATAACATGAGAGAACCGTAAAACCGACATATATTTTTCAACTTCAACAGTGCCGAATTTACTTATTTTCCCTAAGTCGTTACGCCCTAAATCAACTAACATATTATGCTCGGCAAGTTCTTTTTCATCGGCTAAAAGCTCTTTTTCAAGAGCTGAATCCTCCTCGTCGGTCGCTCCTCTCGGGCGAGTTCCCGCTAAAGGGAAAGTGTAAAGCTTGCCGTCTTTGAGTTTAACTAAGGTTTCGGGCGAAGCCCCGGCGATTTCCTGGTCGTTCCCACTGAAATAAAACATATAAGGCGACGGATTGATAGTCCTTAAAATTCTGTAGGCGTCAAAAATACTTCCCTCAAATTCAGCCTCAAAGCGATTTGACAACACTATTTGAAAAGCGTCGCCCTCTCTTATAAATTCTTTTGCCCGAAGCACCATTTCACAATACTCTTCTTCGGTGAAAAGCGAGTTGAATTCCGATTTGATTCGCGCCGGAGAGGTTTTTTCAGGCTCTCCGGTTTTAATGAGTTCTTTCAATTCTTCAAGAACTTTTACGCCGCGCCTATATTCCTCATTAAGGTTTTCGGTGCTGATATTAACAATCAAAACGATTTTTTGCCTGTAATTATCAAAAGCCACCACTTTATCAAACAGCATTAAGTCAACATCGTTAAAACGCCGGTCGCAATCACCGTAGCTGTCATAATTATCAATGTTCAGTGCGGGTTCTGTATACTTGGCGTAATCGTAAGCAAAATAGCCCACAAGTCCCCCCGTGAAAGGCGGTAGCCAATCAAATTTCACACTTTTATACCGTTCCAGAATTTCTTGTATATGCTTATTGGGATTATCTGCGGGAACGTCGGCGGAAAGATTATATGTTTCGCCTTTTTTAACTTCAACGTTTACAGCACCGTCAATGCAAGTGATTTCCAATTTAGGGTCAAACCCCAAGAAAGTATATCTGCCCCAGTTCATAGAATCCTCAGCGCTTTCAAGCATGAAACAGTGTTTACTGACGCGTTTCAATCTTTTAAAAACCTCAATCGGGGTTACCGTATCGGAGAACATTTCGGTACTTATTGGCATAACTTTAAACTCTGCGGGGTTAATTTTGCCTGCTTCTTCAAGGGCGGGTCTAATCATAATTTTGTCTTCCCTTTCACGATTTTCCTTAATACTTAATTATACTATATTTTTATTGATTTTGTCAAATTCATAATTCCCTCAAAAATTCCGCCAGAATAGCCGCCGTCGGGGGACAGCCTTTAACATAATCCGTAAATTCACTTGTGCAATTCCCGCAACCGAGATTCCCGGATTTGCCGCGAAAGCCTTGCCCTACGCTTATTTTTTCGCCGTTATAGCCCGTCCGGTAAAGCGCGTTTATTAACGCGGAATAGCACGCCGAACACGCTCCGTCTTCAATCACGCGCGCCGAAAGTCTTTTTGTCAGTCCGCGGTCGGGATTAGAAAAAACGGGCTTTTTAAAGGCGTTTAGCTCTGTAATTTCAGTATTATCATTATAAAGCCCGCCCACTCCCAAATCGTAGGCTATGGGGATATAACCTATTTCCTCGGCTCGGTATCCTAAAAGGGTAGCGCAGTAGGAATCAAGCAAAAGCGGGTCTTGTCCGCAAATTATCATATTTCTGGTAATGGGATTTCCGCCTTCTTCAAAGGTTAAATCGCCGCAAATACCGTCGATTACACAAAAAGAGGTTTTAATTGCCTTATTCAGATAAGCAATCGGTTCGTGCAAACCCATTGTGTGAAAATTTCGCTTTTCTCGGTCAGAAATACAGCCTTTAAGGTTTTTTAAACAACAGGTTAAGCGGGTTTGACAATGGGCTTTAAGCACCGGCACGTTAATCAGAAAATCGGTATTTAAAGCCTTTTCGCAAATCTCAAAGGCATATTTACCTATATTTATCTTTCGGATTTTGTCGTCCTTGAGGTCGTGCAGAACGACCCCGTATTTTTTGATTAATTGATTATAACCGCAGACTTCATAGACCCGCTTGGTGTTGTCGCCAATCCAGGCGCTTTCTATAATTTCAATATCTTTAACGCCCGCCTCTTTCAGAAAAATTATAATCCCCTCAACCACTTCGGCATGGGTGGTCGCCCCCTCGGACGGTGGCTTGGCTAAAACCATGTTAGGTTTAAGAGATACTTTCATATCAGGTTTAACAAGGTTTGCGAGTGAGCTTGCTTTTAACGCCCCAATTGTACCGTTTAAAATATAGCCGCTGTAATTTATAATGATGTCGGACATGGTGAACCTCATATTTTTTTGTTGTTTTATTATATAATAAAATTCTTACTTAGCTGTAATGCGCTTGATTTTTAATTATTGTACCAACGCTTTCATGAATACCTTCCGTCTTTTTAAAACATACTGCTAAACGCTCCATTTCTTGCAAAACAAGGTCGATTAGAGCGTTTGAAACAGGCACGTCTTTCTCCCACCACCAGTTTTTAATTTGAATGTGCGATTTTGACTTTTCAGGTTCGAATCGGGCTATAAAACGATTTCCGTAAAGTACCGGGAGGACATAATAACCGTATTTTCTTTTCGCGGCAGGGATATAAACCTCCCAGGTGTAGGTAAAATCAAATAATTTTGTCAGCATATCTCTATCCCACAGGAGGTTGTCCAAAGGGGCGATAAACCGTATGGTTTCGATTCCCGATTTTTTATCAAATAAATGTACGTCTTTACTTTTGACATAAAACTTAGCCGCTATTCCCTCAACCTCAACACACTGAATTAATCCCTCGTCAACATACTCGTTGAGAATACGTTGACGAAGATTTTTGTCGCCCATAAAAGTTGCGAGCCATCCCCCGCCGTTCCTGTTCCAAAGCATACCTACGCTTCCGAGTCGCCTGTAAACATGCCATTTTATAAAATCATACTCAGATTTAAACGGATTGGGTTGATTAAGAATATTATCGGGAAGAAGATTTTCTATAAGGTCATATACTTTATTTACGTTTACTTTTTTGAAAACACCGACTTTTCCGATATGAAAAAGATAATCCAATGTCGCGCTTGATAAATTCCTGTGTCCCCAACTCCCCGAATCAGCAGAACCGAGCTTTATCTGCTTAGGCAACATAGCACCGTTTTCGGCAAGAGCGCTCAATACAGTTTCTAAATGAAGCAACGCATCTTCGGACTTTCTGTGCCTAAGTGTGGCAATCGTTTCAACACCCCTTTTTTCACGCACAAAATGAAAATATGCCCAATCTTCCCGTGAATAAATCGACATCATCTTGTCCCAACCGTCAATCAGAAAGCGGTCTTTATACAAAAGCTGTTCAAGCATCTCCGGCTTGTAATCCCTTATTCTTGACTGCAAAACAAGGTCGGCGTTTCGCGCAATAATATTAAGCGGGTCATATTGAATACAGCCGACTTTTTTTATATATTCAAGAATCCCGCCAACGCCCGAAAGCGGATTGGTCAGATTTTGATAATTAACTAAAAAATTGCGGGCGTCTGTTTTACATATTTTCATTTGCATATCCTCTTCATATTATATAAATCCCCATTATAAAAATAATTTTACATTAAATTTCTCTTAAAGTCAAATTCTTCTTGTAATTTTTGGAAATATATGTTAAACTTAAAAATATAAAAGCAAAATTACGCCGCCGGCTAACTTCAAACAGCCGCAGAAAGGAATTTTAACTATGCTTGTTTCCGCAAAAGAAATGCTTAAAAAAGCGTATGACGGCAAATATTCCGTCGGACAGTTCAACATCAATAACCTCGAATGGACAAAGGCAATCCTGCAAACCGCGCAGGAACTTAATTCTCCCGTTATACTCGGCGTATCCGAGGGGGCGGGTAAGTACATGGGCGGATATAAAACCATCGTAGGCATGACAAACGGCATGATTGAATACTATAAAATAACCGTTCCGGTCTGCCTACACCTTGACCACGGCTCGTATCAGGGGGCGTTAGATTGCATAGACGCGGGCTTTTCATCGGTGATGTACGACGGTTCGCATGAGCCGATTGAGCAGAATATCGCAAATACCAAAAAACTTGCCGAACTCTGCGCGGAAAAAGGAATTTCCCTTGAAGCCGAAGTGGGTTCAATCGGCGGTGAGGAAGATGGCGTTGTAGGTACGGGCGAACACGCCGACCCTGACGAGTGCAAACTTATTGCGGACTTGGGCATAACCATGCTCGCGGCTGGAATAGGGAATATTCACGGCGCATATCCTGCCGACTGGCGCGGATTAAGTTTTGATACCCTTGCCAAAATAAAAGGAAAAATCGGCGACATGCCTTTGGTTCTGCACGGCGGTACCGGTATACCGGAAAAAATGATAGCCGAAGCCATTTCCCTCGGCGTGGCAAAAATTAATGTAAACACCGAATGTCAGTGGGCGTTCCAAAAAGCCACCCGTGCCTATATTGAGTCCGGCAAGGATTTACAAGGTAAGGGATTCGACCCCCGCAAGCTGTTAGCCCCCGGATTTGAGGCGATTAAGGCTTCAGTTAAGGAGAAAATGGAACTTTTCGGGTCGGTGAATAAGGCTTAAATTGTGAAACAAAAAATGAAGCCGACCAAATTCGACTACATTGCACTAATTAAAATATGAAAAGGCTTTATTTTAATTTGCATTATACGTATAGTCAAACAAAAAGCGGGACGTCGTCCCGCTTTTTTTATCGCAAAGCGAACGCTACACGCAAAAAAGAGTGGGACTTGTCCCGCTTTTTTTTATCGCAAAGCGAACGCTACACGCAAAAAAGAGCGGGACTAAGCCCGCCCTTTAATATATTTTTAATTAGCTGATAATTTTAGTTACAACGCCCGAACCAACAGTTTTGCCGCCCTCGCGAATAGCAAAACGAAGACCTTCTTCAATCGCTATAGGGGTAATAAGCTCAACATCAATTTCAACGTGGTCACCGGGAATACACATTTCCTTGTCAGCAGGAAGTTTAACTACACCCGTAACGTCTGTGGTTCTGAAAAAGAACTGGGGTCTGTAGTTAGTGAAGAAAGGAGTGTGACGACCGCCCTCGTCCTTTGTAAGCACGTAAACCTGACCTACGAACTTAGTTAAGGGCTTTATGGAGCCGGGCTTGCAAATAACCTGTCCGCGCTCAATATCAGTCCTCGCAACGCCTCTCAAAAGTGCGCCGATGTTGTCGCCGGCTTCGGCATAATCAAGCAGTTTACGGAACATTTCTATACCTGTAACAACGGTGCTTCTGGCTTCATCGGCAAGTCCGACAACTTCAACAGGCTCGTTAAGTTTAATCGAACCTCTCTCAACGCGTCCGGTAGCAACCGTACCGCGTCCCGAAATGGTCATAACCTGCTCAACAGGCATAAGGAACGGAAGGTCAGCTTTACGGTCGGGGGTGGGGATAAATTCGTCAACCGCTTTCATAAGCTCTAAAATGCAAGCGAATTCGGGAGCGGAGAGGTCTTTGCTTTCTGACGTAAGCGCATCTCTTGCCGAGCCGCGAATAATGGGAGTGTCGTCTCCGGGGAAACCGTTTTTGTTAAGAATATCACGAATATCCATGTCTACAAGGTCCAAAAGCTCTTCATCGTCAACCTCATCGCACTTGTTGATAAACACTACCATAGCGGGAACGTTTACCTGACGGGCAAGGAGTATGTGTTCTCTGGTTTGCGCCATAGGTCCGTCTGTACCCGCAACAACAAGAATCGCTCCGTCCATCTGCGCCGCGCCAGTAATCATGTTCTTGATATAATCGGCGTGTCCCGGGCAGTCAACGTGGGCGTAGTGGCGGTCGTCGGTTTCGTATTCAACGTGCGCCGTGTTGATGGTAATTCCGCGTTCTCTTTCTTCGGGGGCTTTGTCAATCATGTCGTAAGCTTCAAACTTAGCGAACCCCTTTAAAGCGAGAGTTTTGGTGATGGCGGCGGTCAATGTGGTTTTACCGTGGTCAACGTGACCGATTGTACCGATATTGACGTGCGGTTTGTTGCGTTCAAATTTTTGTTTTGCCATTAGGTCTTTCCTCCTGATATTTTTTGAATTGATTATAAATACTATTTTAACAAATTTTCACAGAAAAAACAAGTCTTTTCAGGAAAAATTTATTTTCGGCGGCGACGCGACGCCGCTGTCTGTTCCCCCGCCACAAACAAGTTGTTTTTTGCGGCGGCATTTATAGAATTGCGAATGGACAAAATTTTATCTTGCCGCGTTTTTTGTGGCGATTCCTTCGGTTATGGACTTTGGAACTTCAATATAATGGCTGGGTTCCATGGTATATTGTCCGCGTCCCTGGGTCTTTGAGCGCATGTCGTTTGAATAACCGAACATTTCGGACAACGGCACGTTAGCATCAACCTGCTTTACGCCGCTTTTGTCGTCCATGCCGAGAATACTGCCGCGCCGTGAGCTTAAATCGCCTATTATATCACCCATGTATTCCTCCGGTACTAATACAGAAACTTTCATTATAGGCTCAAGTATTATGGGTTTTGCTTTTGCCATAGCTTCTTTAAACGCCATAGAGCCGGCGATTTTAAACGCCATTTCCGAAGAGTCAACATCATGAAAACTGCCGTCGTAAAGCGTTATTTTCACGTCTACAACGGGATACCCTGCCGTAACGCCCGAAAGCATAGCCCCCTGAATCCCTGCGTCCACAGCCGGAATGTATTCCTTTGGAATAGCTCCCTGAGTAATAGCGTTGACAAACTCGTAGCCTTTACCGCTCTCGTTGGGTTCAATACGGATTTTAACATGCCCGTACTGTCCGCGTCCGCCCGACTGTCTGGAGTATTTGGTGTCCTGCTCTACAGTCGCAGTAACGGTTTCCTTGTAAGCTACCTGCGGCGCTCCTACATTTGCCTCTACCTTAAATTCACGCATCATTCTGTCAACAATGATTTCAAGATGCAACTCGCCCATTCCCGCTATAATCGTCTGTCCCGTTTCCTCGTTAGTCCAGATTTTAAAGGTGGGGTCTTCTTCAGCGAGTCTCGCTAACGCTATGCCCATTTTTTCCTGACCGGCTTTAGTTTTCGGCTCAATCGCCAAACTTATAACCGGCTCGGGGAAATCCATGGATTCGAGAATAACGGGGTGGCTGTCTTTACAAAGGGTGTCGCCCGTAGTGGTGTTTTTAAGTCCCACCGCCGCCGCTATGTCTCCCGCGTAGCAAATTTCAAGGTCTTGCCTGTGATTTGCGTGCATTTGCAGGATTCTGCCCATGCGTTCTTTTTTGTCCTTAGTTGCGTTAAGCACTGCGGAACCGGCTGATACCGAACCCGAATAAACCCTGAAGAAACAGAGCTTTCCAACGAAAGGGTCGGCGGCGATTTTAAACGCCAACGCCGCGAAAGGCTCGCTGTCGGAAGAATTACGTACCTCTTCATCCCCCGTGTCGGGGTTGATTCCTTTAACGGGAGGAACATCGCCCGGCGCGGGCATATAATCAATAACCGCGTCTAAAAGCTTCTGCACTCCCTTGTTTTTGTAAGACGTACCGCAGACTACCGGTACAACGGCGTTTGCTATACAGGATTTTCTTATGCAACTCTTGATTTCCTCTGTAGTGATTTCCTCACCTTCAAGGAATTTGTTCATAACATCCTCGTCCTGCTCGGATATAGCCTCAAGTAATTGCTCCCTGTATTTTTCAGCCGTTTCTTTAAGGTCTTCGGGAATATCCTCAACCTTTATGTCTTTGCCCAAGTCGTCATAATATACTACCGCGTTCATTTCAACTAAGTCGATAATTCCCCGGAAAGTATCCTCCGCGCCTATGGGAATCTGAATCGGAACGGCATTGGTTTTGAGCCTGTCCTTCATCATGGTTACAACATTAAAAAAGTCCGCTCCCATAATGTCCATCTTATTGATATACGCCATTCTGGGAACATGATATTTGTCCGCCTGACGCCATACTGTCTCCGACTGGGGCTCAACGCCTCCCTTAGCGCAGAAAACAGTAACAGAGCCGTCAAGTACTCGGAGTGAACGTTCTACTTCCACAGTAAAGTCCACGTGACCCGGGGTATCAATTATGTTTATTCTGTGATTTTTCCAGAAAGCGGTAGTTGCCGCCGAGGTTATTGTAATTCCCCGCTCCTGCTCCAATTCCATCCAGTCCATCGTCGCGCTACCCTCATGGGTTTCGCCCAGCTTATGCGTTATTCCGGTATAGAATAATATACGCTCGGACGTAGTAGTCTTGCCCGCGTCGATGTGAGCCATGATACCTATATTTCGGGTCATTTCCAGAGATACATCTCTTGCCATAATAACCCCCTGACACCAATTGACGATTGACAATTGGCTTTTCGTATTGATTTTTTTACAATTTTTAAATTGATAACAATTTTTAGCATTAACAAATTGTCAATTGTACGTCACCATCTGTAATGCGCGAATGCCTTGTTAGCTTCCGCCATTCTGTGTGTGTCGTCGCGTTTCTTGCAAGCGCCGCCTTGTCCCTTTAACGCGTCAAGGATTTCTCCCGCAAGACGTTCTCTCATGGTTTTTTCGCCGCGGTTTCTGCTGTAATTGGTAAGCCAGCGCAGTCCTAATGTTCTTCTCCTGTCGGGTCTTACTTCCATCGGAACCTGATAGGTCGCTCCACCCACTCTGCGGGCTTTTACTTCAAGCTGCGGCATAATATTCTCGAGCGCAGTCTCGAAACACTCCAAAGGCTCCTTTCCGGTCTTTTCACCGACAATCTCAAACGCTCCGTAAACAATTCTCTGTGCGACTCCCTTTTTGCCGTCAAGCATTATGTTGTTTACAAGGCGCGTGACCATTTCGGAGCCGTACATAGGGTCCGGCAAAACTTCACGCTTGGGTACGTTACCTCTTCTTGGCAATGTACTTCCCTCCTTCATAAAAATGAGTTCATAGGTACTCGAAAACAATTAACAAATAACAAATACTTTTCGTCTTTGTAATTTGCTTCTTCTCCCGCCGCCGTAAGAGATAACAAAATATATGTTAATCTCCGCTGACACGGTGATTGCTGTTCTAAAAACCTGTGACTTTAGCAATAATGAATATTTATTCACTATTCCTGATTACTTTCCTGCTGTTTTCTTAGGACGCTTTGCGCCGTATTTGCTTCTTCCCTGCATTCTGCCGTCTACGCCCTGCGTATCCAACGTTCCGCGTACAATGTGATAACGTACGCCCGGCAAGTCCTTAACACGTCCGCCGCGAATAAGCACAACGCTGTGTTCCTGGAGCTTATGACCGATACCCGGGATATAAGCTGTAACCTCATAGCTGTTGGAAAGCCTTACTCTCGCGATTTTACGCATAGCAGAATTAGGTTTCTTCGGGGTATGGGTTCTGACAGCGGTGCAAACCCCGCGTTTTTGCGGCGAGGAGTTATCCGTTTCCTGTTTTTTCAGGGTATTAAGACCCTTTTGCAAAGCCGGAGACTTTGACTTCTTTTCAGAAACCTCCCTGCCTTTCCTGACAAGCTGGTTAAAGGTTGGCAATTCATTCCACCTCCTTCATTAAAAAATAATTATATATATTATGCACGTTTTAGCGCATACATATAACAAAAGTTCATAACTATATAATTATAGCCCTAAAAACGGCTAAAGTCAACATTTCAGTCGGAAATTTGTGACTTTTGCCGTTTTATCGGTGACTTTAAAGTATAAATTGTTAAAAATTACATCATTTAAAGTTATTTTCAGGTTATTGACTCGTATTTTGACATACCTGTACCCGCCGGAATCAGCTTTCCAATAATCACGTTTTCCTTTAAGCCAAGCAACGGGTCAACCTTGCCGTGTATTGCAGCGTCGGTTAACACGCGGGTGGTTTCCTGGAACGACGCTGCCGAAAGAAAACTGTCGGTGGCAAGGGAAGCCTTTGTAATACCGAGAAGCAAAGGGCTTGACGTGGGATATTCTATGGTTTCGCCTTTGAGTTCGCGGGCTTTAAGCTCTTCATTGACACGGACAAGCTCGTTTTTGTCTACAGCCGAGCCGGGAAGCAGATAGCTGTCACCCGAGTTTTCAATTCTGACCTTACGCATCATCTGACGTACTATAACCTCAATGTGCTTGTCGTTGATGTCAACACCCTGTAAACGGTAAACCTTTTGAACCTCGGCTATGATATAGTTTTCGACTGCCTGTTCCCCCTTGACCAAAAGCACGTCATGGGGGTTTATGCTACCCTCTGTGATGGGGTCGCCGGCTTCTATTACCTCGCCGTCCTCAACTTTCAGCCTGTAGCCGAAAGGAACAGAATAGGTTTCATTCTCGCCGTCAGCACTTGTCACGGTTATGTGTCGGGTTTTCTTGACCTCCTCCACCTTAACCGTTCCGGTAATATGGGAGATAATCGCGCTGGATTTGGGCTTGCGCGACTCAAAAAGTTCTTCTACGCGGGGCAAACCTTGGGTTATATCTTCTGCTGAAACAATACCGCCGGTTCTGAAAGTTCTCATGGTAAGCTGAGTTCCCGGCTCTCCGATTGACTGTGCGGCTATTATACCCACGGCTTCCCCTATTGAAATCGGATTACCGTTGGCAAGGGAGGCTCCGTAGCACTTGATGCAGACGCCGTGTTTTGCCTCGCAGGACAATACCGAGCGAATATGCACTTTTTTAGTGCCGGCTTCCATAATTTTGTTTACGTCTTCCTCAGCCAAAAGTCTATTTTTAGATATGATAACTTCCCCGTTAGCGTCAGTGAAGTCTTCCACAAGATAACGTCCCATAAGACGTTCGGGCAACGGTTCAATCAGCTCCCTGCCCTCTTTTATTTCATAGACCTCAATGCCTTTTTTAGTACGGCAGTCTTCGCTCCTGATAATCACTTCCTGCGAAACGTCAACAAGACGGCGGGTAAGATACCCCGAATCGGCGGTACGGAGCGCGGTATCGGCAAGCCCTTTACGGGCGCCTCTCGATGAAATGAAGTATTCTAGAACGTTAAGACCCTCACGGTAATTAGCACGGATAGGTATTTCAATTGTTTCTCCCGACGTGTTGGCAATCAGCCCCCTCATTCCCGCGAGCTGTCTGATTTGGTTCACACTTCCGCGCGCGCCCGAATCCGCCATCATGAAAATGGGGTTATACTGGTCTAAGTTCTCCATAAGAGCCTTTGAAACAAGCTCTGTAGATTTGTTCCATATATCGAGAATAGCTTCCTTACGCTCGTTGTTTGAAATAAACCCTTGGTCATAATATTCGTTTACTTCCTCAACCTGCTCATCGGCTTCCTCTAAAATTTTGACCTTCTTTTCCGGAATCGTAGCGTCGCCAACTGCGACGGTAATCGCCGACTTTGTGGAATATTTAAAGCCTAACGCCTTAACCTTATCAAGTACCTGCGCCGTTACTGCCGTACCGTGAATTTTAATGCAACGGTCAATGATTTTGCCGAGTTCCTTGTTGCCGACCTTAAAGCCGATTTCAGGAAGAAGTGCCTTTTCGGGGTCTTTGCGGTCAACAAAACCTAAATCCTGCGGTATAGGCTCATTAAATATTAACTTTCCTACCGTAGTGTCTATAATGCGCTCATTTATTTCTTCGCCGTTGTCCCTTGTAATACGAACTTTGATTTTAGAGTGAAGGGTTATTATATCCTCGTGATACGCCATTACGGCTTCGTTAGCGTCACGGAAAACCTTGCCTTCACCTTTCTCGCCGTCTTTCTCAAGGGTTAAATAATACGCGCCGAGAACCATGTCCTGCGTCGGAACGGTTACGGGACGACCATCGGATGGTTTAAGAAGATTCTTCGCGGCAAGCATAAGCGATTTTGCTTCGTCCTGCGCCTCAACCGACAAGGGCAGATGCACCGCCATCTGGTCGCCGTCAAAGTCGGCATTATAAGCCGTACAGACAAGCGGGTGAAGTTTAAGCGCCCTTCCCTCTACAAGCACCGGCATGAACGCCTGTATTCCCAATCTGTGAAGCGTCGGCGCGCGGTTAAGCAGAACGGGGTGTTCCTTGATTACGTCCTCCAAAACGTCCCATACATTTTCATTGGCACGCTCTACCATTTTACGCGCACTCTTAATATTATTGGATAATCCCCGAGCAACAAGCTCTTTCATAACAAAAGGTTTGAACAACTCAATCGCCATTTCGTTGGGGAGTCCGCACTGGTCTAATTTTAAATCAGGTCCCACCACAATCACAGAACGTCCTGAATAGTCCACACGCTTTCCGAGCAGGTTTTGACGGAAACGTCCCTGTTTCCCTTTCAGCATATCCGAAAGGGATTTCAGCGGTCTGTTTGAAGGTCCGGTAACGGCTTTTCCGTGTCTGCCGTTGTCAATCAGCGCATCTACAGCCTCTTGCAACATACGCTTTTCGTTGCGTATGATAATTTCGGGTGCGCGAAGCTCTATCATCTTATTAAGACGATTATTACGATTTATTACCCGTCTGTAAAGGTCGTTCAAGTCTGACGTGGCAAAACGACCGCCGTCAAGCAATACCATCGGACGAATATCGGGCGGAATTACGGGAATTACGTCCAAAATCATCCACTCGGGAGCATTTTCAGAAATCCTGAATGCCTCAATTACGTCAAGGCGTTTAAGCAGTTTCAGGCGTTTTTGACCCTGCTGGGTGTTTTCAAGCTGTTCTTTAAGGTCATCTGAAACCCAGACTATATTATTTTTCCAGTTTTCTTTAGGATGCTTTGCAATCAGTTCATTGTCGGGCTCTTCTTCCGCCGCTATATCAAAAAGCTCCTCAATATAGTGCGAACCTGTCTTGGTCTGAATAGGCGCTAAACCCTCGCGTATTCTCCTTGTGTTAAGCGGGATTACAACTTCCTCATATAATTTACGGGCAATGGTCTGACCTTGCTCCAAGTCGCGCTCACGCTGAGAATATTCATGCTCTTCCTTTTCGCCGTTCATTCTCATACGCTCGTAAATATCCTGCGGAAATTCAGTGATATAGCGATAGCGTCCGGCTAAAAAGTCCTCGATTTGCATTTTATTCAGTCCGAGGATTTTAGCGAAATCTCCCGCGTTTTCCATTATATAATGGTCATATCTGTCAGAACCGTATTCGGAAAGCAATTCCTTAATGGCTTCAGCACCCATACGGGCAAAAAAGTCATCTTCATAACGCTCTTTCATCTCCGAATATTCCTTTTCGGAGAGTAACTGACACTTTATAAGCGAGGTATCGCCGGGGTCAATTACAACGTATTTTGTGAAATACAAAATTTCCTCAAGGCGTTTTGGGGAAATGTCTAATACCTGACCGATTCTTGAAGGCGTGCCTTTGAAGTACCAAATATGCGAAACCGGAGCCGCAAGCTCTATATGCCCCATGCGCTCGCGTCTTACCTTGTTGCGGGTGACCTCAACGCCGCAACGCTCACAGATTTTCCCCTTGAAACGTATGCGCTTATACTTACCGCAATTACACTCCCAGTCCTTTTGCGGACCGAAAATCTTTTCGCAAAACAAACCGTCGCGTTCGGGTTTCTGGGTTCTGTAGTTAATGGTTTCAGGACGTTCAACCGTGCCGTAGCTCCATCCGCGAACCTGTTCCGGCGAAGCTAAACCTATTTTCATTGACTCAAAAGTATTAAATCCCAAAGTAAAACCTCACTTCTCCGGCGACGCCGCCGGTGGCAAATTCCGGCGTACCGCCGATGCAAATACCTTAACGTTGGTTTTTATCTTATTCATTTCCGGAATCGGTAGCGGGGTTCATAACCTCTTCCTCATCGTCATAAATGTCGATTTCTCCGTCTTCTTCTTCGTCCAAAGGTTCAAGGTCGTCATCTTCATCATCGTCTTCAAGGTCATCCTCGTCATCGTCTGTGAAGAAGTCGCTTTCCTCTATATCTCCGGTTATAAACGAAGCTTCAAGCTCCTCGTCGGCGACATATTCAAAGTCTTCTGCGCTGACGATTCCGACATCGTCTTCCTCGTCAAAGGTCTGTTTGAGGTCGATTTCTTCATTTTCCTCATCAAGCACCTTTACGTCTAAGCCCAATGATTGCAGTTCTTTTATAAGAACCTTAAAACTTTCGGGTACGCCGGCTTTAGGAACGTTGTCGCCTTTTACCACCGCTTCATAGGTTTTAACGCGTCCTACCACGTCATCGGATTTTACCGTCAAAATTTCCTGCAAGGTATGAGCTGCGCCGTAAGCCTCTAAAGCCCAAACCTCCATTTCTCCGAAACGCTGTCCACCGAACTGGGCTTTACCGCCGAGAGGCTGCTGTGTTACTAAAGAATAAGGACCTGTTGAACGGGCGTGGATTTTATCGTCTACAAGATGGTGCAACTTTAAATAGTACATATATCCCACGGTTACGGGGCTGTCGAATTTTTCGCCCGTGCGCCCGTCGTAAAGCTCGGTTTTAGCGTCCTCGCTTAATTCCGCCATACGTAACATATCCTGTATATCGGTTTCGCGCACACCGTCGAATACAGGAGACATGATGTTCCAACCAAGCGCCCTTGCGGCGTAGCCCAAGTGAACCTCTAAAACCTGTCCTATATTCATACGAGAAGGCACGCCCAAAGGATTTAAAACTATATCAAGCGGCGTTCCGTCTGGTAAAAACGGCATGTCTTCAACCGGCAGTATTCTCGAAACAACACCCTTATTTCCGTGTCGTCCCGCCATTTTGTCGCCGACTGAAATCTTACGCTTTTGCGCCACGTAGCATCTCACTACCATGTTTACGCCGGGTGAAAGTTCCTCGCAGTTATCGCGGGTGAAGACCTTTACGTCTACCACAATCCCGCTTTCGCCGTGAGGTACTTTAAGGGAGTTATCCCTAACTTCGCGGGCTTTTTCGCCGAAAATAGCCCTTAAAAGACGTTCTTCTGCGGTAAGTTCGGTTTCGCCCTTAGGGGTAACTTTACCTACCATAATATCGCCCGAGCGTACTTCCGCGCCTATCCGTATAATCCCGCGCTCATCAAGGTCTTTTAAGGCGTCTTCTGAGAGGTTAGGTATATCGCGGGTGATTTCTTCGGGTCCAAGCTTTGTATCACGGCACTCAAGTTCATATTCCTCAATATGGATTGAAGTGAAAACATCATTATAAACTAATTTTTCACTGATTAATACCGCATCCTCGTAATTATAACCCTCCCAGGTCATAAAACCTACCAAAACGTTTTTACCAAGGGAGATTTCCCCCTGATTAGTAGCCGGACCATCGGCTATTATATCGCCTTTTTGTACGCTTACGCCTTTTTCTATTATGGGTTTTTGGTTAATACAGGTACCCTGATTCGAGCGCCTGAACTTAACCATTTTATAAGGATGTTCCTGACCGTAGCCGTCGGTAATTATGACTTCGTCAGCGGTAACTTTTGTAACTGTTCCGTCCTGTTCCGCAACTACAACAACGCCCGAATCCACAGCGGCTTTGTATTCCATACCGGTGCCTACCACAGGGTTTTCGGTAATCATAAGTGGGACCGCCTGACGTTGCATGTTCGCGCCCATAAGTGCGCGGTTGGCATCGTCATTTTCAAGAAACGGAATCATTGAGGTCGCAACAGAAACCACCATTTTAGGCGAAATATCCATATATTCAACCGTACTGCGGGCAACTTCTATGATTTCATCTTTTCTTCTGCCGGTAACGCGGGAGCGCAAACGTCCTTCAGAGTCAAGGGTTTCGTTTGCTTGTGCTATGGTATAAATGTCCTCAACGTCGGCGGTCATATAAACCACCTCGTCAAGCACCTTTCCGGTGCCTTTGTCAACCTTACGATAAGGCGCCTCTATAAAGCCGTATTCGTTAATACGGGCAAAAGATGCAAGGTAGGAAATCAGTCCGATATTGGGACCTTCCGGGGTTTCAATCGGACACATTCTTCCATAGTGGGAATAATGCACGTCGCGTACCTCAAATCCGGCGCGCTCTCTTGAAAGCCCCCCGGGACCGAGCGCCGAAAGTCTGCGCTTATGAGTGAGTTCGGCAAGCGGGTTGTTCTGATCCATAAACTGGGAAAGAGGCGAAGAACCAAAAAACTCTTTAATTGCCGCCACCACTGGACGAATATTAATCAGAGAGTTGGGGGATACTTTTTCCATATCCTGAGCCTGTAAACCCATACGTTCGCGGATTACCCGTTCCATGCGGGCAAAACCGATTCTGAACTGGTTTTGCAGCAATTCCCCTACCGAGCGTATGCGGCGGTTTCCAAGATGGTCTATGTCGTCCGGGTCGCCTACATCTTCGCAAAGATTTATAAAATAACTGACCGACGCAAAAATGTCGTCCAAAGTTACGTGCTTGGGAATCAACTTGTCCGCCTTTTGTTTGACGGCTTCCTCAATTTCATCTTCAGATGAACAGCTTTCAAGAATTTCCCTCAAAACAGGAAAAGAAACCTTTTCGTTTATGCCGCATTTAAGCGGGTCAACTCCTTCAGGCAGATACGGCTTTATATCAACCATGCCGTTGCCAACAACCTTGACTTCCCTGTCTTCTATTTGCAGTAGGATTTCCATAACGCCCGCTTGTTCGATTTCCAACGCCTTTTCAAGTTTTACATAGCGCCCTTCCTCAAGCAGAAGTTCGCCTGTCATCGGATTTACTACAGGCGCGGCGGTTTTATGCCCGATAATCCTTGTGGATATACCGAGCTTTTTGTTATATTTGTACCTGCCGAAACGTGATAAGTCGTAACGCTTGGCGTCGAAAAACAGTGAATTAATGTGGTTTTGCGCCGATTCAACAGTCGGCGGCTCACCGGGGCGAAGTTTTTTATAAACCTCAAGCAACGCTTCTTCGGTATTTTTGGTGACGTCTTTTTGGGTAATGGTTTGCCTTATGCGCTCGTCCTCACCGAAGAGGTCGAATATATCCTCGTCAGTACCTTTTCCGAGAGCCCGAATCAGGGTAGTGGCAGGGATTTTTCGATTTTTGTCGATTCTAACGTAGAAAACATCATTGGAATCCATTTCGTATTCCAACCATGCGCCGCGATTAGGTATAACGGTAGTTTTGAAAAGCTTTTTGCCTGTTTTATCATAATCAAAACCGTAGTAAACGCCCGGGGAACGCACTAACTGCGAAACAATAACCCGCTCCGCTCCGTTTATTATAAAAGTACCGTTGTCGGTCATAAGCGGGAAATCGCCCATAAAAATTTCACTCTCGACAACTTCTCCGGTAACTTCGTTTTTTAAATGAGCCCTTACTTTTAAAGGCGCAGCGTAAGTTACGTCGCGCTCCTTGCACTGACTTATGGTATACTTGGGAGTATCGTCAAGACGGTGGTCAATAAAGGTCAGAACGAATTTTCCGTTCGCGTCGGTGATTTGCGAAACGTCATTGAAGACCTCCTTAATTCCCTCCTCAATGAACCATTTGTAAGAATTTTTCTGAATTTCAATAAGATTCGGCATTTCAAGAATTTCTTCAATTTTTGAAAAGCTCATTCTCTCAACTCTGCCAAGCTGAACCGGTTTGACGTTTACCATAGGCGCACACTCCCATTGATTGCGCTTGTTTGCATAAAAGCATAAAAACGCATATTTATCCATTGTGACATTATTTTAGTATATTATAATATAGTTTGTTTGTCAAGCATATTTTTCTAAATTTGTGAAAAATTATAAAAAAACTATTGACACAAGGCGCGGTTTATGTTATAATTTATCTTGTGTTTGACTTTTATCGCTTTTTTTGAGGAAAAAGTGAAGATTTAATATGGCTTAATTTTTATTGTAATTAAAGGAAACAATCCTCTGCATAATATGCGAATAATAAAGAATACGCTTCCGTGGCGCAGTCGGTAGCGTGCGTTCTTGGTAAGTATGCGCTCCATTAAGCAACAATAACCCGTAAACTCGCTTTATAAGAGCGTTTATAGGTTTATGAAATTCGTATTTTTACATCTTACCCACTATTTTACCCACTATTTTACAAAAGTGTTTTTTCGTAATTTTTTTCAAAAAAATTATAGTGGGTACGGTAAATGAAAGTTAAGAACCCCGCAAACCCGCATGAATACTGGCTTGCTCCCATAGCTCAGTCGGCAGAGCGCGTCCTTGGTAAGGACGAGGTCATCGGTTCAAATCCGATTGGGAGCTTCTCAAAAACCCGCACAGTAGCGGCTTGCATGGCAAGGCGCAGGGCTTATGCGGGTTTTTGATTTCTCTAAAATCTTCAAAATGTCGTACCCACTATAGTGGGTAAATAGTGGGTAAGTTTGGACAGGCTCCGATATTCCGCCTTTAAAGTTCCGGCTCGTCGCGTTTTTTCTTTTGGCTCGGCTGTGTCTTTTCTATAGCTTCTTTCTTGTTTCCCTGCTCCTTAGATTTTGCTATACGATTCTGTATACTCGGTTTAGGCGGTTTTTCTTCCGCTGTAGCGAAAAGGTCATTAATTTTGGCGATTTGCTCATGCGCCGTCGTGCCTATGACGTGCGAATATGTGTTTAGGGTCAGCGTTACGTCGGCGTGTCCTAAAATGTCCTGTACGACTTTGGCGGGGACGTTCGCCTCCAACATTCGGGTAGCGAAAGTATGCCGGAGGGCGTGAAAGGTAAAGTGTTCAAGCCCTGCCTTGTCTGCTATTTTATCCATTGTAGTGCAAACTCGGCGAGGTTCTATAATACTGCCTACATTAGAGCAAAATACAAGATTGCGTTCATTCCACGCCGACCCTGCCGTTGCCTTTTCGCTGTCCTGTCGCTCCTTGTGGGATTCAAGTACGGGGATTAAGCTGTCTACTATAGGAACGGAACGCCGCCCCGCTTTGGTTTTAGGCTCGGAAAAAATTAAATCCGTCTTTTGGGTATCGGGGTCTTTAATCCGCGAAACAGAACTTTTCACCATTATGCTTTTCGTGTTAAGGTTTACATTATCCCATGAAAGCGCGAGTATTTCTCCCCGCCTCATTCCCGTAGCCAACGCAAGAGTATAAAGGGCTTCTAAGCGGTGTCCTTTGCAAGCGTTTAAAAACTCTTTTTGTTCATAGTCTGTCAAAATGTGAATTTCTTTTTGCTCCATTTTTGGAGAAACCGTGGCTCTGATAGAGTTTACAAGCAGTATTTGATTTCGTATAGCTTGCTCGAACGCGCCGGAAAGAATGTTTTTAACTTTAATTACAGTCCACGGAGCGAGGGCTTTTCTTTCGGGTGTGGCTTGACCCATTTCATTTAGTACCTTTTGTATGTGGTGCGGTTTAATTTTTTGCAGCTCCGCATTTCCAAGCGCGGGGCGTATGTGTTGCTCTATGTTTTGGTGGTAACTGGCGTATGTTGCGGGGCTGACACTATTCTTTTTGTAATCTTTAAGCCATATATTAAGCCATTCGCCAAGCAAAAGGTCATTTGGTTTTATGCCGTCCTCTTGTTCGGCTGTTTCTATCCCTTTTATTAAGTCCTTTAATTTGCGTTTTACTTCGGTTTGTGTGGGGGCGTAAACTGACTTTGTTATTTCCTGCCCTAAGTCATTTTTATACTTATAGCGACCCTCCCATGAGCCGTTAGGACGTTTACGGATTGAACCGTCCCCCTTATCCCGTCTGCTACTTGCCATTTGCGCCGCCCCCTTTTCTTTTCTCTGCTTGTTGATTTATCCATGTTTGAAAGTGGTCTGTCGGTATAATTATGCGATTTCCGACATAAAAGGCGGGAAAACCTTTCCCGCTTACAAGTTTATACGCGCTGTTACGCCCGATTCCTAAAATACGTTGTATATCCCCGACTGTGTAAAAAGACGGGGCTTTATTATTTATGGCTTTTTGTTTCTCCATTACTTTTCCCTTTCTTTATTATAATAATGTAATCCCTGCCATTGCGGAAATTGCAGTATGTACAAGTTTCAAGCGTTTTTCGTTTCGAGGGGATTATTTTTCGGTTAGGCATATCCCGAAACTGCCTGTAACAGATGGCGCATAATGTTATAACCTCTTTTTTGTGTGCCATGTCCTCACCTTTCCTTTTCTCATTGAATACCTTATATATAAATGCGCTACGAACGCACAAGGACGGGCAGGGAAAAATAAGCATAGCTACCCCTGCCCGTATTTTCTGCGTTCGGTTTATATTAACAGCCGTTAGGCTGATTTACCGAAATCGTCATTTTTTCCTGTCCTTGACGTTGGCACACTTCAAGCCACCGTTAGCGCGGTGTCATAATCTGCCCCGTTATCGTTACACTGTTCGCCGATTTATCGGTGAACGGTGCGAGCGTAGTAGCGGAGCAATTCCCCCTCGTCCGAGCGGGCTACCCAATGCTTTGAGGGCGTTCAAGGTAGAAGTATCATTGTACCGTTTGCGGGGTCGTGGCGGTCTGCCCTTGCTGTCGGGCAGTTCGGGGATTACGTTTATCGCAAAATGCGCCGTTCCCCTGTCGCTTTCTTCCGAAGAAGCCCGTAAACGAATGTGCTTGAAATGCGGGTATTTAGTTGTTAAAACAAGTATAGCATCATATTCACGTCAAAAACTGCAATCATACTGCAATCGAATTTGTTAAACTTGCACAAAACAAAGGCGGTTATAATTCCTTAAAGATTTTTTCTAACACATCATTTGAAAGATTGAAAACCTGCCTTTCGCTGTAATTGATTTTCATAGATACCGCGACGGGCGTATGTCCTTTGCGGCGTAATTCTAAAATCCGCATTTCAACGGGCGTAAAATTGCAACGCTCAACAAGCCTTTTAAATTCAGATTCGGTAATGCTCGTCCACCTAAATTTCATTGTCTGCCTCCTGTTTTCGGGCATGAAAAAAGCACTAACGAATTGATTCGTTAGTGCTTAAAGCCCTGTTATTGCGGGTTTTCGGGCATGAAAAAAGCCCCGCTCGTTAAAGCAGGGCGTTCAGCCTATAATATTCCCATAATAACATTATAACAGGGTCGTTGTGGAAAGTCAGTACCAAAAATGGTAGATATTTTGTCTGTAAAAAGTCTGTCAAAAGTCGGAAATATTTCCGACTTTTTATGCCGAATATGTATCTAATACTGCACCGCATGTTAGTTTTCACCTTTATTGACAGCGCAGAAATAATTTCCACGCTGATTTAACCTAAAAATTTATGGTTATATACCTAAAAACGATGATATAGTTATAATGGTATTAACTATTATACTTAAAAAGATAACGAAATAAATAAATAGAGATATAAATGTGCCTCTCTTAGATTTTGCTATACCAAATAACATTACGCATATCGTAATAAATACAACATTAATCGCAACATCAGCCAACCAAGTGTTATGAGTGCTTATATCTAATATTTTAGAAACTAACGAAAACAATGCCATTTCGCCTATGATAATTGTAGCGTATATAATATACTTCTTATATTTTTTCATTTTACCCTCCACAAGTATTATTAATATCCATCTTTATATAAATCTATAGCTATTCATAACAGTAAATATCAAAACCTATTTCTGCATTAATAGTAGCCGAAAAAGCAACTACCTCGCGTGGTAGTACTATCTCTGGACAATCCCCATCTTGCATGTGAATTACAACTTTCAAAACAAATTAATAGAAGTGTCCAAGTAACATTAATCCTATTTTCAAAAAAATCACGTATTATCATGGTTTTATAGGTACCCCCTTCATTGTTCCATTTGGTACAAACATTCTATGGGTAACCATCCCTGCATTTTGCCCATTGCTTTCAATAAACTATTTCAAATACCAAATCTTTTTGAGAATATAAACAGATATCTCCCCTTGCTTTATTCCATGTCAAAGGAATAGCTAATGCGCTGTAGTCATGGCTAAATTCCATGAATGGTTGAATCTTTTTATTTGGTAATAATCTGAAAGAATCAACCCCTAATATTTTTATCCGCCGTTTTTCACATTCATCAATAACTCTTATAGCATCATTATAACGATAAAGACGCATTTCGTGATATTTTATGACAACGGATTCAAATATTTTATCAAATCTATCTTCCATAAAATTAAATTCCCTCCTATTTAGGTATATATGGATTAATAATTGAACTATCTGGTATCCAATTTTTATCACCAAGTTTGCTTATTTGTATAATTTGACTGGTTATATTATCCCTAACAATATAATCCCCTGCTTTATTATAATAAGCCGTTGCATTATTCCCTGTAGCTTTATTAATTGCTACACGGGTAGTATGGGGATTTTGTATAACTCTATCCATTGTACTACTTGTCCAACCGCGAGAACTCATTTGTTTTGAAATTTTATTCGAAACATTATATTGAACAGTAGTTCTGTTTCCTATGTAATTCGCCGATACTTTATTAGCAACCTCCGCCCCTGCATAAACTTCCAACCCTAGAACCGTTGCCCCGCCCATGCCATAAGCGAAACTATTCCAGTCACCGCTGAAGAAAGCCCCACTGATGTCAGTTCCCCATATAATTGTTCCGGATATAGGATTGTTTATTAGCGGGTCTTCCATGAAATAAGCGATACTGCTATCGACTGTACCAACGGGGTTAAATACGATACTGTATGTTTATTTATTTTTAATTTTTTGCAATTGTACATGGTTAATAAGCCCTGCTATTTTAATACTATAAAAAATTTAAATCATTTTTTTACATAAATTTAATCTTTTTATTTGTGTTTCTGATAAATGTTTTAAAATAGGAGTATAAAGTTTTATTACCTCATAATAGTCTCGTTTTTCCCAAGCGGCTTTTGCAAGCTCTTCAATATAATTTAAATTGTTCCTATTTCCTATTTCTTCTTTGTTTTTTTCATTGTTTTTTTCTATCTCTTTAAAAAAATCAATATCACCCAACAAAGCTTTATGAGCATATGTTTTTACAAAATCAGATAAAAATTGCAATCCGTTTTTAAGACGTTCATCATCAGAAGCAGTATAAGAAACTGAAGTTTCACTTCCCATTACAAATTGCATTATTTCTAAGAGCGATATTTGATAACGACCATCATTTGTACCTATTTCAACAAAAAGTGAATATCTATCGTACCATAATTCTAACCATGTGATTTTTGATTCAAATTTAATACATTCTTCATATTTTGTATCTACGATGTGCATATCATAATTCTCTTTCAGAAATCCAAAATAATTAAATGTAAATTCAATAAATGTTTTTCTATTTCCCCACAAAACAGATTCCCTCCTAACTGAAAAGAAATGTTAATAATAAGAAAGCATTTTTTCGCATTTATTTAATAAGGATACCAATAGCCATTGCTATATATCCAACCATGGTCATATAATAGATTTCTCTCCATATGCAAGAAAGTATTTGCGTTTTTTGTTCCTGCAATTCCTAATCTTGGGTCTAAAGCACTGTCAAATAATGAAACATCTCTAATGGGGTTTCCTTCTTTCATAATTGTTCTTAATGCTCCCGAATTCTGTATCCAATTTGCTTTAATTGAGCCTTGATTTGGAAGTAAATCTGCTACCCTATATTCATTTATACCGACTATTTCTAAATCAGATATTCTACCGATGACAGGCGTTTTACTTGTGGGAGCTGTTCTGCCTTTAGGTGCAGTACGAATTGCTTTATTAGCAACCTCCGCCCCTGCATAAACTTCCAACCCCAGAACCGTCGCCCCGCCCATGCCATAAGCGAAACTATTCCAGTCACCGCTGAAGAAAGCCCCACTGATGTCAGTTCCCCATATAATTGTTCCGGATATAGG
>WRLY01000006.1 GCA_009776305.1 Oscillospiraceae bacterium | reverse complement strand
TAAATGGTGAAACTTGCAAAAAAATAATCCTTTAGATGTTAAACCAAAAGGATTTCTTCAAATTTGCTGTTATATATTAAAGCATTTACTGTAACGAGATTATCTTTAGCATTAATTCTCATACGATTTTTTAATAATAATATTTACGGAAAGCATAGGAATATTCATTTTATACCATATCTGCCATTAAAAAGCAGAGTGTTTTTTATAATTAACGATTGAAATAATAAAAACATTGTGATATAATTAAAGAAAGCGCCATTCATTATGAAAAAGGAACGGTTTGTTAAATGAAAACAGCTATAATTGACCGAAGCTTGTCGGGCTTGAGTTTCAATGAAATAACGGGGAAATCCGACGTATATTTATACGCCAAATCACTTATTGAGGCGGGGGCTGATTATGTTGAAATCGACCTGCAAACGCTTGCAAGGCTTCCCGAACCTACGGATTCGGACAGCTACATATTCAGAATAGAGCGCGCCGAGGAATATCAAATCGCCAATGCCCTGCCTTTTGCCTACACCTTAGTTCCTCTGAAATTTTCTAATTTAATAGAAAAGCTTGAAATCCCCGTTATTCTCGAAATAAAAACAGGCGACGCCGATATTTTGGCGTTGCTTAAAATCGTTTCCGAAAGCATTGACCTTACCGGCGTGGCTTTATTGAGGTTAATCGGCGATTTCCGCCGCCAGGCTGATGACTTTCCCACTCTTATTAATAAAATAAGAATGAAATACGCCGTTCCGATAGATATATGCCCTTTAAACACCACGCTTGGCGCCTTGTCAGCGGCAATCGCGGCATATCAGGCGCGGACGGATTCTCTGACCCTTAATTTCGGGAGTAACAGCAACTTTACCTCTCTTGAAGAATTTTTGATTTCAATGGCTACTGTACATAAGTTCATTATCAGCAGTAGCTACATATCGGGAATATGTAAAGCGGCGGTTATGTCTTCGCTTATTAGCGAAATTAAGACTGACAACCTGAAAATGCTGATGAAACGCTACCGCCTTTCGCCGCAAAGGGTTGAAAAGGTGGACTCATCTCCTTTTCAAAGATACCCCAATATAAAAAAATCCCGCCGTAAAACCTTGGTGGAACGCAGATTAGACGGATTAGAGGTCGAGGAAGAGCTTTCCGAGGAAATATTAAATAAACTGAAAAAGCACGGAATGGATTTTTACCGGCTTGGCAAAACAAAAAAGACGGAAAAAAAGGACGATTGCCTTAATTGACATAAAAACGGAGGAACGCTACATGCTTGAAGAATTGAAAGAAAAAGTTTGTTACGCTAACAGCTTATTACCGAAAAATGGATTTTGTTATTTTACCTGGGGGAATGTTTCAGCCATTGACCGCGAAAAAGAAATGATTGTAATAAAACCGACGGGAGTACCCTTCGAAGAGCTTACGACAGGAATGATGTCGGTAGTGGATTTAAACGGAAATTTAATTGAAGGCTTGCCTCCCTCGATGGACACCATAACACATTTAGAACTGTATCGGTCGTTTCCGATAATCGGCGGCGTTACGCACGCCCACTCCAAGTGGGCGGTAATAATGGCGCAGGCGGGTCAGGATGTTCCAGTTTATGGGGTGACCCACGCCGAATATTTTTACGGCGACATACCTTGTACTATACCGCTCTCGGACGAACAGATTCACAAGAATTACCGCCGAGAAATAGGCGTGCAGATTGTACGCTCTCTTTATGAAAAGAAGCTTTCTCCCGAGCGTGTCAGCGCATGTTTAGTGGCGGCGCACGGACCTTTCGCGTGGGGTAAAAACGCGCTTGACTCGTTAAGGAACGCGGCTGTGCTTGAGATGATTTGCATGACGGCATGGCATAACGCGCAGATGCAACCTAAAGCAAACAGAATTTCACAGACATTGTTAGACGAGCATTATTTTACGAGGATTAATACCCAAAAACCCATCGGATAAAAAATGATTTTAGCCAGTTGAAACCGGCGTATTTGCGCGGAATTTTCCGCACAAATACGCCTTAGTTTTTTTAAGTTAATCGTCCGTAGCACAAACTTGTTGACAGAGCGTTAATTTTGTGTTATAATTTATTGCGAATGTAAAGCGCCCCCATAGTTAAATGGATATAACGGGGTCCTCCTAAGACTCAGTTGCAGGTTCGATTCCTGCTGGGGGTGGTCGCGAACTGCGACGGGCAATATCACATCGACCTTAACGGTAGCGGTATTACTCAAATTTCAGTTTCAGGTTTCAAAGTAGGCAAAGTGCGGCTTTCGCCGCGCAAATCAATCACGGTAATATTAATAAAAACATAAGGACGCGTATTTAGCGTCCGCAAGGAATAACTATGATTAAAGACATTTTGGATAAAATTGATGTACTTCGGGACAGCGTCCTGAGTTCAATCAGGGATGGTTGTAATTTAAAGGATATTGACGACGTAAGGATTAAAAACCTTGGCAAGAAAGGCGAATTAACCCGTGTCCTTAAACAAATGGGCAACCTTTCAGAGGAAGAACGCCCCGTTGTCGGCGCGAAAGCCAATGAAGCGCGTGAAATGTTGGAAGAAGCAATCACAGAACGCGTTTCAGAGCTGAAATTGCGCGAATGTGAGCTTAACATAAAAAAAGAAACTATAGACGTAACCCTCCCGGGGAAACGGTTTACAGGCGGTAAAAGCCACCCCATGAGCATAGTTTTGAACGACTTGAAAGAAATTTTCCGCTCTATGGGCTATACAGTGGTAAACGGTCCCGAAATTGAGGAGACCCGCTTTGTTTTCGATATGCTGAATACTCCTGCGGGGCATCCAGCCCGAGACGAGGGGGATACTTTCTATGTCAGTGACGACGTGGTTTTGCGTACCCAGACAAGCTCTGTGCAAATCCGTACAATGTTAGAGGAAAAGCCTCCAATTGCCATTATAAGTCCCGGCAGGGTTTACCGCAGGGACGAGGTTGACGCTACCCACTCGCCGGTTTTTCACCAGTGCGAGGCTTTAGTGGTGGACAAAAACATAACTTTCGCCGACCTGAAAGGCACTCTTGAAACCTTTATGAAACGGCTTTACGGTGATTCTGTCAGACTTCGTTTCCGTCCCCACCACTTCCCTTATACCGAACCCAGCGCAGAGGTAGACCTTTCCTGTTTCAAGTGCAACGGCGTCGGTTGTCCATTTTGCAAGGGTGAGGGCTGGATTGAAATGCTCGGCGCGGGCGTGGTTCATCCTGTCGTTTTGCAAAACTGCGGTATTGACCCCGAAATATATTCAGGGTTCGCATTTGGCATTGGATTAGAACGCATAACCATGATGAGATACGAAATTGACGACATGAGGTTGCTATATGAGAATGATATAAGGTTTTTAAGGCAGTTTTGAACAATTGACAATACCCGAAGTATAGGCGTTAAGCGGTTAAATACAATTACACATGCTTTAAAGCCTGTAAAATCAAATAAAACAATACGGGAGAACACATGAACTTATCAATGAAATGGCTCAACGACTATGTTCGTGCCGATATGCAAATAGAAGAATTTTCGCGCGGTATGACTATGAGCGGCTCTAAAGTCGAGAAATGGGTTGACCTGTCAGCTCCTTTGGAGAAAATAGTCTGTGGAAAAGTTGTAAAAATTGAAAAACACACCGATTCGGACAAGTTATGGGTGGCTCAGGTCGATGCGGGAAACGGCTCGTCGGTTCAAATCGTCACGGGCGCGCAAAACGTAACAGAGGGCGCGTTAGTCCCGATTGTGCTTGAAGGCGGCGTTGTTTTAAACCGTACAGACGGTAGCGTTATGAAAATTAAGCGCGGCAAACTTCGCGGTGTGGAAAGCATGGGCATGATGTGCAGTTTTGACGAACTTGGGCTTTCCCATGAAGACCTGCCCTACGCCGACCCTGACGGGATTTTGATTTTGGATAACGACCCCGAAGCCGATAAACTTACTTTGGGTATGGACATAACCGAGTTCCTCGGCATAAAGGATATTGCCGTAGAATTTGAAATCACCAACAACCGTCCCGACTGCCTTTCGGTAATAGGTCTCGCTAAGGAAACAAGCGCGACTTTTAATTTGCCGATGAACTTAAAACAACCCGAATTTTCAGGTGCTATTCAAAACAGCAAGGACAGCCAAAGTAACAGCGCCTTAAACCTAAAAGTCAAAATCGAAAATAGAGAGCTTTGCTCACGCTACATGGCGGCTGTGGTTAAAAACGTGAAAACAACACCCTCCCCAAGGTGGATTGCCGAAAGGTTGAGAGCGTCGGGGGTTCGTCCGATTAATAATATAGTTGATATAACCAACTTCGTCATGCTTGAATACGGGCATCCTATGCACGCTTTTGACAAGCGCTATGTCGCAGGGAACGAAATAATTGTCAGGAACGCCTTTGAAGGAGAGAAAATTACCCTGCTTGACGGCGAGGAGCGGGTTTTAACAGCGCAGACCTTAGTCATTGCCGACGCTGATAAACCTATTGCCGTAGCCGGCGTAATGGGAGGCGAGTACAGCGGAATTATGACCGACACCAAAGAAATCGTTTTCGAGTCTGCCTGTTTTGACGGCGTTTCAATACGCAAAACTGCCCAAAGAATAGGCAGAAGAACCGAATCGAGCGCCCGTTTTGAAAAAGGTATTGACCCCGCAAATGCCGCAACAGCACTGTTGCGCGCACTTGAATTAATAGAAGAATTAGGTTGCGGAGAGGTCGTAAAGACTATTATAGACGAAGATTATTCAAATAAAGAGCCTGTACGCATAAAGCACAACCCTAAAAAAATCAACGCAATTTTAGGCTCCGATATTTCATGGGACGGGCAAATCGAGATTTTAAAGCGGTTGGGCTTTAAATACGAAAATGGTTGTGTAATTGTGCCAAACATAAGAACCGACATTCGTCTCGAATGTGATTTAGCGGAAGAAATTGCGCGGATTTACGGCTATAACGAAATCCCCTCAACCCTGCCGAGATTAATTTCCGGCGGCGAAGTTTCAAAAGAAGAAATTTTTGAAAAGAAAACCGGCATAATACTGCAAGGGCAGGGCTGTCACGAAATGACGACTTTCAGTTTCATTTCGCAAAAGGCTTACGCAAAAGCGAGACTTCGTGAATCCGACAGTAAAAGCGTTGTTATAAGAAACCCGCTCGGCGAGGAAACAGGCGTTATGCGCGCCTCTATGTTGCCGTCAATGCTTGAAGTTATTGCGCGCAATTATAACAACCGCAACCCCGGCGGGCGATTTTATGAAATAGGCGCGGTATATATTCCGTGTGAAAACCAACTGCCGAACGAGCAGAAAGTCCTCTGCATAGGTCTGTACGGTGAAAAAGAGGATTTCTTAACTCTGAAAGGCATCATTGAAGAGTTTTTTGAGCGTTTGGGAATTAAGCCCGACTTTTCGGCTCTGCTTTCAAATAATTCTTATCACACAGGGCGTTGCGCCGAAATTACCTGCGACAATGAAATTATCGGAGTAATGGGAGAAATTCACCCGTTCACGGCTGAAAACTTTGGTATAGTCGGGAGGGTTTACTCAGCGGAACTTAAAATGGGCAAGCTTATGCAACATAGCTTAGACGTTGCAAAATTTAGGGCGTTGCCGAGATTCCCGTCCATGAAAAGGGATTTAAGTCTGCTCTGCCCCGAGGAAACAACAGCAGGAGAGCTTTCGCGGATTATAACCGAAAATGCTGTGAATTTAGAGCAAATCAAGCTTTTTGACATATACTCGGGTCCTCAGGTTCCGGAGGGTATGAAAAGCCTGTCATACGAGCTGATTTTCCGCAAAGCTGATTCCACCCTGACCGACGAGGAAACAGATTCGGTCATTTCAAAAATTTTAAAAGCTTTGGAACAAAAGGATATAAAACTGCGATAATAATAAAAACAGCAAAAGAAAGGAAACTTAAAAAATGAAAACAAGAATAGTTGCAATTTTCTTAGCATCGGTGATAATTTTAGGGCTATCGGCATTGTCCGGATGCGCCGATACCTCTTATGCCATGAGTGTCAACAACGAGCAAATTCGCGCCGGCGAATACATTCACGCACAACTTGAAGCGGCGCAAAAAGCCGCCTCCATGTTCAGGGAAGAAAACCCCGACATTGATGTTTTTGACCCCGCTTTTGATTATTTTAATCAACAAATCGAGGGGAAAAGCTTTACCGACTGGGTCAATACCGAAGCAATTAATATCTGCCAAGACAGAGCAGCCTACGCCCTGCTTTTCGATGAGTTGGGACTTGAATTAACTCTCGAAGACGAAAGAGAGGCGCGGATTTCTACCGATAACTTTTGGGAAAGCTCGGAAGGGCTTGCGGAAGTCGGTTTGAGCCAACGCTCTTGGGGAGATTTTTTTGAGAGCGCAGGCGTTAGCAAGGCTTCTTTCACCGCAGTTTTGCTGTATGAAAAGAAAGCCGAAATGGTTTTCGACGCTTATTACACTCCCGACGGAGTTGAAGGGGTTTCTGTGGAAACGCTTCAGGCAGAGTTTGCGCGTCAATACGCCCGTTTTCGTATGCTTGAATTGCCGTCGAGCCAGATTGAGGGAGAAGAGGGCTTGAAAGAGCTTGAGGAATTGGCGCAGAGCTATGTTGACAGGCTTAACGCGGGAGAATCTTTCGTTACTGTTTATAACGATAATATGGATTATATTAACAGTTTGAGCGCCGAATATAATGAAAATGACGAATATGCCGTAAATGACGAAAACATTGAAAATAATGAAAATGAAACCGACCAAGACGGGAATTCAGAAAAAGATGAAGATGAAGAAAATGAAAACAGCTCTGACGAAGACGGCGATGATGAAAATGACGAAGTAAATGAGGGTGAATATTACGCCGACGAGGACGGAAATACAGAAGATGATGAAAACCGTGAAACCGATGAAAATAACGATGAAGACGAAAATAATGACGAAGAAGATGAAAACAACCAAGACGAGAACGCTGAATACGAATTCGGGCAGGACGATAACGACTACGACATGGTAGAAAACTATGACGAACCTTATTATTTAGACGAAGAAACGCACGCTTTTCTTTTCAATATGCAAATAGGCGTTGCCGCACTTTATAAAGGTGAAGATTTTTACTTTGTTTTCCAACGTCTTGATATAAATGAGCGTGAAGACTGGTTCGAGAGCGTTTCCGATATGTTGCTCCGTGAATTAAAGGGCGATGAAATGGACGCTTTTATAAGAGAACGCGGGCGTTCGCTTGACGTTATTTTAAACCAAGACGCGATTAAAAGATATAATCCTGCAAAAATAGCACAAAAAGGGCTTTTACAGGAATCCTCGCCAATCTGAAACTTATAAAGTCAAGATAAGTAGCAAAGGGTATTGGCTTTTAGTTAGTGTAGCGGTAAATATAAGACGTGCATTTAAAAAATGTGCGTCTTTTTTATCCCTTTTTGAAATAATGCCTAATATAGCTATAAAATCGCGCTATGTCATTGTTGATATTACACATTGCTATATACTGTTGTATGTGCTATAATAAAACAAATAACCCAGCGCAAAAGCGTTTGGCGACCGCATAGCGGTTTGCGCGGAATTATAGCCGCAAAAATATTAACAGAAAGAAAGAAAGAATCATTATATGCAGTACGATTTTTTATTTGAATTAGCTTTAATATTAGCAATAACCAAAGCCTTTGGCTTGTTTTCAAGAAAAATTCAGCTTCCTCAGGTAGTAGGCGCGCTTTTTGCCGGTATATTACTCGGACCGGCAATTTTGGGAATAATTCAGCCCAGCATTGTTATGACGGTGCTTGCCGAGGTTGGGGTTATACTTCTTATGTTCTCGGCGGGTTTAGAAACGGATTTGAAACAATTGCGTGGCTCGGTAAAAACGTCTTTGGTCGTTGCGTTGCTCGGCGTTGTGTTGCCGCTTGCGGGTGGATTTGCTATCGCTCATTTTTTTGGTATGGATTTATTAAAAAGCATTTTTATCGGCGTAATATTAACTGCGACTTCCGTAAGCATTACCGCCGAAACATTACAAGAAATGGGTAAGTTAAATACAAGAGCCGGAACCGTAATACTCGGAGCGGCGGTTATTGACGATATTTTAGGTATAATTTTACTTTCCATGATAATAAGTCTGGGAGACGGCGGTCTACAGCTTATGACAATCGGTCTGACTTTTGCAAAGATTTGCGTATTTTTCGTTTTAGCGTTAGCGTGCGGTTTCGGCGCGTATAAGCTGTTTAAACTTTTAAGTCAAAAGTACGGTAAAAAAAGAAGGCTGTCTATTTTCGGTTTGGCGTTTTGTTTCCTTCTTGCTTATGTGGCAGAACGATTCGGCGTGGCTGATATTACGGGGGCGTATTTCGCAGGTTTGGCGTTATGCAGTTGCAAAGCGGAAGAATATATTCAGGAAAAAAACACTGTGCTGTCGTATATGTTTTTTTCACCGATTTTCTTCGTCAGCGTCGGAATGATGACGTCGTTTGAAGGGTTAAACAAGAACACCATACTGTTTGCGGTTATATTACTGGTTGTAGCGATTTTGACAAAATTTCTCGGTTGCGGTTTCGGCGCGTGGCTGTGTAAATATTCTAAAAGAGAATGTGCCCAAATAGGCTCGGGAATGATTTCCAGAGGAGAGGTCGCCATAATAGTCGCCGCTAAGGGTATGGTTATTGGACTTATGGATTTGGATTTGTTTTCAAGTATTATTATTGTAGTTGTAATAACCACGCTGATTACGCCTGTTTTCCTGAAATTAGCTTTCAAAAAAAGCGAATAAATAAAAAGGCTTGTTTACAGAATCATGTAAACAAGCCTTTATGCTGTCCCCCTCAGCCTCAAAACCCCCGAATATGCCGCTGCGAACACGACATAAATCTCTAACCTGCCGAGTGTCATACCGACCATCTGTACAATAAGCGTGGCGTTGCCAGTATCGGCATTTATAATACCGTTTGAAATACCCACAGTACCGAGCGCCGCCGCAAACTCAAACATAGCGTCAAATAAAGAACACCCTTCTGTCAAAGTGAGAAGCAACGACCCTATAATAAACACCCCGACATAACATGCGACAAATCCGAAAGTATCTGCAATCAGCGATTCGTCAATCGACGCTTTACCGCGAACCGTGTTGTATTCCGGCGTGATTACCCTGTTATGTGGAGATAAACGTTTGCGTATATTTTCACGGGTTATACGAATTATGTAATAGGTGCGCGACAGCTTAATTCCTCCTGCGGTCGAGCCCGCACCGCCGCCTATTATAATAAGCAGAAACAATAATCCGAGAGCAAAAGGCGGCATAGTGAAAAAATCCATGTTATAAAATCCCGTGGTTGAAAACGCCGAAACTACCCCAAATAAAGCGTTTCTCAAGCTTTCCCCCACCCCCATATTCATACCAACCGCAAGTGAAACGGCAAAAAGCGGTATGAAAACAACCAAAAGCCCCAGCATAAACCTGATTTCGGTAATTTTGAATATTTTTCGGATTTTACCTTTAGTCAGCAATAACAGAACAGCAAAATTGGACGCGCCGATTAACATAAGAATTATTGTAATAATTTCAATCGGAAAGCTACTGTAGTCCCCTATGCTGTTTATTCGAGTTGTATGACCCGCCGTGGAAAGCGCGGTCATGGCGTGACATACAGCGTCAAAAAGCTCCATTCCGAAAATCCTGTAAAATAAAATACCCCAGGCAAGAAAGCCGCTGTAAATCAGAAAAATGATTCGTCCCGTTTGCCTCAGGTTAGGCATAAGCCTGTCAAGGTGATTTTCCGCGTCATAAAGGCTTGCTGATTGTTTCCCGGTCATGAACGCGACTACAGCCATTACAAAGCCCAAGCCCCCGCAGAATTGCATAAAACTGCGGTAAAATAAAAAAATACGCGGCAAAGCGGTTACATCAGTCACAGTAAGCCCTGTTGTGGTCCAGCCGCTTACCGATTCAAACAAGGCGTGTATGGGCTCTAAAAGACCTGATATAATAAACGGGACAGAGCCTATTAAAAATCCGTAACACCAAATAAGCAGAACGTACAGACTGCCCTTTTGGTGTTGCGGATTTTTATTATTCTGAAAATCCGCGCTTTTTTTAAAAAACGGCAGATTTTTAGCCAATTGAGAGCGCGGAATCATTCCCGTCATCATACCTAAAGCAAGGCAAAAAAGCGCCGACATTATAAAAGACGGCGCATATTTAATTTCTTCGGGATAAAAAGGCAGTACCAAAAGCGGAACAACCAATAAACCCCCGATGAACATTATGATTTTCCCGTAATAGTTCTCTTTAAAAGCGTTTTTTATCATAGCTGCTGTCATGCTCCCCGGCACATTTATTGACCTGTAAGAGTTTTTACGACCGACATTTCATGCTCGCCGGTCGTTATGACTATTAAGGTATCTCCTGCGAGTATTTGGGTATTACCTCTTGGTATAATGCTTTCCTCTCCGCGCAAAACACAACCCACCACTGCGTTTTTAGGTATATTAATTTCAGCTAATTTTTTACCGGCGGCGGGAGCTGTTCCGGAAATTGAAATATATTTTAACTGAACCTGCCCTCCGCGCGCCGGAATGGCATTTTCCATAGCTTCAATCAAAACCTGCTGTTCAATGATTCCCGCAATGGAAGTTATAGCGCAAACAACCGCGTCTATACCCATGCGGTAAAAAAATTCGGTTTTTCTCGGGTCTGAAACAATTGCTATGGTTTTTCCGACATTGAACTTTTTTTTGCAAAGCTCACATATTACAAGGTTGTCGGCGTCACTTTCGGTTAAGGCAATGGCTATCCCCGCGCTACCGGCGCTGGCTTGCTCTAAAACGAAAGGCTTGGTTCCGTCACCGTGAAAAACATCTAACTTTTCTATTTCGGCTAAAATGTGACATTTTTCAATATCGCCGTTGATTACCGTTACATGATAAGCTTTTTTAATTAATGAGCTTGCCAGCGATTTTGTCTTATTAAAACCGCCGATAAGCAGAATCCTTGTTTTCATGTTTTCAGCCTCCGCTCATAATGCAGTCATTCCGCTTTATCGTCCTCTTCGGTTTCAGTCTGTCCTAAACTTAACAATTTGTCTATTTCTTTAAGAGACAAAACGGCGGGACAGATTGTTTCAATACCGAACTCCTTATAAACACACTCTTTTTCCGGGTCGTAAAGCCGTGCGATTACGTGAGGCACATTGAAAAACTCCTTTGCGATTTGGGCTATCATTATGTTGGTGTTATCATTATTTGTGACCGAGATAACCGCCGCCGCTTTTTCAATTTCAGCGTCAATCAGCACGCTGACTTCCGATGCATCTCCCAAAATAGTCATTCCCCCAAACGACGGGGACAGCTTGCGGAAAGAACTCTTGTTAATATCAACAATTATTATGTCTTCTCCAATGTCCGATAATGTGTTTGCGAGATTTGCACCCAAGCGTCCACACCCTATAATTATTGTGTATCCCTGCTTTTTTTCGGATTTAAAAAACTTCACAGAAAAACCGCCTTTCCGCCCTGTGGTTATTATACCATATATTAGTTTAAAATGTCAATTCTCCTTGTTTTCAGGCTTGAGTCCTCGCATCTTTTTCCTGCATATACTCCTCCAAAAGGATTTTGAAAACATTCACTATCGGTATAGCGAATATCATTCCGGCTATCGTTCCGCTTATTCCTCCGAACGCCCCGCCTATAGCTCCTCCAACAGTTATGGCTATTATAATAAGCACGGGACTTACCTTAAAGGATTTTCCCATTATTTTAGGGTTAATAAAGTTGCCGTCTACCTGCTGTATTATTAACAAAATCATCGCCGAAAGCAAAGCAGTTTCAAAGCCGTTAGTGAAAAACATGATAATAACAGTCACTACCGAGCCTATAATCGCGCCGAAATAAGGAACTATATTAACTATACCGAGCATCATACCCAAAACCAAGGCGTAAGGCGACCTTAGAATAAAAAGCGCGATTGTCGCGGCAGTTCCTAAAATAAGGCAATCGAGAATCTGGCAGGTTATAAATTGCCGGAAGCTTTTATCGGTAATATGAATATATTTTAACGTTGAGCGCCGCTTATCCGTATTCGGAATCAAACCTATAAGACGTTTTATATAGGCTTTAATGCTTTTATATTCTATGAGAAAATAAATGGTTGAGACAATGGTAAGAACAAAATTGAAAATCCCCGTAAAAAGGCTTGACGCTAATTGAATAGAGCTTGATACAGGAGAAAGATTCAAGTCTGAAAATAAACCATTCACGGTATCCGGCTCCATAAGCCCGTCAATCCAAACGTCGAGTCCGAGCGTTACGACTAAGGGAATCCCCCCTATAAATTCAAGGGTCAGTTCCAAAAACTCCGGCAAAGACATAAAAAGCTGGCTAAGACTTTCATATACCATAGGGACAAGATTGCTCACTCCGAAAATGCCGAGCGTGATAATTAAAATTACGCATAATAAAATGCTTAACAAGCGCGCCGCTTTTTGAAACGGCTTTGCTTTTATTTTTAAAAAAAGTTTTTCAATCCACGCACAGGGAATATTTATGAAATATGCTATAATAAAACCTGTGATAAACGGTGAAAGTATGCTTAAAACCTGACTGATTCCGCCAACGAGCGAACTGAAATTGAATAAAATCTTATATGCAATCAAAACACAGACCGCAAGTATAAATACTTTAAGATATTTTCTGTCAGAGCTTTTTATATTTTTCATGTTGTCGAAACCTTTCTTTTTGGCGGCGTACCGAATAAATCTTTGACAATGATATTATAATATTTAAAACGCACTATGTCAAGAAAGAATTATCAATTTTTATCTTCGGTTTCACTTTTCAGCTACGAAAAGTCATAAAATCCTCCCTGCCTTTCCATTAATTTCTCATAAACGCCGACTTCTTCAATCATGCCGTTGTCCATGTAAACAACATTGTCATATCGTTTCAGATTGTCCTCCCTTAAATTATGGGTAATAGTAATAAGAGTCAAATCTTCTATGTTTAATGAACAGCTCTCGATTTCATAAGCCGTCTGCATGTCAATAGAAGCATCTTTTAATATTAAATTTTCATTGTCATAAGAAAATGTAAGATTTTTTGCAGTCAGCCCCTTTTCATAAGCGTTTTTTAATTTCATACACGCTGTATGTATAGCAACATACAGCGTGTATGTAGTAAATAGTTTTTGAAATTTTTCTTAAAATTTTATTTCCGAAAACCTTTTCTGTTTCTGCGCGGCAGTAAGAATATGCCAATATACAGCAACGCCGTCAGCGTCAATACAGCGGGAAAAGTTCCGTAGGCGCGAGTTTTCGGGTTTTGGTTTTGAGATTCGGGGGTTGTAGCGGGAGGCGCGGTATTAACCGGCAAATTTTCGCCCGCGTCCGGGGGGACGGGATTGCTGTCATTATTAGGGGAATCCGGAATCTGTGCGAGGTTTGGGGAAGAAACATGCTCATAGTGCGCCGTAACTGTCGCGTCATGGTCGGGCATCCTGTACTTTGTCATCATGTCTAATGCGTTAAAGAACTCGCCACCGCTGTCGCTGGTCCAGCCGCTGAACACCATGCCGTCGGGCGCGGGGTCGGCAATGATTTTTTCCATAGTATCGGCGGGGAATTTACCTGAGCCGCTCCCGTGTTCAACCGTAAGGGTGAACACATCGGTATAAACCGCCGTAATTTCAGCGTCGTCATCAGCCATTATAAACTCGGTTTGGGGTGAATCGGCGTTTTCAAACCAACCGTGACCTTTAGTTATTTGCCAGCTGCCGAAAATCTTTCCTTGCGGCGGCTGATTGGCTTTGACGGGTACATAATTACCCGAATAATAACTTCCGCTCCCGCTTCCGTTCAAAACGTTAAGGGTATGCGGATTTCTTGAAACCTGTGAACTCGGCGTAATCGGCGTTGAACCGGTTTCTTCGGATTCGGCTTTGATAATTGCTGTATTAGCAGGCATTATGTAGGTGGTTATAACCGCGTTAGGATTTGAAATCCCGCCACCGCCCTCAACAATTATCCATCTGCCGAAGCGTTCCGCAGCGCTTAGATGTTCTGTAACAACAACCTCTGTACCCTCCGCGAAATAACCGTAGCCCCGCGTGCGGGTTGCGGGGGAACTTATACCGCCGCCCTCTGTCACAAGCCTGTACCTCGGCGCGAATTCAGCCGTAATAGTCACATCGCTTGCCGGCATCACAAAAGCGGAATTGGGCGAAAGCTCATTGGCAAAACGCCCGCCGTTATCCGTTGTCCATTTTACAAATACGTCACCGTTTATTTCAGTCGTCCTGAAATCAAGATTTTGGTTCGGCTCTGTTGCATCGCGGGCTAAAACGCTTACGGTAGAGCCCATTATATACGAGCCGGCGTTTACCATGTCGGTACCGTTTACAACGGTAAGCTTATAGCGTATATAATCAAATTCCGCCGCCACAGTTGCGGGATTTGAAGGCATTACGAACTCTGTTTCGACAGAGCGCGGCTCTGTAAACATGCCGCCGTCATTTGCCGTCCATTTAATAAATTCCATGCCTTCAAGCGGAATGTCGGCGCTAAGGGAGACCGTCTGCCCGAATGTGTATGAACCCGCGCTTGTAATGTCTGTACCGTTTACAACAAAAAGCGGATACTTAATATCACGGTAATTAGCCGTTACCGTGGCGTTCCCTGCGGACATCGTAAACAGTGTTTCGGGGTTAGACGCGTCGGCAAACACCCCCAAATTCCCTGTCTCGGTCGTCCAACCGGCGAACTCCTGCCCCTCGGACGGTTGGTCGGCTGATATTGAAATCTGAGCGGCGGGAGAATATTCCCCCGAACCCGTACCTCCCACAACCGTAAGGCTGAAAGAACCGGTAACGTTAGCTACATACCTGTAATTGCCGACAACAGTGACATTTTCCGCAGGCATAGTAAATGTAGTCAGCATAGAATTCGAGAATGAGAACCGACCACTCCCGCCGCCCGTCCAGCCGCTGAAAACATTACCCGACGGCGGAGCTGAAAACGACACAATTTGAACCTCTGCACCGACAGGGTAGATTCCGGAAGACGAACCTCCGAAAATTGTACCGCCGATTACCGTAAGGGTATAAACAGGCTTATAAACCGCCGTCACCGTTATTTCTCTCTCGGGCATAATGAGCGACGTAGAGGCTGAATTTATGTTGGTAAAAACAACCCCATTGACAGTTCTCCATGTATCGAAAATATACCCCGCAGGCGGAGCGTCAGCAATTATATTCACAAGCGTCCCCACGGGAAAATCGCCGCTTCCCGTACCGTTTTCCACCGTAAGCGAATGATTTTGATGAACCTGAATCATGACATACTTGTCGTCATCGTGGTAAGAATAATGCCCGTCATAAGGAATATTAAACGCCTCCGCTCCGCTTCCGTCAGGATTCGCGCTTATTTTATAGCCGTAAGCCGTCGGCGGCGTAAAATTTTCGTAAATAATAGCGTTACCACCCACAGCCGTAATTTCACCGTCGTTGACTGTAAAATTCATCGTTTTCAGTCCCGCACCTTGATTCGGGTCGGTAGCCGTTGAATTTATCAAGCCGCCGTTTAGGGTTAGCGAATTGATTTCAATGCCATAAGCCTTAGCGGTGGCGCTTAGTATGCCATCACCTGTAAAAATAACATCACCCGCGCCTTGTATGCCATAAGATTCCCCCCCCGAAGCGGTGGAAATAAAGGTGTTTTTGCCTTTTAAATCAATAGCTAAATCCCCGAGAATTATTAAAGCTCTCGACGCGGACGTTGCCCATATAAACCCGTCAAGGTCAAGAACGCCTGTATCGGAATCCCAGTTCCAAGCATCGGACTGCCCGTTATAAAGCGGATTATCGGTGGGCAGTCCTGTATCGTTTACATCGGTGTAAAATTTGCCGTCTGCAACGTTAAAAATAAGAGCATGTTCATTCGGGTCAAAAGTGACAACAACATTAAGCGGGAAAAAGCCTTTATTTGTGCCTTTGGCGTAATATATGCCACCTGTTACGCCGTTATTATGCCAAAACACCGTTTGAGCCGCCGCTACGGGGAATACCGCAAGCGCGGTATCTGTCCCCTCCTTGTAAACTCCCGTACCCGTAGTTGTGTTCCAAGCCGCAACCATTGCATCGGAGGTTATGCTTACATTTGCGGGGTTGGAGGGACTGGTTGAAATAACACTGCTTTGCATGTTCCCCCAAGCAAGTACAAAGCCGCCGCTTATCTTAACTCTGCCTGTTCCCTCAACGCGGACAGCATTACCGGTGGTGGCGGTTACCCGCCCTCCCGAAATGTCAACAGCGCTGTTTGCGCCTGTAACCCGTATAGCAATGCCCGAAGCTTCAGTCGCTGAGACTACTCCGCCCCTTATAATAATCTTTGAATTAGCCACGGTGGCGGCATTGGTGGTGGCTGTGCTTATGGCTGTTCCGGTTGTAGCGGTCACGACTCCGCCCTCAATCGTCGCGACAGAATCCATGCCGACAAGGTTTATTGCCCGACCCGCCGCCGCAATCACCTGCGCGTTATCCTTTACAAGTACGTTGCCCGTGGTTTGTATAACATAACTTATATTAGACGCGGTATTGGTGGTTTTAACCACGCTGTTTCCGCCGACTGTAACATTCAGCCCTGTGCCGCCGTTCATATAAACAGTAGGATTTGAATTGCTGGCGGCGTAGTTTGTGACAATACCGCTTTTAACATCAACCTTAGATTCCGCGCCTGTAGAGCGAATGGCGCAGGCAGTGCCCGCCTCAACGACCCCTCCGTCCGAAACTGTAATTCGGGTATTATTGCCACAAACAGTCATTCCGCCGTCGTTGATTGCGTAGCCGTTGGGAATTGAGGAAACCCTGCCGCCCGCGACATTGACCACAGTATTTAAAACATTTGCCGTGATATTTACAGCCGAGCCGGCTCCGAGATTTTCAACAATACCGGTCGAAGTAACGTTTACCGTAACGCCGTCAGCCACAACGTTTACGGCAGCGCCGCTTGTTGTATTCGATGAAAGCCTGCCTCCGGTAATATTAACGTTTGCGCCCTTGCCGCTTACATTTAGCGCACCTCCAACCCCGGAATTGCTTATAAAACCGTTTTCGGTAAGGTTAAAAACCCCCGAACCCGTAAGATTTAATATGTAGGAGCTTCTGGTCGGGGCGCCGGAAAACACCGCCCCCCAATTAACGGTTAAGTTCGCGGGAACATTAAGTTCCAAAGCCGTCCTGACATTAGTAACCGTCCCGCTTACAGTAACCTCAGAGCCGGAAGAAACCGCCGAAAGCTCCGGATAAGCGCTTAAAATACCCGCCGCGAGTTCCGACGCCGAAGCGGCGGCAGTCACGGAATTGCCGAATAATAACTCCGCCGTCATAAAAACGGCAAGTAAAAACGCGGATAAATTCTTTATTGTCTTCACTCGTCTGCTCATTATACAATCCTACCTTTTTATCGAATTAAAGATACTTTTTCAATTATATCAAAAAAAACAGAAGAAATAAAATGTTTCCTTTAATTTCGTCAAAATTGCATATTGTTTCTGTATAATAATTGTTAGAAATTACCAATATATAGTCGGATTTGCTTTAAAATGTAAAAAATGATATAATTATCAAAAAAAGGAGAAAAAGATGAATATTCAAATTTTCGGAAAATCCAAATGTTTCGATACAAAAAAAGCCGAGCGGTATTTCAAAGAGCGCAGGGTAAAGTTCCAGTCTGTTGATATTTTACAAAAAGGACTCAGTAAGGGTGAGCTTAATTCGGTAATCAGCGCAGTCGGAATAGAGGCACTTGTCTCGGAAAAAGCCGATGAATACCACCTGTTTAAGTATTTGAGCCCCGAGGCAAAACCGGAAAAACTCCTTGAATGTTCGACGCTTTACAAAACCCCAATTGTCCGCAACGGCAAAAGCGCGACCATTGGTTATCGTCCCGATGTTTGGGCAAAATGGGAATAGTTTTAACAAAATTTCTGCTATTTTTCAAAAACAGCGGGTTATTTTCACTAAAACCTCTTGACTTTCGGCATAAAATTTAGTACAATTTTATATGACACTAAAAAATTACGTAAACATTTAAGGTAGGAATAATAATTAACGGAGAAGCGAAGTGCATGAAAACAATTTTTATAGTTGACGACAGCAACACCAACTTAGCGGCGGCTAAAATGGCGCTTGAGGGTTTGTACAAAGCCTATGCCCTCCCCTCCGCCGAGAAAATGTTTAAATTATCCGAGAAAATCATACCCGACCTTATTCTTTTAGACGTGGTTATGCCAGAAATTGACGGCTTTGAGGCTATGGCGATGATGAAAAAGAACGCCAATTTAAAATCCGTTCCGGTTATATTTCTAACCGCGAAAAACGACTCGGAATCGGAAATACGCGGGTTTGAGCTTGGCGCGTTGGACTTTATTTCAAAGCCCTTTTCGCCCCCCGTGCTTATAAAAAGACTGCAAACCCATATTGAAACCGATAGTCTTGTTAAAAAAAGTCAAAAGGCTCTGCGCGACATTCACAATGCCACCATGAGCGTAATTGCCGATATGGTGGAAAGCCGCGACCATGTAACCGGCGGGCATATCGAGCGTACACAGGTTTACTTAGAACTTTTGGTGAGCGAGCTTATCCGAATGGAATGTTATGTAAGCGAGCTGTCAAAATGGGATAAATCCCTGCTTTTACCGTCGGCGCAACTGCACGACGTAGGAAAAATCAGCGTCCCCGATTCAATACTTAACAAAACCGACAAGCTCACCCCGCAAGAATTCGATATAATAAAAGAGCATTGCGATGAAGGTGAAAAAATAATAGACCGGATTATCAGCAGAACCGACGACGACGGATTTTTAAAACACGCCAAGCTCTTCGCAGGCTACCACCATGAAAAATGGAACGGTAAAGGTTATCCGAGAGGACTTGCGGGCGAGAACATTCCTTTAGAGGGGCGGGTGATGGCGGTCGCGGACGTTTATGACGCGTTAGTATCCGAGCGCCCGTATAAAAGAGCTTTCTCACACGAAAAAGCAGTGGAAATAATAAAAGAGGACAGCGGCTCGCACTTCGACCCCAAAGTCGTTGAGGCATTCCTGAACGTTGAGGACAGTTTCCGCAAAGCGTCGTTAGAGGTTGCGGCAGGAGAAAAGAATCCGGAATCTTAAATACCGCTGTACATAAAGCGAGAGGAGAATATTAAGAATATGGTTAAAGTTTACACAGCTATGACGACTGAAATCGACGACCCGCAAGCGGCGGTAAAAGAAATTCGGGAACAGCTGAATCCCGAAAAGAACGCCCTTAAAAACACCGTTGGCATTGTCAATTTTTATCATGAATTCGCGGAAACCGATACATTACAGGCAATTGCGGATGCATTGCCTTTTGAGAGTGCGGGTTGCGTTTCCTCATACATAGGAGCAGGCGGAATGTGTGGAGACATAGCCTTATCTGTAACCATGCTCACCTCCGACGACGCATATTTTTCAATAAATGCGATTGAAAATTTAAGAGACAAAACCGGCGAGCAAATCGGTGAAGAATTCACCCGTTTGTGCGCGGATTTATACGCTGAAGAAAAGCCCCAAATGGTCATTCCGTTTTTGCCGCTTGCCAACCACTTTACAGGCGATAATTTAGTGGAAATCGCAAACGGACTTCCTGAGTCCGTACCTTTATTCGGAACTATAGCCTACAATATGGAGGGGGTAGAGAACGCTCACTATGTCTATGTCAACGGCAAAGCGTCTGCCCAAACATTCGCGTTTATCGCACTTTACGGCAATGTCAACCCAAAATTCCACTACACCAACGCTTTCATTTACGACAACAGTTTCGGCGACATTGCCGAAGTTTCTGATGCGGAAAATACAATCCTGAAAGCCATTAACGGTATAACCGCTCTCGAATACCTAAAGAAAAAAGGCATGATAACTGACGAAAACAACGTGGCTTATTGGACGTCGGGGGTAATTCCCGCTATTTTAACCTATCCCAACGGTACAAAAATCGTCCGCCAGTTTCTCGGCGTTGTCGAGGGTACCGAATATATTCACGCGACAGGCTTTATGAAATCCGGCGCGAAAATAGAATTTGCCAATATAGACGGTGATAAAACGCTGTTAAGCGCTGAGAAAATACTCGGGGAAATGTACGAGGCAAAATCCGATAACACCATCATGTTCAGTTGCGCGGGGCGAGCCTGGTCTCTTGGGGTGAATTTTATTGGGGAAGCTGAAAAAATAGCCGAATGTGTAAACAATCACCGACAAAACAACAATTCCGATTTTAATTACTGCCTATCCTATTCGGGCGGTGAAATTCTACCTGTTTGGGACAACGACGGCAAATTGGTAAACACCCTTCAAAATTATACTTTAATCGCGTGTACTTTTAATTAATTTAATATTAAGATAAAAACAAAAACCGAAACTTAAAGTTTCGGTTTTTGTTTTTACTTTGATATTAACGGAACGCCTGCTCTAAATCGGCAATTATATCGTCAATATGCTCGGTTCCTATTGAAAGCCTGATTGTGTTCGGCTTAATCTCCTGTTCAGCCAGCTCGTCCTCTGATAACTGAGAATGTGTGGTACTCGCGGGATGAATAACTAAAGATTTGCTGTCGGCTACATTGGCAAGCAACGAGAATAATTCAAGCCTGTCTATAAAGGTTTTAGCCTCCTCCGCACCACCTTTGATTTCAAAGGTGAAAATCGAACCCGCGCCGTTCGGAAAATATTTGTGATATAATTTATTATCGGGATGGGTTTTAATTACAGGGTGATTTACCGCCTCAACTTTAGAATGTCCCGACAGGTATTCAACCACTTTAAGGGCGTTTTGGGTGTGACGCTCTACCCTAAGCGACAGGGTTTCAAGCCCCTGCAGAAAAAGGAAAGAATGAAACGGCGAAATCGTTGAGCCGGTATCGCGCATAAGGGTGGTGCGGATTTTTATGATATAGGCTAAATTGCCCGCTACTTGGGAAAATACCGCGCCGTGATAGCTCGGGTTTGGTTTTGACAGTCCGGGGAATTTATCGTTTGCCGCCCAGTCGAATTTTCCCGAGTCAACAATAACCCCGCCTATCACCGTTCCGTGTCCGCCGATGAATTTTGTAGCCGAATGTACAATTACATCAGCACCGTATTCAATGGGGCGAAGCGCGTAAGGGGTCGCAAAAGTATTGTCAGCAATGAGCGGAATACCGTGTTTATGTGCGATTGCCGCTGTAGCTTCAATATCAACTATGGTGGAATTCGGGTTTCCCAGGGTTTCTATGAATATTGCTTTTGTATTTTGGTCAATGGCTTTTTCAAAGTTTTCGGGATTATCTCCGTCAACAAAGGTAGTTTTAATACCGAAACCGGGCAGAGTATGGGCAAAAAGGTTATATGTACCGCCGTAAAGACGCCTGTCAGATACTATATTATCCCCCGCCGACGCAATATTCTGAACGGCATAAGTAACCGCCGCCGCTCCGGAAGAGGTAGCAAGCGCCGCCGCGCCGCCTTCAAGCGCGGCTATGCGTTTTTCAAATACGTCGCTGGTAGGATTCATCAGTCTTGTATAGATGTTTCCCCCTTCAGATAAGGCAAACCGCCCCGCCGCCTGAGCGCAGTCCTTGAATACATAAGAGGTGGTAGCGTAAATAGGAACGGCTCGCGAATCGGTTGCCGGGTCGGGACTTTCCTGCCCCGCATGGAGTTGCAGGGTTTCAAATTTATAATTATTATCTGCCATTTTTTATATTCCTCCTTAACAAAACTAAAACATATATGTTTTATATGATTTAATATAACACAAAATTTTACATTTGTCAATAGTTTTACTAAAATTATTTATTGTCTTGACAATTTGCTGATAATGTGTTAATCTATAATTAAATTAAGTCTGCCGGCGCATAAGCGGGCAGGGACAATGAAAGGAAAAAATTATGAAAAAAGCATTTTCAGTTATTTTGGTGTTGGTCATGATTTTCGCGTTCACCATTCAAAGCGCAGCGGCGTTCACAACCGTTGACGGAACAACCCGTCTTGTAAATCCGGACGGTACGCCCGGAGAAAAATATACAGGCTGGGCTACATCAAGCTCAACCGGCAACAAATTCTACTTCAATGACGGAGTGCGGGTTACCGGGGTTTATGTTATGGACGGCACTCGCCATGTTTTTGACAGTAAGGGCGTTTGGTTAGGCGGACGGACAAATTCAAAAGAGGAATACAGCGTTATTTTCGAAAACGACTATAATGTAAGCGCCGGGGACATGAAAGACGGCAGTATCTCTTTTGATGTAAAGATAAACCAACCGAACGGCAGAAAACCCGAAGACTTCGGCGGCGACCCGAATTTTTCTCTTTTTGTATATAAAGACGGCGCGTGGAGGACGGTAAAGCAGGTTGAAAACAACTTGGCTTGGATGTACAGAATGGAGGCGAGCCAAGACATGCTATTGCACTTCAGTGCACCCGCCGCCATTTTCGGCGAACTTGAACCGGGATTATACCGCGTAAAAGCAAAAGTCTGGTACACCGACGGCACAGAGGTTGACCACGGCACTTATACCACACTCGGGACTGTTGAAACAGAGGTAAGAGGCGAGTTTAATTTAGTTTAGTTTAAAAAACCAAAGCTCCGAAGATTTAATTCTTCGGAGCTTTTAATTTGGGGGATTCGGGCAAACAGACTTTGTTAAAAAATGTTAAAAATTTATTGATTTTTTATTGACTTTTAATGAAAAATATATTATAATGTAATTAAATATAGTAAATTTCCACAAGAGGGCGAAAAAATGAAAAATGAGGGCAATTCGCAAAACCCCTTGGAAAATAAACCGGAAAACAATAAAGCAGGCTTATTTTCACAAGTTACGCTGATTAAGTCGTTGCGGTTTCGCCTGCTTATTTTTGATATTATATTGGCGATTTTACTCAATATAATTATACTGTTTACCTTGACTTATAACCATAACAGGCGTATCGAAAGAGAATACATAAGCAGAAGCGTCGCCACATCACGTATAGCGGCAAATGTAATAGGCGGCGAAACGATTGACAGATACCTTGACACCCTTGAAAAAGACGAGGAGTATGAAAGGACTCTGGAGTTTTTGCAACTCATACAAAAAGAAAACAACGTTTTGTACGTTTATATTTCAAGACCTGTAGAAGATGGTGAGCTTTTTGTTTTCGACGCGGACGAAGATGAAGAGGAGCGCTTAGACCTCGGTGATTACGAAATCTGGATTGAAAACGATTACGACATGAACGTTCTCAGTATGCTTTTACAAGGCGAAACGGTTGAGCCGTATGTAATCACAACCCACTGGGGTTGGATGCTTACGGCACACGAGCCTATTTACCGCGCCGACGGAAGCGTTGCGGGTTACGCCAGCGCTGATATTTCAATGGAGCACATGATGCACGAACGCGACTCCGTTTTTGCTTTATACGCTCTCATGGCGATAATTCTTTTCTTGATGTGCTTTTTATTCAATATGCATGTATCAAGCAAATATATTATTGCCCCTATAAATATGTTATCTAAAAAAGTGAGCAACTTCATGGTTGGGGAAACTCCCACCGCCCATCTGCCCAAACTGCGTATTGATGATGAGCTTTCGATTTTAGAGCGTTCTATTATAGGAATGGAACAACGGGTTATAACTGAAATGAATAAACGCCGGGAGTCTGACAACGCCTTTAGCAAAGCGTTGGAAAAACAGCATAATATCACAAGACTTATGCTGGACACCTGCCCCCTCTGCTGTCAAATCTGGGATGACAGTTTCGTTACAATCGACTGTAATGAAGCGGCGTTAAAAACCTATGGTTTTAAAACAAAAAAAGAATATACCGAAAGATTTTTCGAGTGCTCTCCCGAATTTCAGCCCGACGGTCAACGCTCTTACGCCAAAGCCGTAAGATTAGTTGAAGAAGCCTTTGACAACGGCTACCGCCATTTCGAGTGGCTACACAGAATCCCCTCCGACGGCACATTCATGCCTGCCGAAATCACCCTTGTTCGCGTTGAGTTTGAAGACAGCTACGCCGTAGTCGGGTATACCCGCGATATGCGAGAGGAAAAGGCGTTACGGCAGAAGGCGCTCGAAAGCGCCGAGAAAGAACATCTTTTTAAAGTCCAAAGAGAGGCGGCGCAGGCGGCTTCGGAAATTAAGTCCCTGTTTTTGGCGAATATGTCTCACGAAATCCGCACCCCCATGCACGTAATATTAGGCATGTCAGAGCTGTTGCTTTCAGACAATTTGGAGCCTCAGCAACGCTCGCGGGTGGAAGATATAAAATTATCAACCTCGGCGTTGCTTGAAATAGTCAACGATATTCTTGACATTTCCAAAATACAGGCAGGAAAACTAAGTCTACACCCGAGGGATTATGATTTTAACGAATTAATGGAAAATATAAACTCGATGGTGAGATTTTTGGCGCAGAAAAAAGAGCTTGAATATAATTACAGCACAAACGGGCAAATACCCGCTTGTTTATACGGAGACGATACAAGGCTACGGCAGGCGCTTTTGAACATTCTCAGCAACGCGGTTAAGTTTACTGACCGTGGCGGCGTTACCTTTACCGTAACCTCAGAGGAAGAAAAAATTATATTTTCGGTAAGCGACACCGGAACGGGCATAAAACAGGAGGACGCAGAGCATTTGTTCAACCCTTTCACCCAGGTGGACGTGCTTAAAAACCGCACCAAATCAGGAACGGGACTGGGGCTTTCCATTACAAAAAGCTTAGTTGAAATAATGAACGGGGAAATCACCTTAGACAGCGTTTACGGACAGGGCAGTATTTTTAAAATTACGATTCCAAAGATTTCCGGCGATGAAATGCGGGTTTCCAAAAACGGAAACGGCGTTGCTCTATTCGCGCCTCATGCAAAAGTTTTGGTTGTGGACGATAATAAAATCAACCTTACGGTAGCGCGCGGACTTTTAAAGCTTTGCAAAATTAAGCCCGACTCGGCTATATCGGGCAAACAGGCGATTGAAATGCTGTCTGAAAAGCAATACGACCTTGTGCTGATGGATCACATGATGCCTGAAATGGACGGCGCTGAAGCTACTAAAATCATTCGCGGCATGGGCATAGACATTCCTATAATCGCCCTTACAGCAAACGCCTCGACAGGTATGAAAGAGCTGTTTTTGGAATCGGGAATGAACGACCTTCTCACAAAGCCTGTTGAAAAGGCAAAGTTTTTCAAAATTTTATCCGATTGGCTTCCCGCCGACAAGCAGATTTTTTCACCTTTGGAAACTGAAACCGAATCAAATCCCGAATCCATAACCGAGTCAAAACCAAGCGACAACAGTGAATTCATGGAGAAGGTCGCTAAGATTAGCGAATTGTCGGCAGACTTGGGACTTGAACGCTCATCGGGACAACAAAGTGTTTATGAAACGTCGCTTAAACTTATGATTGCAGAAATTGACAAATACCATAAAAAAGCGGCGAATTTTGAAGACGTTTATGATTTCGAGATTGCAACGCACAGCATGAAAGGCTCACTCTCAAATATCGGAGCTACGCGGCTTTCCGAAAAGGCGGCAGAGCTTGAAGAGGTAGCAAAAAGAAAAGACGTCATGTCTTGTTGGGAAAATTTAACGGGCCTTCTTAAAGAGCTTGAATGTTTGAAAGATGAAATCAAAGATGCTTTAGCGGTAAAAGGCAACCAAGCGACTGAAATACCCGAGGAACTTCCGAAAATCTTTAAGCGTATGGTAGCCGCTTTTGACGAAACAAATTTTGAGGCGATTGACGAGGAGCTTGAGAATCTTGACGCGCTTAATTTAAACGAGGTAATACGCGAGGAAATCGAGAGAATTAAAGAATCGGTTATCATGATGGATTACGAAGGGGCGACACAGATGATGGAAACGCTTTCGAGCGGTGAAAATCAGTAGCTTCTGAAGTATTGTCCCGAAAGGAGGGTTCGGAATGAAATTTAAAGGAAATCGGTTTTATTTGCCCGCTTTAATGCGTATTTCCGCTTTAAATGTGCGTGGGTTTGCCGACCAAAAACCTTCCGTTACGGCAGAAGAATATTTTGAATTACTTTCGGCTCTGCTAAACCAAGCGCCGGCGGTACTGAATGTCTTAGCCAAAACAGGGAAACAGAATTTTTCATGCCTCCCCCTTATAAAAACAGCTTTAGAAGAAATCGGCTGTTATGATTTTTCTCAAGAGCTTGATAAAATTTATAGAGGCGGTGTTTCGGCAAATGAAATTCAAAGCTTTGCCGCACGGTTCTCCGATTTTTATAAACGGATTTTGAATTTAAAAAACGTCCCGAAATCCCTCGTGGGAGAAAACAACGCACACAACCCCGCCTATATCAATCTGCTTAAACACGACCTGCCTTATATAATAGAACAGCTTGACTGTGAGGAAGCACAGCGTAAATTGCAGATTTTGGTGGTTGACGACTCCGCTTTAATTCTGAAAAGCATATCCGCGGTGCTTTCCGATAAGTATAAAGTATATACTTTGGCAAAACCGACTATGGCGGAAATGGTTTTAGACCAAATTGTTCCCGAATTATTTATATTGGATTACAAAATGCCCGGAATGAGCGGTTTCGATTTGGTTCATGTCATACGCGCCCGCCCTGAGCACAAGGACACCCCCATAATTTTCCTTACAGCTGAGGGAACGGCGGCAAACCTTTCTATGTCGTTGGAACTGGGAGCGAGAGATTTTATTGTCAAGCCGTTTAATGCGGATATTTTGTTACTGAGAGTAGCCGAAAATATTGTGAGAAAAAAGACATTTTAACGCAAAAAAGGGGTCGAAAGACTCCTTTTTTTGAACATTTTTAGTTTTTTTTGTAAAAAAAATTACATTTTCAACAAAAAACACTTGACATACCCGTGGAAACATGGTAAAATAGCTATACAATTAAAGTGCCATAATGCGCCCAAATATTGACAGGGGGTAATAAACATGGAAGTTTATACAAACAGGCGACAAAGGACTGTCGCGAAACTCTCGGGATTTATGGAACGGCACCCGCTAATGCTTCTTCCCTGCCTTATTGCAGTTTTATTTGCGGTAATGTACTACGGAGTCATCGGCAAATTCAAAAGCCATAATCCGCCTTCAGGCTCATATACCCGTTGCCCTTTCAGGACAAGGGTGATTTCCTGCCTGCTTACCGTTACATTTTTATTTATGGTAACGCCTGTACTCTTCACGGAGGTGTTCGCATCAGTCGTTGACATGGGCGACGGTACAGCCGAAAAGCCATACAGGGTAGTTGACGTCACAACGCTTAAAGCGGTTGACGACAGCGCTTATTACAGCCTGTATGACGATATTACCATTACTCCCGCTAACGCTTGGACGCCTATAACATCGTTTTCGGGCGTTTTTGACGGACAGGGGTTTACTATTGTGGGTTTGGACGATAGTTTATTCACCACAAACGGCGGTACAGTGAAAGACCTTATAATAGAGGGCGCAAATGTTGTTGACAATTCGCCAATAGGGATAATAGCCGGAACTAACGTCGGCACTATTGAAAATTGCCGCGTTTCCGGCAGTGTCACAAGTACCGGTAATGCAGGTACAGGCGGTATTGCAGGCGCAAACAGCGGTATTATAAAACAAAGTTCTTTCTCCGGCAGTGTAAACGGCGGGTTTTGGCTCGGCGGTATAGCCGGAGTAAATAACGCAACTATTGAAAACAGTTACACCACCGCTAACGTAACCGGAACAGGCAACGCTGTCGGCGGTATAGCAGGCGTAAACCGAAGTCGGATTCAAAATTGCTATACTACAGGGCAGATTAGTTCTTCGGGACAGAATATAGGCGGCATAGTCGGTAACAGCGACGACTCATCAAGTCGGGTTTCAGATTGCGTAGCGCTTAACGGTTCGGTAAGTGGCAGTACAAATGTCGGTCGTATTGCGGGTACAGCCACCAATACTAACCTGATTTTCTCTCTCAGCAATAACTACGCCAACATGGGTATGAATGTCTACGGAAACGATACGGTGATTGACGCTAATTATCTGCAAGGTTCAGATTCAACGCAGGGTATTAGTTTTAACTCGAGTACTACCGGTCAGGCGGAATGGGAAAGCTCTGCAAATTTCGACTTTTCAATCTGGAGTTGGGACTCCTCATTGAACCGTCCCGTTCTCCCCATGCGCCCTACTCCGGGAGAAAAATTCACAATTACTTATTACGGCAACGGTCATACAAGCGCTTATAACACCGTGCCTCCCCCGGAAGACTACATAATAGGCAAGGAGGCAAAAATCGCAAGCCCTACCGACCTTGAAAGACTTGACTATGAGTTTGTCGGTTGGAATACTGAAGAAGACGGCTCGGGATTTGATGTTGGAGCAGGCGCATTTATAAGGGTTTTTGAGAATTTAGAGCTTTACGCGGTATGGGAAAGAAGCGCGCCGACGTTTTGGCACACCGTAGCGGTAATAAGCGAAACGACAGACGCGACAGGCGCAGGGGCATACCGAGGCGGAGATATTATTCCCATACATGCGGGAACACCGTTATTCGGACGGCAATTCGTCAGGTGGGAAACCGTCAGCGCGGGCGTGCTTTTGACAGACGCAACCCAACCCGCGACTACCTTTACAATGCCGCGCAACGCTGTAACCGTAACGGCTGTTTTTGAAGATGTACCTACATACACTGTTACAATGGAACACGGAACAAACCAATCTTTAAGCAGTGCGCCTTTCTATGAGGGCGATGTAATATCTATCAGCGCCGACAACCCGCCGCAGGGTATGCTTTTCATCGAATGGACGGCAAACGTTGAGGGCGTGGTTTTCAATAACAAGAGCAGTGCAGACACAACCTTTACAATGCCCGCAAGCAATGTAACAATCACAGCTAATTTCGGGCAGACCGAACCTGATACCTTTCAGGTGACTGTAAGCGGCGGCGACGGAGGCGGCTATTACGCGGGCGGCGCTACAGTTACAATAGAAGCGGGAGAACCGCCCACAGGAAAGCAATTTAAAGAATGGGCTGTGGTTTCAGGCGGTGCAACGTTAGCTGACCGTAACAACGCTACAACTACCTTTATAATGCCCTCGAACGCTGTAGCCATAACGGCTGTTTTCGATGATATACCCCAATACAACCTAATAATAACAGGTGGCACGGCTGACGGCGGAAGCAGTTTCTATGAAAACACGACGGTTACAATACGTTCTACAAGCTCCCCGCCCACAGGAAAGCAATTTAAAGAATGGGAAGTGGTTAGCGGCGGCGTAACTTTAGCCAATTCTCAAAGCGAAACAACTACTTTTACAATGCCCTCACATGATGTAGAAATCAGGGCAACATTTGAAGATATTAAATACACCGTCACTGTAAACAGTATCGGAAGTACAAACGCCATCGGAGGCGGCGAATACGCTTTCGGCGAAACGGTTACAATAAACGCGGGAACGCCTACTTTTAATAATACCAAATTCGTAAGGTGGGATACCATAAGCGCGGGTGTAACCTTTGAAGACGGGGAAAATTCGATTACTACATTTGAAATGCCTGCAAACAACGTTACAGTAACGGCGGTTTGGGACAACCTGCCGCCCGAACCTGACCTTTTTACAGTAACCGTGGAGAGTAACGCACCTAACAAATCGGGCGACGGTTATTTCAAGGCAGGTACATTGGTTGAAATAAAAGCAGGCGATGATTATGATGGTCGTGAATTCTCATACTGGACGACAAACAACTCAGACGTAATTTTCGCAGACAGGAACGCCCGTGATACTCATTTTACCATGCCAAACGGCAACGTCATAGTACACGCGATTTTCAGCCAGCCTACAACGCCTACTTACACTGTAACCGTATACGGTGGGACAAGTGACGGCAGTATATTTGAGGAGGGCGTTACGGTCGAAATAACCGCAAGCACGCCCGAAGGACAGCTCTTTGACAAATGGACGGCTGACAGCGAAGATGTAAGCTTTGATGATGAAGAAAGCCCGACAACTGCCTTTATCATGCCTGCCGAAGACGTAACCGTAACAGCGCATTTTAAAAGCCCACCGCCTGTAATAACCGACGTGGTTATTTATCCTACTTCGGTAAACATTGTGAGAGGTACGGAGTTTGGGTTCTCCGCGACAGTCTTAGGCGAAAACTCTCCGTCGCAGGACGTTGAATGGAGTATTAACGGCAATGTACACCCGAATACAACCATAAATCAAGAGGGCAGGCTCACCGTACACCAAGACCAGGCGTTAATACCGTTTATTGTTTACGCCGTATCAGCGGATAATCCTGCAAAATGGGCTTCTGCAATAGTTACGGTAACAGAGCCTCCGCCCGACCCTCCCAAGCCTCCTGTAATAACAGTAACTTCTGTCACCGTAAATCCGGCTACAGTTACCTTGAACAGGGGCGGGACACATACGTTCAGCGCAGTTGTAGCGGGTCAAAACAACCCTTCCCAAAGCGTAACCTGGACTGTTTCAGGCGGCGCTACCGGAATGAACACAGCTATTACGAGCGGCGGTGTTCTTACAGTAGCTACGAATGAAACCTCCGCAACGCTTACAGTAACAGCTATTTCAGAAGTTGACAATACAGTTTCCGGCAAAGCGACCGTCACGGTGAATCAACCGCCGCCGCCCCCGCCGAATCCATCGCCAAACCCGCCGCCGAATCCTTCACCCAATCCCTCGCCAAGCCCAAATACCAATAATACGGACTCGGGAGGTTCAGGCAATAACCAAAACGACAGTACGGGTGAAAGCGCTTCGGGTAACAAGAGCCTTAATTCGCTTGTTACACAGTCGCTGAGTGAAAATAACCCTCGTGTCGTTCTTGACAGCGGAACAGGCACTATAATAAGCGCAAACACCCTTCAGGCGATTAAAGCCAACGGCAAAACCGTTCAGATTCAGCTTGAAAACAATTTGGTAATCTCAATTGACCCCGCCAAAATCACAAGCAACGCCCGCACTATTGACCTTAACATGAATGTTGTTTTTGTAGGCAGTTACAATCAACTTAATATCAGCGGGGTGCAAATCGCCGCAAACAGTATCGTTATTGTTCCTGCCGCACATGGTGAGTTCGGCTTTGAGGCAGCGTTTTCGATTTCAAGCTCGCAGCTTAAAGAGAACGGCATAAACGCACAAAACGCCAGACTTTTCTACGTAAGCGAAAACGGAAATGTAGCGCTTGACGGTTCTCTTACGGTGAATCCCAACGGCTCTGTTACGATTAGAATTACCCACGCGTCAATGTATGTTTTATCCGAAACCGCACCTATGAGATTCAGCAACAGCAACAGTAGCGGTAATAATGCCGCTAATTTAGGCGGAGGAGGCAGTTCTAATTTAAGCAGTCCTAATTTAAGCAGTTTTGTTGGCAATGCAAGAGACGGTAATCCTTTCACAGGTGAAAACGCCTCAATTACAATTATCAGAATCGCATTAACAGGAGCAATCGCTACCTGCACCCTAATCGGAATCTACAACAGCAGAAAACGCGAAAACGGGGAATTTGAAACTTAGAAAAATCAGGTAAAATAAAAACCCTATCCCGATTTATAAAATCGGGATAGGGTTTTTATAAATAGAATCCATACTTCATGAACCGGAAAGAGTCTTATAAACAGGATTTTATCGCACGAGGGTGTTTCTCCCGCAGATATTCTTTAGAGTGAAAGCTTTCCTGTTGAACACTGTCTGCCGCTTTTTATAAAAGTATTCCGTATCCGGCATTTTCATACCAAATACGGAATACTTTGCTTCTGTAATAATTATACCGGATTTAAGAACGCAATAACTTAAAAAACCAATCCCACATTCCGCTCCCCCCCTTACTGCTTTTGTTCATAACTTTAGACAAAAACCTGAATCTTGTCTATAATTTCAGAGCGAAACCGCAAAAAAAGAGAGCCAAACGAAAGTTATTGATTTTTTTGCCGAATTATGTTAAAATAAATTAACGGCTAAATAACGATGGGGGAGGAGATTCTTAATGAATATAGCAATATGCGATGACGAGAAATTTTTTCGTAATACCTTGAAAGAAAAACTGCGACTGTATGCGGAAGATAGAGCTATGGTTTTTGTTTTTGATGAATTTTCCGACGGGCTTTCTTTTATAGAAAGTAAAAAACAATATGATTTAATCTTTATGGATTATAAAATGCGTGATTTAAACGGTATTGAAACAATCAGAATACTCAGAGAAAATAATCAAAAAGCCGCTATTATATTCCTGTCGAGCTATCCTAACGCCGTATTTGAAAGCTTTGAGGTCAGCGCGTTTAGATTTTTAACCAAACCAATTGAAGATAAAAAGTTATTTAGAGCACTCGATGATTATTTAAAGTCATTTAGCGGGAATGATTATTTGATTTTGAACCAAAAACCTAAAATAGTGCGAATAAGCTACGATGATATTATATACATAGAAGCAAAAAACAAACGCTCCTTAATTCGCGTTGGTGAAAAAATAATAGTATATCCCTGTATTTTATCCGAGCTTGAAATTAAGTTGCCCGCCAATCGGTTTTTCAGATGTCACAGGTCTTTTATAATAAATTTGGCTCATTTAAAAGAACGCAAAGGCTATGAAATAAGGCTTGGTAACGGTGAAAAAGCAACATTGAGCAGGTCAAAGGTTACAGAATTTAAGTCCAAATATTCGGATTATTTAAAAAGATATTGTTTTGAGGTAAACTGACATGGGTGTTATTCAGGTGGTACTCATATCAATAGCGGCGTCGGTTTCTATGCTCGTTAATATTGTACTCACCTGCGATACAATATGGGGCTGTAAAAACTTAAAAATCAACGGCTTAAACGCGGGCGCTTTATCCTTTTTTGTGCTAGTATCAACTTTCGTTCCCTTTTCAACAATTACCGATATAATTGCACCGTATTCCGCAATTATTATGCCGGTTTATTACGCATCGCTTCTTATATCCGTAAAAATACTGACAAGGTCAAAAATAAGCAGAGTAGGTTATATTTTTTTGCTGTATATTTTTTCCGATTCGCTTTTTCGTTCTGTTGCCGGCATTATCTTCGGTTTTTTTCAACAATTTAATATATATCATTATGAAATGATGTATGGTTATTCTTTGTTTTTTAATCTGCTCTGCATAACGGCAATGCTACTTTGCCGAAAGGGAATTATTCTAAAAAATTTACAAAATAATATATCGTTAATGCCTAAGCGTATATATGTGTTATTGCTTATAATAATATTTTTCGGCGGCGGACTTGCGGCAAGTCAAATAGATGAAATTTTTCATATTGAACTAAGAGCGCCTTTTTTAATTTTTTTCACCTTAATAAACATACTAATTTTGCTCATAACCACTATATCCCTATTATTTAACTCCGTTTCACGAAAATATTACGAAAACATTTCCTCTATTCTCGACCTTCAATTAAAAAAACAAATCAGGCACTATGAGCAAATCGAAGAACTGAACAGTGATTTGAGAGCTTTTAAACATGATTACAATAATCACATGCTATGCCTTAAATCCATGATTGAATCCCAAAACAATATTGAAGCTTTAAAATACATAGAAGATTTAACGTCTTCTTTTAAGGAGACCCAGAAAACCTTTGATACGGGTAACTCTATCGCCGACGCTTTGTTAAATGAAAAGAATGATATTTGTATAAAAAACGGCATAACATACGAGCATGACGGGCATATTCCCCCGTCAGGAATAACTGCTGTTGACCTTTGTATACTACTCTTTAATATGCTTGATAACGCCATAGAGGCTTGTGAAAAAATAACGAACGGCGCAAAAGAAATAAAAACCGTTTCAGACTTTAAGAATAATTATTTTTACATAAAGGCTTCAAATACCACAAAAGAGCCGGTCAAAATTCAAAACAACTTCATACCCTCTACCAAGCCCGGTCACGGGTTCGGGCTGACAAATATTCGCCGCGTTGCCGAAAAATACGACGGGAGCATAAAATTGAACTGTGACGGAGGATTATTTCAAATTGAAGCCGTGCTTAATGTACCATAATAAAAAAATCCCGTTTCACTCTTGTGAAACGGGATTTCCCTAATGATTAAATAACATTTAATAATATTATTTCCTAAAAAGCATATCGTCAAGCGCCGTCATACCTAAAACATTGGCTACGCTTTCCGACGGTTGCTCAATAAAAAAACCGCCGCCGCTTTCCATTGCTCTCCTGTGAAAGTCCAATAGCACCCTTATGCCTGCCGAGCTCAAAAACTCAATATTTCGCATATTAAGTATAAAATGCTTTTGTCCGCCTCTTATTTCGGCTTCAAGTCCGTGTTGAAGCAAGTACGAACCCGCAGAGGTGATTTTCCCTTTTAAAATAACCTTGCAGAGCATATTATTGTCTTTTTCAATATAATCAACATTAAACAATAAATCTTTATCCATGATTTTCTTCTCCCCCAACGGCAGTTTTCCGCGGTTTCCTTTTCGGCTTAATTAAGTTATAGCTGTTTTCAATCATACGCTTGATTTCAGCGTCTGCCGCAATATTTCCCGAGAAGTCCCCGTTATCCAAAACCACCGTGTTCCAATGGGTTTTATTCATATGATAACCCGCCGTTACATTATCAAACGTCCGCCGTAAAAAGTCGGCTTCAAGCGGCTCGCATTTGAGATTTACGCAAAGTTTGCCGTTTTTTTCATAAATAAACGCGGCGCTTTTTTTATTGGAGCGATGACGTATAACGCACCATTCGTCACCAAAAGGGTAATCCTCATAGGTAAAAGGCAGGCTAAGGCAAAAGTCAATAAGCTCTTGTCGGTTCATATTTGCGTCCTTTTTATTTTATATAATAATTATACAACATTTACCTGAATTTGTAAAGTGTCTGCCGTAAAAGGAACAACAAAAACAAAATTGTTCTTCCCGTTTCCGTCGCGTGACCATTTCGTAACAAGCCTTCGTGCAAAGTAAATAAAAACGCCCCGATATATATTATTATATATCCTATAGTAAATATTGCACAAATATGGTAAAATTATAGCATGTTCAAAATGGGGGGATTTTATAATTTTTAAAATGTAAGGAGAAAAATTCATGAAAAAGATTTTAAACTTACTTCTGGTGATTTCGCTCGCGGCGACGATGTTCGTCTTCCCCGTTGTAGCGGCGGAATCCTCAACCACCTTGCAACTCAACGTATCGTCTTTATCTTTGGGTGTTGGGGAAACATTCACGATCGCGACAAGAACCAACTCCACAGGCACAATTTCTTGGCGTTCAAGCGACACTTCGGTCGCTACGGTAAACAGCTCGGGCAGGATTTCCGCGCTTAAAGAGGGAACGGCGACAATCAGGGCTACTGTTGGCGGCGTTTCAAGAGATGTAACCTTAACAGTCAGAAACGCACCTACGGCAATCCGTGCAGACAACGTGAGCGTTCCAAGGGGCAGTACCGCACAAATCAGATT
>WRLY01000005.1 GCA_009776305.1 Oscillospiraceae bacterium | reverse complement strand
ATGTCAGACTAAAAAGAGAAAAAAAAAAAGAGAAGGGGGGGGGGAGAAAGGGAAAAAAAAAAAAAAAGAAAAGGAAGGAGGGGGGGGGAAAGGCCAAACCCCCCCCCCCCCCCGCCGATTCTTTACAATTGTTAATTATTCGTCACCCAGCCGCGTAATTCCACCGCTTCCGCAACCCTTTTAATAGCAATCATGTACGCCGCATCGCGCATATAAACATTTTTCTCCTGCGCCAAATTATAAACCGCACGGAAAGCCTCTGTCATTTTGCGCTCAAGCTTTTCGAGAACCTCGGCTTTGTCCCAGAAATAATTCATATTGCACTGCACCTGCTCAAAATAACTGCAAGTTACGCCGCCCGCGTTACAAAGGAAGTCGGGTAGCATGACTATTCCGCGCTCTTTTACAAGCGGGTCACAGTCGGGGGTGGTCGGACCGTTGGCGCCCTCGCAGATTACTTTGACTTTTGGGGAAATTTTACCGAAAACAGCAGGGGTAATCTGATTTTCCAAAGCGCAGGGAACTAAAATATCAACGTCCTGTTTGAGCCAGTCGTCGCCGGGGAGAATCTCGTAGCCCAATGCCTTTGCCTTTTCGGCGTCAATACTTCCGAATTTGTCTTTTATGCCGACTAATTCGGGAATATCACAACCGCTTTCTTTTTTAAATGTATAGGCGGTTTTATCTTTCTGATTCCAGCAGGAAACGGCAATGACCTTTCCGCCCAAATCCGAGTACATACGCGCCGCGTATTCGGCAACGTTACCGAAACCCTGAAAGCTTGCGCTGGTGCTTCCTACGGAAATCTTCATACAACGAAGTAAGTCTTTCAGGGTGTAAACTACACCGTATCCGGTGGCTTCGGTACGCCCGAGAGAGCCGCCCATGCCAACGGGCTTTCCTGTAATCATTCCCGGAAAACGACCGCCTGCTATGGTTTCATACTCGTCAAGCATCCAAAGCATATGGCGATTGTTCGACATAACATCGGGAGCGGGAACGTCGGCAAAGGCGCCTACCTCCTTATACACAGCGCGAACGTACCCTCTGCAAAGCCTTTCCTGTTCCCCCATAGACATTTCACGGGGGTCGCAGACTATGCCGCCTTTTCCGCCGCCGAGAGGAATATCGGCAACCGCGCATTTCCATGTCATCCACATGGAAAGGGCTCTAACGGTATCGGCGGTTTCTTCAGGGTGAAAGCGTATACCGCCTTTTCCGGGTCCTCTCGCATCGTTATGGCGGATTCTGAAACCTTTAAATGTTTTTGTAGTGCCGTCGTCCATTTTCACCGGAATGGTGAAGTGGTATTCTCTCATCGGCTGACGTAAAAACTCCCTCATGGAGCTATCTAAGCCTATTGCCTCCGCAACGCCGTCAAACTGCGCCTGCGCATTCTCAAAGGGATTGTATCCTGTGTGTGCCATTTGTGTTTATGCCTCCTTTAATGTGTTTACATATAAATATATTATAATATAAAATCAGTATGTTTGTCAATGATTTTTTATCCCGCACCCGCAATACCCTTGCCTGTAAAGCCCGTACTCCTTTGACAACTCAACCGAGCGCTTATATCCGTCCTTCTTCTTAAAGTCCTCACAAAGCGGTTTTATATCGTGTTTCGCGCCTTTTTCCAAAAGGATTCTGTTAATCATGGCGGTATTTTTATGCGGGCTCACCGAAAGGGTAGTAGCAAAAAAATCAAAGCCCAATTCCCGTGCGGTTTCGGCGGTTTTGCAAAGCCGCATTTCAATGCACTTTTCGCAACGCCGACCACCCTCCCGCTCGTTTTCCAACCCCTCAACAGCCTTTAAAAAAGCCTGATTGGGAGTGTCATAACCGCCCTCAATAAGCTCTGTTTTGCCCGCCCCGGGAATCAGCGAGATTAACCGCCTTTGCTCGTAAAGCCGCTTTTCATACTCGGCGGCGGGCATTATGTTTGGGTTATAATAATATATTGTAATTTCATAATCGCTGAACAGTCTCTCCAAAACCGCACTGCTGCACGGCGCACAACAGCTATGCAACAGCAGGGACGCCCTCCGCGAAAAGCTTTTCTCATTTTTGCTCAATTTTGTCCTCCAATAACGCCGTCAACTCTTCTTTACTTCCGTCTATCAGCGCGTCATACTCAATGATTATTAACCCGCCGCCGTCCTTTATAAATATATACGCCGCGCACGGCGCAATATAAACCTCACCCGTCTGCTCCCAATCGTAAAAAGCAACCGGTTTCCCCTCTTGATTCTTTACGAGAATCAAGTTTTTGTCTAACCCTATAATGAAGTCATTTTGCCCCTCTCCCGCCTCGCAAAGCTTTCCCGCCGTTTTTTTCATAAGTGCAAGGAAGAAAAACGCGTATAAAACCATAATTAAAACAGCAACGCCCGTAATCAGCATAATAACAGGCTCGCCAATAACCAAATTCATAACAATCCCCGCACACGCCAACGCAAAAACAAAAAAACCGTAGGCAAAAATCATTAGTTTCTGCTGCTTGTCCTTAAAAAATGTTAAATATTTTACTAATTTCCATGAATTTTCTTTGGTAATTTTCATTTTTGCCGTTATAATTGTCGTCATAATGATACATTAACCTTTCGTAAATAATGATTTTAAAGCCTTTTATAGAGATAATTAGTTTGTCAATAGAACTAATTAGAAATTTACAGCCAAATCTTACCGTCTTTTTTTGTCGAATCTGCCAGTTTACAATACGCTATGTTTTTTTATATAATAAATATACAGCGGGGAATTTTCATGAAATCCCGCTTGTGAACCCGTTACCCGAAAGGAATAATAACATGAACAACGATTTCCCCCGTATTTTATCGTTACTTCGCAGTGAAAAACAATTAAGCCAGAAGCAAGCCGCCGAAGACCTCGGAATCGCGCAGGCTCTGCTTTCCCATTACGAAAAAGGCAAACGTGAATGTGGTTTGGATTTTTTGGTTAAGGCGGCGGATTATTACAACGTTTCCACGGATTATCTTTTGGGGCGTTCTCCCGTAAGCACCGGAGCCTTACTCACCGAAAACGATATACCCGAAGGCGCGCCCACCGGAAAAGCGGACGGCTTTTCTTTCTCATCGTCGCTTGCCAAAAAGCTTATTATCAGCAGTGTGGATGTTATTTATTCCCTTTTGAATAAAACCAAAAATAAAAAGTTAGCCCAAAGCATATCTACGATTTTATCTTTAAATATCTATAAATCCTTTCGCCTTATCTACAAGCTTAACCCCAAAAACGATAAAAATCTGTTCGTTATAAACGAGGAATCGGCGTTTCGCGCCGCCGCCGCCGGCGAACTTTTAGCCGAGAGCGCGGCACTTGCCGCAATAAACGATTCCTCCGCCAATTCCCCCGAAAACATAGAAATAACCACGGCTACCCTTGAAAGCGAGTATAATAAGCAGGCGGCGGCGCTTTTAAACCTGATTCGCAACAGCGAAAATACAATTAAGAAATATGAGTAGGTTTTTTACGACTAAGCTTTGCGCTTGTTTAAAACAAACCTTAACGCCGAGATTCCCGCTCTGTAATTGATTACCAAAACCACCGTAAACAATATAATCAGCGACGTGTAGTAAAATCCTGTATCTTCGGCAAAAATAACCACACCGCTCATTAAACCCAGCAAAATCAGATTAGCCCCCATTTTAAACGGCTTAAAGTCCATGTACACCAATGAACGGGTGTCAATTACCCTCACCGTAAAAATAACAATATAGCTGATTAATGTCGCCAGTGCCGCACCTTGTATGCCAATCACGGGAATCAGCAGAAAATTGAAAATCAGATTCAATACCGCCCCGCTCATAGACGTTAACATTGAGCGTACAGATTTTTTTGAAGCGATGTAAACACTCCCCATAAAGGTCGAAAAACAGGTGAAAATTACCGCCAAAATGATTATCGGGGAATATCTGAAAGCCCCCTCGAACCCCTCGCCCACCGCCATAAAACCGAGGAGCTTTCTAATCAGCAAAAGCATAAACGCCGAGGCGACATAAATAATCGACTGATAAAAATTAAATACATCTGAATAGAATTTAGCGATTGTACGTGAATTTTTTTCGGTTATGGCGGACATGTTCCACGCCTGTGAGAATATTCCCGAAACCAAAGCAATCATACTCGGAAACTTCCGCGCCGCCGCGTACACTCCGTTTTGCCCTACGCCGAGCATGGCAGTAATAAAAAAGGTGTCCGAAACGCTGGTAATCCACCACATCATCAAGGTCGGAATCATAGGAATCGAAAATCGGTACATAAATCTGCGTAGCTGTTTGTCAATCCCGAAAAGCCTTAAATACGACGTTAATCTTCCCATGTAAAACAAGAAAATGATTGACAGCAAATCGGCTAATACTACCGATATTACATAACCGGTTAAGCCTAACTTGAATACGAGCAGAAAAAGAAGATTAAACAAAATATTCATGCCCGTGGTAAATATTCCGTCAATCGCAAAAAGCCGCACATTTCCCGACGAGCGCACGAACAGGGCGCAGACGCTTTTTATACTGCCGGTAAATACGTACATATATATGTAAATGCTGTACTGCGAAAGAAAGTCAATCAGTCCCATTACAGGCACAAACGGTATAAAAATAATTAATCCGGTTATCGTAGTGGTAAAGCCGATTGAAAAAACCTGAGATTTATCGTATTTATCGTCCAACCCGAAACGAATCACCGATTCGCCTATTGACAGCGCAACAACATACATTATGAGCATGCTCGTATTTATAATAACGTCCATTGCGCCGTAATCTTCAGCACCGAGTATAGACGTATAGAACGGCATCATTATAAAAACCAGCAACTTTGAGCCGAATTGCCCCAAAGCGAGAATTATCGTATTAGACGCTAATTTTTTATATCTGTCCAAAGGGCAATCCTCCTTTGCGGGTTGTCTTAAAATAAATTCTTATCAAATAAGGAGACTGTTATTATGAAATCAATATGCAAACTCATGGTATTCGCGTTAGGATTAGCTGTCATCGCCGTCGCGCTCACAACTATCGTCAACCGCCTTTTCGATGACGAATATTACTGTTGCGACGACTTCGACTTTTAATTCCTCAGCTTTTTAAAGAACTCACTCAAAATCGCGCCACACTCGTCCTCTAAAACCCTGCTTCGCACCATTGGCTTATGATTCACGGGATAATCGTACAGGTTGAACAGCGAAGCGCACGCGCCGCCTTTCGAGTCAAACGCGCCGTAAACTAAACGTTTTAGGCGCGCGTTTGAAATCGCGCCCGCGCACATGGGGCAAGGCTCCAAGGTTACATAAACAGTACAATCCGACAGCCGCCTGTTTTTCAAGACACGGGCGGCTTCGCCTATTGCAATCATCTCGGCGTGCATAAGGGGCGAATGATTGGTTTCGGTAGTATTGTATCCCCTGCCGACAATATTCCCGCCGCCGTCAACGATAACCGCACCGACGGGACATTCGTTCTTATCAAAGGCTTTGCGGGCTTCTTCAAGAGCTAACTCCATGAAATGTTCGTCATCGAGCATTATTTTTCACCTACTATTTTTATATGCAGTTCCTCAAGATGTTTCTCATCAACCTCGCCCGGGCTTCCCGACATCAGTTCGCTGGCGTCCTTTGTTTTCGGGAACGCCGTAACGTCCCGCAGGCTTTTTGCACCGCAAAGGAGCATTGCAAGCCTGTCAAGTCCTATTCCCGCGCCACCATGAGGCGGAGAGGCTAATTTGTAGGAGTCAATTAAAAAGCCGAATTTTACCTCTATTTCCTCTTTTGTAAGTTTCAATGCCTTAAACATACGCTCCTGAAGCTCAAAGTCAGTAATCCTTATAGAGCCGCTACAAAGCTCTGTACCATTCAGAACCAAATCATAAGCCTTAGCGTAAACCTTATCATACTCACCGCTGTCCAAATACGCCAAGCACTCGTCCTTGGGCATGGTGAACGGGTGGTGCATAGCATCCCATTCCCCGCTCTCGTCGTTTTGCTCGAAGAACGGCATTTCAGTAACCCAGAGATAATTGTATCCCTCCTGCGGTATTATGTCAAACTGACCGGCAACAGTCGTCCTGAGCGCACCTAAAACCCGCAGAACGTCCTTGCTCTTATCAGCGGCAATTAGCGCAACATCGCCGTTCTCACAGCCCAATTCGGCGCATATAGCCGTAAGCTGTTCTGGAGAGGCGAATTTCGCAAAGGAACAGGTCGGCACATCTTCAAGCCACCTGATATAGGATAAGCCTTTAGCGCCGATTCCTTTGGCGAATTCAATAAGCTTATCTATTTCTTTTCTTGTTAATTGCGCCGCCTTACCTTTAACCACAATACCTCTAACGCTTTCCGCATCTTTAAATACCCCGAATTCAGTCTGTTTCGCTAAATCGGTTATAACAGTAATTTCCATGCCGTAACGTGTATCGGGTTTATCAGTGCCGTATCTGCTCATCGCCTCGTTGTAAGTCAGGCGCGGGAGCGGTATATTAATTTCCACCCCCATAACCTCGCTCATGACGTGTTTTATAAAGCCTTCCAGCATTTCAAGCACGTCATCCTCGTCTACAAAAGACATCTCTATATCTATTTGTGTGAATTCAGGCTGTCTGTCGGCGCGGTTGTCCTCGTCGCGGAAGCACCGCGCAAGCTGAATATAGCGGTCAAACCCCGAAATCATTAATAACTGCTTATAAATCTGCGGCGACTGCGGCAAGGCGTAGAATTTCCCCGCGTGCAATCTCGACGGTACCAAAAAGTCCCTCGCGCCCTCCGGCGTTGATTTTATGAACATAGGGGTTTCAATTTCGATAAATCGGTTGGCATAAAAATAATCCCGCGTAGCCTTGGCTAAATTATGCCTTAAAAGCAGGTTATTCTGCAATTCCTCCCTTCTTAAATCAAGACAGCGGTGTTTGAGTCTTAATTCCTCATTAGCCATATTTTCGGCATGTATATCGTAAGGCAAAGCCCTAGCTTTGGATAAAATCCTTAACTCACTCACAAGTATTTCCACCGCGCCTGTGGCAATTTCTTTGTTAATACTTTCACGCTCGCGCAGAATACCGCAAGCCATAAGCACAAATTCGCTTTTGACGCTACCGGCTTTCTCAAAGACTTCACGCCCGATGGTTTCATCAAACACTAATTGTACAATCCCTGTCCTGTCGCGCAAATCTATAAATATTATACCGCCCTTATCTCTCACGCGGTTGGCAAACCCGCCTACGATTATTTTTTCTCCTTGTTTTGCTACGGCAACCTCTCCGCAATAATGTGTGCGTTTAAGCCCTTTTATTTGTTCCATGTTCTTCCCTTTCGTGATTTTATAAATACTTTTTATAGTTTACCACATTTTTCAAAAAAAAACAAGCCCGCCTTTTGGCGGGCTTGTTTTATTCAAAAACACTTGGCTTAATTGCCATAAAGGGTTCAACAATTCAGCCGTCGAGGACTTTACGGTTACTCTTTAACCGCACCCATCGCCATTCCGCCTACAATAAACTTGGAAAGGCAGATATAAACAACAACGACCGGCACAATCGAAATCGCGAGCCCGAGGTAAAACGCGCCGATTTCCCTGTTATAGGTGTTACCGTTTACGATAATCTGAACCGCCATAGGCAAAGTAGCCTTTTTTTGGTCGGTTATAATTAAAAACGGGGTAAAGAAGTTGTTCCATGAACCTACAAAAGCAAATATAGCCATTGTAAACATGCCGGGAATAGCTATGGGCATCATGATTTTGTGCATAATTCCAAGCTCGCTACAACCGTCTATACGCCCCGCATGTATGAGTTCCTTGACCAAACAGCTTTCCAAATACTGTTTCGCGAAGAATACGCTGGTCGGAACGGCAATCGCGGGTATAATCAAAGGATAAAATGTGTTTAACCAGCCAAAAGCCGACATCTGCATGTAGAAACCGATTACCGCGACCTGCCCCGGAATCATTACAAGCAACATAACCAACGAATATACGACCTTTTTAAGTTTAAAGTTGTAAACCTCAATCGCATAAGCGGTAAGAACCGCGAAATAAACCGTAATAATGGTGTTGGAAAACGCTATTATTGCGCTGTTTCCGAAAGAGCGGAACAAATTCACCGAACCGCTACTTCCGAGTACGCCCCAGTTAAACGCTAAAAAGGTAGACGGTAAAAACGAAATTCCGCTGTTTATTTGGGGAGTTGAACGGGTAGCGTTAATAAACAGTATGTAAATCGGGACGATACACAGCAACGCAATGAAAATCATTATAATGTATACAATAAGCCTGACTAAATTAGTTAAAAGTTTATATGACATTAGCTCAACACCGCCTTTCCTAATTTGCTTTCTTTATTCAATCGTTTCAGACGTTTCTTTTCAAGCTTACTGTCGTCGTCTTTTCCGATATTCATAATAGCAAGCAAAATCAGCGCGGCTACAAGCGTTACGGCAAAAATCACCATACCCGCCGCAGACGCCAACCCGAGGTTTCGGGTGCTGTTTCCATTAAAATAGGTGTTTGTCATCACCACGTTCATGGTGGCGAATTCGCCCATTCTACCTCCCGGTCTGTTTTCCCCGTTAATCATGTATGGAATATCCATCATCTGCATACCGCCCACAAGCGAGGTAACTAAAACGTAAAGCATAACGGGTCTTAAAAGAGGAAGGGTTATTTTAAAGAACATCTGCCCTCCGTTAGCGCCGTCAACCGTTGCCGATTCATAAAGCGAGGGGGAAATCGAGGTCATTCCCGCCATGAGGAGAACAATGGTTACACCGAACCACAACCACCACTGAAGATACGCGACAAGCCCTACCATGAAACTTGGGGTGTCTCTGAAGAATATCGGCTCGGTTATAAGTCCCAAATTTATAAGCATTCTGTTAATTGGTCCTAAGTTGCTGAAAAGCGTCGTATAAAGCGCGGCAACCGTTGCACTCATCAAAAGGTTGGGCATATAGAAAACGGTGCGGAACAGCCCGACACACTTCAAACGTAGCCTTACCGAGGTGAACCATGCGGAAATCATGAGTGCTATACCAAGCTGCGGTATAAAGCTGATTATCCAGATTTTCCATGTAGTCCCGATACTGGTGATGAAACTTTGATTACCCAAAACAGTTTGGTAGTTAGCAAACCCGATAACTTCAAGCTCCTGGTTAAACGCCCTGTTTGTGGCGTTGGTAAAACTCTTAAAAAACATGTCCCCTACCGGATATAGAGTAAAAACCAAAATACCGATGATAAATGGAGCGACAAAAATATAACCCCATCTGTCTATTTTCCCGCCCTGTCTTATTTTTTTTGTTTTCATGGCAATACCTCGTTAATATTTTTATAGCTGTTTGACTTTTTGTATACAAAAATAGATTTGCGAGAATATTTTTTGTCATACAAGGATAAATCGCAGTGAATACCTTACGCATTCAAGAGGATTCAGACGCAGTATGACGGAAAATATACCGCAAGAGATGGGTATACATAATGTCAAACCGCTATATAATCGCTTAAATTAAGGCTTGTTCCGGTCTCATAAAGAATCATCAAACCGAAACAGATTCCTTAATTTAACCGACTATAGATAGTTATAATGGGCGTTTTTACCGCCCATTATAACTATTACGATAGCTAAAAACTACGAAATAAAATTACCAGTCGAGGTCAGGCAGAGCTTCCTGCACATTTCTTTCAAAGTCAGCAAGAGCTTCTTCCTGAGTTTGGTCGCCGTTTACATAGTTTCCAACGCTGTTTATGTACAACGCCTGGATTGTCCCGTCGGTTCTCTGAATCAGGTCGATGTGAGTGTGAGCAGCAATCATGCCGAATTTAGCGTAGCTGTTTTGTCCGCCGAGGAACGCAGAGGTTCCCGCGTCGTCAAAGGACGGTGTAAGTTCAGCAACCAATCTTTTGCTGTTTACAAGGTCGCCCGCGCCCTGAGAAATGCTGTCGGCAATAGAGCCGTCGATTGTTTTGAGGTACTCGTTGGTGTAAGTTCCGAGAGCCCAGTTTTTGAGGTTTTCTTCGTCTAATGTGCAGAACTTAACGAATTCTTTAGCCAACTCAACGTTGGTAGCTCTGTCCATAATACCAAGGAATGAACCGCCCCAAGCATATTCAAAAGGACCGTCAACCAGACCCCAGTCGCCGTCGGTGTTTCCGCCGCTGTTATTCATAAGTACGTAGGGAAGTCCCCAAGTGGGAAGGAAGTAAGTAAATACCTGTATTTTGTTTCCGTTAATGTCGGTCAGGTCGTCGCTCATAGCGGAGTTCCATTCAGGAGACCACGCCTGTGCGCGAGCTTCCCATGCATTGTCGCGGAACTGCTTGGAAAGGTCAAAGAGTTCAAGAGCCACAGGGTCGATATAAAGCTTGTTATCAACTATCCAAGGCTGTGAACGGGTGTTAAAGAAAGGATTGCAGAAATCCTGGAAGCTCGGTACCATGAAAGCAGAGCCGCCGGATTTTTCATGAACAACTGCCGCTGTAGCAACAAAAGCGTCCATGTCTTTTACGAGTTCCTGAATATCTTCAGGCTCTTCTGTTCCGAAGAATTCAGTCGCGAGACTTCTTCTGTAGAACATACCACCGGGAGTTGCCTGGAACGAAACAGCTTTTAAATCTCCGTTGGGGTCTGTTCCGATATTAAGCATATATTCGTATTGCTCCATAGCCTCTGCCAAGGGTCTGAATTCGTTAATGGTCATCATAGAACCGTTTTCAACGAATTCGCGTACAAACGCAGCTTCAAGTCCAACAGCGTCGGGAACGTTTCCGCCCGAAATCGCGTTCAAAAGGCTGTTCTTGAACTGGTCTTCAGTGTCGGGAATCATAGTGTAGTTAATTGTAACATCGGGATTGTCTTTTCTGAACGCTATCGCCATAACCTCAAGTTCGGGAGAGAACGACCAGAAATTAAGAGAGCCGGATAAGCCACTGCCGGTTGTTTCGGTGTCGGTAGCGTCGGTTGTTCCGGGGTCGGTAGCGTCGGTTGTTCCGGGGTCGGTAACGGGAGGGTCTTCTTTTGTGCAACCAGCCGCTAAACCGAGCACCATAAACATCGACAACAATAATGCTAATACTTTTTTCATGCCTTTCACCTCATAAATTTTTAATTGAATAGAGCAGGTTGTCAAAAACAACCATATTCACATATTAACATGTTCATAATACTTTGTCAATACAAAATGAACAAATTATGTAAATTTTTTTTTACATTTTACATAATTTTACCATAAAAAACCAAATTGTAACCATATTGTAATCTCCTGTAACCGCTTTGTAACCAAAATGTAATCAGCCTGTAACCGGAATCTTTTATACTTTAAATTGAATATAATTAATTATTGAATAAAAAAAATACGGCAAAACCGTATCGGCTTTGCCGTATTTTGTGACTTTTTTGTGAACAGACTGAAATTATTAGCAGCCGCAGGGGTTGCATCCGCATCCGCCGCCGCAGCAGCCGCCGGTAGCTCCTCCGACAAAACCGTCGTTACCGCCGCAGCAGAAGCAAAGAAGCAGTAAGATGATAATTATCCAGCAGCAGTTTCCGTTGCCGAAAAACATAATATGTTCCTCCTTGATTGAAATAAAATTGTTTATTGGTGTATGAAACGTTTCATAATAAATTGTATGCTTCCGGAAAAAAATTGTTACATTGTCGGAATAAAAAACGTATAATCAGATATAATCTGTCACAACAGCGCAATCCCCTTTAACTTAAAATTGAACGAATTTTAAGTTAAAGGACAATAATGGAGTAAAAAATGATTGAATTCAGCGATTTTACCGAAAAAGCAAGCCGCGCCCTTAAAGAAGCCCTGAACACCGCCATGTCGCTCGGGCATATTTATATAGGCAGCGAGCATATTCTGTGCGGACTTTTAAGCGCGGAAAACACTGTGGCTTATCTCGTCTTATCAAAACACGGGGCGACTTTAAGCGAGGTCGTCCGAAAAATTGAAACCGCCGTAGGCAAAGGAATCCCCTCCAAGCTTGATTTGCGGGACTTCACTCCGCGAAGCAAGCGGATTATGGAAAATGCTATATCGGAGGCGCGGGGGCTTTATAATAATTTCGTAGGTACAGAGCATCTGCTTCGCGCTATAATAAAGGATACCGACTGCTACGCGGTTTTACTGCTAAAAGAAATGGGGGTTAATTTAGGCGCGGTATATAATGACTGCGGAAGTAATGAAAGTCGTGAAAATCGTGAAATCAAAGGTAGAAACGACGGCATACCCGATAATTCCGACGACGGCTACAGCTACGGAAATTCCGAGCGCCGTAAAAATTCAAAAGGCACTTTACAGGTTTTACAAAAATACGGCAGAGACCTGACCGAGCTTGCACGTCAGAAGAAAATCGACCCCGTGATTTGCCGCAGGGATGAAATCGAGCGGATTATACAAATTCTGCTACGCCGCCGCAAGAATAACCCCTGCCTGATTGGAGAAAGCGGTGTGGGGAAAACCGCCATCGCCGAAGGCTTCGCTTTGCGAATCGCCGAGGGACGAGTCCCCGAAAACATTAAAGATAAGCGGGTTTTCATGCTGGATATTTCCTCCATGCTTGCCGGCGCGAAGTATAGGGGCGACTTTGAGGAGCGCATAAAAAACGCCCTTGATGAAATAATCAAGGACGGCAACGTAATTCTTTTTATAGATGAAATTCATACCATTATAGGGGCGGGCGCCGCCGAAGGGGCAATAGACGCGGCGAATATTATGAAACCGCTGCTTGCGCGGGGCGAATTACAGCTTATTGGCGCTACAACCATCGACGAATACCGTAAATATATTGAAAAAGAACCCTCCCTTGAACGGCGTTTTCAGCCGGTTACGGTTGACGAGCCGAGCGAGGGGGCGGCGCTTGACATTCTTTTCGGGCTTCGGGACAAATACGAGGCGCATCATAAAGTAAAAATAACCGATGAATCACTCAAAGCCGCCGTTTCCATGTCGGCAAGGTATATAAACGACAGATTTCTGCCCGATAAGGCAATCGACCTGATTGACGAGGCGGCTTCCGGAATAAGGCTTGTGGCGTTCACCGCGCCGCCGCTTGTCAGAGAGCTTGAAGACAAGCTTTTATCTGTTGAAACCCAAAAAATCGCCGCTGTAAATATGCAGGATTTCGAGACAGCCGCAAAGCTACGCGACGATGAAAAGGAACTTTTTGAGGAGTTGAAAAGCTTTAAAGCCAAAGACACCGGAGACGAGATTTGCGGGGAGGTTAATGAAGAAAATATAGCCGAAGTCGTCGCAAAATGGACAGGAATCCCCATAAACCGTCTTCAGGAGGACGAGGCAAAGCGACTGGCGGGAATGGAAAAGTCCCTTGAAACCCGTGTAATCGGACAAAAAGAAGCTGTGGAGGTTTTAGCTAAAGCGGTGCGGCGCGGCAGGGCGGGACTAAAAAATCCCAATCGCCCCGTCGGAACTTTCTTCTTTCTCGGTCCTACGGGCGTCGGCAAAACCGAGCTTTGTAAAGCTTTGGCAGAAGCCTTGTTCGGCGACCCAAACGCATTAGTTCGGTTTGATATGTCCGAATACATGGAAAAACACGCCGTTTCAAAGCTCATAGGCTCTCCGCCCGGCTATGTCGGGTTTGACGAGGGCGGTCAGCTTACCGAAAAAATCCGCCGCCGACCTTATTCGGTAATACTTTTCGACGAAATCGAAAAGGCGCATCAGGATATTTTCAATATACTTTTACAGATTATGGAAGATGGTATGCTTACCGCCTCCGACGGACGCAAGGCAAGCTTCAAAAACGCCGTGGTGATTATGACGTCCAATATAGGCGCGAAAATTATCGCCGAAAACAAGCAGGCTCTCGGCTTCATGGGTAGCGGCGCAGACCAAAATCGGGAAAACACCGACAAAAAAGCCCGCGTTTTTGACGAGCTTAAAAGGACGTTTAAACCCGAATTCATAAATCGGGTGGACGATGTGATTATTTTTAACAAACTAAGCAAGGACGACATAGGCAAAATTTGCGTAAATATGCTCCGCGATTTATCAGCCCGCGCCGAATCCCTCGGCATGGACATAAGCTTTGAGCCGAGCGCGGTTGAAAAATTAGCGGAACTCGGCTATGACGACAAATACGGCGCACGCCCGCTCCGCCGCGTCATCACCTCGCAGATTGAGGATATGTTAGCCCAAAGGATTGTGGAAAACAAAATAGGACAATGCCAAACGCCGCAAAAACTTAGAGTCAGGTCGGAAGGTGAGGAATTTGTGGTTGAGATGGTGTAGATACTGTCTTCGCCACCGCCGCCCCGTAAACCTCACCCGCATACTCGGCAATTACCCGCTTTGCCTCATTCAAAGTTGCCCCCGTTGTACTGACGTCGTCAATCACAAGCACTTTCAATCCCTGCGACGTTTCCCTGCCAATTCCGAACGCACCACTCAGATTTTCCGCCCTCTCCGCCGTCGAAAGCCCTTTCTGTTCCCCGATTTCCCGCAAAAGCGTCAAAACCTTTCCGGAATACCTTATACCGGAAATGCCCGCGATTTCCTTAGCTAAGAGCGCGGGAAAGCTGTACCCCCGCTTTTTCAGCGATTCTTTACGGGCGGGAACAGCCGTAATAACATTAATTTTACCGATAACGCCGCTTTCAATAAGCGAATTATGTAAAAGTTTCGCCAACGCCGAAACGGCATAGCCGTCGGCGTTTTCCTTTGCCCTTGCTATAATCGGCTTGGACTTTTCGTTATAAATGCAGTAAAACACGTCGTTTACGGAATCGGCACTGTTGTCATAAACGCAAAGCCCCGCCCTTTCGGGACAGTCGGCGCAAAAATACCCGCCCGCATTAATTACCTCCCCGCAGAAAGGGCAACGGTTGGGGTAAATAAAACTTAACAGGGTTCTTTTCAGATTATACAGATTCATATTTTATTACCATCCCGTAGCGGCGTCGATGAACCATAAAATGTTTTGCCTCTCGCATCTGTTCTTTTTTCAAACTATTTCCTGCTCTAAATTGCGAAATACTTCGGTATCGAAAAACTCAGTGATGGACATGTCAAGACCGTCGATTAGTTTTTTCAAATTTTCAATGCCTATGCTTTTTGTTGCCCCTGTCATAAAAGAGCCGACAGTTTTTCTTGAAACTCCGGAAAAATAAGACAGCTTGTTGACGGTTATGCCTTTATTGCCACAAAGCTCAACTATACGCTTTCTTACTGCGTCTGAAATCCCCATTAAACTTCCTCCTAACGTAAAAGCGCTATCAAAAGTTTAACATTTATTAAAAAAATAATGCCCGAAATAACAGGCGCGTAAACAAAAACGTCTGTTTAAACAGGCATTAAAAATATAAAAATTTATGGGTATACTTATGTACATAATTTAATCAAAAAAGTCTGTTTAAAACAGACTTTTAAACATGTCAGCACGAAAACCTGCCAACCCTAAGTTTTAACCCTCGCCCCAAGCAACGATTTCAAGCACGAATACCGCGTGGTTTTCCTGTCGTTGTCGGTCATCTGCCCGATTGCGCCCCTGCTCCCGACTACAATCAGGATTGATTTCGCCCTTGTAACCCCCGTATAAAGCAGATTCCTGTACAACAGGCGCGGGGAGCGTCCCGTCAGCGCAATTATTACCGCGTTGTATTCGCTGCCCTGGCTTTTGTGAATAGTCACGGCGTAGGCATGTTCAAGCTTGCTTGGCATATTACCTGTATAAAACGCCACCCGCCCGTCGAAATTAACCCGCATACTGCCGTTGTGGGGGTCTATTTCGGTAATCACGCCTATATCGCCGTTAAAAACCCCCTTGCCTTTTTCAGCGCCTTTTTGCCACATTACATCGTAATCGTTAATCGTCTGCATAACCTTGTCGCCCTCGCGGAACGGCATAGTAAAATTCCTAAGTTCCCGCCGTTCACGCGACGGCGGATTTAGCGCGCTCTGCAAGGCTTTATTTAATTCCTTTGTTCCCGCCGCCCCCATTTTTGTAGGACTGAGTACCTGTATGTCATCAATCGGGGAAAAGTTATATTTTTTCGGCAGCCTTACCTTAACCAAATCAACCGTAAGCCGCGATATTTCAGAATCGTTATTACATTCCATGAAGAAAAAATCCTTATTTCTTATATCAAGCTCCGGTTCTTCCCCGCCGATTATTTTATGGGCGTTAGTGACAATCAGGCTTTCCGCCGCCTGCCTGAAAATTTCTTTCAGCTCGGTAGAGGGAATTATTCCCGAATCAATCAAATCCCCCAATACGTTCCCCGCCCCTACCGACGGTAGCTGGTTTGAATCCCCCACCATAATCAGCGTAGTGCCTAAGCTCACAGCCCTGAGCAACGCCTCAAAAAGCAAGGCATCCACCATTGACATCTCGTCGATTATTATAAAATCTATTTTCAGCGGATTGGTTTCATTGCGCTTGAAAGTAAGTAAATTTTCCTTGCTTATATCCACCTCCAAAAGCCTGTGAATGGTTTTGGCGTTCTCTCCCGTAATCTCAGCTATTCGCTTGGCGGCTCTGCCTGTGGGCGCAGCAAGGGTTATGCTCTTTTTCATATTTTTACATATTTTTATAACAGCGTTGAGCGCGGTAGTTTTTCCGGTTCCGGGTCCGCCGGTAAGTATAAATACACTATTTGCGAGACAGCCGTTTATAGCTTCTTTCTGCAATTTCTCATACTGAATATCCTCGCTGAATTCAATGCCCTCGATTTCTTTTGAAAAGTCTTTTTGCTCTTTTTCGCCCATTTTCAGCATATCCGAAAGCTTGTCCGCTATATATTTTTCGGCTTTATAATAAGCCGAAAGAAAAACCCGCGCATACTTTCCCGCAGACTGCCCGCCAATGCCTGATAAAACCGTGAATTCGCCGCCGTTTACCCCGTCCTCTAAAGATATATCGAAAGCGTCCAGGCTTATTTCACAGAATTCGCAAACCTTTCTTCTCAAAACCTCCTCCGGCAGACAGGTATGCCCGCCGTCGGCGTTCTCGCGGAGCACAAAGGCGATTGCAGCCCTTACTCTGTTGGCGTCGCAGGAATCAATTCCGAGGTTGTACGCCATTTTGTCAACCGTTTCAAAATCCGCACCGATTTCCTCACCGCAAAGCAGATAGGGGTTTTCCTTGATTAAAGCCAAAGAAGAATTATCATACTTCTGCCAGACAAAAATCGCTGTCTGGGGCGAAAAACCATGCTCTGACAAAAAGGAAATAATATTCCTGACATTACAAATCCTTTTATACTCCGAGCCTATGTAAATTGCCCTGTCGGCGTTTATTCCCGTTATTTCCGAAAGCTTTTGAGGGTTATTTTCAATAATTTCAAGGGATTCTTCCCCGAATTTGTCGGTTATTTTTTTTGCCAAAGCGGGACCCAAGCCCCTGATTACTCCCGAACCCAAATAACGGCGGATTTCGTCCCCTGTAACAGGAGGCATACGTTCGCAGGTCTCCGCCTTAAACTGTACGCCGTACTTAGGCGACTCGATATAACTGCCGGTCAGGGAAAGCTTTTCACCGTCGGCTATGTCGCCTAAATTTCCCACTGCAATGACAAGTCCGCCGTCTTCAGCGGTTTCAAGCTCCAAAACAACATAGCCGTTTGCGGGATTTTTATAAATCACGCCTCCTACTGTGCCGTTTATATTAATTAAAGTTTCGTCCATTGGCGGTTTTTCTCCGATATTCCGTAAATTTTCACGCCTGTTTTTAAGATTGCGATTTTTATAAGTATTGAATTGCAAATCAAATTAAAAAAGCTTACCGCGCCGTAAATTGAAAAAAAAGTCATAAGAAAAAATAAAATATAATACACAAACCCCGTCCCCCTTTGAAAATACAGCTTTCCTGCCGTATTATATGCAAAGAGGCGCAAATTTGTTAATCCCCGCACAACAATAACGCCTTTACCGCGCACCAACCATTTTCATGCCTAATTTCGGTTATTTCAAATGCTCCCGCAGAGGACGCTCCTCCCGCAGAGGACGCTCCTCCCGCAGAGGACGCTCCTCCCGCAGAGGACGCTCCTCCCGCAGAGGACGCTCCTCCCGCAGAGGACGCTCCTCCCGCAGAGGACGCTCCTCCCGCGTTTTTTAGCGCCTCTAAAACTTCTTCAAGTCGCTCCTCAATGATTCCGGAAACTATTAAAACACCGTTTTTACGTAATAATCTCGGAAACAATCCGCTCATTTTTATAATAACATCTGCGACTATATTTGCGGTAATAACGCTAAAATCCCCGCCGATTTTCGTAAGCAACCCCGAATCTTCGGTTATATCCCCGCAAAAAGCCTCATAATTCGCTTCGGGAAACCCGTTCTGCACCATATTTTCACGGGCAACCCTTATCGCATTTTCGGAAACGTCAATCATAACCGCGCTGACCGAATCCGCCGCACCGAGTAGCAGAGCCGCGACCGACAAAATCCCGCTCCCGCAACCGACGTCAAGCATTTTGTGAACATCGCTTCCGGTTATAGATTCATCTAGTAATTCAAGGCAAAGCCGCGTAGATTCGTGCTGTCCCGTCCCGAAAGCCGAGGCGGGGTCGATTTCGAGTATGATTCTGTCGGTTTGCCCTACTGAAACTCGTTCCCACGTAGGCTTTATCAACAATCTTTTCCCCGACTCAAAAGGCTTAAAATACTCTTTCCAGCAATTTTCCCAATCTTCTTCACGGACAAGGCTTTTTTCGGAGTGAAGATTTAATTCTGCCAGCAATTTATTAATATCGGAAAGCAGTTTTTCCCCTTGACTGTCGGTTGTAATATAAAGGCTCAGATGGGTTTTCTGGGTTTTTAGCGGTTCAAGCTCGTCCCCTACATAGTCATAACCTTTAATTCCGCTTTGCAAAAACTCCTCAAAATCTGCCGCATCGTGAAATTCAAAGCCCTCAGCACCAAGCTCCGAAAGCTGAAACGCAAGCGGCTCTAACCCCTCGCTTGTTGTAAAAATATCAAGTTTTAAAAATTCCAATTGAAATAACTCCTCCATGGCTTTCAGAACATGTATTGGATACTGCCCGCCCATATCTCGGTATTAAATACAGTTTCTTATATTTACATTATGACTTATTTTTAATGTTTTGTCAAATTGATAATTTTTTATTTACATGTGATAAAATATATGATAAAATAAAATTTGAGAACATCAAAAACAGACGGCTATATAAAATTTGATAAATTTTCACAATCTGCGGCTTGCGTTTCGGAGCAGGTATACTGCCTTCGGTGCAACCGATAAATAATATACTCGATTAACTTAAGAAACATTTCTTGTTTCTTAAGTTAAAAGGATTATACAGCAAGGGGGCTCATATATTATGCCAAAGCTTTATATTACAATGCTGGGGGAATTCTCTCTTTCTTACAACGGGCGTGTAATCAGCGAACGCACACGTTGTTCCGAAAAGGCATTGATGTTTTTAGAATATATAATATTTTTCAAAGACAGGGAAATTACTTTTGACAAACTCAGCGCCGTTTTATGGGAAAACGAGGAAATCGAAAACCCGAAAGGCGCTTTAAAAACCCTGCTTCACCGTCTGCGTATAGAGCTTAATAAGCTTGAGCTTGACCAAAACGTTTTTATAAACCGTCGGGGCGTTTATATTTTCAATAATTCGCTTAATTATTCAATAGATACAGAGGAATTCGACAGGGCGTGCGATTACGCCTTAAAAGAAAAAAATCCGGACAGAAAAGTCGCTTACGCATCTAAAGCGATTGAGCTTTATAAGGGCGATTTTCTTCCCAAACGCCGTCAAAGCCCCTGGACTAACCCTGTAAGAGCGCAATACTACTCGCGCTACATAAACCTAATGCGGGAAGTCATTGATTTCTTAAAGCTCCATAACCGCCGCAATGATATTATAATGCTGTGTGAAAGAGGGCTTTTGTCCGACCCTTATAATGAATTTCTGCACCTTAACATTATAAAGAGCCTTGCCATTACGGGAGACTCTCATAACGCTCATGCCTTTTACCAATGTTCTGTAAATCTGCTCCGTAAAAAACACGGCAGAATTCCCTACTATTTGCAAAATCGGCTTGAACAGGCTTTAAAGTCAGGCGATGAAACTTATGACCTTTATTCTGTTTTGGACGGGCTGTCGGAGGAATCGGCTCAATCAGGCGAAACCCTACGCAAGCCCGACGGAGCGTTTTACTGCGAATATGAGCTTTTCAAGCTTATTTACCACCTTGAATTAAGACATACCGAACGCTACGAAGTGCCTAACAGCGTTTTGCTTGTAACGCTTGAGGGCAAGAACGGGAACGAACCCGAAGCCCTTGCCGAAGACATGGAGCGGTTAGAGTCGGTCATAAGCTCCTGCCTCAGAAACAGCGACGTCTACGCCAAGTACAGCGAATCCCAATATGTTTTAATGCTGCATAATGTTTCGGAAACTGAAAGCCCTATAATTACCGAACGTTTAACGCGGGAGTTTTTGGAGATTGGCCCGCAGGGCGTCAATCTTCTAAAAACAGAACATTGGGAAAATTGAAAGTTTAGCCGATTTAAATACATAAAACAGGAGGCGCAAAACCATGCAAAACAATTATTCGATTATCATTACTACCTCCCCCGATAAAGAAACCGCCAAAAAAACCGCGAAATTATTAATTGAAAAACATCTTGCTGCCTGCGCTCAGATTTTCCCTGTTGAAAGCATTTATATCTGGCAGGGTAAAATTTGCGATGACGATGAATTTTTAATATTTATCAAGTCAAAAACCGCACTTTTTGAAAAAATCGCAGCAGAAATTAAGGAAAACCACCCTTATGATGTTCCCGAAATAATTCAAATCCCGATTATAAATGGTACGCCGGAATATTTAAAATGGATTGACGACTCAACTTCCCTGAAAAAAGCTTGACAGGCATAGTAAAATTATGGTATAATGCCTTTGGGTTGCCGAAAAACGGTAACAAAATATAAGAAAGCAGGAGTTATTTTTTTATGAAAAAGGTTTTAAGCGTAATCGCGGTATTGATATTGGTGGTCAGCCTGACGGCTTGCGGAGAGAAAACCGCTGAAGGATTTGCGGCAGATATTAACGCGGAAGCAGGTTTCAGCGAATTACAAGCCAGTGTTGAAGCAATGGGAATGTTGCTTACCATCACGGGTGAAAACAACACTATCATTTATACTTACACTTTCAAGGACGAGCTTGACGTCGATACAGCAAGAGCCGGACTTGAATCTCAGGAAGAAACGTTAAGAACAACCTCTGTCGGACTCATCGCAGGCATGAAAGACTATGGTATAAAAAATCCGGCAGTCAGATATGTTTATTGTAACAATGACGGAACTGAAATCTGGGCAGTCACATTTGACTGATAAAACAGGCTGTAAAGCTTATCAAACCAATATAATAATCCCCCGTTTACCGAAAAGGCAGACGGGGGATTATTGGTGTTAGTTAGGGCATGTGGAACAAGTACAAACCATCGACTTGGCAACCATTACTACCTTTATAGAGTAGCAGAAATATTGCCCGCGGCGGTTCGCCGCTGGAGTTGATGAGGCTAAACCCGAACTCGCAACTTCAACACCAGCACAACCTTCAGGGGAGCTGAAATATTGCGACTCGCGGCTCGCGAGTGGAGTATACGAGACTCGAACTCGTGACCCCCACACTGCCAGTGTGGTGCGCTCCCAACTGCGCTAATACCCCATATCTTTGAGAAAACTTAAACTGAGCGACTCTACATCAACCCACAAAACTCCCCTATCCTCTCCTCCACATCCTTATAAAACCTCGCAACATGAAACCCGTCTGCAACCGCATGATGAACCTGCAAAGTAAGCGGCATCAAAAACCTGCCCGCCTGCTCTTTATACTGCCCCCACATGATTAAGGGCGACAAACACGTCCCGCTGTCAAAAACATGCAAATCAAAAGACTTATAATTCAGCCACGGTAAACAAGAAACATCGAAACTATTCGGAACTGTATATTTTATTTGGTTTCCTTTTGCGTTTTTATGCACTTCCATATCGTCAAGCACGTTTTTATAAAAAGTCTCAAAATCCTTTGAATAAGGCGTAAGCAATCGGGTAAACCGCTCATCCTCCGCGCTGAAAACAGTATAATACGGCGAAACCTCCTCCCACAAAACCAACTTACCCCCGTCATCATACCGAACTTTAAACTCGTCGCGCCTGTTTACCGCGCTTGACACAATATGTATAAAAACAGGATAAAACCGATAACCCTTGCGTTTGCAAAAAGCCAAAACGTCCGTTACATCAATATCGGCGGTGATGCCGATTACACAGCGGAGATTATCAATAAAAAACTTGAAATCGTCGGCGCGTTTCCATGTACCAAGGTCAATGGAGGTGCTTTTCATGTTGTTCTCCTTGTATAATATCGAATATATTTAGATTATACCAAAAATTTCCCCCCCTTGTCAAGCCATAATTTTAAAGTTTCTAATCCCTCGCGACAATCACAAGCAAAATGCCTTTTCCAACCTCGACAGCCGCTTCTTCACCGCTCATAATATTACTCACGCCCCGCCCTTCACCAAACCGCAAAATCTCATTTTCAAGCGGATAATCCAAGTTTTCGGTACTCACTCCCTCACAGTCGCAAAGCGGTATAAGCGAAACCAATGCGCCTTTTTCGCCTTTGATTTCCAACCTTGTTCCGGTTATTTTTATTTTGTTATGCTCGTCAATAATCCCCGCATCTTCACCGCGAGTAAGACAATCTTTCAGCATAAAAATATTAGTCAATGTATGGTCGGCTCTTGTACCCGTTGCACCTATTAATAAAAAATTCCGCGCCCCCGCCTCTCTCGCGTGCGACAGGGCTAATTCCATATCTGTGAAGTTCTTTTCGGCACGGTAGCGAACGCTCTTTATTTCCGGCGGCGGGATTTTTTTTGCCGAATCAAAATCCCCGACCGCCAAATCAACCCTCAACCCCATTTTTACGGCGTGGTCATAACCGCTGTCGGCGGTGATTATAATGCCGTCGCCCTCTCCGATAAAGGTTTCCGCTTGTTTTTTTATATAGCCGTAATCGGTGATTTTTCCGCCGCCTATTATAACAGCACGCATAAATTTTCCCTCTTTTCATGTTGCAAAATATTTGTCTTTGTGATAAAATATAATGTGTAAAAGTTTATTTAGTTAAAACAAAGTAGGTAATTATGGCTATTAACCCAAATAACGGCAATGTTTCGTATACGGAAAACCGCACAAACAGCGAATTTGAAAACGTCAAACGCCGTGAAAAAATGCTGGATACTTTAAGCCAAACGGCAATAACCTTTCTCTCGTTGGGCGAAGGAACTTTCGAGGACATGATGACCGACGGGATAAGATTGGTTGTAGAAATGGTTGACCTTGACAGAATGTCGATTTTCCGTAATTTTAAACAGCCTGACGGTCTGCATACCTCCCAGGTTTACCGGTGGGAGAGAAAATCGGGCGGTACTACAAAACCGTTAAAAAAATTTGTAGACGTTACATACACCGAATACGCGCCGGGATGGCAGGAGCTTTTCGATAAAGGGAATTCGGTAAACAGTCCCGTCGGCACAATGCCCGAAAGAGAACAGGCTACATTAAAAGCGGTCGGCGCTGTTTCGGTGTTTGTCACGCCTGTATTTCTCGACAGTGAATTTTGGGGATTCGTGCTGTTTGAAGACCATAGGAATGAGCGCTATTTCGATAACGACTGCGCCGAAATTATGCGTTCGACGGCATTTTTATGCGCTAACGCCGTGATTCGCGCCGAAATGGAACAGGATATAGCCAACACCAATGAACTGCTTATTTCAAAGCTCAGACAGCAGGAATTCATAAGCGAAATAACAAAAAGTTTTGTAATATCCAGCGAATCCGACAAGCTAATCAAAGAAACCCTCGCAAAATTAGGTCAGCACCTTGAAGCGTCTAGAATCGTTATTTACGTTATGGATTACGAAAAAGGAGAAACTTTTCTTGCCTATAGCTGGCATGATGAAAATGCTCCGAAACCGAATCCTGAATTCACGGGGCTTTTTGATTTTATAAAAACCGCTTTTCCTGAAATCCTTACCGAAAGCGTCGTGACGCCTGTTTTCTTTTCTTGCGACGTGCCAAACGACCCTAATTTTAAAAACTTTGTATCAAAGGATATATTAGCGTTTACAAGTGCGCCACTTTATATTGACGGAAGAATGTGGGGCATTTTAGGCGCGGAGCAATGCGACAGAAAACGCGCCTGGACCGAAAGCGAAGTAGTATTCGTTGAAAACATGACTACCGTAATTTCGGGGGCTATTATACGTTCTGCCTATAACAGGAGATTGACCGAAGCTTTAAGACATGCCACCGCCGCGTCTAAGGCAAAAGGCGCATTTCTTTCAAACATGTCTCACGAAATGCGTACACCGCTCAATACAATCATGGGAATGGCTTCAATCGGCTTAAACTCTACCGATTCCGAGAGAAAGGATTATGCCCTCGGAAAAATTGAGGAGGCGTCGTCGCACCTTTTAGGGGTAATCAACGACATTCTCGACATGTCAAAAATAGAGGCAAATAAGCTTGAGCTTGTATTAACCGAATTCTCTTTTGAGAAAACGCTGAAAAAAACCGTCAACGCTATATGTTTCCGCTGTGAGGAAAAAAACCAGAAACTAAGCGTATCCATAGACGGTAAAATCCCGCACATTTTGGTAGGGGACGACCAGCGGATTACCCAGGTTATCATAAATCTTTTAAGCAATGCCGTAAAATTCACTCCCGAGGGCGGGAGTATTAGCCTTAACGCATTCCTCGCGGAGGAAAGGGACGGCGTTTGTATAATAGCTGTAGAAGTCGCCGATACCGGCATAGGTATAACGCCCGAACAGAAGACCAAGCTTTTCCACGTTTTTGAGCAAGCGGAAAGCGGCATGTCCCGTAAATTCGGAGGGACGGGGTTAGGCTTGGCTATTTCAAAGCGCATAGCCGAGATAATGGGCGGGGAAATAAGCGTTGAATCTGAATTCGGCAAAGGCTCAAAATTCAGGTTTGATTTCAAGGTTACACGGGGAAAAGAACGCGTAACCAATCTGCTTGACCCGTCTGTAAACTGGAAAAACGTCAGAATTTTAGCGGTTGACGATTCGGAAGAGGTGCTTTTATACCTAAGCGAAATCTTCAAGCGCTACGGTTTGGTTTGCGACACCGCGTTATGCGGCAAGGAAGCACTCTGCAAGATTTCCGAATGTGGAGGATACGACGTATATTTTGTGGATTATAAAATGCCCGGAATAGACGGTATTGAACTTTCAAGGAAAATAAAAGAGCAAAGTAACTGCAAAAAATGCGTGGTCATTATGATTTCTGCTACCGATTGGAGCAGAATTAATGAGAAAGCCAAGCAAGTGGGGATTGATAAGTTTTTGACAAAGCCGCTGTTCGCCTCGGATATTTTAGACAGCATAAACGCCTGCCTCGGCATTGAAGGCTCAGAACCTGCAAAACAACGCCGCACTGTCAAGAGCATGGAACTCAAAGGCTGCCGTATTCTGCTTGCTGAGGACGTTGAAATAAACCGCGAGATTTTCCTTGTAAACATGGAGAAGACCGGTGCAGAAATTGACTGCGCTGTAAACGGTCTCGAGGCTTTTAACATGGTAACTGAAAATCCGGCAAAGTACGACCTTGTATTCATGGATATACAAATGCCCGAAATGGACGGCTTGGAAGCCACCCGCCTTATCCGCGGAGTTGGCTGTCAGGTTCCAATCGTAGCCATGACCGCCAACGTCTTCAAAGACGATATAGAAAAATGCCTTGACGCGGGTATGGACGACCACCTCGGCAAACCGCTTGATATGAGCAAGGTTTTGGCAAAGGCGCGTAAGTATTGGAATAACTAAATTTTCTCCCCTATGTACATTAAGTGTTCGGAATAAGATAAAAACTCATCTTTTTCACAAAGGGCAAGGCTTATTTCAAACCATTTGTCAATTGCAGGCTGAGGAATGGGCATCATTCTGTTAAAAAACGGCGAGCTTATTCCCTCCTGGCCTAAAAAGTGCAGTTTTTGCAAAGGAAAATTCTCCATAAACGGTAAAATCTCATCAGGGTAAGAGAAAAACGCCCTTGTGAATGCGTCGCCTCCGTAGGAATGTCCGTTCATAAGCGCGTTTATATACGGTTGCTCGCTTTGATTTGTGACAAGCTCCGGGCACTCCCTAAGCATAAAGACCATGCCGCCTATAATTGAAACAAACGACGCAAAAAGCTTTCCGCCTTTTTTCAAATGCGTAACCGCCCCGCGCAGGGAGGATGCACGGTCGTACTCGTCGGTAAGGTGATAAAGCGGTCCCATAATAAGTACGTGGTCGTATTTTTTTGCTAACTTGGGATTGGCGGTGATATAGCGGGCGTCGCCGACCACGGTTTTAAAGCTTACGCCGTACTCGGCGGCTTTCCTTTGGGCAAATTCAATGCTTTTTTCCGACAGGTCAAAAAGGGTAACGTCGCAACCTTTATGTGCTAACCAGAGTGAATAGCGCCCTGTTCCGCCGCCTATGTCGAGTACGCTTTGCCCCGGCTTTATATATCTTTCCATGTAATGCGCCGCTATTCTGAACTCGAAACGCCAATTGGCGAGACGCTCCCATTCCTTTTGCGGGTCAGCGTTATAATACTCTTTTACAATAACAGCGTCGTCAATTTTCATGTCTGATTCCTCCGATGAGTTTGCGAATTTAATAAATTTTATCATAACGCCGCGAAAAAGTCAATAGAAAACTGTCGAATGAGCGCGGAATTTACAAATCGTCGGCGTCCTGTACGGGTTTTTCGCTCCTGTTGACAGGTGCTCCGGTATAAGAACCGTTGGGGTCGGTTTCCCCTGCGGTTAAGTCGGCGATTATCCGACGGGGAATCCGCATGATTCTGTCGGCTTCAGCTTTGTTTTTTGTCTTTTTATCATATTTTTTCGGCATATTATTTAACATTTTTTTAGTCCTTTCGCTTAAACTACTATATATTGTTAGCATTGCAAATTAAGTTAAACGGAGAAAAATATGGAAATAAGAACACCTGAATTCTTTTTGAAAACCCCTTTGGAAGCCGCGCCTTTATTAGTCGGAAAATTGCTTTGCAGAAATTTAAACGGCGAAACAATACGTCTTCGCATAACCGAAACCGAATGTTATATGGGCGTGGAAGATAAAGCCTGTCACGCCTCTAAAGGCAAAACCCCGCGCACTTCGGTTTTGTTTGAAGAGGGCGGGATTTATTATGTTTATTTAATTTACGGTATGCATTATTTGCTTAATGTAGTTTTCGGGCAAAAAGACATTCCCGGCGCGGTGCTTGTACGCTGTTGTGAGGATTTTGAAGGTCCCGCCAAATTAACCAAAAAACTGCAAATAGGAAAAGACTTCAACCGCGAAAGCGTTATAAACTCCGACAGGCTTTGGCTTGAAGACGACGGGTATAAGCCGGATATAATTACCCTGCCGAGAGTCGGTATTGATTACGCGGGGGAGTATTGGCGGAATATAGAGTGGAGGTTTAAGGCTCAGGGGTAATATCCGTCGGCGGCGTTTCAACAAACCTTTCCGCCGTAACCTCTGTAAACACCGCCCTGAATTGCCTGCTCGGAATTTCCAGCGACGTTGGTAATCCCGCCTTGTCAAGGGTTAAAATATAAACGTCGCCGTCTATAGCGCCTGTGATTTCAATAAAATCCCTGCCGGAAGAAATATTCACCTCTTCCGAGTCCTTAAAGGCGTGTTCAAAAGCCCTGAACATAAAAGATACGACAATATTAAATTCTCCCGATGAATCCAGTTCATGCCTGACCGTAAAACCTGAATATGAAATGCTCATTTCAAGCGGGGTATATTCAATACCAACCCCTTGCAGAGCGTAAGGCGCGGTCAACGCCCCCTCCCACCTATCCATAGCAGTACGGGTCAGCTCAGCGGTTGAACTCGCGCCGTTATATTCCATATTTACGGTAAAGGAATAAGACTGATTTAAGTCAAGGTTGCCGATTCCCAAACCCGCGTAACAGGAAACGCAGATTAGTAAAGCAAAGACAGTTATCAAAACCAAGTAAATTTTTCTCATAAAAAAGCCTCCGTTAATTTTTCAATTGACAGGAGGCTGTATAGGTTTACAAGCAAATCTATTACTTTATTACGGTAAGTTTTTCATCACAATCGGCAGATAATCGGCAATGTCGCTCGGCATAATTCCTGAGAGCGCCACGCTTTCAGCTAAACAATCAGCCGTTAGACCATGCAGATAGACGCCGAGCAAAGCCGCTTCAAGGGGTTCAGCTCCCTGCGCCGCGAAAGAGGCGATTATACCCGTCAAAACATCGCCCGAGCCACCCTTGGCAAGTCCCGCATTGCCTGTGATGTTTACGAATACCCGCCCGTCGGGAGCGGCTATGACCGTGTTTACGCCTTTCAGAACTGTTATGGTATTCCACTTAACCGAGAATTCCCGCGCCTGCCTTATTCTGTCGCCCTGAATCTCGGAAAAGGACATTCCCGTCAATCTGCTGAACTCCATAGGGTGTGGCGTAATAACTGTGTTGCAACCTGAGCCTCTGTCATTTTCCTTTAAGACATTTATATTAAGACTGAGTAGATTTATACCATCAGCGTCCAAAATAACCGGTCGGTTGAAATTTCGCAGGACAAATTCCGTCAAAGTCCGCGTATGCGCCGTAATGCCAAGCCCGCAACCCAGCGCGACGGCGCTGAAACCGCCAAGCTTATTTTTGAGAGTTTCGGCGGACTCCGAGTCGGCGAAACCGTCCGCATCGGCGTAAAGGGGAATATATATAGCTTCGGGGACAGCCGGCGCTATTGAGCGGCAGACGTTTTTCACGCTCGCAAGGGTAACAAGCCCCGTGCCGCACTTCAAAGCCGCTTTGGTTGAAAGCAGTGCGGCGCCGATATAACATTCACTCCCTGCAATATTAAGCAGTTTGCCGTAATCTCCTTTATGAGAATTCTTCTTTCGGGGAGGTATATGTTTCAAGACCTCCTCGCCTATAAATACAGCCTCGTAATCCTCATAACTTTCATCGGAAATTCCAACGTCAAGCAGTACTAAGTCGCCGCAAAAGTCAAAGCAGGGGTGAGAAAGCAAGCCTTTTTTCGCCGCGCCGAGCATAAAAGTTACATCAGGGCGAAACGCCGATTCGGTTATTTCTCCCGTTGTGGCGTTTATACCGCTGGGAACGTCGATTGAAACTTTAAGATTATCGCAGTTGTTATTGATAAATCTGAAAAGCGAGGCAAGCTTAGGCTCGGTCTCCCCCACAAAGCCGATTCCGAAAACGCTGTCTATTATAACGTCGCAGTTGGTTAGCGCCTTTTTAACAACGTCTTCATGATGGGTGTAAAGCGCGGTGTTAAGCCCGCCGTTGCCGCAATACTTAGAATAATACTCCCTTGCAACAGCACTACTCGGTAAATCCGACACGAAAATACAAAGCGGCATACCGCCTTTTTCTTTTATTTTGTGGGCTAAGACTATTCCATCGCCGCCGTTGTTGCCGCGACCGCACAAAACCACAAAGGTTTTGTCTTTTACGTCCTCAATAATCTTTATAAGTTGCTTAAAACAGGCGGCGCCCGCGTTATCCATCATTGCGGAAAATGACAGACCCTTACGGTCGGCGTTTTCCTCCGCTTTTTTCATTTGCTGCGCCGTGACAATATACTTCATCAGGTTTTCCCCTTTAATTTTTACAGGTTTCAGAACCCATTACTTCTTTTTCTTGGCGGCGGATAAAATTCCCATGACGACTAAAACCACCAATGCGATTCCCGCGGGTATAATCGCGAAGACAACTCCGGTCGGGGGATTCATTACTAACATTTCCATAATTTTTACTCCTTTCTTAGAAACATGTATTCAATACCGAGGGCTTCTATATTTTAGGTATTGAGTACAGGCTCTTATTTAAAAACACCCACTACTTCGGCGGCTAATTTTTGCTGAATAGCCTCAGCATCTTTCAGTGTCTTGCCGACGGTAGTATAATAAACCTTTATTTTAGGCTCGGTTCCGGACGGGCGCACAATTACTTTCGCGCCACCCTCCAAGTCAAAGACCACCATGTTGGTTTTAGCCATTTTTATAGCCGAATTTTCGTTTTTAACCAGGTCGGTTTTAACACTCGCTCCGTAATCGCTGAAAGCCGTTACCTTTATTCCGGCGATTTCTTTAGGGTAATTATCCCGCAAGCCTTGCATAATTTTGCTCATTTTTTCCATGCCGCTCGCGCCCTCAAAAGAGAAATTGTCAACCGAATTGCGGAATGCGCCGTATCTTTTATACATATTAGCCCGCGCCTGAATCAGCGAAACCCCTTTTGAGCGGTAAAACGCCGCCATTTCACAAATCAGCATAGACGCCACAACCGCGTCCTTATCCCGCGCGTAAGTACCCGCAAGATAGCCGTAACTTTCCTCAAAAGCGAATATAAACCGCTCCTGCTCGTTTTTATTTTCAAGAATCGCAATCTGCTCGCCTATATTCTTGAAACCCGTCAGCACGTCTATAAGCTCCACGCCGTAATCCTTTGCAATATCGTCGGCAAGGGTGGTGGAAACCACTGATTTTACCGTCACGGGCGAATTCGGCATAGTTCCGAGTGCGCGGCGCTCCCGCGCTATATATTCAAGGAGCATAGCCCCTACCTCGTTACCGGAAAAAAGCTCATAGCCGTCTCCGTCAGGCACAGCAATCCCCACGCGGTCGCAGTCAGGGTCTGTAGCAAGTAATAAATCGGGTTTTTCCTTTTTGCACAGCTCAAGACCCAAAGCTAACGCTTCGGTGATTTCAGGATTGGGATAAGGGCAGGTAGGAAAGTTTCCGTCGGGGTTTTCCTGCTCGGGAACGATTATAACATCAGTAATTCCCATATCGCTCAAAATTTTGCGTACCGGCTTATTTCCCGCGCCGTTTAAAGGCGTGTAGACAACTTTAAGCCCTGCCGTACGGCAAACTCCGGGGTGAATCGCCTGCTTTTTGACCTCGTCAAAATAGCCTTCTGTTACATCGTCTCCGATATAATTAATAATGCCTTTTTCAAGTGCCTGCTTAAAATCTAAATATTTCACATCTGCGTCGGAAAAAATATCCAACGATTCGATTTTCTTCAATACCTCTTCCGCCGCTTCGGTCGGCAACTGACTGCCGTCCGCGCCGTAAGCCTTATAGCCGTTGTATTTAGCCGGATTATGGCTCGCGGTTACGTTAATACCCGCGTCACAGCCAAGGCGGCGAACTGCATAGCTCACCATCGGAGTTGGCACAAGCTCTTTGTAAAGATATACCTTTATACCGTTTGCCGCTAAAACTTCCGCCGCTTTTTCAGAGAAGTAGTCTGACTTTATTCGGCTGTCATAACCGATTGCCACGCTCGGATTCGGGTTCTTCTCCTTTACGTAATCGGCAAGCCCCTGTGTAGCTCTTCTGACGGTGTAATAGTTCATGCGATTGGGACCCGCACCAATAACCCCGCGCAATCCGGCAGTACCGAATTCAAGCTCCCTGTAGAACCTGTCAAGTATTGCCTCATCATCATTCTCGATTTCCTTTAGTTCCTTTACAAGGTCAGGGTCAGCGGCGGCTTTTTCCAACCAAAGCCTGTAGGACGAATTAAGAAATTCCTTATTCATAATTTGTATTTACCTCCGGAAAAATATTATTAACATTATAATACCAATAATTACCGAAAAATGCAATAGCTTTTGAGAATTAATAATGAATAATTAACAATTAATAAAGTTTTAGCCGTCTGCGGCGGCTTTTTTTATCAATCCGTCTAACGGACACAACCGCAGTAAATTATTAATTATTACGTCCCGTCCAGTATTTCTTATCAAGACTTCTGTATTGCACCGCTCTGGCTATATGCCTTTTTTCGATAATTTCACTGCCGTTTAAATCCGCAATTGTCCTCGCGACTTTTAAAATCCTGTCATAAGCCCGCGCCGACAAGCCTAATTTCTCAAAAGCGTTCTTCAGGGTCACTGCCGCATCGGGGCTTAATGGGCAGATTTCGCTCAACATTCCTGCAGGAATATCGGAATTAGACTTGATTGCCGTTCCGGCGTAACGTTTTTGCTGAATTTCCCGTGCGGCTTCGACCCGTTTCAGAACTTCACAGGATGGTTCGCCCTTTTCCCTGTCCGAAAGCTCACCGTAGCCGACGGGAGCGGCTTCTATTTGTATATCTATTCTGTCTAATACAGGCTGGCTTATTTTTCCGAGGTATGACGCCACCTGCCTTTCGGTGCAGGTGCATCGCTTGGCAGGATGCCCGAAGTTGCCGCAGGGGCAGGGGTTCATCGCCGCTACAAGCATTATTTTACAAGGGTAACAGGCTTTCCCCACAGCGCGGGAAATATTCATTTCGCCGTTTTCCAAGGGCTGACGCAGTGTTTCCAAGGTACGGCGGTCAAACTCGGGAAACTCGTCCAAGAAAAGCACCCCGTTGTGAGCTAAAGAAATTTCTCCCGGTTTGGGTATACTCCCGCCGCCAATCAGCCCCGCCGCCGAAGCCGTGTGGGTAACGCTCCTGAACGGACGAACGGTAACAAGCGGATTTTTTATATCCAAAACCCCCGCTACCGAATGGATTTGGGTAGTTTCAAGGCTTTCCTCAAAGCTCATTCGCGGCAGAATTGACGGCAAACGCTTGGCGAGCATACTTTTGCCGGTTCCCGGAGTTCCGATTATTAAAATATTATGAAATCCCGCCGCCGCTACTTCCAACGCGTTCTTGACGTTTTCCTGCCCTTTTACATCGGAAAAATTGAGCGCGTCATAAAAATCCGCCGTTTCTGGAATGAAAGCTTTTTGCGGCTCTATTTTCGCTTCTCCCGCAAGGTGCTGAAAAAGCTCCCGTACATTATTCACGCCGTAAACTTCAATAACCCCCGGAAATCGGGCAACGGCGGCTTCTTTAGCGTTGGCAGCAGGAAGAAAAACTTTTTTTATACCATTTTCACGGGCAGCTATAGTCATGGTCAGTGCACCGTTGACGGGGTTCAGGTCGCCGCCTAAAGAAACCTCCCCGAAAAACACGCTGTCGTCTGTATTAATTTTGATTAATCCCTGCGCAGCTAAAACCGCCGTTAAAATCGTCAAATCATAAAGCGAGCCTGTTTTCCTTACCGAGGCGGGGGCTAAATTCACGATGGTATTAAGAGGCTTTGTTTTTATTTCGGAGTTTTTCAAAGCCGAGCGGATTCTCATTTTGCTTTCCTGAACCGACACGTCCGCTAAACCCACTATATCAAAAGCGGGAACGCTACCGCCGGAAGTGCTTATTTCAGCTGAAACGGGAAAAGCGTTCATGCCGTAAAGCCCCATTCCGTTAATTTTAGCGAACATAGTTTTTCTCCCGTTTTAAAATCCGCGTAGCCTCAATACACGCCCTTACATTATTTTACATTTTTTATCGTAATTTGTCAAGGGGATTGTGCAAAACATACAATATATAAAACAAATATTTGTAACAATATACATTTGTGAGTTTGGAAATGTTATGGTATAATTAAATTTAAGAAATGCTGAAAACTGCTTTTTTGACAAAAACATTAAACATTATAAGAAAAGGAGAATCAAAAATGAATTACGGCTATTTTGACGAGAAAAACAGGGAATACGTTATTACCAAACCCGACACCCCCGCCCCTTGGGCAAACTACTTGGGCTCGCCGCTTTACGGCGCGATTATTTCGGGGAACGCGGGAGGCTACAGCTTTGTCGAGTCCGGCGCGAACGGCAGACTCAGCCGCTATCGTTTCAACAACATAACCCAGGACCAACCCGGGCGCTATGTCTACATGAAAGACAAAGAAACCGGCGATTATTGGACTGCCTCGTGGGCGCCCGTCTGTAAGCCTTTAGAGGACTTTAAGTACGAGTGCCGTCACGGAACCGCTTATACTCAAATCAGCTCGGAGTACACAGGCGTAAAAGCTACAGTTGATTATTACGTGCCTCATAATGCTGAACATGAAGTTTGGCGGGTTAAAGTTACCAACAACAGCGGCAAGCCTCGCAAATTATCGGCGACAGGCTTTATAGAGTTCACAAACGAGCCGAATTATGAACAGGACCAGGTGAATTTACAGTATTCACTTTTTATCTCCCGTACATATTTTAAGGGTAATTATATTAAGCAAATTTACAGCGAAAATCTCAAAAAGCCTGAATCTGAGCGGTTTTTCGGGCTTGCAGGCGCGAAAATAAGTAAATACTGCGGTGACCGCGACTGCTTTGTCGGAAAATATCGCGGCTACCACAACCCCGTAGGCATTACCGAAGGATTAAACAATGAATTAAACTATAACGGAAACTCCTGCGGCGCACTTGAAACAGAGCTAAACCTTAATGACGGCGACAGCGCGGAATTCATCTTTCTGCTTGGGCAAAAGCCCGAAAAAGACGCCGAGGCGCTGCTAAAACGCTACGCCGATTCCGGCGTAGCAGATAATGAGCTTAACGAGCTTAAAAACTATTGGCACTCAAAACTTGATAATTTGCAGGTTAAGACCCCCGATGATAAATTCAACAACATGCTTAACGTCTGGAATGCTTATCAGTGCTTTATTACATTTATTTGGTCACGCGCCGCGTCTTTTAACTATTGCGGACTGAGAAACGGTTTCGGCTACCGCGATACGGTACAGGACATTCAGGGAATAATTCATTTGTCCCCGGAAATGGCGCTTGAACAAATCCGTTTCATGCTCTCGGCACAGGTGACTAACGGTGCGGGGCTACCGCTTGTGAAATACACGCATAAAGCGGGCTTTGAAAACACCCCCGACGACCCCGCTTACGTCAAGGAAACGGGGCATCCGAGTTACCGCGCAGACGACGCGCTGTGGTTATTCCCAACAATATATAAATATGTGACCGAAACAGGTAACTCCGATTTTCTTGAAGAGGTTATTTCCTACGCTGATAATAACGAAAAAGGCACGGTTTACGACCACTTAAAACGCGCTGTTGACTTCTCTATGAACAACTTGGGCGGACACGGTATGCCCGCCGGGCTTCACGCCGACTGGAACGACTGTCTGCGGCTCGGCAAAATGGGGGAAAGCGTCTTTGTGGCGTTTCAGCTTATTTATGCCATAAAAATCTTGAAAATATTCGCAGAGTATAAAAATGATAGAAATTACTGTGAGTATTTAGATGAAATAAGCGGCAAGCTTGAGCCTATTATTTCAAAATGCTGGGATGGAGACCGCTGGTTCCGCGGCTACCGCGAAAACGGAGACATAATAGGCAAAAAAGGACAGCCAGAGGCTTCAATGTGGCTTAATCCACAATCGTGGGGGGTTATCTCCGGTTTCTCATCAGAGGAGCAGGGCAAAACCTCTATGGACAGCGTTTACAGGGAGCTTAATACCCCTTACGGCATACAGGTCATGGACCCGCCTTACAGCAATCACGCGTTTGACGGCGCGTTAATGGTTTGTTTCAATAATTATTGCAAGGAGAACGCGGGAATTTTCTCACAGCCTCAAGGGTGGGCGATTTTGGCTGAATCCCTTATGGGGCGCGGAAACCGCGCTTACGAATACTGGCGTAATTCCAGCCCCGCCACAATGAACGACGACGCTGATAAGCGTATACTTGAACCTTACGCCCACGGACAGTTCACAGAGGGCAAAGGCAGTCCTTTCGCGGGACGCTCTCATGTGCATTGGCTTACGGGAACGGCTTCTACGGTTATGGTAGGCTCAGTGGAAGGCATTTTGGGGCTTCGACCCGAAATTAAAGGGCTTGTAATAAACCCGTCAATCCCCTCCGAGTGGAAAGAACTTGAAATCAAAAAGGCTTTCAGGGGCAGGGAGCTGAATATAAAAATCAGCAACCCGAACGGCGCTGAAAGCGGCGTTAAATCTGTAGTCGTGAACGGTACGAAAATTGACGGACTTTTAATAGAGGAAGACATATTAAAAGACAAAAATGAGATTTTGATAAATATGTAATTTATAATTTTCGGCAATTCCCTGCAACCCGAGGTTGCGGGGAATTGCTTTTTATGCCGACACTTGATTTTTAAAAAATTCGTGATATAATTAATATATAAAATCAGCAAGCCATAAAAACGACAGAACGGAGAATTATATGAGTTATGCGGATAGTGTTTTTGTTAATAATTGCAAAGATATATTAGATAACGGCTTTTGGGATACCGAATTCAATGTCCGTCCTAAATGGGAAGACGGCTCGCCGGCGCATACCGTGAAAAAATTCGGGGTGATTAACAGATATGACCTATCTGATGAATTCCCCATTTTAACGTTAAGACAAACCTATTTTAAAAGCGCGGTCGATGAAATCTTATGGATTTGGCAAAAAAAATCAAATAATATAAGTCAGTTAAACAGCAAAATCTGGAATCAATGGGCTGATTCCAGCGGAAGCATAGGAAAGGCTTACGGGTATCAGTTAAGCGTCAAGCATACTTATCCCGAGGGTGAATTTGACCAGGTTGACAGATTATTACATGATTTAAAAAATAATCCCGCAAGCAGGAGAATGGTTACTAATATATATGTACATTCTGATTTGCAGTATATGAATCTATATCCCTGCGCTTACAGCTTAACATTAAATGTAACCGGAAACAAATTAAACGGGATTTTAAATCAGCGTTCACAAGATATGTTAGTAGCTAACAATTGGAATGTTTGTCAATACGCTGTTTTAATCATGATGTTTGCACAGGTAAGCGCCTTGCAGGCAGGCGAATTAGTCCATGTCATCGCCGACGCACATATATACGACAGGCATATACCTATGGTAATGGACATAATTTCTTCTCCCCTGTATGACGCGCCTAAATTCAGCATAGATGACAAGGTTAAATCTTTTTATGATTTTTCGGTGGATAGTTTTAAACTTTCAAATTATGAGTTTAATAAATTAGACGTAAAAATTCCGGTTGCAATATAAGGGGGAAAACACATGCGGGCTATTGTCGCAGTTGATGAATTATGGGGAATAGGATGTAATAATAAACTGCTTTTTTCAATTCCGGAGGATATGCGGTATTTTGTGAATTTTACTAAAAACAAAGTAGTGGTCATGGGACGTCTTACCCTTGAATCCTTACCGGGCTCAAAGCCGTTAAAAGACAGAACAAATATTATACTGTCAAGCGATAAGAATTTAAAAACAGAGGGCGCAACAGTATGTCACTGCGTCGAAGAACTGCTGAACCAAACCCGTTGTTATAATCCCGAAGACGTTATTGTAATCGGCGGCGAGGCTGTATATAAACAATTATTAAACTACTGTACCGATATTCATGTGACAAAAGTAAAACAAACAAGCAAAGCGGATAAATTTTTCCCGAATTTAAATTTACTGGAAAACTGGAAAATTAAATCGGTATCGGAAGAAAAAGCTTATAACGGCATAAAATACGCTTTCTATGTATATTATAACGAGCGCATTTCTGTATAAAAATAATCCGAATAGTTTTGCATAAAGCAAAAATATTCGGATTATACTAAAAACCTGCCCGGCGCGGGTCGAACGCGCAATCTTCGGAGTCGGAGTCCGACGCATTATCCATTGTGCTACGGGCAGATGATTTATTTTAACATATTATTTGAATTTTTGCAAGAGTTTTTTATAGCGGACGGACTTTCATGTCCGCCCGTTTAACTGTCTTTCCCATTTCCCGACGGTTGGTCGGGAAACCTGTACTACGCCGACAAAACCTCCGCACTCGCTAATTTTACTGCGGCACAGAAAACCTCCATCGCACTTACAAGCTCACTTTCAGGCGGGAAAGTCGGGGCGATTCTGATATTTCTGTCTAAAGGGTCTGCACCGTACGGGAAAGTCGCGCCCGCACCGGTCAAAACCACGCCCGCCTGTTTACAAAGCTCTACGACGCGCTTGGCTGTTCCCTTTAAGCCGTTAAAGGAAACAAAGTAACCGCCACGGGGTTTATGCCATTCTCCAAGCTTGACGGGCAAAATTTCGCGTTCAAGAGCCTCAAAAACCACGTTGAATTTAGGCTCTACGATAGCGCGATGTTTTTCCATGTGTTGATTCAAGCCGTCTAAGTCTTTGAAAAACCTTGCATGCCTAAGCTGATTGATTCTGTCAAAGCCGATAGTTTGGAGAGCTAACTGTTTCCTTGCTAATTCGGTATTTTCGGGAGATGAACCTATAGCGCTGATTCCGCCCCCCGCAAAGGTGATTTTTGAAGTTGAAACAAAAATGTAAACCTTGTTCTCATTACCGTGTTTTACGCACTCGTCGTAGATATTTAAAAGCTTTTCGGGCGCGTCGGTCAAATGATGCACACAGTAGGCGTTGTCCCAAAAAATACGGAAGTCAAAAGCCGCAGTTTTTAACGCTGCAAATCTTCTTACGGTTTCATCGGAATAGGTTATACCGCAGGGGTTAGAGTACATAGGTACGCAGAAAATCCCCTTTATATTTTTATCTTCCGCCGCAAGCTTTTCAACCATATCCATATCGGGACCGCTTTCAAGCATCGGAACAGTAATCATCTCAATCCCGAAAGCCTCAAGCATGGTAAAATGCCTGTCATAACCCGGAGAGGGACAGAGAAACTTTACGGGTGAGCCGTTTTTCCCCCAAGGCGCGGCGTTAGGCGTCCCGAAAAGCATAGCCCTTGCAATCGCGTCATACATGAGTTGCAGGCTTGAGTTCCCACCTATAAAAACACATTCCTCCTCAACGCCGAGCAGAGGCATAAGAAAGCGTTTTGTCTCGTTAATTCCGTCGAGAGCCCCGTAGTTACGGCAGTCAAAGCCCACATCGGTTTTATAATCCCCAAGGTCAATCTTCATCATGGCGTTCGACAAGTCAAGTTGCTCCGAACTCGGTTTCCCCCGCGACATATCAAGCTTTAAGCCTTTTGATTTAAGCGCCTCATACTCTTTTGAAAGCTTTTCTTTAAGTGCCGAAAGCTCCCCTTTAGACAATTCACCGTACATTTCTAAAACCCCTTTTTCTGAATTTTTTCTATGTATATCTTTATATGTACATCATAGAATAGTATAATACGAAAAAGCTAAAAATGCAAGTTGTTTTTGGAATTCTTGCAGAAATATTAAAAAGATTGTTGATTTAAACAATAATCCCGCCCTTTGGGGCGGGATTATTATTAATTAAATCAATTCAATTAACGCCATTTCTGCCGCATCGCCTCGTCTTGGTCCGATTTTCACGATTCTTGTGTAACCGCCGTTACGTTCGGAATATTTCGGCGCGATTTCGTCAAACAGCTTTTTCGATACCTCTTCTTTGGTGACGTAAGAAAAAACCTGACGTTTTGAATGTAAATCCTGCTTTTTGCCGAGTGTAATTATTTTTTCCGCTTCACTACGCACTTCTTTTGCACGGGTCACGGTGGTTTCTATTTTACCGTTTTCAAGCAGAAACGTAACCATACCGCGAAGCATTGCTTTTCTGTGGTCGGTAACTCTGCCTAACTTTCTCATAGCCATATTTTCACAAATCCTTTCTCAGCGTATTCACCGTATTGCCTGCGGCGGCACGCCGTTACATATCTTCACTGGTTGCAAGGTCAAAACCAAGAGTGTTCAGCTTTGCTCTCACTTCCTCAAACGATTTCTTTCCGAGGTTGCGAACCTTCATCATATCTTCAGGACTTTTGTTAATCAGGTCTTCTACGGTGTTGATTCCCGCCCGCTTTAGGCAGTTGAAAGAACGTACTGACAAATCCAAATCTTCAATAGTCATTTCAAGAATCTTGTCCTTGTTTTTGTCGTCTTTCTCCACCATTAGCTCAGGCTGCACCGGCTCGTCTGATAAGTCCACAAACAGTGCCAAATGCTCTGAAAGTACTTTCGCAGCATAAGAAACCGCTTCCTTCGCCGAAATCGTCCCGTCCGTCCACACCTCAATGATAAGCTTGTCATAGTCGGTTCTCTGACCTACGCGGGTACTTTCTACAGAGTAATTAACTTTCATTACAGGGGTGTAAATACTGTCAACCGCAATTACACCGATTGGCATAGGCGAGAAAATCGCTTTATTCTTTTCAGCACTGACATAACCGCGTCCGCGGTCAAAGGTCATTTCCATGTAAAGTTTAGCACCTGCCGAAAGCGTCGCTATGTGCATTCCGGGGTCAAGTATTTCGATTTCAGAGTCGGTTTTGATGTCTGCCGCCGTAACCGCACATTCTCCCTCGGACTCGATATAAACCGTCTTAGGAGCGTCGCCGTACATTTTTGCAATAAGACCCTTAACGTTTAAGATAATCTCGGTGACGTCTTCTTTAACTCCGTCAATCGTGGAAAATTCATGCTGTATTCCGTCTATTTTAACGGAAGTCACCGCCACGCCCGGCAGTGAGGAAAGCAATACCCGTCTGAGACTGTTTCCGAGAGTATTTCCGTAGCCGTGTTCTAACGGCTCCAAGCTGAACATTCCGTATTTTCCGTCGGGTTTAAGCTTAACAGTTTCTATTTCCGGCTTTTCGATTTTTTCAAGCATTTATACAACCATTCCTTTCGCCGTCGAGCTTCTGAATCCACTCTCCCCCGCTTTTAAAAGCGGCGGATTTTTTATAAAGTGGCGAAAGCCCGCTTCTTTGTCGCAAGTAGGGTAGCCCGAATAATTCAAAATTACGGCAGATAAAAATTAAAAAATCGCATTTTACCGAAAAACCTTGCCGTAAATTTGAAATATTCGCGCTATATACATTATATGCGGGAATATGATTATTTAGAATACAATTAATATTTTTGTGCCTTTTTCGCATTGAATAAACTTTGTTAATTCAAGTTTACTTAGAATAAAGCTCAATTATTAAGTGTTCCTGAATTTCAAAATCAAGTTCATCGCGCTGTGGAAGCCGAACAATTGACGCACTTTTGGTTTCTTTGTTCACATCTAACCACAAGGGGTAGATTCTGCCGTGAACCGCATCGGCAATCTGCTCAAACTTAGGACTTTTCCTACTTTTTTCTTTAAGAGCCACAACGTCGCCCGCTTTTACCCTGTACGAGGGAATATCAACCCGTTTGCCGTTCACGGTAAAATGCCCGTGACCTACAAGTTGTCTTGCCTCGCGTCTGGTTATAGCCATGCCCATTCTGAAAATTACATTGTCGAGACGGGTTTCGAGAAGTTTCAGCAGATTTTCGCCGGTAACGCCTTCTTCGCGCACGGCAAGCTCATAGTAATGATAAAACTGCTTTTCCAAAACGCCGTAAATGAACTTCAGTTTCTGTTTTTCACGAAGCTGCTGTCCGTACTCCGACAGTTTTTTTCTGGTGTTGGTGTTTCTGTTACGCTTGGTTTCTTTCTTTTGTGTGTAGCCCAATACAGCGGGGCTGATTCCAAGACTTTTGCACCTTTTTGAAACAGGTGTTCTGTCAATAGCCATTAAATTTCCTCCAAAAAATTGTTTCTTAATCTACTATCGGTTTTTCACCGACTTCAGGTAAACAAAACCTGAATTGTGCCGCTTGAATCCTAAACGCGTCTGCGTTTTGGGGGACGGCATCCGTTATGGGGTATGGGGGTAACGTCCTTAATCATGCGAACCTCAAGTCCCGCGCCCTGAAGCGCTCTTATTGCCGCCTCACGTCCCGAGCCGGGTCCTTTTACATAAACCTCCACGGTTTTGAGACCATGCTCAATAGCCGCTTTCGCCGCGGTTTCAGCCGCCGACTGTGCCGCGAAAGGAGTGGATTTACGCGAGCCTCTGAAACCCAAGCCGCCTGCCGACGCCCATGATAGAGCATTGCCGTGCAAATCCGTTATCGTAACGATTGTGTTGTTGAACGTGGACTGGATATGCGCCGAACCGTTCTCTATATTTTTGCGTTCGCGCCGTCTGCGTATTGCGGGCTTCTTGCCGCCCTTTGCCGCGCCTTGCTTTGCCATCAGTTTTCCACCTTTCTTGATTTCCTGTATTACTTCTTCTTGTTAGCGATTGTCTTACGGGGACCCTTACGCGTGCGGGCATTGGTTCTGGTTCTCTGACCGCGCACGGGCAAACCCTTGCGATGGCGCTGACCGCGGTAGCAGTTGATTTCCACCAAACGCTTTATGTTAAGCGCCGTTTCGCGCCGCAAATCACCCTCAACCGTGTAATTAGCGTCAATGACTTCACGGATTTTGGATTCTTCAGCTTCGGTTAAGTCTTTGACCCGCGTATCAGGATTTACACCCGCCGCCGCCAAAATATCGCCCGACGTTCTTCTGCCAATTCCGAAAACATAAGTTAAGCCTATTTCAATCCTTTTGTCTTTAGGCAAATCCACGCCTGAAATTCTTGCCATAATCTTATTTCCCTTTCTTGATATTAATGACGCGCATTACGCGCCCTACGCAATTGACTGTCTTATCCCTGTCTTTGTTTATGCTTAGGTTCCTTGCATATTACCATTACTCTGCCGTTACGCTTAATGACCTTGCACTTTTCGCACATAGGCTTAACCGAAGGTTGTACTTTCATTGCTCATTCCTCCTAATTCCCGATTCCTATTAAGTCATGAATCCTGTTTTTACTTTGCTCTCCATGTAATTCTGCCTTTTGTCAAGTCATAAGGGGACATCTCCACCGTTACCCTGTCGCCCGGCAGAATACGAATAAAATTCATTCTTAACTTCCCGCTGACGTGCGCCAAAATCTTGTGTCCGTTGGACAATTCGACTTTAAAAGTCGCATTCGGTAAAGCTTCGAGTATAACACCCTCAACTTCAATATTGTCTTCTTTTGACAAGCCAATCACTCTCCCGTATTAAAATTGCGCTCCCGGTTCAGAGGGAAATTAAATTCATGCAAAAAATTACGCAATTTCTTGTTTGTAATGCCGTTTAGTATGCCCTGCTCAATAATTGTGTTAGTGACCGATATATGACGGGGGTTTTTCCTTTTGGGGTTTTCAATTTTTCTTCTGCGTCCGTCCGCAATCAGCGGCGCATTTGCTTCTTCGTCATATCCGACGACCGCATAAAAACTACCTTTATCCCGCCCCGACACGCTTTTTACAATTGTACCTATTTTAATCATATTTTTTAATTTACGCTTTGGTAAGAATCAACGGTTCACTCTCGGTGATTGCTATTGTATGTTCAAAGTGAGCACTTAAATTCCCGTTTGCCTCGGCTACCGTCCAATTATCAGAAAGCAACCTAACCTCCGATGTGCTTGAGTTGACCATAGGTTCAATACAAATAGTCATTCCCGGGGTCAGCCTCGGACCTTTTCCCGCTTTTCCGAAGTTCGGAATATCGGGCGCTTCGTGCAAATCCCTGCCAATCCCGTGACCGATATACTTTTTCACAACATAGAACCCTTTGGACTCACAGCAGTTCTGGATTGCATTTGATATGTCGCCGACTCTTTTACCCGGGCGCGCCGCCCTTATGCCCTCATAAAGGCAGTCCTCGGTGACGGTTAATAGCCTTTTAGCTTCATCCGAAGCGTTTTCAAAACCGCCCACCGCGAAAGTCGCGGCATTGTCGCCGTGCCAGCCGTCAAGAAACGCACCCACGTCAATCGAAACTATATCGCCGTTTTTTAAGATTTTCTTTTTTGAGGGTACGCCGTGTATAAGCTCCTCGTTTACGGAAATACATGCGCTTCCCCTAAAGCCGCGGTACCCGAGAAAAGATGGTTTAGCACCGTGCCTTTCGATAAATTCGCGAATCATTCCGTCAAGCTCCCATGTGCTCATTCCGGCGGTTATTCTTTCGCCCGCAAGCTTTAGAACCCTTGCCGAAAGCTCGCAGGCTTTCCGAATTTTTACAAGCTCAACCGCGTTTTTGACAATTATCATACTATATCATACTTAGGAGATTACGCGTCTATAGCTTCAAACGTAAGTCTTGTGGTTTCCTCGATTTGTTCCTGTCCCTCAACCGTTCTGAGTTTGCCGCGTTTGTCGTAGAAGTCAATCAGCGGAGCGGTTTTCTCATGATAGGTTTTAAGTCTTGAGAGTACCGTTTCAGGCTTGTCGTCGTCACGAAGGGCAACCTTGCCTTTACATAAGTCGCAAACGCCTTCGCTACTTGTAGGTTTATATTCAATATGATAGGATGCGCCGCAATCGGTACATACCCGTCTTCCCGACATACGCGCCGTTATGCGCTCGTCGGCAACGTGAATATTAATTACCTTGTCAATATTGACTCCCATATCCTCAAGTGCCTGAGCCTGCTTTACGGTACGGGGAAAACCGTCAAGGATAAAGCCGTTTTTCGCGTCGTCTAAGGCTATCCGTTCTTTAATTATACCTACCACCACTTCATCGGGTACAAGGTCGCCCGAGTCCATAAAGCTTTTTGCTTTCAGTCCCGCCTCGGTGCCGTTTTTTGCCGCTTCGCGAAGCATATTTCCCGTGGAAATGGCGGGGATTTTGTATTTGTTCGACGCACTTTCCGCCTGGGTTCCTTTTCCCGCTCCCGGGGCTCCTAAAAAGATTAAATTCATAGCAATTCTCCTTAATTGTACATTGTTAATTGTTGATTGCCGATTATTCAAGGAATCCTTTGTGGTGACGCATCATCATCTGGCTTTCGAGAGAGCGCACTGTTTCAAGCGCAACACCGACCACAATCAGCATAGTTGTACCACCCATAGACATTCCCGCTATGCCGGTGATATTGGAGAACGCGATTGGGAAGATTGCCACAAAACCAAGAAAGATTGCACCAATCAGCGTGATTTTCGAGAGCGAGTTGTGAATAAAGTCCGACGTTGGCTTGCCCGGACGATAACCGGGAATCGCGCCGTTATTTTTCTTTAAATTATTGGCTATTTCTATAGGGTTATACTGAATTGAAATATAGAAATAGTTGAAGAATATAATCAGGAAGAAGTATATTACCGCGTATAGCCAAGTTCCCTGATTAAAGTAACGCAAAAAGTTGTTCCAGAATACCGAACCTCCGCCCGTACCGTCAATTCCGAAGAAAAATAAAATCGTCTGCGGCAATGACATAATCGACATAGCGAATATAATCGGCATAACCCCTGCCATAGCTACTTTAATGGGAATATGCGAGGACTGTCCACCGTACATTTTCCGTCCCACTACCCGCTTTGCGTACTGTACGGGAATTCTGCGCTCGGCGTTGGTCATCAAAACTACCAAGCCTATCATAGCAACATACAAAACGATATATAAAGGAATTAAGATAAAGTTCCTGTGGAAACCGCTTGAATCCTGTATTGACATCTGCCTTCCGAGGTTCATCATATCTATCGGAAGCCTTGAAACAATACCTGCGAAAAGTATAATTGATATACCGTTTCCAATCCCTTTTTCGTTGATTTGGTCGCCAAGCCATATAATAAGCGATGCGCCCGCCGTGAAACAGCCCACAATGGTAATCATAGCCAAAAAACCGTCAAAATTTTCGGTATAGCTTACTGCACCGTTGTTTCTGAGTGTGATGTAGAACGCGACCGCCTGAAACATTCCTATGCCGAGCGCCACAAATTTAGTAATTTTATTTATTTTCTTGCGCCCCTCGTCGCCCTCTTTACTGAGCCGTTCCAATACCGGAATTGCAACAGTCAAGAGCTGCATAATAATCGAGGCGTTAATATACGGCGTTATGGACATAGCAAAAAGCGTACCTTTTCCGAGCGCACCGCCCGTCATGGTATCCATGAATCCCAAAAGTGTATTTTCACCACCCGCAAGCATACCCTGAACCACATCGGTGTCAAGGAAAGGTACGAAAATTGCACTTCCGATTCTGAATATAAGGATTATAAGAGCCGTGTATAAAATCTTTTTACGTAAATCAGCGATTTTCCACGCATTCTTGAAAATCTGAAACATTTATATACCATCCCTTTCCGACATCAAGGCATCAGTAAATGGTTTTCCTGTTACGCTTGTTCTATTTTTCAAAACTATACCACCTCAGCCTTTCCCCCGGCATTTTCAATTTTGGTCTTGGCGGTTTCCGAAAATTTTGCCGCTTTTACGGTAAAAGCCTTGGACAACTCTCCCGTACCTAAGATTTTTATACCGTCTAAAGGCTTTTTAATCAGCCCGCTTTCAATAATAGCATCGCAGTCAATCACCGCGCCGGTTTCAAAACGGCTTTCCAAATCGCGGACATTAACGATTGCATACTCCGTAGCGAAAGCTTTATTATTAAAACCGCGCTTTGGTATACGCATAGCGATTTTCATCTGACCGCCCTCAAAGCCCGGCTTTACACCGCCACCCGAACGCGCCCATTGACCCTTATGACCTTTACCCGACGTTTTTCCGTGACCGGAAGCGTTACCGCGCCCGAGACGTTTGGTTTTTTTGTTTGAACCCTTAGCCGGGGATAATTCATGTAATTTCATTATAATCCCATCCTTACTTTATGAAATCTCATTGCCTCGTGAATTTCGGTTGTTTCCGAAATTACTCGGATTCAACCTCCACAAGGTATGAAATATGATTTATTTTCCCTCTTGTCGCGTCGTTGTCCGGCTGAACGGTAACAGCGCCGATTTTACGCAGTCCGAGCGAATGTGCGGTTGCGATATGGCTGTCTTTACGTCCTATTAACGATTTGACTAATTTTATTTTAAGTGCCATAACGGTGTAACTCCCTTTCTTTATTACGCGAATTTATACAAAAAGCTCTTTAACCGTCTTCCCTCTTACGGCGGCTACTTCTTCCGCGCCGCGCAAAGACAGCAAGCCCTGCACCGTTGCGCGCACGACATTGCACGGGTTATTGGAGCGCAGGGATTTTGTCCTGATGTTTCTGATTCCCGCCATTTCAACAACAGCGCGCACAGCTCCGCCGGCAATAACGCCGGTACCCTCGGGGGCAGGTTTCATCAGCACCGCGCCCGCACCGTATTTGCCGATTATTTCATGCGGTATGGTGGAATTTTTTGTGATTACTTTAACTAAGTTCTTTTTCGCATCCTCAATTCCTTTACGAATCGCATCAGGAACCTCGTTAGATTTACCCATTCCGAAACCTACTACGCCGTTACCGTCGCCTACAACGACCAAAGCGGAAATTTTCATTATACGTCCGCCCTTAACGGTCTTGGATACCCGCTTAATATTAACGACTCTCTCGGAAAGCTCATAATTTGCTGCATCTAAAAGTGCCATAGTTCCTCCTAAGAAATGTTAATTAATAATTATTAATTATTAATTATTCACTATTAATTATTAATTAGAATTTCAATCCGCCTTCACGCGCACCGTCGGCTAAAGCCGCGATTCTTCCGTGATAGAGATAACCCGCACGGTCAAAAACAACGGTTTCAAAACCTTTAGCCTTGGCTTTTGTCGCCAAAGTCAGTCCGACTTTCTTTGCGGCTTCGACGTTTCCGCCGTTGCCTTTAAAGTCCTTGTCCAATGTGGACGCCGAAACCAAGGTAGCTTTTGAAGTGTCGTCAATCAATTGCGCGTATATGTTTTTTGCCGAACGGAAAACGCAAAGCCTCGGACGCTCAGACGTACCGGTGATTTTACCGCGAACACGCTTGTGTCTGTTTAATCTGTTTTTGTTTTTATTAATCACATTTATCATGATAAACTCCCGATAAGACAATGAATAACCATTGATTACTCATTATTTATTATTAACTATTTTTTGCCTTTGCCCGCTTTGCCTTCCTTACGGACTACAAATTCGCCGGCATACTTGATTCCCTTGCCTTTATAAGGCTCAACAGGACGAATTCTGCGTATTTCTGCCGCGAACTGCCCGACCTTTTGCTTGTCAATACCTGTTACAACAATCTTATTAGGCGAGGGGACTTCGGTTTTGATGTCGTCGGTATCGGTGACGATGACAGGATGTGAAAAACCTAAAGTAAGGTCTAAGTCCTTGCCTTTTTTTGCACATCTGTAACCAACTCCGTTTATTTCCAACTCTTTTGTAAAGCCCGCGGTTACGCCTGTCACCATATTAGCTACAAGCGTTCTCGTGAGACCGTGCAGTGAACGGCTGGTTTTGTCGTCGTCTTTGCGCTCGACAATAAGTTCAGCGCCTTCCTGAACTACTGTGATTTCCGGCTTGATATTTCTTGAAAGAGTCCCTTTGGGACCTTTTACCGTTACCATGTTCCCGTCGATTTTAACATCTACTCCGGCAGGAACAGCCACGGGCATTTTACCTATTCTGGACATAATAATAGCTCCTCCTTACCATACTTACCAGACAAACGCGAGGACTTCACCGCCGACTTGTTCGGCTCTCGCCCGTTTGTCGGTCATGATGCCCTTTGATGTGGAAACGATAGCGATACCGAGACCTTTCATCACCTTGGGCATATCCTTGCTACCTGCATAAATTCTGAGTCCGGGTTTTGAAACCCTCCGCAACCCTTGAATGACCTGCGCTTTATTATCGGTATATTTCAGCGTAATTCTGATTATACCCTGCTTGTTATCCTCTATTATACGAAAACTCTTGATATAGCCTTCGTCAACCAATATCTGCGCTATTTGCTTTTTCATATTGGAAGCCGGGATATCGACATATTGGTGCTTGGCGGAATTGGCGTTACGTATTCTCGTCAGCATATCCGCAATCGTGTCGGTTATCTGCATTGTTTTTCCTCCTTGTATAGTAAGCTACCACTATAATCGTCAACTAAATTGTATCGTCACCAACTTGATTTTTTTACGCCGGGAATATGCCCTTTGTAAGCAAGTTCTCTGAAACAAATTCTGCAAACGCCGAATTTGCGTAAATAGGCGTGCGGTCTGCCGCATATTTTGCACCTGTTGTAAGAACGGGTAGAAAATTTCGGCTCACGTTTTTGGCTTGCTATCATTGATTTTTTTGCCATTGTGATTTATCCTTTCTCTCAACACTACTGCTTGGCGAAGGGTGCGCCCATAAGACTTAAAAGCTCTCTTGCTTCCTCGTCCGTTTTTGCCGTTGTTACAAAGCTGATGTCCATTCCGCGTACCGCGTCAATTTTATCGTACTCAATTTCAGGGAATATAAGCTGTTCTTTTATTCCTACCGAATAATTCCCCCTGCCGTCAAAGGCGTTGGGGCTGATTCCTCTGAAGTCTCTTACGCGCGGAAGCGCAACGTTAAAAAATCTGTCAAGGAATTCATACATTACCGTATCTCTGAGGGTAACCTTCAATCCGATTATATTCCCCTCACGGAGCTTGAAGTTCGCCACCGACTTTTTCGCCTTACAAATAACGGGTTTTTGCCCTGTGATTTGTTTAATGTCGCTTGTTATGCTTTCCACTATTTTCGGGTTATCCTTTGCCGCACCGCAAGCCACGTTTACTACTATTTTATTGATTTTCGGAACCTGCATTATGCTTTTATAACCGAACTTCTTAAAAAGAGCGGGGGCAACGGTTTCGTTATAATGGGTTTTCATTCTTGCCATTTTTATTTTTTCTCCTTATCTTACGGAAACAGGGAGCTTCTTTACCCTGCCGCTCCGTGATAATTACTGACTGCTAACCTGTGTATACGCCTTGTCCCTAAACGGAACTTGCAATTAAAGGGACGCCCCGCATTTTTTGCAAACCCTGATTTTCTTATCATTTTTCATCTCATGCCCTACGCGGGTAGGCTTATCGCATTTCGGACAAACCGGCATAACCTTGCAAGCGTAAAGTGCACCCTCGGCTTTAACTATACCGCCGAGCTGACCCGCCTTTTTAGGCTTCACGTGCTTGCTTACGATATTGCGCCCCTCGACAATTACCTTACCCTCTTTGGGGCTACATTCCAGCACCTTGCCCTTTTTGCCTTTATCCTTGCCGGAAATGACTATTACTTCGTCGCCTTTTCTAACATGAAGTGTGTTCATTATATTGCTCCTTGTTTAATTTACGGGACATCGAGGGCGATGCCCCCTTACAGAACCTCCGGCGCGAGCGATAAAATTTTGATATAATCCTTTTCGCGCAATTCTCTCGCCACCGGTCCGAAAATACGGGTTCCTCTGGGATTTTTGTCTTCCTTGATAATAACAGCCGCGTTCTCGTCAAAACGGATATATGTGCCGTCCTGGCGTCTTACGCCCGTTTTTGAGCGTACTATAACGCAACGTACAATTTCGCCTTTTTTCGCCGTACCGCCGGGAGCGGCTTTTTTAACCGATGCAACTATTACGTCACCTATATTGGCGTATCTGCGACGGGTTCCGCCCAACACTCTTATGCACATAATTTCTTTAGCGCCGGTGTTGTCGGCTATTTTCAGGCGGGACTGCATTTGTATCATGATTATTCCTCCACGGACGCTTAACACGCGCCCCTACAATTTTTCGCCGATTATTTTGCTTTTTCCAAAACTCTGACTAAGCGCCAGTGCTTATCTTTGGAAAGCGGACGGGTTTCCATAACCTCAACCTTGTCACCCACGCCACATTCATTCTTTTCGTCGTGCGCTTTGAGCTTTATAGTGCGCTTAATGATTTTTTTATACAAGGGATGACGAACATTGTCTTTAATAGCGATTACGATGCTTTTATCCATCTTATCGCTGGTGACTACTCCTACTCTTGTCTTGCGTAAATTTCTATCGCTCATACTGCCCTCCCTCAGTTCGCCGCGCTTGCCCGAGTACTTCCGGCAGAAGTACTAAGCTCACGTTCGCGCTGTATAGTTTTAATGATTGCTATATGCTTTTTGACAGCTTTTATTCTCTGCGGGTTTTCAAGCTGGTTTACCGCGTGCTGAAAGCGCAGATTGAAAAGCTCCTGTTTAAGGTCTGAAACCTTTTCATTAAGCTCAAGCTCAGATAATTCACGCATTTCCTTCGCTAACTTCATTACCCGAAACCTCCTCTGCCTTTCTAATGAACTTGCACTTTACCGGAAGTTTATGCGACGCAAGTCTCATAGCTTCACGCGCGGTTTCCTCCGGAACTCCTGCAATTTCAAACATAACTCTGCCGGGCTTTACTACAGCCACCCAGTATTCAGGGGAACCTTTACCGGAACCCATGCGGGTTTCTGCCGGTTTTTGCGTAACGGGCTTGTCAGGGAAAATCTTAATCCAAACCTGACCGCCGCGCTTTATATAACGCGTCATTGCAATACGCGCCGCCTCAATCTGGTTTGAGGTCACCCATGACGGCTCTAACGCCTGCAAGCCGAAATCGCCATTGCTAACTCTGTTGCCGCGTGACGCCTTACCCTTCATGCGTCCTCTTTGTTGCCTTCTGTATTTAACTCTTTTAGGAAGCAGCATTATTCGTTACCTCCCTCTTTTTTAGTATCTACGGGTGTCGGTGCGGGTGCGGCTACAGGAGCAACCTCCGCCCTTGGTGCAACTTCCGCTCTCGGCGCAGGTCTTGCGCCGCCTGCGGCTCTGTCGGAATTTCTGTCAAACGGTCTGTCGGAAGCGGTTCTTACTCTTGTTTCACGGTTGCCCGGACGGTCATTCCTGAAACGGTCGTTACTTCTGCCGTCAAAACGTTTTTCGCCCCTCGGCTTTCTGTTTGTCGGTTCGCGTTTCATAGACTCGATTCTTTTCTTAGCCGCGCCGACTTCACCTTTTAAGACCTCGCCTTTGTATATCCAAACCTTTACGCCGATAACGCCGTAAGTCGTGTTTGCCCTTGCCGTGCCGTAATCAATGTCTGCACGAAGCGTCTGAAGCGGAATCGTACCCTCTTTATAGCTTTCGGCACGCGCTATTTCCGCGCCTCCGAGACGACCCGAAACCATTGTTTTAATACCTTTAGCACCGGCTCTCATGGTTCTGCCGATTACCTGTTTCATAGCGCGTCTGAATGAAACGCGCTGTTCAAGCTGCTGGGCTATGTTTTCAGCCACAAGCTGCGCGTTCATATCTAATTCCTTAACCTCGATGATATTCAAATTTACGGGCTTGCCCTTTGTGATTTTCTCAAGGTCTTTTTTCATACGTTCAATTTCCGCGCCCTTGGAGCCGATTAATATACCCGGCTTTGCGGTGTGGATAAACACCTTCACCTTAGTCGCGTCGCGCTCTATTTCCACTAATGAAATACCGGGTTTCAAGGGAACGGGAGACTTTTCGGAGCGGTATGTTTTACCCGCGAAATACTCACGGATTCTATAATCCTCTACCAAAGTATCGCCGAACGCCGACTTCCCCGCGTACCAACGGGAATCCCAGTCTTTTATAATACCGACTCTAAGCCCGTGCGGATTAACCTTTTGTCCCATGTTTTATATACCATCCCTTTCATACGCCATTAAACCGAGAAATACGCTTCCTCTTTCACTTGGTTTATTTTTCAAAGCCATTACTCCTTTTCCTTAACAACCAAATATATATTGGAAGTACGCTTTAATATGCGGTGGGCGCGTCCGTGGTCTTTGGGACGTATGCGTTTCATGGTAATGCCCTCTCCGCACCAGCACTGCGAAACATAGCACGAGGATATGTCCATCATGTGGTTGTTTTCGGCGTTTGCCATAGCCGACTTCAGAAGCTTTATAAGGGGCTCGCTCGCCGCCTTAGGGGTCAGCTTCAATGTCGCCATCGCTATATCGCACGGTTTATTTCTGATTAAGTCAAGCACGATTCCGACCTTCCTCGGAGAAATACGGACGTGTTTAAGTTCAGCTCTTGCTTCCATGTCTTTTTACTCCTTATTATTTTTTGGTCGTTTTGCTTCCGGCGTGACCTCTGTAGGTACGCGTCGGCGCAAATTCGCCTAATTTGTGACCTACCATATCCTCGGTAACGTAAACGGGAACATGCTTGCGCCCGTCATGCACCGCAAAGGTATGTCCCACAAAATCGGGGAAAATGGTGCTGGCGCGACTCCAAGTCTTAACGACTTTTTTGTCGCCCGCCTCATTCATTGTTTTTACTTTTTTCATGAGGGAATCCAAAACATAAGGTCCCTTTTTAATGCTTCTGCTCATTAGCTATTTCCCTTCCCTACTTACCGCGTTTCTTTACGATAAGACTATTACTCGCTTTTTTCTTTGAACGGGTTTTGTAGCCTAAGGTCGGCTTACCCCAAGGGGTTACGGGTCCGGGTCTTCCGATTGGCGATTTACCTTCACCGCCGCCGTGGGGGTGGTCGCAGGGGTTCATTGCCGAACCGCGTACCGTCGGGCGCTTACCCATGTGTCTTACTCTGCCCGCTTTACCCAAGTTTATATTGGAGTGGTCGGGGTTTGAAACCGAGCCGATTGTCGCCATGCACTTGATAGAAACGTTTCTGAGTTCCCCGCTTGGAAGCCTGATTAGCGCCAACTTGCCTTCTTTCGCCATAAGTTGCGCCGAACCGCCCGCCGAACGAACAAGCTGTGCGCCTTTTCCGGGATAAAGCTCAATATTGTGTATAACCGTACCCACCGGTACGTCACTTAAAACAAGGGCGTTTCCGGGCTTTATGTCGGCATCCTTACCGGCTCTTATAACATCGCCTACGCGAAGCTTGTCGGGAGCTAAAATATACTTTTTCTCGCCGTCCTCATACTGTACCAGCGCTATAAACGCCGAACGGTTGGGGTCGTACTCAAGTGTTTTAACTTCGGCGTTCATGCCGAGCTTGTTTCTTTTAAAATCTATGATTCTGTACTTTACGCGGTTTCCGCCGCCCTTATGACGAACGGTAATTCTGCCATAGCTATTGCGTCCCGAATGTTTTTTCAGCGTCTGCAAAAGGCTTTTTTCAGGCTCGACCTTGGATAAACCGCTGTAATCCACCACCGACATTCCCCGGCGTCCGGGTGTGGTGGGTTTATAAGTTTTTATAGCCATTTTTAGTTCTCCAATTCATTAGAAATTGCCTATATCATTCCATCAAAGAACTCAATAGTCTTTGAATCATCAGTAAGCGTAACGATTGCTTTTTTCCAGCTCGGCGTGTAACCTTCGTTTCTGCCCTGGCGTCTTTTTCTGCCTCTTACGTTCATGGTATTGACTTTCTCCACCTTTACGCCGGAGAAAAGTGCCTCAACCGCCTTTGCAATTTCAATCTTGTTGGCGCTCTTCATAACCCGAAACGTATATTTGCGCTGTTGCAAATTATCGGTTGAACGCTCGGTGATTACCGGACGTATAATTATATCCTGAGCGATTTTTTCCATTACGCATACACCTCCTCAATTTTGGAGACGGCGTCTTTCACGACTATGAATTTATCATAATTCAAAATATCGTAAACGTTCAGGGTATTAACCTGGGTCGTTTTTACGCCGGGGATATTGCGGGCGCTTTTAATGATTTTTTCGTCAACGCTGTCTAAAACAAGCAACGCTTTTCTGTCAACCTTTAGCGCGTTCATAAGATTCACCATCGTTTTGGTCTTGTATTCGTCTACTTTCAGATTGTCGAGTATCATCATTTCCCCGTCCTGAACCTTTGACGAAAGCGCCGACTTCATGGCTATGCGTCTTACTTTTTTATTAAGTGAATATCTGTAGTTTCTCGGTTTGGGTCCGAGCGCCACGCCACCGGTTCTCCACTGGGGGCTTCTGGTCGAACCATGTCTTGCGCGTCCGGTTCCTTTTTGTCTCCACGGCTTTTTGCCGCCGCCGCGCACTTCGGTTCTTGTCAAGGTGGACTGTGTACCCTGCCGCTGATTAGCTAAATAATTCACCACCGACGCATGCAAAATCGACTCATTCGGCTCTATACCAAAAACCTCGTCTTTAAGGTCAAGGGTGGAAACCTCGTTGCCGTTCATATCATAAACAGATACCTTTGCCATTTTAAATTCCCTCCCTCTTACTATGCGTTTTTAACCGCATCGGTTATGCAGACTACCCCACCCTTAGGACCGGGGATTGCACCCTTTACCGCGATTAAGTTATTCTCCGCGTCAACCTTTACTACAGTAAGGTTTTGCACGGTTGTTTTTTCAGAACCCATGTGCCCCGGCATCTTTTTGCCTTTGAAAATCCTTGACGGGTCGGAGCAGGCGCCCATAGAACCGGCATGGCGGTGCGTAGGACCCGAACCGTGGGTTTCTTTAATTCTCGAGGTGTTGTGGCGCTTAATTGTACCTTGAAAGCCTTTACCTTTGCTTACACCGGAAACGTCAATTACGTCCCCTTCATTGAAAACGTCGGCTTTAAGCACATCGCCGATATTTAATTCTTCCGCGCCGGCGAGCTTGAATTCTCTCAAGTGGCGCTTAAAGGGCAGGTCATTTTTCTTGAAATGTCCTTGCGAGGGCTTATTAACGCCCTTAGGCGAAATGTCGCCGTAGCCGAGTTGTAAAGCCGTGTAACCGTCGTTCTCATCGGTTTTCTTTTGTACAACGACGCAGGGACCGGCTTCGACTACCGTTACGGGGATTACTTTCCCCGTCTCGGAGAAAATCTGGGTCATCCCGATTTTCTTTCCGATTAACCCCTTTTTCATTTGGGTTTCCTCCTATATTGGTTATTGGTTACCGGATGCCTCGGCACACATTACCCGCCACAGCGGGGTTCTGCAATGCTTTACACTTTCGGCAACTTGACCGGTTAAACGAATAATTGTCAGTTGTCAATTGTTCGTTAAAACTCCATTGAAATTTCAACGCCGGCCGGAAGCTCAAGATTCTGAAGGGCTTCCACTGTTTTGTTTGTAGGACGAATCACGTCTATAAGACGTTTGTGCGTCCGCATTTCAAACTGTTCTCTGCTGTCCTTATACTTGTGTACGGCGCGGAGAATGGTAATAACTTCCTTGTTAGTGGGAAGCGGAATAGGTCCTGCCACGCGTGAACCGGTGCGTTTTGCCGTTTCGACTATTTTAGCGGATGCGGCGTCAACTATGCCGTGCTCGTAGCCCTTGACCTTAATCCTTACTTTTTCTTTAACTGCCAAGCTTTTTTCCCCTTTCTGACTATAATTAGAAGAGTTAGGCGTGTTTTGCGTTTTATTATCCACACGCTGCCGTGTGTTTCATTTTGCAGAACAGCAACGCGCAAATTTCATTATACTACAACGAATAACATTTTTCAATAGCTTTTTCAAAAATTATGCGTAGAAAAAAGTAACATTGTTTTGCTATTATTTGTGTAATTTGCATAAATATGCGTAATTGTGATTTAGAACTTGAGCGTCAAAAACCGCCCGCTTATTATGAAAGCCGGCGGTTTCATTCACGCGCAATCATTTTTACTCTCTTAATTGTCGTTTGCCCTGCAAAGGGTCTTATTCAGCGAATCCGCTTTCAACCAACTTAGCCAAGCCATCAACGGCAATCTGCTCGTCCGGTCCGTCTGCGAGAATACGAATGTCTGTGTTGCCTATGATACCAAGAGACAAAATACCCAGCAAACTTTTAGCGTTGACTCTGCGTCCCTCTTTTTCTACCCAAATTGACGACTTATACTCATTAGCCTTTTGAATAAAAAAAGTTGCCGGTCTCGCGTGCAGACCCACTTGATTTGTAACAGTAATTTCCTTAAAGAGCATATACGTATCCCTCCATCTAATGTACTTACTCACCTATACAGTATATATTGAAATTCAAATTAAGTCAACAGGGATTTTGAGTTTTCTTTCCATTTGACGTAATATTCTCCCTTTTCGTTCAATAACCATAAATATTATACTTGCTATTTGTAATAAATATACAAGAAACTTTCAACACCGTTGTATAATTGACATAGAAGTTTTTAACTGGCTTTCAACACTGACCGCAACTAAACCGTCAAAACCTTATTTTCGGCGTCTTTATTGATGTTATCTATGCCGTTTTGCCTGTCGCTGCGTTTCTCGAAAAACTTCTCAGCCACCTGCCCGAACATGGCGTAACTTAATACATCTTCGTCCTGTTGCGCCCATTTTGCCGCTTCGGCTTTGAGTTTTTCAAGCTCGGGTTGAATTAAATCGGCTGGACGGCAAAGAACAGGTTCTTCGTCGCCGATGATTTTTTTTCTGAATTCGGAGCTGATAGCTTCGGGGGTTTGTCCGTATTCGCCTTTTACAAGTCCCTTAAACTCTTTTGTGACGCTCTTGTACCGTTCGCCGTTAATCACGTTGAACACCGCCTGCGTGCCTACAATCTGCGATGTGGGGGTTACAAGCGGCGGATAACCCGAATCTTCCCTTACACGTGGGATTTCTTTCAAAACCTCTTCAAACCTGTCGGCTTTTCCCGCCTGTTTAAGCTGTGAAACCAAATTCGACAACATTCCGCCCGGAACCTGATAGCGCAACGTGTTTGCGTCAACGCCCATAACCTTAGGGTCAAGCAGACCGTTTTTCAAGTATTTTTCACGCAGTTTCTCGAAATAATCCCTTATTTCGGTCAGAACCGCTAAATCCAATCCCGTATCATACTCTGTACCCTGTAAAGCCGCCACGAGCGTTTCGGTCGCCATGTGGCTTGTACCCATAGCGAGAGGGGACATAGCCGTGTCAACCGCATCAGCGCCCGCCTCAATGGCTTTTAAATGGGACATGGACGCCATTCCCGACGTATAGTGTGAGTGTACCTGAACAGGTATTTCCACCGCATCTTTCAGCGCCTTTACAAGCTCATAGGTAGTAAACGGCTTTAAAAGCCCCGCCATATCTTTTATACATATACTGTCCGCGCCCTCATTCTCCAATTGTTTGGCGAATTCCACAAATTTTGCCGTACTGTGAACCGGACTCAGCGTATAGGAAATGCACGCCTGAAAATGTGCGCCCTCTTTTTTGGTCGCTTTTATGGACGTCGTCATATTACGTATATCGTTGAGCGCGTCGAAAATGCGAATTATATCAATACCGTTGCCGACGCATTTTTGCACGAAATATTCCAAAACATCGTCTGCGTAATGCCTGTAGCCGAGCATGTTCTGACCTCTGAAAAGCATTTGCAGTTTGGTATTCGGCATTTCACGCTTAATTATCCGCAGTCTTTCCCACGGGTCTTCATCAAGAAACCGCAAGCAAGCGTCAAAAGTCGCGCCGCCCCAACACTCCGCCGAATAGAACCCCGCCTTATCCATAAGCGGAAGCACCGGCAACATTTCGTCCAATGTCATGCGGGTGGCGATTAATGACTGGTGGGCGTCGCGGAGCGTAACTTCGGTGATTTTGATTTTTGACATATTTTACCTCATTATTTGCGAGGACGGGTATGTGTATTCCCGACCTATAACAACATCTTATTATTTATCCATTGTTGCAATCAGCGTTCCTGTATTAACCGATTCACCTTTTCTGACGTTTATACTTGCAATCACGCCGCTTGACGGCGCTACTATGTCATTTTCCATCTTCATAGCTTCAAGCACGGCAATCACCGCGCCTTTTTCGAGCCTGTCGCCCTCGTTAAACTTTATATCAACGATATTGCCCGGCATAGGCGATTGAATTTTAATGTCGCCCTGCTTTCCCGATGAAACGGTTGGGGACTTAGAAACGGTGGTGTGAGATTTTGAAATTTGCCGGGTTTCCAAAACCGCCGAATCCGAAACGGAATCACTTTCCTCCACCGTAACGTCATAAACCGAACCATTAACGGTAATGCTGTATCTTTTCATGCTTGCCATTTTCAAAAATCCTTTCCTTTACAAATGAGGTTTTGATTAATACTATAATTGTAGAATAATGCTTATTTTTATTATTTAATCCTCATATAAATCACCGCTATTTTCCTTATTGAGCGTCCCTTCCAATTCAATCATTAAAAATTTTGATAATTCTTTTACAACGGGTCTGTGCCTCATGCCTTTTGGGACAATTATAAATTCTCCCGCATCAATTTTTATTAGTCCCTCGTCTGTTTCGAGGTGAAAAGTCCCCTCAATAACATAAAAAAGTTCATCGGATTGTTCATGGATATGAAAATCCAATGTGCGGTTTTCAACATTTACAACACTTAATATATGACCGTTCAAATTCCCGACTTTATCATAAACATACAACTTTTCTACAGCATTAACGGCTTCTTTAAGATTTATTTTTTCTAACATAATATTTTTCTCCTTGTCCTGCGATATATAATTATCCGAATAATGCCATATCGCCGCTAAAACAAATTTCTGCGCCAAAACTGCCCGAAAGCTACAGCGGGGTGCAATTTTTCCCCGGGAAATTCAGTGCTTTCAGACGTCACAAGCGGCACTGTTTTTAAAAGTCTGCCGTTATAATAAAACAGCAAATTCCCCACCCGTTCGCCTTTCTCAAACCCGGCGTAAATAAATGGCGATGTTACTGCTCGAACCTCCACAAGCCGCATTTCATCATCACTTAAAGGCAATGTCGGCGGCTCTTTAAGCGCGAGGCTCGCCTTTTCCGTTTCTCCGCCTATAACGTTTACATAAAACGCCGACAAATCATAGTCTACAACCTGATTTCTCACCTTGGAAAAGCCGTAATCAAACATGCTCGAATGGTCTCTCCAGTCATTCGGGGCGTTCAGCGTAACCGCAATCAGCGTTACCCCGTCCCGCCGTGCCGCCGAAACCAAACAACGCCCCGCGTTGTCGGTAAAACCGGTTTTTGTGCCTATTGTGCCGTTGTACATATAAAGCAAGCGATTATTGTTATAAAGCCAACGGTTAAACGGCGGATTTCCGAAATTAACCTGCATTGACTGCCGTGCGGTAATTTCAGAGAATTCGCGGTTTTTCATGGCTTCCATGGTTAAAATCGCAAGGTCATAAGCTGTGGAATAATGCCCGTAGGCGTCAAGCCCCGACGGATTGGCAAAACTTGTGTCATTAAGCCCAAGGCGCACCGCTTTATCGTTCATGAGCTTGACAAATTCAGGCAGACTTCCCGCTACGCTGACTGCCGCCGCCTGCGCCGCGTCATTGCCCGAAGGTAGCATCATACCGTAGCAAAGCGCCCGCCTTGTCACTATATCGCCCTCGCGTAGCCCCATTGAAGAGCCCTCCACCCGAATGGCGAAACTGTCAACCGTAAAACTGCGGTCAAGTTCCCCTGCCTCAAGCGTAAGCAATGTGGTCATGATTTTGGTAGTGCTTGCCATAGCCCTTTGCTCAAGCGAGTTCTTCTCAAAAATAACAGCGCCCGTATCGGCGTTTATAAGAATCGCAGACGCCGCTGAAACGCTCGGCTGCCAGTCTTGGTTCTCGGCGGCATATACAGTAAATGCGGAAAACGCCAAAAACAAAATGACAACCGATATAAAAAACAAAGGTTTCTTCAAAACAGGTCAGTCCTTTCCGAATAAAATTACAGGGTAATTGTAATTATCCCTATTTTATGCGGAAAAACTGCCGTACATGACCTGCTTGTTCGATTTTGGGGACTTTGCCTGCCGCTATTCTTCGTCGTCCTTGTCTTTAATTTTGCCGAAAACCTCTTTGACCTTATTAATCAAATCAGGCACTCCCGTAATCAGCCCGTCGATAAAACTGTTTTCGCCGCCGATTTCAAGCAGTTTCACATCTCCGTCCTTTTGAACCACGATAAACGCCTGGGGCTTAATCGTCACGCCCGCGCCTGCGCCTCCCGCAAAAACGTCTTTCGGCGCTTTTGCCGGAATGTCCGAGCCGCCCGAAACAAACCCGAAAGTTACTTTTGATACGGGTATGATAATCGTACCGTCGGGAGATGTTATAGGGTCGCCGATAATCGCGTTTACGTCTACCAAATCCCTTATTTTTTCCATAGAAGAGCTCAAAAGCCCTTGTAAATGTTCCGCCATTTTGTCTGTCCTTTCGTTATGCCTTTACTGTTTTCGCGGCACTTTTTTCAGAATTTTTTTGAGAACTGTTTTGAATACTGCGAGGTTCCTTTACCTTATGTTTCAGCAATTTTATAAGAAAAGCAAGCGCGCATAAAATCACTGTGCCTATTTTTATTCTCGCCTTAAAATGCAGGAAAAAATCCGAATCCTCACGCATAAAATCGGGCTGAATATTGATTTGCTCTACCCGAACGCTTGAAATTGATTTAAGCCAGGCTAAAGCCGAATGAATTGCCGCGCTTTGAAGCCCGTAATTTAGAGCCGCCCTTGCCGCGTCCGAGCCTCCGACGATACTGTTTATATAAAGCTCTGTTATTTTAATTTTCTTCATAAGCTTCTTTAATTGCCGCGCAAAGCTGTTTACTATCATTTTGATTAACGCGAAATCTATGTCGGGAATATTTTTTTTGGCTTTTTTAGGCTTTTCGGGTTTTATCTTTTCATTTGTTTTAGCGGTTTGGTTAAATTTTGCTCGCGGCGGCTCGCCGCTTTGTTTTTGCACAGATTTTGTTGTTTTTGCAACGTCAGGTTTTTCAGTATGTTGTACCGACTGCGGCGAACCTCCATCTCCGCGTTTTGATTTTTTCTTTTTTTCTTTTTTTTCTTTCAGTAAATCAAAAAACAATAAGCGTATTTTTATTTCTGCCTGTTTTTGATAATCCACAACAAAAATAAGCGGCAGTGATAATATAAGCGCAACAAGTAATATAATCGCGCCGATTATAATTAAAGCAATCATAACTCCGTTTCCGCCGTAATTTCCATATTTTTCGCAATTTCGGGTATTTCCGCAATTTCCGCCATATCAGGCTCGTCAAGCCGCATCTGCCCTTCCTCGTCTGGAAAAGGCGGGAGTTGCTCAATGTCATTTAAACCGAAACAACGTAAAAATACCGAAGTCGTTTTGTAGGTCACGGGTCTGCCGGGAAGCTCCAAACGTCCCGCCTCTTCAATAAGTCCGCGCTCGGCAAGTGAATTGACCACGCTATTGCTGTCAACCCCCCTGATTTGCTCAACATAAGCCTTGGTCACGGGCTGATTGTAGGCGACTACCGACAGTACTTCAAGCGCCGCCTGCGAGAGCGGAGCGTGCCTTTTTATTTCAAGGGCGGTTTTTATGAATGGCGCATATTCCACCCGCGTGGTAATCTGATAACTGTCTTCAAGGCGTATAACCCTAAGCCCGCTGTCGGAAACATTGTATTTTCTTTCAAGCTGCCCTATAAGCTTTGTTACGGTTTCGGCATCAATTTCCGCCGCCTCCGAAAGCCTGTCCAAGGCGACCGGCTCTCCCGCCGCGAAAAGGATTGCCTCGATTATCGCGATTCCTTCCGGTAGTTCCATTTTCCCACCATTCCTTTACCGGCATCAATGAGCCATAAAAATATTTTTTCTTGCATTTACAAATCTCCTATTAATATTAATTATCCGCATACCGCCGTTACCTCTTTATTACCTCAACGGTCTCCCCGTCCTCGGAGAAAATAATGCGTCCATGGGCGGATAATTCCAGCAGGGCGAGGAAAACCGCCGTTTTTTCGGAGCGAGTTCCGCCTGCGTAGAATTGGGTAATCCTGAACTGTCCGCCGTTTTTGATTTGCTTTAATATAAAAATGATTTTAGAAAAAATACTGACGTATTTCTGCTCCGAAACAGGCTTGAACACAAGCGGCGCAACCGCCGCCCTGTCCCTGCCTACAACACCCCTCAACGCCTCCAAAAGCTCGTCCGTAGTATGACAGCCGCGATACTCGTTGTCGGGCGGTAATTCCTCCGGCTCCCGCGTGAATATGTCCGAGCCCTCATAAATTTCAAGCAGTCTTGCCGCCGCCCTTTTATAAAGCAGATATTCCTCCAAAGAATGTTGAAGCTCTTTTTTAAGCTCCTCAAGCTCGTGCTTGGGTAAAAGCGCCGCGCTTTTCATATATATAAGCCGCGCCGCCATTTCCAAAAACTCGCCTGCTATTTCTATGTCAGCTTCCCGCATTGCGTCAAGATAAAACAAAAACTGCTCTAAAAGCACCGATATTTTTATATCGGTTATGTTAAGCTTATGCTTTGAAATCAGCGTAAGCATTAAATCCAGCGGTCCCTCAAAAACTTCGGTCTTAAAGTTAAACCGACTGTCATCCGGTAACGGCTCGTTGATTTCAGGCGGCAATTCACTCGTTTCGGGTTGGTCTGAAGTTACCTGTTGTTTTTTTTCTTCTAACTCTATTTTTTCCATATTTTACCTTATAAATCCCGAAAGGAAATCTAATGCCATCAATATATAATTACTTACAATCTCTATAATCAAACGAATCGGAGAATTCCTCATGAAAAGCAAAACGATGAAAACCAAGGTGATGATTTGATGATATTGCATTATTTTAATCACTGTGCGCGGCTTTAAAAACGAGAAAAGAATTTTCGAGCCGTCATACGGAGGGACGGGCAACAGATTCAAAACCGCTATAAATACATTAAGCTGTATTATCAAATTGAACGACAGCAAAAAATAATAAAGCGTTTGGGAGGACATATTTATGTTAAACGCTATAAGCTTGGCTATTACCAAAACAATATATGAAATTAATATATTTGCCATAGGTCCCGCAAGCGAGGTCAAAACCAGCGCTGTTTTAGCATTTACCTTACGACATCTGGAAATATTGAATTCCATCGGCTTTGACCAACCGATGGGGGCGATAAGCATAATTAGCGCACCTAATAATTCTATATGCGCGAAAGGGTTCAGGGTCAGTCTGCCGTGTCTTTCGGGCGTGTCGTCGCCGAGAAACTTCGCCGTAAGCCCGCGCGCATATTCGCGCAACGGAAAAACTACAAAAATCATAACGCCCACAGAAAAACAAGAAATAAGAAGTGCTATTGCATTTGCCTGGCTCGGACTGGCTATCCAGTCGAAAAGCCTGAAGACCGGTCGATAGGTAAAAATTTCCATAATATTAAATATGAAACTCCTTGGAAAATTAGGAAAATCGCGGTAATTTTACACGCGCACTTTTATATTAGCATACTTGCGGAAAATATGCAAGTGTTTTTTATCGCCGTGCCGCCGAAATCAATACCTCGCCTTAAACATATATAATCATCAATAAAACCACAAACTAACCAAAATCCCGCTCAAAATCCACAGCGTCATATCCCCCGCCATAGCCGACGGCAGGGCGTGGCGGGTCTTTTTTACCTTTGTGGCGGCGAAATATACCGCAATCGTGTAAAAAGTCGTTTCACTGCTACCGAGAATTACGCTCGCCACCCGCCCCGCATAACTGTCCGCGCCGGTTTCGGCTAAAACCGATTCGTAAATCGCCACCGCCCCGCTCCCCGAAAAAGGACGCATTATAAGTAGCGGAGCAACCTCTTGTGGGATACCGAAAAGTTTCATCACGGGCGAGAACAGGAACGCGATAAACTCCAGCCCGCCCGAAGCGCGGAACATTCCCACTGCCAACACCAACGCGAACAGCGCGGGGAAAATATCAAGTACGGTTTGAAGCCCCTCTTTTATACCTCGAGTAAATTCAGAGAATATATCTACTTTCCGACATAATCCGTAAATCAGCACAAATACGAATATAACCGGAACTGCGAAATCAGAAACCCTCATAAAATACCTCCTGTCTTATTTATTTTTAGGAATTCTGCCCGCGGTAAGCCGTCTTCGTTTCTTCGATAAAATTTTCGCGGTTATAACCGAAACCGTCAAAGCCGCCAGTGACGCCGCCCACACGCAAGGGAGGATTTCCATAGGGGCGGCAGAGCCGTTTTTCAGGCGCAGAGCCGCCGCCGTTGTGGGGATAATTTGCAGGCTGGCGGTATTCAGCACCACGAAAATGACCATATTATCGGTTGCGTACTCACTGCCAATCTGATTCGGGCTATTCGATTCCTCTTTCTCAAGCTCCCGCATTGCCGCTATGCCGAAAGGCGTGGAGGCATTACCGAGACCCAGCAGATTTGCCGTTATATTAAGGACTATGTACCCGATTGCTTTGCCGTTTGGCTCTATGCCTTTGAATAATTTTACGAGAATAGGCTTAAATGCCTTTGCTAACTGCTCGGTTAAACCTGCCGTCTGCGCCACCCGCATGATTCCGCTCCACAGGCAAATAACCCCGCACAACGTCAAACTCAGCGTAACGGCATTTTGACTTTCCGAAAGCGCCGCCTCCGTCACTGAAGCGACGTCGCCGTTAATACTCCCGAAAATCAGCGAAAAAGCGATAAGCCCCGCAAAAACCCACTTCATCATAGTTATGCTCCTCCTCGTTAAAGGTTTATTATTAACAATTTGTTAATTTTCAGTTCATAAATATAAAACATATTTCACCCTCCCTTGTGTTAATATAAAAGTAAAGTAGAAGTAAAATAAATTACATAAAGCCTTATAAAGCTTTATGTAGTCGGATTCCTCTTTATTCAAGCCGGAATTAATTCCGGAAAAGGAGTTGGTGTTATGGCGTGGGACACGGACATTATTAATTTGGACGATGCATTAACCCGAGTTATGGGGCGCAAGGATTTGTATAAGGGCTGGCTTGACGCCTTTTTTAACGACGAAAGCCTTGAGCCGGTAGACGAGGCTTTTAAAAATAAGGATTACGTCGCCGCCGAAAACGCTCTGCACAAACTTAAAGGTACGGCGGCAAATCTTTCTGTAGTAAAGGTTCGGGAGCAGACGGTGCTTGTGTCTGAAAAAATTAAGGAGCGGGAGGAATTTAATTCTATTTCCGGCGACTTAAAAAAACTTCGCAAAGAATTTTATAACGCTAAAAAAATGTATGAAGATAATATCAGCGATTTGATGAATTACGGAGAATTAATCTTCTGAAAAAACAAAAATCCGCCAAAACGGCGGATTTTTTCTTTTGTTTTTATATCAATATAAATATTTATCGTCAAATGCCTAACAGCCTGCCTCTGCCACCCTCGCATACTTTAAATCAAGCACGGCTGAAACAATTCTGCCCCCATGTTCGTCAAGCTTTCTGAATTTTTTTATATACTCCTGTTCTATTTCGGAACAAAACAAAGATAATGCAATGCCTATAAGGATAAATGTTTTATGATGTTTTTTCAAAACATTTAAAGATTTACTTGTTTTTGACGATATAAATAAGTAGGCAATTTAATAAAAGACTAAGCGTTAAAATATCAAGGAGGGTAACCCCATGTCACTGAAAGTACAAAACAACGCTACGCAATCACATCACAATCATACTGTCAAAAATGCGGCTCAAAAGCAACCCCCGAAAGATTCCGCAGGGAAACTGCCGCGAACCGATAAATTTGAAACTACCTCAAATGAAAATGTAAAATTAGTTACACTGTCTGATAAAATTTCGATTGCTCAACGAGAAAATGTGAGACCATTAAATGTATCTGAACCGTTACCGCAAAATACATCAAGTGCGAGTTCGTTTGCTACATCTGCACAAAGTGACCCAATGGGAACAGTATACGGAAAATATGGCACTTCAAATTTGTTGAATATTAATGACGATGAACACCGAAACGCCTATTATCGCTCTCTGTTTGAATCAAATGCCGACACAATTAACGGTGTGTTTGACTCAAAAAGAGAAAGCGGCGGTTCATGGTCGCCAGACTGGATTGCAACAGCTGATAATTCTATTACCCGATACCAAGAACTGCGGGAGCAAATCATTAACACATTCGGGGATAATGAAGAATTATTATCCAAAAACCTTGATTCGCTTGACAAAGCGTTTGAATTAACTTTGGTCAAGGTGGCACGCTCTACCGCAAGTCAGTTGGAGTTTGAAAGGGAATATGCAAAAAATGAAACCGGAACATCTAATCATAAATGGGAATCAAATAAGTTAGCTACTAATAAGAATTTTAACGAGAAAGTATTTGAAACACACGCAGTTGATATGATGAAACAATTCGCGCAGTCATTTTTAAAGCAAGTAAACGGCGGCTTTAATTTTGGCGATGCGCTCAAAAATGCGACAGATTTTATGAATAACGCTTTTGGAAAAACCACTTCCGTGAACAATTTGTCTTTCAGTGATTTTATGTTGCTTCAAACGCCGAATTACGGCGATGCTGACCTCTCAACAAAAGCCGGAAACATTATAGCGCGGAACAATAATAACAATTGGTTTAATAGTAATCCGGGGTTGTCTGCGGAGTTGCGGGCTATGTTGGATGAAGGTTAAAATGCAGTGCAGATGGCGATATTTTACATAAAAATTAGAAAAAAAGAAAAGTGTGTTATAAGCATTTCCTCCTACACTCTCGCTTTCCCTTTCTCAGCAAATATCTTCAATAAAAAAGCACTTCATTCCTCAAAGTGAAGTGCTTTATTTATACAATATTACAATGCTTGTTGTCTAAACCGTGGTTTAATGCGGGTTTGTGAGGTTGGCGGCGTTGTTTCTGAAGTTATGGGCGGCGTAATCTGCAAGGCTGACGGAACGATTGAAATTTCGTTCGACCACGCGTCATTCTACGTACTGTCTGACACTGCACCCGTAGGCACCGCAAAAGAAGACAACCCCGGCACAGGCGCGACAAACGCGCTGGCAGGCGTTGGCGCTTTGGCGCTCTTCGCGACAGGCGTTGCAGTATTTGTCCGCAAACGTAAATAAAATTACAGCTTTTTCTTCAAAATTTTTCCTCATTAAACGAAAACAGGGCGGCGACTATTTTCATAGTCCCGCCCTGTTTTCTTTATTGCGAGCCTTTACGGCTTTAACTGATTTTTAACCGCAAAATAATTGAACCCAATAAAACTTACCGTCGCCGCCCATCGCAACGCCCACGCTCAAGTATTTATAATCCGCATTTAATATATTATTTCGGTGTCCTTGCGAATTCATCCAGCTTGATATTACCGAATTCGGCGCGGAGAAACCGGCATAAATATTTTCCGCCACAAAACCGCTTTTTAAGCCCACATCGGTTAAAACAGAAAATGCCGTTCTCCCGTCGGGACGGGTATGCGACCATAAGGTTGTTATCTCCTCTGCCCGAATCTTCGCGGCTTGGTTTAAGAGCAGGTTTTCCCCTGACAACGGCGGTAAGCCGTGTTTTGCCCTTTCCTGATTGGTCAACCTCACAGCCTCCGCAACAAGCGCGTCAAAATCAGGCGTTACGGTAACATCGCGTGAAATCTGTAAATCATCGCTTACTGCCGCCGTAATTCTTGCTTTACCCTCTTTAATTCCCGTGATTACGCCCTTGCTGTCAACCGACGCAACGCCCGCGTCAGAGGACGACCATACTACAGACGCGCCGCCTGTTTCACCTATCACGGTCAGGCTCATGCTTTCATTTACGCTGATACTGTCTTGTCTTTCCTTGAATCTTAAATTCTTCACCGTGACATGTACAATAAAATCTTTGCCGTTGTTAGTCGCGGTAATAATAGAAGTGCCCGGCATTTCCCCGAAAACTGTTCTGTCGGGCAAGGAAATAGAGATGACGTCATAGTCTGAAAGCTCCCATTTTATCGCGCCGATGTCACCCAAAGCGCGCAACCTGAATTCTTCGCCGACAGCTAAGGTAATTGAAGCCCTGTTAAGACGAAACTCCGTTTCGGCAGAAACCGAACACGGCAACGCCGCAATCATTATTATTAACGTTAATAAAAAGACGGCTGTTTTTTTCATAAGCTTCTGCCTTTCCCTTAAATGTTTAATCCCTATATTAAAATTATACATAAAAACTTATACTAAGTCAATAAAATTTCAACATATTTTTGTATTTTCTTACAAAATTTTTGTTTTTTTATATATTCTATTGCAATTTTAAATTAAATATGTTATTATTATAGTGTGTAATTGTCGATATTTCTATATTGTTTAAAGATTATTCACAAAATTTTCGGAAAGGGGTGACAGATGTGCTTGCAGGTTCTTATGGATACAGGTTTAATCATGTTGACAATTCCAACAAATTTGCCCAGCCTGCGGTTTTTTCCAAGCTTAAAAATCATGGCGCGGACATAGGGTTGGAAGATTTCCAAAGGATAAATCCTTCCGCGAAGAAGCAAACCGGATATGACCCCGATGGAATTTCTAATGACCAAGCGCGAAAAGTAGCCCATAAAGAACATATTGAAAAAATGTTCAATGTCGGCGGCGCAAACGCCAAGGCAGAAGCGTTTAAGAGCAAAGAGCAAATCACAAGCGACCATATTAAGAACAAGCACGACGGCTTTAACGGCGACTGTCCTCTTTGCGAATGTGAAACCTGTAAAAACAGGCGTTATCAAGACCAATCTAACGATTCGGGCGTTTCATTCCAGCAGGCTACAAGAATGAAACCGGAGGAAGCCGTACACAGGGTTAAAGCACATGAAATGGAGCATGTCCGCCGCGAGCAGTTTAAAGCTAAGGGAAGCAACAGCCGCATTATATCGCAGAGTGTGCAAATTCATACAAGCTCCTGTCCCGAATGTGGGAAGTCATACGTTTCGGGCGGCACTACAAGGACGCACACCAAGCACAGCGACCCCGATTTTATAGACCTTTTCAGAGTTGGGGCGGATGATATGTTCAAAAAGGGAAATAAATTCAGCGCAACGGCGTAAACTAAATTTTAAAAAGGCGTTTAAAATAAAACGCCTTTTTTTATTGAATGAACATAAAAGAAAGGGTATAACAAACGGTGGCGGTTAAATAAACCCTGAAGCACAAAATACTTGCTTTAGAAAGTATTTTGTGTTATAATAAAATCACTCACCCAAACGCTTTAGCGTTTGACGACCGCAAAGCGGTCGGTTTCGGCAAGCCGAAACGGTGATTTTATTTCAACGGAAACGGCTGTTTTGCGTACACGCAAAACCCGGCGCGGTTGCGCCGGAGTAAAATCTTCGATTTTACAGCTGATTTATATAATAAAAAATCTTTTTAACGAGGTACGAAAATGGGAAAAAAAGAAATTAAAAAAGTTCTTGTCGCCAACCGGGGCGAAATCGCCATTCGCATATTCAGAGCCTGCTACGACATGCACCTGAAAACCGTCGCGATTTATTCAAAGGAAGACAAATACACCCTCTTCCGCACCAAAGCCGACGAAGCCTATCTTGTCGGGGAAAACAAAAGTCCTCTCGGGGCTTATTTGGATATACCCGGTATTATAAAAATTGCAAAACGCAGGGGGGCGGACGCGATTCACCCCGGCTACGGCTTTCTTTCAGAGAACGCCTCTTTCGCCAAAGCCTGTGAAGACGCGGGAATCATTTTCATAGGTCCTCCGTCCGACGTGCTTAACAAAATGGGTGATAAGCTCAACGCAAAAAAAGTCGCAATCAGCGCCGGTGTACCGATTATACAAGGGACCGAATCCCCCCTGACTTCTGTGGAAGAGGCAAAAGAATGTGCCGAAAAATTCGGCTATCCCGTTATTCTTAAAGCCGCAGCAGGTGGCGGCGGGCGCGGTATGAGACTGATTTTAAAACCAGAGGAGCTTGAGAACTCGTTTACCATGGTTCAGGGCGAAGCGCTTAAAGCTTTTGGTAGCTCCGATGTGTTTATGGAAAAATTCCTTGAAGAGCCCAAACATATTGAAGTGCAGATTCTTGCAGACAGTCACGGCAATATCGTGCATTTATACGAGCGCGACTGCTCGGTACAAAGACGTTACCAAAAAGTCGTCGAATACGCCCCCGCGTTTACCCTTTCGGACGAAAGACGGGCGGCAATCCATGCCGACGCAGTAAAAATCGCCAAAGCCGTGGGTTACGTCAACGCGGGAACGGTAGAGTTTCTTGTAGACAAATACGGAAATCACTACTTTATTGAAATGAACCCGCGCATACAGGTTGAGCATACCGTGACAGAAATGGTCACAGGCGTAGACATTGTGCAGTCGCAAATCGCAATAGCGGGCGGCGCAAAGCTTTCTGACCCTGAAATCGGAATCGCCTCCCAGGAAGACGTAAAATTATACGGCTATTCAATCCAAAGCCGCGTAACCACTGAAGACCCCGCCAACAACTTCGCCCCTGACACCGGCAGAATTGTTTCCTACAGCTCCGGCGGCGGTTTCGGCGTTAGACTTGACGCGGGCAACGCTTACACCGGCGCGGTGATTACCCCTTATTACGACAGCTTACTCGTAAAGCTCATTACCTCCGACCGCACTTTTGACGGCGCAATCAGAAAAATGCTCCGTGCCGTAAGAGAGGTTCGTATTCGCGGCGTAAAGACAAATACGGGATTCCTACGAAATATTTTGACTAACGATACATTTACCTCAGGGAACTGCCATACTAAATTTATTGACGAAACACCCGCCCTGTTCGAGCTTAAAAAATCAAGAGGACGCGAAACCAAGGTTCTCAATTATATCGGCAAAATTACCCTTGAAAACCCGAATAATGAAAAAAAGCCGGTTTTTGCCGAGCCGAAAAGACCCGCATATACAAAGGATAATATCCCCGGCGGCTTAAAGCAAATTCTCGATAAAGAAGGAGCCGAAAAGTTCAGCAAATGGTTGCTTTCACAGAAAAAGCTGTTAATCACAGATACTACCATGCGTGACGCGCAACAGTCGCTTATCGCTACCCGACTGCGTACTAAGGACATGGCTTCAATCGGTGCGGCGACCGCGCATATTCTAAAAGACCTTTTCTCGCTTGAAATGTGGGGCGGTGCTACCTTTGACACGGCTTACAGATTCCTGAACGAATCCCCTTGGGAGCGGCTTGACGTTTTAAGACGCAGAATTCCCAATATCCCGTTTCAAATGCTTTTCCGAGGCGCTAACGCCGTCGGCTACAGCAGTTACCCCGACAACGTAATTAAAGCTTTCATTAAAGAGGCGGCGGCGGGCGGAATCGACATATTCAGAATATTCGACTCCCTAAACTGGTTGCCTAACATGGAGCTGGCAATTGAGGAAGTCGTAAAAAGCGGCAAAGTCGCCAACGCTACAGTCTGTTACACCGGCAATATTCTCGATACCGACCGTGACAAATACAGCCTTAATTACTTTGTTGACTTTGCAAAGGAGCTTGAAAAGCGCGGCGCGCATATTCTCACCATTAAGGATATGTCGGGCTTACTCCGTCCCTACGCCGCTAAAAAGCTGATTCGTGCCCTTAAAGACGCGGTTTCACTGCCCATTCACCTGCACTCCCATGATACCAGCGGAAACCAAATCGCTACGTATCTTATGGCAGCGGAAGAGGGCGTTGACATTGTAGACACAGCCATTTCGTCAATGAGTTCGCTTACCAGCCAGCCCTCGTTGAATTCGCTTGTCGCCGCTTTGGAAGGCAGTGAAAGAGAAACCGGTTTCAACCTTTCGGAATTGCAAAAACTCACCGACTACTGGGCTGATGTGCGGCAGTATTACAGCCAATTCGAGGGCGACATTATAACCCCCGAAACTGAAATCTATCAGCTTGAAATACCGGGCGGACAATACACCAATCTAAAATCGCAGGTTACAAGTCTCGGTCTCGGCGACCGTTTTGACGAGGTAAAGAAAAAATATGTCGAGGTAAACCAAATTCTCGGCGACATCGTAAAAGTCACGCCGTCCTCTAAAATGGTAGGCGATATGGCAATATTCATGACCCAAAACGAGCTGACCTCCGAAAACGTCGTTGCACGGGGTAAAGCGCTGACTTTCCCCGATTCGGTCGTAAGCTACTTTAAGGGACTTATGGGACAGCCTTCATTCGGTTTCCCCGAGGATTTGCAACGGGTGGTTTTGAAAGCTGAAAAGCCTTTCACAGGGCGCCCGGGAGAGGAACTGGCTTCAATCAACATAGAAGAAGTCAAGGAAAATCTCAAAAACAGGATTGAAAACCCCACCGAGCGCGACGCAATCAGTTGGTGTCTTTACCCGAAAGTGTTTGACGGCTATCTCAACGCCCGCGAAGAATTCGGTGATATAAGCCGCATGGCGTCCCACGTCTTTTTCATGGGAATGAGGCAGGGGGAATCAACCGAAATCACCATAGAAAAGGGCAAAACCCTAATCGTAAAATTTGTCGGCAAGGGTGAGGAAAACGACGACGGCACCAGAATGATGCAGTTTGAGTTAAACGGCGTGCGCCGTGAAGTGGCGGTAGCAGATAAGCATATTCAGGTCACTTCAGAGCAGGTGAGATACGCCGACATCGGCAACAATAAACATGTCGGCTCAAGTATTCCCGGCGCCGTTTCCAAAACTTACGTCAAAAAAGGCGATGTTGTGGAGGAAAACCAACTTCTGTTCATTGTTGAAGCCATGAAGATGGAAACCAGCGTTGTAGCAATGACTGCGGGCGTTGTGGACGAGGTGTTTGTACGTGACGGGCAGTCTGTTAAAGCGGGGGAATTGCTTGCGACTTTGAAATAATAATTATAATATAGTCAATCTGCTTTAAAGTTGTCACGATTTTAAAGCAGATTTGCTATATTTTATAGATTGCGATAAATATTTTGAACAAAAATCTTGACAACAATAGGTTTTTTTTGGTATAATTTAATAAATTCTGTCTTGCAAAATAATTATTAGTGTGATATAATAAAAACAAATCAAATATTATATTAACAGAAAGGAACTGTATATAATGTCAAAAATAACCTTTATCACAGGGGGAGCGGCAAGCGGTAAATCACGCTGTGCTATAAGCTACTTCGCTTCGTGCGACAACGTTTTGTATATGTTTATATCCAAACATATAGACGAGGAAACCAAAAAAAGGATTGAGTATAATTGCGAAAAGAACGACGTCACATGGGACATAGCGACGGGGGCGGAAGACCTGATTTCTATGGTTACCGGGCGTAAATTTACTATTTTGGATAACTTAGGCGCTTATGTAAATAAGGTTAAATCTAAAATATGCCCCAACATTGAGGATATGGACGACGAGGTAAAGCGGGATATTGAAAAACAGGCAATCAAAGACATCTCTGAGTTGATTGACTTTGTGAGAGACGCCAACGCAAACCTGCTTATTATATCCACCGAGCTTGGTTTCGGACCTACGCCCCTTGATAAAGACCAGCGATATTTCAGAGAAATATTGGGTAACGTCAATCAGAGAATCGCCAATATAAGCACCGACGTTTATCTTTCGACAAGCGGCGTACCTTTTAAAATAAAGGGGATTTAGCCCCCCACTTAATCAAGACCCCAACGAATTTCCGCAGGAATTCGTTCCTTGCTTTTCACTTAATTTTAAAAAGCAAGGGGGCTATCGGTGTAGCCGATAAAGTAACCGAGAAAGGAAACAATATATGACTTTTGAAGATTTTATAATGATAGCAAGGGAAAAAAACGCTTCCGACATTCACCTGACCGCCGATTTGCCCCCTGTGTTTCGTATAAACGGAGATTTGAGCCAAATTGAAGAGCTAAATAATATACCTATTACCAAGCGCATGATTATATCCCTGCTGAACGCTCAACAGGAGGAAAGTTTTATTGCCGGCAACGATGTAGATTTCGCGTTTGAATTAAGCACCGGTAGCCGTCAGCGTGCTAATGTCTACCGCCACATGGGTAAGGTAGCCTGCGCGATTCGTTTACTTAATAATACCGTGCCGACGATTGAGGAATTGGGATTGCCGTCGGTCATTAAAGATTTGGCAGGCAAAAAAAGCGGATTAATCCTTGTCACGGGAATGACGGGAAGCGGTAAAACCACCACATTATCAGTTATGATTGACTATATAAACAGCACCAGACCCTGTCACATAATAACCCTTGAAGACCCTGTGGAATACCGCTACGAGCCGAAGTTAGCCACTATTCACCAAAGGGAAATCGGCAGAGACACAAAATCCTTTCAGGACGCTTTGCGTAGTGCCCTGCGCGAAGACCCCGACGTTATTTTAGTCGGTGAAATGCGCGATTATGAAACCATGCAGCTTGCCGTAACAGCGGCGGAAACAGGACACTTGGTATTGGCTACAATCCATACAAGAGGTGCTGTTCGCGCTGTAAACCGAATTGTTGACGCCGGTCCCGCCGAGCTTCAGCAACAAACAACGGTACAGCTTTCCCAGATTTTGGAATGTGTTATAAGCCAGTCTCTTCTCCCGCTGAAAGACGGCTCGGGCAGAATAGCCGCCTTAGAAATTTTAGTGGGAACAGACGCCGTAAGGAATATAATCCGTGCCAACAAAGCCTTTCAGCTTGAAACCGCAATTCAGCAGGGGAAAAGCGCCGGAATGTGCTTAATGGACGACGTAATACTTGATTACCACCGCAGAGGCTTAATTACAAATGAGGTCGCGCTGTTTTACGCCGACGACAGGGTTACAATGTCCAATAAACTTTCAATAAAATAAAAAGAATCGCATTATCTAAAAAAGATAATGCGATTCTTTTTATTTTTCTTTACCCTTATTTTTATAAACAAGACCGTCAACAGACCATTTTTCATAAAATCCTATATAATGCCCCAGTCTGCAAGCAACGGGCGTAAGCGCATAGACTCCCATATAGACAAATGGCGCAAATTTCCAATCCTCAATTAAAAACGACAAAGCCATAACCGACGCCATAACAAACCTGAAAATATTCAAAAAACCCGGGGAAAAAATCAATGCAATACAAGGTATACACAGCAAAAGCCAAACGATGATTCCTATAAAAAACCATTTGTTGGGTTCGGGCGTTTCAATTTGATTGCGAGTTATAAGCTTTCTTTCCTGCTCGCCGTCCTTGTGAGCCGCACTGAACATAAAGGTTAAAAAAAGCGTAACGCTTAAAAACGCCGCGATTCCCATTATAATATTATTTTCCGCCGAAAAGCCGGCTAATGTGATTGTAACTACAAGCGCCAATATGTTTCCGGCAAGAACGTAGCTCATGGTTTCCAAAAAAAGTTTTAAAAAAGATTTCCTTTGCATATATTAAACCTTTCGGAAAAAAATAATTACACCGGCGAAACCGCCGACAAAACGCATTTGAGGTAGATTATGAATAATAACAAGAAATTCCTTCACGGGAACAAAGCGCGTATAAAACCCGACAAGGACGTCATCCCACGTTTTACAAACTACGTTGTAAACGATTATATAACCCGCGACGGAACGGTTATGCACCGCCTTGATGACGACGCGGAATTCACCCAAAGCGAGGTTAATCAAAACCAAAAATAATCAAAAAATATCAATACAGGGAACGGTTCATAACCGTTCCGCTTTTTTTACATCAATTGTCAATTGCCGTAATTTTACCGTTGACAATGTTGTCCAAAACCGCGAGAGCGCGCTCGTGCGCCTGTCGCGCCTTATCCTTTTCCAAATTCACCGAGAGTACCGCGAAATACATATCATCGGGAACGATTTCTTCAATACCCGCCACCGTAGCAAATTCACTTCCGCGAACCTCAAAAAAAACACTGTCGGTTATATTGTCATTGTAGGGATAAAGTCGGCTTAAATTAACAAAAACATCTTCAAAACTATGCTCAATGCCTATAATAATTTCAAAAGCCCGTCTGTCAGCCAAAATGAGTCTTGACGTCCCCATTTGTATTTCCCCGAAAAGCTTGGTCTGATTAGTAATAATCATATTTGCGTCAGAATCTTCAAAAAGATTCACAGGAAAGCTTTGCGCGTAAACATAACCGTTATTGTCAAAGTCAGGACAGAATAAGCCAATCGCCTCGCCTATTATATAATTATAATCGTGCATTAAAATATTGGCTTCCCTGGTCGAAGTCACAAACAAAAAATCTATATCGGCTCTTTTTTTAGTGACAGCCTCAATTATAAATAAAGTCCCGAGCAGGGTTAAAAACAGCACAACAAAAATAGCGACTTTGTGGTGATAAAAAAAGTTTTCAACCCACTTCTTACCGTGAAGCTTAACCTTTTCACGTTCTTCCTTATGGATAATTTCACTGTCCTCAATCAAGCCCTGCTTTAGTTTCAAAAGCTCGCGTTTATCGTTTGTTGACATAGGTTTACTTCCTGTTATTTTAGTGTTTGCCCGCAGGGTAATACGGGGCGTTGGCTTTTTCGGGCAGACACAAGGTCTGCCCCTACAGTCGCGTGATGATTACAACCCTGCAAAATATAAATTCCCCGTCCTACGGCTTCATCGTCGGAAATAAAAGCACATCCCTAATCGACGCGCTGTCGGTTAAAAGCATTACAAGCCTGTCCAAGCCAAGCCCAAGTCCTCCCGTCGGCGGCAGACCATATTCAAGCGCGGTCAGAAAATCTTCATCTAACTGCGCGTTTATCCCTTGCTTTTTTCGTTCCTCAACCTGCTTTGTAAACCGCTCGCGCTGGTCAATAGGGTCGTTTAATTCCGAAAACGCGTTCCCGAATTCCGTAGCGTTAATGAAATATTCAAACCGTTCGGTAAACATAGGGTCATCAGCTTTACGTTTGGCAAGCGGCGAATTTTCAATCGGATAATCGTATATAATGGTCGGCTGAATCAATTCAGGCTCGACAAATTCCTCAAACAAGGCAATCAGCTCATTGCCCGAAACGCCGCTTTTTCCGGTGTATTGTTTCACTGCCTCCCGCATTGTCATGCGTTTCCAGGGCTTTCCGAGGGCGATTTCCACTCCTCTGTATACAATAGTATCGCTACCGCAAATTGAAACGCAGAGTTTCCTGTGCATGTCCTCGATTAAATCCATTAAGCCGAAATAATCGGTATACGCCTGATAAAGCTCAATTGAGGTGAATTCCGGGTTGTGGGTACTGTCCATACCCTCGTTACGGAAAATGCGTCCGACCTCATAAACCTTGTCAAACCCGCCCACTATCAGCTTTTTTAAATAAAGTTCGGTTTCAATCCGCAGAAACATCTGTATATCAAGGGTATTGTGGTGGGTGATGAACGGTCTTGCCGCCGCGCCGATTGATACGGTATGCAAAACAGGCGTGTCAACCTCCGCGAATCCTAAGCCATCAAGATAATTTCGTATTTCACGCAGAATCTTGGTGCGGGTCATGAAAACATCTTTTACTTCGGGGTTGGCAATCAGGTCAAGATAACGTTTTCTGTAGCGTTCTTCTTTATCCTTTAGTCCATGCCATTTTTCAGGTAGCGGCAACAGCGATTTTGTAAGCAGGGTAATTTCCTTGGCGTGTACCGAAATTTCACCCCTTTTAGTCCTGAACACAAAGCCTTTCACACCTATTATGTCGCCTAAATCCCACTTCTTGAAAAGTCTGAAGTTTTCCTCGCCTATTTCATTAGATTTAATATAAACCTGCATCCTGCCCGAAGCGTCACGAATATCTATGAAATTCGCCTTACCCATATCCCGCCAGCTCATAATCCGACCCGCAATACAAACGTCTTTGTTCTCAAATTCCTCAAAATTATCGGTTATATCGGTATTTTTGGCGTCTAACGGAAATTTGGTGATTTCATAAGGATTCAAACCCGCGCTTTTAAGCTCGGTCAGCTTTTCAAGGCGAATTCGGTTTTGCTCGCTTAAATCGGCGGTTATTTCTTCTGCAGTTAAATTAACATTATTATCGTCCATATATTTATATCCTTTTGTTGTTTATTTGCCTGCGGGCGAACACAAGATTCGCCCCTACTTGGAAATCTCCAAAATTTCATAGGTTACAGTGCCCGCCGGCGCTTCTGCCGTAATGACGTCACCGACCTGATGTCCTATGCAGGCGCTCCCGATTGGGGACTCGTCGGAGATTTTCCCTTTTTTCATGTCCACTTCCTTTGAGCCTACAATCCGCAGGTTCATTTCCTTAGAAGTATCTACATTTCTTAATTTAATTTTGTTGCCTAACTGAATATGCTCGGTAGTCAAGCTGTCAGCGTCAAGAATTTCCACGTTCATAAGCGTGGCTTCTATTTCGGCTATGCGCGCTTCTACTATTCCCTGCTCATTTTTTGCCTCGTCATATTCCGCGTTTTCGGCAAGGTCGCCGAAAGAAAGTGCGGTTTTGATTTTCTCGGCAATATCGCGGCGTCTTACGGTTTTTAATATTTCAAGCTCCTCTTCAAGCTTGTTTAAACCCTCTTGTGTTAATATCGTCTGTTTTGGCATTTTGAATGTTCCTCCTATGATTGTTTTATATTATGGTATACGTGTTTCGGTTACCTCAATTGCTTTTCTGATTTGCGCATCAACGGTGTTTTCGAAATTATCCAAATCGGTTTCCGGAGAGGCAGTAAGCTCTACCATGAAGTCAGGGCGTATGCCCTCGCCGTCAAATTCAGTGCCGCCGCCCGAGCGCACCATCATTATTGAAAGCACCACAGCGCTTCCGTCGCGGAGCATTTGAGTGGTTGTAAATACTGCGTCACCCTTGGTGGGAACGCCGACAATCTGCGCCGAGGCGTAATCTTTCAGCATTGCCGCTAAAAGCTCTCCCCCTTCCGCAGTATTACCGTCGGTTATTACCGTAATGGGCAACATAACCCGCGAGTCATTGTTTATTTCTATAATAGTATTTATATTTCCGCTCCCGTATTCCGCAACAGCCACCGCACCCCTCAAAACTAACCTGTCCAAAATCTGTCTCTGCGGGGCAATTAGACAGCCCTCCGCGCCTCTAAGGTCTATTATGAGCCCTTTGGCGTCCGCCGCCAAAATAGCGTCTAATGCCGTTTCAAACTGGTTGCCCGTATTCTCGGCAAAACCTGTAATCCTTATAAACCCTAAATCCCCGTGTTTTACACCCTTAGCTGAAATCAACTCTATTTCATGCCTTATGAGGGTGAAGCGATTTTCTTCGCCTGCCCTCCGAGTGGTTATAGAAACCCGGGTTCCTTCATCTCCACCTAAAAGCCTCATGGCATTTTCAGCGCCGGCTTCCAATACCTGTGTGCCGTCGATTTGGGTGATTATATCGCCCTCCTCTATTCCCTGTAACCACGCCGACGAGCCTTCGTACACTTCCGTTATAATGATATAACCGCTTTCGTCCCGCGCCGTCTCAAGACCTGCCGTAACGATTTTGCCCGCGACGTACTGTTGGGCTTCATAATACTCCGAAGCGGTTATGTACCTTGACTTAGGGTCTCCCAAGCCCACCATATAGCCGCTCATTACGCCCGCTGAAAGCTTGTCCTCGTCTATTGTCCACAAAAAGTTATTCCTTACATAAGAATCTATATCCTGCAATTTTGTGTAAATCGCACCGCGTTCCTCCACCCCCGCGATTTTGGTGTTATAAATATTTAAGGAAAGCGTCATAGTCAGCACAAATGTAACGGCGCAGGCAATTGCAATCAGGCTTATGCAAACGCCGAGTGAAAATTTTTTGTTCATCTATTGTCCTTTCGCATCATTTGTTTTTGTTTTATTACCGCAAAGTGGGCGAACTGTGCATTACGCCGAGTTCAGCCCCTTACAATATGCGTATTTATTATATTACTCCGGTAATAAATTTAAAAATTTATAAAATTCATGGGATTTTGCGGTACACTGTTCAACCGAATTTCAAAATGGAGATGCGGTCCGGTTGACCAGCCGGTTGAACCCACAGAACCTATAACCTGTCCCCCGCTTACTTTCTGCCCCGCGTAAACGTAAATGTCATTGCAATGGGCATACAGCGAGATATAACCCCCGCCGTGGTCTACCACGATATATTTCCCGTAACTGTATCCGGATATGTACGTATTTTTGACCACGAGAACGGTTCCGTCTCTGACGGCATATATATTCGCCCTATTTATATCATTTCTACTGTCGCCGGCTATGTCTATGCCGTTATGCTGACCGTTTCGCCAAGCGTCAAAACCGAAATATGTAGTAATCCTGCCAAACCGCGCATCAAGCGGTCTTTGCCACGTCCCTGCGGTAAGCTCTGAATTGCTTTGGTTTTGTATAATAAGCGCTCTCAGCTTTTTGTCAAATTCATCGGCTTCGGCGCGGTTTATGCGTTTTTTGTTATAATAATTACTTTTACGAATTTCAAGATTCAACGCGTCATCGGCGTATTTTTCATAAATTCGGTTATAATTCTCGTTTAAATCTTTGCACTCTTTTGCGGTTTTTTCAAGTTCAAGCTTTTTCAGATTAAGCTCACCGTATTCCATCTCAAGCCTTAATTTTGTTTGCTCCAGCGCCTCAATTTCGCCGTTCAAGGCTTGGCTCTTTTGCTCATGCTCTCTTATAGACTCAAGCAACGCATTCATAAATTCGAGATTTTTACGGCTGATATTGTCCATTGTTTTATGACCGATTGCCAAATCGGCAAAACTACCCGCTTCATCATAAAACGCGATATTCCCCATACTGCCGCTTTTATATACTTTAACTATAAGTTGTGCAAAGTCTTGCAGATTTTCGCTGTTCTTTTTGTCAAGCGCCTCGATTTCCTTTAAATTCGCGCTGATTTGGTTTTCTTTTTCTAAAATCCTGCCCTTTGTCTGACTTATATCCTCCTCGCGCATCTCTATTTCATTTTCACAATTATAAAGCAGGTTATGGTAATAGTCAATTCTGAGCATTTCGGCGTTTATTTTCTCGGCATAAAGCGCCATAATTTCACTGTTTTGGGCGAGGTCTTTATCGGTTTGGGCTATGAGATTGTCAAGCCTCAGATTTTCTGCGTTAATTTCCCTGATTTTTTCTTCTAACTCTGCTCTTGAATAACGGGAGTAGGCGTTAGCGCGGTTTTCGGTTAATGCGGGACACAATGAATAAATTATAACACAAATAAAAACAAAAAGCAACGTGAATATTTTCGATTTTTGCGATTTTCTCATTTTAACATAATTCCTTTAATTATAAAGTATTATGTCAATTTCTTAAAATGTTATTTCCGGAACGGAAATTAAACCTTTAAATGCTTACCCATGCTAAAGACCGTCCCCACCGCGCCGATTAAAGCGCCCGCAAGACAGTTTGCGGCTAATACATACCAGGTTATTTCCCGAAAGTCGATAATATTTCTAAGCCCCAAAACCTCCAAAATCTGTATGTCCTCCATGAACAGATGAACCACCGATTCGTATGCGAGCTTGGTCAAAAACCATGAAGCCACCCCCGCGACAATCCCGATAAACATGCCCTCTATAAAAAACGGGAATTTTATAAAGGAGTTGGTCGCGCCGACATGTTTCATAATACTTATTTGCATTCTGCGGGCAAAGACGCTGGTTCGGGCAGTGTTATAAATAATTACAAGACAAACCACGATGAGAGCCAATAAAACCGCACTGCCTATTACCGTGAAAGTGGTGCGTATGCTGATTAGGAAACTCGCGAAATCATACGGAGCGCGAACATCCTCAACGCCGCTGATTCTTGCAAAAGCCGCCGCCGCCTCGTTTATTTTGGTAATGTCGTTAAGCGAAACAACATAACTGTGGGGGAGCGGGCTTTCGCCCATGCGGTCGAAAAGCTCTTCTATTCCATCTAAGCCGTAACTCCCCCGCGTAATTTCCAAAGCTTGGTCCGGCGAGATGTAACTGACCGTGTCAACATAACTGTAGTTGTTAAGCACGTCGGAAATATGGCTTAATTCAGACTCCTCTGTTTCATTATATACAAAAACCACTATTTCATTGGTATCCTCAATGTTGCCTATTATTATGCCGATGTCGAGTGCAAAAAGCACTGATACCCCTACAAGCAACAGGCTGACCATAAGTATGCAAAAGCCGGCAAACGACATTAAACGATTATGCCAGACTGAAACCAGCCCTTGCTTTAATAAATATGAAAAGTTACTGCCTTTCATTGTTTCCTCCAATATAATCGTCGAAATCAATGTTGCCTTTTCTAAGGCTTATGATTCTCCCGCCGAAATATTTTACCAAATCATGCTCGTGGGTAACCATTATAACCGTGGTTCCGCACTTGTTTATATCCTTCAACAGCTCGACGATTTCATAAGAAAGTTCAGGGTCGATATTTCCGGTAGGCTCGTCGGCTATAATCAGCCCCGGGTCGGAAGCGAAAGCCCGCGCAATTGCCACCCTCTGCTGCTCCCCGCCCGAAAGCTGGGAGGGAAAGGCGCGCGCTTTATCGCTTAACCTCACCAAATTAAGCACATAAGGTACCCTCTGCCTTATGAAACGGCTGGAGCGGTCGGTAACCCGCAGTACAAATGCAACGTTTTCATAGACCGTAAGGTTCGGTATAAGACGAAAGTCCTGAAAAATCATGCCTATAGAGCGACGAAACTTAGGAATTTTATTGCCTTTTAAATTAGACAAGTTATAACCGTTGACAAAGACCCGTCCGCTTGTCGGAATTTTTTCCCGCGTCAAAAGTTTCAGAAGCGTACTTTTGCCCGCGCCTGAACTCCCCACTATAAAAACAAATTCGCCGTCGTTAATTCTTAGATTTACATTGTTGAGGGCGTCCACCGAACCTTCTTTATAATGCACATCAACGTTTTTTAATTCTACCATTTTTACTCCAGATTCTTAGAACTTCACGGGGTCTGCCGACAGGTATTTTTTAACCATGAGGGCGATTTTGAATATAATCGCGTGGTCGAATTCCCGCAAATCGAGCCCCGTCAGTTTTCTTATTTTATCAAGGCGGTAAACCAATGTATTTCTATGTACAAAAAGCTTTCTTGACGTTTCCGAAACGTTGAGATTATTCTCAAAAAATCTTTGAATGGTAAATAAGGTTTCATGGTCCAGGGATTCTATTGAGCCTTTTTTGAAAACTTCTCTCAAAAAAGTATCGCAAAGCGTTGTCGGCAGATGGTAAATCAGCCGCGCTATGCCGAGATTGTCGTAGCTTACAATGGTTTTGTCGGTGTCGAAAACCTTCCCGACCTCTAAGGCAATCTGCGCTTCCTTAAAGCTCCGCGCCAAATCCTTTACCCCCATGACAGGCGTGCCAATACCTACATTTACGCGGGTGAAGAATTCGCTCGAAAGGGTGTCCGAAATAGAGCGCGCTAACTTTTCAAGGTCTTTCACATCTATGTTGAGCTTTATTTCCTTTACAAGAACAATATCACTTTCGGTTATACTGAAAACAAAGTCCTTATTTTTATCAGGGAAAAGATTTTGGATTACATCATAAGCCGAAACGTCGTTGGACGAAATTATGCTGATTAGAAAAACCACCCGGTTAATATCGGCGTTAAAATGCAGTTCCCTGCACTTTATGCTTATATCGCCCGGTAAAACGTTGTCAAGAATTATGTTCTTGATAAAATTATTACGGTCGTATTTTTCATCGTAATATTGCTTAATGCTTGAAAGGGTGACCGCCAGAATAGAGGCGTATTTACCCGCAGCTTCATCAATGCCCTCGACAAAAACGGCGTAATCAGGCTTTGAATGTATGCCGAACGGCTTATATGTATAGCCGTCCCTTATGAAAATATCATGCGAATCACCGATTTCGATAGAAAAAAAGTCCGTGCTGGTACCTAATTTAGGCGTTTCACTGCAGGCAACCACAGTTGCGTTCTCGTCGATAACACCGATAACACGTCCTACCGTGTCTTTCATTTGATGAATAACCCCTTGAAATAATCTGTTTGACATAATACGTCTCCTTATCCCGCAAAACACTCAGTGTTTTTATTTTAAACGATTATTACAGCCGATTAACTTAAAAACAGACTATAATATATATATCTTACAAGAAAACGGCGAAAAAATCAAGCCTTTTTTATGAAATATGTAAATTTTTCATCTATTTTTTTTGTTATATTGCCAAAAAGGTAATAAAATGGTATACTAAACAATGAATAATTAATAATTTTTGAGAGGAAACGCTATGTCAAACAAAACATTTTATATAACCACGCCTATTTATTACCCGTCGGGGAATCCGCATATCGGGCATTGTTATACCACGGTCGCATGCGATTCGATTGCCCGGTATAAGCGTATGCAGGGCTATGATGTGATGTTCGCCACGGGAACAGACGAACACGGCATGAAAATTGAGGAAACCGCAAAAAAATCAGGCATGAGCCCGCAAGACTATGTAGATGAAATCGTGGCTCAATTCAAAAAGCTGTGGGAGTACATGAATATAAGCTATGACCGCTATATCCGTACCACCGACCATTACCACAAAAGCGCGGTTCAGAATATATTTAAGAAAATTTATGACAAAGGCTATATTTATAAAGGCGAATATTCGGGGAAATACTGCGTCCCCGATGAGTCTTTCTGGACGGCGTCGCAGTTAGTAGACGGCAAATGCCCCGAGTGCGGGCGCGAGGTCATTGACGCGAAAGAAGAAGCCTATTTCATGAAAATGCAACCTTTCGCCGAAAGAATCGAAAAACTTTTAACCGAAACCGATTTCTTACAGCCCGGAGCTCGCGTAAACGAAATGGTCAATAACTTCATTAAACCCGGTCTTGAAGACCTTTGCGTTTCTCGCACGACTTTCAAGTGGGGAGTTCAGGTGCCTTTTGACAACGAACACGTGGTTTATGTCTGGATTGACGCGCTGTCTAATTATATAACCCTTTTAGGTTATGAAAACGACATGCACGACGATATGCACTTTTGGAATCCCGAAACCCGGTGCGAAGTTTCTCCGGTTCACATGACCGCTAAAGAAATCGTGCGTTTCCACTCAATCATATGGCCCGCCATTCTCATGGCTTTAGATTTGCCGCTCCCGAAAAGGCTTTATTCCCACGGCTGGATTAACTTCGGCGGCAAAAAAATGGGCAAAAGCACAGGAAACGTGGTAGACCCCTTTATTTTAGGGGAACGTTTCGGCGTGGACGCGGTGAGGTATCAGATGTTGCGGGATATGCCCTTTTCAGGCGACATGGATTATTCAAACGAATTTATGCTCAACCGCATAAACACAGATTTAGCCAATGATTTAGGTAATCTTGTTTCGCGGACTGTAGCAATGGTTGAAAAATACTTTGCTTCGACCCTGCCCGAGCAAAAACTGCAAAACAGTGAACAAGATGACGAATTAATCAGCATGGCAACCGGTTTAAAGGAAAAAATCGACGACCTTATTGAAATACCGCAGTTAGGCAACGCGCTGACCGAGATTTTCAAGGTGATTTCCCGCGCCAATAAATATATTGACGAAACAACCCCGTGGATTTTGGCAAAAAACCACGACGACAAGCCGCGCCTTGCCGCCGTGCTTTATAACTTGCTTGAAACTATAAGAATCACGTCGGTACTGCTTTCGCCGTTTATGCCGTCAACCATGCCTAAGGTTTGGGAGCAAATAGGGGCAAACGGAGACTCTCTTGCTTATTCCAAATCGGGAGAATGGGGGATACTTCCTCAAAACGTCACTGTAAAAAGGGGGGAAATCATCTTCCCAAGGTTTGACGTAGCAAAGGAGCTTGAGCATTTGGAGTCGCTGAACCCGAAAACATAGGAGAAACGCCAATGAAAATAACAGTATTCCACGGCAGCCCCAGAAAAGGCAACACCTATGCCGCTACGCAAAACTTTAAAAAAGAAATGGAAAAATCGGGGAACATAGAATTCACCGAGTTTTTCCTGCCGCAGGCTCTGCCCGAATTTTGCAGAGGGTGTTTTTTATGCTTTGAAAAAAGCGAACAGTCCTGCCCTCACACCGAGTACACCATGCCGATTTTAGATGCTATGTTAAAAGCCGACGCTTTGATTTTTACAACGCCGGTTTACGTTTTGCAGACGACGGGAGCGGTCAAGGCTTTTCTCGACCACTTCGGATTTATATTTATCGTACATCGGGCGCGCCCCGAAATGTTCGGAAAAAAGGCGTTTGTGATTTCAACCACGGCAGGCGCGGGAACAAAAGCGGCGATGAAAACGATTGTTACTAACCTGAAATTCTGGGGCGTAAACAGGATTCATTCGTTGGGCATTGCCATGTTAGCGGGTAATTTTGAAACCATGAACCCAAAACGCAGGTCGAAATTCGAGAAAAAACTCAAAAAATCAGCCGAACGGTTTTATAAAGAAATCATCTCGGGCAAAAAGCGTAGCCCTTATTTACTTACAAAATTCATGTTTTATTTTAGCCGAAGTATGCTCAAAAAAGAAACCGAAGCGGATACAGCTGATAGCAGATATTGGAAAGAGCAAGGCTGGTTTGAGAAAAGCCCCTTTTAGAGGCGGCTTAATTCCACCGCTCTCGAAGTAAAACCCTCCTATTTTCCGAGCCTGTTTTTTGCATCAAAATAAATCTCGGTAACGCAGGTGAAAAGCGCCTGCTTGTCCTCCTCGGACAGCTTTTCCCCGCCGAAAATCTCGCGGGTTTTATCAAGGTAAAACATAGCGTCCAAAAGCCCGCGCCCCTCTGAAGTCGCGCCGAAATAAAACCTTTCCTCACTCGAAAGGACTATGCCGCGGCTGTTATCGGTTAAAAAAACCATATCGGTGTCAAGGGCGTCGGCAATTTTTAAAAGTACCGACTTTTTAGGCTCGCGCGCGCCGGAAATGTAATTGGCAAGGGCGCGGTAGGTTATGCCGATTTGCTCGGCAAACTCGGTTTTCTTCATCCCCTTGCGCCGAATCAAAACCTCAAGCTTTTCGCTTAATAACATATTCTCGCCTCTTTTTCTTTAAAATTGTTCACGTTTACATTATACACATGAACAAAACAAAAGTCAAGCCATAATTTTATACATTAAAAATCAATTATTCATTCAATATTCAAATATAGCCGAATATTATGCAGTTGGGATTATATTATTCCTTGACATTGGCGGAAAATAATGTATAATATTCATTAGGTACATAAGTTAAGTGAAAGTACGGGGAAATTTTATGGCAGAAAAAGAATTAACTTTCGGCGGTACACCGGTTAAAAAAATTGCGTTAGCCTATTCGGGCGGTTTGGATACTTCAATTATAATTCCGTGGCTTAAAGAGAATTATCCCGGTTGCGAGGTAATTTGCATGTCGGCAAACGTCGGGCAGGATTCCGAGCTTGACGGCTTGGAGGAAAGGGCGAAAAAATCCGGCGCGTCTAAGCTTTACATTGAAGATGTTCAGGACGAATTTGTTCGGGACTTTATCTTTCCCACCATAAAAATGGGAGCAAAATATGAGGGCTATCTGCTCGGTACGGCTTTTGCGCGACCAATTATTGCCAAAAGGTTGGTTGAAATAGCAAAAAAAGAAAACGCCGACGCGATTTGCCACGGCTGTACAGGCAAGGGTAACGACCAGGTTCGCTTTGAGCTTGCCGTAAAGGGGTTGGCTCCTGAAATGAAGATTATAGCCCCCTGGAGGGTCTGGAACATAAAAAGCCGCGACCAAGCCATTGATTACGCCGAAAAGCATAATATTCCATTGAATATAAACCGCGAAACCAATTATTCAAAGGATATGAATCTTTGGCATCTTTCCCACGAGGGCTTGGATTTGGAAGACCCCGAAAAAGAACCGAAATATAACCAAGAGGGCTTTCTCGAACTCGGTGTTTCCCCCGAAAAAGCCCCCGACTTACCTGTTTATATAACCATTGGTTTTGAAAAGGGTATTCCCGTTTCTCTTGACAGCAAAAAAATGAACGGCGTGGAGCTAATTAAAACCTTAAATAAAATCGGCGGTGAAAACGGCATAGGCTTATTTGATTTGGTGGAAAACCGAATTGTCGGAATGAAGTCGCGGGGAGTTTATGAAACGCCGGGCGGTACGATTTTATATCGCGCCCACGAGGTTTTGGAAACCCTCTGCCTTGATAAAGATACAACACATTACAAGGCGGCAATGGCGCTCAGGTACGCCGAGCTTGTCTATAACGGTCAGTGGTACACGCCACTCAGAGAGGCTATGGACGCCTTTGCCGACAAAACGCAGGAAACCGTCACGGGAGAGGTTAAACTAAAGCTTTATAAGGGTAATATCATCACTTCAAGCGTTAAGTCGCCCTATTCGCTTTACAGCGAGGATTACGCGACTTTTAACGACGGCATCGACAACACCGAAGACGTCTACGACCAAAAGGACGCCGAAGGGTTTATCAACCTGTTCGGACTGCCGATAAAGGTCAGGGCGCTTTTAGGCAAAAGAGAGGGATAAAAAATGATGATTCGGGAATTTTTCCCGTCGGATTATAACGCCGCTTACGCTCTGTGGCAAAACTCAAAAGGAATCTGTATGTGCGCAAAATGCGCGTTTTATGACTCCGAGGCGGAACTTGTCAAATTCCTAACAAGAAATCCAAATACCTGTTTTATAGCGGAAGAAAACGGTCAAGTCATAGGAACAATTCTCGCGGGACACGACAGCAGAAGCGGTATCATCTACCGCCTTGCCGTAGCGGAAGAATTTCAGGGGCGCGGAACAGGCAAGGCTTTGGTGAGCCGAGCGGTTGAAGCGTTACATCAAGAAGGCGTAACTGTATCTATGGCGTTTGTCCTGTGCGAAAATGAAGAAGGCAACGCTTTTTGGGAGAAAGCCGGGTTTAAGGAAGAAACTAAGGCGGCTACCCGTAAGCACAGATATAAAGAAAAGGATTGACTTTATGGATAAATTATGGGCGGGGCGTTTTTCAAAAGAAACCGACAGCAAGGTAAACGCCTTTAACTCGTCAATTGCTTTCGATTGCAGAATGTTTCGCGAAGACATTGAGGGAAGCATTGCCCATGCCGAAATGCTGGGCAAAACGGGGATTATCCCCCTTGATGACAGTAAAAAAATAATTGCCGGACTTGAAAAAATATTAAAAGACATAGAAAACGGCGATTTGCTTTTTGAACCCGAAGCCGAAGACATTCATACGTTCATAGAATCTGAACTTACAAAACGTATCGGCGAGGCGGGGAAAAAACTGCACACCGCCCGTTCGAGAAACGACCAGGTAGCTACAGATTTAAGGCTTTATTTAAGGCGGAAAATTAAAGAAATTCAAGACCTGCTTATCAGTTTAACTGACACCCTTGTCAAAACGGCAAATAATCACCTTGAAACAATTATGCCCGGCTACACGCATTTGCAGAGGGCGCAACCGATAACCTTTGGGCATCATTTAATTGCATACGTTAAAATGTTTTCAAGAGATATAGGGCGATTAAAGGACGCCAAAACCCGCATGGATGAAGATTGCCCCCTCGGGAGCGGCGCGCTCGCGGGGACGACCTATCCGATTGACCGCAAAATGACGGCGGAAAAATTAGGCTTTGACAAGCCTTGCGATAATTCTTTAGACGGCGTTTCCGACCGTGATTTTTGTATCGAAATTGCAAGCGCTTTATCAATTATAATGGTTCACCTTTCGCGGTTTTCGGAAGAAATAATTTTATGGTGCTCGTGGGAATTTAAGTTTATCGAGCTTGACGACGCCTATTCAACAGGCTCAAGCATTATGCCCCAAAAGAAAAACCCCGACGTAGCCGAACTTATCCGCGGAAAGGCGGGGCGGGTATTCGGGGATTTGCAGACTTTACTTGTTATGATGAAAGGCTTGCCGCTTGCTTATAACAAAGATATGCAGGAGGAGAAGGAAGCTGTTTTCGATGCGGTTGATACTGTGAAATTATGCCTTGAAACCTTTACGCCAATGCTTGCCACAATCAAAGTTAATAAAGAAAACATGAGAAACGCCGCCGCTTCGGGCTTTCTGAACGCCACCGATTGCGCCGATTATTTAGTCAAAAAAGGCATAGCGTTTCGTGACGCTTATAAAATCACGGGCGAATTAGTTTCGGTTTGCATAAAAAAAAGCGCGGATTTAGAGAATCTGCCGCTTGAAGATTACAAAAAGGCGAGTCATTTATTCGATGATGATATTTATGAGGCTATTAAGCTTGAAAACTGCGTATTAAACAGAAAAAGCGAAGGCGCGGCGGGCAGTTACATGAAAGGTTAAGGCATGGATTATACATTTGACAACACAATCAGCTATGAGGATTATAAAGCCCTGCGCGTTTCGGCGGGTTGGCAGAGCGTTTCCGAAAGGCAGTTTGAACTCGGACTGAAAAATTTACGCTATTTTGCGGCGGCAAAGCATAACGGCAAAGCTGTAGGAATGATAAAGGGGCTTGGCGACAACGGTTACTACTGGATTATTACAGACTTAATCATACTTCCCGAATATCAGAGTCAGGGGCTCGGAAAGAAATTAGTCGGAGATTTTCTTGAATATGTTGACAATTCAGTGGTAAAAGGCGAGAACGTATCGGTTTTCTTGTTTTCCGTTAAGGGTAAGGAATTATTTTATGAGAAATTCGGGTTCAAAACCCGTCCGTTCGGCGATATATACGGCGCGGGAATGAGTATACATTACGAAAAGGAATAAAACAATGAAGAAAATCTACATCGACGGCGAGGCGGGTACGACAGGCTTAAATATCCGCGAACGCCTTGAAAACAGAAATGATATTGAAATATTAAAAATTGACGCTGAACTACGCAAAGATGTGCAGGAGCGTAAAAAGCTGCTCAACGCCGCTGATTTTGTATTCCTCTGCCTCCCCGACGACGCGGCGCGGGAAGCTGTTTCACTGATTGAAAACGACAATACACGGGTTATTGACGCCTCCACAGCCCACAGAACAAACCCCGAATGGACTTACGGTTTCCCTGAATTATCAACGGCGCAGGAGGAAAAAATCCGTAATTCAAAGCGGGTTGCTGTACCCGGCTGTTATGCGGGTGGATTTGTTTCGCTGGTTTATCCGCTTGTTAAAGCGGGCATTATTCCTCGCGTTTATTCCGTTTACTGTCACGCGATTTCGGGCTACAGCGGCGGCGGCAAGGCAACGATTACCGAATATGAAGCCGAAAACCGTAATTTAGAGCTTGAAAGCGCAAGGCTTTACGCCCTTTCACAACAGCATAAACATCTGCCCGAAATGCAGAAACTTTCAGGGCTTGACTTTCCTCCAATGTTTAATCCGATTATTGATGATTTCTACAGCGGAATGGTGGTCTGCGTACCTTTGCAGACACGAACACTGCCGAAAAAATTCACAGCTGAAGAAATAATTTCCGTTTATAAAGAGCATTATAATAATCCGAACGGGCGGGTTAAGATTATTGGGCGGTATGACGATAATTTCTTAGCGGCAAACGCGTTGAGTAAAACTGATGGTTTAGAGATTTTTGTCAACTCCGACCCTGAAAACGAGCGAATTCTGCTGACAGCGCGGCTTGACAACCTCGGCAAGGGCGCAAGCGGCGCGGCGGTTCAATGCTTTGAGATAATGAAAACTTAACAGGAGAACGACATGATTTCTTTTGACAATTGTAAGCCTGTAAACGGCGGCGTCTGCGCCGCTAAAGGCTTTACGGCGGGCAGTACGCGGGCGGGGATTAAGGCAAGCTCGCAAAAAGACGATTTAGCCATAATCTACTGTGAAAAAAACTGCGCGGCGGCGGCGGTTTACACCACCAACGTAGTGAAAGGCGCGCCTATAACTGTAACTCAAAATCACCTTAAAAACGGCATAGCGCAGGCTGTGGTCGTAAATTCAGGTAACGCCAATACCTGTAATTCAAACGGTGTTGAAATTGCCGAATTAATGTGTGAATTAACAGCGCAAAGCCTTAAAATAAACCGCGAAGACGTGATTGTTGCGTCCACCGGCGTAATAGGTCAAAAATTATCTCCCGCACCTTTGGAAAAGCATATTCCGCTATTGGCGGGAAACCTTAGCAATTCTGAAACTGCAAGCACAGCCGCATGCAAGGCGATTATGACCACCGACACGCGGCTTAAAGAATTCGCTTTTGAATTTGAACTCGGCGGTAAAACCTGCCATATCGGCGGTATCTCAAAAGGTAGCGGTATGATAAATCCCAATATGGCAACCATGCTCGGCTTTATTACAACAGACGCGAATATTTCTCCCCTAATGCTTAAAAAAGCTCTCTCCGACGCGAACCTTGATTCCTACAGCCGCGTAAACGTTGACGGCGACACCTCGACCAACGACATGGTCTGCGTTATGGCGTCGGGACTTGCGGGGAACACGGAAATTACCGCAGAAAACGCGGATTTTGAAGTATTTTTTAACGCTCTTTGCGCCGTAATGGTCAACTTAGCGCGTGAAACCGCGCGGGACGGCGAAGGGGCGACTAAACTCCTCGAATGTGTGGTTTTAAACGCGCCGAGCGTAGACGACGCCTCTCTGATTTCAAAATCGGTGATTTCTTCAAGTCTTGTAAAAACCGCTGTTTTTGCGGCGGACGCAAACTGGGGCAGAATTTTATGCGCGGCGGGATACTCAGGCGCGGCGTTTGAGCCCCAAAAGATTTCGGTAAGCATTATGTCGGCTAACGGCAAGGTTTTGGTCTGTGAAAACGGCGCGGGTGCGGATTATTCAGAGGAACTGGCGCACAAGGTTCTTTCAGCCGATGAAGTTACCATAATGATTGACCTGCAGGAAAAAAACGCCGAATTAAATCGGTCGGTCGCGTGGGGTTGCGATTTGACCTATGATTATGTTAAAATAAACGCAGAGTACAGGACATAATCATTTTGACGCTTTGTACTCGTCTTCATAATAATAACGATATTTATTGCTGATAGGTTGTATTTCATCATTAAACATTTCTCGGATTATATTTTCCATAATCTGCTCCTTTCGGGTTTTGTTATTTTAATTATAATCTTTTAACTTACAGATTTCAATGTTTTCTCTGTTACTTAAAAGATTCGTATGTTTGTACAAATTAATGTGAGGTTTATTATGAATGTTGACCAAATGATAGAAAGAATTGATTTGTTAGCCAAGAAACAAGGTATGAGCCGTAATAAACTCTTAACATCATGCGGTGTAAAAGCCTATGTTGATAATTTAAAAAGGGGGCAAATACCTAAACTTGACACCACCGCCAAAATCGCCGATTATTTAAATATATCAATAGATTATTTAGCGGGGCGTACCGACAATCCCGAAATAAATCCATAAGGAGACGCAAAATGTTTATAGACACCAACACCCGCGCAAATGTCCTCATTGAGGCATTGCCCTACATTCAGCAATACTCCGGCAAAATCGTAGTCGTAAAATACGGCGGAAACGCCATGACAAACAACGCGCTTAAATACGCCGTCATGTCCGATATAGTACTTTTATCGCTTGTGGGAATCAAAATTGTCCTTGTCCACGGCGGCGGACCTGAAATAAACTCCATGCTTAACAAAATCGGAAAAGAGCCGAAATTTATCAACGGTCTGCGCTATACCGATAAGGAAACAGCCGAAATAGTGCAAATGGTGCTGTGCGGCAAGGTGAATAAGGATTTGGTAGATTTATTGTATTCGCACGGCGGAAAAGCGATTGGGCTTTGCGGGTTGGATAACGGTCTGCTTGAAGCAGTTAAGTTAAGCGAGGATTTAGGCTACGTGGGGGAAATAACCAAGGTCAACCCCGAGGTTATTTTCACGGCTTTAGACAACGGATATATTCCCGTAATCGCTACAGTGGCGGATTCGGGCGGGGCGGACGCTCCTTATAACGTAAACGCCGACACCGCCGCGTCCCTCATAGCCGCCGAAACAGGCGCGGATAACCTGATTTTGCTGACCGACATAAAAGGGCTACTTGAGGACAAGGACGACGAAGATACGCTGATTCACACGGTTCACGTCAGCACCGTGCCGCTTTTGAAAGAGCAGGGAATCGTTTCAGGCGGCATGATTCCGAAAATCGACTGCTGTGTTGAGGCGGTGCGCCGGGGGGTAAAAAAGGCGAATATTATAGACGGCAGAATTCCCCACTCGATTTTAATAGAATTATTGACTGACATGGGCGCGGGTACAATGTTTATCAAGTAGCGGCGGAATTGAAACTGACTATATTTGTACAAAATACAAAGGAAGGCTACTATGAATACTATAGAAAAACACGATAAATACATTATGAAGTCCTACGGGAGGCTCCCCCTTGCCGTTGCCAACGGCAACGGAGTAAACCTTACCGCCGAAGACGGTAAAAAATACATCGACTTCGGCTCGGGAATCGGTACAAACTCCCTTGGTTTCTGCGACGACGACTGGGTTAAGGCTGTATCTGAACAGCTAAAAACCTTACAGCATAACTCAAATTATTACTACAATAAGCCCGGCGCGGATTTTGCGGAAAAATTATGTGAAATTACAGGTTATACCAACATGTTTTTCAGCAATTCCGGTGCAGAGGCAAACGAGTGCGCCATAAAAATCGCGCGAAAATACAGCTTTGACAAATACGGAAAAGGAACAGGCAGGCAGAATATCATTACCCTCAAAGGCTCTTTCCACGGCAGGACAATCGCGACCCTCTCGGCGACCGGACAGGAGGATTTTCATAATTATTTCTTCCCGTTTCTTGAGGGCTTCATCCACGTTGAGCCTAACAATATCTCCGATTTAAACCAAAAGCTTGACGATTCGGTCTGTGCCGTTATGCTTGAATATATTCAGGGCGAGGGGGGCGTTTGCCCGCTTGATATTGATTTTGTAAATGAAGTTTTCAAGCTTTGCACTATGAAAGATGTTCTTGTCATCGCGGACGAAGTGCAGACGGGTACAGGGCGTACCGGTAAATTCCTCTGCGGCGCGAATTACCCCAAAAACGGTAAAAAAGCCGACATAACCACATTAGCCAAAGGCTTATTCGGAGGCTTACCCGGCGGGGTCTGCATGAGCGGCGAAAAATGCGCGGGGGTTCTCACCCCGGGTACTCACGGCTCTACCTACGGCGGAAATCCGATTGTAATGGCGGGGGGACTGGTAGTGCTTGAAAAGGTTTCAAATCCCGATTTCCTTGACGAGGTTGTGAAAAAGGGCGATTACATCCGGGAGCAGTTATTACAACTGGATGAAATTGAAAAAATCGACGGCTTGGGTCTTATGCTCGGAATCACCCTCAAAACCAAAATCGCCAAAGACGTCATGAACGCCGCCCTTGAAAAAGGTCTGCTGACGCTGACGGCAAAGGAAAAATTAAGGCTGTTGCCGCCGCTGACGATTGATTATCAAAGCCTTGATAGGGGACTTTCGATTTTGGCGGAAGTATTGCAATAAAGCTATTTAACCCCGTTTCTGCAATTTGCTTCATAAATTCACGATATCTTACATTTGTAAGGGTATCAACAGTTTTTTATACAAATATTTAAAGGTTATTTTATGGATATTATACAGAATATAAAATATGTTTTATCTGAAAGAAATATAACAGGCTCTCAAATGAGCAGAGATTTAGGATTTTCAAGCGGTTCGTTTTCTCAATGGACTAACGGGCGCAGTAAAATTTCTATAGATAATCTTCATAAAATAGCAGAATATCTTAATGTATCCATTGATTATTTGCTTGGCAGAACGCAAAATCAAAACGCACATAAAAAATTAACATAAACCCCGAAAGGAATAAACCATGAAACACCTACTGAAAATGCTTGATTTAACAACTGAGGAAATTACAGAAATATTAAACCTTGCCGACCAGTTAAAATACGAGCAAAAACACGGAATCCCCCACAAAAGCTTGAGCGGTAAAACCTTAGGCATGATTTTTGAGAAAGCCTCCACAAGAACGCGGGTCTCTTTCGAAACGGGAATGTATCAGCTTGGCGGCTACGCGCTGTTCTTGTCGTCAAAGGAACTGCAAATTGGCAGAGGCGAGCCTATTGAAGACACGGCGCGGGTTTTGTCGCGGTATCTTGACGGTATAATGATTAGGACGTTTAATCAATCTGACGTGGAAACATTAGCGCGCCACAGCTCGATTCCCGTCATAAACGGTTTGACCGACGTTTCGCACCCCTGCCAGGTTTTAGCCGATTTGATGACAATTCGAGAGTATAAAAACAAGTTAGAGGGCTTAAAACTCTGCTTTATAGGCGACGGCGGCAACATGGCGAATTCCCTGACCATAGGCTGTCTGAAAGTCGGTATGAAAGTAAGTCTTTGTATCCCCGAGGGGTACGACCCCGACAAAGAAGCGCTTAAATTCGCAAAGAATTTCTCTGACTTTGAGCTTGTTCGAGAACCACGCAAAGCCGCCGAAAACGCCGACGTATTAGTTACCGACGTGTGGGCTTCTATGGGCAAGGAGTCCGAAACCGAAAAACGCAGAAAAGACTTCGCGGGTTACCAAGTCAACGACGAAATCATCGCGCTCGCAAAACCCGACGTTATGGTTTTGCACTGTCTGCCGGCTCATAAAGGCGAGGAAATTACCGAAAAGGTTTTTGAAGAACACGCCGACGCCATTTTTGACGAATCGGAAAACCGTCTGCACGCCCAAAAAGCGGTTATGGTAAAATTAATGGAATAAATTTGCAAAATAATTCTAAATAATCATTCAAAGACTTGTATATTTTTTACTTTTATGGTATAATATATTCATTCCAAATAAGGAGGACGGGCAATGACTGTAAAAGTAACCGCCAAAAAAATGCAGGTCGAGGGCTTGGTGGAATACGCCGAGGCAAGATTAAGCAAGCTTGAAAGATTTTTCGGGGAAAATTTTGACGCAAAAATCACAGCGTCATCACAGCGCGGCATGGCGACAATAGAGCTTACCGTAAAGCACGACAACTTAATTTTCAGGGCGGAGCAATCAGCGCAGGATAAAAATGACGCGCTTGACGCTTGCATTGAAAGGATTATCAGACAAATACGCAAAAACAAGACCAAGGTTGAAAAACGTTTGCAGGCTTCGGCTTTCAACTCGTCGGAATTCATTGAAGACGTTGATGAGCAGTCGTCTTATGAGATTATCAGGAAAAAGCAGTTTATTCTTCGCCCCATGAGCGTTGACGAGGCTGTTTTGCAAATGAATCTGTTGGGACATGCTTTCTTTATGTTCAAGAACGCCGAAACGGGCGATGTGAATGTGGTTTATAAAAGGGATGACGGGCATTATGCAGTGCTGGAACCGTCTAAGGGTTAATAAAAATAAAAAATTCCCGCTTTAAAAAACGGGAATTTTTTATAGTCGTTTAACTTCAAAATTTATCCTAAAACCGAGTGGGTTTCCTTTAACTGCTCAATAATTTTCAGTTTCTGCGGACACTTGTCCTCGCAAGCACCGCACTCGATACATTTGGACGCGTCAACGCCCCAGTCAATTTCCCAAGGGGCGGTACGGGTTTCCATAGGGATATAAAGGTTTTTATACTCCGCTTTTGAATAATCGGTAAGCTCATAAACCTTATGATAATTCATAAGCGAGAAAACATGCGGTATATTAATTCCCTGCGGACAGGGCAGACAATAACGACAGGCGGTACAATAGAGGTCGGACAATTTCTTGTTTTCAATCATCATGGCATTGATTTGCCCGATTTCAGCCTCGGTTAAAGAGCCCTCTATAGAGGCGATTTTTGCGTTTTCCTCAAGCATTTTAAGGTTTTCCATTCCCGAAAGCGCGACATGAATCCCCTTATTCGCGATTACGAAACGCATTGCCATTTCTGCCGAACTTTTTATATCCCTGCCTATTAGGTTTTTAATCACCTCTGACGGCGCGCCGAGACGACCGCCGCCTACGGGACCCATTACAACCACGCCGAGTCCTTTTTTATTGGCGTATTCTATGTTTTCCTCGTTGGAGCGGTCAAGCAGATTATACTGTAACAATACCGACTCAAACTGACCGCTGTCGATTATGGGGCGCATGTTTTCAGCCTTGTCATGGAAAGAAAAAGACAAATGCTTGATAAGCCCCTCAGCCTTGGCTTTATGCGCCGCCTCAAGGGGTCCGTCTTTTACGTCGATTTTATCCCGATAAGCCTCAAGACTTATTCCCCACATGTGGTAAAAATCTATGTAATCGGTATCGAGCTTTTCAAGAGAGGTTTCAAGACGCTTTCTCCAGTCCGCACCCGAAGCGTTCTCCACGGGATTTTTCGTCGAGAGATAAACCTTATTCCGCCAACCTTTCAGTGCCTTTCCGACGGCAATTTCGCTGTTTTTTTCGCAGTAATAGGGAGCGGTGTCAACGTAATTTACCCCCATTTCAAACGCTTTTTGCATAAGTGGCGTGGAAAGCTCATAATTAACTGTTTTAACACCGTTTACTTCCGTCATGGGCAACCGCATTGCCCCAAAGCCAAGCGCGGAAAGCTTTATTCCCGTATTCCCGAATTCTCTGTAAATCATTGTTATACCTCCAAAACCTTTCATGTTGTTATTGCCGTTCAATTAAAAAATATAGTTTTTTTATTTGACTATATCATAACATAAATTCATCGCTACGTCAATGAATTTGTGAGCCTATAATAAATATTTATAAACCTATAGAAAACACTGATTTGTGCAATATTCACGAAAAGCATTTATACACATTATTTAATATTGCCAATAGAAAATAGTGACGGAAAATGCTAAAATTAAACATAGAGCCTGTATTATAGTCGCAACAGCGCAATTCCCTTTAATAAAAAATTGAACAAATTTTAAATTAAAGGACAATAAATATCGCCGAGCGTTCGTCTTTCAGTCATGGAGCGGCTACGTTGGCATGTTCCGATGCAGATTCTTGCAGTGGTTATGATAAATGGGGAAAAGTGTATTATGATTAAAAAACCTTTAGAAACCCATATACGTAAAAACTTTAAGGTGTTTTCCTGTGCGCTTTTTTTGGTTTTTTCTTTAACGGCTTTTACCGCCTATGTGTTTGCCGTGCGCCAGATCAACCTTGACCATATTGAACAACAGCTCACTATCACAAGTGAAGCCATAAAGCTTCATCTGTCGAAAGAAGTAAGCAGTGAATTAGCTCTTGTTTTGAAATTAGGCTCGTCTCCCGCTGTCAAGGCGTATTTTTTAAATCCCGAAGACCCCTTGATTGCGAAGAACGCCTACGAAGAATTTGATTTATTTCAGGAACATATCAGGGACAAAGTAGTCTTTTGGGTCAATGATATTGATAAAATCTTCTACGCGCCCGGCTTTGAGCCGTATTCGGTAGACCCGCAAAACCCTGAATATTATTGGTATAACTTAACTTTGTACCAAACCGAAACATATAACTTCAATATAAATTATAACAGCGATATGAACGTGATTAACCTTTGGGTCAACGTTCCGGTATTTGATGAATTTAATAACCCGATTGGTATGCTCGGCACAGGGATTGATTTAACCGAATTTACGGATTTTGTGAATTCCACAGGCAAGGAATATGACGAAAATATAACTTCATATTTATTTAACGGTCTTTGGGAAATTACTTCGATTGATGATTTTGAGCTTATTTCAAATAAAGTTTTGGTCACGGATTATTTAGGCGCTGCGGGAGAGGAAGCTGTCAGAGTCGCCGAAACGCTTACGGACGAAGAGAGCCGTAGTTATATATTCGGTGATAATATGTATATGGTGAGGTCGCTTCCCACACTTAGCTGGTACTCGCTGTCGTTTTATCCTCTGCCCGGTTATTTGGCGCTGAATCAATCCATGAACATTGTATTCTTCGGAATGTTGTCTATGATTTTGGTCTTGTTTATTATTATAAATATTTTTGTCGCCCATTCGGAACATGAGATGCGTGAACAAAACGCGAGACTGCGTGAAGCTAACCGAAAGGCGGAATCAGGCTCACGCGCTAAAAGTAACTTCCTCGCTACCATGTCCCACGAAATACGCACGCCTATGAACGCGATTATCGGAATAGCGCAAATTGAACTGCAAAAAGGAAGGCTTCCCGATGAATACGCCAAGGCACTGATAAGCATATATAATTCAGGCAACGGTCTGCTCGGAATAATCAACGACGTTCTTGATATGTCTAAAATAGAAACAGGGAAATTAGAGCTTAATCTTTCCGAATACAACCTGCCCTGTCTGATTAATGACGCGGCGCAAATCAATATTGTGAGGTTAGGCTCAAAGAAGATTGAATTTATCCTTGATATAGATGAAAATTTGCCGTTAAGGTTATACGGCGACGAATTGCGGTTGAAGCAAATATTGAATAATTTACTTTCAAACGCTATAAAATATACCGATAAAGGAAGTGTTAAGCTGTCGGTTAGCTATTTTTCGTCAGCAAACGACCGGGATATAATATTGCGCTTTACAGTCGAGGATACCGGACAGGGCATGAAACCGGAAGACCGGGCAAAATTATTCTCGGAGTACTCGCGCTTTAACATTTCGGCTAATCAGTATATAGAGGGTACCGGAATAGGTCTAAGTATAACAAAGAACCTTGTGGGTATGATGAACGGCACTATTGAGGCTGAAAGCGAATACGGTAAGGGTAGCAGATTTATCGTAACGGTCAGGCAAAAAGTCGTAGGAGACGAAAAAATCGGCACTGAGATTTCAGAGCGCCTTAAAAGTTTTAAGTTTGCAGGTAACAAGCAGTTAGCTGAAATTAATATCCTCCGCGAGTTTATGCCTTACGGAAGGGTGCTTGTGGTTGACGACGTGAATACTAATTTGTATGTAGCCGAGGGTATGTTACTCCCTTACGGGCTTAAAATAGAAACTGCCTACAGCGGCTTTGAGGTAATTGACAAAATTGAAAACGGCGAAATGTATGATATAATTTTTATGGACCACATGATGCCGTTAATGGACGGAATTGAGACGACACAAAAGCTACGCTCCCTCGGATATAAAGGGGTCATCGTGGCGCTTACAGCCAACGCTCTGGTGGGTAGCTACGAGATGTTCAGGCAAAACGGATTTGACGGATTTGTGCCGAAACCTATTGACGCATGGAACTTAAATGAGGTGTTGAACAGATTCGTCCGGGACAGACATCCTGAAGAAGCTGAAAAATACACCTCTAAACCCGTTATGCCGCAAGCCATAATCAAAACTGTGCAAATGAGCCCCAAAATGCTTGAAGTATTCCGGCACGACGCGGAAGATGCCGTAGCCACGTTAAGGAAAACCGTCAAAAACGGGGATATAAAGCTTTTCACAATAACCGTTCACGCTATGAAATCCGCCTTGGCGAGTATAGGCGAAGCCGAAAAATCTAAAACCGCATCGAAGCTTGAGGACGCAGGACATAGCGGCGACATTGAGTTTATTTCCGCAAACGCGAATGATTTTATCAAATCGCTTGAAACCTTAGCGCAAACCCTTGTCACCGGGTATTCTGAAAACGGTGAAAACAGCGGAAACGATAAAAGCGACGAGGTTCTGACGGAAGATACGGCTTACTTATACGAACAGCTTTTAATTATAAAAAATGCCTGCGAAGAGTATGACGACGCGGCGGCTTACGACGCGCTTGACCGCTTGCGGGACAAGAAAAACCCCTGGAAAAAGCAAACGTCGGCTATGTTTGAGGAAGTCCGCGATATGCTGTTTTTACACAGCGATTTTGAGGGGGCGGCAGAAAAGGTTTCCGAAAAGCTTGAGCAATTAGCGAGGTAGTTATTTTGAACTTTTCCGAAAAAGTCTGCTCTTTTACGGGCTATCGTTTTAAAAAGCTTTATGAGGCGTTCGGTGGGCAGAGCGATATTACAGGACTGAAAAATAAACTAAACGCTGAAATTGATGATTTAATCTCGCGGGATTTTTCGGTTTTTCAGTGCGGAATGGCTTTAGGCTCGGACATGCTTTTTGCCGAAGCCGCGCTTGAATTTAAAAAAAAATACCCCCGCGTGAAATTCAACGCAATTATCCCCTGTACAGGGCAGGAGAAATCGTGGAATCAAAAACAACGGGAAAAATATCATTATCTGCTTGAAAACGCAAGCGAAATTAAATTTCTCAGCAATTCCGCATATTTCGATGGGTGTATGCAAATTCGTAACAGGTATCTTGTGGAAACCTGTGACCTTTTATTAGCCGTTTATGACGGCAAAAGGGGGGGAACTATGCAGACAGTGGAGTATGCAAAAAAGAACAATAAAAAAATCAGGATTATAGACCCCGGGACGTTACTGCGGGTGACGTTGTTTGAGTAAATGAATCGAGGTTGCGCTTTAACAACAAGGTGAATTTATATTTTGATAATATGCAAATACATTACATTATAAGCATTTTCCGTCAGAACAAAACAAATTAAACGAGGTAACTATTCTATGCTTGAATATGATGAAATAAGAGCCGACCTTCTCGCCATAAAGCCTGAAATAACCGAGCTGTCGGAGGCTTTGGGGCTTGCGAGGCTTGAAAAAGAAATCGCCGAGCTTGACGGGTTGTCGTCGGGAGCGGACTTTTGGAACGACGCAGACAATGCGAGGTTGGTAAATCAAAAGCTCGGCGCTATGAAAAATACCCGCGATGCTTTCTTAAAGTTACAAAACGATTTCGAAGATGCTGTAACTATGGTCGAGCTTGCGGAGGAGGAGGGCGACCCGTCGCTTGCTGATGAAATAACCGAAGCCGTCCGAAGGGTTAAAGCCGAGCTTGAAAAGCAAAAGCTTGTAACCCTGCTTTCGGGGGAATACGACGGCAGGAACGCCATTATTACCCTCCACGCGGGCGCGGGCGGGACGGAGGCTATGGACTGGGTGGAAATGCTTTACCGCATGTATACTCGCTGGGCGGAGCGGCATGATTTCAAGGTTGAATTACTTGACTATCTTGACGGCGAGGAGGCGGGCATAAAAAGCGTGTCGGTGCTGATTGCAGGGCAGAATGCCTACGGCTTGTTAAAGTCGGAGCATGGGGTTCACAGGCTTGTGAGGGTTTCGCCGTTTGATTCTTCGGGGCGCAGGCATACAAGTTTCGCCAGCCTTGAGGTTATGCCGGAAATTGACGAAGACGTAAATATAGAAATCCGTGACGAAGATATAGATTTTGAGGTTTACAGGGCAAGCGGTGCCGGAGGACAAAAGGTTAATAAAACAAGCTCCGCCGTGCGGATTACCCACAAGCCGACGGGAATAGTCTGCGCCTGTCAGACCCAAAGAAGTCAGTTGCAAAACCGTGAATACGCCATGCGTATGCTTAAATCCAAGCTGATTGAAATTAAAGAGCGGGAGCATCTTGACAAAATCTCGGACATAAAAGGCGAGCAACTGCAAATCGCCTGGGGGGCACAAATCCGCTCTTATGTTTTTATGCCTTATACCATGGCGAAAGACCACAGAACCGGCTTTGAAATCGGGAATATAAACGCGGTTATGGACGGCGAACTTGACGGGTTTATAAACGCCTATTTAAAGGCTAAGAGTTTGGAGAAGAATTTTTAGAGCTTATACAAAAAAACCTGTCCATTTTGACGAACAGGTTTTTTAATGTTTTATTAATTATTTCAGCGCTTCCTCAATCGCCACCGCACAGGCTACCGTTGCACCGACCATCGGGTTGTTACCCATTCCGATTAAGCCCATCATTTCAACGTGTGCCGGAACACTTGAACTACCCGCAAACTGCGCGTCGCCGTGCATCCTGCCCATAGAGTCGGTAAGTCCGTATGAAGCCGGTCCCGCCGCCATGTTATCGGGGTGCAGGGTTCTGCCGGTTCCGCCGCCCGAAGCCACAGAAAAATATTTCTTGTTGTTTTCCGTTGACCACTTCTTGTAAGTGCCCGCCACAAGATGCTGGAATCGGGTGGGGTTGGTGGAATTACCTGTTATGGAAACTTCCACCGCCTCTTTTTTCATGATTGCCACACCCTCGGTTACATCGTCGCAACCGTAGCATTTTACCTTAGATTTGTCGCCGTCGGAAAAGGCGACTTCTTTTTTTATCTTTAAATCATCTTTTTGAATGTCGTACTCAGTTTCAACATAAGTGAAACCGTTGATTCTAGAAATAATGTAAGCCGCGTCTTTACCGAGACCGTTGAGTATAACCCTCAAAGGTTCTTTTCGGGCTTTATTAGCGGTGCGGGCAATACCGATTGCACCTTCTGCCGCCGCAAAGCTTTCATGTCCCGCGAGAAAACAAAAACACTTGTTTTCTTCCTCTAAAAGCATTGCGCCTAAGTTTCCGTGACCGAGCCCCACGTCGCGGCTTTCGGCTACCGAGCCGGGTATGCAAAACGCCTGTAAGCCTACGCCGATTGTAGCGGCGGCTTTTGCCGCCTTGGAAGCGCCTGTTTTAAGCGCGATTGCCGTACCGAGCGTGTATGCCCAAACCGCGTTTTCAAAGGCGATGGGCTGTACGCCCTTAACGATTTCCTCCACGTTAATGCCTTTTTCAAGGCATAAATCCCGCGCCGCCTCAAGGCTGTTAAAGCCGTACTCTTTAAGGCAGGCGTTTATTTTCTTTTCACGCCTGTCCTGACCCTCAAATTTTATATTAGACATGTATAAATTTCCTTTCGTTTAATTTTAACTGACTTTAGTAATTTATCCGTTACGGTTCAATCGGAATGATAATAGCGAGTATAAGGTACGCTAAAAGATTTACCCCTGGAATAAAAATCACGAGCACGCAAAAAATGTTAGGGTCGATTCCGAAATATTCTCCCATACCGCCGCAAATTCCCGCTAACCACCTATTATTTCTTGAGCGATAAAGTTTTTTCTGCATAACGGAATTTCACCTCATTCTTCGCGCGGGTCAATATACTTAGCCGCTTCGTCAAACCTGCCGTACTGCCCGATGTTTGCCTTATAAGCCTCGTCGGGGGTTTTGCCGCGGCGTATGTCTTCAAGCATTTTTCCTACTTTTACGAACTGATAACCAATCACCTCGCCGTTTTTATCCAAGCCGAGCTTGAGAATATAGCCCTCTGCCATTTCCATATAGCGCACGCCCTTGGCTTTGGTGGAGAAAATCGTGCCGACCTGCGAGCGCAAGCCCTTGCCGAGGTCTTCAAGCCCCGCTCCGACGGGGAGACCGCCCTCCGAGAAGGCTGTTTGGGTGCGTCCGTAGATGATTTGTAAGAATAATTCCCTCATGGCAACATTAATCGCGTCGCATACAAGGTCAGTATTCATGGCTTCGAGAATAGTTTTGCCCGGCAAAACCTCTCCCGCCATAGCCGCCGAATGGGTCATACCGGAACAGCCGAGCGTCTCAACCAGCGCTTCTTCGACAATGCCGTCCTTGACGTTAAGGGTCAGCTTACAAGCTCCCTGTTGAGGGGCGCACCAGCCTACGCCATGCGTAAGCCCGCTGATGTCCTTGATTTCGTAAGCCTTTACCCACTTTCCCTCCTCGGGAATGGGCGCGGGACCGTGGCTGGCGCCTTTAGCGACCATACACATGTTTTCTACTTCGTGTGAATAGCTTATCATACGTTCAAATTCCTTTCCTCAGAGTAGCGCGGCTTGAATCTTGCTACCCTTAATATAATGACCTTTTTATTATACACTATTATCCCAAAATTTACAAGTGTTTTTTTACTTCTTCCTGTTATCCACAACCCTCTTGGCTTTCCCCACATGTCTTACAAGACTTTTCGGCTCTACCAACGACACCCTGACGTCAAGTCCCAGGACGGTTTTTAAATCGTGCCTTATTTTTGCCCTCAACGCCTCAAGTCCCGCATAACTTTCCAAAACCGAGCCGTCCACAAGCTCAACCTTTACCTCAAGGCTATCGTGCGCGCCGTCCCTGTCCACCACTAATTCGTAATAAGGCGCGACCTGCTCAATTGTCATTATTACGCTTTCAATCTGTGACGGGAAGACGTTTACGCCGCGAATTTTCAGCATGTCGTCGGTACGTCCGGTGGTTTTGTCCATTCTTGCATGGGTTCTGCCGCATTGACATTTTTCATAAGTAAGGCGGGTTATATCCCGTGTACGATAGCGCAAAACAGGCAAACCCTCTTTTGTCAGCGTTGTAATAACTAATTCTCCCTTTTCACCCTCCGGTAAAATCTCGCCTGTATCGGGGTTTATTATTTCGGGGAGAAAATGGTCTTCGTTGAAATGCAGTCCGCGCCTATATTCGCACTCGCCCGAAACCCCGGGTCCCATAACCTCGCTCATTCCGTAATTGTCAGTAGCGAATAATCCAAGGGTTTTCTCAACCTGTGAGCGCATTTCCTCGGTACAGCCCTCCGAGCCGAAAAGCCCGAGCCTAAGCTTCAAGTCTTTACTTGCCCCCATTTCGGCGGCTATTTCGCCTATATGCAGGGCGTAAGACGGCGTAGCAATCAGCACCGTCGTCCCGAAGTCACGCATTAACATAACCTGCTTTTCGGTATTGCCTGAAGATATGGGGATAATTGACGCCCCCACTTTCTCCAAAGCGTAATGCAGTCCCAACGCACCCGTAAACAGCCCGTATCCGAAAGCCACCTGCGCTATATCATTATCGGTTGTCCCTACTGCCACGATTAAACGCGCTACGCAATCGCTCCAGATTTCAAGGTCTTTTCTTGTATACCCCACCACCGTCGGTTTTCCTGTCGTCCCTGATGACGCGTGCAGGCGCAAAATTTCTTTCATAGGCACGGTAAACATTCCGAAAGGATAATTTTCACGAAAATCCTCTTTTAACGTAAACGGCACATTCTTTAAATCCGATAAGGTTTTTATATTTTCGGGTTTAAGTCCCGCGCTGTCGAATTTCCGCTTATAAAGCGGCGACTTTTCATAGCATAATTGGGCTGTTTTTTTCAGCCGTTCAAGCTGTAAGGTTTCAAGCTCATTGCGCGGCATGGTTTCGGCGTTTTTATCGAAAAACATGGTGGCTCTCCTATTTAGTTTGGTTGTTTGTGTGTGTCTACCAGGTGATATCGCAATTTGGTAAAGATGATTGAAGTGCATATACTTGATTTGGTTACCCCGCAAATCCAAATACGTAACATTCTGCGGTATTTCACCGCTTTGCACCATTTCGGCAAGCCGTTTATCGGTTATATTCCACCTACGTAAATCCACTCTTATTTCTTCTGTAGATACAGGCAAGGGTTGTGTGGATTCCGCAGTTTCTTCCGGTGTAGTTGTCGGTTCCGGCGTGGTAGTTATCGGAGATTCGGTTTTAGGCTCTTCCGTGCATTCGCCGGGGGTAAGGGCGACGTCTTCATTTTGCGGCTGCTCGGGTTTCACAGCCCGAAAAAATTAAGATTTCTGCAAATATAGCGGCTACTACAATGATTGAAATAAGCTTTTTAGTGTTCATGATAATTCTCCTTTATGTTATATTTTCAAATGCTCAAGGCATTTAAACATCTCGTCCACCTGAGCCTTATCCGGCTTTGCCGTGACAAGGCTGACAGCGGGTACAATGATGAGCGAAACAACCATAAGCACCGCGCCGAAGTTGACAGGAGAGGCAAGGTTGAATCCGCCGATAACCCACGCGGGTTTGAATATAAGATGCAAAACCGACGCGGCAGAAGCCAAAATAAAGCTCACCCAGACCGAAGCCTTTGTGGTCTTCTTCCAAAAAAGCCCGTACATGAACGGCGCAAGGAAAGCCCCCGAAAGCGCCCCCCACGAGTATCCCATAAGGTCTGAAATCAGCGCGTTCCTGTTAAGCGCGATAAGCACCGAAATAAATATAAATACGCCTATAAAAACCCGCATAATCAAAACCGACTTTTTCTCGTCTATTTTATCTTTGAACATAGGCTTAATCATATCTATGGTCAGCGTCGAGCTCGAGGATAAAACCAACCCCGCAAGTGAGGACATCGACGCGCTGAGGACTAACACCACAACGATTCCGAGCAGAATTACCGGGAGCTGTTCCATCATAGCCGGTATAATTTCATCAAATGCGCCGCCTGACGGGGCGTCTCCCGTCCAAAAGATTCTGCCGAAAGCGCCGAGGAAATAACACCCGCCCGCTATTATAACCGCAAAAACCGTGGAGATTACCGTACCCGCCTTGATTGAACGCTCGTCCTTTATGGTATAAAACTTATGCACCATTTGCGGAAGTCCCCATGTTCCGAGGGAGGTTAAAATCATAACCCCGAGAAGATTAATCGGGTCAGGTCCGAAAAATGAGGTAAACGCGCCGTTCATTCCCGCAAAAGCGCCCGTAGTGTTCTCAACCTGTGATAATTCAGCAACCGCGCTTGTAAAGCCGCCCTTTAAGTTCAGCGTCGCCATGATAACGGCGACAATTCCGACTAACATAATCACGCCTTGGAACAGATTATTGTAAGCGGTCGCCTTATATCCCCCCAAAATAACATAAACCGCCGTTACTGCCGCTATACCTATTACAAAATAAGCATAGCTGTCATCGCCCGTCCCGAAAGCCGTTGCGAACAGCCGCGAAAGACCGTTATAAATAGAAGCCGTATAAGGAATTAAAAACACAAACACAATAACCGCCGAAACGGTTTTTATTGCCTTACTCATATAGCGTTTTTCAAAAAAGTCGGGCATGGTCGCACTGCCGAAGTACTGTGTCATTACGCGAGTACGCCGCCCTAAAACCGCCCATGCCGCTAAAGAGCCGATAAATGCGTTAGCAAGTCCAATCCATACCACAGACAGCCCGTAAGCCCAGCCGAACCGCCCCGCGAACCCGACGAAGACCACCGCCGAGAAGTAAGATGTGCCGTAAGCAAAAGCGGTAATCCACGGTCCGAGCGTCATTCCGCCTAAAACAAAGTCGGAAACCGTCCTTGATTTCCTTGTAAAATAAATTCCTGTGAATACCACAAGCGCTATGTAAACCGCAGTTATTCCGATGATGATTCCCATGCTTATTCTCCTGTTTTAAGTTGCATATTATTTCACTATGGCAATATAATATAATCCGATTAACTTAAAATCTATAGGATTTTAAGTTAATTATATTCCTACGAAATTATATCAAATTATAGTATGTTTGTCAATGTCCCGCCGCCTCTATTTTTTAAATATAAAAACCTTGCTTAGTATATAATTAAGCACTAATACGGCAACACTCACCAAAACGCGGGCTAAAAGCTCATGCCAACCGCCTTTTAAGCCCGCCAAATCCACCAGTAAAAACATTGCCGCCAAGTCAACCGACAGCGTAAAAAGCCTTGCTACATAAAACCCAAAAAACTCGCGGATAACGCCCGAAATATTCTCCTGCTTACTTTTAAACACCCAAATCTTATTTGTTATATAAGCAAAAGTTACGGCGCAAATCCACGAAAACGCAACAGGCAGGGCGGTCGCCGAAATAACGCTCTCAGGCAAAATCAACCTGAAGAGAAAATACGATACGAATGATATTACAGTCGTCAGTACGCCGAAAATCACGTACAGCGCAATTTCTCTCTGCTGTTCCGAAAGATTTTTTCTGTTTTTGGGATTAATGGCAAAAAGTATTGTTTTTAAGTATTTTATCAAATCAGATTCTCCGAAATTACAGGGGCGAGGCTTTTTAAAAACAGCCCCGCCCCTGATTTTTTAATTATTCAACTATTCCGTCTTCTTCCGGATTTTGAACAGTGCCGGGAGCTTTTTTCTCGCCGAGGAAATGCTCCAGCTCGTCGTCGTCAACCACATCGTCAAAATCGTCGAATTCATCAAAGTCGATGTCATCGTCTGCGGACAGCCTGTTTTTAATAACCAACGCCGCGAAAATCGCGCCGCCCAAAATAGCCAAAATCCCTAAAATTAAAAATCCTGCGCCTTTTCCCATAGCTTTACACCCGTCCTTTTCAAAATTTTGTCATTTTCTATAATACCATAAATTTATTATTTTGTCAACAAATTTATGCCCTCTATATTTCGCCCGCTAAATTCATTATTATTGAAATGGCGGCAATTGGTGCGGTTTCAGCTCTTAAAATAAGCTTACCGAGACTTGCGGTGATAAATCCTTTACCTTCCGCCGCCTCAATTTCACCATATTCAAAGCCGCCCTCGCTACCGATAAAAATATCAACCGACAACTCCCGTATACCTTTAAGTTTCAAAATATCATTGATTCTCGCGCCGCCGTTCTCATAGAATATTATACCCAAATTTCCCGTTTTATAAAGTTCGAGCGCACTTTTAAATTCTGTAAATCCATGCACTTTCGGGATTATTCCTCGCCCCGACTGCTTTGCGGCGTTTTCAGCTATTTTTTGCAGACGCAAAAGCTTGTTAAATTTAGAATTATTCGGTCGTGAAACACAGCGCTTTGAAATGACGGGAATAATTTCCGAAACACCAAGTTCGGTAGCTTTTTGCACGATAAAATCAAGCTTTTCAAGCTTGGGTACGCACTGGAATAATCTGATATAAATTTTAGGCTCGGAATCATTATCACGTTTCTCCAAAACCTTGAATTCTATCTTGTTTTTGTCGATTGAAATTATTTCCGACGGGTAATCACAACCCAAACCATCGCACAAAACAACTTTTTCGCCCGCTTTCATGCGTAAAACATCTGAAATATGTTTAGCGTCGTCCCCGAATATTCCGGTTTCCCCGCCGACCATTAATTTTTCATTTACGAAAAATCGCGGAAATTTTAAACTAATTAAATCCATGCTCGTTTATCTCCGAAAAAAGTCTGTTGATTCTTTGATGCAGTTTCTCGTATTCAGGCTTTTTAAAGCCCGCATCATTGTCAAGAAACCGTTTTGCCAATTCCTTAGTTTGGTCAACCAAGGAAACATCCTCCGCGAAAGTCGTTGTTTTAAGCTCAGGCAAACCATGCTGTTTTGAGCCGAAAAAGTCACCCGGTCCGCGTAACTTTAAGTCCTCGTTGGCAACCTCAAAGCCGTTTGAAGTCCTTGTCATGGTTTCAAGTCGCGCCTTGGTATAAGGCGTTACGCTATCGGTCACAAGTATGCAGTAGGACTGCTTTTCTCCCCGCCCTACCCGCCCGCGCAACTGATGCAATTGCGACAAACCGAAACGCTCGGCATTCTCTATAAGCATAATCACGGCGTTCGGAACGTCTATTCCGACTTCTATAACCGTAGTTGAAATCAAGGCGGATATATTACCTTTTTTGAATTCAGCCATAACCGCATCCTTTTCCGTCTGCTTCATTTTTCCGTGGAGCAGACCCACGTTTATGTCTTTTAAATAGGTGCTTTTAAGTTCATTGTAATAATTCACCGCGCTGACTTTTTCATTAGGTTCGCTGTCACCGTCGCCGATTAAGGGGCAGACTATATAAGACTGACTTCCCGCGGCGGCATTTTTCAGTATAAATTTATACAACCGCTCGCGATAGCTCGTATCTACGGCGTAGGTGTTGATTGGGATTCTGCCTTTGGGCATTTCGTCAAGCAGTGAAATATCCAAATCTCCGTAAATAATCAGCGCCAACGTCCTTGGAATAGGCGTTGCCGACATGACCAGCGTGTGTGGATTCTCTCCCTTGGAAATCAGGGTTCCGCGCTGATTAACACCAAATCTGTGTTGCTCGTCGGTAATTACCAACCCGAGGTTGCAAAATTCTACCCCTTTTTGAATGAGCGCCTGCGTACCCGTTATAACGCCCGCCTCTCCGCTTTTAATACGTTCTTTCGCCGCTTTTTTCTCCGCCGCCGAAAGTGAACCGGTCAATAACTCCACCCTTACTCCGAGAGGCTCTAAAAACCCTTTCAGCGTATTGCAGTGCTGTACCGCCAAAAGCTCGGTCGGCGCCATAAAAGTAGACTGAAAGCCGTTTCTGTAAGCAAAAAAGCAGACGGCGGCGGCGACCATAGTTTTCCCGCTTCCTACATCCCCCTGCAAAAGCCGATTCATCGGCACACATTTTTGCATGTCGCTTATGCAATCCGCGACAGCGCGTTTTTGGGCGTTTGTAGCCTCAAAGGGCAGGGTCTTAAAAAACTCGGTTAAATCCCGCTCTCCCATTAAAGTTCCGGTTAATTTACGGTTGCGGGTCTTCAGCATGGTCATTCCAAGCTGTAAAATCAAAAGCTCCTCGAAAGCAAGCCTTCTTTTCGCCGCCTCCGATTCTTCAATTGACGACGGGAAATGTATTTTTTCTATTGCTGATTTTTTAGTTAAAAGTGAAAATTCCTCTAAGATTTCTTTCGGGAATACTTCTTCTTCATCAAAACAAGCCGAAAATTCGGATAACGCAGTTTTCAAATTATTCGCAATCATATTTTGAGATAAACCCGCCGTAAGGCGGTATTTCGGAATCAGTGCGTTAATGGCATTTTCTTGGATAAAGCTTGGGGATGATATTTCCCGCATAAGCTCGGTTCCTCCTGCTTTGCCGTGGAAAACATAACTTTCCCCAATGACAAGTTTGTTGAAATTATACTCAGAGTTAAAAAAAATACAGATAAATTCACTTTCACCATCGTCTAATACGACCTTATAAATACCGAGCCTGCCGCCCGACGCAAAAAACGGCGAAAGCTTTTTAACCACCCTTGCCTTTACAGTACATGCTTCGCCGATTTCAGCCTCACTTATTTTAATCGGCGCGGTATAATTAATATAACCGCGCGGGAAATGAAAAATCAAGTCCCGCACGGTGATTATACCTACTTTTTTATAAAGCGCGGCGCGCTTGACTGAAATACCGCGCAGACTTGTAAGTTCATTGTTTAACATAATTTTTATTTTAACCGGTTGTGTCGTCAGGCTCATATTTTATTTCACTAAGAATCCGAAACGCGAATTCAAGTTCATCGGCAGTAAGTGCTAAAGGGTCTTCGGTTTGGTCGATTTTTACATAATATGAAAGATTATTTTCAACTCCCTGCCGAAAGAATGTCCATTCCGCTAAATTAACAGGCTGTGAATCTTGGTTATTCCCAACGGTTTTAATACTTAAAAGCAGTTGGTCCACCTCGTCAATCGGCCCGTCCGCCCTGAAAAAACTCACGGTCTCTTCATCAAAATCGACCTTAACCGTCACACTTCCCACCCATCTCGGCGGAAGAAGAAACACATAGTCGCATCTTTCGGTATAATAGGAATAGTGCCTGTCCTCAAGCCTTCCGCTTTCAAGATTTCGCCAAATGACAGGACGCAATTTTTCCGAGTTCGGCAGATTACCGTAACCGGGGAATTCCCCCGCGCTTGAAGGAATCTCTATTATTCCGTTACCGTCTATGTCCCGGGGGTTGGCAAGCTCTGTTAAGGGGTTGGTAATGCGAAGCGCCCTGGCAGGGTTGTCAGGATTGAAAATCATCGGATTCCGCAGTCGTGTACCACTGTAATAAAGCACATCAGTGCCGAAATTGTCGGCGTTGTCATACTTCCTGTGGTTGATAAACAAAGCGGGAAGCCCTCTCACAATTTCGCCCTGCATGATTCCGGTATATTCCCCTGCCGATGGGTCAAGCTCGTACCATACGTCCATTGAGAGCTGTCCGTCCCTGATGTTGCAAAACACCGCCTCCGCCGATTCCGCAAAGCGGTAATTTCTGATAATCATGAGCTCTTTTATGTCTTTGCCGAAGAAATAATCCACCTGCATGAATGAATAAAAATCGTCAAATTGCTTGACCGGTCGGTCGTAGATGTTGCTTATAACCATGAGCTTTTTTTCGTTTTGGCTGATGGAATAGCTTATAATCAGGGTGGTTTCCTCGTCCTCTCCAAATTCCTCAAAGCTCACGCTTTCTATATCAGTTCCGTCGGCAAGCGAAAGGTCGTAGAGCGACTCCCAAACGCCGTCGTCGTTTTTATAAAGAAAGTTTACCCAAAGCGAACGGGGTATGTTTGCCCCCGAAATCTCATAAAAAACAATTGCGGCGTCCTCTTCGTCGCCGTAAACCACAAAGGCGCTTCTGTGTTCGCCGCTTCTCGGATATTTCAGTTTAAATCCGGCACCTTTACTGTCGGTCAAGGCTTTATAGATTGCCGACTGCTGGTCGGTAAGACGCGGGGGGGAAAGCAGGTCTTCTACAGTGCCGAGCCCGAAACCGCACCCCATCGTTATTACAAAAATCCCTGCTAAAATAAACGTCCAAATGCTATGTTTTACTCCCTTTACCTTAGGAATCATCACTCGGCGTCCGCCTCCCCGTCGATTTTAACCCTTTCGCTTTTATACCTTGTCATACAAGCAAGGAAAACTAAAAGCGCGATTGCCTCAGAGGCGGCAAGCATATCGGGCATAATAAACCTTGTGGTATCGGAACGCAGTAAATTGTCCCGCATAACCGTAGGCGAGCCAAGCCAAAAAATCATCTTTGCCGTTATTTCAGAAGCCGCAATCGTAGCCGCGAAAAAACCAAAAATGCAGGCTTTTGCACGGGTGGATTTGCTCTCGGCGCGCAAAAACATTCTCCCCGCCGAAAGGTAAAAAAGCGCTAAAAATACAATCAAAATCAGCCTTACAATATGCTCCGGCATACTTAGAATGATGTAATTATCAAGGAAAATATCCATAAGCCTTATTATATAATAACCCGACAGCCCCAGCAAAGCAATCCCGATTGACGGGAGCGCCCTTCTGCGGAAAAGCAGGGCAACCCCTGCATAGCCGTAAGAGAACATTCCGAGAGCTACTGTAACCTTTTCGTGCAGACTAAACCCTAAAAAGCCGTTATAAACCGCAGTATAAATAACCGCAAAACCCGCTAATAAAAACATAATTCCGCAAAGCGCAGCGTCGGCATCATCAAAATGCCCCATTCTTTTAGTGAAAAACCGGGTTTTTCTGCGTTTTTCGATGAGCGTTAAAATAATAAATCCCAAAAGTGACACGCCTAAAACAATATAATGCAGATATTTTAAAATACCCGCATGATGGTCAAAAAAACCTGTGCTGAAATCAATAGTTTCCGAAATTAACTGGACGTAACGGACAACAGTCGCCCCGGCGCAAGCTATAATAAAAAAAATAATTAAAAATGAAAGCTTTTTTTTCATTCACAGAAGCTCCCTTTGTTTATATTTAGTGTATATTAATCGTTGGACAAGCATATATTGTTTCGATATGGCATGTTTAGCGCATTACCTTATTCATTATAGCTCATTTTTAACCGCAAGTCAATGAAAATTAAGTGAAAACCCAAAACGAAAGGAAGGTCAAAAATGAAAAACGTTGTTTTAATCCTTATTATGTTCTGCTCTCTGCTGTTATTAACGCCTTTTTTATGGAATCGGGCGTTTCCTCACGGGGCAATTTCAGCGGCTACCGAATACTCCGTGCCTGAAAATTTTCGGCTCGCGCTTACAGAAAACGGCGAAATAATTGAAATTGTCGAAATAAGCAGGGTGGATTATCTAATCGGCTGTCTTTACGCCCAGATTCCGCCCGGTTATTCCCTTGAAACGTTAAACGCGCAAGCCGTCGCCGCGCATACCTACGCGTTAAGGATTGCTTTAAACAACAAAAATTCCCCGCAATACACCCTTAACGGTAAAAGCGCCGACATTTCCGACAACAGCGTAACCTGTCAGCCTTTTTTCACCCAAGAAAAAGCCCGCGAGTATTACGGCGAGGAATACAATCTGTATTACGACAAAATAAGGCAAGCCGCCGAATACGGCGCGGCGCGGGTCATACTCTACGGTGCAGAGCCGATTTACTCGGTATATCACAGTGTTTCGGCAGGGGCGACCAATACGGCGCGTTATATATGGGATGTGGATTTCCCCTATCTGAAAAGCGTTCCGAGCGACTGGGACAGAGAATTCATTCACTTTATCAGCACTAACGAATTTACAACCAACGAAGTTCGTAAGCTTTTATTAAGCTACGACCCCAATATAATCATGCCGCTTGACTACGCCCTGTGGTTTTCCGAATACGCCGCCGACCCGAGCGGGTACGTCATGGCGGTGAGCGCGAGAAACCAGACCCTTTCGGGCGGCGACCTCTGGCGGCTTTTAAACCTACGCTCCGCCGCTTTCGTGATTGAATACACCGGCAGCGTTTTCACGGCGACCACAAAAGGGCACGGTCACGGCGTAGGTTTAAGCCAGTTCGGCGCAGATTATATGGCGCAAAGGGGATATACCGCCGAAGAAATACTGAATTATTATTACACCGATGTGGTTATTGTTCCCTGCTGATTGGTGATTAATCTAAAGGTATCCCCACGGACTTACTGCCGTGCCGTTCTCGCGAACTTCAAAATGCAAATGCGGACCTGTAGACCAGCCCGTACTTCCCACCAGACCTATCACATCGCCTTTTGTGACCTCCTGCCCGACCGAAACATTCGCACTTTGCATGTGAGCGTAAAGGGTAGTCACTCCGCCGCCGTGGTCAATAACTATGTAAGTGCCGTAGCCGCCGCCCCAGCCCCCGATGTTTGCCACAATTACCGTACCCGACTGCACCGCATAAATAGGCGTACCGTTAATACCCGAATTTCCTACGTCGATTCCGCGGTGCATACCGCCTCTCCACGGGTCGTAGCCGTAGTCACAGGTAATCATTCTGAAACGGTTTTCCAAAGGCCACATAAAACCGTCGCCGGAATAATTGGGGCGGTCTAAGCTTTGCTTTTCCAAAATGAGGGCGCTGACTAATCTGTTTGCCTCCTCGATTTCGGCTTCGGTTGCGTTATACTGACGGTACATGTTATTAATAGCACCCTGAAGCTCCGATATGTCGGCGGCATATTCAAGGAGTACGCTCTGCTCCCTTTGTTTCTCGGCGTCAAGGCTTACCATACCCTCGTTAAGCTCCGATAACTTTTCTTCAAGCACGGCTTTTTCCTGCTCGCAGGCGACACGGTCAAGGTCAAGCTGTGCCTGTAAGTCTTTAAGCGCCTCAATAAGCCGCTCCTGCTCGCGTATTGCATCAAGCAACTCGTTCATGAATTCGACGTTTAATTCCCCCGCCTTACGTAAAACCTCCGTGCGGAATACAAGGTCAAAAAAATCGGCAGAGCTCAAAATAACGTCTAAATAACCTTGCCTGCCGGTCATATAGTCGCTTTTAACCATTTGAGCGAACTTTTCTATATTTTCCTCGTTCTCCTCGTCTAAGGCTTTTATTTTTTCATAAGAGCGCTCAATTTCCGCCTCGGTATCGGCAATGTCTTCGAGAAGACTGTTTATTTCAGCCTGTTTGTTGTTTATTGCTTCTTTTTGCAGTTCTATGACTTCATTAAGCGCGCCTATACGCGCCTGAACGCCGTTCATTTTTTCCTCAATCAGAACTTTCTGTTGTTCTAAGTCGCCCACTTCACTTTGACTTACCTTTATTCTTGCTTCACGCTCGCGGTTTTCCGCCTGTAACTTGTCGGCTCTTTCATTTGCCTGCCTGATTCGCTCGTCAATATCATCGTGAGAAGTTCCGCTCGCGACCAAAGGCAGGGTCAGGCATACGGCAAGAATTAAAGCCGTGAGCCGCTTGATGTTAAATCTTATGTACTTTTTCATTTTTCTTGCGTTCATTTTTTACGTCCTTTCTGTCAAAATACGTTTTTACAGACGCGCAATGCGCGCTCCTACCTCTTCTTGTCCACCGAAAAAAGTATGTCCTCAAGGTTGTACCTTGTATTTTCGCCGTCGGTTTCATCTTCGTCCCGCAAAAGCCGGTCAAGGTTCGGAATGGCGGAGGTTTGCGAAATTCGGGCACCGACGCTTTTTTTCGGCATGTATTGTCTTACGTTTTCGGTTATCGGTTCACTGCTTACTTTGGCTTGGGCTGACTGCTCGGCTTGAACCGTGCGGACTATTTGGCTTATATCGCTCGTGTTAAAATCGCCCGTATCTTCAAGTCCCGCAAGCCCCGGAGAGCGGACGCCTTTTTGAGCATTAACGGCGGCAATTGCCTCGTTAAGCCGCTTTTGCGACAGGGGCGCGGAGCGCGGTTTCTCGGATTTTGCAGAATTTACATTTACCGATTTTGAAGTCGGCGACTTGAAGAGGGGGTAATTATCCTTTTCGATTATGTCTTTTTGCCTTTTTTCGTTAGCTGTTTCAGCCCTGAGGGCTAATTTTTCAGCATAACTGTCTTTATAACCGTCATCTTTACTGTCAGAAAAATCTGAAAAGTCGGGAATCGCCTCGGTTTTGGAATATGCGCTTATGGCGGCGGACATTTTTTGCCTCGGTATATAGGTGGGAATCTCGTCCTGTTTTTTCACGGGGGTTATTTCTTTTTCTCTTCGACCTTTTCCGGCAGATGTGAAAGCAGACTTTGCAGCCTCATAAATCAATATAATAACGCAGGGTATAACCGCTATTACTAAGACCCCCGCAGGCGACTTTACGAAACTTATAAGCGCCCCTAAAAAGCTACTGTAATGGGTGGCTTTCCCCACAATTTGGCTTTGGGTGAGGGTGATTTCCGTCCCACGCTCGCTTATTGCGCTGAACCCGTAAACGTTATCGTTATACCGCGTTGAAACAATTTCTGCTATGCCCGCCCTGTTATCGGAGTTCTGAAAGACCACTATATCCCCTTCGGTTATTTGCTCAAAGGGAACCTTTGAGGTTATCAGCGCCGTTCCCGGCTGTAAGTCTTCCACGGCGTCGGTTTTTACTATGTAAATATTTTTACCGAAAAGGCTGGGTGCGTCGCCGCCGAAAGAAAAAATAAGCGACAGGGTAAGCAAAAACAAGGTCAAAAGCGCAAGGAAACCGCAAGCTCCGCGAACAAACAGCTCGGCAGGCTTTCTTTTGAGCTCTATAAAAATCGCTCCTTTCTTAAAATTTCTATTGACAAAACTAAAAATTTGTTGTAAAATATATCATACATGTTCGAGTTTTATATATTTTTGAATTATTATTGATTATTATAACATTAAAAAAGGCTTTTTGCAAGTAGTGTTTTAAAAACAAATATGCTGGAATAGCTCAGTTGGTAGAGCAGTGCATTCGTAATGCACAGGTCGCGTGTTCAAGTCACGTTTCCAGCTTTCACAAGCGCGGCAGATTGCCGCGCTTTGTGTACGCCCGTTTTAGGGCGTTTTTTTATTTAATTCACATTATTAGCCGCCGTCTGCCTGAACTCGGTCGGCGTTAAATTTTTACTGTTTTTAAAAACCCTGTTAAAAGTCGCTATGCTTTGAAACCCCGATTCTAACGCGATTTCGGTTATGGGGGATTCGGAATTTATAAGCATAGCTTCGGCTACCTTTATTCTGACACGAGTTAGATAATCATAGAAAGACATTCCCGCGAACCGCTTAAACCAACGGGTAAAATGATACTTGCTGAATCCCGATATGCCCGAAACATATTCCAGCGAAAGGTCGTCCCTGTAGTGCTGATGTATGTATTCGATACAGCGGTTGAAGTTTACGACATGCGCCTTTCTTTTTATTAAATGCTCGGATAAATTCAAAGAAAGCGCCCCGACGGCGTTCTCCTGTTGTTTTCTTGCAATTAAAATTGTTAAACTTATTAATTTTGCGGTAATGCTTGCTTCATAATATTCACGCTTTTTTTCATATTCATCCAAAGAATCAAGTAGCAACGATTTTACGGCTCGGTGAATCTCAGGGGATTCCCCGTGAGTAATCAACCTCGGCTCATAAAACATATACCGGGCGTCGGCAAGATTTCTTACCGTCTTCAAAAGAGTGAAATCAAACTGCAATGCCAATCTGCCGCCCGCTGTTTTCGGCGCGTGAACTTCATGACTTGCTCCGGAGGGGATAATGATAATGTCAAATTCTTCAAGACTATAGGCTTGCTCATTAACTTTCACGTCACAACTACCTTTTAAAGGCATAATTATTTCAATCGCGCTGTGACGATGCCCCCGGCAATCGGCGGTCTCAATGTTATTGCAGAGCGTAAAAAGTGTTGAAACGTCATATTCAGCCGTTTCGAGTATTCCCTCAAGTTTTTTGCCCATATCAGGAAAAACCCCTTATACTTTAATAACAGTACTATATATAATATAAATAATACACCACTTATCAAAAATTGTCAATAGGGAAAATTTTAGCAATATTTGATAATCCAAGGATTGAAAAAGAAAAGAGGCGTTAAAATTCACGCTTAAATAAATGGCAGGACATTTTTATGAGCAATGTTGTAAAATGCTGATTTAATGCGCATTTAGATGAAGCAAGTCAAATTTTGCGGAAAATTGTTAAATCATTTCATGAAATTTAAACAAATCCCGCCTTGAATTTTTTTGAAAAAGCCTTGCTTATATATTCTTAAACCCCTATTCATACAGGGTTTTTACCATTAAGAGAGCGTCTTTGAATTTAAGTTAAATTTTGCTGAAAAATGTTGGAAAACGCCTTTAAGCGCAATATTTGATAAAATAGGAGCAATATATGATAAGACAAAGCTTTGAATCTTTAGTATACTACTTTCATGTGGATGTATTAAACAATTTACAAAAAAGTTTTACGGAAAAATACCGTAAGCAAATCAGAAAGGTGAAAATAATACAATGTTAAAGAAAGTTCTAATTTTGACAGTTGCCGCTATGATGGCATTGACACTCGCATTTACCGCTTCGGCTGAAGATGCGGTTGGCGAAACCGATGAAATCGTTGAAGAAGACGACACTTCAGTTGAAGAAGAAGTTCTCACAACTGAAGAAGAAACTGTTAATGAAGCTGACGAAACCACAGAAGAAACCGTTAATGAAGGCTTGACAGGTGTTGAAGACAAAGGCGCAGACACCGGTGTGGGCGACGTGGCAGTTGCTTCCGCAATCGCTCTTATCGCTACTGGTGCTGTAATATTCAGCCGCAAAAAGAAGTAAGAAAAAAAGCAAAATTAAACCGGACTTTAGTCCGGTTTTTTTGTTTTATAATAATGTAGGGGCAGACAGGTCTGCCCCTACATTTCATCATGAATTGGTTATTTTAGAATGCGGTTTTATTAATCGAAATTTTCAAGGTCTCCGAAAAATTCTTCCCATTTAGCGGTACGCTCGTCAATAATTGCCTGACCGCCGGAGTTGAGATAATCCTGCATTCCGCTGTCGAATACCGAGTCGAAGTTTTCAGGACTGGTCGTAACAGAGTTTGCGAGTACGGCGTTACGTTTCTCGGGGAGGGTAGTACCCATTCCGCTCTCAGCTTCAATCGTGCCTACGTTGGGGTCTCTCTTAATACGCATGTCAAGGCTGGTCAGCTCAACCGCTCTGTGAATTACCTCGGGCGTAGTCGCAGGGAAAGAGTTGGCGACAGACGCTCTTGCGGTTTCGTCATCTCTGTAATAAATACCCTCGGAGTTGAAAGTTAAGAGGTAGTCAATGTTGTTGGGCGAGTTCATTATCATTTCCGCATAAGTCCACTGGGTTTTGCCTGTGTTGTCGGTGAAAGCGGCTTCAAATACATTATCCCTGACAGCTTCCTGTGTGGGGTCAAGCGTTCTTACCGTACCGTTTTCAAGCAACTCAAAGGTGATTCCTTCCTCACCTGAGCCGAGGTATGACCTCACGTCCTGTCTGCTGATAAAGTCAAGGTAAATGAGGGAGGCGACCGGTTCATCGTTGGTCATGGGGAAAGCAATTTTGCGGTCTACGTGGAAAGGTATAATCTTTTTGTACAAGTCGGCTTCATTCTTGAACGCGGCTACGGGAATAAATGCCGCCTCTGGTCCTACCGATACCTGCATCATGCCTTGGAGTCCCTGTTCGTTATCGCGGTAAGGATAGTTCCAGTTGTGAATCATTGAACCGACAAAGCCGGCTTTAGAGTTGTTGTCCTCAGTGGGGTCTTGCATCTCATAAAGCGGGAAATCCTGCCAAATCAGCCCCGCGTTATACCATTCATTAAGCTTTCTTACACCTTCTTTAAAGCCGGGATATAAGAAGTATCTGTCGTCAAATCCGCGTACAAACATTTCCTTGTCAGTCATGTCATTGGGGAAATAGGAAGCGAAAAGGTGGTCGGCACGCCAGCCGATATCCACGCCAATTGTAAATGGAATCATCTTGTCGGCTTGGTCGCCGAGAAGAAGTTCCGCGTTTGCCTGGAATTCATAAAGCATAGCCTCAAATTCTTCAAGGGTTGTCGGAGGCTCTAAACTAAGCTTTGCAAGCCAGTCTTCACGAACAAAGGTGTTTATTCTGTTGTCGGTGAATCTGATGCCCTCAATAGCCCAAATTGTACCGTTACTGGGGTGTTTGTTGAAATAAATCAGGTCTTCACCCAAAAGTCCCCATAAATTCGGGGCAAGGAAACCAAGCTCGTCAACAAAAGGCGCTAAGTCAATTATACCGTTCATGTCCTCGGCATAAGTAAGAATAGCTGTATAGTTATAAGTATATATGATGTCTGGCGCACTTCTTGCCGCCAAGAGGTTGTTGATTTCCTGTGCCTCTGTCCAGCGCGGAACGGTTTGGAATTCAACCTGAATGTTGTGGTCTGCGAGAACCTGTGCCTGAATCCATTTTGTCCAATAGCTGTCAAGGGGTTCTACCCTACCTGCGTCAAGTCCACGGTCAAAGATTTCAACCGAGATAGTTCTGGTGTCTTTAAATCTGTACTTACCGTCAACTATTTCCAAGCCTTCTTCTTCAAGAATTGCAGCCAGTTCATCGTCGTCAATTTCAACGGGTTCGCTGCTTACAACGGGCTCGGTAGTTTCGGGAGCGCCCCCTGTTCCCGTTGTGGTAGTGCCGCTTTCATCTTCGCTGATACAGCCAGTCAGAGCCAAAGCCATAACGCCTGCAAGCAGAAGACATAAGATTTTGCTTTTTTTCAGTTTCATGTTTTCCTCCTAAAAAATTGAATAGACTTCTTTTGAGCTTATTCACGTTTCCGCAAGTAAGCTCGGATTATAATTAATTATGACTCATCATAATTATTTATCATTATTCCTTAACAGCGCCAAGGGTCACTCCAGCGATAAAATACCTTTGCAAAAACGGATATACGCAAATAATAGGCACCATCGCGAACATAACCATAGCCATTCTCATAGACTCACCCCTGCCGAGCATGGTGTCGGGGTCGGAAAGCATGACGTCAGGCGACATTGAGTTATTCATCATGTTAAACAAGAGATATTGAATCGGGTAAAAAAACCTGTTTTGGTTCATGAACATCATAGCGTCCGAGTATCCGTTCCAACGCCCCACCGCGTAAAAAAGCAACAGCGTGGCGATAACCGGCATCGAAAGCGGAAGATATATAGAAATCATAGTTCTTACGGGACCCGCGCCGTCAAGTTCCGCCGATTCACGCAGACTGAGCGGTATTCCGTAAAAATAGCTCCGCATGATTATCATGTTGAAAACGCTCAAACAAAACGGAAGTACCAGCACTAACGGATGGTTAATGAGGTTAAGGTTCTTCAAAAGCAGATAGGTTGGTATAGTTCCCGCGCTGAAATACATGGTCAGTATTATCATGGTGTTGAAGAACTTGCGCCCTTTAAGGTTATCATAAGTAAGCGGGTAGGCGCAAATCGCCGTCATAAGTACCGAGAATATAGCGCATCCTACAGTAAGCATCGCAGTCCATGCCAACGACCAGGTATATCTTGAATCCTTTAAGATTTCGGTATAAGCGGTAAAGTCCACACCGAGCTTGCTGGCGTTATCAGACGAAACCTGCCTTACCTCAACGTCCTCGACAATAATTGTTCCGGTCAGCGTCTCTTCATCAAAGTCATTGATGAAAGTTGTATCGCCCACCTCAACCGAATCGACTTCAATCCCGGTATCCAAGCTGACTTCAACCTTGCCGAAAAGTAACGGGTCAAATTCCTCATTCAGCGGAACATATACGGTTTCGGTAACGCCGCCTTCTGTCACTTCTTTTACTATAAAGGTTTCACTGACAACACTTTGGGTACGGTTGTCAAAAGTGTTTTCTATAACCGCGGTTACAAGCATTTTAGAGCCGTCTTCATTGTATATGTAATTAAAGGCGGTATCTCTATCATAGGTTTGGGGTAAAAGCAGAACCTCGTTCCTTACAAGCGCCAGCGGGTCGCTTAACGAACGCGACAGAATATTTAATACCGGCAACAAACATATAAGTATTAAGAAAAAGCATATAGCGGCAATAATCCAGTCGCCGACTTTAGCTCCTGTTGTTTTTATCATTTCCCCACCATTCCCTTCAGGCACAAATGAGCCTTAAAAATACCTTTTAAGCAATAATTATTTTTCAAAACTCATTCCCCCTTACCAAATTCCGCGCTCGCCCGCTTTTTCGGCGATTTTGTTTGCCGCAAGCAGGAATATTACGCAGATTACCGACTGGAATAAGCCTACCGCTGTGGCAAGCGAGAATTGCAAGCCTTGAATACCGCGTTCATAAACGAAGATGGATATAACCGTCGAAACGTCACGGACAAGCGGATTCCTAAGTGCCATCGGTCGGTCAAAGTCGCTACCCAATATACGTCCGAGGCTCATGATTAAGAGAACTACAATGGTAGGTTTAAGCCCGGGAAGGGTGATGTGCCAGATTTTCCGCATACGGTTAGCACCGTCAACCGAAGCGGCTTCGTAAAGCTCAGGGTTTATACCGGTTATTGCGGCAAGATAAATAATGGTGTTCCAGCCCACGCTTTGCCAAATTCCGAGGAATACATAAGTCCAAACCCAGTGGAATGAGCTGTTAAGAAAAGGTACGGCGTCAAGCCCCATTCGCATAATCAAAATATTGACAAGACCGCTTGTAGGGGCAAAAAGATACTTTGCCAAACCGGCTATGATTACCCACGAAAGGAAGTGCGGCATGTAAGCTACGGTTTGGGTTACCCGTTTGAATTTTTTAAATGCGAGTTCGTTAAGTAAAATCGCCAGTATAATCGGCGCGGGGAATCCGAGAATCAAATCAAGCCCGTTAAGCATAAGGGTGTTACGCAGGGCATAACGGAAATCGCGGTCTGCAAAAGCCTTTGAAAACCATTCAAAACCGTAATTACCTGCCCATTCAACCTGCCAAACGGGAAGTATAATGTCATTTTTCTTAAAAGCCAGCAGAATGTTCCCCATAGGCACATATCTGAAAATAACAAAATAAACGATGGGAAGGAGTAGTAATAAATACAGCGTCCAATATCGCTTTAAGTACCTCAAATTCCTGCCGAGCCACAATCCGAATACCGGCGCTTCGGAAGTTTTTGTAATCGGTGCCGCCATTTTTCTGCCTCCCGTATGTAATTTTAAGATAAAAAACGTGAAAATCGCCTGTAACACCGAGTTTTCACGTCATTTACATAAACAATATTACCATATTTAGATGTATTTTGTCAATGTTTTTTTACAAATATGTCAAATATGTTAATTTAGCATATAAACCCCCGACCTTTTTGCGTTTTGTTTGTGCAATATGCCATGTCTGGATTTTCAGCGTACTTTTAAGATTCTGAGGGTGTTTAAAATTGCCAAAAGACTAACCCCCACATCGGCGAAAACCGCCTCGCGCATAGTCGCTATTCCAAGTGCGCCTAATATGAGAAACCCGACCTTTGCCGTCAGGGCAAAGATTATGTTCCCTTTAACTATGCGCCTTGTGCGTTTGGCGATGCTTACCGCCTCCGTAAGCTTTGACGGGCTGTCTGTCATAAGAACCACATCGGCGGCTTCGATTGCCGCGTCAGAGCCGAAACCTCCCATAGCAACGCCTAAATCCGCCCGCGCCAAAACAGGAGCGTCGTTTATGCCGTCGCCGATAAAGGCGATTTTACCCTTGGGGCGTTTTTCCGATTCCAACGCCTCGACAGCCGCTACCTTCTCTTGGGGGAGTAGCCCCGCTTTTACATAATCGGCGCCGACTTCCCGGGCAACAACATCGGCGGCATAAAGGTTATCGCCTGTTAATATCACGATTTTCCTGACGCCCGCCTTGCGAAGCCCCAAAACGGCGAATCTGCTGTCCTCTCTTATTTGGTCAGAAACAATTATACAACCTGTATATTTTTTATCAATTACTACATAAAGTTTTGTGCCTGCTCTATCAATTTCTTCAAAATCCACGCCGCTTTCTTTTAAAAATTCCGCGCTCCCCACCAATAGACTATTTTGGTTTACAACGGCGGTTACTCCCCGTCCCGCTTTTTCTTTATAATCTGAAACTTGGCTCGGTTCAATTTCACCCCCGCTTGGCATAAGCCGCCTCCAAGCCTCCCTCACCGCCGCCGCAATAGGGTGCTTTGAAAGGCTTTCCGCTTGCGCCGCCGCTTTGAGTAATTCGGTTTCGGTGAAATCGCCATGCGGAATTATTTCGGTTACTTTAAAATTGCCCTTAGTAAGCGTGCCTGTTTTGTCAAAAGCGGCTATGTCGAGCTCGGCTAAGGCTTCAAGGTAATTCCCGCCTTTTACCAATACTCCTTTTTTAGACGCCGCACCGATTCCCGCAAAAAAACCGAGAGGCACCGATACCACAAGAGCGCAGGGGCAGGATATTACTAAAAACACTAACGCCCGTCTGAGCCATTCGCTCCACTGCCCGCCAAAAAGCGACGGAATTATTCCTATCAGTAGCGCCGCAATAACCACAACAGGGGTGTAAATCCTTGAAAATGAGGTTATGAAGTTTTCTGTACGCGCCTTTTTGGACGCGGCGTTTTGGGTAAGCTCAAGTATTTTGGCGGCAGTAGATTCACCAAAGCTTTTTGTGACCTTTACCGTCAAAACCCCCGTAATATTAACACAGCCTGAAATAACCTCGTCTCCCACTCCCGCGTACCGCGGGGCAGATTCTCCCGTTAGAGCGACGGTATTAACGCTTGACTCCCCAGCGACGACTACGCCGTCAAGAGGGATTTTCTCACCGGCTCTTATTATAATAGAATCGCCGATTTTCACATCTGACGGGTTTATGACCGATATTTCATTATTTAAAAGTAAATTCGCGTAGTCCGGTCTTATGTCCATGAGCTCTGTAATAGATTTTCTGGAGCGTGTAACCGCGATTTCCTGAAAAAATTCCCCCGTCTGCCAAAACAGCATGACTGCCGCCGCTTCCGGGTATTCGCCGATTATAATTGCCCCCAAGGTGGCTATACTCATTAAAAAATTCTCGTCGAACACCTTACCACTCAAGCGGTTTCCACTTTTCAGTATATTTTTCACCGCCTGAAAAAGCACGTCGTACCCGAGTATTATGTAGGAGGCGATGAACAGCGGAATTTCTAAATATCCGCTTGTGATTATCCCAACCGCGAAAATTAAAGCCCCTGTTGCAAGACGGATAATTTTGAATTTGTGTTCTTTCATGTTTTTCAATTCCTTTCATTTAGAACCTATGTTCAATACCGCTCAACGCCCATATTTCGGGTGTTGAACACAGGTTCTTAATATGGTTGCTCAATCGTTCAATCATTAAAAGAAAAAATAATTGAGCGATTTTGGTTGAACATTCGCTCAATTATATTATAAGACATTTTTGGGGGATTGTCAAGGGGTTTTTGAATATTTTTTCAGGGTTAATAAAACATTTTCAACTCTTTTTTTTCCGCAACAATCCGACGCCAAGCAACACGCCGCCGATAACGCAACCGGAAAGAAAAATCAAAAGCCAGATATTCGCGTCTATAACGCTGTTGCTGTTCCAGACAAGCAGATTCGCGTTTCTGAATTGGAAACGCAAAACGCCTTCCAGAATCCAATTAATCATATTTTCAATCATAGTGAGAAACAGCCCGCTGAATATTACGCAAATCCCCGCTCTTATAAAGGAATTTGCTTTAAGATAACGAATGATGAGAAACAGCCCCCACGGGAAAAGTAAGGATAGAGATGTGATTAACAGCGCGGGACGCCAATAATCAAGCCCGAGTCCATTTTGCCCGTATACAACAACCGCCCTTTCCGCTTCCTGCATAACTATGGTTTTATTTTGCGCGAATAATCCGATTACAGCAATCACAGCGTACAAAAGAATAGTATCAACCGACATAGCGAGCAGTCCTTTATGACGCGCCGCGAATCCTGTCAAAATCCCTAAAGCGTGCAACCGTTTGATTACAAAAGGCGCAAACAAAACCGATAACCCGAAAAATACAGGAACGATTGCTACAAAAAACCAAAGCCCATCGCCGCCGGTGTATGCGTCATATACGGAGCAGGAGAGCAATAACAGGGTCAGGCTTGCCGTAAAGCTCCCCAAAGTCCAAAGCCTTTTTTCTTTTTCAAAAATAAGCGGCACAACCGTAAGCGAGGCAAGCGTCATAAGCGAAGTTAAAACAATGAAAAACCAATCCAGCGCATGACCTGTAGCGAGATTTACAATCAAGGTGATTAATACAGGGATTGCCATAACCGAAGCTATGCTGATTCCTACAATGAGGGATTTTCTTTTAACCGCCTTTGCGTGATGAGCCACGACCTCTTCCCGTTCTTTCTTCAAAAAATTGTCAATCGTGTTATTCCCTGTTTTTTCAAGTACATTTTTGCACTTATCACATTCTGTCAAGTGTTCCTCAACAGCCTTTCTGCTGTTTTCGTTACATACTCCGTCATAGTAAAGCGGCAGTAAATCCATAATAATATCACATGAAATATTCATATTTTTGCACCATACCTTTCCGACGCCGTTAAGCCATAAAATAATTTTTTTCTTATACCTTGTTTGTTTTTCAACTCAAATCCATCCTTTCCAAAACCTTCAGACGTGCACGATGATATGTAACCCGCGCCCAGTTCTCTGTTTTACCGAATAACAAACCGATTTTCTGAAATGACAATTCACCGAATATTCGCAACCCGAATACCTCCTTGTACGGTTCTTCCAAATTATGCAGTACCTGATGAATACGAAAAGCGGTCTCCCCATCGTCAAACGCCTTTTCTATATCGGTTTCCGAAACCGTTTCCCCATCTTTTAAATCAAGCTCGCTTATTCGTTTGCGGACTCTCGCCTGGTCAAGAAACAGATTTTTCGCAATCGCGCACAACCAGGTAAATTCGGACGAGTTGCCGCTATGCTTTTTGTCTGCGGTCATTGCTTTGAAAAAGGTCTTTTGCGTTATTTCCTCAGAATCATGCCTGTTTTTAGCCAAAGTCATAACAAAAGAGTAAACTTTCATGTAGTAGGCATTATATAGTTTCTCAAAGTCTGCGTCCATATTGTCTCCTTTCTTTCGGATTCATTGGTTAGACGGAGTAATTTGTGTTTCGTTACAAAGATTTTGAAATTTTTTTAACCTACGAGCCGCCGTAGGCGAAATTCCCCCGGCTCTGTAGGCGGTGGGTTTCCACTAAGCGGGGCGTTTACCCCCCCGCTTCTTTCAAAGGTTTAAGCTAAAAAACATGCCCGCGCAAATTAAAAGCGCGGGCATGGGCTTATGTAATTGTTTAAACTTTATACACTTTACTTTTTAGCCCATGCGTCCATCATGAGCCACGCCGCCTGCGCTTCTGCCGAAACGCCCTGCGACATAAAATACGGCGCACCGCAAACCCCGCGGATTATACCCAATTCATCTATGTTTTTGGCGACAGTTTTGCGTATTTGGTCGGCGTTTTGCTTATATTTCCTGTCAAGCCAGCCCTCGCTGATTCCCCTGTAAATAAACGCCGCGCACATCAAAGCCGACGTACCATCAGTGAAAGAATCGGGTTCGTCCAAAATATCATGAAAAATACCGTCGCTACGCTGAAATTTAAGCATACAGTCAAGAATTTCTTTGCCCGATTGCAAAAGGGTCTTATAAGCTGTAACGTCACCGACTATTTTTGCCTCGTGAAGAACCTTGGCAATTCCGAGGAGCGTCCAGCCGTTACCTGTAGCCCAAAGCTTACGCCGCACAAACTTGCCCGACCCCGCGTCAAAAATATGAAACATACAGCCGGTGTCGTCGTCCCTAAGATAATTCATCAACCCGAAAATCTGCTTGGTGGCTTCGTTAAGCTCGCCCATTACTGCCAAAAAAGGCGGCGCCATATAGCCTGAGTCCGACCAAAGCTGCTTGGACGTAAACCCCTCATGGTAAGAAACCTCGCTGTGATAAATCACCCCGTCCTCGGTATGCGGAGCAAAAACCATAAGGTACTCCAGCATTTTATTGGCGGCTTGCTTGAAAATTTCATTTTCCGTGACCTCATAAGCCCGCCAAACCGCCTCGCCGTTCGCACCGGGGTCAGTTATGGCTGATTCGCCCGATAACATGCCGAGACGACCGTCTTCTCTTTGCCTGATTACGGCTTCGTGCGCCATAGTCACAAAAAGCTCGGTATCACCCGCCTCAAGCAGGCTTTGCGCCGCAAATCCCTGCTCCCACGAGGAGCGTTGCATTGAAAGCATTGCGTTTTTTACGCGAGTATGTAGGTTCATGGTAGCCCTCCGGTTTTTTGTTCTTATTATATTATAATATAATTCAATATTTTTGTAAAGTGGAAAATAAAAAAATCTCCGCCCTCTAAATATTACCCTAAAAACTGCCGATATTATATAGTACAGGCGAAAATTTAACCTGTCGCCCTTAAAGCAACCTCGAGGAGTACTTCCATGAACCGAAAACTTCTTTGCGCTGTAAATATAACCTTGTGTCTGATTTTTGTATTGGCTCTGTCAATAACGGCGGCGCTTTCTTCTGATTTTGATGAAAGTGCCGGTACGGTTTCCCAAAGCGCCGCCGAAGACTTAAACCATGACTGGGCATTTTTCCTTATCAATAATAAAAATCCCCTGCCCGAAGATTACGAGCCGGAACTTATGGTGATTGAATTTCCCGATGACGAATCCGATTTCGGGCGGGGCAACTTTGAACTTGACGCACGCTGCGTCGGTTACGCTAATGAAATGTTGAAAGCTGCGAAGCTTGACGGGGTTCGCCTTTCGGTGGTTTCAGCCTACCGCTCACGCCAAAGGCAGGACGAAACATTCAGAAGCTATGTTGACAGGCTTATGCGCGAAAATTACAGCCAGAGTGAAGCTGTGATTTATACCGCTTCTCAGATTGCCCTGCCGGGTGCAAGCGAGCATAACGCGGGACTGGCGCTTGATATATTAAGTGAGGACTGGTTTTTATATAACAACGACGTAACCGACAGCTTTGACCAAACGCCCGAATTCAAATGGCTTGAGAAAAATTCATGGAAATACGGCTTTATTCTGCGCTATCCAAAGGGCATGGAGGAAATAACCGGCTTTATCTACGAGCCGTGGCATTTCAGATTTGTGGGGATTGACAGAGCCGAGCAGATTTATAACTCGGGGTTTACATTAGAAGAATATATCGAGCGTTACCCGCTCTCACCCTAAAAGCTTTAAAAGAACCCCTGCAACTGCCGCCCCCGCCCCTGCCGCCCCCGCAAATTTCAACAGGGCGCGGCTTTTTTTGTTCTTTGTTTTTTTGGGCTCTATGTCGCACGCCTTGCCCATTATGTCCTGTACGTTACGGTTCATTTCCTTGGTTACTATATTGCTCTTTTCAGGCTTAACGAAAAAAATAGCCCGCTCAAAAAAATCGCTTTCGGGATTGCTCACTTCTATTATCAATTTATTTACGCCTTTTAGCATAAGTTTTGCCTTTCTTTTAAATTTTTCGTCCAATCGGTTTTTTTATTATAATTTTATTGTTGGAGACAGGCTTATAGTTTATGCAAGTTTTCAACAGGTTTTACTGCTTAAAATGTTGAAAACTCGATATTAACTCTCCTTTTCTATTTCTTCGACAAATTTTTTTGTTGAAAATTCAGTTGAAAATGTTTAAAACCGCATTATTACGCAAATTTACCGCATGCTTAATTTTAACTTAATTTTAGCGCCTAACAAATTTAATCAGTACTACAAATTAATTTGACGACCGTCTGACAAAAAAAGATTGTTATTATTTTAACTAACTTTTGAACTTTAACAAAATTTCGACACAAAAGCTTATGTTTAATACATCTAAACAAACGGTATATATTTCGACATTTATACCTATTGAATACTTATTTTTTTACAGCCTGAAGAATTATGTCGATTCAAGTTTTCAACGACTTTTTCCTGTTGAAAGTGTTGAAAAGCATGCGGTTTCACAATGGTTTCAGTGTTTTATCAGATTTTCTGTGGAAAATTCAGTGGAAAGTGTTGGAAATGGCGATTTTACGCTCCTCGCTTTAGCTTGCGAAAATTTGAAAACTTTAAGAATGTTTGATTTTATTACGTGATTTTATGTCGTAGAACATTAAAAAATCGGGATTTGTAGAAAATAAATACATTGTAACGGGTAGAAATGTATAATTTTCACGAAAATCACCGTTCTATATAATATTTTTAGGAATCCTATTGACAAGCCTAAGTTTCTTATGTACAATATACATAAGAAACTTAGGCAGGTGATTTTATGAGCTATGACGGGCAACTATTAAAAGGCACCGTTTCCATTATGGTGCTGAAGCTTTTGTCCGAGAACGACCGCTACGGCTATCAAATCATTAAAGAGCTGGAGGGGCGCTCCGACAGCGTTTTCATGCTCAACGAGGGGGCGCTGTACCCCGTGTTGCACAAGCTTGAAAAAGAAGGTAATATTTCCTCCTACTGGGAGGAAAGCGGCATGAGAAAACGCAAATATTATCATCTGACGCACAAAGGCTCAAAACTGTTTGAAAGCAAGCGACAGGAATGGTTAGATTTTTCAAGTATGGTAAGTAAAATTTTACGGAGGGAACAATTATGCAAAAAGACATGTCCGATTACCTTGACAGGGTTTGCGCCGCTATACGCGGTAATACGTTGCGTCAGGCAGCAAGGGGCGAGCTTGCCGACCATATAAACGAGCGTTACGGCGAACTTTTAAAAGAAGGGCTTGCACCCGAAACCGCCGCCCTTGAAACCGTAAAACGTATGGGCGACCCCGAAACATTGGGGCGGCGCATTTCGGCGGCAAACCGCATGAGTTTCTCGTGCAGGGGATTGGTTACGATTGGCATAGGGTTAGCAGTCGCGGTTCTTATTTTAGCTTTGGGTTTTTACACAATCGGCGGGGAGTTAGCCTTTTTTATTGATTTACCAAGTCTGATTCTTGTCGGGGGCTTATCGGCGGCGTATGCACTTTTACATTGCGGTAAGGAAATGTCACTGCTCAGATTTTTGGGCGCTCTTAAAACGGGGGCGCTTTATGCGGGGGTAATTATATGGATAATCGGAATAATGACTATGCTTCATAAAATGCAGTCAGACCCCTATACTGTTGGCAGTATTATAGCGGTTTCCATGATTTCTCTCCTTTACGGCTTGCTTATAAGCGCGGCGGCTCGAATAACCGAAAAACACCTCTCCCCGCCGGAGGCTGGAGTGATTCGCGGCTTGATTGAATAACGGCATGCCGCTATATAAAGGCGACGGTTTAATTCCCGCCACCTGTATTTATATTATAATAGTATAAACAATAAACGACGAAAGCCCGCAGGAATACTTCCCCGCGGGTTCGCCGTCTTTTCGCCCTATATTATAAGATGATTTCAATACTGACCGTCTCGGCGGTTATTTCGTATAGCCTGTATGACGATGAGAATACCGGCTTTTCAGCAAGGGCAAGGGCTTCGGCTTCGCTCTCAGTGACCGAAACTATTTCATTACCATAAAGCATGAAGTATCTGTTCGCGCCGTCGCTGAATATATTGCCTGAATATCTGTGGAATTTAACCTGTGATATGTCTGCCGTGTTATCGGTCAGCGCGCTTAATTGGTTGTTCCAAATATACGTACCGCTTTCGGTAATCACCGCAAAATTCTTTGCATCGGGACTGCGCTCGAATTTTAGCTGTCCGCCTATGCCAAGCCCCTGCAAGTCAAGCTCTTCCTCGCTGTTATCAGCTGTAAAGTGCCTGTTTACTCTAAATGTGCCGTCCTCGAATTCCCGAACGTAGAAGAACCCTTTACCGTCATGGTTTAAAATAATGAGCTTATTTTGGCTTTCGGCAAACTTCTCAAAGCCGTTAAAGTTGTAATAATCGTTTACACGGGCAAGGTAAATCGCCTGATAATAAGCGTTCTGCGCCTTTAAGACAATTTCGCCGTTACTATAGAACGCGTAGTTTATTTCTACATCGGTAAAGCCCTGAGTTATATTTGAGGTATTCAGCTCGACTAATTCCTCTTTTATACCGTCAACGATAAAGAGTCGGGTCTGCCGTCCGAAATAATCGGTAGCCGTGATTAACAGTGTTCCTGTTTCGGTATCGGTGAAAATGACTTTAGGATTCGCCGCGTCAAAGCTTTTTACTATATTACATGTGTAAACATCAGCTTGCTCATTGCGCTCATCGTTGTCATAAGCCAAAAGCAGGTCTACCTGATACAGCATAATTTGGTCTTTGGTCAGCAATACAAGATTATTTTCGCTTATGAATTCGGCGAATTTTACATTTTCCGCCTCTATTTCAAGAATGATGTCTTCCTGCAGAACGTCATCGGGGTTTTCTGTATCGCCTGTGGTAACATCGGAAATTTCAACATCTGCGGCATCAGGCACTTCATCATCCGAAAGAAGTACTGTTGCGGGCGTTTCAATATTGTTTGAAACGCCGGCAGTCGTTTCGTCAGGGGGAATAACTGTAGCGGGCGTATAAACGTCTTCGGGGCTCGCGTTGGTGATTAAAGGCTCAAAGTTATTTTCATTAACCCTTCCCTCGCGCTCTACCGCCGAGAATTCGGGTCGTTCCGAAAGGGCGGAATACAAAGAACCGTCAACCGACGCCCAAACCTTAGCACCGCTGTAAAACACATCTGAGCCTAAATATAACTGTTGTTCTGCAGCTACTTCAGCGTCAACAAACTCGCCGTTCCATAAGGATTTTACTTCAATGTAACCGGTATCGGAAGCTACAAGGTTTAAAATCGAGTCAAATTCCTTATATGTCAGGGGTTTTGAAAACGATATAAAGATATTTCCCTGCAATGAGGACGAATGACTAAGCAACATTTCCTCAAACAATATTATGTCGTCCATACGGTCTTTATGGCTCGCGCCTGCGCCGATAACCGTCGGGGGAGGCTCAAACCTGCCGTTATCAGGATTCGCGAAAAGCATATATCCGCCGAACACGGCAACAAAAACCGCCGCCGCCGTGGTAAGAGGCAACCATTTGGAGTTACGCATTAAAAATGCCGTGGAGGGCGCACGCTTTGCGTTTCTGCGTATCTTTTCCTCATCAAAAGTATACTGAGCCATTATTTCCTTGTAGAAATCATGTTTGTTCACGATGCGACCTCCTTACGTAAGATAATAATAAATCATGTGCCGGGAATTTACAAAAGGAATCCATGAAAAAGATAGAAAATTATATGTTAAATTTCTTCTTCTGCCTTTCAATTGTCCTGTAAAGCCTGTTTTTCACCGAAGAAAGATTCAATTCAAGCGTGTCGGCTATTTGTTCAAGCTTCATATCCAAAACAAAGTGCATATAAAAGATTTTTCCTGTTACAGGGTCGTCTCCCGTTATATCGTCAAAAATCTGTCTTGCCAAAAGCTCGTTGCATAAAACATCCTCAAGCCTTTTTTCACTACGGGACATTTCCGCCTCTATTTCCACCATCTGCTCTTCGGAATATTCTCCGAAAGAAGATGTTTTATTACGCTTTTTCAAAACGCCGAAATAGTTTCTGCACTCAAACTTGGCTATATTTATAAGAAAAGCCTCGGGGCTTTCGATGTCGCCGTAACCTTTTTTCTTTATACGGGAGAAAAAACGAGTATATATATTTTGTATAATATCCTCGCTGTCGAGAATATTTCCGCATTTGCTTACCACGAAACGAGATATTGCTTGAAAAGTTTCGCTATAGACCTCGTTAAAGTAATGATTAATATCTCCCGACGTCATCCGATTACCGCCGGAGGCGCGGGTGTTATCCGAGAGCGCCAAGAGTGCCACCTCTTTTCTTGCCCCGCTAATTAAGTAGTACGGGTTTATTGTAAAAAAGTTTCATTTTTTTACTGAAAATTTAAATTTTGTCAGCTAAAAATACTAAATACCTGCAATTTTGGGCAATTGCGCCGTTGCATACGCAAAAAAACAAAAAAACAAGCAATTTTTTATCTTTTTTATTGTACCCCAAAAACAAAGTCCTGTCAAGCTGTATATAATTTACGTATTCGGTCAACAATTATTATGCGCCATAACGCGCTGATTTATCGGAAGGTTAATTGAAAGGATTACAGCCATGACATTTTATAAAAGACTTTTTAAGAATCGTAGTATCCTCACCATTTCAATGCTTATAGGTGCGCTCGCAGCACTGTTATTGGCGACGTTTGCTTCTTTCGCCGAATTCGCGGCTCAATGCGAAAGTGTGAAAAGAGAGGTTCTGCGCCTGCACATTCTCCCTAATTCCGACAACTACGAAGACCAAAGACTTAAATACATGCTCAGGGATTTTCTCATAGAAGACGTAGAAACGCTATTTGCCGACGCCGAAACCCTTGACGACGCCAAACGTATAGCCGCCCAAAATCTCACAAAAATTGAAAAAAGCGCCTCGGAATTCATAAAGGCGCAGGGTTTTGATTACGAGGTTGAGGTATCGCTTGTCAACATGTATTTCACCACCCGTAATTATGAAAACATCACCATGCCCGCCGGCAATTATGACGCGCTGAGGGTCACGATTGGCGCGGGCGACGGGCAGAATTGGTGGTGCGTTGCTTTCCCGCCGCTTTGTCTGCCTGCCGCCTCTGCAAAAAACGGCGAGCCTTATTTTTCAGCCGAAGCAAGCAAAATAATAGAAAACGGCGGGGGCAAGGTTGAGGCTAAGTTTAAGGTTTATGAGTGGTGGACGGGGTTCTTCGGATAGAATAAAAACCGCGGCTTTTTAAGCCGCGGTTTTGTTAATCCGTATCGCCGTTTGGACTAATAAAAATTTGCTATATCATTTTTTCTTTTTGGCATATCTATATATTAATATGCCGGCTCCTATAAGTATACTTGTACTAAGTATCGTCATCACAATTGTCATCGCGTCAATAGCGATTATAATCATAATTTCAAACCTCTCACAATAAATATCTTCTTTTATATATTAAAATTAATTTTTTCAAGTTTCAACTCAATTTTCATTATATCATAATAAAAAAACAAAGTCAAATAGTATCCCCGCGCCCTTTATAACAAAGGGATTTTTTTGTTGAGAAAATTGAATAAGTAAGGTGCGGTAAAAGATATTAACGCGCTGACCGTCACCTTTAAAGAGTTTACCGCAAAAGTGATAGAAAAGCGAACGAAAAAATTCTATCAAGGAGCGGGTAAACGCCGAAAGGGGGTAAAATTCGTTTTTTTCAGCCCCTCAACAAATATTTTTTTATTTCTTCCTAAAACCTCCTTGACATATCAAAATAATTAGTGTATAATATTTCATAACATACCATTTATATATGAATTGTATGTATACAACTTCGGCTTCGCCTCGTTGAAACAAAACTGAGCCGACTATTTAAAGGAGGAACATGAAATGTTCAAGCAACTAAAGCAATCCCAAAGGCTTATCGCAATTTTGGCAACTCTCGCACTCTTAATAACAGGAATGACAGCGTGTAATACAAACGATGGAGGAAGTACCAATCAGACCACTCCTCAAAACACAACCAACAGCGACAACAACAACGAAGACACCGCCGAACCTGTCAGCGAGCCTATTAAAATAGTCGTCGCCGACGCCAAGACCACCCACCACTTAAACCTCTACGTCGCAAAGGAACTCGGACTTTTTGAGAAGTACAACCTTGACGTTGAAATCGTCCCTGTTGACGATAACGCGGCGGCACGTGACCTTGTAGTCAGCGGCGGAGCAGACGTATTTTGGACTTGCCCGACTACGGCAATTGCCGCAATCGCAAACGGCGCGCCTATTAAAACAATCGCACAAGTCAAGAAGCCCTGCACAAGTGTTTTGTTAGTGCCGCCCGAATCCGATATTAAAGAACTCGCGGACTTAGACGGCAAGAACATTTCGGGAATTTCCCCCACTTGTGAAGCAATCATTTCGCTCACGGTAGCCGCCCGAAACGAGGGGGCGACATTCAATCTTGAACGTCTTGCAGGCGGTCCCGCAATACAGGCACTTCAAGCGGGTTCGGTTGACGGTTCGATTCTTGAAGAACCGCAGGCGAGTATCGCGGAACTTGAGGGCTATGTCAGAAAGTTTGACGATGTTTCGGCGAATATTCCTTGCCGGACGATTAACGCAAGCGAGAGGTTTTTGTCCTCTAATTCAGACGCGCTTAAAGATTTCGTTAAAGCGATTGATGAAGCAAACGGGATTATTCTCGCCGACCCGACCGCCGAAAACATAGTAGACATCGCACACAATTACACAGGCGCGCCCAAAGATGCAATTATACACGGGAATAACCGACTTTTGTTCGGGATTACCCTTGAGGTCGAGGGGCTGAAAAAGCTCGCCGATGAGCTTGTCGCTATGGACGATATAAAGGAAAATCCGGGCGACACGATGTTCGCAGAAGCTTTCAAGGGCGTAACATGGTGACGAAACAGTTGACAGTTGAGAGTTGACAATGGACAGTTATCGAAAGTGGGGGTAGAAGTGCGTATATTACGAACATTGCTGATTTTTGCATTAGCTTTAATAACTTTCACCTCATGCGGGGCAAAATCCGATATGTTTAAAGTCGGGCATGGCGGCGGGTATCTGTCTGCCGCCTTGTATGCCCTTACCGCTGAACAGACAGCACAGACAGCAAATTTTGATGTTCAGACATTTACTTCATCTTCCGATGTTGCTTACGCCTTACTTTCGGGGTCGTTAGATGCGGGATTTGTCGAAGTTGATAAAATAGTAGACTTTTCGCAATTAGGCGGATTTGAAAGGCTTATGGTTGTCGGGAAAGTAACCTATCCCTATGGCGCGGTAGTCATTCTACGAAAGGGATTAAATCTACGGCTTAATGAACTTGCCGGACTGAAAATCGCTGTTTCTTCTCCCGAATGTAAGTTGCTTGCGGTTTTTGAAAGCGATGCAGAGCGGCTTAACGCTGACTTGTCTGATGTTAAGTACGAGTATATGGCGTTTGACGCAATGCTCCCTGCGCTTGAAGCGGGGGTTGTTGATGCGGCGATTATCAAAGGTCACTATTCTGTAACCGCTCTTAATGAGGGTCATACTGTACTTTATCAGAATTGGGAAGTTGCCGCAGGGGACGAGTGCTGTCCTGCTATTATTGACCAAACCGCGCTTGTTTTATTAGTACAGCGCGATAAGGAGAGCCAAGTTAAACCGCTTATTGAAGCACTTGAAAAAACAGGGTCTCTTACGCCAAACCAACTTCGGCAAGCTGTCGCCGATAATACCGTGATAGATTTTGAGGTTTTACAAGGGCAACCCGTTCCGGAATTTTCTGTTGCCGGAAACGAATTGATAGAAATATTAGGGGAACACAGGCATGAGCAAGAGCATTAACAGCATGAGTAAATTAAAAAGTGTTTTAAGACTTATTTTCCGTGAAATCGGCTACTTCTTCAAAGGAGCGGCGGGAAATTTGTTCACATGGGAATTTATCACTATCTTAATCCCGTTGCTGGCTTTGTGGGAATTGTTGCCGCGGCTCGGTGTAGTCAATGACAGACTTGTCCCGCCGCTTAGTGAAGTCGCCGTGACCTTTTGGGTCATGGTGACCCAGCGGGGTTTCCTGTCGGACATAGGTAACAGCATGGTGAAATTCTTTTTGGGGTTAGGTCTTGCCATAATTGCGGCAATTCCCATCGGTTTACTTATGGGGTGGAACATTTCCATAAGAAAACGTGTTTTACCGCTGTTTCAAATGCTCTCGCCGATTCCGCCGCCTGCGTGGGTTCCGATTACGATTATACTTTTCGGGGTGGGACTGCCTATGCAAACCTTTCTGATTTTCTTGGCGGCTTTCTATCCGATTTTGTTCAATACCTATCAAGCCGTCAAGGACACCGACCCGCGTTACTTAGCAAGTGCAAGAATATTCGGGGCAAGCGAATTAACGCTGATTCTTCGGGTGTACTTTTGGCACTCAATCGGTGCGATTATCATGAGCGTTAAGACGGGTATCGCTATGGGACTTGTCATGCTCGTAATTGCCGAAATGTACGGCGGACGAACAGGCATCGGCTACATTTTGAACGAAGCAAAGGACTACTTCAGAATTTCTCAAATGGTGGTATGTATGGCTACTTTGGGAATGATTGGCTGGTTCTTGATTGAAGTCTTGAAGTTTGTCGAGATTAAATTAGCCGTTTGGAAGGTTGGTAGATAACCATGATAGAAGCACGAAATGTAAGTAAATTCTTTTCGATAATCAATGAAGACCGTACCGCCGACGGTGTTACCGCCGTTTTATCGGTGTCGCTGACAATCGAGGACGGGAAAATCATAAGTCTGCTTGGTCCGTCCGGTTGCGGGAAGTCTACCTTTTTGGAAATTCTCGGCGGCTTGCAAGCCCCGACCGAGGGTAGCGTGTTCATTGACGGTGTGCAGGTGCTTGAACCCCTTCCCTCCACCCGAAAAGAAATGGAAGTCTATCGCCGCAAGTATAAGCTACTATCGCCGCTTGCCAACAGTATGTTCAAAAACCGTCCGAAACACGACATCGCTATGATTTTTCAAGATTACGCAGTTTTCCCGTGGATGACGGTGTTGCAAAACGTCATGTTTGCTCTCAAACTGCGCGGTATTCCGCGAAAGGAGCGTGAGGGAAAGGCTTTGGTTTACTTACGAAAAGTCGGGCTTACGGATTCCTTGCGGAAATATCCGTCACAACTGTCGGGAGGAATGAGGCAGAGATTGGCACTTGCACGAGCATTGTCGGTAGAACCGCGAATTATTCTGATGGACGAACCGTTCGCCGCCGTTGACGTGCTTACCCGCGAACACTTGCAAGACGATTTACTGCGATTGTGGGACGAAACAGGCGTGACAATCGTAATGGTAACGCACGACACGGACGAGGCGTTGTATTTGTCGGACGAAATCGTGGTGTTCTCGCCTAATCCGGGCTGTATCAGAAATAGGTTTGCGGTGAATACCGAACGTCCGCGCAGACGAAGCGACCCGGAGTTATTGGACTTAAAATCACGTATAAACTCGTTGTTCAAATATGATTCAATACATGAAAGTTGGTATAGTATATGAGTAATTCAGAAAATTTCGCGAGTTTCACAAATTTCAGAGGCAGAACTTACGAAACAATCACAGACGTAATCGGTGCTACTCCACTTGTACGTCTGCCGAAAATCGGTGCGGGACTGCCGGGGTTGTTGCTCGGCAAGCTCGAAGCGTTCAACCCTGCCGGAAGTGTAAAGTGCCGCATAGGGGCGGCGATGCTTGAAGTTGCTCGCCGTGACGGTAAACTCAAAGACGGCGGTACGGTTATCGAACCGACAAGCGGCAATACAGGAATCGGTTTAGCGTTCGCTTGTGCGGCGCAAGGCTATCGCCTGATTTTGACAATGCCCGAAACAATGTCGATTGAGCGGCGAAAATTAGTAAAAATGCTCGGTGCGGAGCTAATCTTAACGCCGGGTAGCGAGGGTATGAACGGCGCAATCAAAAAAGCGCGGGAGTTGCTGTCGCAAATCCCCGATGCGTTCATGCCGCTCCAGTTTGAGAATCCTGCCAATCCACAAGTTCACCGTGTTACCACCGCCGAAGAAATTTGGCGTGATACAGGCGGCGATGTTGACATATTCGTTGCAGGAGTAGGCACAGGCGGCACGATTACGGGGGTAGGCGAAGTCTTAAAAGAACGAAAGCCGTCTGTAAAAATCGTGGCAGTAGAACCCGATGCTTCGCCTGTACTGTCGGGCGGTAAAGCGGGACCCCACAGGATTCAAGGAATCGGGGCGGGATTCGTCCCGAAAATCCTCAACCGCAATGTGATTGACGAGATTATCAAGGTGACTAACGATGATGCTTTCGACACCGCAAAAAGACTCAGCCGTGAGGACGGCATACTCTGCGGAATATCATCGGGAGCATCTGTGTGGGCTGGGCTTACGCTTGCCGCAAAGCCCGAAAATAAAGGGAAAGTCATAGTCGCTATGTTACCCGATTCGGGTGAACGGTATTTGGCTACTCCGTTATCTGATGTGGGGAGATGAGTGATTTGAATGTATTAGATTGTGTCGGTAATACGCCGCTACTTGAAATAAACATGGACGGTTGCCGTATTTATGCCAAAGCCGAGTATTTTAATCCGAGCGGTTCGGTTAAGGACAGGGCGGCGAAACTGATGTTGCTTGAAGCAATCGCAGACGGGCGGCTCACGAAAGATAAGATTATTCTCGATTCCACAAGCGGAAACACGGGAATAGCCTATGCGATGTTCGGTGCGGCTTTGGGTTATAAAGTTACGCTGTGCTTGCCCTCAAACGCGAGTATGGAGCGTAAGAAAATCCTCAAAGCTTACGGGGCTGAAATTATCGAAACAGACCCGCTTGAAAGTTCCGACGGTGCGTATTTGAAAGCTGTTGAAATTGCGAAGTCCGACCCGGACAAGTATTTCTTCCCCGACCAGTATAACAACGATGCTAACTGGAAAGCGCATTATTACAATACTGCTGTTGAAATACTAAAACAAACTGCCGAAATATCGCCGCCGGCGAAGCCGGGTTTGCCCGCGGGACGAGTGTCGTCTGCGGGGGCTTCCCCGCTTACGCACTTTGTGGCAGGGACAGGCACGTCCGGGACTTTCACGGGGATTGCAAAGCGGCTCAAAGAGGACAAGCCCGATGTAATCATAACGCTCATGCAACCTGATTCGCCTTTTCACGGCTTAGAAGGCATGAAGCACATGGAAACTACGCTCAAACCGGGGTTTTTCAATAGAGAAATCGCCGACCGCGAAATCGAAGTCGGTACAGAAGAAGCGTATAACATGGTGCGGCGGCTTGCGAAAGAACAGGGGATTTTCGTGGGGGTAAGTTCGGGCGCGAATGTTCATGCCGCACTCGAAATCGCCAAAACCGCCCCGAAAGATGCCGTCATAGTGACGATTTTATGTGATAATGGCTATAGGTATTTAACAGAGCCGATTTGGAGGGATTTATGATTTACATATCCGAAGAAATCAAAAACCTAATAAAAGCAGAGGGCGAAAAAGCCTATCCCAATGAGTGTTGCGGGGTTATTTATGGTAATTACGACGACTGCAAAAAAGCTGTAAGCATTGAGCCGATTATAAATGCAAGCGAGGACGGTGAGCAGTATCACAGATTTTTGATTACGCCCGAAAATATGCTAAAAGCCGAGCTGAAAGCACGGGAGCAAAAACTTGATATTATAGGCTTTTATCACTCCCACCCTGACCACCCTGCCGCGCCGTCCGAATACGACAAAGAACACGCATTGCCTTTTTATTCTTATGTAATAGTTTCGGTTATAAAAGGTAGGGCAGAAGATTTTACGAGTTGGGAGTTATCGGACGACAGAGAAAACTTTAATTCAGAGGAAATAGAAAATGAGAAATGAATAAGTTTGAAAATCAATCTACTGAAACGGGGAAAACGAAACTTTTCAATACTTATTTGTGAAGAAAGGAATGGTATGGAAATGGCAGTTACAATTTTAATTCCAACGGCATTGCGTTCTTTTACGGAGCGAAATTCGGAAATCAGCGCGCAAGGCACGACGGCAGGGCAAGCTCTGCAAAATCTTACGGAGCAGTACCCGGCGATTAAAAAGCACTTGTTTCTTGATGAAGAAAATCTCAGAGATTTTGTCAATGTTTTCCTCGGCTCGGACAATATCAAGAATTTAAAGGGGCTTAACACTCCGCTAAAGGACGGCGATACCTTGATGATTGTCCCCGCAATCGCAGGCGGGCGGGGAGCCCCCGCTGGCGAGAGTGACGATTTATCTAATGAAGAAATCGCCCGTTATTCACGCCACTTGCTCTTGCCGGAAATAGGCATTGAGGGGCAGAAGAAACTCAAAGCCGCAAAGGTTTTGATTATCGGTACGGGAGGGCTTGGTTCGCCGCTTGCTTTGTACTTAGCGGCGGCGGGTGTCGGGACAATCGGGCTTGTTGATTTTGATTATGTGGACGAATCGAATTTACAAAGGCAGATTATCCACGGTGTCAAGGACGTAGGCAGACCGAAAGTCGCTTCGGCAAAGGACAGGCTCAAAAGCATAAATCAGCATATTAACGTCGTTACTTACAATGAATCATTGTCAAGTGAAAACGCCCTTGACATCATCAAAGACTTTGACATTGTAGCCGATGGGACGGACAATTATCAAACCCGATATATTGTAAACGATGCTTGTAAGTTTTTGGGTAAGCCTAATGTTTACGGCTCGGTCTTTCAGTTTGAGGGTCAAGTCAGCGTGTTTTATGCGGAAAAAGGTGCTTGTTACCGCTGTCTTTATCCAAGCCCGCCGCCGCCCGGTCTTGTTCCGTCATGTGCGGAGGGCGGAGTTTTAGGGGTATTACCGGGGATTGTCGGGACATTGCAAGCAAGTGAGGTTATAAAGTTGATTGTCGGTGGGGGCAAGCCGCTAATCGGAAAACTTCTCACTTTCGATGCGTGGAATATGCGGTTTAATGAGTTAAACCTCGAAAAATCACCTAACTGTCCCCTTTGCGGCGAGAATCCCACAATAACAGAAGTCGGTAGTGACGAGTATTATTGTGAATTTTGCGGTATTAAAAAGCAAGAACAGGAAAAACCTATTCTTGCAATCACGCCTACAGAATTAAAGGAGCGGCTTGATAACGGCGATAAAATCACCATCATCGACATTCGAGAGCCGCACGAACGCGCAATCGTCAAATTCCCCGGTGCGGTTGTAATCCCGCCCGGACAGCTTGTTCGCAGAATGGACGAGTTAAAACCCGAAGTTGACACGGTACTCATTTGCCGTGAGGGGAAAAAGAGCATACTGTCAATCGAAGATTTAACCGAAGCGGGATATTCGGGTAAACTTTTTAATCTGATTGACGGCATAAAAGGTTGGGCAAGAGATGTAGACACGGCATTGCCGATATATTGAACGGCAAAAATTACTTCACCTTTAAGCAATCGGCTTAAAATAAAAATAAAATATTATGGAGGAAAAAATAATGGCAGAAAACAAATTGAACGCGCTGGGGGCAGCTACTGCCTTGGGTGGTATACCCGCCTATCAGTTAGCGGACGTTGCCAAAACACAGCCACAATTCGGGGCGATTACGCCGAGGTGGTTGACAAAATTTCTTGAATTCAAGGGGCTTGAAAGCGGAATTTACAGGGTGAATAAAGTAGTCGAGGGTGAAACGCCGCTTGACGTGCTTTGCTCAACTAAAAGAAAAGGCGATGAAATTCCGGAGGGGTTTGTTGAGTATGAATCAAAACCGCGTGAGTACATTCTGAACAGTATCTCGACAATTGTAAACGTAAACTCGACAGTGCAGGACGTGTTCTCGCAACCTTACGACCAGACCAAAGAGCAATTACGGCTTGCAATCGAAAGTCTGCGTGAACGGCAAGAAAGCCAGATTATCAACAATGATGATTACGGGCTTCTCAAAAATGTCGCCGATTCCCAAAGAATCAGCACAAGAAAAGGCGCGCCTACCCCCGATGATTTAGACGAGTTAATCTCAAAGGTTTGGAAAGAGCCGGGCTTTTTCCTTGCCCATCCGAGGGCAATCGCCGCTTTTGAGCGTGAATGTACAAAAAGAGGTGTACCGCCTGTTACTGCGAATATCCACGGTGGGACGTTTATACTGTGGCGCGGAATCCCGCTTATTCCGACCGATAAATTATTCGTGGATGGGTTGAAAAATCCCAAAGGCAAGAGCGGCAAGACGAACATTCTGCTCGTTCGTACAGGCGAAGCAAAGCGCGGTGTAGTCGGGCTGTATCAAGCGGGACTTGAAGCCGAGGGCGGGCGCGGTCTGTCAATTCGTTTCAGAGGGGTTGACAATAAAGGAATCGGTTCGTATCTCTTGAATCTCTACTGCTCTGCCGCAATTTTGGCTGATGATGCGGTCGGCGTTCTCGAAGATGTTGAAGTGGGTGAATACTATGACTATTGATTACGCCGGCGCCGGCGAGCCGCCGGGGGCAAAATATTTTGATTCTATTCTCCAGGAATTATTATTAGAGGAAGAGGCAAAAGAGCAAGCCGCCCATTCTCCTGTAATTGCACCTTATTACGGTGATACATTTACGGATTTCGGCGGTAATAATGTCGCTCATGTCGGTAATGTGAGTGTAGACAAAATCCGTGCGGATTTTCCTATACTTTCAGAAAAGGTAAACGGCAAGCCTTTAATTTGGTTCGACAACGGCGCGACTACACAAAAGCCGCGCCAAGTAATAAACAGAATCAGCTATTACTACGAGCATGAAAATTCCAACGTACACAGGGGGGCGCACGAATTGGCGGCGCGTTCTACCGATGCTTACGAAGCGGCAAGGGGGAAAGTAGCCGATTTCATAGGGGCGGGTTCACCGGAAAATATAGTTTTCGTTCGCGGCACTACCGAGGGGATTAACCTTGTAGCACAAAGTTACGTCAAGCCGCTATTAAACCAAAACAGCGAGATTATCCTCACCATGCTCGAACATCACGCCAACATAGTTCCGTGGCAAATTATAGCCGCCGAAACGGGCGCGAAAATCAAGGTCGCGCCTGTTGACAGCACAGGGCAAATTATACTTTCGGAGTATGAAAAGCTGTTCAATCATAACACCAAATTTGCTTCGGTAACGCAGGTGTCGAACGCGCTCGGTACAATTACCCCCGTGCATGAAATGGTACAAATTGCTCATCGGCACGGTGTGCGGATTTTGGTTGACGGCGCGCAGTCAATCTCGCATATTCCGGTAAACGTAACCGCTCTCGATGCTGATTTCTTTGTGTTTTCAGGGCATAAGATTTATGCACCGACCGGTATTGGCGCACTATACGGCAAAAAAGAATTGCTTGAAATTGCACAGCCGTATCAAGGCGGCGGTAACATGATTAAAGACGTTACTTTTGAGCGAACAGTCTACAATCCCGCGCCGCTTAAATTCGAGGCAGGGACAGGGAGTATCGCTGATGCCGTGGGCTTAGGCGCGGCTTTGGATTATGTCAGCGAAATAGGTCTTCCGAATATTCTGAAATACGAGCATGATTTATTGGCTTATGCAACGTCGGAACTTGGTAAAATAAGCGGTGTCAAGTTGATTGGTACTGCCGCCGAGAAAACAAGCGTTTTGTCGTTCGTGCTTGACGGATTCACAACCGAGCAAGTCGGAAAGTACCTCAACAATTACGGCATTGCGGTTCGCACGGGGCACCACTGCGCTCAACCTATTCTGCGGCACTTCGGCGTGGAATCAAGTGTACGCCCGACCTTTGCGTTTTATAACACTTTTGGGGAGATTGATGTAATGGTAAGGGCGATTTATGAACTTGTAGGGAGTTAGGTGTTATGATAAGGTCTGTTGCAGAGCAAATTTTGAAAAACTTTGATAAAACCGTAACTGAAAAACAACCGGAAAAAGATGTAATCAGCGATATTATCGAGAAAATGAGATTTATTCTTTTTCCGGAGTATTTCGGTAAAGGTAAAAGTGTAGAAAACGAATTAGTAAAGTCGCTTGAATATGTCTATGCCGACTTGAAAAGTCAAGGTGTATCCGAGGAAACGGCGGGTAGTTTTATCGCAAAAATACCCTCACTTCGGGAAACACTCAAAACCGATGTAGAAGCGGCGTATGAGGGCGACCCCGCCGCTTACAGTCGTGCCGAAATAGTAATTTCATATCCCGGTGTTTTTGCGGTCATGGTACAGCGAATTGCACACGTCTTGTACGATTTGAATGTACCGCTCATTCCGCGAATGATGACAGAACACGCTCACAGCATTACCGGAATTGATATTCACCCCGGCGCGAAAATCGGAGCGTATTTCTTCATCGACCACGGTACGGGCGTGGTAATCGGCGAAACCGCAATCATCGGAAATTACGTTAAAATCTATCAAGGTGTTACCCTCGGTGCGTTGTCAACGAGGGGCGGTCAAAAACTTAAAAGCGTAAAAAGACACCCGACTTTGGAGGATTATGTCACGGTTTATTCGGGGGCATCTATCTTAGGCGGCGAAACGGTTATCGGCGAGGGCGCGACAATTGGAGGAAACGCATTTGTTACAAAGTCCGTACCTGACAAAACGAGGGTTAGTGTTAAGAATCCCGAATTACAATTCAAGAGCGGTAAAAGCTCAAATCTTGAAAAAGTCGAATTAGAGCAAAACGAATTTTGGGATTATGTAATCTAAAAGGAAAAGGAAAAAATGAAATCAATTACAACAACCAAAGCTCCGGCGGCAATCGGTGCTTATTCGCAAGCAATAGTAACAAGCACTTTCGTTTACACATCGGGGCAAATTCCTCTTTCGCCGGAATCGGGTGAAATAGTCGAAGGTGGAATTAAAGAGCAAACCGAGCAAGTAATTAAAAACCTTAATGAAGTGTTAATTGCCGCTGAAAGCAGTCTTGACAGCGTAATAAAAACCACTTGTTTTTTGACCGATATGGATAATTTTGCGGAATTTAATGAGGTTTATGCCCGATTCTTCACTCAAAAGCCCGCGCGTTCATGTGTCGCTGTTAGAGCCTTACCGAAAGGCTCTTTTGTGGAAATAGAAGCTGTTGCGGAAATACTAAAATAATTTAAGAAAGGTAAAATACTTTTAAAAAAGCTCAAATATCAGAGGAAAAACGCCTTATTATTTCTCGAAGCTTGGAGAGGAAGGTTTATAAAATGTCAAATAACTACAAATTTGAAACCCTGCAAGTTCATGCAGGACAAGAAAACCCCGACCCCACCACCAATTCGAGAGCCGTCCCGATTTATCAGACCTCGTTGTATGTGTTCAAGGACAGCGCGCAAGCGGCAGGGCGTTTCGCACTCAGCGAGGGCGGCAATATCTACACACGTCTGATGAACCCCACGTCCGATGTTTTTGAAAAACGCATTGCAACTTTAGAGGGCGGTACGGCGGCACGGTAACAATCATACAGACTTTCGACCTTTTGAACCGCATGAAAACATGGACAAACGGCGCTTCGACAACGCTATACGACTACAATCCCGACAACATGCGGTGCAGTAAAACCACCGGAAATACGACAACCGAACATGTCTGGCTCGGCACGGATATTGCACTTGACATTTCGGGGCAAAATGTGGTATCATATATTAACGGCATAAAATCCGACTACGGTTGGTATGTCTACAACGCGCACGGCGACGTGGTTCAGCTTGCCGATAACGGCGGGAACATTGTCAAA
>WRLY01000004.1 GCA_009776305.1 Oscillospiraceae bacterium | reverse complement strand
ATTGCGGTCAGGGTTATGTCTTATGTTCTTTCAATTTTAAGTTTTTTGCTTTCCCTTTTATATCTTAAATGGGTTAGCTCTCTGTTTCGTTATTCAGTTTTGAGAGAATTGTTTGACAGTTTTCTTAGTAAAAATTAAAAAACATAATAATTCGGGGGACGATATGGAAACTAAAAAGCCATCAGTTGGATTGAGAATTTTGACAATTATTTCGTGTTTGATAATGGTTGTAGCCGGTGGGTACTTATTTTTTGCCCCTGTCAGTAGCATAGTGTGGGTGTTCTCGGCGGCTGTTTTGGTTCACGGTGTACAGCTTATATTACGGTATTTTGTTGATAAAGAAAACCGCAACGGTTGGAATATCGTAGCGGGAATCATAAATGTGATATTTGGTTGTTTTATGCTTTTCGGTCGCGTTGAAGACAGGATTATGGGAGCGCTGACCATTGGAATCTTTATAGGAATCTGGGCTATATTTGCGGGTGTTTCACGTTTTATTGACGCTTTCAGTGAGATGAAAAACAAAGGAAGCAAGGCTTGGATTTGGTCACTAATTAGCGGTATTTTGATTGTAATTTGCGGGATTTCCGGTCTTGTTTATCCGGGCGCGTTTACGGTTTTGGTTGGCGCATTTGCGAAAATATTCACGGCTGCCGCGTTCATAGTTTTGGGCTTGGCGGGTATAGCCGGAGCGCTTTCTTCGGGTGGGAAACCTCCGGAATTGCCGGACGGTGGCGATGATGTTCCGCCGGCGGCGACTGCGTAAAAAATAATAAATTAAAATGTCTCTGCTTTAAAACAGAGACATTTTTATTTTCCGTCTTTTCGTATTCGTTGCAATAATAAGCCAAGTAATACAACTGTGTAATAATAAATATAGTCGTTTCTCTTATAGAATGCCAAACAATAAGGGTCTTGTTATCATTGTTCCGCACTCGGGGCAACAAATGCCATGCCAAAACGTATTACAATTTAAACATATAAAGTCTTTATTATCCCTCCCATACTTCATAGCGTTTCTATCACGGCAATTCGGGCAAATCACACCTTTTACACCACCAAATAAAGAGTCTTTTGTCTTGAAATTACAACCTGCGCGTGGACATCTGAATTTTGCCATGTTTGTTACCTCGCTTGTTTGTGATATTTTAAAAGTTTAACTTTACTGATTGCTATGTGGCTTTTTATACGCCCGATCATATTACCATAAATATCACGAATGATAGACATAATGTACCCCACAACCGCAAAATTTTTATTCTTTTTCCAAATTATACCATAGTAAGACAAGCATGTCAAGCGAAATAGTCCTAAAAATTAATTTATTTCAATTAAAAGGACGTATTTTTATTTCCAAATAAGATATAAAATGTTCTTATAAGGAGTGATGGCATGCGTTCGGATAACAATTCTGAGATAAAATACAGGGAGCTGGGCTTGCGTGTAAGAGAAGCGAGGAAAAACCGACGACTTACTATGCGTGAGCTTTCGGAAAAAATAAATATTAGTGAGAATTTCCTTTCAAGGATTGAAAGCGACAATGGCAGAGCGGGTTTAGGCACAATAATTAAAATATGTAATGAGTTAAAAATTTCAATGGATTTTCTTTTTCAGGACAGCTTATTTGATATGAACGCGGAAACATTGAATTTGGAGGCTTTAAGCGAGCCCGACAGAAACTTTATAATTAAGACGATTAAGAATTTAAAAGCATATAAAAACGAGTTAGACGGCGGCATTTAACAAAGCGTTAAAAAAAGAAAAAAACCCTTGACAACCTCTCTATCTTATGCTATAATATTAATGTTGCAAATTCGCACCTTTAGCTCAGTTGGTAGAGCAATTGACTCTTAATCAATGGGTCCAGGGTTCGAGTCCCTGAAGGTGTATTTACCTGAATGGGAATCAGGCCCGTTGGTCAAGCGGTTAAGACTCCGCCCTTTCACGGCGGCAACAGGGGTTCGAGTCCCCTACGGGTCAGCGGCTCGCCGCAGTAGGCGATATTTTTTATCCTTTTAACGTTGTGAGAATTTCAGCTTTTATTGAAGTACGCAAGATTCTCGGCGGTAAAATATCCGCGCCTTTAGCTCAGTTGGTTAGAGCACCCGGCTCATAACCGGTAGGTCCGGGGTTCGAGTCCCTGAAGGCGCATAAGTAGCGCACTTGCGCTGGTGTAGCTCAGTTGGTAGAGCAGCTGACTTGTAATCAGCAGGTCGGGGGTTCGAATCCGTCCACCAGCTTATCGAATTTTTCGCGGGAGTGTTCCCGAGTGGCCAAAGGGGGCAGACTGTAAATCTGTTGCGCAAGCTTCGGTGGTTCAAATCCGCCCACTCCCATCTATACGAACAAACGCGAACACCTGCCGATTTTTCATAGTCGGCGAGGCGTTCGCGTTTGTTTTTGTCGTACATTATTACTTTGCCACAACCTTATATGTTGTTCCTATTTTAGCAAAATTCATTTCAAAATGTCAAGAAAAAACATTTAGTAAACCTCTTGACTTTTCAAAATATTTATGTTATACTTCAATTTAATCATATATATGTAAATGATTAAATTGAATTCCGGAGGATTGTCTTGAGAGAATTTAACTACGAAACCGTATGTGAAAAGCTACTCACGGGTAAAATTGTCACTCTTCTTACCCAAATACATGAATACAAAGGCAAGCAAGGATTATTGGGACAAGCCAAATCGGATGTTTTAGACAGGCTTGTCGAAATGGCAAAAATACAAAGCACCGAGGCGTCTAACCGAATCGAGGGGATTTTTACATCTGATGAGCGTCTTAAGTTGCTCGTAAAGGAAAAAACCATGCCGCGCACCAGAGATGAGCAAGAAATAGCTGGTTATAGAGATGTGTTGGCGACTATCCATGAAAGTCATGAATATATTCCACCGAAGACAGGTATTTTCCTTCAATTACACCGCGATATGTATAAATTCAGTGGTAAAAATATCGGCGGTGTTTATAAAGCCACTAACAATTTAATTGAGGAAGTTGACGGCGAGGGGAACAGCTTTATCAGATTTCAACCGGTTGAGGCGTGGGAAACCGCGGATGCTATGGAGAAAATCTGCGTAGCTTTCGATAAAGCTGTAAGTAAGCAAGCAGAATTATTGCTTGTTATTCCTGCGTTTATACAGGATTTTCTTTGCATACACCCTTTCAGCGATGGAAACGGAAGAATGAGCAGATTGCTCACCCTACTGTTATTATATCGTGCCGGTTATATAGTCGGAAAGTATATCAGTATCGAAAAGTTAATCGAACAGTCGAAGGAAACCTATTATGAAGCTTTATATGACAGTTCAAGGGATTGGCATGGGGGTGCGAATGATTACGCGCCTTTTGTGAGATACACATTAGGGGTAATACTCGCAGCATACCGCGATTTTGTTTCGAGAATAGAGCTTTTTTCAGAGAACAAAATACCTAAACCCGAAATGGTCAAAGAGGTTATAAAAAACACCCTCGGCAGAATTACAAAGCGGGAAATCCTTGAACAATGCCCGGATATTAGTCAAATAACCGTTCAACGGACTTTGAATGACCTTTTGAAAAGTAGCGATATAATTAAACTCGGCGGCGGACGCTACACACAATATATTTGGAACAGGGAGAAAGATTGATGATTACAGGAGAAATCAAAAATAAAATTGACGGACTTTGGGATATATTTGCAGCGGGCGGGTTGGTTAATCCGCTTGATGTGATTGAGCAGATTACCTATTTAATGTTTATCCGTGATTTGGACGACCTTGATAATCTGCGCGCGAAAGAGAGCGTTATGCTCGGCACTTCTCACACGAGTATCTTCGGGAACGAGGGAAAAGGAGTCGGTATCGGTGGTCTGCAGATAGAGGGACAGCAGTTGAAGTGGTCGGTGTTCCGTGACCTTCCTGCCGGGAAAATGTATTCGGTGGTGCAGGAGTGGGTTTTCCCTTTCATAAAAAATCTGCACGCCGATAAAGGAAGTGCCTATTCCAAGTACATGGATGATGCAATTTTTAAAATTCCCACGCCGCTTTTATTATCGAAAGTGGTGGATTCGCTTGATGCGATTTATGAATTAATCAGAACCCATTCCGACAGCAATTCCGACACCCGCGGGGATACATACGAATATCTTTTATCAAAAATTTCGCAGTCGGGGCTTAACGGGCAGTTCCGTACTCCGCGGCATATTATCCGCATGATGGTGGATATGATGAAACCGACCGCAGATGATATTATATGCGACCCTGCCTGTGGAACTTCGGGGTTTCTTGTAGCTGCCGGCGAGTATCTGAAATACAACTTGCGAGAAGAGATTTTCTTCAATAAACTCAAAAAAAATCACTACATGAACAATATGTTTTTTGGTTATGACATGGACAGGACTATGCTGCGAATCGGCGCAATGAACATGATGACCCACGGAATTGATAACCCTTTTATCGAATATCGTGATAGCCTTTCTGACCAAAACCCCGACAAAAATCGCTACTCGCTAATTCTTGCAAACCCGCCATTTAAGGGCAGTTTAGATGCTGATACGGTTTCTGCGGATTTAGTAAAAGTCTGCAAAACCAAGAAAACAGAACTGCTCTTTCTTGCACTGTTTTTGCGTATGTTGCAAATTGGCGGCAGGTGCGCCTGTATCGTACCTGACGGGGTATTATTCGGGTCGTCAACCGCGCACAAATCTATCAGAAAAGAACTTATTGAAAATCACCGTATGGAGGCTGTAATTTCCATGCCGTCGGGAGTGTTTAAACCTTATGCCGGTGTTTCTACCGCTGTGATTATCTTCACAAAAACCGAACACGGCGGCACGGAAAACGTCTGGTTTTATGACATGAAAGCCGACGGTTTCAGTCTTGACGACAAACGCACCGCAATTGAGCAAAATGACATCCCCGACATTATAACACGCTTCGGAAACCTTGCCGCAGAAGCCATGCGCGAACCCACCGAGCAGAGTTTCCTTGTGACTAAAGCTGAAATCGCCGCAAATAATTACGACCTCTCAATTAATAAATATAAAAAAATCATTACCAAAACCGTAGAATACCCTCCCACGAGTGAAATACTCGCCGACATCTTCGCCGCCGAACAACGCATTTCCACAGGGCTGAAAGAACTGGAGGCGATGTTGAATGAATAATATGGTTTCGCTTGGTGAAGTTCTCGCTTACGAACAACCGACAAAATATATAGTTGAAGATACGACTTATGATAATTCATTTGAAACGCCCGTATTAACAGCAGGACAATCTTTTATATTAGGCTATACTGATGAAAAGGAAAATATCTATACTAATTTGCCATGTATTATTTTTGATGATTTTACAACGGCGAAGAAGTATGTTGATTTCCCTTTTAAGGTAAAATCCTCTGCCATGAAGATATTAACTAACGATGAAAAAAAGTCGGACATTAAGTATGTATTTTTAAAAATGTCCACTATAAATATTGATACCACGCTTCATAAAAGATATTGGATTTCAACTTATTCGCACATAAAAATCCCCCTACCCCCACTTCCCACTCAACGAAAAATCGCCGCTGTCTTAGACAAAGTAAGCGACCTCATCGCTGAACGAAAAAAACAAATAGAGCAACTTGACTTGTTGGTAAAGGCGAGGTTTACAGAGATGTTTGGGGACCTTAACCAGTCAGAGTTTCAGTATTCTACACTATTAGACATTATTAGCGATAGTAAAAACTCTTTAAAAAGAGGACCTTTTGGTGGCTCTCTTAAAAAGGACGATTTTGTAGAAAATGGTTTTTTAGTCTATGAGCAAAGGCACGCTATTCATAATGATTTTAAGTATGAAAAATATTATATAACCAACGAAAAGCATGAAGAAATGAAAGGTTTTAGCGTGAAGCCCGGTGATTTAATTGTTAGTTGTTCAGGAACACTTGGTAGGATTGCAGAAATACCTTCATACGCAAAGCCGGGAATTATTAATCAAGCATTATTAAAGATAAAATTAAATAATGAGGTTGTTAATAATATATTCTTTATAACTTTATTTAAAGACAAGTATATGCAGGGCAAGCTGTTTGGCGTTAGTAGGGGTAGCGGTATTTCTAATTTTCCATCTATGCCTGAAATAAAGTCTATAAAGTTCCCGCTTCCCCCGCTACCACTTCAAACCCAATTCGCTGAGTTTGTACAGGGCGTTGAGCGGGCGAGGGAGGAGGCAAGGCAGGGATTGAAGCAGTTGGAAGTGTTGTATAGCGCGTTGATACAGGAGTATTTTGGAGAGGAGAAGCAATGAATATTACGTTTTTAATCGGGAATGGATTTGATTTGAATGTAGGACTACATACGAAATATGAACATTTTTTATCGTATTATAGTGATGTTCCTCATGATGAAGACCCTCGTTTAATACGGTTCAAAAAAGATATTAAAAAAGATTTAAAATCGTGGGCAGATGCCGAAAAAATGATGGGGGAATATACATTAAAGTATAAAGATGGTGACGAAAATGATTTTATATTTTGTAAAAAAGATTTTCAAGAAAAACTTAGTGATTATTTAAAGAATCAAGAAAAAAGAATTAATTATGATACTTTTTCAGACGATATTATAGCTGTGTTTAAGAACTCACTTCTAAATTTTAAATCATACCTACCGATTGCACGTCAAGAAATCATAGATAGCGCAATGAAATCTCATTTAAGCGAGAATTGGCATTATAATTTTATTACATTTAATTATACAGAGGTTTTTGATAAATGTATAAAAATAGTAAAGGATACTAATATACCAATATCCGTGCGTAGACTTAACTATACTTACAGTAACAATATTGCAAATTTAATTCATATACATGGTACAGTTCATAAAAATATGATAATGGGCGTTGATAATGAAGAACAAATATTAAATGAAAAAATACGTTCAAATAAGAAATTTAAAAAGAGATTTATCAAACCTATTACTAATGAAGGATTAAAAGAATTAAACGATACAAATGCAACGAATATGATTAATAACAGTAGAGTTGTTTGCGTTTTCGGTATGTCGCTTGGTGAAACAGATACAACCTGGTGGAAAAATATAGCGACATGGCTTCAAAATAGCGACGTCAATCAATTAATTATTTTCATTAAAGATGACGATTGGAACGACGTGAACCCTGAAGATGTGTTTGCAAGTGAAGAAGCTGTATGGGAACGATTCTATAGATTAACAGACTTTCCTGAAGATAAACAAGAATTGTTTGAGGAAAGAATCCATATTGCGGTAAACACTAATCTTTTTAAAATAGACCTAACCCCAAAAGCAGAAGAAACCGAGCCGCAGGTCGAAAAGGAATTAATCACCGTATAAAGAGGTAGAAACATGACCAACTTTGATTTTCTCAAAAGCGAGCAGAAATTCACCGCCTTTGCCGATGCGGCGATTGCGGCTGAAAAAATCTTGAATATCGACATTGCTGCATCTGCGATTAACTGTCGCCGTGCAATGGAAAGCGCTGTCAAATGGATGTACAGCGTTGACGGCGACCTCACCATGTCCGATTATCAAACTACGCTTGTTTTGTTAATGAACTCGGAGGATTTTCGGGAGATTGTAGGTATTGACATACACCGACGCATGACTTTAGTTCGCAAGGTCGGGAACGATGCCGCGCACGATTCGGGTAAGGTTACAAGGGAGCGAGCAGAGCTCTGCCTTGAAAATTTATTTATCTTCTTGGATTTTGTTGCTTGCTGTTATGCCGATGAATATACCGAGAGAGTTTTTGAGCCTGCATTACTCACAGAGGTTGATAAAATCCCGCCGCCTATTGTTCCCGATATAAATTTTGAAGTATTAATTAATGAGAACAAAACATTAAAAGCAGAGCTTACCTCCCGCAGAAATGAGCAGCAGCAAAGCTATAACCCGAAACCGCTTGATTTATCGGAATACAAAACGCGGAAATTATATATAGACACTATGCTGATTGATGCGGGTTGGGTTGAGGGAAAAGATTGGCTTAATGAATATGAGCTTTCGGGTATGCCGAACCAATCGAAAACGGGTTTTGCAGATTATGTTCTACTCGGTGATGACGGAAAGCCGCTTGCTGTAATCGAAGCAAAACGAACCTGTGCCGATGTTGCGAAAGGTCGTCAACAAGCGAAACTGTATGCTGATTTACTTGAGCAGAAATTCAAGCGTCGTCCTGTAATCTTCCTCACAAATGGCTTTGATACGCGCATATTTAACGATAAATATGAACCCGAGCGCAAGGTTGCGACTATATATTCCAAACGCGATTTAGAGAAATTATTTAATCTGCAAACCATGCGAAAGAGCCCGAAAAATATCACAATTAATAGAGGAATTGCAGGTCGCTATTATCAAGAAGCCGCAATAAAAGCCGTCTGCAATACTTTCGATGAGAAAAACCGTCGCAAAGCTTTATTAGTAATGGCGACAGGTTCCGGCAAAACGAGGACAATAATCGGTTTGGTTGATATTTTACTGCAACACGGTTGGGTTAAAAATGTGCTGTTCTTAGCAGACCGAAATTCACTTGTAACACAAGCAAAACGCTCTTTCGTTAATTTACTTCCGAACTTATCTGTAACTAATCTCTGCGAGGAGAAAGACAATTACAGCGCGCATTGCGTTTTTTCTACCTATCAAACTATGATGAACTGCATTGACACGGCGCGAGATAAAGAAGATGTAAAGATGTTTACTTCGGGACATTTCGACCTTGTTATCTGTGATGAAGCACATCGTTCTATTTATAATAAATACCGAGATATTTTCACTTATTTTGATGCGCGCCTTGTTGGACTTACTGCTACACCAAAAGATGAAATCGACAAAAACACTTACAATATTTTTGAACTTGAAAACGGTGTTCCCACTTACGGTTATGACCTCGACCAAGCTGTTAAAGACGGATATTTGGTAAACTTTGTTCCCGCAGAAGTCAAATTAAAATTCATTGAAAAAGGTATAATTTATGAAGACTTATCCGATGAAGATAAGCTTTTTTATGAAGATACTTTCACCAATGAGGACGGCGAACTCCCCGAACGAATTAATTCATCTGCCCTCAACGAATGGGTTTTTAATGAGGACACTATAAAAAAAGCCATTAACACGCTTATGACTAACGGTCTTCGCATTGACTACGGAGAGAAGCACGGTAAAACTATTATCTTTGCAAAGAATCATGACCATGCAGAGAAAATCCATGAAATCTTCGGTAAAGAATACCCGAATTTGCCCGGATACACAAAAGTCATTGATAATTATATAAACTATGTTCAAAGTGCAATCGACGAATTTTCAGACCCCAAAAAACTGCCACAGATTGCGATTTCAGTCGATATGCTTGACACCGGCATTGACATTCCCGAAATACTGAACCTTGTTTTCTTTAAAAAAGTTATGAGCAAGACGAAATTTTGGCAGATGATTGGACGAGGTACACGTCTTTGTCCGGAATTACTTGACGGAGAGGACAAGAAGCAGTTTTATATTTTCGATTTTTGCAACAATTTTGAGTTTTTCAGAATGGGGCAACCATCGGAAGTTCCAACTATATTGGCTTTACAATGTTCGATATTTACATTAAAGGCACAACTTGCATATAAATTGCAAGATTTAAAATTTCAAACAAAAGATTTAATTGCCTTTCGCAAAGAATTAGTAAACGATATGGTTGCAAAAGTAAAAGAGCTTAACCGTGAAAATTTTGCTGTTCGTCAGCATTTAAGGTGTGTTGAATTATACTCATTACCGGAAAATTATACGAATTTGACTTATGAAGATACTTTAAATATAAGAGAAGAACTTGCACCGCTTATTCTACCGGACAATGACGAGGTCAATGCGGTGCGATTTGATTCGTTGGTTTATGGCATTGAATTGGCTTATATTGAGGGCAAAAAATATGCTCGCGCAAGAAGCGATTTAATGAAAAAAGTTACCGCTGTTTCGGGTATAGCCAATATTCCGGAAATTATGGCGCAGTCGGAATTAATAAACAAGCTACTCCACACAAGTTATTTTGAAGATGCGGGGATTCCCGAACTTGAAAATATAAGAGAAAACCTTCGCAGTTTGATGAAGTATATCCCGAAAGGACGTATTAAATATACTACAAATTTCGATGATGATATTCTTTCGATTGATTTCAAGGATTCGAATTTAGAAAGTGATGACTTAAAAAATTACAAGGCAAAAGTCGAGTTCTATATCCGTGAAAATCAGGATAATGATGTCATAGCAAAATTAAAGACCAATGTTCCATTGACCAGTGATGATGTTAAAATTCTTGAGCAAATTCTCTGGAGCGAAATTGGCACAAAAGACGAATACGAGGCAGAAGTAGGCGCAAAGCCGCTCGGCGAGTTTGTACGTGAAATTGTTGGTTTAGATATGAACTCTGCAAAAGTCGCTTTCGCTGAATATTTAGAAAATTCATCACTTGATAGTCGTCAGATTTATTTTGTCAATCAAATCGTTGAGTATATCGTCCGTAATGGCATTATGAAAGATATGTCTGTTATGCAAGAAGCGCCTTTTACAGAGCGCGGAAGTATCGTTGAAATATTTACAGATTTAATGATTTGGGAAGGAATTCGTTCGGTTATTAATAAAATTAATAGTAATTCGGTTGCGTAAGCGGTAGCTTTACCAGAGCTATTTTGAAATAAAGTTAAAGTGTTATATTAAGAGAGGTAGTGTAAATATGGATTTAGGATTAAAAGGCAAATCAGCCATAATTACAGGCACAAATAATCCGCAAGGTATAGGTGCGACAATGGCTCTTGCTTTTGCGCGTGAGGGTGTTCGCCTTGCGCTTGTTTATAAAAAAATTCCTCACAGTTATGACGAAAGCAAAGTCGAAGCCTGTGGGGTTGACCGCTATTTTAAGGCAAACAGCGGCGATATGACAGAAGTTGAGGAACAATTACGCGCATTAAACGCCGAGTATCTTGTTTTAGAGAGTGATATTTCAAGCGAGGACAGCGTCAATGGTCTTTTTGAGCGTGTTATAGAGCGTTTCGGTAAGGTGGACATTCTCATAAATAATGCCGCCGCCGCAGATGATGGTGATTATGATACAATCGAAACATTAACGCAAAGCGTAATTGATGAAACATTTGCTGTGAACGTCAGGGGAACGCTTTTAATGATTCGTGAATTTGTAAGGCGGCGTGGTGATTATGGGCGTGTTATAAATTTTTCAACCGATGCGGCGCAGGCTTTCCCGGGGGTACAGATAACTTATTCTGCAAGCAAAGCGGCTACCGAAGCATTTACGCGAAACATTGCGATAGGCGTGGGAAAATACAATATCACCGTGAATTGTATTGCGCCGGGACCAACGCAAACAGGTTGGATTGACCAAGAATTAGCAGATGCCGTTCTCCCGCAAATCCCGCTCGGTAAGCTTATTCAACCGCAAGACATAGCCCAAACCGCTTTGTTTCTCGCAAGTGAACACGCCGCAATGGTGACAGGGCAAGTTATAAAAGTAAGCGGCGGACACGCATTATAAATATTTTTCACACATTTGCCCCTCTGCCTAACCCAAAAAGAAAAAGTAAAATTAAACATACTCAAAGTAACAATTGCCGGCAGTAATAAAAAACACCTGCGTTTAGCGCAGGTGTTTTTTATTACTTCGCACACGAAGTAATAGCACGCCGTAAGGGATTTGAACCCCTGACCTTCTGGTTCGTAGCCAGACACTCTATCCAGCTGAGCTAACGGCGCTCAAAGTATTGCCCAAAGTAATTACAAAATATATTTTAACACATTGCGGCAATTTTGTCAATAGTCAGTTTTATTTCTTTCAATATAATCAGCAATCATCAAATCAACCAACCGTCCGTAGCTCTTGACGCCATCGCTTTGCCCCTGCGATTTTAAATATGCGTCGTTGACCGTTCCGGCGGCGCTTGAAACGATTTCGCTTACGGCGGTCGAAAAGGAGGTTTCGCGGGGCGGATGCCAGTAATTCATGGTATAATTGTACTCGGTTCTGACCTGCTCGGGAATGGTCATGTACATTTCAGAATACTCTTCCCACTCCGATTCTTCTAAAAACGCGTTGAGTAAATAAACCAAGGCGTTTGTATATCCGCTATACATAAAATCAAAGTCCCCGCTTTCCCTACAGGCTAAGAACGCTATGAAATTTGCCTCGTCTTCCCGCATAAAACCGGCAAGATGCGACAATTCATGGCTGACCGTAAAAGGGATTTGCGAGTGAGGCATATCGGCGTTATAAATAGCCTCCATTGTAAAAGGTGAAAAAATACCGCAGGTAAGGGTCGGGGTTAAAATTTGCATAGACAGTAACATGGGCTTAGGGTTTGGGTAGTATGCATCAAGGACGGGATAAATTTCACCTAATTTATTCATTGAGCTTCTCACGGTGGGATTCAGCTTATCTGGAGTCATGATAAACTGACCCTGTTCCCCTGTCGTTATATGGGGAATAATTTCATAAAGCTCTCCTATTACCTCGTCTATAACCCCGCGCAAATCCTCGTTGTCGTATAAATCAATGGTTAGTCCGCTGTAATAGAAAAAGGTCTGCCTGTGATAATTAATACCGCAGTTAAATAAAAATACCGCCATGAAGGTCGAAACTGTGCAGGAAAGTGCAACTAACGAAAAAAGCAAAACCTTTACCCGTCTGCCTGAAGATTTAATAAGCCTGATTGTAAAGAAAACAAAGCCGGTTAATATTAATAATATCATTATGTAAAGCAGTATTTCGGCTAAGGCAAAAGGGAAAACCCCTGTAATCCTCGCCAAAATGCCCGATATAAGCGGGTAAACAACAGTCGCGTACCATTCGGAAAAGGCGAGTGAATTCCTGCTTATGAGCCTGAATATGATATTAAGCGCCGCAGTGACGCCAAGATAAATCAACGCTTTTTTCATTTATGTACCTTCAAACAAGCCAAATTATAGCTTAATATATTAATTGTAACCTTTTTTCCGCTTATTGTCAATAAAAACCGCTCACTCATATAATGGTAATATTCGGCAGAAAATAAACATAAAGGTGACCAATATTATGCTCTATAACAGAGAAGCGGCGGTAAGCTACGCCCGTAAGTGGGCGCTGTCGAGAAATCCGGAATTTTACGATTTTCAGGAAATAGGCGGGGATTGCACCAACTTTGCCTCGCAATGCCTGTATGCGGGTAGCGGAGTGATGAATTTCACACCTGAAACGGGCTGGTACTACATTTCACTGAACAGCCGCGCCCCCGCCTGGACGGGCGCTGAATATTTCGCACGATTTCTCACGAATAACCAAGGGGCAGGTCCTTACGGCAGGGTTCTGCCGCTTTATGCCGCATTGCCCGGCGATTTTATTCAGTTAAGCTTTGACGGGGAGGTTTTCGGGCATACCCTTGTGGTTTTGGAAACCGGATTTTCCCCTGCTCCCGACAATATTCTTATAGCCGCGCATACCTACGATTCAATCGACAGACCGCTGAATACTTATTATTATAACGTGTCAAGGCTTATACATATAGACGGGGTGAGAGAGCAGGAATAAAACTGCACAAATTTGCACAATATTGCAAAAACAAATAATGCCTTCGATAGCTCGGCGCTTGACTTTTCATTCTTTATGTTTTACAATAATTATATCAAACATAAGGAGCAAAAACATGAAAGCATTATTTATCGGCGGTACAGGAACAATAAGTACCGAAATATCCAAATTAGCGGCAAAATCAGGGGTAGAATTATACCTGCTTAACCGCGGGAAAAGTAACGCAAGGCTTAAAAGCTTAGATGCTGAAATATCAGCCGTCGGCGGCTCGCCGATTAATTACATACAGGCTGACATTTCCGACAAAGCCGACGTTGCGGAAAAATTAAAGGCTCATAATTTTGACGTAGTGGCGAATTTCATTGTCTTTACACCCGAACAAGCCCGCAGAGATTTAGAATTATTTTCGGGAATTACCAAACAGTATATTTTTATAAGCTCTGCGTCAGCCTACCAAAAACCCCTCGCAAGCTATCTCATAACCGAAAGCACCCCCCTTGTCAACCCTTACTGGGCATACTCGCGTGACAAAATCGCCTGTGAGGAAATTTTTATAAACGCTAACCGTGAAAGCGGTTTCCCGATTACCATAGTGCGCCCCAGTCACACCTACGACGAGCGCAGTATACCTTTGGCGATTCACGGTGACAAGGGCTCGTGGCAGGTCTTAAAAAGAATAATGGAGGATAAGCCGGTAATTGTTCACGGAGACGGTAGCTCGCTATGGACGCTGACCCACAGCCGCGATTTTGCAAAGGCTTTCTGCGGACTTATGGGGAATATTCACGCAATCGGCGAAGCCGTACATATTACAAGCGATGAATCGCTGACATGGAATCAGATTTATCACTGCCTTGGAAACTGTGTGGGCAAAGAGCCTGTCATCCGCCATATTTCGAGCGACTTTTTAGTAAAATGCAATCCCGAGCTTGAGGGCGGGCTTTTAGGCGATAAGTCCAATTCGGTAGTTTTTGACAACACCAAAATTAAACGCTTAGTTCCCGATTTTACGGCTACAACCCGCTTTGACCAAGGTGCGCGGGAATCAGTGGCATATTTCACGGCAAACAAAGATATGCAGATTCCCGACCCCGAGTTTGACGAGTGGACAGAAAAGGTGATTAAGGCTTACGACAGCATGGCGATATAACGAAAACAGGGCGGGACTATGAAAATAGTCGCCGCCCTGTTTTCGTTTAATGAGGAAAAATTTTGAAGAAAAAGCTGTAATTTTATTTACGTTTGCGTACAAATACTGCAACGCCTGTCGCAAAGAGCGCCAAAGCGCCAACGCCTGCCAGCGCGTTTGTCGCACCTGTGCCGGGGTTGTCTTCTTTTGCGGTGCCTACGGGTGCAGTGTCAGACAGTACGTAGAATGACGCGTGGTCGAACGAAATTTCAATCGTTCCGTCAGCCTTGCGGATTACGCCGCCCATAACTTCAGAAACAACGCCTTCGTCGTTTACATACCAAAGTTTCACGGTTTCGGGGTTGATGCCTGCCGCTTGAAGTTGTGAGGGGGTGACAACTACCGTAATTTCAAAGCCGAACGCTCCGGTCATATTGGGGGTGATGACTAATGAATTGGCGGGAATTGCCACGCCCGAAACATTAGCCGATGTTGTATTGGCGTCGATTGCTATATCGAGGTCGAAAGCTCTTGCGTCAGCCGTGATGGTATCGGGGTCGATTCTAAGGGTAAAGCCGTTTTCAAGTTGCACTTCAACCGGCTTGCCCGCCTCTGCGATTGCCTGTAACGCGTCTGCCGAAAGTATGGTATCGCCGCCGAGTTCAGCTAAATCAATTACAGGGTTATCCTGCGCTAAAATGTCGTTGATTGCGCTGTCACTGATTGTAGTAGCGGGAGCGGTTGTGGTATCAGCAGAGCCGCCTGTAGACGGAGTTCTCGGTTCGGGAGCGGGAGCAGGGTCGGGAACAGCATCGTTATTATTGGGGGTAGAGGGTGAGGGGTTAGGCGTACCGCCGCCACCGCCACCACCGCCGCCACCGCCGCCACCGCCGCCACCGCCGGTGTCCTTTGTAAACGTCACGGTCAGCACTGCGCTGTTGTTCATGCCGTCCTTAACCGCGATAGCCTTAACCGTGGTTGTTTCGGTCAGTGTGAACGCGCCCTCATAAAGCGTGCTTTCCGCCGTCGGAGTTGTGCCGTCCAAAGTATAGTAAATATTCGCGCTCTCTGTCGCGCTTGAAAGGGTTACATTTTGGCTTGTGGAAAATATTCCGCCGTTCGGCGTAGCTGTCGGGGTTGATACGGTCGTTGGAACGCCATCGGTCTTTGCAATAGTCAGTGCGGTCACTCTTATCCAACTTGTATCATCTGTCACCAGTCTAAAGAAATAGCCGCTGTCGGTTACTACAGGAGTTGTGAATTCAAAATTAAAGTTTCCGTTTGCGTCAGTTGTCGTTTCTTTAAGCCACGAGGTTTGGTTAAGGCGTAAACCAACTTTTCTGCCCGCGTCAGCACCGGCACGACCGCTTACAGAAATTTTATAAGCCGAGCCGGCAGCAGAACCGGAAGAACCACTCCTAAACCAGAATAACATACCCGACATGTTATCTTCTCTGTTATTAATAAGTATTGCAACTCCGGGCAAAAGCCCATTATTCTCAGTAGTTATGTTAGTTTCGCTCGCCACCGGAGCTTGATAAGGCGAAATAGGGCTAAGGTCTATACCGTTTGCAGATAATGTGGTGTTAATTTCTCCTAAAGTAGTGTTTTCGGGTAAAGACTTCGTATCCAGTAACGTGACGTCTGCCGCGCTTGCCGTAAAGGTAAACAATGACAAAATCATTACTGTTGCTAAAACTAAGTTTAAAACTTTTTTCATGAATTTTTCTCCTTTGTAAGTAAAATAATATTGCACATAAAAAATGTGTAATATTATTTTATCATGTTTTTTCCAAAAGTCAATGGACAATCGTCAATTTTTTTATGGAATATCGTAAATCGCGTAGAATTTTAACTCGCTTTTTTGTATAAAATTACCCAATATATATATATATATATATATTGGGTAATTTTATTTAATTTACACAAAGGTTGGTTACGCAACGGTTGCAAAAACAAATGGCGGGGAGTTTGTTGCGTTCCCCGCCATTTTGCTTGTTTTCAGTTAATCTCTAATCTTCTCGCCTTAGGCGTTTCTTCACCCTTTTTGGGCATTGTTACGGTCAGTACGCCGTTTTTGTATGCGGCTTCGATTTTGTCTGCTTCAACATTTTCGATATTAAAGCATCTTTTGTACGCGCCATAACTGCGCTCCCTGCGGATAAAGCTACTTTCTTTTGTTTCGCTTTGATTTTTACGCTCGGCTGTGAGGCAGAGGCGTTCGCCCTCGACGTCGATTTTTATATCTTCTTTGTCGAAACCGGGCATTTCCGCGTCAAGGATAAACTTTCCGTCTTCCTCGCGTATATCGGTTTTGCAGGTGGTTACAGGCATTTCGCTTCCGAAGAAATCTCTCTCGAAATCTCTGAACGCGTCGAGTAGGTCAAAGCTTTTGTACGGTGTGATTCTAAACATTATGAATTTCCTCCTTCTTCCGTTGAACGGTGTTTTCTGTGATTATATATTAACCCCGAGAAGTGATAACCGTGTGATGATTTAGTGACAAAAAGGCGAATTTTAGCACTCTCAACCAGAGAGTGCTAAAACATGGCATTTATTATTTCAGGCAAATATATTGCTTTTTCAAAAAAGGTGTGCTATAATTTAATTTGTCGGTTAAGGAAATAATATGCGGATATGGCGGAATGGCAGACGCGCATGGTTCAGGTCCATGTCTAAGCAATTAGGTGGAGGTTCAAGTCCTCTTATCCGCAGAAATTGTCCCTTAGGCAACCTTTAAATGGCTTGTCTAAGGGACAATTTATTTTCCGCAAGACAGTTATCAAAACGTACAGGCATATTATATTGCGAGAATTGCGACGAGCGTGTAAAAGTCGGCGGCTTTTAAGGTTTGCACTTTCTGCCTTAATATACAACAGTACCTAATTAACCTCCAAATAATTCCCCAAAAATACAAAACTGTGATTGCTCTCCGAAAGGTCGGCAAGCAACGCCTTAACCCGTTCGTCAACAACAGAACCCTCAAAGTCGAAATAAAACATAAATGAAAAATCCTTTCCGCTTATGGTACGGCTTTCGAGCTTATTCAGGTTTAAACCCAGTGAGGCGAATCTGCCCACAAGACGGTAAAGACTGCCCGGTTCATGCGGCAGACTAAGCATAAGGCTTATGCGGTTTGAGCCGGGATAAATTTCCGGCTTTTTGGAAATACAGATAAAGCGGGTATAATTATTATCGCTGTCCTGTATGCCGTCTTTCAGAACGTCAAGTCCGTAATAATCGGCGCAACTCGGCGAACAAACGGCGGCTACTCCCCTGTCAGGCGACTTCGAGACATATTCGGCGGCAGCGGCGGTATTCGGGAATGTAGTAATTTTCACATTTTTAAGGTTTCTTAAAAACTCGCCGCATTGCCCCAAAGCGGGGTCAATTGATAATACTTCGGTAACTTCATCTAATTTTACGCCCTTTTTGGCTAAAAGCGCGTGATGAATATGCAGACGTATACTTCTTACAATATTGAAATTCTTTGTCCGCATAAGGTCGTAAACCTCGCCGACAGAGCCGTAGGAGCTGTTTTCAAGCGGCAAAAGCCCATAGGCGCACATTCCGCTTTCAACCGCCTTAAAAACCAAATCAAAGTCGGAAAAGTACATAATATTAGCGATTGGAAACAGTCTGTTACACGCCTGCTGTGAGAACGCGCCCTCCACGCCCTGACAGGCGACCGTGGCTTTTCTCGGGAAAAGCTGAGGGGTTTCCTCCAGCGCTTTTGTTATTCTCTCGGACAATTCATTTTTATTTCCCATAAGATAGCTTTGATAGGAACGGCTGGCGTCAAAAATCGTTAAAAAAACCAACCGCAAATAATCATCGCTTTCTTCTTTACAGATACGGTCTAAAATTTCACGCTCCCGCTTTTTATCGGCAACGCCCGTGCCCGTCTGCTTTTTGTATTCCGCGACTTTTTTGATAATCTCCATGCGCTTGTGAATCAGTTCGGCTATTTGGTTATCGGTCGAGTCGATTTCTTTTCTGATGTCGTTTAGATTCATTGTTTTTGTTCCTTTCTTTTAAATGTAAAATATAAATTACCCGCACATCATCTCATCAAGCACCACCAACGCCGCTACCGCCTCCGCCACAGGTGCGGCGCGTACCGCAATACAGGGGTCGTGCCTGCCGCCGATTTCAAGCTTGACGCTTTTAAGGGTATCAATGTCAACGCTGTCCTGTTCGAGCGCGATTGACGGCGTTGGTTTCAGTGCGATTCTGAACACAAGCGGCATACCCGTGGTAATCCCCCCGAGGATTCCGCCGTGATTGTTAGTTTTGGTAACTATTTCCCCACCATTTATAATAAATCTGTCATTATTCTGACTGCCTAATTTTCCACTCCCCTCAAATCCCGAGCCGAATTCAACCCCCTTAACGGCAGGAATCCCGAAAAGTATTGCGGCGAGAGAGCTTTCAAGTCCGTAAATTCCCCCGCCAAGCCCTGCGGGAACGCCGACAGCGCAACATTCAATCACACCCCCGACAGAATCACCGTCAAGACTTTTTATAAGCGCTTTCATTTTTTCGCCCGCTTGGGCGTCTATAACAGGGAAACTTTTTGCCGAAATTTCAGCTAATTGCTCCTTTGTAACACCTACGCCGAAAAAACTGTCATTAACTTCACCTATTGAGGCTATATGGCTGCCTATGCTGACGCCTCGCCTTTTTAGAATTTGGAGTGCAATCCCCCCTGCCGCACAAAGCGGAGCGGTTAGTCTGCCCGAAAAATGCCCGCCTCCCCGCATATCGGCGAAACCTTTATACTTTAGCCACGCTGTAAAATCAGCGTGACCGGGGCGGGGGATTCGGTTTAATTTAGCGTAGTCGGAAGACCGCGCATTTTTATTTTCAATTATAATGCAGACAGGCGCGCCAGTGGTTTTAATCGCCGCCAATGGCTCGTTGGTATAAATTCCCGATATAAATTCAGGCAAATCGCTTTCCTTGCGCGGCGTGGCAAACCCGCCTCCGGGCGCACGCCTTGCCATAAATACGCAGAGCTCCTCCCTGTCAATTTCCTCACCGGCGGGAAGTCCGTCGATTACCGCGCCGATTGCCTGCCCGTGGGATTCCCCGAAGATTGAAACTTTTAGATTTTTACCGAAAACCGATGACATACTTACCCCCTAATTTAGCGTAATCCTCGAAAAATCTCGGATAGGATTTATTTACGGCTTCCGCGCCTTTAATCATGACCTCGTTTTCACAAAAGCACCCGCAAATTGCCGCCGACATAACGATTCTGTGGTCGCCTTTGCCGTTTACTGTTCCGCCATTAAGCTTACCGGGACTTCCCGTAATTACAAGGCTGTCGGGCTTTTCCTCAACTTTTGCTCCGAGATTCCCAAGCATTTCGCAAACGCTCGACAGGCGGTCGCTTTCTTTCATTCTTAATCTTGCGGCGTTATAAAGCAGGGTTTTGCCTTTTGCAAACGCCCCCGTAACCGCCAAAATAGGAAGTAAATCAGGTATTTCCGAAACATCAATTTCTATGCCTTTAAGTTCCCCGGGCAAAACCTTAACGCTTTTTTCGCAAACCTTAACTCCCGCGCCGAACTTTTTCAATAATTCTACTATTTCCTTATCTCCCTGCGCGGAATTCATGTCAAGCCCTGTCATAGTAACACCGTTTCGGCTTTCTCCAAGCGCCCCCGCCGCAAGAAAAAATGCGGCGTTCGACCAGTCACTTTCAACGTTTATGACTTCGGGAGAGCGATACTTTTGATTTCCTTTAACCGTATAATTGTCAGCTTCATGAATTATTTCAACCCCGAATTTTTTCAACATATTAACCGTCATATCAACGTAAGCTATAGATTCAAGTCGGGAGGTCAGGGTTATAACGCTGTCGCCGTCCAAAAGCGGTAACGCGAATAACAACCCGCTCACAAACTGCGAACTTATGTTACCGGGAAGTCTGTATTCACCGCTTTTAAGTTTACCCGAAACCCTAAAAGGAATTTTTTCGGCTGAAAATTCCGCGCCGTTAGCGCGAAGTGCGTTCAGTAAATCCGAAATCGGGCGTTCGGGCAACCTGCCCTTTCCCGCAAATTCGGCATTTTCACATAAGAGCAACGCTAACGGCAACAAAAACCTGAAAGTCGAGCCGCTTTCCCCGCAGTTCACAACGGGCGAATTCTTTTCCCTCATTGCTTCAAGACATTTAGCCGTAGCTTCAATATCTTCAGAGGTATCGTCAAAGCGGACTTCGGTCTCTCCCTGCCCCTGCCACCGCGAAATCGCCGCACAGATTAAAGCTCGGTGAGCCGCCGATTTTGAGGTAATTGCCCTGATACCCCCCCCTAAAACATGAGGAGTTATTTTTACGTCCATTTATTTCACTCCAAGTTCAAAGATTTCATATAATTCTTCGGCGTTTATCTCTTTAATTACGCATTTTCCTACACTTTCGGGAATTATGATATTTATTTTGCCGCCGCTTCTTTTTTTATCTGACAACGCCGCTTGATACATATCCTCAACTGAAAATTTAAAAGTAAATTGCCACGGAAAAGCAACTAAAGCCTCGCTGATTTCACTTGAAAAATCTTGCTCGCAAAACCCCTTTTTATACCCCGCCCGCGACATGATAAACATTCCCGCCGCCACGGCTTGTCCGTGGGTATAAGCATGGTCGGTGCATTTTTCAATAGCGTGACCCGCCGTATGTCCGAAATTCAAAAGCTGTCTTTTACCCCGCTCAAACTCGTCCGCACCTACGATTTCACCCTTGATTTCAACATTCCGCGCGATAATCTCTACAATATCGTCCATATATTGAGCTCGGGTTTTCCCTTTAAGCTTAAGAAAAAATTCCCCGTCCAAAATAAACCCGTGCTTGATCGCCTCCGAAACGCCGTCCGCAAAGGTTAAATCATCTAAAGTTTCAAAAACATCAGGGTCGCAAATGACAACGCTCGGCTGATAAAAAAGCCCTGCTAAATTTTTCCCTGCGTTTAAATTTACCGCTGTTTTCCCCCCAACGGAAGAATCCACCGCCGCCAAAAACGTGGTCGGAATCTGCACATAATCTATCCCCCGCAGATAAACCCCCGCCGCAAAACCCGCCATATCCCCCGTAATCCCGCCGCCGAGCGCAATAATAAAATCTGAGCGGGTAACTTTATTGTCTGCCATAAAGTTTAATATTTTTATTAATTCTTCGGGCGTTTTATGCTTCTCGCCGCTTTCAAAGGCATGGGAAATCACCTTGTAACCCGCGTCTTCGAGGGATTTACGTGCAAGAGGCTCATATAAAGGCATAACATTACTATCTGTAATAATTACGGCTGTTTTGCCTACATGTAATTCATTTGGCAGGTACGCCGCTAATTCCGGCAACAAGCCTTTACCTACAATAACGTCATAAGGGGTTTTTGCGTTTATTTTAATTTTTTTGATTTTCATTTTTTAACTTCTCCGCTATATTGCCGATTTTCTCCAACCTGTGGAAAACCCCACTTCGGCTTAGTTTAGGCTCGCACTCCTCGCCGATTTCTTTCAAGCTCTTTTCAAAATGATTCAGCCTCAAGTCGGCTACCTGACGAAGCTCGGGCGGCAGAAAATTTTTGCCTTTTTTCTTATAAATCAGCTCAATGTCGGCAATCTGCTTGCCCGCCGCCCGCGCGGTTTTTCCTATATTTGCCGCCTCGCAGTTGACGGTACGGTTGATGTTGTTTCGTAATTCTTTTAAAATTTTCGCGTTCATGATTTCCATTGAATTTACGCCCGCGCCGATATAGGTCAAAAAGTCTGAAATAAGCTCGCTCTCCTTGATATACAGGCGGTTTTTCCCTGCCGATTTTCTTATGGCTATTCCGTTTTCGGTAATTAGTGTGAATAATTCCTCTCGCTTATTTTCATCAGGCAGGTTTAATTCCAAATGATAATCCTTTACAGGGTCTGAAACGGTTCCGCAAGACAAAAAAACGCCCCGTAGAAATAAACCTGTTTCGTTGTCGCCGCTTGGGGTTATTAGCCTGCCTGCTTTTTCATTTTTTGAACCGTAAAGCATACCCTGACGCAAAGCTTGACGAGCCTTTTTGGAGGTTACAGGTATATTATTAAGTTCGTTTTTGACGTCACTTGAAAAAGACATTTACTTCCCCCTTTTTTCAACGTCCGCCCTGCTCCCCGATATTCCTGTGCAGAACCCCCGCGTTATAACCTTTGCTTTTCAGCTCGTCGCGGAAATACTCAGCCAAAGCAACGCTCCTGTGCCGCCCGCCCGTACAGCCGAAAGCGATTGTCAGGCGGCTTTTACCCTCCTTAACATATTCGGGGATTAAAAAGTCAAGCAAATCGCCGATTTTTTCAAGCGCGGTTTTGGTTACATCCGAGTCCATGACAAAATCGCGCACTTCTTTTTCAAGCCCTGTTTTTTGTTTCAGATTTTCCTCATAAAAAGGGTTGGGTAAAAACCGCACATCGAACATTAAGTCTGTCTGCCCCGGAATACCGTGCTTAAATCCGAACGACATACAGGTTATTGCCATAGTACCTGAAAAATCCTGCGACAGCAACTCTGAAATATGCTCTTTAAGCCGTGAAACGGCAATCACGCTGGTATCAATATAAAAATCCGCTACCTGTTTCATAGGGGCTAAAATATCCCTTTCGGCGGCAATAGCCTTATCCAAATCGCCGCCCGCCATATCTATAAGAGGGTGACGGCGGCGGGTTTCACTGAACCGCTTTTTTATAGCTTCGGGGTCGGCGTCGGCGTAAAGCAACTTCACGTTGAAACCTTTTTCCCGCAAGTCGTCAAGCCTTTCAGGTAAAGACAAAAACATTGAGCCGCCGCGAATATCGGTGACTAACGCTACTTTTTCAATCGCGGGACTTTCCCTGCATATTTCCGCAAATTTTGTAATAAGCTGAGGCGGAAGATTGTCGGCGCAAAAATAGCCCGTATCCTCCAAAATATCTGCCACACAGGATTTCCCCGAACCGGATAAGCCGGTTATTATAATTATTTCCATATATCAAACCTCCACAGGTTATGAATTGCGGTAAATCAGCTATTATTTTAAAATCTCCACTTCACGTTCCAAATTTATTCCCGTTTCCCTAAGAACTCGCGCCCTTACAATTTCTATAAGCTCCAAAACGTCCTTGCAGGTAGCGTTACCTTTATTTATAATAAACCCCGCGTGCTTTTTGCTGACCTGTGCGCCGCCGACCGACAAACCTTTAAGCCCGCATATATCAACTAACCGCGACGCGTAATCCCCTCCGGGTCGCTTAAAAGTACTGCCCGCACTGGGGAATTCAAGGGGCTGTTTATCTTTACGCCTTTTCATAAATTCTTCCATTTTTGCATTAATTTGCGCTTGTTTGCCTAAAGTAAGCGCAAATTCAGCCGACAGAATAATTTTTTTCGAGGATATTGCCGCCGTCGGCTTGCAGGTAAAGGGGCTTTTTCTGTGTGAGAATTCCGGATTATTAAAGCAATTCAGCTTTTTTATACTGCCGTCGGCGTCAAGGTACTCGCAGGAACGTATTACCTGAGAAATTTCCCCGTCGTAAGCCCCCGCGTTCATATAAACAGCACCGCCGACAGAACCCGGAATTCCATACGCAAATTCCAGACCCGTCAGCGAATTGTCCCGAGCGGCAAGACACAAGCTTGTCAGGCTTGCCCCCGCGTCACAAAATATTACATTGTCTTTGCTGTCTGTTGAAACAGCCGCAAAATCGCCGCCAAGCAATAAAACCGCGCCTTTTACACCTTCGTCGCCAATAAGGATATTACTTCCCCTGCCTATCACACGGCAGGGTATATTCCCGTTTTTACAACAAAGCACAATGTCGCGCAGACATTCGCGGCTGTTAATCTTTATAAAAATATCGCAAGTCCCGCCGATTTTAAAGGTGGTGTAAGGCGCTAAAACCTCATCCTTGCAGAAAGCCGCGTTATACTTTAGGCATATTTTTTCAAGTTTGTCAGATTTAATCATACTTTAATTCTATTCCGCGCACATTTTATGTATACGAAAACTATTTATTATTGATGGTTTAGGTATGCTCCCAGTCGGTGACGGTATTACTCGCCTCAATATTGAGTCCTAAGTTATCCAAAAGCTCTCTCGCGGCATTATAACCCATCTTCTTCTGACGGTTGTTCATAGCCGCTACCTCAAGAATGACGGCTAAGTTTCGTCCCGGCTTTACAGGTATGGTTACGTGGGGAACTTTAACCCCTAAAATAGACATATAATGATTGTCCATACCCATACGGTCATAGACCTTTTCGGGATTCCAAAGCTCCATCTCCACAACAAGGTCGATTTTCTCCGAAATCTTAACCGCCCCCATACCGAAAAGCTGACGGGCGTTGATAATGCCTATTCCCCGCAGTTCAAGGAAGTGGCGAATGTTATCTGGAGAACTCCCGACAAGGGTTATGTTGGAGGTGCGGCGGATTTCCACCGCGTCGTCGGCAACTAATCTGTGACCGCGCTTTACAAGCTCAATCGCCGTTTCGCTTTTACCCACGCCGCTTTCGCCCAAAATAAGCAAGCCCTCGCCGTAAACCTCAATCAGTACGCCGTGACGGGTAATGCGGGGCGCAAGCTTTATATTAAGATAGGCTATAAGCTTTGCCATAAAAGCCGATGTGCTTTCCTTGCTTCGCAGTACTGTGACTTCATAATTCGCCGCGACGGATAAAATCTCCGGGTAAGGGTCAATCTCCCGCGTTATGATGAATGCAGGGGGCTTGGTCACAAAAAGCTCGTCAAAGACACGAAGCCTTTCCTCCTCAGTATAACGCGCCAAATAGGCAAACTCCGCCTTGCCCACTATTTGTATGCGGCTGTTGTCGTAGTATTCATAGAATCCCGCCAGCTGCAATCCGGGGCGGTTTATGTCGTTGTTGAACACATGAATGTCGGACGGGTCGCACGCGGAGTACATAACCTCGAGCTCGAACTCATTAATGAGTACGTCAAGCCCTACAAAAAATTCTTGTGGCATTTTATTCCCTCTCTGTTTTTTATTTACAATAGGAACGCTCCTGACGGTGTTCTCTACAATATTATACTATATAACGGAAAGAATTTCAACAGTTTTATTTATTGTATTGAAATATATTTAAAAATATGGTAAAATATATGAAAATGCTGACAAGCTGTTTCGGAGGGAAAAAATATGATTAGCCAAAAAAAACCATATAATGTTATGCAAATAGCCGAAGACCTTTTCGCAATACAGGAAAATTCTGTCCGTTGTTTTCTGCTTATCGGCAGGGAGGCGGCATTACTGATTGACACGGGTTTCGGCACGGGCAACCTCAGAGCAGAGGTTGAAAAAATTACAAAATTGCCCGTAATCGTTGCCAACACCCATTCAGACCCCGACCACATAGGCGCGAACCTGCAGTTTGAACGGGCTTACCTTCACACTTCCGAATTCTCGCGTTACCGCGATATAGAGCGTAATCTTAACGCAAGCGATTCAATTTTAACTGAAAGCCCCCCCGTCGATGAAAACGCTCCTGCGGAAAATGAAGACGCTTTTGAATATAGCGTGGAGAAACCCAAAGACAAACCACTGACCTTAGTTCCCATGTGGGAAAGCGACTTCATAAACATAGGCGGCGGTATGCTGGAAGTGATTCTCCTCCCCGGACATACCCCCGGAAGCGTAGCTTTTCTTGAACGTAATAACGGAATCCTTTTCGCCGGGGACACGGTATTGAGCGATTGTGTATATATGTTCAATGACCGTATACACAGAGGACGCAATATGGAGGCTTATGTTTATAGCCTTGAAAAACTGCTCTGTATGAAAAACGAGTTAAAAACCATATACTGCTCACATCAGGCGCTGACATTCCCCGTAAACATGATTGAGCAGTTAGCCAAAGGCGCGAGGCAAATCCTTGAGGGTGAAATCGAGGGACATATACCGTCAGATTCGCCTTACGCTATCTATGATATAGGGGTTACTAAGGTTTTTTATTGAATACAGGTTCATTAGAGTTACAGCTCTAATTTTTGAACGACCGTCAGAGCCGTTTCATCTATGCTCACCGCCAGAGTATCCCAAAAGGAATATATATACCCGTCAATAAGCACGGCACGGCGGCTTTCCTTGTTTATGTCGTAATAAACAATTTCGCCCCTTTTTACCAAACCCGCAAACTCGTTATAATCAAAGACTATAATCTTTTCTATATTGGATATGCTGTTTGAATATGTTACCGGTATTATTATTATGCCATCCTCGCGGGAAATCAAAACAGCGTCTCTGTCGGTTTCGGCGTCGGTGAAAAGGAAAGGATTCCAGTTGCCTGCCACGCCGCTTTCAGCAGTAATAAGATAGGTTGCGGCAATTGCAGTCGGCGTTTCACTAAGCTCACTTTTATGAACGTTCAGCCGTATTCCCGCCCGCCGACCCTCGTCGTCAAGCTCAATTGCTATTTCAAGCCGCTCCCTGTTTGAAATTTTGTAAAAATCATCGGAATAAATATTGGGAAACGGTTCAACAGCGGGTATTATGTCGTCAGGTATCGCGGTGTTAAAAGCGTAAAGCTTATCGGATATGAAATAAGCCCGCTCGCTGTCAAAGAGAATTTGCTGGTTGCTTGCGCCTGTTCCTATATTTATAACCCGTGAAATAAGTTCAAGCTGACTGTTAAGGACATAAAGGGCGCTCCCGCCCCCCTCGTTTACGCCTACGCGCACTATTCCCGCTCGCTCATCTACCGCGCCGCCGGGAATAACGCCTTTAAAATCGTAATAAACCGATTCGCCACTCCCTGTCTCGTCAAGCTTAATTAGCCTTGAATTAAAGCCGGAATTGCGTAGGTTTCCCATGCTACGGGAATCTCCCGCATTGGCTGTTTGGGTTACAAAAAGCGCGGTTTCTCCTGCGTAAACGCTACCCCTGCCCCCAACAACAGCGAAAACCTCTGCTTTATTTCCGTCTATAATGCTGATTACGGTCATTTCGGTGTTCATAAGGCGGGCGGGCGGCGCGTAAATATTGTCTATAGCTACGAAACTTTTTTCGGGAACTCCCGTATTTACCGTATATGACGGCACAAACGCCGCTAAGTCGCTGTGAGCTTCCGGCTCGTGAGGGGTGTAATTTGTGACGATTACAGGCTTATTTTTGTATAAAAACGTCGAATTATACTCGCTGTATTCGAAAAGTTCGCCGTCAACCGTAAATTCAAGCTCAGGCGTGTCCGAAAAATCCAGCGCGTCATAAACCCGTACCGTAACCGTTTTCTGGGCAAAGCTTCCGCTTAGGGTTTCGGGAGCGGCGGTTTCATAATCAAGGGTTTCATTTCCGTCGTTTATATCATGAGAATATTCGCCCCTGTATTCCCCCTCAAATATTGCGTAAAGCTTGTTCCCGTAGAGAAAAATTTCCCGCGTTGTTCTGCCGCCAAGCTCAATTGAGGCGATTTTGGTCATAGCGCCGTTGTTTATTTCAATAACATAAAGCTTATTTTCTATAATGTTAAAGATATATCTGTCGTTAAAAAGCAGTTTTTTTGAAAAACCTTGGTTTTCCTCATCAGCCAGCCTATAATTTTTTTCGGGTGATAATTCTTGCGGCGTAAGCGAAACGTAATCCCCTGCTTTAATCAACCTTTGCGACAGGTCGTAATATGTTTCGGGAACTTCAAAATTTACATTTTCCTCGCTTTCGATAAAGAACGAGCCCGTATAGAAGTAACGCAGGACAAAGCTTGTGCAGATTAACGCAATTGCCATGCAAAAGCATAAAATCAGCTTGGGCTTATTGTCGGAGTGGTTAATCTGCACCGCTCCCTCATAAGTTTCCCCGTCGTCCTGTTCATAATCTTCGTATTCGGTGTATTCATCGGGATTATAATAATCATCGGAGTTATCTGAATCAGCCGAATGGTTAAAATCATCTGAAACAGCCGTAACGTCTGAAGTTTCGGATTCCGCGCCGTCTTCATCTTCTGAAAAATCAACATTTACCTTATATGCGCCGTTATCCCGTGCTTGCGGAATCTCCCGCGCGGCGGTAATTTCCTGAACCGCGGGAATCTCCTTCGCAACAGAAATCTCCCGCGCCGTCTGCCCCCCCTGCGTTTCGGCTATATATTGCTCTCTGGCTTTTCTTTTGGCTTCGGCTAAAAGCTCTGCCGCGCGTTCGGCGTTTCGGGCGCGTTCCTGTTCCTCTAACCGTTTCTGTGATTCTTTTAACGCCCGCTCTAACTTTTCCTCGCTTTGGCGGCGGTCTTTTTCCCTGTGCTTAACAAGTGCACTCGCATCGCTCAAAAGCCGTGTGTAATCATCGCTCTCAAGCGGCGAACCCTCTAACAACTCCACAAGTCGCTCAAAGGTCAGCCCGGAACTTCCTTTTATTTCATTATAAACGCTGTTGCTTATTTTGGAATTTCCGATAATTTCAAGAAATTCCCTGCCCGAAAAATTAAGCTTTCTTACTTCGATTAAAAATGTTTTTGCGTCCATGTCTCTTCTCCGTGAAATTTTTAATTTATTCTATTTTAACACATATTTCGACCAAATAAAAGTCTTTCTGATAAAAAAGGAGTTTTATGAAGAACAATTCGGCTAAATTTCATGAATTACGCAAAAAGCACAAAAAACTTATATATCATGATTTTTCAATTACCGAGGGGAAAATAACCTTTCATTTTTCAATAGAGGGTAGCTCCCCCGACAATAGTTTCCAATTTAAGCCCGAATGGCGGTTTGACGGCAATTTGCCGTTACAAGGCAATATAGATTTATTGGCTTTTAATCTCGGCATGGCTGAACTGATTAGCTACTGGAAGTGCGCCTGCCCCGAAATGGTCGAAATAAGGTGCGGTAATTTGGACGAGTGGCAGATAAATTGGTGGAAAAAGCTTTACAGGAATGGCTTGGGGGAATTTTTCTATATCAACGGCATAAAAGCTGGCGATAACTTTATGCAAATATACGCAAACGGCGCAAAATTGCCCCCATTGCAAAGTCGTGAATTATTAGGCTGTTTAATTCCCGTTGGCGGCGGCAAAGACAGCATTGTCACGCTGGAATTAATTAGGGAGCAACGCCAATTCAACAGTTGTTTTGTAGTAGGTGACATAAAGCGGGCGATTGATTCAGCTAAAATGGCGGGCTACCCGAATTCACGAATAATAAAGGTTTCCCGCACAATAGACCCCACCCTGCTTGAACTCAATAAGCAAGGCTATCTGAACGGTCACACGCCTTTTTCTTCAATTATAGCGTTTTCGTCCCTGCTTTTCGGCTATATGGCGGGGAAAAAGTATATCGTTCTTTCAAACGAGAGCAGCGCCAATGAGGGCAATACCGCCGACGGCGTTAATCATCAGTACAGCAAAAGCGTCGAATTCGAGCGTGATTTCCGCGAATATGTTTACGGCATGGGCGAAAATTTGCCGCAATATTTCAGCCTGTTGAGAGCTTACAGCGAGCTTAAAATCACTGAATTATTCATTCGCCATAGGAATTACTTTCCTATTTTTCAGTCCTGCAATGTCGGTACGAAGACAAATACCTGGTGTTGTAAGTGCGCCAAATGCCTCTACATTTATATCATGCTGGCGGCGTTTTTGGACGATAATGTTTTAATAAGTATTTTCGGTGAAAATCTGCTTGAAAATAAGGAATTAGCGCTCCTGCTCGCCGCACTCGCAAATCCTGATTACGACAAACCTTTCGAGTGTGTGGGAACGCGTGACGAGGTAAACTTTGCACTTTACAAGGCGCTCTGCCGACGCAGTGCCCCGCCTGAATTATTACGCGGTTACGCAGATAAAATAAAGCTTCCCGATGTTGACATTCTTAATTCTTTTGACGAAAATAATTTTGTTCCCGAAGAATTTTTGAGGTTATTAAAATGACTGGTTTGTTAAAATTTTTTCATAATAAAAAAATATTGATTTTAGGTTTTGGTTTAGAAGGCAAATCTACGCTAAACCTGCTTAAAGACCTACCCTGTGAAATCATTATAGCCGATAAAAACCCCGAAACCATTAAGGATTTGCCGTATAAGCCTTATTCGGGAGAGAATTATCTTGACAGTATTTATGATAATTCTGTTGACATTATAATGAAATCGCCCGGAATCGCGCTTTTAGGGAAAATTCCCGTCCATATAAAGGCGAAAATAACCTCCCAAACCGATTTGTTAATGCGGTTCAGAAAAAATAAAATTATCGGCATAACAGGCACAAAGGGCAAGTCTACGGTTTCTTCCCTGATTGACCATATTTTGAACACCTGTGGAAAAAAATCGGCGTTAATCGGGAATATCGGAATCCCGCCTCTTGAAAAACAGTTTAAGAAAGAAACTATCCTTACGACCGAAATGTCTTGTCACCAATTAGAATATGTAAGCTCTTCTCCCGACATTGCTGTTTTATTAAATATTTATGAGGAGCATTTAGACCATTACAACAGCTTTGCCGATTACAAAGCGGCAAAGGAGAATATTTATCTTTACCAAAAGAGCGGAGATTTACTGTTTTACCTTGACGAGTTAAAATCGCCGAAATTGCTTGCCTCAAAAGGCGAAAAAATTGAAATGTCATACGCCCTTACAGAAAACAATAACGTAAAAACACGGCTTTCCGGAAAACATAATCAGTATAACATCGCCGTCGCGGTTGCTGTTTGCGTGCGGCTCGGCTGTGATGAAAAGGAAGCAGCCAGAGCTGTTGAAAGCTTTAACGGCTTGCCCCACCGCCTTGAATTCGCGGGAGCTATAAATAATGCCGAATACATTAACGACAGCATAAGCACTATCCCAAGGGCGGCGATTTCGGCGGTTTTAGCTTTTCCCGATACCGACACGCTGATTATCGGCGGCATGGACAGGGGAATAGATTATTCGGAACTTATTGATTTTCTTCGGCGAGTCGCCGGCGGCAATATTCCCTACTCCGATTTTAAGTTTAATCTAATTGTTCTGCCCGACAGCGGGTACAGGATTGCCGATAAATTTTCCGAAAATGTAGGGGCAGACCTTGTGTCTGCCCGTGAAACCCAAACCATCGGCGGGCAAACACAAGGTTTGCCTCTACGCATATATCGTGCAAAGGATATGCAGGACGCTGTAAATCATGCCGCAAAGGTAACAAAAACCCGCTGTATTCTTTCCCCCGCCGCGGCAAGCTACGGTTTCTATAAAAATTTTGAGGAGCGGGGCAAGCATTTTAAGGAATTGGTGAAAAGCTATGAAATACACGATACGAAAAGCGGAAATTGACGATGCCCGCTTGCTCGCCGAGATTAAATCAAAATCATGGGCGGCGGCGTATAAAGAGTTAATCCCTGCTAATCTTTTAGAAAAACACTCAGACATTGAATACAGTACTGAAAGATTCACAAAAATTATAAAAAACCGGGAATTGGACTTTCATATCGCCTTTGACGCTCAAATTCCTTGCGGTCATTTTACGTTTTGCAAATCAAGAGATGAGGATTTACCCGATTTTGCCGAGGTCGCGGCGTTCTACGCCATACCTGATTATTGGGGTAAAGGAGTAGGCAGGGAAATGATACTGTTTGCTTTGCAAAAAATCTCTGATTTAGGTTATAAAAACGTTCTGCTGTGGACTTTAAAGGAGAATCGGCGCGCAAGACTGTTTTATGAAAAATTCGGATTTAAACTCGACGGCAAAGAGAAAGAAAATGTTTTATCAAATGAGCTTATAGAAGTAAGGTATACGTTTAACATAAATCATCAAAAATAAAGGAGAAACAAAATGCTGTTCAACAACATCACCATCATCGACGAAAACCAAAATGTTCAGGAAAATATGTATGTAGGCGTAAAAGGCAAAAAAATCGCCTTTATCGGCGACAGCAAACCCTATGAGGATTTCGGGGAAAGCTACGACGGCAAAGGCAGACTTTTAATGAGCGGATTCTACAACACCCACGCCCACACCCCCATGACGCTTTTGCGTGGTTACGGCGAGAACATGAATTTGCAGGACTGGCTTGAAACCCGTATTTTCCCGTTTGAGGCTAAAATGAACGGTCAGGACATTTATTGGGGAACGATGTTAGGTTTAGCCGAATCTATTCGTTTTGGTATAGTTTCAACCACCGATATGTATGACTTTTGCCCTGATATGGTCAAAGCCTACGCCGAGGCGGGGGTAAAAGGGAATATTTCAAGAGCCATTCTCTGTTTCACAGACGAGAATCTGCACGATATGGAAAGATTCACCCAAGCGGCTGATTTATTCAAGAATTTTCATAATTCTTCGGACGGACGGGTAAAAATAGACATGTCCCTCCACGCCGAGTATACTTCCACCCCGAAAATCGTCCGGCAACTTGCGGAATACACTAAAGAAATAGGCACTAATATGCATGTCCACGTCAGCGAAACCAAATTTGAGCATGAGGAGTGCAAAAAACGCCACGGTAAAACCCCGTTGGCATATCTCAGCGATTTGGGCTTGTTTGATTCGCCGACTACCGCCGCTCACTGCGTCCATCTTGAAGACGGGGATATAGAAATTTTAAAGCAAAAAGGCGTTACGGTCGCCTCTTGTCCTGTCAGCAACCTGAAATTAGCCAGTGGTATCTGCAACGTCCCTAAGCTTAAAGCCGCAGGCGTAAATGTCGCTCTCGGCACTGACGGCGTTGCAAGCAACAACAGCCTTAACTTTATCGAAGAAATGAAATTCTTCTCACTTTTGCATAAAGGAATATTTTCAGAGCCCGCCGCGTCCTCCCCGCGAGATACGCTTTATTCCGCCACAAGAGCCGGGGCGATTGCACAGGGGCGTCGGGATTGCGGACTGCTGAAAACAGGCTGTGCGGCTGATTTAATCGTCATTGACATCACCAAGCCAAACATGAACCCCGCCCACGATTTAGTTAATAACATTGTTTATTCCGCCTGCGCAGGTGATATTGTCCTTACTGTGGCGGACGGCGAAATCCTTTATAAAGACGGCGAATACATGACGATTGATATTGAAAAGACGGTTTTTGAAGCCCAAAAGTCAACCGACGCTATTCTTAAAAAATTAGCCGTTAATATGCTGTGATTTAATTTTAGTGGAGGTCTAATATTAATCTCCCCACCCGATAAAACAGAAATGCCGCCGCCCAAGCAAAACCTGTTTGATAAAGCGTTACAAAAAACATGCCTTTCAGGCTTCCGAGCTCTCTCTTTGCCGCCGCTACCGCCGCTACACAAGGGGTATAAAGCAATGTGAACACCAAAAAGCTGGTTGCCGAAAGGGTAGTGAAAAGGGTGTGCAGATAGTTTTCGGCAACTTCAGCCGTTCCCGAATCAGTCAGTACCGCAAGGGTACTTATGACCGCCTCCTTGGCGACAAATCCCGTAACCAAAGAGGTCGAAACCCGCCAGTCGGCGAAACCGAGCGGCTCAAATATTACGCTTATGAACTTTCCGATTGATGCTAACATGCTGTCGGCGCTGTTTGCAACCAAGTTCATACGAATGTCAAACGACTGCAAAAACCATATGACAACCGTTGCCAAAAATATAACCGTAAACGCCTTTCTTATAAAATCCCACGCCTTGTCCCACATAAGAAGCAATACGGTTTTACCCGACGGAAAGCGGTAATTAGGCAGTTCCATAACAAAAGGTGCGGGAGAACCTTTAAAAATAGTTTTCTTCATGATAAACGCCGACAAAATCCCGAATACGATTCCCGTCACATAAAGACCGAGCATGACAAGCGCCTGATATTTTGGGAAAAAAGCCGCCGTAAATAATGCGTAAATCGGCAGTTTCGCACCGCAGCTCATAAAAGGAATCATGAGAATGGTCATTTTCCTGTCCCGCTCACCGCCAAGCGTTCTTGTCGCCATAATAGCCGGAACGCTGCAACCGAACCCCATAAGTAAAGGCGCGAAACTTCTGCCGGACAAGCCGATTTTACGCAGGGGCTTATCCATAACAAACGCCACCCGCGCCATATAACCGCTGTCCTCAAGTATTGAAAGAAAAAAGAAAAGCGTCACTATAATCGGCACAAAACTTAAAACCGCGCCTACACCCTTGAATACGCCGTCTATTATTAATGAATGTATCACGGGATTCATTCCGAAATTTGTAAGCGCGCCGCTGACTATCACCCCTAAAGCAGTTATTCCGTCTTCAAGCAATTCACTCAGCCTGTTTCCGAAAACCCCGAAGGTCAGCCAAAAAACAGTCAGCATTATAAACAAAAATGTCGGAATCGCCAACATTTTATGGGTCAGAATACTGTCAAGCCTAACGCTTCGCCTGTATTCACGGCTTTCCCCGATTTTCACCACACACTTGCGGCAGACGTCTTCTATAAACCTGTAACGCATGTCTGCCAGCGCCGCCTCTCTGTCGGTGTCGAGTTCAATTTCCATTTCGGTTACGGCATGCTCTACAATGTCTTTTTCGTTTTCGGTTAAACCCAGTTTTTCAAGAACCGGAACATCGCCCTCAACTAATTTTGTCGCGGCGAAACGTGCGGGCAAATCTATTCTTTGTGCGTGGTCTTCTATTAAGTGGGCAATGGCGTGAATTGTCCTGTGTTCCGCGCCTGAGCAAAAATCCACCCGCTTAGGTTTAATTTTCCTTTCGGCTATATGTAGGGCTCTTTCAATAAGCTCGGTGATACCCTGCTTTTTCGTAGCTGAAATAGGTACTACGGGGATTCCGAGAGCCTGCTCCAATCTCTTTATATCAATACTCCCGTTGTTGGCACGAACCTCGTCCATCATATTAAGCGCGACCAGCATTGGAATCTGAAGCTCCGCAAGTTGCAAAGTCAGGTATAAATTCCGTTCCATATTAGTCGCGTCGATTATGTTGATTATAACATCGGGCTTTTGCGTGAGCAGAAAGTCCCGCGTTAATATTTCCTCATTGGTGTAAGGCGAAAGGGAGTAAATTCCCGGCAAATCCACGGCTTTGACGGATTTATAACCGATGATTCCCCCCTCTTTACAGTCCACGGTCACTCCGGGAAAATTCCCGACATGGCGGTTTGAGCCGGTGAGCTGATTAAACAGGGTGGTTTTACCGCAATTTTGATTTCCCGCAAGCGCAAAGGTCATAGCTTTTCAAATCCTCCGAATCTTTCGGTTTTTTAATTTCCGATTCTGTTGCAATTTCAATGCTTTGGGCGTCATCAAGCCGCAGGGACAAAACATATCCTCTAAGTAAAAGTTCAATCGGGTCGCCCATAGGGGCGGCTTTTTTTACGGTTATGAACGTCCGCGGAGTAATCCCCATATCAAGAAGCCTTCGCCGCAAAGCCTTTTCGCCGCCGACTGATTTGACCCTGCCGCTTTGTCCTACTTTTAAGTCTTTTAATGTCATACGCACTCTCTCTTCATAATTTATAATAAAAAATCCGCTTTGGTTAATTGGTAGTAGATTGCGTTTTTTTCACGAAAGCCTAATTTTTCATAAACGTGACGGGCTCGTATGTTATCAGGTGTTACATCAACAATTATTTTTTCAAAGCCTTTTCGGTTGAATAAGCACTCAATTAATATACGCAGGAATTTTGTACCAAGCCCCTTATTACGCATGGAAGAAACGCAGATTTTAATGCCGAATTGAACCGTCTTATTACCCATATTGTGATAACTAATCTCGCCTATTGGCTGATTGTCCTTTTCAATAACCAACAGGCAATAGGCGTCTTCCGAGCAGGAAAGAATCTGCTTTTCTACCTTTTCATCAGTTATATCAAGCCCAAAGGGCTCGCCCGAATACGCCATTATTTCACCGTCCCGCCACCATCTGCCGAGTAACGGCGCGTCGGCGGGGGTTGCCGTGCGTATTGTAAGGTCGTCTTTTTTAATAAGCATGATTTAATTTTAACATAATAGACAAATAATTGCAATTATTTTTTAATTGACTTTTGGGTAAAATCAGGTTATACTTAAAAGGTAAATATTTCCCTTGAAAGGAGCAAATCATGAAAAACACAATTGCTTTAAACAAAACAACAATAAAAACAAAAACTTTAATCACCCTTGCCGCTATAGTAAGCGCGGTGGCTTTGCCTCAGCTTTTCCACATAGCGGGCGCTGTTTCGGGAATAGGAGGAGGAGCAACAGGCGCGGCTTTTCTGCCTATGCAAATTCCGGTAATTTTAGCGGGACTCTTAGCCGGTCCTGTCGCGGGGCTTTTAGCGGGATTTTTAAGCCCTTTAGTCAGTTTTGGAATCTCGGGAATGCCCGTCGCCGCAATGTTGCCCTTTATAATCTTAGAGCTTGCCGCTTACGGCTTGGTCGCGGGTCTGCTCGGCAAAACCAACTCGCCTGTTATTTTTAAACTCTTATTAGTGCAAATTGTCGGTCGCCTTGTGAGAATCAGCGCGGTTTTTATCGCAGTTTACCTGCTCGGCAATCAATTGGGTTCTGTTGATTCCTTATGGGGCTTTATAATTGCCGGCGTACCCGGGATACTGTTTCAGTGGGCGTTGATTCCGCTGATTCTTTACCGCGTTAAAGACAATAAATATTTAAAAAATAATCACTAATCGCAAGTGACGATTTCCGAAAGGATTTTATTTTGACTGATTTAGAAAAAGCAAAAGCGTTGCTTAAAAGCGGCAATTACGGCAACTGTGTCCTGTACAGCAACGAAATTATCCATACAAGCAATGGCAGGGGAATTACCCCTATGTTAGAGTTTTTAACCGCCGGGCTTGATTTGAAAGGTTTTTCTGCCGCTGATACCATTGTGGGCAAGGCGGCGGCTCTGCTTTTCGCTTTTGCGGGCGTAAAGGAAGTTTACGCCGATGTTATGAGCCAAAGTGCGGTAAATGTTTTTTCGCGTTTTGAAATACGGTGCATTTACGAAAAGTTGGTGGAAAAAATCCAAAACCGCGACGGCGACGACATCTGCCCAATGGAACGCGCTGTTGAAAATATTAACCAGCCTGAGCAGGCGTTTGAAACGTTGAGAAAAATTTTGAAAATGTAGCCAACTTAAATTAGCTCATTTTTCATAAAACAGGGCGGGGCTTTTAAATAGTCCCGCTCTTTTTTCAAAAAAGCTTATAAACCGCCAATGCCATAAGCCCCGCCCCACCGAGCCACGAAAAGCCCGAGTTTGACCTGCCTGCCGCCTTATTGCCGAGAAAACAGCCGAGGGTGATTGCCGGAACGCTTATTATAAACGACAGCGCAATGATGAGCGGCTTATTGGCGCCGCCGAGAGCACTCCCCACACCCGCCGCCAAGCCGTCAAGGGAAAGCGCAATTGCAAGCGCCGCCGCCTCAGCGGGGGAGAGGATTTTTGAACGGTCACCGTCCGCGTCTTCCGGGTTGGCGTAAACGTTCAGAATAAAATTCAGGCTTAGAATTTTGAATTTCAGCGCACGGGGATTATGCTTTCTTATAAGGGCTTTCAGCGCGTTATCAAGTAACTTTACAAGCCCGAGGGAAAATAAAATCAAAAAACAAAGCGACTTTGCCGTCCCTTCGGGCAAAAAAGAACGAATGAATTCACCCGCGAAAAGCGAAACGGCTAAAACGGCACTGCAAATAACGGTAATTACCATTACAGATTTAAAAGGTATTTTTATTTTTTTCATTCCGTAAGCAAAAGCAGAAACCAACGCATCAGCGGAAACAGCCAAAACCAAAATCGCCGCCTGCACAAAATCATGTATCATTTTTTAAAAACCGACCTTTCTGCTAAATATTTTATGAGCGGCGCTTGTTAATGGTGTCACAGGAAATTATGCAGAGACGGGCGACCCGTTTGGTTCGCCCGCTCTTTTTGCTTTTCCGCCAAGCGTTTTTTAAACGTTTAGCCTCAGATTAGAAACCGCAACCACAGCCGCAACGGTCGGAAAATCCGAATGCACCTGCAGTTTCGCCTATTTCTTCTGTTTCTTCCATTTCTTCACGTCTGCATCTGCGACGGGGGCAGCAGCAAATGCAGCAACAGCAAGGGAAGCAACACCTACGTCTGCGTCTGCGACCGCCTACGCCGCAAAGACAATTAAAAAATCCGCACATGATGTAATTCCTTTCTTTAATAAAAGTTTTTTGTTTTTTGACATTCCTCTACATAGTGGGCAGATAATTTTTCTATCTTACCGTAACTTTCTCAAACCCCTTTTATTACAGGCTTTCAGAAAGCCTGACTTTTAAACTCTACCCTGATTTCATGCAATTTCAAGCAACTTAGTTGACCATTTGTTGACCAAAATTCATAGGACAAGCCGGACATATCGCAAAAAATCCCCCTCGTGAGGGGGATTTTTGGTTTTGAAAAAACATACGTATTATTTTTGTCTATTAAATAACTATTCTTTCAGTACATACTCATTGATTATATCACCCTTGACGATCCATCCTAAGCCCAACATCTCCCGAATCACCGCATACGCCCTCGTCTGCCTCACCGAAAGAAGTTCCTGTACAACCTCGTTTGTAATAAAATCATGGTCTTGCAGATAGTTTAAGACTTTTTCATGCTGTAATTTCAGCTTGACTTGCCTTGCTCCAATAGAGCGAGCATAATTCATATTCGGCAACGTCAACATAAACGCCCCTTGCGTTGCCGTAATTTCCGGCTTAACTTCAAAATCTTCATAATACTGCATGATTCTTTTTAGCCCCGTGCCGTAAGCTTCGATATGTTTCAAACGATAAAAAACATTAGCCAGTTTCTCATTGCGAGGCTGAGAAATCCCTAAATATAAATCCTCAATCCTAAGACCCGCCACCAATCCGCCGAGCGAAACAAATTCCATTCGATCATCGTATATGTTGACAATTACACTGCCGGAAAGTGCATAATCGCGGTGAACAATGGCGTTAAGCATGGCTTCGCGGATGGTTTCTTCAGGATAATCGTACTGTTCAATACGGTCTATACCCGAAAAAGTAGCCGGCAGATTATTCGACAGGCTTAGAAAATCAAATGCCTGCCGCAATTGCTTCAAAACAGAGCCGGCTATCTCCTTGCGGGTTTTAAACTCGCCTTTTTTGACGCCGCTGAAAACAGCAAACTTAATACTGTGGGCGCATTGGTCAGACAACAGCAACCCCAGATTAGTATAAAGTCCGTCCGTGCCGATAATTCCGAGAGAACGCATTTGGCTTTCGCCAAACTCCACGCCCAATCGGTTAAATTCCACCGTAGCCGCACCAAAAGTCAGCTCTTGATTTAAGGAACGCGCCGATTCAAACTTATCGTCATCAGTCAATTTAATCATCTCGCGGATTTGCTCAAAGCTCGCGGGGACACTCGACGCGCCCTGCCGAACATACACACCTGAGGGTTTCAGCCCTTTTTCGGCGATATAATACGGCTTGTTCGTCCCCTCACGCACGGTAATAACAATTCCGTCCTCACTCATCTCGCAACCTACGAACATGGTCGCATCAGGCAAAATACTGTCGCGTATGCTGTTTGTAATCCGCATCATAGTGCCGCTAATATCGCTTATCGGATACGGTTTTCCCTCGTCGTCCCGCCCGATATAAATAATGCCGCCGCTTGTGTTTGCGAAAGCTATGATTTCTTTTTTAAGGTCGGGGGTGTATTCGCGTTTAAACTCTAAGTTGGCATTTTCGTACATGATTTCCCCTTTATTTCATTTTTTCACTATTATATCACCTTATTTCACTTTTGTCAAGTGAAATAGTGAAAAGATGCGCGTCCCTGCAAAAGCATAACAGGCTCTTAAACTAAAAAGAGCCTGCTTTCTTTTGTTGTGTTTCGACTTAGAATGTCCATTCGGTAATCCCCTTAACTACAGCGTCTACCGTATCAGTTGTTATAGGGTCGATGCCATTCCCACCCCCCAAAAATTCTTGACAAATCCCCCCAACTCATGCTATAATATACCATATAACTATGTATAAGCAACAAAGCCAAACCACAAAAGAGGACACAACATGAACAAGAAAACATTTTCAAAAGCCATTACATGGGTAGTTACCCTTGCGCTTGCACTCGCGGTTATCCCTGCTGTGCCTTTATCGGTACAGGCGGCAGATTCGGATACAGACGAAAACGAACCTACGGGTACGTTTGATTTCACAACTGAAACGTGGGACAAGAGTGGTGTAGACCATAAGGCCACATATGCAGATTCGGTCTTGACTGTGCATGATGGTGCGAATATTGCAGTGACTGGTACGGCGGCAACGGGAAAACGTATTATGGTAGAGACAGGTGGAAAAGCAAATATTACATTAAATAATGTTTCCATCACCGCACCCGGTGAGAATAAATCCGCCCTTGCAATAAATCCGAATACAGACTTAACGCTTACACTTATAGGTAATAACACGCTTACGGGAGGAGGTAACGCTGCCGGAATAAACGTGTATATCAATGCGAAACTTACTATAAATGGTTCGGGTAAATTGACGGCTACAGGCGGGGACAAAGGTGCGGGAATTGGTGGTAACGATAACATACCTTCCGGTACTATTGTCATAAACAGTGGAGAAATTATAGCAAAGGGTACAAATGGTGGTGCCGGTATCGGTGGCGGTGCAGGTGCTTCGGGTGGCAACACCACAATAAAAGGGGGGAACATTACCGCAACAGGGGGTGCTAATAGCAACAACTCTTTGGGTGGTGCCGGTATTGGTAGTGGCGCTACGCAGGCTCAAAATATAGACGGCACTATCATTATAGAAGGTGGTATCGTTACCGCAACCGGTGCGAACGATGCCGCAGGTATCGGCGGTGGTGGTCCTATGGGTGGCGGCGGAACTATCACCATAAAAGGTGGTATCGTTACCGCAACAGCGAGTTTTGGTGCAGGTATCGGCGGTGGTGCAACCGGTGAAAAAGGTTTATTGGCAATAAACGGTGACTGTATCGTGTTTGCAACAGGTGATACATACCGTATGGATATGACTGCAACCAACAAAACAAAAGGAATTTTGGTTTACTCAACAAACCCGAATTATATAGACGGCACGGCATTTTATGGCGAAAGCGTTACCATACCGCAAGACGCAACTGTAACCATACCGCCGACTTTATCCCTGACGATTCCCGCAGGTAAAACATTGACGATACCTGACACAACAACACTGGCGAACAAAACGCAAATTACCAATAACGGTATCATCAATAATCTCGGCAAGATTACGAACGATGGAACGATTGTCAACAACGGTACGATAAACAACGGCGGTGCGATTTACAACGACGGCGGCGCGATTATAAACAACGGCACGATTAGCGGCAATGATGTCATAAATATAACCGTGCCTGAAATCACAACAACATCGCTCCTCAGCGGCACATATGGCACGGCATACAGCCAAACCCTCACAGCAACAGGCGGAGGAATCGAATGGACGACTGTTCCCGGCTATCCATCGCCATTACCGGGCGGCCTTGCGTTAAACGCATCAACCGGCGTAATTTCGGGAACGCCGACTGCGGTGGGTACGTTTACCTTTACCGTCAAGGCGGAGAATATTAAAGGTACAGATGAAAAGGAATTTACTGTTGAGATTAGCAAGGCACAGGGGGCGGCGGTAGCTGCGCCGAAAATTGCCGGTAAGTGGAAAGATTCACTTGAAATCACAGCTGTTGAAACCACAAACGGGCAGAGCGTGGAGTATTCAATAGACGGTACGACTTGGCAAACCTCTACGAAGTTCAGCGGGCTAAGCGAGTACACCGATTATACTATTTACGCACGTTCGGCGGCGAACGCCAACTACACCGAGGGGACGACGGCAAGTGTGGTGCTCCGCACGGCGGATTCGACCCCGCCGACAGGTGAGATTACAATTAGCGGTCAGTCTTTCACGAGTTACAACGCTACAGTCGACTTCAATCTGTTCTTCAACGAGCCTAAAACAATAACGATTACCGCGGCTGATAACGTAGGCGGTTCGGGCGTGATGATGATTGAGTATCAAATCAGGACTACGCCGTTTGCAAGCGAAGACGTAGCGAGAGACGGCGAAGACTGGATCAGGTACAATCCAAACGCCAAGCCGACAATTGCGAGAAACTCTAAAGGTATAGTCTACGCGAGAATCACCGACAATGACGGTAACGTAACGGTGATTAACTCTGACGGCGTCGTGGTTTACACCGATATGCCGACGGCGATGAGCGGTGTCTATCAGTACGGCTCGGGCGAGGCGTTCACGCTCAATATTCCTATGTACGGCAACACCGTAAAAGAAATCCTCGGTAGCTCTACATTCCTCAACCCATCTACCGATTACACAGTCGGAATCAACCAAATCACCTTTACAGAAGCGTTTATGGAAACTCTCACGCTCGAGTCCGACGGCTCCGACATGTGGTACGATTTTGGCGTCTTGTGGAACCCGCTCGGCGAGACGGCAAGTCCGGCTGCAGGAAGTGACCGGATTAACACGACCACCCTCACAATCCGCATAACATCAAGACCCGTGAATACCGTGACGGTCAACTCCGACCGGACTATGGGGACGGCGTCTGCAAATATGACAACAGCGGCGGAGGGCGACACGGTTCAGCTCTCCATGCTCAACGCAGACGGCTATAGGTTCGTGGGTTATACGGTGGTTAGCGGCGGTGTTACGATTGTAAATGACGGCTTTGTTATGGGGGATTCTCCTGTTGTGATCACCGCTGAATTTGTGGTGGTACCTCCTCCCCCACCACCCACCGACAACAACACCGGCGGAGGCGGTGGCGGCGGTTCGGTTGTCGTTTCGGGTACTGCACCGACAGCACAGCCCGATACAACGCCCGATTCCAATTCTGCGGACAGTCAAAACCCCGCACCCGGGAACGACAGCTCCACACCCTCTGAAAGCGGAAACAACGGCACAAATGATAACGGCACGATTCCGGTCGAAAATGTAAGACATGAGTTTATAACCGATCCCGCGAATATTCCTGCGGGCGTTCAGGGGCTTGGCAATGTTACGCTTCCCGAAAGTTTCATACTGCTGACCTTTAACGCGCATGGCGAGTTCAGCGGTGAATACACGGCAGAAGTTTCGGCAGATGAGCTTGTGGCGGCGGGACTGGATATAGAAAAGGTCGGATTGTATTACATCGCCGATGACGGCACGGTAACCGACTGCTCACAATATCTGACAAAAAATCCTGACGGCTCGCTTACAATTACGGTAACACACGCTTCGGCGTATGTTCTGGCGGAAACTGCTCCCGTAGGTACAAATAACGCACCGAGAGCAACGAATCCCGCAACCGGTGCGGCAATGCCGATAACGGCGGTGATGTTCGCGGGAAGCGCGGCGGTGTTGGCACGGAAAAGGAAGTAAAATTTATGATGTAAACAACGTAAAAACCGCTTGACAAAGCTGTTTCCCCATGTTATAATATAAACATATTATTTTTATTTACGTTCTCGGAGAATTTCTCCCAAAGGACGGTGTATTTTATTTACGTTTCGCAAGGTTTCATTCGCTTTGCAAAGGAACGGTGTGGAAATAGACCGGAATGATTAATATTTCATTCACGGCGCAGTATATACGCGCCGGAGTTGATAAAACTCACGGTCATACTTTGCTCTAAGTGTGAGGTATGTCCGTTTTTTATTTCCAAAGCAAAGAAAATCCAAACGGTATAATTATGTCATAAAGGCAAGCCGTATCAGCTCCAAAAGGAGAAGGTACGGCTTTTTTATGTCAAAAAACGTCTCTCTTTCCGCCCATTCGCGGAATCGGCAACACTACGCGGTCAAACGTGGTATGAGGTTCAGTAAAAAATATAACAAGCAAAGAAAATATTATTTTCAAGCGTAGGCTTGCACTAATCCCAATCGGTTTTTTGACAACCGGAATCCTGTCGAACTTGAGCAACTTGACAGATTTTTATACGGCATTTGCTCAATGCCAATCAAATACACAAGGGCAAAAAGCCTGCCGATTTTCGGAATTGTGTATGCCGTGCGGGAGAAATTCCGACGCTTTTAAAAGCGAATACGGCGATTTTGCTAATCAGCGTACAACTAAATACAACAGAGACAGTTATAAAGCAATAGTTTATAAACGGGCATAAACAAAGGATAAAACGGAAACTGTTCTCCTTGCTGAAAAAGAAACCGACAGGAAACACGCTGAAATTCGGTTATGGGTAACCTATGCCCAAGGAAGGAGTTCGCATGAACTTTACGCATTTTGGCATTTACCAAACGCTGCTTTCGCAGGCGGAGAAATTGCGAAAACACAACAGGCAGGGAAGTATAAAAACAAAAGAAAGATACTTCCAAGCGATGCAGAGGTTCTGCCGATATTTGGCAAGTGAATGGCGGCTACAGAAGCTGTCAAATATCGCGCCGAAACACATTGAGGGTTACGCAGAATTTTTGAAACAAAGTCACAAATCTCCCTCGACTATTAAAACCGATTTAGCGGCGATTCGGTTTTACCACGACTTAATTTCAAAGCCGCGATATGAATTACCTGATAATTCATCATTAAAACTAAGCCGCAGGAAATTTCTCGGGTTTGACAGAACTTGGAGCAATGTGGAATTTAATTTAATGCTAAATTATGCAACCAAAGCTAATCGAGAAGATTATGTTTGTGCAATGTATCTGGCATATTATGCCGGATTGCGGATTCATGAGTGTTGTCGGATTGACACGGCAACAGCGGAAAATGCACTCAAAAGCGGAGTTCTTGCCATAAAAGGCAAGAATGGTAAAATCCGTACAGTGACGATTAACGAGATCATATCTTTTGAATTGCGTACGTTACTTGACACTACCGAAAGAGGCGCGAAGTTATTTGTACCTAACGATATGCCGACGCACATTTACATTAAACAGTTACAGCATTTTATCAGTTATCATCGGGACAAACTGCCGCCGCGTGATGATAAGGAAAGATTAACTTTTCATGGTTTACGTCATACTTTCGCTTTAAATAAGTATAATGAATTAATGGATAGAGGCTATACTGATATTCAGGCGAAGCGAGAAGTATCTAAGTTGCTGGGGCATGAGAGGGCAGATGTTACAAGGATTTATTTGTCGGGGGTTGGAAAAGAAAGGGGGGGCGGTGAATGAACCTTAACGAAAAAGAGCGTCTTATTGCGGAAATAGTGTCAATCCTGCAAACTAAGTTAGCCGTTGACACGGTCGCGGAAACAGCAGAACAGGAAAAGCCGATAGAAATGCTGACGATTAAAGAATGTACGCGAGTTATATGCGGATTATCAGAGCACACCCTGCGCTTGCTTGTAACGCAGGGTAAAATCCCCTCAATCAGAACCGGCGAAGGAAAGCGCGGGAAAATCCTTGTCAGTAAATCGGCTTTACTCAATTATTTCAGTAATATTTAGCAAAGCAAGTGGACAAATCGGATAATTTGTGGTATATTATAATGGGGCGTGATGTCCCCCGCCTCTTAGGCGGGGGTACACTTTCCGGCGAAAGCGGGGGCATATCCCCCGCTTCACGCCCCGTTTCAACAAGCGGCTCCGCAAAGCGGGCGGCGACTGTGTCGTCGCAATTCGCCGCAGGCGAATCAGCCGCGGTTATAAATGCGATATTATCCGGCTGTCGGAAAGTGAGGACTAAATGTATCTTAGACAGTCAAACAAAATTACCGCATTTCTTAAAAAAGAAAGGGCGGTGACGTTATGAATATTCAAGAACGCCGCAACAAAGACGGCAAAATCACGTCCTATCGCGTGCGGGTTTTCGATCATCGGGATTCGGCAACAGGCAAGCAGGTTTTCAAAACCTTTTCAATTAAATACGATCCCGCTAAAAGCGAGACGTGGAATCGAAAAAATGCTGAAAAGCAAGGGGCAGTATTTGAAAAGTCACTTGAAGAACAAAACGCAAGCGTTTCTAGCGTCACTTTCGATAACTACGCCGATTATGTTATTAAGCTCAAGGCTCATACAAAACGGATCGCAAAGTCAACCGCGCTTATACAACGATATAAGCAAAGGCGAGCATCTCCGTTTATCGGACATATCCAACTTAAAAACCTTACGCCAAACACGCTGAATAAAGCTTATTCTGCCATGCTTGAAACGGGCGTATCTGTTAAAACCGTCTACGAGTTACATCGGTTTATCCACGGGGTATTGGCGGTTGCGCTAAAAGAGGGTATCATTCCGAGAAATTACGCTTCTTCCGCTACGCCGCCAAAAAACGAGCGGACGAATATTTCCGCAATAACCGAAGATGAACTGAAAGCATTCTTTGCCGCTATATATGCGGAGAAACGAAATTATGTTTATCAGGTCTTTTTCAGTCTTTTGCTTGCGACCGGATGCCGAATAGGAGAGTTATGCGCTTTGACTTGGGATAATGTGGATTTCGGTCAAGGCAGAATACGGATTTGCCGGCATTTTGTGCAAGACGAAACGGGGCAATGCGTTGAAGAGGGCTGTAAAACAGTCGCAGGCGAGCGTTGGCTTTACCTTGACGACAGTGTGATGAAAATGCTTGCCGAATATCGTGTCTATTATCTCAAAAAAGCACGCGAATACGGCACAAAATGGGATTACAGTATAAATCCCGTGTTTTCCGCAAAGCGGAATTTGGGCAATTACCTTTCGCCCCACTCGGTACGGGAATGGTTAAGAGGTTTTTTGAAAAGAAAAGAACTTCCGCACATACGACCTCATCAATTCCGGCACACCTCGATAAGCCTGTTGCTTCAAGCCGGAATAAGCATACCCGATGCCGCAAAGCGTGCGGGACATTGCCGCCCTGACATAACCCTTTCGATTTACTCGCATACGCTGAAAAACAATGACAAGCATTGTTGCGAAGCTGTGATGAGAGCGATACCCGCATTGCCGGACGCGCCGAACTTGCCGCACACAAAAAGTTGACCATTTGTTGACCAAAAGTTTAAAACCAAACGAAAAAATCCTGTAACCGGCAGATTTTAAGCGGGTTTGATTTTAAACTTGACATTCCTCTACATAATATGTCAAAATGCGGGGAATTGTTCATGTGAAATGAAGGTCGCTAATTTTTCAACACTTGACAATACGAATAATGTAAATCATAATATTAAAAAAGCCGGATTCAGAACCTGTATTCACTCTGCCTTTTTTTAAAAATGGAGAATATACCATGACATTGTTTTCCCTGAAAGACGTTAATTTCAAAGATATAATCCGTTATCCCGCTCTTAAAATACCCGCGGACGGTGTTACTTTTATATGCGGTGAAAGCGGCTGCGGAAAAAGCACTCTGCTGAAACTACTGAACGGCGTAGTTTCGGCAGAGTGCGGTGAAATCCTGTATAGCGGCAAAAGCATTGAGGATTATGAGCCGACGGCGCTTCGCCGCGATGTTTTGCTGTGCGGGCAATCGGCATATTTATTCGGGGGTAATATAGGAGAAAATTTTGCGGAATATTATAAGTACCGCGAACTGCCCCCCATCAGCAGTGAGGAAATAAATACATATCTGAAAATATGCGCCGCCGAATTCTCTTTAGACGCACCTTGCTCTGTTATGTCCGGCGGCGAAAGTCAAAGAGTTTTCATATCAATTTGTCTTTCATTACGCCCTAAGGTTCTTTTACTTGACGAGCCTACAAGCGCGCTTGACGAAACAACCGCTAATATTATGATGACAAATATCAAAGCTTTTTGCCGTGAGGAAAAAATTACGCTTATCGTGGTCTCCCACAATAAGGCGCTTACGGAAGCCTTTGCGGATTATACAATTCAGCTTTCGGGAGGTTGCCGCCGTGAATGAAATTATATCGCTGAATATTTGGCAGTTTGCTTTAATCTACCTGCTGTTGGTCGTTGTGCTTTTAATAATGAAAAAGTGCCGCATTAACCAAACCAAACTGTTGGTTATCGCAAGTGTTCGCATGACGGTACAGTTGACGCTTGCAGGTTTTGTGCTGACATATATATTTGAAAATCCCAATCCGATATTTACAATGCTTTACTTGTTGCTTATGACCGGATTTGCCGTTTACACGGTATTGTCAAGAAACAAAAATATTAACAGTAGGTTTAAAATAATAACGGGGGTTGCTTTAGCGCTCACAGGGCTTTGTATCGTGGGCTTTTTCATTATTGTTGTTGTGGGAGTGAATTTGTTTAATCCCCGCTATACCATTCCAATCAGCGGAATGATTATAGGCAACGCCATGACGGGGGTAAGTCTCGGCTTGCGGGTTTTTACCGAAAATATTGAAACACAGAAAAGACGCATAAATTCGCTTTTGAACATTGGCGTAACGCCGCAGAAAATCCTGCTCCCGTTCGTTAATCAGGCGGTGGAAACCGCACTTTTGCCTACTCTAAACTCCATGATTGGTATGGGGATTATCTCATTACCGGGTATGATGACGGGACAAATCCTTTCGGGAACAATGCCCATGACCGCTATTCTTTATCAAATTGCTATAATCATAGCGATTTGTGCCGTAACCTGCCTGTCGGTTTTCTGCTCGCTTTATTTCGGTTATAAGACGCTTTTTAATAAAAGAAAGCAAATTGTTATATAAAAAAGCGGTTTCCTCTAAATGAGTGAAACCGCCTTTTCTTAATCAAGCTCTGTTTTTACAATAACCCATTCGATAATAATTTCCTGTGTAGGCTTGCTGATTTCCCCCCAGCCGTTGTCAACAGCCTCAACGGCTGAAATGGCGTCTATAACGTCAAAGCCGTCAACCGTGTACCCGAAAACCGTATACCCATCGTCCAACTCCGGCGTACCGCCGACCTCGGCATATCTTGTCCTCACCGTTTCAGGCATTTCGTTAATCCGATTTATTCTTTCCTCAAGTTCTGCAATGAAAGCGTCAATCTGTCCGTCGCCGTACAGCTCCCTGTACGCTTCCTCGTTAGCCATAATTGCATCAAGCTGGTCACTAAAACCCGTCAATCTTTGCTCTATTATTTGAGTGTTCTTATTATTGACAATATAAAACGAATCTCCGCCCTCGCCTAATTGGTTCGCCGCCAAGCAAAAAGCCCCGTAATAATGCCTTGCATCGGGATGAACCTCAGTTTTAACACCTTGGACAGTAGGGTCGGGAGCGCCTCTGCCGTCAAAAGAACCCCCCTGAATCATAAAATCAGACATTACGCGGTGAAAGTTCCTGCCGGTGTAAAACCCGCTGCGAACGTTTTCAACAAAACGCTCAACCGTATTCGGCGCGTATTCGGGGTAAAGTTTTACCGTTATTTCTCCGAAGTCCTTAACGCTTATAATAGCGTAGTTTGCGTCGCCGGGGTCGCTTTCGGGAATGTTGCCTGAATCATTTGCGGGGGTGCTTTCATGGCTTTCGGGATTTGCGGAATTATCCCCCGTATTGTTTCCGGAATTGTTGTTGTCATTGTCCCCGACATCAGATTTTTCGGAACAGGCTACCGGAATGGTTAAAGTCAGCGCAACGAGAATAAGGGTTGAGATTATTTTTTTTGTTTTCATGGGTTCTCCTTCTTTAATTTGTTTTTTTTATAATATTTTCTTTAAATTCAATGATGAAAAAGCCTAATACCCGTAAATGTCATAGTCATACCGTATTTGTTACAGGTTTCAATCACGTTGTCGTCGCGTACCGAGCCGCCGGGCTGGGCTATGTATTTAACGCCGCTTTTTTGCGCTCTTTCAATATTGTCGCCAAACGGGAAAAACGCGTCCGAGCCGATTGAAATCCCGTCCATTGTATTAAGCCATTCACGCTTTTCTTCCCGTGAAAACACTTTGGGCTTTGAACTGAAAACCCTCTGCCACGCGCCGTCGCGAAGTATATCCTCGTATTCTTCGCTTATATAAATATCAATGGCGTTGTCCTTGTCGGCGGGTTTTAAATTATCCTTGAACGGCAAATTTAAAACCTTATCTGATTGTCTTAAATACCAGTTATCCGCCTTATTTCCCGCAAGCCGCGTGCAGTGAATCCGCGACTGCTGACCTGCGCCTATGCCGATTGCCTGACCGTTATAGGCATACGCCACCGAATTGCTCTGGGTATATTTCAGCGTAATCAGCGCAATTAACAAATCGGTTTTGGCACTGTCGGGAATGTCTTTGTTTTCAGTAACTATATTTTGCAGGAAAGAATTGTCAATTTTCAACTCATTGCGCCCCTGCTCAAAGGTTATGCCGAATATATCTCGCCGTTCAATTTGGTTAGGCGTATAGTTCGAGGTGATTTTGATTACATTATAGCCGCCGCCCCGTTTAGCTTTTAGAATTTCGAGCGCTTCGGGTTCATAATCGGGAGCGATAATCCCGTCGCTTACAAGAGTTGAAAGCATCTTTGCCGTTGTAACGTCACAGGTGTCTGATAAAGCGCAAAAATCGCCGTAGCTTGACATTCTGTCCGCGCCCCTTGCTCTGGCGTAAGCTGAAGCAACGGGAGAATGATTCAAATCCGCGCCTAAATGTTCAACGTGGTAAATCTTTTTGAGCGTTTCAGAAAGCGGCAGTCCTATGCCTGCGCCTGCGGGGGAAACATGCTTGAACGAGGTCGCGGCGGGGATTCCGGTAGCTTCTTTCAGTTCCTTTACCAGCTGCCAGCCGTTCAGCGCGTCCATAAAATTGATATAGCCGGGTTTGCCGTTCAGTATTTCTATTGGTAACTCATGGTTCTCAATAAAAATGCGGGAGGGCTTTTGGTTGGGGTTGCAACCGTATTTTAGTTGTAATTCTTGCATGGTTTTGCTCCTTTACGTTTTGTTTTTATTCACGATTCTGCTTTCATATTTCCCTGTTTTAACATCAACAAACCTCGTCCACAGCGAAACCTTATTTTCCTCGTTGAGCGAATTCCAAATCAAATTGGTAAATTGGTCGATGTTGCCGTTTATTTCAATCAGGGCAGGCTCACCCTCAAAACTCGGAAGAGGGTTGCCGTCAGATTTATAGGTGTGAATAAACCGCCCCTGCCCCGCTACCGGATTGTTGTAAGCAAAGTTGAATCGCAGACAGGAAGTGCGGTCGCCGTCATCTGTTTTTAAGATGGACATAGCATAGTTAAAATTATTCTCTGCAAAATGCAAAATCCCCGAAATGCGTGGAGTGAAATTCGGCGTGTCGGGTTCATATTCGCGGGTTCTGAGCGCCTGCTCAAACGTAAGCTGACAATCCATAAGCTCGGCAATGGTATCGGTCTGGTCGCCGTTAGTTACTATTATTTTACTGCCCATAACCCGAACGGCATTGTAAATTACAAGGCTCGGGTCGGTCATTTTTGATTCGTCAAACGCTTTGGTTTTTATGCCCTCACTACTTTCGGCAAAGACGCGATTGCGGGAATTTTCGCTCCTGCCCATGATGAAATAGGCTAAAACGGCATGTTTTTTATCGGCACTTTTGCCTATGATGATTCCTCTACCGGGATAAGGGTTGGATTTTAAGATTTCGGCGATATTTTGTTTTTGCATGGTTTTGCTCCTTTTAAAAATTATTCTGTTAATTTACGGTAAGTACATTCGATTTCCTGTCCGTTCACGGTAACAATACCCTCGGAGTAGCTTTCTTCGATTATGCCGCCGTCCTCTATTCCGATTAACCCGCTTGCCTCAGCTTCGCTTATCGCCGTCACCGAAACATCGCCGGAGGCGCGGCATTTTGAAACCTTGCCGTCTTTTTGCAGTCCGACCAATCCGCCGGCGGCTAACATATCCCCTCCGGCTGTAACGTTTCCGTTTGCATAAGAATCTGTGATAAAACTGTTGTTAAACATTCCGACTAATCCGCCGGCTATAGTATATGTTTCTGTATTGCTGTCGGAATATACTGTAACATCTCCCTCGGCACGGCTGTTAATAATGCTTGTTTCGCGTATTTGCGCACTTACTAAACCGCCTACCATACGATTTCCGTTTACGTTGCAGGTTGAATCACTGTTTCTTATAACAGAGCCGGCATCACTGAGGAAACCGGCAAGCCCGCCTATATGAGAGCGTTCACCCATTGCCGTAATACTGCCCTCCGAATAGCTGTCTGTAATTACGCTGCCGTCATAACAATACCCGACTAATCCGCCTGCGACAATCAAGCTGTCGCCTTGTATAACAGCGTCTACAACGGCATGGCTGTTTTTTATGGTGCTACCTCCGATTGCGATGCCGATTAACCCGCCGAAATTAGTCGCGGCATATTCGGCGTTATCATTCGCGTTAATAACAACCGTTATCTCCGCACTGCAATTTTCGACTTCGGTATTCCGCAGGTCGCCGACAAGCCCGCCCAAAGCGTTTGCGTATTCAGGGTTTACCGACGAGAAAAACCCAACCTTAGCGGAACAGCTTATCATTTTGCCGTTACGCATATCTCCGACGATTACTCCTGCGTTAACTCCTGTTTCGATGCTTAAAGCCTCAACGTTTAGCCTGTAAATCTCCGCGCCTACAGCCTGTCCGAATAGTCCCACAGCGATTTCGTCCGGTCGGTTGAGCCATAGCCCGCTTATAGTATACCCGCTACCGTCAAATATACCACCGAAAGACGCACCGGCGTAACTGCCAACCATCACCCAACCCGCTCCGTCGTTATATCCCTCGCCGCCCTCTGAAAGGTACCGGGTCATGTCGATATTGTTCATAAGCACAAAATATTTCTCGCGATAGCTTGAGCCGCCGTTGACCTTTTCGGCTAATTCCGCCAAATCCTGTACGGTGTAAATTAAAAACGGGGTTTGGGGACTGCCGTCTCCGACAAGCTCAAGAGGTTCATTATAATCCCAATCGTCATCGAACATCACAGAGGGTCGATAAACCAGCCACATATACGCCGCCATAGCAATCCCTACAGCTAATATAATAAGCAGTACGATTAATCGCGGAGTAATTAATTTACCGGGTTTTGATTCTGTCATAATCGTATTCCTTAATGATGGTTTTTGTTCCGACAACCTCAATTCTCCCCTCACAGAACAGCGCCGCCGCTTTAGGTAAAAGAACCTGTTCGGCTTGCTCCGACACGCGTTTTTGCAGGGTTTGGGGAGTATCGTCGTTTAACACTTCCACGCTTTTTTGCAGTATAATCGGACCGCCGTCGCAAATTTCATTGACAAAATGCACCGTTGCACCGGTCAATTTAACCCCGCTTTCAAGCACCGCCCTATGTACCCGCAGTCCGTAAAAGCCCTCCCCGCAAAATGCGGGAATCAGCGCGGGGTGTACGTTAATCATGGCGTTTGGGAAAGCTTTTACCACCGATTCGTCAAGAATAATCATAAACCCGGCATAAATAACCAGGTCAATGTGATTTTCAAGGAGTAACCGCAAAATTTCCCCGCTGAAAGATTTTCTGTCGGGTTTGAAAGCCGCCCACTGCGCCACTGCGGTTTTAATGTTGTTGTTAAAGGCGCGGGTAAGAGCGTAGGCGTCGGGGTTTGAAGAAATGACAAGACTTATCCGTCCGTTCGGAATTTCACCGGATTTTTCAGCGTCAATCAAAGCCTGCAAATTAGTGCCGCCGCCTGAAACCAAAACGGCTATGTTTTTGTTGTCCGAATGTCCCATTTTCTAAACGCTCTCTCCTCTAGCTCGCTAATCACGCCCCGATTTTTGTCAAGCAACTCTGTCATTTCATCGTCAGGCGACGCTGACCTTAGCGTAAGCTCATACGCTTCGCCGTCTTCATATAAAATCAAGACAAATTCATATCCGTCTCCGAAAAATGTCCTTATTATAAAGGTGTTCTCAAAAGAACTGCCGTCACGGCTGGGCTCCATAACAGTTAAACTGCCCTTGAACGACAGATAGCCCGGATACCTGACATAGTAACCGTATCTGTCCGCGTCTTCCGAATAATAGCGGGGATTCATAAAACTCGAGCTGTCGGTTTTCCCCATGTTGACCACATAACCGCCGTATTTAACGCCTCGCCAGATAAACCAGCTCACGTTTAAAAGAATAAACAGACTGATAATAATGATGACTGATAACAATATTTTCTTTTTTGAAGATTTTTTCATAGTTATATTAAAACAACTCCCTCGCCGCTTACGACCTCGCCTATGCAAAAGGCGCTAATCCCCGCCTTTTCCAGCGTTTTTACTGCAGTATCGGCTTTTTTGGCGCTGACTATACAGGTCATGCCGATTCCCATGTTAAAAGTATTGAACATATCGCGCTCAGGTATTCCCCCTTTTTCCTGAATATAGCGGAAAATAAAAGGAATTTCAAACATGCTCTTATTAATTTTCGCGCCTAATCCGTAAGGAAGACAGCGCGGAATGTTCTCGAAAAAGCCGCCGCCCGTAATATGGGAAATCCCTTTGACCTTTACGGAGGAGATAAGCTTTAACACAGGCTTTACATAAATTTCGGTAGGGGTTAAAAGAATTTCCCCCAAAGTTTTGTCTTCATCAGGTATAAATTCGTCAAGCACTTCTCTGCTGTTTTTAATTCCGAAAACCTTACGTACAAGCGAAAACCCGTTGGAATGAACCCCGCTCGAAGCAAGACCAATTATTACGTCGCCCTCTTTTACGCCGCTTATGTCGATGATTTTACTTTTATCAATCACTCCGGTGCAAAAGCCCGCTAAGTCGTATTCGTCCGCTTTCATAATTCCCGGATGTTCTGCCGTTTCACCGCCAATCAGGGCGCAACCGGCTCTGACGCAACCTTCCGCCACACCGCTTACAATCGACGCAGTTTTCCCCGGAATATTTTTACCGCAGGCGATATAGTCAAGGAAATAAAGAGGTTTCGCACCGCAACATATTATATCGTTGGCGCACATTGCCACCGCATCAATACCTATGGTGTCGTGCCTGTCAAGGAGCATGGCAAGCTTAATCTTAGTTCCGACGCCGTCTGTGCCCGAAACAAAGACAGGCTCTTTTATGCCGCCGAGGTCAGGCATAAACATACCACCGAAGCTTCCAAAATCGCCTAACACCCCTTTGGTATATGTCCGCTCCACCGCAGATTTCATAAGCTTAACGCTTTCGTAGCCGGCAGTAACGTCTACGCCCGCTGATTTATAACTTTCGGAATGACTGTTTTTCATGAGTTATTTCCTCTTTTTTTATTGTGATAAACGCGAATCAAATTTATCTTTCGGAATTTCTTCCGGAATATCAATCGGGTACCTGCCGGAAAAACAGCCTGAGCAGAAACCGCAGTTAGCGCCCGAGGCGACCTTTTCAACATTTTCTATGCTTAAATACCCCAAAGAGTCTGCGCCGATGTTATCCCTTATCTCGTCAAGGGTTTTGCTGTTTGCAATAAGGGAGGCGCGGCTGTCTATGTCCGTTCCGAAAAAGCAGGGGTTGCAAAACGGCGGGGAAGAAAGCCTTACATGAACTTCCTTTGCGCCCGATTCACGGAGCATTTTTATAATTATGCGGGTGGTTGTTCCTCTGACTATGCTGTCGTCGATGACGACCACTCGCTTTCCGCTTACGACAGATTCTACCGCGCTGAGTTTTATTTTTATGCTGGTTTCCCGCATTTCCTGAGTAGGTTGAATAAAAGTGCGTCCTACATAACGGTTCTTTACAAGCCCGAGCCCGTAGGGGATTCCCGACTGCTTGGAATAGCCGAGCGCCGCGTCTATGGCGCTGTCGGGTACGCCTATAACCACATCTGCGTCAACGGGGTGTTCCTGCGCTAAGAATTCCCCTGCGCGCATACGCGCCTCATGCACCCAAACGCCCTCAATACGGCTGTCGGAGCGGGCAAAGTAAATATACTCGAATACGCAAAGACTGCCCTTATTGGCGCAATGGGTTTGAATACTTTGAATTCCATCGGATGAAATAACCACGATTTCACCCGGGAGTACGTCCCGCAGAAAAGTAGCTCCCACGGCGTTCAAAGCACAACTTTCACTTACGGCGATGTAGCCCTCGCCGTTCGGCAATTCGCCGAGGCAAAGCGGACGTATACCGTTTGGGTCGCGGGCGGCAATCAGCTTTTGCGGCGACATGATAACAAGGGAATACGCCCCCTTAATTTTTTTCATAGCTTCTTCAAGGGAGGCTTCTATTGAGCCGCAACGTATTCTCGCTTCAGTTACGGCATAGGCGATTACCTCCGCGTCGCTGAGAGAATGGAAAATCGCGCCTTTAAGTTCGTAGCTTTCCCTCAATTCCTGCGAATTGATTAAACTGCCGTTGTAAGAAACCGCCATAGGACCTTTTATATGGCGAACAACAAGCGGGAGGGTGCTGTAATGGTTGTTAAGTCCCGATATTGAATGTCGCACATGACCCACGGCTATTCTGCCGTGGTTAAGGCTTTCGAGAGCTTCCTTGTCGAAAACGTCGTTCACTAACCCCATTCCGCGTTTATAATTTATTACGCCTCTGTCGTTTACCGCTATACCGCAGCTCTCCTGACCCCTGTGCTGCAGCGCGTATAGCGCCGTATAGGCATACATGGTAACGTCCGAAACGGTTTTTGTGAAGATTCCGAACACACCACATTCTTCGCGTAGTTTGTCAAACAATTTTAACCGCAACCTTTCTGTCGCACATCGGCTTTATACTTTTATCCGTTAAAAACGAATAAAAGGGATTATGCCCTACATTTTACTATACATTATTTTGTCCGATATTTCAACAGATAAAAAGAAAATTTTTTATTAACGGCAAAATTTCGGGCGGCAGTCCTTGCGCCCACTTGACATTTTCGCCTATATGTGATAGTCTGATAAAGGAAAATATATGAAAAAAACAGGTGCAAAAGAAATAATGGAACGTTTTACTTGTATTACAGATAAAATAGACGAATACCGCGGACTGTCTTCAGACCAGGCAGCCGATAGGCTTGTAATGTACGGCTATAACGGGAATTCGCGGCATTTGGAGACCGACGGGGACTTTAAGGTTTTCCGCGCCGTATTTTCGTTCAGGTTTCTTGTCATGGTTACGGCGGCGCTTGTAATGTTGCTTGCAAAGCAAATAAATCAAGGGTTCGTCATGCTGATACTGGCGTTTATTTATTCCGGCGTTGAAGTTTTTAAGGGTTTAAAATGCCGCGACGGATTTTATGAATTAAAGCGCATCTCCGGCGTCAGATTCCGCGTTTTGCGTGACGGCGCGATCACCCTCTTACGCCGTGAATACATAGTCCCCGACGATATAATTATATTGCAGGAAGGCGAAAGCGTCCCCGCTGACGCCCATCTGCTTGAAGCCCGCGACCTTTCGGCGGACGAAAGCATGTTCACCGACGACAGAACCCCTGCCATCAAAAGAGCGGGGGCGGACGGAAAAAACGAAATAAAGCAGACCTGTATATATAAAGGTACGCGGATTTTATCGGGAAGCGCGGTGGCAAGGGTTACGGCAACCGGTCTTGATACAAAAAAATGCCGCGAACTCGGCGAAGTCTATGAAAAAAAAGCCTATGTCACCGGAATTGAAAAGGCGGCAGGCAAAATAAGCCCTGTATTTTTTGCATCGTCAAGCGCGCTTTTTATAATGTTTTTCATGATTACGCTTTTTACAAGAGAAAAGAACACATTTGCCGAATTAGCGTTGAATTCTCTTCTGCCCGCCTTTTCGTTGGCGCTTTGCCTTATTCCGGCAGAATGTTCGGGCGTTGTTAGGGCGCACTATCTTTTCGGGGCGTTCTCGTTGCTTAAAAAGAATTGCGTGGTAAAAGATTTAAACTCTATTGAAACCCTTTCGGCAGTAACTGCGGTGTGTGTTGACAAAACAGGAGTTATAACCAAGAATCACACCTCTCCCGTAGACGAATATACCACCGACGAGGACACCATGTCGAAGATTTCGGTTTTGTCCTGCGAAAGAAATGTACAAGGCGACCCCTCGGATTCATCGTCTTTGGACAGGGCGATTATACTCGGTGCGGCGTTTAAAGGTGTGGACGTAAAAAGTCTGCATGAAAACGAGCTTATTTGCCGCTATCCTTTTTCGGAAGAGACCAAAATCGGCGGAAATCTGTGGAATATAAACGGCTCTCTTTTGCTTTGTGTCAAGGGTTCTCCCGAAAGTATTTTAACCAAATGTGTTCTGCCGCCCGATAATCTTTTCGCGATTCAGCAAAAACAGCAAAAATATTCCGAGCAGGGACACAGGGTAGTGGCGGTGGCTTATGCAAGAATAGAAAACGGGATTATACCCGAAAGTATTTATGACGCCGATTATACCTTTGTGGGACTTGCGGCGTTTGAGAATCGTACACGGGACAGCGCCCCCGCCGCCGTCAGAAGTTGTTACAAAGCCGGAGTAAAGGTTATAATGACCACCGGCGACAGCACAGACGCGGCACTTGTGATTGGCAAGAAAATAGGGCTATCCGACGCAAAGGCGGTAACGGGGGATTATTTGCGCGACGCTCTCGATAATTACGAAAAACCCGAAATAGAAGGCGTTAATATTTTTGCCCGCATAACCCCCGACCAAAAATCTCATATTATAGAATTATTAAAAGACGAAGGCGAAATCGTAGCCGTGACGGGAATCGGCGCGACCGACGTTGAAGCACTTGAAAGCGCCAATGTAGGCGTGGCGTTGCCGCAGGAAACCTCGGGCGCGGCGAAAGAGGTCTGCGGATTGGTTTTGGCAGACGACGACTTTAATTCGGTAGTGGACGCCATTAAGGAAACCCGTCAAATACATTATAATATTAAACAGTCGGCAGGAATAATTATCTGCACCTTTACAGTAATGCTCACGTTTGCACTGTTTTGCCTTTTTGGGGGCGGTTCTGACAGTAAAACCGCATTGTCGCCCATTCTGATGTCGTTGCCCGCGGTTTTAATTTTGCCGATATTATTACTGGCGTTTTTCGGCAACAGGTCGGATATAAAAAGCTTTATGTCGGCTTCGGGGTTTGTGGGGCGACGGGCTTTAGATAAAAGATTTTTAATAAGGGCTGTAACCCAAGGGTTATGCGTTTCATTAGTTGTTCTAATTTTTCAGCTTGTTTTTAAAGGGGAAAGCCCCGAGGTTCTACGCTCCTGCTTTTTGGCGGCTATGACGGGCGGATTGATTGGGGCGGTTTGCGTAAACCTTTCGGGAAGCATACCCGCGCACAAGCTACTCTTAGAAAAAAGCAATTCGGCATTGCTTTTGAGCGGAATAACCCTGCTCCTTGTAATTATTATTACCTACATACCCGGAATCAATTCGGCGTTCGGTCTGGCGGGGATTAGCCCTTTGCGGTTTATTCCGTCGCTCGTTTTCGGATTAATCAGTCAGGCGTGGGTTGAAATACCCAAATTCAGCGGCGGCAATTATAATAAGGACGGCAGGGACGAGATATGAAATTATTGAAACAATTAAAATCGGTTGTTTACGGAATGATTTTCGGAATATCAAATGTTATTCCCGGTGTTTCGGGTGGGACTATGATGGTTGTTTTCGGTTGTTTTGATATTGTTTGCGGGGCGTTAGCACTTGATATAAAGCACATAAAGAAACATTTTGCGTTTTTAATGCTTTTTGCCATCGGCGCGGCAGGAGGAATTATAGGGTTTTCTTTTGCGGTGACGGGGCTTTTGGAAAACTTCCCGATACCTACATTTTTGTTTTTCCTTGGGTTGGTAGCGGGAAGCCTGCCTCTATTATTCAGGAAAATGTTTTCGGGCGGCGGCAATGTTAATAATAAAGTAAAATTCTATCATATTATCTTTGCGGTGATTGCGCTGGCAATCGTGGCTGTTTTGGGAATCGCCGAAAAAAGCGCGGTTGAAACCGTAAGCTTTATGGCTCAAATGGGTTTCATCTTTTACGTTAAGCTTTTTTTCTGCGGATTTATAGCGGCGGTGGTTATGATAATCCCCGGAATGTCGGGGTCGTTTATGCTTATGCTGTTCGGGGTTTATTATGTAATCATAAACGCTATAACCGAACTTGACCTTTCCATACTTGTTCCTTCGGGACTTGGCATTATAGTCGGCGTAGTAATCGGGGCAAGGTTTATAAAGTGGTTGCTCGGGCGGTTTTACACTACAGCCTACAGCATAATTACAGGGCTTGTCATAGGCTCGCTGTTTGCAATCTTCCCGCCGGGCGTCCGGTTTGACTTGACGCTCCTTATAGGAACAGCGGCATTTATTGCGGGGGCGGTGTTTTCTTTCTTTGCGGGCAGGGAAAAGACAACGAACGAATAAGATTTAGAGGTACTGCTACATGAATTATCGTTGGGACAAAAAATATCTTTATTGGAGCGTGGCGGCGATTTGCGTTATTGTGGGGGGAATGTTATTTTATACCCTCCTCACCAACATGAGCGGCGTTTTAGAGGCTGTCGGGAATGTAATCGGGTTATTCACCCCTGTGATTTACGGCTTTATATTCGCCTATCTGCTTGCGCCTGTGATGAACTTCTTTGAGAAAAGATGCTTCAGAACCCTTTTCACAAGACTTGAAAAAAAGCGGCTCGCCCGCGGCAAAACCAGAACCCCCGAAGAAGCCAAAAATACTGAATTATTCATAAAAAAAAGCGCTCGTGCGCTCGGCTTGGTTACGACAATCCTTGCGGCGCTGGCGTTTCTCGTAGGGCTTGTAAGCGCGATTCTGCCGCAAACCCTGTCTTCTGTCGTAACCGTCATTGATAACACCAACGCTTATGTTCGTAATATTCAAGGGTGGGATTTAGGCTTTCTCGACAGTTATCCCGAACTGCAAAGCGGGGTCTACGACTTTTTGCAAAACGCACCCGCAATCACCTCAAGATGGTTTGAAGAAAACATTCTGCCGCAAATCAACGAAATTGTGTTAAGCGTAACAGGCGGGATTTGGGCTACACTCAGCGCACTTTTAAATATTCTGATAGGCTTGGTGTTCTGCATTTATTTGCTCCACGGGAAAGAATTATTCGCGGCGCAGGGTAAAAAAGCGCTTTACAGCCTGCTCTCGCTTGAAAAGGCTAATGTTATTATAAGAAATATGAGGGAAATTCACAAGAAATTCGGCGGCTTTATCACGGGGAAAATCATAGATTCTGTAATTATAGGCGCGCTCTGCTTTGTAATCATGACGATTTTCAGACTGCCCTATGTGGCTCTAATCAGCGTAATAATCGGCATAACCAATTTCATTCCTTTTTTCGGACCAATCATAGGCGCGATTCCCTGTGCGCTTTTAATCCTTGTGGTTGACCCAATGCAGTGCTTGATTTTCATAATAATAGTAATTGCCCTGCAACAGTTTGACGGGAATGTATTAGGTCCGAAAATCCTCGGCGACACCACAGGGCTGTCGAGCTTTTGGGTGCTTTTCGCAATTATAGTGGGCAACAGGCTTTTCGGGTTTGTGGGGCTTGTAATAGGCGTGCCGCTGTTCTCGTTCATTTACGCTCTGACCAAAGGGCGGCTTGCCGCCAAGCTTGATAAAAAAGAGTTGCCCGCCGACAGCAATTTTTACCGTAACGTTTCGCATATAGAAGACCAATCGGGCGAGATTATTTTCTTCAGTGAGGAGAAAGTAAAGAAAGAGAAAAAGAGTAAGAAAAGCGGATTTTTTAAGAAAAAATAAATTAGGGGGACGCTACTTTTTGAGCGTCCCCCTAATTGACAAAAGCTTACATTTATGCTAAAATAAGTATTACAAAGGCAATGCCGAAAAGACAGGCGGTTAGCGTAAACCTCTGAGAGGAGGTGACGCCGTGGAGTTGATATTCATATTTTTGATACTGGTCGCAGTAGCCGTGATAATCGACAAAATGAAAAAATAACCGCCCCTGTAGCAAGTGTGCGGTTATTTTTCAATAACTTAAATCAAAGCTAACCGTCTGTAGGTATCGCCTTTATCGCTTTCTATTATATAACAAACCCCCGAATTTGTCAAGTCTTATCTTAAAATTTAGCCTATAAAACACTTATTTATATAAACCTCACAGAAAATTAACAAAATTTTAATATTTATCCCTAAAAAATGCTAAAGTTTTCCCGAACTCATGCCGATATTATGTATGTAAACGCCGCAGGAGTAAGTTGCACGGAACATTTTCACCATTATTAAAGTATTCGGAATGTCCGACGCACCAAGCAAAAGCGGTTTAACATAAAAACAGGGAAATACTTCCCGAGTAAAAAAGTTCACCGGAAAAGGAATTCCGGTGCGGATTTCAAGGAGGAAATCAAAATGGGATTAGTTGTTCAAAACAACCTGAACGCGATTAACGCGAACAACAAGCTCAATGCCAACGTTGTCGGTGTTAAGAAAGCAACCGAAAAGTTATCTTCCGGTTTCGCGATTAACAGAGCCGGCGACAACGCGGCAGGACTGGCAATCTCTGAAAAAATGAGAAGCCAAATCAGAGGCTTGGGTCAGGCGATTAAAAACGCCAACGACGGTATCAGCCTTATCCAGACTGCAGAAGGCGGTCTAAACGAAACCACGGCAATTCTCCAGAAAATGAGAGAGCTCTCGGTACAATCACCAAACGGCACATACACCGACGAAGACCGTGAGATGATTCAGTACGAAGTTGACGCACTCAAGAGTGAAATCGACAGGATTTCCACCTCTACCGAGTTTAACACACTCAAGTTGCTCGACGGTTCTCTCGGCGGCTCATCCAGCGCACGCGGTGAATTCGGTCCCCGTTTCGGTGTACGTATTGACGCATCCGGTACCGAAGCCGGTGGTGTGAGTGCACTCGCAGGTACAGTCGTCACCTCGAGCATCAACGCCGTTACGGTACAGTTCACCACAAGCGCGTCGGGCGCAGGCGGTGAAAACGCTTCCTGGAACGCGGCAGGTAACCATATTACCTTAAACCTGTCACAGGGCGTTACCTACACCCAGGCGCAAATCGACGACCTCATCAGAGGGGCTAAGTGGGAAGGCGAGGGTAATCAGGCAGGTTCGCTCCCGCAGGTTACGGTTCAACTCGGAAGCGGCGTTTTCGTAGGTCAGGCAGCGACTATTGAACCAACCGCGCAGGGCGTAAGAGCCGCATCTTCAGCCAACACCTCCGCCGACCAAGGCAACCTTTCCAACTTCCTTGTGGGAGCTACCACCGAGGGTCACGCCGACACCATAAGATTCGTTTCCAACAACTACGGCGTTGACGCCCGTGAGTTCGCAATCGCAACCACGGTATCGCCGGGTAAAGAATGGGTAGAGGTGCTTAAAACCGAAAACGACCCCAACGTCAAAGATGGTAATTTCGTACTCCACTTGGCTACCGGTACGGAATACACCCAGCAGGATATTGAAAACATCATGCGTCAAGCCGGTCTTGACTATGAGGTTCAACTCAGCAACAGTACTACTTCGAACGGTCCGGAAGGCTTTGTCACTTTCTTCGCCAATACCACCACCGAAAAACAGGATTCTTTTGCCGATTATCAAAGTACCGGCGTAGGTCTTGCCATGGATAACGGTCAGGGCGTAGGTAAGGACGCTGTCGGCTCTGCAGGTAAGGGTCTGACTTTCCAAATCGGTGCAAACGGCGTAGTTGACCAGAGAGTAACCCTCAACGTAGACGACATGGGCGCAGCCGCGCTCGGCGTAGCCAACGCAGACCTGTCTACCGTAGAAGGGGCTAACAAGGCTCTCGAAAGCACAACCAAAGCTTTGAGCATGGTTTCGGCACAAAGAGCAAAGCTCGGTGCACTGCAAAACCGTCTCGAATCCACAGTAAACAACCTGACAGTAACCCAGGAAAACCTAACGGCGGCGGAATCGCAGATTCGCGACACCGACATGGCTACAGAGATGATAAACTACACCAAGTTCAGCATCCTGCAGCAAGCTGCTCAGGCAATGTTAGCGCAAGCAAACCAAGCACCACAAGCTATTCTTCAATTACTCGGATAAAAGTATTTCTCCGGCGGCGGCGCGACGGCGCAAAAGCCGTCAGCCGTTTCAAAACCCCCGCTCAAAAGGCGGGGGTTTTCTGTTGCTTTAGCGTTATTGTCCTTTTATTTAAGAACGATATTTTTTAAATAAATATTGACTTGTTAATGTTTTTATGTTATAATAAATGCAGACGAGGGACAAAACAGACGGCGACCTCGGTTAATAGTGTTTTAAAAAACAGTTATAACCCGCTTTGTGGCTGCAAGGCGGGTTACTTCTTTTTCAGTTCTGTTATAATCGCGTATATGAAAACAAGCGCAATTATTAAAGCAACTTCCATTCAGCAAAGTCCTCCTGTCCCGAGATTCCGACAAGAGTCCACAACCTCCTTTCCCTGACTTCGTGTCGGTGTAAAAGGTTTAGAGGTCGCCGCCTATTTTTACGTCTATAAGTGAATAAGTTAAACGCGTCCCGCGTCTGCGATTATATTATAGCATAAACGGGAATATTTTGTCAAATTTTAGGGGCGGCAATTTCTGCCGCCCCTCCCTGTTAAATTACGCTGTAAAGCATTTCGGCGTAAGACGGTAAAGCCCAGTATTTTTTAGCTACAACAGTTTCCAGTTCGTCCACAATCAGACGCAGTTCCGACATGGCGGGAAATACCTTGTCGCGATAAAAGACGGCGAGAGATAAAATTTCATTCTTTTCCTTGGATTCTAAAATCACGCTGTCGAGAATTTTAAGCTTTTTGAGCAGACAGGCGGACAGCTTGGCGATTCGTCCCAGTAAATATTCCTCCAACGTAGAATCTAAGCCGCCACATGACTTTTTTTGTTCAGGCAACTTCAAAAGTTCGCTCTGATAGGTAATTAATGAGGGGATAATTTCCCTTTTGACCATATCCACCATAGTCAGCGCCTCTATGTGCAGTGTTTTGCAATAACTTTCCATTAAAATTTCATAGCGCGAGTGAATTTCAGCCTCCGAAAATACGTGGTGTTTTGTAAATAACGCCGCGCTTTTCTTTGAAATAAATTCAGGCAACGCGTCTACTGTGGTTTTCAAGTTTGACAAGCCGCGATTTTCAGCCTCTGTTACCCACTCGTCGGAATAGTTGTTGCCGTTGAAGACGATTCGCTTATGCTCGCTGAAAGTCTTTCGGACAAGCGCCGCCAAATCGCCCGTAAAGTTATCGGATTTTTCTAACTCATCGGCAAATTGACAGAGGATTTCCGCCACCGCCGTATTAAGTACCACGTTTGGTCCTGCAATAGAAAATGTAGAGCCCAGCATACGAAACTCAAACTTGTTTCCCGTAAAGGCGAACGGCGAGGTTCTGTTACGGTCAGTCATGTCTTTTGGGAAATGCGGCAGTACGGTAACGCCTATTTCCATTTCATGCTTTTCTTTGTTATGATAAGCCTTTCCGTTTTCAAGCGCCTCAAGGATTCCCGTCAGCTCGTCGCCGAGGAACATGGAAATAATTGCGGGCGGGGCTTCGTTCGCGCCGAGCCTGTGGTCGTTGCCTGCGCTTGCCGCCGAAAGCCGAATCAAATCCTGATAAACGTCCGCCGCTTTAATTACTGCAACCAAGAAGAGTAAAAACTGCGCGTTTTCGCAAGGGGTTTCGCCCGGTTCAAGCAGGTTTACTCCTGTATCGGTTGAAATCGACCAGTTGTTATGCTTACCGTTGCCGTTGACCCCCGCAAAAGGCTTTTCGTGAAGCAAACAGGCAAGTCCGTGCTTGTTTGCAATGCTTTTCATCAGTTCCATGGTAAGCTGATTGTGGTCGGTGGCAATATTGGTGGTTGTGAAAATCGGTGCAAGTTCATGCTGTCCCGGGGCGACTTCATTATGCTTGGTTTTGGCATAAACGCCGAGCCGCCAAAGCTCCTCCTCCAGCTCCCGCATAAACGCCGAAACCCGAGGTTTTAAAGTCCCGAAATAGTGGTCTTCCATCTCCTGACCTTTCGGCGGGCGTGAACCGAACAGCGTTCTGCCGGTATAAACCAAGTCGGGACGCTTTAAGTACATTTCTTTATCTATAAGAAAATATTCCTGCTCAGGACCGACGGTTGTAATCACCCGCTTGACCGTTTGGTTTCCGAAAAGTTTCAATATACGCTGCGCCTGCTTGTCAATCGCCTCCATAGAACGCAGTAGCGGCGTTTTTTTGTCAAGAGCCTCTCCGCTGTATGAACAAAAAGCAGTGGGAATACAAAGCGTACCGTCCTTAATAAAGGCATAAGAGGTAGTATCCCAGACAGTATAGCCCCTTGCCTCAAAGGTGGCGCGTAAGCCGCCTGACGGGAAACTTGACGCGTCAGGCTCACCCCGAACAAGCTCTTTCCCTGAAAACTCCATAATAATATTTCCATCTTTGGCAGGGGAAATAAATGCGTCATGTTTCTCAGCCGTAATCCCCGTCATAGGTTGAAACCAGTGTGTAAAGTGGGTCGCGCCCTTTTCCACAGCCCAGTTTTTCATAGCGTTTGCCACTACGTTGGCAACGTCAAGCTCCAAGTGCGTACCCTGCGACATGGTTTTTTTAAGCGCCTTATAAGCGTCTTTGGGTAGCCGCGCCTGCATAACCGCATCGCTGAATACCATACTTCCGAATAAATCAGATATGTTTTTCATTACTTTTCCTCCAAAATTTATAAATTATTCATCTCCGGCATAGGCGTCCTGCAAGGCGTTAAAGCCTTCCTCGCCGGTTCTAACCTTAATAACATTTTCCACGTCATAAACGAATATTTTGCCGTCGCCTATATTACCTGTATACAGCGCCTTTTTAACCGCTTCAACCAACACTTCGACAGGCACCTTGCTGATGATTACGTCAATCTGAATTTTAGGCATAAGCGGCGAATCAAGCGGCACTCCGCGGTATGTATGGGTATGCCCGCGTTGTACGCCGTAACCCATAACATTTGTAACAGTTATACCTGTAATGCCGATTTGGTCAAACGCTTCCCGCAGTACCGCGAACTTGCTTTGCTTTGTAAGAATCGTAACCTTAGTAAGCTTTTTGCCGGTCGATACATCGGTAACGGTAATAGCCTCAGCAGGAGCAACAGGCATAAAAGGCTTTTTTGGATACTCGCCGCCCAATACCTGCAAATCAGCGTTAGCAACCGGCAAAAAGTCAGCATAGCTGCTTGTCAGACCGTGTTCAGTTGAGTCAAGACCCATAATTTCGTCCTCGGCAGAAGCGCGCAATCCTACTGTTTTCTTGATGAGCGTAAAAGTAATAAGCATAGTAACAGTTGTCCATAACGCTATTGAGAGAACACCCAAAGCCTGAACCCCAAGGAGGTCGGCTCCGCCGCCGTAAAAAAGCCCCGTAACATCGGAAATAACGTCTTCTCCCGCCGAGATAGGTCTTGCGAATAAACCGACCGCTAATGTTCCCCATACGCCGCAGACACCGTGTACCGCAACCGCGCCGATAGGGTCGTCAATGTGAAGTTTAATGTCGATTACCTCAACCGCCAGTACAACGAGCATACCCGCAACTGCACCTATTATCAAAGCACCGAGCGCATCTACATTGGTACAGCCCGCCGTAATACCCACAAGCCCCGCAAGCGAGCCGTTGAGGGTCATGGAGACGTCAGGTTTGCCATTTTTGAGCCATGTAAGTATCATAGCGGAGGTTGCGCCGATTCCCGCCGCTAACGTTGTGGTCAGAAATATGGAGCCGAGCTGAGAAACATTTTCAGCCGCTGCGCCGTTGAAGCCGTACCAACCAAACCAAAGAATAAATACGCCAAGCGCGCCGAGCGTCATTGAGTGACCGGGAATCGCTTTTGAAACTTTCTTTCCCGTTGTTTTATCAATGGCGTACTTGCCAATCCTCGGTCCGAGTATAGCCGCCCCTATGAATGCCGTAATACCGCCGACCATGTGAATCGCCGAAGAACCAGCGAAGTCAGTATAACCGAGTTGCGCCAACCAGCCGCTTTCATTCCAGACCCAACCTGCTTCTATAGGGTATACAACCGCGCTTATTACCGCTGTGTAAACCAAATAAGAGCTGAATTTTGTCCGCTCTGCCATAGCCCCCGACACGATTGTCGCCGCAGTCGCACAGAAGACTAAGTTAAACACAAAATTAGAAAAATCGAAATTAGCGAAATCGGTAAAGATGCCGAGGTTAGGCACACCGATAATTCCTAAGAAGTAATCCTCTGCGCACATGATTGAAAACCCGATAAACACAAAGAAAATCGTTCCGACGCAAAAATCCATAAGATTCTTCATGATAATGTTTCCGGCATTTTTGGCTCTGGTAAAGCCCGCCTCAACCATTGTAAAACCACTCTGCATAAAGAACACCATTGCCGCCGCAAGTAAAAACCAAATACTGAAATCCATTTTGTTCCACCTTTCTTATTATTGGGGTTACACCCCAAACCCCGTCGCTTCACAGGGAAACCCTGCTTTGCTCCCTAAAGAAAATATGCGTTTTCCCGCCATAAGCGGAAAAACGCACGCCCTTGTGCTGTTTGTTGCAATAAACTTAAAGACGCTGTGAACAAAAAGTTCACAGCGTCTTTGCTGATTACTTTGATATTATAACATAAGCTGTTTTATTTGTCAAGTGTTTTTTTAAAGGATTATCATGTTTTTTGCAAAGAAGTCTTAACCAACCCCAAAAACAACGGGTGCGGCTTGTTTGGGCGGCTCTTGAATTCGGGGTGAAATTGAACCCCCGCATGAAACAGCGCGTTCGGCAACTCTACCGCCTCAACAAGAGTTCCATCAGGCGACGTCCCGCTGATTGTCAGCCCGTTTTCAGCAAGCGTTTCACGGTAGTCGTTGTTAAACTCGAAACGATGCCTGTGCCTCTCGCTTATTTCCGAAACCCCGTATAACTCATGAAGTCGCGAGCCTTGCTCGATTACGCACGGATACGCGCCAAGCCGCATAGTACCGCCGCTTCCGATTTTCCCCGCCTGCTCCGGCATAAGGTCTATTACGCGATGAGGCGAAATCTCGTCAAACTCGCCTGAGTTTGCCCGCTCCAAGCCGCAGACATGACGGGCAAATTCAATAACTGCAATCTGCATACCAAGACAGATTCCCAAGAAAGGTATATTATTTTCTCTTGCGAATCGGCAGGCGGCGATTTTACCCTCTATGCCCCTGTCGCCGAATCCGCCCGGGATAATCATACCGTTCACACCTTGAAGCAGATTTTCCGCATTTGCGGGACTTAATTCCGCGCTGTCAATCCATTTTATATTAACACTTACGCCGACTTCAAACCCCGCGTGGTTCAAGCTTTCGATAACAGAAAGATAAGCGTCGTGGAGCTGTACATATTTTCCTACAACAGCAATAGTTGTCTGCTTTTCCCGCTCGGCAATCTTGCGGCTCATCTCACGCCATTCGCACAAATCAGCCTCCGGAACGCAAAGCCCCAATTCACGGCAAGCAACCCTGTCAAGTCCGTTTTGGTGCAACATAAGCGGCGCTTCATACAAGGAGGGTAACGTTATGTTTTCAATAACGCAATCGGGCTTAACATTGCAAAAAAGTGAAATTTTTTCCTTTATTCCCCCGCTCAAAGGTTCGTCTGCCCGCGCTATAATGACATTGGGGCTAATACCCATTGCCTGTAATTCCTTGACAGAATGTTGCGTGGGCTTTGATTTGTGTTCTCCCGACGCTTTGAGGTATGGAATTAATGTAACGTGGATAAAAAGGCAGTTTTCACGCCCTTTTTCAAGAGAAATTTGCCGAATGGCTTCTATGAACGGCTGACTTTCAATATCCCCCGCCGTGCCGCCTATTTCGGTAATCAGCACATCTGCGTTGCTGTTATTTGCACCCGCGTATATAAAACTTTTGATTTCCTCGGTTACATGAGGAATCACCTGAACCGTCCCCCCGAGATAACCACCCGCCCGCTCCCGCTCGAGAACGCTCCAGTAGACCTTTCCCGAAGTAAGGTTACTGAGCTTTGTAAGGTTCTCATCTATAAACCTCTCATAATGCCCCAAATCAAGGTCGGTTTCCGCCCCGTCGTCGGTTACAAAAACCTCGCCGTGCTGAAAAGGGCTCATTGTCCCGGGGTCAACGTTCATATAAGGGTCAAGCTTCTGCGCCGCGATTTTTAACCCCCTCTGTTTAAGCAACCGCCCCAAAGACGCCGCTGTAATACCTTTTCCAAGCCCGGAAACCACCCCGCCTGTTACAAAAATATATTTAGTCATTTTTGCCTCCTTTTAAACTTCCGTCAAGCATACTGAAAAATCTGTTTGTTTTCGGACGGCGGCTCGCCGCTACTCCCACTCCACCGTAGCCGGCGGTTTGCCCGTTATGTCATAGACAACGCGACTGACCGCGGGTATTTCGCTTGTTATTCTATATGAAATCCGCTGTAGTATTTTATGTGGTAAAGGCGTATATTCACAGGTCATAAAATCGCTTGTCGTCACGGCGCGAACAGCCACTACCGGCTCATAAGTCCTGTCGTCGCCCTTAACTCCTACGGTACGGGTATCGGTTAATACGGCAAAGTATTGCTCGGGTCTGCGTTTTTGCCTGTCTAATTCTTCCCGCAAAATAGCGTCCGCACGACGTAAAACATCAAGTTTTGCCTCAGTAACCGCTCCCATAACCCGTATGGCAAGCCCGGGACCCGGAAACGGCTGACGACTTATCAACGCCGCAGGTAATCCCAACTTTTTACCGATAACGCGAACTTCGTCCTTGAAAAGTCCCGACAGCGGCTCAATAACCTCTTTGAAAGCAAGGTTTTCGGGAAGCCCGCCTACATTGTGATGGCTTTTAATAACCGCATTATTCCCTTCTCCGCCTTGATTAACGCCCGACTCAACAATATCAGGGTAAATTGTACCCTGAGCTAAAAAGGGTATGTCGCCCAGCTTTGCGGCTTCTTCTTCAAACACTCGTATAAATTCATAGCCGACTAATTTGCGTTTGGTTTCAGGGTCGGTTACGCCTTTAAGCTTTCTGAGAAAACGTTTTTGAGCGTTTACGCGAATGAATCGCAGTTTTCGCTCCCCAAATATCCGTTCAATTTCGTCTCCCTCGTCAAGCCTCATAAAACCGTGGTCTACAAATATACAAACAAGTCGATTCGGCACGGCTTTAGATAAAAGCGCGGCGCAAACCGAAGAATCCACTCCGCCCGACAACGCCAGCAAAACGTTGTTTTCGCCCACCTTTGCGCGAATTTGCGTTATTTGGTTTTCTATATAATCGTCTACTTTATAATTGCCCTCTACGCCGCAAATTTCATACAGAAAGCGGCTGATGATTTCCCGTCCGTTTTCAGTATGGGCTGATTCGGGGTGGAACTGCACGCCGTAGAGTTTTTTCCCGCTGTTTTCAAGAGCGGCTACGGCAGTTTCGGTACGCATAGTTACGGTAAAGCCTTCAGGAGGCTCGGTAACAGAATCCCTGTGGCTCATGAGCGCGGGAAAGGGTTTGCGCGAATCAAGAGGGGTTACCGAAACCCGACCATACTCACCCGCACTGTTGGTTTCAACCCTGCCGCCTAAAATATGGCACATCAACTGCATACCGTAACAAATCCCGAGTATAGGTATTCCGAGGCTGAATAATTCGGGAGCGCATTTGGGGGAATCAGGCAGATAAACGCTGTCCGGTCCGCCCGTAAGAATAATCCCTGCGGGATGAAGTCGTTTGATTTCTTCAACCGAAATATTCCCCGGTTTTATTTCCGAGTAAACCGACAGGCTTCTGACCGTTCGAGCAATCAGCTCCTTATACTGCCCGCCGAAGTCTAATACAAGTATAACTTCGCTCATAATTTCACCGGTTTTTCGTGAATTGTATTTATATCTATAAGCTCGGTATTCTCCTCATTGTACCCCGAAAGCAAACTATCCGCAAGCGCGTTCGCCGTATCCACGGAAGTCAGACAGGGGATTCCGAGGGCGCAGGCTTTTCTGCGGATTTTCACATCGTCAAAGGCGGGGTCTCTGCCTTTCTCGGAAGTAGAAACAATGTAGCTGATTTTACCGCTTTCGAGCAGGGTTGAGGTATTGTTATCCTGTGAATCGCTAATTTTCTCTACCGTGTGAACATCAAAACCTTTTTGCAAAAGAAACTTTGCCGTCCCCTTTGTTGCGTAAAGTGAAAAACCGTACTTGACGAATTTCTCAGCCACGTCCGTAATTTCGGCTTTATCACTGTCGCGGACTGTAATCAGTGCGCCGCCGCTTTTGTGGATTTTATAGCCTGCGGCGACAAGCCCCTTATAAAGCGATTCTTCAAGGCTTTTTCCTATGCCCAAAACCTCGCCTGTGGACTTCATTTCAGGTCCTAAATGGGTGTCAAGCCCCGCTAACTTCTCAAACGAAAATACAGGGACTTTTACCGCGTGATAGGGCGGAATGTCGGCAATACCACTTTTATAACCCAAGCTTTCAAGGGTTTCCCCCATACTCGTCTTTGTGGCAAGCTCGCACATGGGAATCCCCGTAACCTTGCTTATGTAAGGAACGGTACGCGAAGCGCGGGGATTGACTTCTATTACATAGATTTCATTTTCATAAAGGACGTACTGAATATTAATCAGTCCCCTCACATCAAGCGCCTTGCAGATTTTTTCGGTAAGCTCAAACAGCTTTTTTACAGCGGTTTCATCTACATTTACCGTGGGATAAACGGCTATGCTGTCGCCCGAGTGTACCCCTGTGCGCTCAATATGCTCCATAATACCCGGAATCAGCACGTCTTTTCCGTCGTGTATGGCGTCAACCTCTATTTCGGTTCCTTCAAGATACTTGTCAATCAGCACGGGATTCTCCTGTTTGCGGCGCAGAATAATTTCCATATATTCGTGTATATCTTCAGGTGAAAAGGCGATAATCATATTCTGACCGCCCAGCACATAAGATGGGCGCATAAGCACGGGATAGCCTAATTTTTTGGCGACTGACAGGGCTTCTTCTTCGGTAAAAATCCCGAAACCTTTGGGGCGTTTTATCCCGAGCTGTTCCAAAAGATGGTCAAAACGCTCGCGGTCTTCGCATATATCAATGCTGTCCGCCGTTGTGCCTATTATTTTAACGCCGTTCTCATGCAGTTTCTTTGTGAGCTTGATTGCGGTACCCCCGCCGAAAGCGACAATTACGCCGACCGGCTTTTCAATTTCTATAATATTCATAACGTCGTCAATATAGAGCGGCTCAAAATACAGTCTGTCGGCGGTGTCAAAATCAGTTGATACCGTTTCGGGGTTGTTATTGATTACAATAACCTCATAGCCCATACTTTTCAGCGTCCAGGCGCAATGAACGCAGGCGTAGTCGAATTCAATTCCCTGTCCGATTCTTATAGGTCCGCTACCTAAAACTACAATTCGGGGTTTACGACTTTTTTCTATAAAAGGCAACGCCTCATCCTCCGTGCCATTTGTTACAGAGTAGAAATAGGGCGTTTTAGCCTCAAATTCGGCGGCGCAGGTATCAACCATCTTGAACAACGGACAACGGACAGCGGACAATTGCTCATTGTCTTTAATGTTTTTCAACCCATATAAAAACCAACGGTCAACTTTTGTTATCCGGTGCAGTTCGTCAATGCTTACGCCGCGTTTTATAGCTTCGTAGAGGGCAAATAAACGCTCGTCGGTTACAGGGTAGAGCATTTCACAGATTTCAGCGTCTGTCTTTGCTGACAAATGCGGTAAGTTCAAGGTGTTCAAGCCGATTTCCGCACCTCGCACGGCTTTTAATAATGCGTCTTCAAAACAATCGGCGATTGCCATAACCTCGCCTGTAGCTTTCATTTGCGTTCCCAAATTCTTATGTGCGTACACAAATTTATCAAAAGGCCATTTGGGGAGTTTAACCGCAACATAGTCAAGCGCCGGCTCAAAAGCGGCGAAAGTGGTGCCGGTAATGGCGTTAGGGATTTCGTCAAGGGTATAGCCGATTGCTATTTTGGTAGCCGCTTTGGCAATGGGGTATCCCGTCGCTTTGCTTGCTAACGCCGATGAACGGGATACTCTGGGATTGACTTCTATTACTGCGTATTCAAAGCTGTGAGGATTGAGGGCTAATTGTACATTACAGCCCCCCTCAACACCAAGGGAGCGGATTATGTTCAAAGAGGCGGTGCGAAGCATTTGGTATTCCTTATCGGCAAGTGTGACGCAAGGCGCAATTACGATACTGTCGCCGGTATGTACGCCAACGGGGTCAAAATTCTCCATTGAGCAAACTATAATCGCGTTGTCGGCTTTGTCCCGCATAACCTCAAACTCGATTTCTTTCCACCCCTCTATGGATTTTTCCACCAAAATCTGGGTGATGGGGGAAAGTGCGAGACCGTTTGCGGCGATTTCCCGCAGTTCTTCTTCGTTATGGGCGATTCCCCCGCCGCTCCCCCCTAAGGTAAAGGCGGGTCTGACAATGACCGAATCCCCGATTTCTTTCATAAAATTGACCGCGGTTTCAACATCGCCCGCGATGACCGAAGGGATACAGGGTTGATGAATAGATTGCATGGTTTCTTTAAATAACTGCCTGTCTTCGGCTTTGTCAATAGTTTCGGGCGATGAGCCGAGCAGGCGAACCCCCATTTTTTCAAGAAAGCCCTCCTTGGCAAGCCGCATACACAGCGTAAGCCCGGTCTGCCCGCCAAGTCCCGACAAAATGCTGTCAGGGCGCTCCTTTTCAATAATGCGCTTAATCGTCGTCAATGTCAGCGGTTCAATGTAGATTTTATCCGCTATATTGCTGTCGGTCATTATTGTGGCAGGGTTTGAGTTGACTAAGACTATTTCAATTCCGTCCTCGCTTAACACGCGGCAAGCCTGTGTTCCCGCATAGTCGAATTCAGCCGCCTGACCGATTACAATCGGTCCTGAGCCTATTACCATTACCTTTTTGATGTTTTTATTTAACGGCATAATGAGCTATCCTTTCTATGAATTTATCGAATAAAAAGTTAGTATCAAGCGGACCGCCCCGCGCTTCGGGGTGAAATTGCACTGAAAATGAATTGCCGTAATCTAAGCCCTCGCAACTTCGGTCATTTACATTAACAAACGCGCTGTCTTTGGCAATCACTGTATAACCGTGGTTTTGAGAGGTGATGTATATCCGCCCGGCGGATAAATCCTTGACAGGCTGATTTGCCCCCCTATGCCCGAATTTGAGTTTCTCGGTTTTGTAGCCGTTTGCCATAGCCAACAGTTGATGTCCGAGGCAAATCCCGAAAATCGGTGCGCCGCTTTTTTGCAGTTCGCGAATTGTTTCCACAAGAGGTTGATTTTCCAAAGCGGCAGGGTCGCCCGGTCCGTTGGAGAGCATAATTCCGTCAGGTTTAATTTGCATAATTTGCTCTGCCGTTGCGCTATACGGAAAAGTCCAGACCTCGCAATCACGCGAAATCAGCTCATCTGCAATCCCGCCCTTCGCGCCGAAATCTGTTAATGCAATTCTGCGGCGCCCCTCGCTTATCCTGACAGCCGATTTTGACGATACGGCGGCGACGGCATTTTGAACTCGGTAGGTTTCGGTTTCTTCACGGTCGGCTTCTGTCGGCTTTGACAATGTGATTTTCCCGTTCATAACACCATTATCACGAATGATTCTTGTAAGCGCCCTTGTATCTATACCATAAAGCCCCACGATTCCGCGCTCCCTTAAAAAAGCGTCAAGAGTACCCTCGCTTCTGAAATTAGAGGGCTCCTGACACGGATGTTTAACAATATAGGCTTTGGCGCTTATAGCCGCGCTTTCAAAATCCGAGGGGATTACACCGTAGTTGCCGATTAAAGGGAAAGTCTGAAGAATGATTTGCCCGTAATAACTGGGGTCGGTCAGGGTTTCCAAATAGCCGGTCATACCGGTCGCAAAAACCACCTCGCCTGTTGTTTCTCCCTCATGCCCGAAAGATTTCCCCTCAAACACCGCGCCGTTTTCTAAGATTAAATACGCTGTCTTCATTGTAGTGTCCTCCATTTATTTTTTAAAGCAGGCTGTGCAAAAAGGCAGAGTGCATTTGCCGCAGGCTTGTTTTAGTCCGTCTAAGCTTATATAGCCTAAGCTGTCCGCACCGATTTCCCTGCAAATTTCATCCAGTCGCATCTTATTGGCAATTAGGTTTTCCTCGTTATCTATATCAGTTCCGTAGTGGCAGGCATGAAGAAAAGGCGGGGAAGATATTCTCATGTGGACTTCCTTTGCACCCGCGCTTTTGAGACTTCTTACAATCTTTTCGCTTGTAGTACCCCGAACAATGGAATCGTCCACTAAAACAACCCTCTGCCCTTTTATATTTGCTGTCAGGGGGTTAAGCTTTTGCCGTACCGCACTGTCCCGTTGCGTCTGCGACGGGTATATGAAACTTCTTCCGATATAACGGTTTTTCACAAACCCTGCCGCAAGCTGTATTCCGCTTCTCGCGCTGTAACCCGCGGCGGCGTCAAGTCCGCTGTCGGGTACGCCGCAGACTATATCGGCGTCGGCGGGACATTCCTCCGCTAATACAGCCCCCATGTTGAACCTTGCGTCGTACACCGAAAGCCCGTCAATGACCGAATCGGGTCTTCCGAAATAAACATACTCAAAAATACAAAGCCCGCAACCTTTTTCTTCTCCTGATAATGTAATGCCCTGGCATATTATTTCGCCGTTTTGTATAACAATAACCTCGCCCAGCTTAACATCGCGCAAAAACTCAAATCCGCAGACGTCCAAAGCGCAACTCTCCGACGCAACAGCATATCCAGATTGGTTTTTTCCTATGCAAAGCGGACGGAAACCGTTCGGGTCTCGGACGGCAATCAGCTTATCCTTGCCGCTCGCTATAACAAGCGAAAATGCACCTTTCAATAACAGGGCGGCTTTTATTACGCCCGATAGTGTGTTTTGCTCTTTAGTAATGCAAAATGCTATAAGTGATGAAACTACCTCGCTGTCGCTTGTTGCACCGAATTGCAGTCCGTTTTGCCGCAGTTTTGTGCGGATTTCCTCCGCATTGGTAATATTTCCGTTATGAGCGGCGGCAATACGCCCCGTGAGATAATCGGCGACAAAAGGTCCGACATTTTCTCTTGTACTGCCGCCTGTGGTGGAATACCGGGTGTGTCCGACGGCGGTTCTCCCTTTAGGGAAACTGTCAAGCACCTCGGTTGAAAACACCTCGCTGACAAGCCCTAAGTCTTTATGACACGATATTTGGTTTTCATAGGCGACGGCAATACCCGCCCCCTCCTGACCTCTGTGCTGTAAAGCTAATAAGCCGTTATATGTAATACCGGCGGCTTCATTCACAGTTAGGGTAATGTCCGCTCTCAACCCGACCCCGAAAACGGCACATTCCTCATGAAGTTTACCATCTATTGCCATAGGCTTTTCAAAGTCCTCTCAAAGTATTACTAATTAGCGGTGTAGAGCTGTTTATACGGGTTTTTCGCGTTGGGTTTCAGTACATAAAACTTATCTTTCATGACCATATCAATGTCGATTTTAAAACACCTGCAAAATTCGGATATGTGTTGTTTTATTTCTTCCATATCCTCTTTTGACGCGATATTCTCAATAACCTGCGCGGGCAGGTTTGCCAACTCTTTCGATGTTCGGATAAAGATTTTACCGCCGTGCATACCCGTCCCGGTGAAGTTGCCGACCGGTACGCCGTCAGAATTATTAAAATTTTCCGAATCAATACCCAGCACCACAATCAAGCCGCCCGCCAAATATTCACCCAAAAAGCTACCGACCCTGCCGCCTATTATAATTACAGGCTTTTTATCCTTATATTCTTTCATGTGTATGCCGGTTCGGTATCCCGCGTTCCCCCGCACAAAAATTTCACCGCCGCGCATAGCATAGCCAAGTGCGTCCCCCGCGTTTCCGTGAATAATGATTTTACCGTCGTTCATGGTGTCGCCGACAGCGTCCTGCGCGTTGCCGTTCACTTCAATAATCCCGCCGTCCAAATAGGCGCCTAATGCGTTCCCGGGCGTACCGTTGACTGTTACGATTCCGTCTTTCATGGCGCAACCGATATATCGCTGTCCCAAGCAATTCTCTATTACCATATTAATTACCATCCTCTTCAAGTATCAACGAGTGGTGAAATATTTTTCCTCTTGTACTTGTTCTTTTTTCAAACTAAACACCATCCTCTGCAAACACCAACGAGCGGTGAAATATTTCTCCTCTAATACTTGAGATTTTTTTCAAACCGCGCACCTCCCTAATTTTGCGAATCTTTCCTCTTTGGTAAACGCCATAAGCCCCGGTCTTTCACATATAAGCTCGAAATCAATACTGTCAAGCAGCGTGCGCTCACGGATAAGGGCAGTATAAATTCCCGCTTTTTCAACATTGCCTATAAGAATATAGCCGTTTAGTTTATTATCGCTGTAAAATAATTGTTTGTAAGTGCTATCAGTGTTTTCGGAGTACACCTCTCCGTCATAATTCCCCGACGTAATTACATGCAAGCCGAAAAACCCGACAGCATTCATCGGAATTGCCTTATCGAAAGCTTTTTCTCCGCCTGCCATGTTAATCCCTGCACATTCGCCCTGCATATAGGCGTTCGGCAACAGCGCCATGATTTTATCCTGTCCGCTTGACACATCAAGGGTTTGGGTACAGTCGCCCGCCGAATAAATATCAGGCGCGGTGGTTTCGGATTTGGCGTTTATAACAATGCCTCGCTCAATTTCGGCTATGCCTTTAAGTAATTCGGTATTCGGGCGTACACCCACGGCTAAGACAAGAATATCAAAATCTATTTTTTCCCCGCTCTTTAGGACGGCGGCGTTTTCTTCAAAATACCCGATATTTGCCGACAGCTTAAATTCAATACCCTTGTCCTCAATATGCTTTTGCATAAGTTTTGCGCCGCCCTCATCTAAAATGCTTGACAGGATTTGCGGTGCAAGGTCAAGTACTGTTATTTTAGATGAGCTTTTAGAAATGCCCTCGGCGCATTTTAGACCTATCAGCCCTGCTCCCACAATCAGCACGCGCTTATTCAATTGATTCTGACTTAACATTTTATCTAACTTTACCGCATCGTCAAGACTCATGAATGTGGTTTTGTTTTTAACCGTTTCAAGTCCCTCAAAAGGAGGTACAAACGCCCTTGAGCCTGTAGCAACCAACAGCTTGTCATATTTAATCGGTTTGCCGTCGGCTAAAATCACCTGCTTTTCTTTTGGGTTGATTTCAGTCACAGAACCATGCAATAAAGAGCAATTATTTTGCTTATAAAAATTATCTGGTCGGTACTTCATGGTTTCCTGCCTGACCTTACCAAGCAAAAGGTAGGAAATCAACGGACGGGAATATGTATGCTCTTTTTCATCAGTAATAATTGTGATTTCACCCTGTTTATCAACCTGACGGATTCCCTCCGTAGCGCCGATACCCGCTGCGGAATTTCCGATAATTATGTATTTCGCCTTATCTGAAAAGCTCAAAAAACTCACCCTCTCTCTTCAAAAACAATCGCGTTGTTGGGACATCCCTTTACGCAGGCGGGCATTCCTCCGGCTGTCTTAACGCACAACTCACATTTTTGCACCGCGCCGTCGTCGGAGGTTGAAATTGCCCCGAACGGACAGCTTAAAATGCAGGTATAACAGCTTACGCATCTGTCATCGTCAACAGTTATGACCTCGTCCGCTATAGTCAGTGCGCCCGTAATACAACCCTTTACGCATAACGGCTCAGGGCAGTGACGGCAGGATACGGCAAAACTTACGCCATCCTTTTCCTCTATGTTAATCCTCGGCTTTATTTTGCCGTCTCTAAGCGCCCGTGCCATATCTTTTTCGCCGGTTTCGGCGAAAGCGCAGTAATATTCGCATAAATGACAACCTAAGCACCACTTTTCGTTTACATATACCCGCTTCACAAAATCACCCTTTCACCTCGTCAAATAATCATCACGCCCCGCCCCGACCGACACGTATTTTACGGGACAGCCCACGGATTTTTCTATAAACTCAATGTATTTAACCGCCGCATCGGGCAAATCACCTGTTTTACGGCATTTTGAAATATCGGTTTTGAAACCGTCTAAGTATTCAATCACCGGTTTCGACCTCGTCAACCTGTCGCCTGCAGGAAAAGAATCGGTTTTTATACCGTCGATTTCATAGGCTGTACAGACGGGAATTTTGTCCATATAAGAAAGCACGTCTAACTTTGTCAGCGCGATTTCGTCCGCTCCTTGAATTTGTATGCCGTAACGGCTTGCCGGAATATCAAAGCCGCCGACCCTGCGGGGTCTGCCTGTCGCCGCTCCGTATTCAAAGCCCGCTTCGCGCAGGGCTTCGGCTTCATCACCGAACATTTCGACGGCGAACGGACCTTCTCCTACACAGCTTGAATAAGCTTTCATAACTCCAATCACCCTGTCAAGCTTGACGCCGGGAATCCCCGCCCCGATTGCAGCATAAGACGCTAAAGTTTGCGACGACGTAGTATAGGGGTAAATGCCATAATCAATATCCCGCAAAGCGCCGAGCTGCGCCTCAAAAAGTAGCGCTTTACCGCTTTTTGAGGCTTCTGATAAATACGCGGTTGTATCTGTAATATAAGGACGAATAAGTGCGCCGAATTTGTTAAGCCAGCTAAATAATTCTGTTAAATTTGCCTCAGACGAATTATAACTTTTCAGAGTAAGGTTTTTCCATTCGAGAATGGCGGAAAGCTTATCTTTTAAGGTTTCAGGTTCAAGTAGGTCGCCCGTTCGCAAGCCTTTTTTCATGTACTTGTCACCGTAGGCAGGCGCGATTCCGCGGCGTGTGGAACCGTATTTTTTGTCTTTCAGCCGTTCTTCTTCCAGTATATCCTGCCTTACGTGATAGGGTAGGCATATAAAGGCTTTATCGCTGATTTTCAAGTTATCGGGGGTTAAAGCTATGCCCTTTTCCGATAACTTCGAGATTTCGCCGCACAAATGCTCAATATTGATTACCATACCTGCGCCCATGACGTTTACCGTGCTTTCGCGCAGAACGCCCGACGGAAGGAGGTTCAGGGTGAATTTCCCCTTGTCGTTAATAACAGTATGCCCTGCGTTATTGCCGCCCTGATAACGACAAATCACTTCGTATTCCTCCGAAAGCAAATCAACCATACGCCCCTTGCCCTCGTCGCCCCAGTTAATTCCAACTACCGCTGTAAGCATGATTATCTCCTCTCTACACTTTTATCTCAATATCCGCACCCAACAGCTCCCTATTTTTTTCGAGAATTGTTTTTACACCTGTTAAAAATTCTTCCGTTTGTTCTTTGGCTCTGCCTGTAAAATTTTCGGCGTTAAGCAGTTGGTTCAGTTCATGCCGTGAAATGTCAAATGTCTCGTCTTCAAGTATAAACTCGATTAACTCATTCTCGCCGCCCTGCTTTGCAGCCGTTGCCGCCGCCACCGAATGGAGGCGTATTCGCTCGTGAAGTAACTGCCTGTCGCCACCTTTTTTTACGCAATACATTAAAATATTTTCGGTCGCCATAAAAGGCAGTTCCTCTTTTAAGTGCTTTTCAATCATTTTCGGATAAACCGTAAGTCCCCCTGCGATATTTGTGACAAGTGAGAGTATGCCGTCTGTCGCCAAAAAAGCTTCAGGTATGGCTATGCGCCGATTTGCCGAATCGTCTAATGTCCGCTCTAACCATTGGGCGCTTGCCGTCAAGGCGGGATTTAACGCGGTCGCGGTCACAAAGCGGGCAAGGGAGGCTATGCGTTCGCTTCTCATGGGATTTCGTTTATACGCCATCGCACTTGAACCGATTTGCTTATCCTCAAACGGCTCTTCAACCTCTTTCAGATTTGATAAAAGCCGAATATCGTTTGAGAATTTATACCCGCTTTGTGCAATGCCCGATAATACCGAAAGCAGGTAATAATCGACTTTTCTTGAATATGTCTGTCCGCTGACCTGATATATTTTATCAAAGTTGAGCTTTTCGGCAATCTTACTTTCAAGCAGTTTAACCTTTTCATGGTCGCCGTTAAACAATGCCGAGAATGACGCTTGTGTACCGGTTGTACCTTTACAGCCGAGCAACTTCATATTTTCAAGAGCGAATTCAAGCTGTTCAAGGTCGAAAAGCAAATCCTGAATCCACAGAGCCGCTCTTTTGCCTACTGTAGTAGGCTGTGCCGCTTGAAAATGGGTAAAAGCAAGACAGGGCAGGGCTTTATATTTTTCGGCAAATACATACAGTTTCTCTATGGCGTTGACAAGCAGTTTTTTAATATGCAAAAGTGCCGAATGCTGTATAATAATATCCGCGTTGTCGCCCACATAGCAAGAAGTTGCGCCGAGGTGAATTATAGGCTTTGCATTTGGGCATTGCTCAGCGTAAGCCTTGATATGCGCCATAACGTCATGCCTGGTTTCGGCTTCAAATTCAGCCGCCGCGTCATAATTAATATCATTAATATGCGCTTTCATCTCATTTATTTGCTCCGCGCTTATATCAAGTCCGAGTTCTTTTTGACTTTCGGCAAGAGCAACCCATAATTTGCGCCATGTGGAAAATTTTACATCATCGGAAAAGAGCGACCGCATTTCCTTGCTTGCGTAACGTTTACATAAAGGATTTTCGTAGCTGTCAGACATTTTTTAGCCTCCTCAACACATCTCTGTAACCGTCAAGAACACCGTCCATATCACGGCGAAAACGGTCTTTGTCAAGTTTTTTGCCAGTATCCGCATCCCAAAGACGGCAGGAATCGGGGGAAATTTCATCACATAGTATAAGCTGATTATCACATCTTCCGAATTCTAATTTAAAGTCAATCAGCCTTATTTTCGCTTGGGTGAACAGTCGACACAATAATTGATTAATTTTAAGTGATTGCTGAACCATAGCCGATAATTCAGCTTCCGCTGCAAGTCCGAGAGCGGTAATCTGGCTCTCATTAATCATAGGGTCGCCCAACTTATCGCTTTTCAAACAAAATTCAACTACTGTGTTTTTAAGAGCCGAACCTTCGGGAACTCCGTACTTTTCAGAAAAACCTCCGGCGGCAACATTTCTCACAATCACCTCAATCATGACGATTTCGGCTTTTTTTACAAGTGCGGAAGTATCGTCTATGACTTTGAGCAAGTGGGTTTTAATGCCGTTTTCGGCAAGATATTTATATATTAAGTGGGAGATTGCCGCGTTTAACGCACCCTTTCCGGGCAGTTTTTCTTTCTTCCCTCCATTGAACGCCGTTGCGTCGTCTTTATAGTGAATGATTAAACTTTTCTCGTCAATCCCTTGACAAATAGTTTTAGACTTTCCCTCGTATAAAATCTTTTCCAAGCCGTTCACTCCCGTTCGTTTTTCATTATCCGTCGCCCGCGTGTTTAATGCCGAGAATATCAAGCTCTTTTTCATTTAGTCCGACCCCCCTAAGCATCAGACGATTTCCTTTCAGGCTTTCAATGGAGTTAATCCCCATGCCGCCCATCATCTCCTTTATTTCATGTTGCCAGGCGGTTAATAGATTCACAAGACGTTTATAGCCTAAGTCGGGATTAAGCCGCTTTACAAGTTCAGATACTTGTGTCGCGATTCCCCAATTGCATTTACCTGCGTGACAACTTCTGCAAAGGTGGCAACCGAGTGCAATCAATGCCGACGTTGCGATATAAACGCTGTCCGCCCCGAGAGCCACGGCTTTTACAACATCGGCGGCGGAACGTATACTGCCGCTTACGATTATGGAAACATTATCGCGTATACCCTCATCTCGTAAACGCCTGTCAACACCCGCAAGGGCAAGTTCTATAGGTATTCCCACATGGTCGCGGATTCGCGTCGGCGCGGCGCCCGTCCCTCCGCGAAAGCCGTCAATGGCAATAATATCAGCCCCACTACGGGCAATACCGCTTGCTATAGCGGTAACGTTATGGACAGCGGCGATTTTTACAATCACCGGTTTTTTATAACCCGTGGCTTCCTTCAGCGAATACACAAGCTGACGTAAATCCTCAATTGAATAAATGTCATGGTGCGGAGCGGGGGAAATTGCATCGCTCCCGTCGGGAATCATTCTTGTGCGGGAAACGTCGCCGAAGATTTTAGCACCCGGCAAATGCCCACCGATTCCCGGTTTTGCACCCTGCCCCATTTTGATTTCGATTGCCGCGCCGCTGTTCAAATACTCGGGATGAACCCCGAACCGCCCCGACGCAACCTGTACTATTGTATTGGCTCCGTATTTATAAAAGTCCTCATGAAGACCGCCCTCGCCGGTGTTGTAGAAAATACCGAGGTCTTCGGCGGCGCGGGCAAGGCTTTCGTGGGCGTTATAGCTGATTGAACCATAGCTCATTGCCGAAAACATAATCGGCATGGACAACGAAATACGCGGCGGCAGATTATTCTTTATGCGTCCTGTTTCATCACGCTCTATATTAACAGGTTTCGCACCGAGCGACACCTTTGTTTCCATAGGCTCGCGCAGAGGGTCTATGGACGGGTTTGTTACCTGCGAGGCGTTCAGCAGAATTTTGTCGAAGTAGACCGGATAGTTTTCGGGGTTACCCATGCTTGACAGTAATACACCGCCGCTTTCCGCTTGCCTGTAAATCTCATCAATGGTTTTGCCGCTCCAGTTTGCGTTGGTTTTATATGTATTGCCGCTTGGGGTAATTTTCAGTGCGCGTGTGGGGCAAAGGGCAACGCAACGGTGGCAGTTTACGCATTTTGCGTCGTCGCAGACTAACTTATTTTCACCGGTCAGAAACTCGTGCGCTTCATTGGCGCATTGCCGTTCGCAAACCCTGCATGCAATACAACGGTCATAATTCCTCGCGACTTCATATACGGGATACAAGAAATTTACAGCCATATTAAATACCACCCTCTCCAAGCTCCGGCGAGTGGTGAAATTTTTCTCCTCTTACACTTGAGCTTTTTTTCAAACCATCTCACCTCCCGCAATGTTGATTATAACAGGCTTGCCGCCCTCGGGCGACCATACGGTATCAAGGCACGGTTCAATAACGCGAATGGCAGCCTCTTCACTCGCGATATAAACTAAATCACCTTTCTCCCCGACCACCATACTGCGGAGTTTAAGCCTGTCGTTGAGCGCCATTAAGCCGCCCTCAAAGCCGACAAGGATTGAAAAAGGTCCGGTTATAAGTTGCGCTGAAAACATAACCCGCAGATATTCATGGATTTCCCGTTCCTCTGCTCCCATGCGTTCTATCGTCTGCCAAAACGGAGCGGCAATGACCGAGGCTATTTCGGTAAAAGTCAGAGCCTTTTTCCTGTGGAGATAATCCATAATATAAGTAATTACCTCGGTATCGGTTTGCAATGTGCATTTATACCCGTACATTTCAATGGCGCGCCGATTGGCGTCATAAGAGGATATTTCCCCGTTGTGGACGACCGAATAGTCCAAAAGTGCAAAAGGGTGCGCGCCGCCCCACCAGCCCGGTGTATTTGTCGGATAACGCCCGTGTGCTGTAAAGCACCAGCCCTCGTATTCCTCCAAACGGTAAAACCGACCCGCATCTTCCGGAAAGCCGACTGCCTTGAACACCCCCATATTCTTACCGCTTGAAAATATGTATGCGCCGTTAATTCTTGTGTTTACTCTGAACACGCTCTTTACCACAAATGCACGCTCATCAAGCTGGCTGTCCGCAAGCTTTGTGGGAAGCGGAGTTACGAAATAACGCCAAATTAAAGGTTCATCGGTTATTTCCTTTATTTTTCTGGTCGGAATTTTTGAAAGGTTTATTATATCAAAGTGCCGCTCTAAAAATTCCTCACATTCTTTTCTCACCGCCGTTGAATCATAAAAAATATGCAGGGCGTAAAAATCTTTATATTCGGGATAGATTCCGTAAGCCGCAAAACCGCCGCCGAGCCCGTTGGAGCGGTCGTGCATAACAGCTATAGATTCAATTATTTTTTCCCCGCTCATGCGTTTGCCGGTTTGATTAATAACGCCCGATATAGCGCATCCGGACGGTATTCTGACCTGCCCTTCACGCAGCATATTGCAACCCTCCTGACCACAAATAAAAGACGCTCATTACGAAATAGCGGTGCTATCGCATAATGAACGCCTTTGTTCAATTTCAATCATTATTATACAACAAATCCGCCTGTTTGTCAAGAATTTTTTTCTGGAATTTTTTGAAATTTTTAAAGCGGCTCAAAAAACTATTGACAAATCCCTGAATTTACGGTATAATGTATTATGTTGAACAAGGGCGTTCATCAAATGATGCGGGGGCTGTTTCGGATTGCTTGCCGCGTTATATGATGAGCGTTTTTTAGTTACGAGAGGAGCTACGTTATGTGCGGAATTATAGGCTATACGGGAAGTGAAAGCGCTGTTCCCATCATTATTGAGGGCTTAAAAAAATTAGAATACCGCGGCTATGACTCTGCCGGGATAGCGGTTTACGGCAGAGACGGCATTAACGTCATAAAACGTAAGGGCAGACTTGCGGAATTGGAACGGCATGTTTCAGGAATATCTGTAAATTATTCTTCGGGAATTGGGCATACCCGTTGGGCTACCCACGGCGAACCGTCGGACATAAATTCTCACCCTCACGCGGGTAGCCGGAATGAAATCGCGGTGGTTCATAACGGCATAATTGAAAATTATAAGCAGTTAAAAGAACAACTTGAAAAAAAAGGCATAAGTTTCATTTCCGAAACAGACAGCGAGGTAATTGCACAGCTTGCGGAATATTATTACGATAAATATAAGGGCGATATAATAGAAACAGTTATAAAGGTATCCAACCGTCTTGAGGGTTCTTATGCCCTCGGTATAATATGCCATGACGAACCGGATAAGCTTGTCGCAATTAAAAAAGACAACCCGCTGATTATTGGTGAAGCCGCACACGGGAATTTTATAGCCTCGGATATCCCGGCTGTACTGAAACATACAAACAAGATTTATTACCTTGAAGATAAGGAAATCGCCCTGCTACATAAAAATCAGGTAGAGTTTTTTAACATTGACAAAGAGCCGATTAAAAAAACTCCAGAAACTGTTACGTGGAGCGTGGAAAGCGCGGAAAAGGGTGGCGAGCCGCACTTTATGCTAAAGGAAATTAAAGAACAGCCCAAAATTCTGCGGGAAACAATAAACTCTGCGGGAAACGACGGCGAAAATAAAATAGTTATTGATAATCTTGACATTACGCGTTATAATAAAATAGTAATCACCGCCTGCGGCTCTGCCTATAACGCCGGAATCGCGGCGAAGTATGTCTTTGAAAGGCTTTGCAGATTCCCGTGTATCGAAACCGAGCTTGCGAGTGAATTCAGGTACAAAGACGCCGTTATTGATGAAAAGACGCTGGTGATTCTAATCAGCCAGTCGGGCGAAACAGCCGACACCATAGCCGCCATGCGGGAAGCCAAACTGAAAAAGTCCGATACATTGGCAATCGTAAACGTAATCGGCAGTACTATAGCCAAGGAATCGGATTATTGCGTATATACGGCGGCAGGACCTGAAATCGCAGTAGCTACCACAAAAGCCTTTTCGGCTCAACTTGCGGTACTTTACATATTAGCCGTAAGTTTCGCCGTTAAACTCGGGAAAATAACATCTGAAACAGAGCGGGAGCTTATGGCAGAAATAGCCGCCCTGCCCGAAAAAACAGCCGCTATTCTCGAAAAGGTTGATGAAATTCAAAAATACGCTTCAACCTGTATCGGATATAAAAGCATATTTTTTATCGGCAGAAACATAGATTACGCTATTGCTATGGAGGGCTCGCTGAAACTCAAGGAGATTTCATACATTCACTCGGAAGCCTACGCGGGCGGAGAGCTTAAACATGGTACAATTTCATTAATTGAAGACGGCACGCTGGTAGTCGCAATCGCTAATTGTGAGCGGCTCTACCCCAAAATCATAAGCAACGCCGAGCAGGTCATCAGCAGGGGGGCAAAGGTTGTCTTAATCGGGAAGAACTGCCGATTTTCAAATGCAAACTGCGAATTATTTGACCTGCCCGAATGTAACGAGCTTTTTTCGCCGTCTTTGTCGGTGATAGTGTTGCAATTATTCAGTTATTATGTAGCGGCAAACAAAGGGCTTGATATAGACAAACCGCGTAACCTTGCCAAAAGTGTTACGGTTGAATAGGAGGAATTTCACATGAACAGTACGGCAAATGAAGTATTGGAGGTTGTAAAAGAAAATGATATTAAGTTTATACGGCTGGGTTTCTGCGACATTTTAGGTCAGCAAAAAAACATTTCAATTATGGCTGATGAATTACAATCGGCGTTTGAAAACGGCATATCATTTGACGCTCACGCGATTCGCGGTTTTCGCGACATTACGCGTTCAGACCTTTTCCTGTTCCCCGCGCCTGAGACGTTAGCCGTGCTTCCGTGGCGACCGGGACCCGGCAGGGTCGCCCGATTTTATTGCGATGTAAAGAATCCCGACAGCTCGGAGTTTTTGCATGACGGCAGGACATTGCTGAAACGGGCTGTCGAACGGGCAGAAAAAATGGGTTACGTCTGCAAAATCGGAGCCGAATGTGAATTTTATCTTTTCAAAACCGATGAAAACGGAGAACCGACCGACATACCTTTTGATAAAGGCGGGTATTTAGACATTGCGCCTCTTGACCGTGGGGAGGATACGCGGCGGGAAATCTGCCTGACCCTTGAAGAAATGGGCATAAAGCCTGAAACCTCGCACCATGAACAAGGTCCGGGGCAAAATGAAATCGGCTTTATGTTCAGCGACGCCGTTTCAAGCGCCGATAACCTGCAAACATTTAAATCAGTTGTTAAAGCCATTGCCTCCCGTAACGGTCTGTACGCTTCCTTTATGCCAAAGCCCATAGCCGATGCGGCGGGGAGCGGTATGCATGTAAATCTGTCTATCTCGCAAAACGGCTCTAATATATTTAAAAGGATTGGCGAGGGACATTCTAAAATCGCCGACAGCTTTATTGCCGGAATCCTTGCCAAAACTCCTGAAATCACCTTGTTTTTAAACCCGCTTGCCAATTCTTATGAGCGTTTCGGCAATTTTGACGCGCCTAAATATGTGTCGTGGTCACATCAAAACCGCTCGCAGTTAATCAGAATCCCCGCCGCAAGCGGCTCTAAGGTAAGAATGGAACTGCGCTCACCCGACCCGTCTTTAAACCCCTATCTCTCGTTCGCGCTGATTATCGCCGCAGGGCTTGACGGCATAGAAAACAATGCAATACTTCCGGCGGCTGTTGATGCCGACTTATATAACGCGGACGAGGCTGTTATTAAAAACCTTGCCGTATTGCCTGACAGCCTGGAGAAAGCTATTGCTATTGCAGAAAACAGTAGTTTTATAAAGAGCATTGTGGGCGAAGAATTGTTTATGAAGTATCTCACAATTAAAAAAACCGAGGCGGCTGATTTTACCGCCGCCCAAAGTAAAAAGGATTTTTACAAAGAGCGATATTTTTACAGTAATTAATTTAACAACTATCAGGGAAGGCGGTGATGTGATGGAAAGCGCTCTGATAATTTCAAGCACGGAAAAAGGTTTCGATTTTTTTTCAGATATATTAAGCGCGGCTTCTATTACGCAAATCTCCGCCTTACGTTCGTGCGGTGAAGCGCGGAGGCTTATTTTGGAGCGTGATTTTGATTTGTTGGTGGTCAACGCTCCACTTCGTGACGAATCAGGGGAAAGCCTTTCGCGATATATTGCCTCAAAAGGTGTTTCACAGGTTATTCTTATCGTGAAGAATGAATATTTTGACGCCGTATCGGCAGTTTGCGAGGGCGACGGGGTTTTGACAATTTCAAAACCGGTCAATAAGACTGTATTTTGGTCGGCGCTCATGTTGGCTAAGTCAGCCCAAAGCAGAATAAAACGAATACAAAATGAAAATGCGCGGCTAATTCAAAAAATAGAAGATATACGCATTGTTGACCGCGCCAAATTAATATTAGTATCCTGTATGAACATGAGTGAAAAAGAAGCCCACAGATATATAGAAAAGCAGGCTATGGATATGCGCTCTACGAGAAGGGAAATCGCGGAGGGGGTTTTAAGAACCTATGAAAATTAGGATAATTAATTACAAGGCGGGAAATGCCCCGAGCGTACTTCACGCCATAAATCATCTCGGGGTTGATGCGGCTTTCGCGCACAATTCGCAGGACTTACAGGACGCGACGCATATTATCCTGCCGGGAGTAGGCAGTGCCGGAGCGACAATGGACTCCCTGCGTGAAATGGGTATTATTGAAACGCTTGAAACTACGGTATTACATAAAAAAGTTCTGTTTCTCGGTATTTGCGTAGGTTTGCAGATTCTCTTTGAACACAGCGAGGAGAGAAACGTTGATTGTCTTGGCTGGCTGAAAGGAAAAGTTATAAAGTTTGATTCTTCAAAAGTAAGAGTTCCTCAGATGGGATGGAATAAAGTAAAGTTCAGGAACGGAAATCAGGATTACTTCTACTTTGTTAATTCTTATTATGCAAAGCCCGACGACAAATCCGACTTGTGGGGAATTGCGGATTATAACGGCGAATTCACGGCGGCGGTTCAAAAAGATAACATTTACGCCACCCAATTTCATATCGAAAAAAGCGGCGCGGCGGGTCTTGTGTTATTAAAAGAGTTTCTTGACTTATAAAAGAAAAAGGAGGAGCGCTTATGCTGACTAAACGCTTGATTGCCTGCTTTGACATTATAGACGGCAGGGTTACAAAAGCCGTGCAATTCAATGATAATATAGACGTAGCCTCCGCCGAAGAGCTTGCGGGCGAAATGTATGACGCACAGATTGACGAGTTGATTTTTTATGACATTACGGCAAGCGCAGAGAAACGCGCAATTGACATTGAAACAGTAAAAAAAGTAGCGGGGCGGGTTTTTATCCCCTTTACGGTCGGTGGCGGAATCAAGGATTTAAACGACATGTATGAAACGCTCAAAGCGGGAGCTGAAAAAATCAGCGTTGATTCAATGGCTGTCAGAAATCCCAAAATAATCGAACAGGGCGCGAAAGAATTCGGCTCGCAGTGTATTGTCTTATCAACGCAGGTTAAGCGGGTAGGAAACGCATCGGGCTGTCCGAGCGGATACGAGGTTTTCGTAGATGGCGCAAAAGTGGCTACCGGCATGGACGCGATTGAATGGTTAAAGCGCGGGCAGGAGCTTGGCGCGGGGGAAATCTGTTTAAACAGTATAGATAACGACGGCACTTTATCGGGCTATGACCTTGAACTTATGAAAATGGCAGATATTGCCGTATCGGTTCCGCTGATTGCTTCGGGCGGTGCGGGAATCCCCGGACACTTAAAGGATTTGTTTACCCAAACCGGGGCGCAAGCCGCCATAATAAGCAGTATGCTCTACTCGCCCCGCTTGGAGAAAAACTATACGGTCCTTGAGCTTAAAAATTATTTAGCGCAAAACAATATTTGTGTGCGTCCGACAAAGCCAAGTTCGTAAGAAATCGGTGGGGGCTTTTAGTGCAACCGATAAAATTTTCTATTTAAGCGTTGACAACGGCTTCATTTTATGATATAATATTAATGATAAACAAAGGCGTTTATTGGCAGGCTGATTTTTTCAGTTTGCTGATAAGCGTCTTTATTTGTTTTTCGGTAAAACCTAAAGTAAAATTCAAGGAGTTTTGTATATGCAGTATACTCAAAAAATATTGGAGCAAACTATCAAAAAAAATCCGAACGAGCCTGAATTTCATCAGGCAATTACCGAGATTCTGACTACGCTTCAGCCTTTTATCAACGAGCATCCGCAGTATGAGAAAGAAAAAGTCCTCGAACGTATGGTCGAGCCTGAACGTCAGATTATTTTCAGAGTTCCGTGGGTTGATGATAAGGGCGAAATTCAGGTCAATCGCGGATACAGGGTTCAATCCAACAGCGCAATTGGCCCGTATAAAGGCGGTTTGCGTTTTCACCCGAGTGTGAATTTAAGCGTTATAAAATTCTTATCTTTTGAGCAGATTTTCAAGAATTCATTAACGGGATTGCCTATTGGCGGCGGTAAAGGCGGAGCGGACTTTGACCCGAAAGGCAAATCAGACCGCGAAGTCATGGCTTTTTGTCAGAGTTTTATCAATGAGCTGTATCGTCATATAGGCGCGGACTGGGATATTCCTGCGGGAGACATAGGCGTTGGCGGGCGTGAAATCGGCTTTATGTACGGGCAATATAAGCGCCTGACCGGTAAATACGAGGGCGCGTTTACAGGAAAGGGTCTTACTTACGGCGGTTCTTTGGTTCGTACCGAGGCTACCGGATACGGACTGGTTTACATGGCGGAAAACATGCTTCACTCTAAAGGAATAAGTTTCGAGGATAAAAAAGTGGCAATATCCGGTAGCGGTAACGTAGCCATTTACGCCGCCCAAAAAGCAAGTCAGTTCGGCGCGAAGGTAGTCACCATGAGCGACTCTAACGGCTATGTTTACGACCCTGACGGCATGGACATAGACGCGATAAAAGAAATCAAAGAAAAACGGCGCGGACGGATTAAAGAATACCTTGAATACCGAAAAAATGCCGAATACTTTGAAAACGGGCTTGTATGGTCTGTCCCTTGCGACATAGCTCTCCCCTGCGCTACTCAAAACGAATTACAGGAAGACGGGGCAAAGTTACTGATTAAAAACGGCTGTATAGTAGTAGCCGAAGGCTCAAATATGTCAACGTCATTAGAAGCCACCCATTTATTGCAGAATAGCGGCGTCTTTTTCGCCCCCGGTAAAGCGGCGAACGCCGGCGGTGTGGCGGTATCCGCGCTCGAAATGGCGCAAAACAGTTCCCGTATATCCTGGTCTTTTGAGGAAATTGACTGCAAACTACGCAATATTATGCACGAAATCTACACAAACAGCTTTGAGGCGGCGGAAAAATACGGCATGAAAGGCAATCTTGTCGCAGGGGCTAATATTGCCGGATTTAAAAAAGTCGCCGACGCGATGATTCAGCAAGGCACAGTATAACTTGCCTACAGTTTAAGAACCTGTATTCAAAATCTGAAATGTTCAGATTTTGAATACAATACAGATTAAAAAATTCAGGAGTATTCTATTATGGAGGTAAATGATATGTTAGCTACAAACAATATGACCATTTCATTAGGCGCGTCCGTTACAATTCCTGTAACGCAGGACGTTACCGTCATTGTTCCGAAAGAACTCAAGCCGGCGGCGGGTAATATAACTGTTTCTCTCGGAAAGCCGATTACCGTCCCTGTCCTTGTTCCGGTGGAGCACAAATCAACTCCGACTTGTATCAACGACCCGTTTATGGTTGACGGCGAGTGCTACAAAGTCACCGCTATGTCTTTCGGAAACCCTCACGGCGCAGTGTTTGTTGACGATGTTGACAGCGTTGATGTGCAGAAATTGGGCTCTGCGCTCGGAACACACGTATTGTTTCCGAAAGGGGCAAGCATTGTGTTTATTCAGGTGCTTGACAAAGAGAATATTAAAGTCCGGTTATGGCAAAAGGGGCAACCCGAAACCGACTTTACGCCCGAAGCCGCCTGTGTTGCGGGAACAGCCGCCATGATGTGTCAGAAAATATTACTCAACCGCACAAATGTTTCCTTTGGCGGAAATACTTTCATTGTTAATTGGGACAGGGGTAACAGTGAAGTAACCCTTACAGGTTCTGAAAATTTACTTTCTGTGGAGGGCTCTTGTGCAAATAGATGATAAATTGATTTCATATTTAGAGGATTTATCCTGCTTAACATTCGAGGACGACCAAAAACAAAAGCTGACCGGGGAGCTTGAAAAAATCCTTGACAGCATGGCACGCCTCGGAGAGCTTGATACCGAAAACATACCCGAACGCAGTCATCCTTTTGATAACGTCAACGCTTTTCGCGCCGACGAAACAGAGGCGTCGTTTGACCCCGAGCTGATTTTGAAAAACGCGCCTGACAGGGATTTTGAAACCCTTATAGCACCTAAGACAGTTGAATGATATACTCGATTAACTTAAGAAACATTTCTTGTTGCTTAAGTTAAAGGATTATACTAACAAGAGGTAACCGGAAATGGCTCGTAATCTGCGTTTTATAGAAACTGAACAAATAACGCAGGCTGTCGCGGAATTATGCGTTAAGGCAAACGTTTGCATCGGCGGGGATATACGCGCCGCACTGTCGAAAGCACAGCTTCGCGAGACGTCGCCGCTCGCGGGGGCGGTATTGGCTTTGCTTTCGGAAAATGCTGAAATTGCCGAGCGGGAAAATTTACCCGTTTGTCAGGATACCGGTATGTCGGTAGTGTTTGTTTGGCTGGGTTCGGACGTTCACGTAAACGGCGACATTAGCGTAGCTATAAATGAGGGCGTAAGGCGAGGTTACAGGGACGGATATTGCAGAAACAGCGTAGTCCGCGACCCGATAGACCGCATAAACACAGGCGACAATACTCCCGCAGTTATACATTACGACTTTACAGAGGGCGATTTTTTACGAATAACCGTAATGCCAAAAGGTTTCGGCAGTGAGAACATGAGTGCTGTTAAAATGTTAAAGCCCTCCGACGGACTTTCGGGCGCGGCAGATTTTATAGTAGAAACCGTCAGGCTCGCGGAGGCAAATCCCTGCCCGCCAATTATAGCGGGCGTAGGCATAGGCGGAACTTTGGAAAAAGCCGCGCTGTTGTCAAAACAAGCCCTCTTACGCGATTTAGGCGAAATTAATCCTCAACCGCTTTGGGCGGATTTTGAAGCTGGTGTGCTTGAACGAATCAATAACCTGGGAATCGGCGCGGCAGGATTTGGCGGACGAACAACCGCGCTCGGCGTAAATGTACTGACATATCCCACCCATATCGCGGGACTACCCATAGCCGTTAATATCGGCTGTCATGCAACGCGTCACAGGACAATAATTTTATGAAAAAAATCACAACGCCTTTTACAACAAAAATCACCGAAAGCTTATGCGCGGGCGAACAGATATTATTATCGGGGGAAATCTTTACCGGACGGGATGCCGCCCATAAGCGCATGACGGAGTTACTTTACAGCGGTTTACCTTTGCCGTTTGATATAAACAGACAGGTTATATATTATGCAGGTCCGTGTCCCGCGCCTCAGGGACGGGTTATAGGCTCAATCGGTCCGACTACAAGTTCCCGTATGGATTCCTACGCGCCGCAGTTAATACAACGCGGGTTAAGGGTTATGATTGGCAAGGGTTCGCGCAGTAAAGCGGTGATTGATGCAATACGCGAACACTCGGGACTGTATCTCGCGGCTGTCGGCGGCGCGGGAGCGTTATTATCGCTTTGCGTTAAAAGCGCCGAATTAATCGCTTTTGAGGACTTAGGTGCGGAAGCTGTATATAAGCTTACCATTCATGAAATGCCGCTTATTGTTGCTATAGACTGCAAGGGCAAAAACATATATAATAGGAATTAGGAGTTAGTATTTATGGATTATGCGGTGGAGTCTTTAAAAAAACATTATGAATGGCGTGGGAAAATCGAAATCATAAGCCGCGTCCCCCTTAAAACCGCCGAGGACTTATCCTTAGCGTATACGCCCGGCGTGGCAGAGCCTTGCCTTGCCATTCAAAAGGATATAGCCAAAAGCTATTTATTAACCCGCCGTTCCGATATGGTCGCAATTGTAACCGATGGCACGGCAGTGTTGGGGCTCGGTGATATAGGAGCTGAAGCCGCCATGCCCGTCATGGAGGGCAAAGCCGTTCTTTTTAAAGAGCTCGGAAACGTAGATGCTGTTCCGCTTAGTATACGTTCCCGCGATATTGACGAAATTGTTAATACAGTGCGATTGTTGTCGGGGAGTTTCGGCGGAATTAATTTAGAGGATATATCCGCTCCCCGTTGCTTTGAAATTGAGCGCCGCTTAAAAGAATGTTGCGATATTCCTGTTTTCCACGACGACCAGCACGGCACGGCAATCGTTGTTTTAGCAGCGGTATTGAATTCATTGCGGCTGACGGGAAAAAAGATTGAAAATATTAATGTTGTTATAAATGGCGCGGGTGCGGCGGGCATTGCCGTTGCGCGTCTTTTAGCCGATTCGGGCGTAAAAAATATAATACTTTGCGACCGTATCGGAGCGATTTTTGAGGGCAGGAGCAATTTGGACGCTGAAAAACTGAAAATTGCCGCAACCACAAACCCCGAACGCCACAAAGGAACGCTTGCCGATGTAATGGTGGGAAGTGATATATTCATCGGCGTATCAGTACCCGATTGCGTTACAAAAGAAATGGTAAAAAGCATGAATAAAAATCCCGTTGTGTTCCCCATGTCTAATCCCACACCCGAAATAATGCCCGATTCAGCTAAAGCGGGCGGCGCGGTTATTGTAGGTACGGGAAGAAGTGATTTCCCCAATCAAATCAATAACGCCTTAGCTTTTCCCGGCGTTTTCAGAGGGACGCTTGACGCACGCGCTTCCTGTATTAATGAAGAAATGAAAATAGCCGCCGCAAAAGCGATTGCCGAAAGCGTCAGCCATGATAAATTAACTGAAAATTATATCGTGCCGAGTCCGCTGTGCAGAGCCGTTGCGTCTTGCGTTGCGGCGGCTGTCGCAAAAGCCGCCCAAGACAGCGGGGTTTCGGGAATTTGCAAGGAGAATGTTTAATGAATAAAGCTTTGGGAATTGACCTCGGAACGGCGAACACCTTGGTTTTTGTCAAAAATAAAGGCATTGTTTTAAACGAGCCGTCTGTCGTAGCCATAAACACTGACACACAGAACATATTAGCCGTCGGCAGTGAAGCCAAAAAGATGATTGGGCGCACTCCCGCTAATATTATCGCCTTGCGCCCGATGAAAGACGGCGTAATTGCCGATTTTGAGACCACGCATACTATGCTGAAATATTTTATCAGAAAAGTAAGCAAACGAGGCTTTCTTTCAAAAAAGCCTCGGGTTGTAATCTGTATACCGTCAGGCGTTACAGCGGTTGAAAAACGTGCGGTGATTGAAGCGGCAATAAGCGCGGGGGCGGGAGAGCGCGACGCATATTTAATAGAAGAGCCTATAGCCGCTGCTATAGGAGCGGGGTTGTCAGTTGGTGAACCAAAGGGGAAAATGGTGGTTGACATCGGCGGCGGCACAAGTGAGGTCGCCATTATTTCACTTGGAGAAATAGTGACAAGTAAATCCCTGCGTGTAGCGGGCGATGAATTAGATGAAAAAATAGTTTCATATGTTAAAAAGAAACACAATCTCGCAATCGGCGAACGTACAGCCGAGGTTTTGAAAATGGAAATAGCCTGCGTTTATAATCCCGTAAAAAGCATATCGCGTGAAATACGCGGGCGTGACCTTATCGGCGGACTTCCGAAAACTGTCGATATTTCCGCGCCCCAAATCTATGAAGCAATTATCGACCCTGTGAACGCCATAATTGAAGCTGTTAAGACCACCCTTGAAAAAACGCCTCCCGAACTGGCGTCGGATATTATGGAGTGCGGAATTATTTTAACAGGCGGCGGCGCGCTTCTTTCAGGACTTGACAAGCTTATTTCATCAGAAACGGGGATCCCCGTATATGCCGCCGAAGAACCTCTGAATTGCGTGGCTGTCGGCACGGGAAAGGTGCTTGATGATATTCACGGCTTTGATAATATTCTTATAAATTAAAGGTAAGTAGTACGGCGCACCGACGCCGGACAGGGATGGTATTTAAAATGAACAACACGTCCGAAAAGGTTTTTCGCTGTTATGTAGAAAAAAGAAAAGGTTTTGACACAGCCGCCCTGCTCATTCAAAACGAATTGATTGAAACGCTTGGGCTGCGTAATATTTCGTTACGGTTATTTAACCGTTACGACATACAAAATATTTCTGAAGACAGCTTGCCTGATATAATCAGCACAGTATTAAGCGAACCTGTGAGCGACGTTTATTACAAGGAAAAATTACCCGTTTTTCCCGACGAAACGCGCTTATTGTATGTAGAGCCGTTGCCGGGTCAGTTCGATATGCGAGCCGACTCATGTGAGCAGTGCGTTCAAATGCTGTTGAGCGGTAGGCGTCCTATCGTAAAAACCGCTAAAGTTTTCGCTTTTATCGGCATTACCTATTCAGAGTACGAGCGGGTAAAATCATATATAATCAATCCGCTTGAAAACCGCATAGCCGACAGTGACAAGCCAAATACGCTAAAAAATTATGAAGTCAGACAAACCGAAAATATCCCTGAAATTGACTTTTCCGATATAGAGAGCCCCAATACTTTATCGTTGGCTATGTCCCGCGACGACCTTGAGATGATTCGTGAATACTTCAAATCTCAAAACCGCAAACCCACGCTTACCGAAATTCGGGTGCTTGACACCTACTGGTCAGACCATTGCAGACATACGACATTCAACACAATTATTGAATCGGTGGATATAAAAGACAAGCGGGTTCAAAAAGCTTATGAGCTGTTCTTATCGGTAAACGACGGCAAACCCACTACATTGATGAATATAGCCACCGCCGCCATGCGATATTTTAAAAAGCGCGGCGGATTACCTATGCTTGACGAATCCGAGGAGAATAACGCCTGTACAATTAAGGTCGGCGACAACCTGTTATTTTTCAAGAATGAAACACATAATCACCCCACTGAAATAGAGCCTTACGGTGGTGCGTCAACCTGCATAGGCGGCGCAATCCGGGACCCGCTTTCGGGGAGGGCTTACGTTTATCAGGCTATGCGGATTACAGGCGCGGGCGACCCGCGAAAATCACTGAACCAAACCTTACAGGGCAAGATTCCGCAGAAAAAATTAACCGTAACTGCCGCCGAAGGGTTCAGCTCATACGGTAACCAAATCGGAATTGCCACAGGATTTGTAAAAGAATTGTATCACGAGGGATATGTAGCCAAACGCTTAGAAACGGGCGCGGTAATCGGCGCGGCTTCAGTTTCTTCGGTGCGGAGGGAAAGTCCGTCGGCGGGTGATATTGTCGTTTTACTCGGCGGGCGAACAGGGCGGGACGGAATAGGCGGCGCTACCGGCTCTTCCAAAACCCACGGCTCTGATACGGTGTCGGAGTGCGCTGCAGAGGTGCAAAAAGGTAACGCGCCTGAAGAGCGCAAGCTTCAGCGGCTTTTCCGTAATCCCGACGTAACAAAACTGATTAAGCGGTGCAATGATTTCGGCGCGGGCGGAGCGGCTGTAGCTATCGGCGAATTAGCCGACGGCGTTGAAATAAATCTTGATAATTTTCCCGTGAAGTACGAAGGCTTGAACGGAACCGAGCTTGCGATTTCGGAATCACAGGAGCGTATGGCTGTGGTAATTTCAAAAAAAGATTTACCTGCGCTATTGAATCATGCCGAAACCGAAAATATTGAAACCTCCGTCGTAGCTGAAGCAACAGAGCAAAAACGCCTTGTCATGACATGGCGAGGGCAGAAAATCGTTGATATTGACAGGGAGTTTTTAAATACCAACGGCGCTGTGAGAACCGCAGAAGTTTACCTGCCTATGCCTAATGCAGGGGTGAATTGTGCCAGCCATAATAAAACATCAAATAAACCGTTTGCCGAAAGATTATTTGATTTAGCGGCGGACTTAAATTTCTGCTCGCAAAAAGGATTGGTTGAACGTTTTGACAATTCAATCGGCGCGGGAAGTGTTTTCATGCCTTTCGGCGGCAAGTACGCTTTAACGGAAACACAGGTCATGGCGGCGCTTTTACCCAATTGCGACTCGCAAACCGCCTCTGTTATGGCTTACGGTTTTGACCCCTATTTTACTGAAACAGACCCTTTCGGAGGCTCGGTTTACGCTGTTGTTACTTCTGTGGCAAAACTAATTGCGGCGGGGGTTACTATTGATACAATTCATCTTACATTACAGGAATATTTTCCACGTGTAAACGACGACGACGAAAGATGGGGGTTACCCTTTTCGGCTATGCTGGGCGCGTTTTCAGCACAAATGGGCTTGAAAATCGCGGCTATCGGAGGAAAAGATTCAATGTCAGGCAGTTTCACCGGAAGCCACGGCGATATAAATTTAGATGTGCCGCCAACCCTCATATCTTTCGCTGTCGGTGTAAGTAATGCAACCCGATTAATCAGCCCCGAATTTAAAAAATCGGGGAATCCTGTTTATTTACTGGAAACGCCTTTAAATTCAGAAAATCTGCCCGATTACGCGGCGCTTAGAACCGCTTGGGAAAAGTATGCAGAGTTGTGCAACTCCGCAAAAGTATTGTCCGCCTGGGCTTGTGAAAACGGCGGCGTTTACGGCGGTATTATTAAAATGGCGTTGGGAAATAAGATTGGCTTTTCGGGGAAAACTGACAATATGTTATTCGAGCGCCGTTTCGGCTCGATAATTTTTGAGGCATCAGAAGAGCTTGACGGCTTTTACATGTTGGGGCATACCCAAGAAGTCTCCGAAATAAACGGCGTTTCTTTGGAAAAACTTTGCGAACAGTGGGAATCCCCCCTTGAAAGCGTATTTCCCGTTATTGCAAATCTTGTTGACATTGACACGAAGTCAACGCCAACGCTCGCAGCCCAATGCGGCGGAGTCGAAATTACGGAAAAAATCACTTTCAGAAAACGGGGCGCACCGTACAGCGGAGCGGCTGTTACGGATTTGGCTAAACCAAAGGCGGTGATTCCTGTTTTCCCGGGAACCAATTGCGAATATGACACTGCGGCGGCGATTGAACGTGCGGGGGGGATAAGCGAAATTGTACTTGTACGCAATCTTACGCCCCAAATGCTACTCGAATCTGTTACCGCGCTTGAAAAAGCAATAGCCTCAGCTCAGATGATTATTTTCCCCGGCGGCTTTTCAGGCGGCGACGAACCCGATGGCTCAGGTAAATTCATAGTTTCGTTATTCCGTAACGAGCGGCTTGTCAGCGCGGTTCATGAATTAATCAAAAACAGGGACGGCTTAATTCTCGGTATATGCAATGGGTTTCAGGCGCTTGTTAAATTAGGATTGCTCCCCTACGGTGAAATAACGCCGCTCACGGAGGTTTCGCCCACGCTTGCTTTTAACCGTATAGGTCGGCATCAATCCCGCTATGTAAGAACGCGTATAGCCGGCGTCCTTTCGCCGTGGCTGTCAAAATGCGTTCCCGACGATATATATGTTCAGCCGATTTCGCACGGGGAGGGGCGGTTCACAGCGCCTGATGAAGTGTTGGAGAAGTTAAAATCAAACGGACAAATCGCTTTTCAATACGTGGATTACAGCGGTAATCCCTCTATGGATACAGCGCACAATCCCAACGGCTCGGTGTGGGCAATAGAGGGTATTTGCAGTCCCGACGGTCGGATTCTTGGGAAAATGGCTCATACGGAACGCTATAACGATTATACGGGGAAAAATATTTCGGGGAACAAGTTTTTGCCTGTTTTTGAAAGCGGGGTTAATTATTTCAAATGAAATTTGACATGAACGCTTTAGAATTATCTAAATTAATAAAGGCAAAAGAATTAAGCGTATCCGAAGCGGCTGACGCTTGCATAAACGCGGCAGATAAAAACAGATATAACGCTTTTTTAGCCTTAAACAAAGATTCAGCGCTTAAACGCGCTGAAGAAATACAGAAAAAAATTAACGCCGGAGAAGAAATTTCACCGCTTGCGGGTGTTCCGATTGCCGTAAAGGATAATATTTCCACCACAGGGCTCGAAACCACCTGCGCTTCTAAAATGCTTGGCGGCTATATTCCCGTATATAACGCTACGGTAATTGACAAATTAGAGCAGGCGGGTATGATTGTCGTCGGAAAGCTTAATATGGACGAATTTGCTATGGGCGGCTCAAGTGAAACAGGAAACAAAGGTGCGGTTTTAAACCCGTGGGACTCTGAGCGTGTAGCGGGCGGTTCATCGGGGGGAAGCGCGGCGGCGGTAGCCGGGCGGGAAATTCCACTGTCGCTGGGCTCTGACACGGGCGGAAGTATCCGTCAGCCCTGCGCTTTTTGCGGCGTTACGGGGATTAAGCCGACTTACGGTTCGGTGTCGCGGTACGGGCTGATTGCTTACGCCTCGTCCCTTGACCAAATCGGAGTTATCGGAAATAATATAGACGACTGCGCGGCTATGTTGTCGGTAATTTCCGGAACGGATAACAGGGACAGCACCTGCGTGATTGAAAAGCCATTTGATTTTGCCGAAGCTTATGACAAGCGGCTTGACGGAGTAAAAATCGGACTGCCCCGTAATTACTTTGCTCAGGGAATTGATGGCGGCGTAAAACGCGCCGTTTTAGCGGCGGCAAAGGAGCTTGAGGCGGCGGGAGCGATTGTTGAGGAATTCGACATGCCGTTGACGGAATATATGGTTTCCGCTTATTATATCATCGCCTGCGCCGAGGCTTCTTCAAACCTTTCGCGGTATGACGGCTTAAAATACGGTTACCGCAGTCCGAACGCAAAAACCCTTTCAGAAGTTTATCGCTTTTCAAGGAGCGAAGGGTTCGGCGCGGAGGTAAAAAGAAGAATAATGCTGGGTTCTTTTGTACTTTCGTCGGGGTATTACGATGCTTATTACAAAAAGGCGTTACAAACCCGTGCACTTATTAAACAGGAATATAATCGGCTTTTTGAGGGGTTTGACATGCTCATTTCCCCCGTTGCACCCACAACGGCGTACAAGCTCGCTGAAAATCTCAATGACCCAATGAAAATGTATATGGGCGACATATATACTGTATCGGTAAATTTAGCGGGGCTTCCCGCAGTTTCGCTTCCCTGCGGATTTGACGAAAAGGGTTTGCCCGTGGGATTTCAGCTTATCGGAGATGCTTTTTCTGAGGAGAAATTAGTCGGGGCGGCAAGGGTTTATCAAAATCGTACTGAGTATTACAAAATGAAACCGGGGGTGGCGAAATGATTTGGGAGACCGTTATGGGGCTTGAAGTCCATGCCGAATTATCAACAAAATCTAAGATATTTTGCGGTTGTTCAACCGATTTCGGCGGCAAGCCGAACAGCCACGTCTGTCCTGTTTGCTCCGGGTTGCCGGGCGTGTTGCCAAAACTTAACCGCGCCGTAGCAGAGTATGCTATGAAAGCGGGGATTGCGCTTAATTGCACTATTACGAGAAACTGTAAACTTGACCGTAAAAACTACTTTTATCCCGATTTGCCAAAGGCATATCAGGTATCGCAACTATACGCGCCGATTTGCCTCGACGGTAGGTTGGAAATTGAAACAGACGAGGGTAAAAAGACCATAGGTATACGCGAAATTCACATTGAGGAAGACGCCGGCAAGCTGATTCACAATCCGAAAAGCGGCAGTACCCATATTGATTTCAACCGCTGTGGCGTGCCGCTGATAGAAATTGTTTCGTTGCCTGATTTTCGTAGCGGTAACCAAGTGATTGCCTACCTTGAAAAACTGCGCGAAACACTTCTTTATCTCGGCGTTTGCGATTGTAAAATGCAGGAGGGTTCGCTCAGGGTTGACGTTAATCTTTCGGTGCGGCAAGCGGGCGGGGAACTCGGCGTGCGTACCGAAATGAAGAATTTAAACTCGTTCAAAGCCATTGCCCGTGCGATTGAATATGAGCGGGAGCGGCAGATTGAACTACTTAAAAGTGGCGGCGAGGTTGTACAAGAAACGCGGCGTTGGAACGATGACAAAGGCGTTTCTTATGGTATGCGCTCAAAAGAAAATGCGCAGGATTATCGTTATTTTCCAGAACCGGATTTATTGCCTATTTTTATTGACAATGAATGGCTTGAAAAAATTTGTAAAAGTATGCCCGAACCCGCGCACAAAAAGCGCGAAAGATATGTCCATGAATACGGCTTGACCGAAGGCGAAGCGTCAATTCTGACAACTCATAAAAATATCTCTGATTTATTTGAGGAGGTTTGTAAGAAAAGCGGCGAGCCTAAAGAAACCGCAAATTTAATTTTAGGCGACATTATGCGAATGATGAATAATACCGCCACCTTGCCCGAAAATTTAAAAATTGACGGACGAAAATTAGCGGTTCTTATTTCGCTTGTATTGGAAAAGAAAATTAATCGAAACGCATATAAAGAGGTTGTCGAGGCGGTATTTACAAATAACGCAGAGCCGGCGGATTATATAACAGAAAAAGGGCTGATAATGGTTTCCGATGACAGCGTTACAACCGGAGCGGTAAATACGGTTTTAGCAGACGCCTCTAACACCGGCGCAATAACCGATTACCGCGCCGGTAAGGCAAAGGCACTCGGTTTCCTTATGGGGCAGGTCATGAAAAAACTCGGAGGAGCGGGAAACCCGGAAATGGTTAAAAGTGCATTAGAAGAGGCGCTGAAGTAAACGGCAGATGAACGATTTACTCGCCAATAAAAATTAAAACCTGTATTCAATACCCTAAGCGTTCAGATATTGAATACAGGTTCTTATTCATCAATCTCTAAAATACGTCCTCGCCAACTCGTTTAATCTCTCTGCAAGCCTTTCGGAATTCTTACCTTTTTTCATGCGCCAAATCCAGTTTCCGCCGAGGGTTGAGGGAATGTTCATTCGGGCGTCGTCGGAAAGCCCCAAAACGTCCTGCATGGGAACTACAGCAAGCGCAGCCCTACTTTGGTACAGCGCTCTGAAAGCCGCAAAATTTATCCCCTCAAAGATTAGCGGGCGCAGGTATTTTTTTGCCATTTTGCGGGTTTGGGGTTTTTCGCCTTTGTACCAGCCGACAATTGTGGAATTATCATGTGTTCCTGTGTAAACAACGCTGTTTACAGGATAATTGTGCGGAAGATGCTCGTTGTCGGTGTTATCGGGGTTAAAACCGAATTGCAGAATCTTCATACCGGGGAAACCGCTGTCACGAAGAAGTTCTCGCACGCTTTCGGTTATGTCGCCCAAATCCTCGGCTATTATGTTTACATCACCTATTTCTTCCCGAATTGCGTTAAAAACGTCCATGCCGGGACCTTTTTCCCATTTGCCGTTTACGGCAGTTTTTTCGCCGTATCCGATTGAGTAATAGGTGTCGAAAGCGCGGAAATGATCAATTCTCACCACGTCATAAAGTTCGGCGCATTTTTTTACCCGCCGAATCCACCAAAGGTAATTTTCCTTTTTCATACGCTCCCAGTTATAAAGCGGGTTGCCCCAAAGCTGTCCCGTATTACTGAAAAAATCAGGGGGAACGCCCGCTACCTTAGTGGGTACGCAGTCAACGTCAAGCTGAAATAAGTCGGTATTGCTCCACACGTCCGCGCTGTCTAATGCTACATAAATCGGTAAATCCCCGATGATTTTTACGCCGTTTTTGTTAGCGTAACGTTTCAGCTTTAACCATTGCCGCATGAATGTATACTGTATGAACTTCCAGAATTTTATACGTTCCGAGAGTTCTTCCCGCGCTTTCTGCATAGTCTCAGCGCGGCGAAAACGTAAATCTTTTTCCCATGTCTGCCATGAGCGCAACTCATTTTTCTCCTTGATTGCCATAAACAATGCGTAATCATCCAACCACTCGGCTTCCTCCTGAATAAAGGCAAGGTAACCCACATCTTCGGAGAAACTTTTGAAAGCCTGATTCAAAAGCTTAATTTTTGAGCGGCTCACCTTTTCAAAATCTACGAATTTGGGGTCAGCGCCGCAATCGGCAGCTTCGCAAGCGGCTTTGGTCAAAAGACCGCCGCTTACTAAGTCGTCAAGGTCAATTAACAGCGGATTACCCGCAAAGGTGGAAAACGACTGATAAGGCGACTCGCCGTAGCCGGTGGGCGAAAGCGGCAGGATTTGCCAGTATTTCTGACCCGCCGCGACTAACCAATCGACAAAGCTTTCCGCCTCCGCGCCGAAAGTGCCGATTCCGTAAGGCGAGGGCAAAGAAGTGATGTGCATTAATATTCCGCTACTCCGCATGGGAAAATCCTCCTGAAAGTTTTTATTGTTTTTTATGCTGTTTGTTTTTTCCTTTACTTAGTGATTAAATCGGTGATTTTCCCGACAAATTCTGCCGGATTTTCAAGGTTGATTCCCTCGATTAAAAGCGCCTGACTGTAAAGTATATCGGCGTAAGTCTTCAACAATTCTTTATCGTTGTCATATAAAAACTGCAATTTATCACATATCGGATGAGCGGCATTGATTTCAAGTATTTTGTCAGCTTTTGCCTTTTGCCCTCCGGTATCCGGCATTGCAGCGAGCACCTTTTCCATTTCAACCGAAAGTGCGCCCGCGCCCGAAATGCAGACAGGATGGGTTTTAAGCTTTTGCGAAAAACGCACGTCCTGAACCTTTTCCGAAAGCGCCTCTTTCATAACATCAAAAAGGGCTTTGTTGTCGGTGTTTTTCTTTTTGATTTCTTCCTTTTCTTCCTCGGTTTCAAGGTCTAAATCGGCACTTTGCACCGACATAAATTGCTTTTCGTTATAATTTACAAGCATTTGCAGGCAGAATTCATCAACATTGTCGGTAAGATAAAGGATTTCAAAGCCCTTGTCCTTGACAGCCTCAACCTGCGGGAGTGAGTTTATGCGGGCTATGCTTTCACCGCTGGCGTAATAGATATTCTTTTGCTCTTCTTTCATACGGGTAACATACTCGTCAAGAGTTGTAAATTTCTCCTCGCTTGACGAATGGAAAATCAGCAAATCCTGCAAAGATTCCTTATTTGAGCCGAACGTATTGTAAATCCCGAACTTCAACTGAACGCCAAACGTTTTCCAGAATTCCTCGTATTTTTCCCGCTCGTTGGAGAGCATTTTTTTAAGCTCGTTTTTAATGCTGCGCTCGATACTGCGAGCGATTATTTTAAGCTGACGGTCGTGTTGCAACATTTCGCGTGAGATATTGAGGGACAAATCCTCGCTGTCAACCAAGCCTTTGGCAAAGCTAAAATAGTCAGGCAGTAAATCTCCGCACTTTTCCATAATCATAACGCCGTTTGAATATAACTGTAAGCCCTTTTCGTACTCCTTGGTATAAAAGTCGTAAGGGGGCTTTTGCGGGATAAAGAGCAATGCGCTGTAGGTTGCCGTGCCCTCTGTTTTAGAGTGAATACGGGCGAGCGGCTCGGTGTAGTCATGGAATTTGCTTTTATAGAACTCGTTGTAGTCCTCGTCTTTCAGCTCCGATTTGTTTTTCTTCCAAATCGGAATCATGCTGTTTAGGGTTTCAACTTCTTTGGTTTCGGTGTACTCATCGGGGTTTTCCTCATTTCGCTCCCGCTTGACACATTCCATTTTTATAGGATAACGGATATAATCCGAATATTTTTTAATAATACTCCTGATTTTATACTCAAGCAGGAATTCATTATAGTCTGAGCCGTCGCCCGCGACGACTCCTGTGTTTTCTTCACCGTCTTCGTTTTCAACATTTTCCTTGATGAAAAGCTTGATTTCTGTTCCGTGGGATTCTTTTTCACAAGGCTCAATGGTATAACCGTCCGTACCGGATGAACTCCATAAATAAGCCTCTTTTTCGCCATAGGCTCTTGATTTAACCTCAACTTTTGACGCTACCATGAAAGCCGAGTAAAAGCCCACGCCGAATTGTCCGATGACGCTCATATCCTCTTCGGATTTTATAGCGTCCTCATTATCCTTGCTGAATTGCAAGGTTCCGCTTTTGGCAATAACACCGAGATTCTGTTCAAGCTCGTCTTTGGTCATGCCAATCCCGTTGTCGGTAATGGTTAGTGTGCGGGATTCCGAATTGTTATCTACGGCTATGAAAATCTCGAATTCCCCCCGCGAAAGACCTATATTTTCGCTCAAAGATTTAAAGTACAGCTTATCCATAGCGTCGCTGGCGTTGGAAATCAGCTCCCGCAGGAATATTTCCTTATGGGTGTAAATAGAGTTAATCATCAGTTCCAAAAGTCTTTTGGATTCGGCTTTAAATTGTTTTTTTGCAGGCATGTTCTTCGTCCCTTTCTTTTTATGGTTAGCACTCGCGCTAAAAGAGTGCTAAATATATTATAACACTAAATTTAAAAATGTCAAGGGGGAATTTTTATGTAAATTATAATTCGTAAACAGCGGCTTCACGCCTTAAAACTGTCCATTTGGACTGTCGCTTAAAGTAATTTTCCCCATTTAAGTTGCGGGGAATTACGCCCGAGGCGCTCGGTGAAATTTTACGAATATATTTAAAGTTTAATTTATCTCTTGCAAATTTTTCATTTTTTGGTATAATAGTACTATGAAATCTATTAAGCGTTTATTTGAAAACTTTCTTATATATTTTAAGCGGCTGGATAAGCTGCTTGTTTTGCTGTGTATTTGCGCCTGCGGGTTCAGCGTTTTTATCATTCACAATATGGCGGTCAACGAGGCAAGCCCGTTTGTTTTGGAGCGGCATTATATGATGCAGCTTGCCGCCGCTGCAGTGGGGCTTTTGGTTGCGTTGGTTATGGCAGCAATCAATTATAAATATATTTCAAAGTTTTGGTATATCGGAGCGGCTACGGGTCTTATTCTTACGCTTTTGCTTTTTACCCCGCTCGGAATGCAAACTGCGGGAAGCGAAGAAATAAACTGGCTGAACATAGGCGTTACCGCCATACAGCCGTCGGAATTTCTAAAACTCGCCTATATTATTACCCTCTCGACCCACTTGTCCAAGGTTGGCAAAAAAATGAACCAGATTCCCAACCTGCTTTTGCTTTTGGCGCACGCGGCGACTCCGATTCTTTTAGTTTTGTCGCATGGCGACTTTGGCTCGGCATTAGTTTTCATTATGCTCACTTTCACAATGATTTTCATGGCGGGGTTATATTGGAGGTACATCGCAGCGGTCGCCGTTATGGTTCCTGTGGCGGGGTATATCATGTGGAATTATGTATTTAAAGCTTATCATAAAATAAGAATATTGGTACTGATTGACGAGGAAGTAAGAGAAGCGCAGATGCTCGACAAATTCAACCAGCAGTACAGAAGCCTGTTGGCGCTTGGCTCGGGGGGGCTTACGGGGCAAGGACTGCATGGCGGCGAATACATTTATATCCCCGAATATCAGACCGACTTTATCTTTTCGTATATCGGAACGACGCTGGGTTTTGTCGGGTGCGTAGCAGTGCTGGGGTTGATTATGCTTATTTTAATCCGCATATTGGGCAACTGCCTGATTGCAAAAGACCCGCTCGGAAAATATATATGTATCGGCGTTTTCTCAATGTTTTTTTACAATACGATTATAAACGTAGGCATGACGCTTGCGGTCATGCCGGTAATAGGTCAGCCTCTGCCTTTCATAAGCGCAGGAGGAAGCTCGGTTTTATCTCTTTTTATGGGAATAGGATTAGTCTTATCAGTCCGCGCCCATAAAGATAAAAAGTATCACATGTTTTACACGGAAAAGGAGTAACGCCATGAGAGAGCCGCTTTATTTAAAGCCTGAGGATTTATATCCGGCAGTTGAAATTGAGGCTAAACGCGCCCGTTTTGACATGGCGATTGCCGCGCATAAGAAACACTTCGGCGATAACCCGAAAGGGGTGCTGAGGCTTTTTTCAGTTCCCGGCAGAACCGAAATCAGCGGCAATCACACCGAGCACAACCGCGGTAAGGTTTTGGCGGCAAGCGTCAGCCGCGACATAATAGCCGTCGCCGAAACTATGGACGCCAATAAAATCGTCGTGAAATCCGAGGGGTTTGAGGAAAACGGCGTTTGGATTGAAGGGCTTGCGCCGGTTCCGGAGGAAAGAGGCAAGGCAGAGGCACTGATTCGCGGCGTTGTAGCGGGCTTTAAAAACGCGGGCTTAAAAATCGGCGGGTTTAAGGCTTATACCACGTCGGAGGTTCTTCTCGGTTCGGGAATGTCGTCGTCCGCCGCGTTTGAGGTTATGATAGGAACAATTCTTTCCTATCTTTATAATGACGGTAAGGTTGACCCGTTAAGAATTGCCAAAATTTCTCAAAAAGCCGAAAATGATTATTTCGGGAAACCCTGCGGATTGATTGACCAGACTGCCTGTGCGGCGGGCGGCTTTATTGTTATAGACTTTAAAGAGCCGAGTTCACCTATTATAAATAAGGTCAAAGCCGATTTTAATTCGTTTGAACATGACCTTTGCATAATAAACACCGGCGCCCCCAAAGACGGCGTGACAGACGAATACGCCGCTATTCCAAGTGAAATGCGGCGGATTGCCTCGTTTTTCGGGGTGGACTGTCTGCGGAAAATAGCTCGCAAAGATATTACCCTGAACATAAATGCAATGCGCCAGAATTACGGCGACCGCGCCGTGCTTAGGGCATTGCACTTCTTTGAGGAAAACAATAGAGTGGATAAGTTAATCCACGCACTTGAAAACAGCGATTTTGAAAGCTTTTTAGCCTATATAAAAGAGTCCGGAGACAGTTCTTTCAAATATCTGCAAAATATTTACTCTACGGGCGATGTAATCTGCCAGCCCCTTGCCGTCGCACTCAACGCCGCCGAATACGCCCTCGGGCGAAAAGGCGCCTGCCGCGTACATGGAGGCGGGTTTGTGGGGACGGTTCAGGCGTTTGTGCCGCACAGTTTACTGAAAATGTTTAAGCTGAATCTCGAAAAGATTTTCGGTGCTGATTCCTGCTATGTTTTAAGCGTGAGGGAGCATGGATGTACCGAGGTGTTATTGGAATAAATATTGCTCCATTTCGCCGGTAAGCTTTATTTCCACCAAAGCATTAATTAACAATCCGTTTTCATTATATTCCTCGCTTAAAATTTTGCCGTTTTGGCGTATTTTGGCGGCGAGTCCGGCTTTGTCGTATGGAAACAAAAGGCTCATTTCACGGTGCTTTTCGGGGAGATTTTTTGAGATTATTTCAAGCATACGGGGTATTCCGAATCCCGACTTTGCGGAAATTTTGACCAACGTATCACTTTCGGGGTAATCGTTTGGGAATTTGTCGCACTTGTTCATAATAGTCACCGACGGAATCCCACCGCAGCCGAGTTCATTCAGCAATTCCCGTGCGGTTTGAGCTTTTTCGCCTGTTTCAGGGTCGGAAATGTCGCAAACGTGCAAAATAATGTCGGCGTTTGCGGCTTCCTCAAGGGTGGATTTAAAGGCTTCGATTAAATTATGCGGAAGTCGTCTTATAAGCCCTACGGTGTCTATAAGCAAAAGACTTCTGCCGTCGGGGAGCAAAATAGCCCGGGAAGTTAAGTCAAGGGTTGCGAAAAGCTTGTCCTCGGCAAGCACGCCCGCATCGGTAAGGCAGTTTAGCAGTGTGGATTTCCCCGCGTTGGTGTAACCGACAATAGCCCCCGTAAGGACTTGCTCTTTTTTACGGCGACTGCGGGAGATTTTTCGACGGTGTTCAAGCTCGCGGAGTTCTTCCGACAACCTCTGAATTCTCCTCCTGATATGCCTCCTGTCAGTTTCAAGCCGTGTTTCCCCCGGTCCGCGAGTGCCTATACCCTGTCCATGACCGCCCTGTCTTGACATAGAAACGCCCATTCCCGCAAGGCGCGGCAGACGATAACGCAATTGTGCCAGTTCCACCTGCAATTTTCCCTCTTTTGAAACCGCTCTGCCGGCAAAAATATCAAGAATAAGCATAGTTCGGTCAATTACCCGTACTTCGGTTATTTTTTCGATATTTCTTATTTGACTTGCCGAAAGCTCGGTATCGAAGACGATGAGTTCAACATCAAGAGTTTGGCACAGTTCAGCAATCTCTTTTATTTTTCCCGCACCTACCACAGTTGCTTTATTTGAGGCGGCGCGCTTTTGCGTAACCGTAGCGGCGACATTCGCGCCTGCGGTTATTGCAAGCTCTTCAAGCTCTTTAAGAGAGCTTTCGGCGTCATAATCGCCCAGGTCAAGGCAGACTAAAATCGCGTTTGTTTTTGTTTCGTTTGTCATATTTGTCATATAAATTACGTCCTTTATTTAATATATTAATCGCAAAGGTAAAATAAAATTCATGAATTATAAAAATTACGACGTCATAATAGCGGGGGCGGGTATTGCGGGGCTTTACGCCGCACTCTGCCTTGATTCGCGTTTTCGGGTGCTTATGCTTTCAAAGCGCGAGATTTTTGTATGCAATTCCGCAATGGCGCAGGGCGGGGTTGCCGCAGTGATTGACAAAGAGGGCGACAGCTTTGAACTGCACATAAAAGATACGCTTACAGCGGGCGGCAGTAAAAATTATTTACCTAATGTGTGGGTCTTAATCGAACAGGGACCCTTTGAAATTGAAAATCTTTTAAGGCTCGGGGTCGGTTTCGACAAAAACGACGATGGCAGTCTTGACCTTGCGCTTGAAGGGGGACATTCCCGCAACAGGGTAGCGCATTATAAGGACAGCACAGGGCATGAAATCGTGAGCGCTTTAGCAGAGCGGGTTCGGCGACTTTCAAATGTTACGCTTCTTGAAAACGCTCATTTGCTGGATTTGAAAAAAGACGGTGAAAATTTTTCGGCACAGGTTTTTCATAACGGCGTATATGAATATTATACCTCAAAAACCTGCCTGCTTGCAACAGGTGGCGTTGGAAGAGTTTACGATTTTACCACAAACGGAGCGACTTCTACCGGGGACGGAATTTATTTTGCTCATAAAATGGGGGCGAAAATCAAGGATTTAAGCTATATACAATTCCATCCTACGGCTTTCGCCGACCAAAAAAGCCGCGAATGTTTCCTTATTTCGGAGGCGGTAAGGGGAGACGGCGCGTATTTATTAAACTGCAAAAAAGAGCGGTTTATGCAAAAATATGAACCCGAACGCATGGAGCTTGCCCCCCGCGACGTGGTTTCAAGGTGCATTTTAGCCGAGCAAAAAGAAACCGGAAGTGATGAATTTTTCCTTGATATTTCCCACGTGAACGGAGAGTATATAAAAGAACGTTTTCCGATGATTTATTCCCGCGTTTTAGATTTCGGGTTTAATCTTACCAAAGAGCCGGTGCCGATTTATCCGTGTCAGCATTATCTTATGGGGGGAATCGAGGTTGATGATTTCGGGAAGACTTCGGTTGAGGGCTTATACGCCTCGGGGGAATGTTCCACAACGGGGGTTCACGGCGCGAACAGGCTTGCGGGGAATTCATTGCTTGAAGCGCTTGTTTTCTCCCGCCGCGTTGCCGAAGATATAAATCGGCAAGCTGTTGGAAACGATATTTGCCCCCCTTTTAAAACAAACGATTTGCCTAAACCTGCCGTACCGCAAGGTAAACCCGATACGCCGCAAGGCGCGTCTAAACCCGAAGGAATCCGCCGCGAAATACGCGGAATTATGCAAAGGGCGTATTTTGTCTACCCCGATTATGAGGAAGTGAAAAAAGGACTGGCGCGGATTGAAGAAATCAGGCGGGACTTGGAGACGGGGGATTACGCCTTAACACCGGAGCTTGTAGAAACAAGAGCGCTGGCGGCGGTGGCGTTTATAATATTGACAGAACTAAATGAAAGGGAATCAAAATGAACCTGCCCCAATTCTACATTGACGACATAATCAAAACCGCCCTTAAAGAAGACATTAATTATATCGACATAACCACAGATTTATTAATAGCCGAGAACAGCGTTTCCAACGCATTTTTTCTCTCGAAAGCAGAAGGGATTTTGGCGGGGCTTGATATAGCCTGTCGCGTTATGGAGCTTTCAGATCGTTCTGTCCAAATTAAAAAGCATTTCAGGGACGGCGAAAGAATAAAAAAAGACGACATTATAGCCGAATTTTACGGTAATACCGCGTCACTTCTCAAAGCCGAGCGGACAGCTTTGAATTTTTTGCGACATGCGAGCGGAATTGCAACCTATACCGGCAGGTGTGTTGAAGAAATAAAAGATACCGGGGCGCGGATTACCGACACCCGTAAGACCTTACCCGGACTTCGCGCTTTGCAGAAATATTCGGTGGTTTGCGGCGGTGGTTTTAATCATCGTTTTAATCTTTCGGACGCGGCAATGCTCAAAAATAATCATATAGACGCTTGCGGGGGAATTACAAAAGCCGTGGAAATTCTTCGTTCTAAAATCGGACACACAGCGACTATAGAGGCAGAAGTCAGGAATTTTGAAGAGTTGAACGAGGCGCTTGAAGCCGGACTCAAAATAATTATGCTTGACAATATGAGTACAGATGACATGAAAAAAGCCGTAAAAATCACCAGCAGCCGTGCATTACTTGAGGCAAGCGGGAACATCACCCTCGAAAACCTGCGCCAAGTTGCGCTGACAGGGGTTGACATAATCAGCATAGGAGCTTTGACCTACGGCGCGGGAGAGTTTGACGCGTCGCTTAGGTTTGCCTGATATGCAGGAGTTTCGGCGCCGTACAAAGCGTCCATATATTTTTCGTAAAAATTTCATTTTTTATACTTGATATTTGTACTAAAATGGTATATAATATAAAAGTAGACTATTTTAGTATAAATATTATAAAGAAAGCTGTGATAATTTTGAAAGACATTAATAACATAATTTACTTAGATAACGCCGCGACAACTAAGCTGAGTCCCGCTGTGCGGGAGGCTATGGAGCCTTACCTGGACGAGCTATACGGCAACGCCTCGTCCCTTTATTCCTTAGGCAGAAAAAGCGCGGCGGCGCTTGAAAATTCCCGTGCGCGTATAGCCGAGGCAATCGGTGCAGACCCGCGTGAGGTTTATTTCACAAGCGGCGGCAGTGAAAGCGATAACTGGGCTATTAAGGGCGCAAAACATTTAATGGAAAAACAGGGCAAACGGCACATAATCTCTTCTGTGTTTGAACATCACGCGGTTTTGAACGTGCTTGAATCTTTAGAAAAGTCGGGTTTTGAAATAACCTATCTGCCGGTCTACAAAAACGGTGTTGTGGAAATTTCTGACTTAGAGAAAGCAATCCGCCCCGACACGGGGTTAGTCACCATTATGTATGTAAACAACGAAATCGGAACCATTCAGCCGGTTACAGAAATAGGCGGTATTTGCCGTTCGCGGGGGATTTTATTTCATACCGACGCGGTACAGGCTATTGGAAGCGTCCCGGTAGACGTAAAAGCCATAAACGCTGATTTTCTCACCCTTTCGGGGCATAAAATCCATGCCATGAAAGGCGTAGGTATACTTTACGTCAACAAAAGAATCCGTATTTCGCCCTTTATCGAGGGCGGAGCGCAGGAAAGCGGTCTTCGTGCCGGTACTGAAAACATAGCGGGAATTGTCGGTTTAGCCGAGGGCGTATGCCGTGCGGTCGGCGGCATGGAGGAAAAACACGCCCGCCTTATGCCTTTGCGCGATAAAATATACCGCGAAATTATGAAAATGGAGCGGGTTCACCTTAACGGCGAATTAGAAAGGCGAGTTCCCTGCTGTTTAAACTTCTCGTTTGAGGGGGTGGAGGGGGAAGCGTTGCTTTTACAGCTTGACTTAGCGGGTATTTGTTGTTCAAGCGGCTCGGCGTGTACGTCAGGTTCTCTCGACCCGTCGCATGTGCTTTTATCCCTTGGTCTGCCCCACGAAATCGCCCATGGCTCGCTTAGAATTTCCATGTCCGAATATACTACGGAAGCTGAAATTGACAGGTTTTTAGAGGTTTTGCCGGGTGTAGTCGATAAATTACGCAAAATGTCGCCCTTATGGGAAAATATTATAAAAAATTCATGATTGCAAATACCCGCAGGAAAGGAAAATAAAAATGATTTATTCCGAAAAAGTACTTGAAAATTTCGCCAACCCACTTAATGTCGGCGAAATAGAAAACGCCGACGGTATAGGCGAGGTCGGTAACGAAAAATGCGGCGATATTATGAAAATGTATCTTAAAATACAAAATAACATAATTGAAGACGTAAAATTTAAGACTTTCGGTTGCGGCGCGGCTATCGCTACCTCTTCAATCGCCACCGAAATGATAAAAGGCAAGTCAATAGACCAGGCTCTAAAATTAACCAACAAAGCCGTTGTAGAGGCGTTAGACGGGCTCCCCGCCGCAAAGGTTCACTGTTCGGTTTTGGCGGAACAGGCGGTAAAGTCTGCAATCGCTGATTATTATAAGCGGCAGGGCGTTGACCCCGTGCCGATAGTCGGCGAGATTGAAGACCACTGCGACGGGCAATGTAATTGACTTTAACAGACCTTTAGGGAAATTAATGTATAATTTTGGTAAATAGGTTAAAAATAAAATTAAAATCTTTGTCCGCTATAAGGAGAAACCCATTGCCCGCTTTTGCCGTCACCGAAAAAAACTTCAAAAAAGAAATAAAACGCTGCAAAACACCCGTGCTGTTAAGCTTTTGGGCAGATTGCGGCGTTTCTTCGGTTTTGATGCGTCAAACGGCTGATTCTTTAAGCGATGAGCTGAACGGCAAAATAAAGGTCGGCGTAATAGAACTTCAATCAGAATCAGAAAAGCCAAAAACTCATAAACATAAATTAGCCCAAAAATACAACGTGAGGTTTTTACCCGCGACTTTGTTAATAAATAACGGAAAAGTTTGTGAGCGAATCATAGGCAACCCCGGCAAAGACGGCTTTCTTAAAATTCTAAATATTTCCTGACATATTCACAGATTACATCAACGCAGACGTTGATACCGGCGGAACTGTCAAGGGCAATGTTATAATCGCGGGCGTTCCCCCACTTATATTGGGTAAAATAATTATAGTATGTAACGCGCTTTTTGTCCATTCGCGTTACATAGCTCTTATAATCCTCGGCGGGTTCTTTGTATTCCTCGCGCACGCGTTGCAACCTTTTCTCAAAAGGAGCATGGATAAATACCTTAATTAAATCCTTTTTTTCCTTTAGGACATAATCGGCGCAACCTCCCACAATCACGCAGGATTCCTTTTGGGCAAGGTCGGTGATAACCTGCGACTGCGCTAAGAAAATCTGGTCTGCAATCGGAAGGCTGGTCATATAAAGGCTGTAAAGCAGACTGGCGGTCTTCTTTTCCATCGCTTCCTTGATATAATCCTCAGAAAAGCCGCTTTGCTTGGCGGTAAGTTTAATTAAATCATTATCGTAACAAGGAATGTTTAACTTTTCGGCTAAAAGTCTTCCTATTAACCGTCCTCCTGAGCCGTATTCACGATTAATCACAACTGTATAATTCATATTTTTTTCCTTTCGGCTGATTTTTAAACGACTATAGTTGTAAAACGGCAGACGAATGAATCGTCCCTATAATTATATTTTATACAATTTTTTGTAATTTGTCAACCGTTGCGGGAACAATCCTACTCAAATAAATCGTGGGTTTCCTGTTTGGTTTGCTGTTTGGATATTTTGGCGTAAACGCTGACGTCGCCACTGCCGTCACAGGTTGCGAGTGAAATATTTTTCACGTTGTCATAGCCTTGCGAACGAAGGGTGTCGTGCAGCCAGATATTATTTTTTCCGATATATTTTAAATTAGTTTCAAGTATTTTGCCGTCAAGAATGATATTTACGGTGATTTTGTCTTGTTTGGGGAAAAGATTAAGGTCTTCGGGGGTGGCGGGTCGTCTTGCCGCTACGGGAATAAATGAAAGCTGACCGTTGGCTTCAAGTATGGCGGTTCCTACATCGGCTAAGTTAAAATATCCGCTGTTGCGGCACATCATCTCAAACTCGGTTATATCTAATTTTGCCTTAAACAGATTTTTTTCATAAAGCTTACCGTCCTGAAATAAAACAATAGGACGTCCCCACAAAAGTTTTCGGGCTTTTATAGACTTCATTGAAACCACCGAAATAAGAAATGCCGCAAGTCCGTAGACCAACATGGCGGTAAGGGGCTCAATCCAGTTGTCTTTAAGGCTGGTCGCCATTTCGGCGGCAATAGAGCCTATGGTTATGCCGTTAATGTAGTCGTAAACGTTAAGCTGGGAAATCTGCTTATTTCCAATCAACTTTGCTATAAGGAAAAGAACCGTCAGCGAAAGCAGTGACAGCCAGATAATTTTCAGAATCATTTGCGCTCCTTCGGGCGAACGCGATTCGCCGCAATAACAATTTTATTTATTTTCTGCATTTTTTATGAAAAAATCAAATGTAAATAATAGAAATATAAAAATTGACAAAACTTAAAATAGTTGGTAAAATATTGTATAGTCATTATTGCAGAAAAGGAGCAAAAAGGTGAATAAACTCCGCCCGATGATTTCTTTTATAAAAAACATTGTCGAAAAAATAGAACGGGACAATGTCGATGTTTACTCGGCGCAGGCGGCTTTCTTTATAATTATTGCCTTCTTTCCGACGGCAATGCTGATTCTTTCGCTGATTAATTTTCTGCCTTTCTCAATAGAGCAGCTCAAGGATTTTTCGGTGAATTTCCTCCCTCCACAGGCTGCAAGCTTAGTGAACTCCGTTATGGCGGAAATTTTTGAAGCCTCAACAGGTACGGTTTTATCCGTGGCTACAATTACCGCGCTCTGGTCGGCTTCGCGCGGGCTTTTCGCGGTTATAAAGGGGCTTAACGTAATTTACGGTGTGGAGGAAAAACGCGGCTATATTCAATTAAGGTTAGTCATGATGTTTTACATGCTGACTTTTATGGCGACGCTGATTATAACTTTGACTATATTGGTTTTCGGGGGGACTATTGCCGACTGGCTGATTGAAACCTTTCCCGCCCTTGAAAACGCGCCTATGGTTTTTACGTCGGTTCGTTGGGTCTTGGGCTTTTGTCTTTTAGTCCTGTTTTTCTGGGCGTTATATTCTTTCGCGCCGGGACGCAAAACCCACTCGCTATGGGAATTTCCGGGCGCGATTATAAGCGCTGTGGGCTGGCTCGGATTTTCAGCGCTTTATTCATTTTACATAAGCAATTTCGCGAATTATTCCTATTTGTACGGAAGCCTGACCGCGATTGTTTTGCTAATGCTATGGCTTTATATCTGCATGAATATAATGTTTTTCGGTGCGGAAATAAACGTGGTGCTGAGAAACGAGCGGGTTAAGGCGGCGGTGAAAAGACTGCGCGTGAAAATCAGGGGCGGCAACGGCAGATAGCTTATAATCTGCCTATGCGGAAATATCAAAAAAATTATCAGGTGAGCTGACGAAAGCCCTGCACTGCGCCAAACATACCCCTGACCCTTGCGGTACATAAAAAATGATAAAAATGACAAAGAATTGGAGAATTGCAAAATGAAATTAGGTATGGTAGGTCTGCCCAACGTGGGCAAAAGTACGCTTTTCAACGCTCTTACAAACGCCGGAGCGGCATCGGAGAATTACCCTTTTTGCACCATCGAACCGAATGTGGGTGTGGTCAGCGTTCCGGACACGCGCCTTGACAGATTGGCGGAAATTTACAAGCCCGAAAAATTTACCCCTGCCCACTTAGAGTTTGTGGACATCGCGGGACTTGTAAAAGGCGCGTCCAAGGGCGAGGGACTGGGGAATAAATTCCTCGGAGATATTCGTGAAGTTGACGCTGTAATTCATGTGGTGCGCTGTTTTGAGGACGATATGATTATACATTCCGATGGTGAAGTCAGTGCAAAACGCGATATTGAAACTATTAATTTAGAGCTAATCTTTTCCGATTTGGAAATTTTAGAGCGCAGACTTGAAAAGGCTAAAAAAATGCTTAAAGGCGGTAAGGAGTTTCAAAAAGAAGCCGATTTTTTAGAAAAATTAATCATCTATATGAGCCAGGGGAAAACCGCGCGTTCTTATGATTTTGACGACTATGAGCGCGAGATTTTGAAAGATGTACCGCTCCTTTCGGCGAAACCGGTCATATACGCCGCGAATCTGAAAGAAGATGAATTTTCAAACGGTTACGAAAATAACCCGCACTACAATTTTGTAAAACAAGCCGCCGAAAGCGAAAATTGCGAGGTTTTGCCCGTCTGCGCCAAAATAGAGGCGGAAATTTCAGAAATGGACGAGGAGGACAGAAAGCTTTTCCTTGACGAGCTTGGAATTGCCGAATCGGGCTTGAATCGTGTTATAAAAAAATGCTATTCTTTATTGGGTCTGATTTCATATTTAACCGCCGGACTACAGGAAGTAAGGGCTTGGACAATTAAACAGGGTACAAAAGCGCCCGGAGCGGCGGGGAAAATCCATACCGATTTTGAAAAAGGTTTTATAAAAGCCGAGGTTGCGGCGTTTGACGATGTTGACGCTTGCGGGAGCGTCAACGCCGCGAAGGAAAAAGGGCTTGTCAGAATCGAGGGCAAGGAATACATAATTAAAGACGGCGACGTTGTATTCTTCCGTTTTAACCGATAGGGCAGTAACCATGCGTATTTATAAAAACAAAAACCCTTATTATAAATCGTTTATAATCATATCTGCGGCGCGGATAACCCTCATTGCCCTGCCTGTGCTTATTTTGATTTTTTACCGTTGGAAAATAGGCGGCGAAAATTATTTGGCGGGTTTCGTCTTTGCGGCACTTTTGACGCTTATAATTTTCGCCTATCTGCTTTTGTCGCGGCATTATAGAATTCTTCTTTCGGGCTACAGGGGCGAGCAAAAACTTTTCAAAATCATAAAGGGTATAAATCGAAACACCGACAGTTTTGAATGTTCTGTTTTTATAAATCTGCCCTTGCGGTACAAAAATAACCGCTCCGAAGCCGATATGCTGATTGTAGGCGAGCGCGGTATTCTGCTGATTGAGGTGAAAAACCATTCAGGCATAATCACAGGGGAAGAAAGCCACGACTTTTGGTTTCAGCACAAAAGATTCTCTGAAAAAACAAAGAAAAAAATGCTTAACCCCGTTTTTCAGCTTAAACGCCAGCGCGGAATCATAAAAAGCTTGCTCAGAACTCACGGGGTCGAGGCGTGGGTTGAAAACGTTCTGTTTTTTTCTAACCCAAATGTAAAGCTGAATATTAAACTCGGTAAAAACAACCGCGCTTTTTCAAATAAAGACGAACTTATAAAATTTATTAATAATCTGAAGCCCCAAACCCCTCTCACAAGAGAAAAATGCCTCAAAATAACCGACATTATTCGGCGTATGTCTGAACAAGACACTTGATATAAAGTAAAAAGTTAGGCGTTTTAACAAAAATAACCATTCGTTATTTGTGGATATTTAACGAATTTTGCTAATCTGCTCAAAAAGATATTGACAAAAAAGTAGAAAGATATTATAATAAAGTTACGTTAGTGACCTCCATTTAGTTGTTTTTTTGTTTTAGTTGTCTCCTTTCTTTTGTTCTACACATTATGAATTATCTTACCTTCCACCCCTTATCATGAGGGGGGGATTTTTTTATGAAATTTTACTGATTTTTTAAAAAAGCAAGAATTAAAAAACCAGTTGAAAACCGTAACCTTTTACTCTTTTAAACAGTGTTTATAATTAGATAACAAATTTAAAAGAAAGTGAAGATATTTATTATGAAAAAAACAATTATCATTTGCTTATCGTGCTTTATTGTTTTTTCTGGGGTTTTATGGATAGCAAAAGCCTGTAAAGAAGAAATTACGGAAGTTGTTTTTACCGCGGAAGTACTTGAAATTACCGAATATAGTTTACTCGTAAATGGTTTAGGTTGGGCGCGCGATGATGTGAACTATTTAGGTAAAATTTTTGTAGCTGTAACAAACAGTGATTATGAGGTTGAGTTGTTAGACGCGCCGGGAGAACCAATAACGCTCTTTGACTTTGCCGAGGGCGATACGGTTGAAATTACTTTTGACGGTGTGACTTTAGAATCCAACCCCGGAAAGATTCTCGGTACTTACAAAATTCAGAAAGTTGAATAATATAATCAAATCCCCCCTCCGGAGAAATATTTCTCCGGAGTTTTTTTCTTTTCCCTATGGAAATTTCTGCAAATATGTGTTATACTATATAAAGTTATGCAAAAAGGAGAAATAAAAAACAATGGACAACCATTTAAAACGCCAAGAAATAGCCGCAGGCGTACATTTTAACAGTGTTACCGATAAGCGGTATAAATTTAACAGAATCACAGTCGGTTTTTTTGTGCCGCTCGATGAGGAAAAAGCCTCGCTTTACGCCCTGTTGCCCAGGCTCTTGTGCAGAACCAACGCCCGCTATACAAGCGCGGCGCAGTTCAGCAATTATTTGGCGTCGCTTTATAACGCAAAGTGCGATTTCGAGGTTGAAAGTCTTGGGGATACGCAGTTTTTAGCCGTTTCGATGAAGTTCATGGACGACGGTTATGCTCTGCACGGTGAAAAAATCACAGAAGAAGCCGCTATGGCAATCTTCGACTGCGTTTTTCGCCCTGTTATCGAAAAAGGCGAAAACAGCGGATTTTGCGCCGCCGACGTGGAAATATTAAAACAACATCAAATAGAGGCTATTGAAGCCGAAATTAACGATAAACGGTTTTACGCCGCCAATAAGGCTAAGAGAATCCTGTTTGAAAATGAACCCGCCGCAGTGAATCCACTCGGAAATGTCGAAAAAACCCGCGAAATAACCCCGCAAAGCCTTTTCGCGGCTTATAAAGAGCTTTTAAAAAGCGCAGTTATAGAAACAGTTTCGGTAGGGTGTAATGATTTTCGCAGCGCTTTAAAAATAGCTGAAACTGAATTTTCAAAGCTTGCGTCCGAAAGAAAAAACATAGCAATCTGCCAATCGGCGTACAGTAAAGCCAAATCAAAAACAGCCGAAAAAACCGAGCGTCTGCCTTTAAATCAAAGTAATATGGTTTTAGGTTTTAAAACCGCCTTGTCGGGTAATAGTGAAAAAGCCGCCCTGACTTTAATGAGTAATCTTTACGGCGGTACAATTTCGTCCAAGCTGTTTTTGAATGTACGGGAAAAGCTTTCACTTTGCTATTTCTGCTGGTCGCGGGTGAATAAATACAAAGGCGCAATACTTGTAAGCTGCGGCGTGGAGGAAGAAAATATTGAAAAAGCCAAAGCCGAAATATTATTGCAACTTGAAAATGTCAAAAAAGGCGATTTCACGGACGACGACTTGAAATACGCCCTGCTTTATGAGCAAAATAACGTCAAAACCGTGAATGACAGTTTAAATTCGCTGACATGGTGGTATTTTACGCGGATTTACACTAAGGAAATAAAATCGCCTGAAGAATATCTTAAAGACTTTGAGAACATCAAGCGCGATGATGTAATGAGTGTCGCCGGTTCAATGATTTTTGACACTTTTTATGTATTATCCGGAATTGAGGAGAATGAAAAATAAATGGAAAAGAATATTGTTAAAAATAAGCGCGTCCGCGAAGAATACAAGATTATAAAACACCCGAGCGGACTTACAATCTGCCTTTATCCCATGAAAGGCTTTGCGAGCGCTTATGCCCTTTTCGCGGCTAAATACGGCTCTGTAGACACTACGTTTAAGACAAATGAGGACGGGGACTTTGTGACCGTTCCCGAGGGCATCGCCCATTATCTGGAGCATAAGCTTTTCGAGAATGATGAATGTGACGCTTTTCAGCTTTACGCAAGAACCGGCGCAAACGCCAACGCTTATACCAGCTTTGACAAAACCGCCTATTTATTTTCCTGCTCACAAAAATTTGAGGAGAACCTTGAAATCCTTTTAAATTTTGTACAAGAGCCTTATTTCACAGACGAGAGCGTTGAAAAAGAGCAGGGCATAATCGCCCAGGAAATAAAAATGTACAAGGACGACCCCGACTGGAGGGTTTTCATGAACGGCTTGCAGGCGCTTTATCATAATAATCCCGTCCGAATCGACATAGCAGGAACCGCCGAATCAATAGCCAAAATTGACAAAGATTTGCTTTACCGCTGTTATAAGACCTTTTATAATCTAAATAATATGGTTTTGTCAATCGCGGGGAATTTTGATGTCGAAAAAACCCTTGAAATCTGCGACAGACTTTTAAAACCTACGGCGGATTTAGGATTGGAAGCGGTCTTCCCCGAAGAGCCGGCAGAGGTAAAAACCCACGAAACAGTTCAAAAATTAACCTGCTCTATGCCTCTATTCAATATATTTTTTAAATTTCCCGCCTTTTCGGGCAGGGAGAATACTGAAAAGTATATTATCTATAATATTATTCTCGAAACCGTGCTTGGCAAAACCTCAGCATTTTACGAAAAGGCGTTGAACGACGGCATAATAAACAACGACTTTGCTGTCAGTGCGCTGAACGGGCGAGGATTTTTCGCCCTGAGCGCATCGGGCGAGTCTAAAGACCCGCGCAGGGTTTTAGCGGAAATAAAAAAAGCGCTTAAAAACGCCAAAGAAAACGGTCTGCCCGAAAAAGAATTCGAGAACGTCCGTAAAATGACCTACGGCGAATTTGTAGCCGTTTTAGGCTCGGTAAGCTCAACGGCAACGTTTATGATGGACGCGTATTTCCAAGGTAATAATATGTTCGATATGTTTGAAATAACGGCAAATTTGACATACAAGGACGCGATGAAATTGCTTGCGGAATTAGACGAGGAAAATGCCTGTATTTCGATTGTTGAACCTATGGAGGAATAGCTTTATTATTAAGGAGAACGAAATGAAAAAAATTAAGCCTCAATCCGTCGCATTATTAATAATTACAGCTGTTTTACTGTTAGCCTCTTGTTCATTTCCGATAAATTCGGCGGAGAACCCGGACGGGCGTATTACGCCGCAACAGAAAGAAATTCCAAGCTTGGAATCTTTAGCTTTGGGAGAAAAAGAACTTAGCTGTACGATTCCGGCAATGCTTAAAAGTAATCCGATGACGGAGCTGCCGGACGGAACTTTTGTAATTGACGGCTCGTTTCGTATCGACTCTTCAGGAACAACGCTGAACAGCTACGCCTGTAAGATTATAGGCGTTTATGAAGATATGCTAATCGGCGTAAAAATAGAAGAAGACAGAAAAGGCATTTCTGTTCACTCGCTTAATTTTGACGGCTCAAACCAAAATGAAATATTCTTGTTTGAAACAATAGGCACGCCCGTTCAAATGCGCCCGGTTTTCAGTTGCGCCGTAATCTATGAGGACAACCTGTTTCTGTCTTTCAATGAGCAGAGGGTCAGCGAGTTTAACGGCGGCTTATTAACGCAGGAGGTTTTGTATAAATTTTCGCTGGCCGAAAAAACTGCGACCCGTTTAAATACCACCGACCATTACTCAAATCAGGTTCAAAACGACAGCGGTTGTTTACTGACAATAAAAGCTCCTGTGATTTTCGGCGGCAGAATATATGCAATAGTGTACGAAAACCACGAGCCTGTTGAAAACCGTATGCCGAGCAGAGGTGTCCAAACCATAATATCGACGGACTTAGACGGAAACGACATACGAACTGAGTGGAAATACGAGCCTGAACTTTTTCAGATAACCAACGCGGGAATTATTCCCGTGAATATAGAGGTTGAAAACGGCGATGTTATTTTTTACGTTTTGATGTACGACAGAGCAAGCTATACCTTTGAAATTATAAGGATTAATTTAACCTCAAAGGAGCAGAAGGTCTTAATAACATATTATGAAAGCGGGTGGCAGGTTGTATCGTCGGCGATATGGAGACCCGATACTGACGTCAGCGGCGGCGCGCCCTCTTGGTCAGACGGTTACATTTATTTTGTCGCGCCTTTTATAAGCGAAGAATACGGCGAGCACAGCGTTTTCAAAATAAATGCAGACAGCGGTGAAGTCGAACTTGTCAGAGAATTCGGAGAGGATATGCAGGAATTCGCGAACGACGTATACGTGTATAACGGCAATATATTAATAAGCACGGTGGCAGACTACGGCGATGGCGCTATAGGTAAAAGGCACTTGATTGACAAGGACGGCAACTCTGTTATAATTTCAAGCAACCCTGTCTATTAATCTATTTAAGCGGGGCTGTAAATAAAACAAAAGAAAGGCGTGAATCCTATCAATAATTACATTGAATTCCCCAACTTGGGCTTAAACTTCAACATAGAGCGGACAATAAGCGTTTTCGGCTTTAATATTTACTGGTACGGCATTATTGTCACGGCGGCGATTATTTTAGGCGTTTTGTACGCCATGACGCGGGCAAGGCAGTTCGGCATGATTACCGACAGGGTTTTCGACGCGGCGGCGGCGGGAATAATAGGCGGATTTATCGGTGCGCGGCTTTATTACGTGATTTTTTACAACCTTAACCCCGAAAACGAGGTAAAGTTCACCCCCGTAACCGCCATAACAGGCATACGCGACGGCGGACTTGCCATTTACGGCGGGGTAATAGGCGCGGTGGTTTTCGGACTTGTTTTCATGAAACTAAGGAAAATCAAACTCACGCCGGTGCTTGATTTGGCGGGGCTTGGCTTTCTTATGGGAATCGGCATAGGGCGTTGGGGAAACTTCTTCAACCAGGAGGCTTACGGCGCAGTTATAAAAACAGACAATCTCCCTTGGGGCATGACGGGTAGCAGAATAGCCCGCGACGTGGGCGAAGGGGCGTTGGTTCACCCTTGTTTCCTGTATGAAAGCTTATGGTGTCTTTTAGGGTTCGTGCTTTTGCACTTTTATTCAAAGAAACTGCGTACATTTGACGGGGAAATCTTTTTGCTTTTCGCGGCGTGGTACGGAACAGGACGGGCGTTTAACGAACAGCTCCGCGCCGACAGCTTAATGCTCGGATATTTTAAGGTTTCACAGCTTTTGGCAATCATCACCGCAATTATTTCAATCGCAGGGTTTATTTATTGCAAGCGGCGGACGGCGAATAACCCCGATTATAAAATGTATTGCAATACCGAGGAAAGCGCAAAGCTTATAGCTGCGCATGAGGAAAATATAATTCTTCAAAAAGAAAAGGCAGAGGCAAAGAAGGCGCTCCGCAAACAGGAAGAAACAGCACCGAGTATTTTAGCTGATGACAATGAAAGGGATGCTGAAATATGAAAAAAGTCATAGTGCTACCGCTGATTGTCGGGCTTTTCTTAGGTGCTATTTCGGTTATTTACTCCAAGATTCCCGCCCCTGTAGCCAACTGGAGCGGAATGAGGGTAATCGCAAATCAAATCGGATATTATTCAAAAAGGTTTTTCGCGGGCGATATTTTTGAAGTAGTACTTGCTTTCGCGCTGACGACCGTAATATTTATTCTCTTTTTGAGAAAAATAATAAAGGAGACAAAAGTTTGAAAATGGAGTTGCAGATAATCAGAAAACGTATTTTAATGATTCGTATATATCTTGAAAGGAGGTTCGGGAAATAATGGCAAAAATTCTTGACGGCAACGCGTTAAGCACGACCATTAAAAATGAAATAAAAGCCGAAATCGGGCAAAATCATTTACAGGTGGGATTAGCCGTAGTTTTAGTCGGGCAAGACCCCGCCAGCCAAATTTATGTTAAACATAAGAAAAAAGACTGTGAAGAGTGCGGCGTTATGTCTTATGAGCATGTTCTGCCCGAAGATACAAGTACAGAAGAGCTGCTCTCTCTGATTGACAGGCTTAACGCCGATTCTAAGATTAACGGCATACTTATACAGCAACCCCTGCCGGGGCAAATTGATTTAACTGCCGCCAATGAGCGCATTAACCCGTTAAAGGACGTGGACGCTTTCCGCGCCGACAACGTGGGACGTATTACAATCGGGGATTACAGGTTGCCGTCATGCACGCCGGCGGGTGTTATGGAAATACTGAGGCGAGAGGGTATTTCAGTTGCGGGTAAAAACTGCGTGGTGGTCGGGCGGAGCAATATTGTCGGAAAACCTATGGCAATGCTCCTTTTGCATGAGCACGGCACGGTGACAATCTGCCACAGCCGAACAGCCGATTTAGCCGAAATCTGCCGGCGGGCTGATATTTTAGTGGCGGCAATCGGCAAGCCTAATTTCATAACAGGCGATTTTGTGAAAAAAGGCGCGGTGGTTATAGACGTGGGGATTAACCGCGATGTGAATCATAAGCTTTGCGGCGACGTTAATTTCGCCGAAGCGGAGCCGCTCGCGGATTATATTACGCCGGTGCCGGGAGGCGTAGGACCTATGACAAGGGCGATGCTCATGAAAAACACTCTGACGGCAAAGAAATTGCAGGATTCATGAAACGTAATATTAAAAGGAACGGTAAAAGCTCCCGCGCACTTTTAAATAATATTGTTGTTTTGGGAGCGGCGGCACTTATACTTTCAGTATATTTTTCGACAAAATATCTTTGGAGTATAGCGACAATTGTCATAATCGCGCTGATTCTCTTGGCGGCAGGGTTTCAAATTTGGATTTATTGCACGTTTTTCAGAAACAAATCCTAAACTAACAATAAAACAGTTGACAAACCTAAAATTTTATGGTAAAATATTTAAGCCGCGTGTGAAAGGTTTTTGGCTCGGATTTTTCCCGAGAATTAAAGAAGCTGTTGCTCACCTTATCACAGCGAGATTTAAAAACAAGGAATGATTTTATGTACGCAGTTATCGAAACAGGCGGTAAGCAGTACCGCGTAAAAGAGGGCGACGAGCTTTACATTGAAAAGTTGGGCGTTGAGGGTGATGTTGATTTTGAAAAGGTGGTTTTAGTCGGCAAGGACGACGAAATAATCGTGGGAACGCCTTATGTCGAGGGCGCAAACGTGAAAGCCGTTGTAATTAAAGAAGGAAAAGCCAAGAAAATCACAGTATTCACCTATAAGCCCCAAAAAGGGTATAAACGCAAAATAGGTCATCGTCAGCCTTACACTAAGGTTAAAATCGAAAAAATCACGGCGTAAAAGCCGAAAATGTTCATAGTGGTTAATAACGCGAACAGACTTTTTATAAAGAAGGGAATGATATTAGTATGGCTCAGAAAAAAGGAGTAGGTTCAACCAAGAACGGACGGGATAGTGAGTCCAAACGGCTTGGGGTTAAGCGTGCGGACGGACAGTACGTACCTGCGGGAAATATTTTGGTGCGCCAGCGCGGAACAAAAATTCACCCCGGCAACAACGTAAGCCGCGGCAAGGATGACACTCTCTTTGCGCTGATTAGCGGTAACGTAAAGTTTGAACGCCTCGGAAAAGACCGCAAGCAAGTCAGTGTTTATGCGGTTTCGGAATAACTTAATAAGTAAAAGAGGGGGCGGAATTAAGCGTTAAGACGCATAATTTTGCCGCCTTGTTTTTTATGCGGAGGAAAATCAAATGACGTTGAAAACAAAAACAATCATTTCTGTTGTTGTAGCCGGACTTTTAACTGCGGGGTTACTCGTATTTTTGGCGGTGGCTTTTTTCGAGGGATTCCCCCTTTGGTCATCGCTTTCGCTTTTGGGAGCGACGGTTTTAACAATAGTGGCGTGGATTAATTATTACATCATGTTCACAAAATACAAGGATTCCCTTAACACCAAAAAGAAGAGATACCACCAAAAAGGCAACCGCAAGGAGAGCCGTAAGGGGATAAAAAAATAATTCAGCAGTTTACTGCCTGTTATTGATTCATCGAGGAGGTTTTATCAATGTTTGCCGATATAGTTAAAATCTCCGTAAAAGCGGGCGACGGAGGAAACGGAGCTGTTTCGTTCCATCGGGAAAAATATGTGGCGGCGGGCGGTCCCGACGGCGGCGACGGCGGAAAGGGCGGCGATGTGGTTTTTTTGGCGGACGATAACCTTTCGACGTTAATCGACTTCCGTTATAAGAAAAAATATGCCGCCGAGAACGGAAACAAGGGTGAGCAAAATCGCCGCACGGGTAAATCCGCCCCCGACGTGGTTATAAAAGTACCTCGCGGGACATTAGTGCGTGATAGTGAAACAGGCAGGCTGATTGCCGATATATCGGGGGACGAGCCTGTTATAATCGCCCACGGCGGAAAGGGCGGAAAAGGCAACATGAACTTCGCGACGGCGAGAAGGCAGACCCCGCGTTTCGCAAAGCCGGGTTTCCCCGGTGAAAAAATTGATTTGAGTCTTGAGTTAAAACTTTTAGCCGACGTTGGCTTGGCAGGATTCCCGAATGTGGGCAAATCAAGCCTTATAAGTGCGGTCAGTGCCGCAAAGCCCGAAATAGCCAATTATCATTTCACTACCTTAACGCCTGTTTTGGGGGTAATCAAGGTAGATGAAAAAAGCTTTGTCATGGCTGACATACCGGGACTGATTGAGGGGGCAAGTAGCGGCGCTGGGCTCGGACACTCCTTTTTAAGGCACGTGGAGCGTTGCCGTTTGATTGTGCATGTGGTTGACGTTTCGGGGATTGAGGGGCGCTGCCCTAAAGAAGATTTCCGAAAAATTAATTATGAGCTTGAACAATTCTCTAAAGAGCTTTCGGAATTGCCTCAAATTGTGGCAGCGAACAAATCGGATATTGCCGCTGAGGAGCAAATTGAGGATTTTCGTAAATTTATTGCCACTGAATTTGGGGAAAGCCATCCTTTTTTCGTCATTTCCGCGGCGACTAAAAAAGGCACGGCTGAATTAATCAATCATATTGCGGCAGTATTAGATGATTTACCGCCCGTTAAGCTTTATGAGGCAGAGCCGGTATCGCTTGAGGAATTGGAGCGTAAGAATTCCGAAAAGCGGGTATTTGCCGTCAGCAAGCTTGACGAGGGTTATTTTGAGGTTAAGGCGGAATGGTTAGCCCCGATTCTCTCCATGGTGGACATGGACGATTACGAGAGCCTTCAATATTTTCAAAGGGTTTTACGCTCGTCGGGGATTATCGACGCGCTGGAGGAGGCGGGCGTGAGGGACAATGATACGGTGTGCGTACTTGATTTTGAGTTTGAGTTTATCGGGTGAAAATTTTCGTTTATTTCAGTTATCATTTTGTTTGCTAAACAAAACCCCTGTCCGAGATGATGTTTTGCATAATACACAACCTTTCAAAATATAAGAACAAAATATTCCTGTTTGTATTGTAAAAGAATATTTTCTTCCTGTCAAGGGCTTGGAGGCAATTTATGAATAAAATTCCCGAACGGCTTAGGTTATTGAGAAAAGGGAAGAAATTATATCAAAAAGATATGGTGAATTTATTAAATATAACAGAGCGACAATATAATAGTTACGAAGCAGGTAAGGTTGACCTTGGCGTGTCAAAGCTTATTTTTCTTGCGGATTATTTTGATGTGTCGCTGGATTATTTGGTGGGCAGGTCGGATAATTCGGGGAGGTTGTAATGCAAAATATAACCAAGGAAAAAGCCAACGCCTACAGCCCCCTTACTTTAGCTTTTTTAGGCGACGGATACTACGAGCTTTTGGTACGGCATAAAATTACCCTTTCTCATAATATGAGCGCGGGCAAGTTGCACCTTGCCGCGGTGGAAAAAGTCCGTGCATCCTATCAGGCGAGCGCCGCCGAAAGAATAGCGGAACTTTTGAGCCAAGAGGAAAAAGATATTTTCAGACGGGGCAGAAACGCCGTAGGAATAGTCCCGCGTTCGTCAAGTCCAGCCGAATACCGTAAAGCCACCGCGCTTGAAGCGGTTTTCGGCTGGTGGATGCTGATTGGCGAAACCGAACGCGCGGAAGAAATATTTGAGGTGATTTACAATTACGAAAATGAAAAAAACTAAAATTAAAAAAAATAAAAACCCCGGTCTTTTTTTGAAATGGACGGCGGATTTGGCAATTATTATTTTCGGTTCGGCGATTTACTCATTTGGTCTGCACTGCTTTATCGCGCCGGCTAATATTGCGCCCGGCGGCGTTACGGGGATTGCCACGATTATAAATTCGGTGGTAAACATCCCCGTGGGTACGTTGTACGGGCTTTTAAACCTGCCGCTGATTATAATGGGCTTTATCTTTTTGAGCAAGGGCATGATGGTTAAAACCATTATTTCAGTCTTTATTATAACCTTTGCCACCGACTTTGTTTTTGTTTCGGTTCCCATTTATGAGGGGGAGAAAATTCTTGCCGCGCTGTTCGGAGGCTTGCTGTTCGGGGTGGGGGTCGGCTTGATTTACATGCGCGAAGCCACCAGCGGCGGTATAGGTATAGTAAACCAGATGATTTATAAAAAATACCCCTTTTTCAGCATGGGGAAAATATCGCTAATGGCGGATGCGGTGGTAATCATTGCGTCTATGGCGGTGTTCCGCAGTGTTGAGGCGGGGCTTTTCGCCATTGTGGCGATTTACGTCAGCGGCAAGGTAATAGACACGCTGATGTACGGCGGGTTACAGGGCAAGCTGATGTTGGTTTTCTCGGACAAATATGAGGAGATTACCAAAAAAATCATCAGCGAACAACAAAGGGGCGTAACGCTCTTAGACGGCACGGGCGCGTATTCGGGAAAAGAGCGGAAGGTTATTTGTTGCGCCGCCCATAAAAATCAGCATGTTAAAATCAAGCGGATTGTCGGCGAGTGCGACCCTGCCGCCTTTATCGTAATAACCCACGCGGGCGAGGTTTTAGGGCATGGGTTTACGCCGAATAAGATTTCGTAAACACAAAGGACTTAACATGAAATTAATCATAAATGAACATGACGAAATACAGCCTTGGGTGTCATTTCTCGCGGTAGCGGCAGGTTCGGATTAGAGGGCGGTGTGGTTTGCACTTTAGTGATTATTTTGGGATTCGCCTTTACACGTTTTTGCATTAAAAAACCCGACGCGGAAAACACATGGACATTTGGCAGCGGACTGCCTATGCCATTTCGGAGGGGAAAACCCGTTATGTAGGGGCAGACCTTGTGCTTGCCTGAAAAACCCAGACCTTGGGCAAACACAAGGTCTGCTCTTACAATAAAGATATATCACATGATAAGCATTTTTTCATACATTCCATATTTATTTCAAAAGGAGCGAATTATTAATCATGTCAGGACATTCCAAATGGAGTACCATTAAACGCAAAAAAGGTGAGAAAGACGGTGCGCGGGCTAAAATTTTCACCAAAATATCCCGTGAAATAATCGTCTGTATAAAAGAAACAGGCAACGCTGACCCCGCCAATAACGGAAAACTGCGCGACCTGATTACCAAAGCTAAATCCAACAACATACCCAATGAAAATATAGAGCGGCTTTTAAAGAAAGCGGCGGGTGGTAACGAGAAAAATGATTATGAAGACTGCGTTTATGAGGGCTACGGTCCAAACGGCGTAGCGGTAATGGTCGAATGTCTTACCGATAACCGAAACCGCACGGCGGGAGAAGTTCGTCATTATTTCGATAAATACGGCGGCAACATGGGCGCGACCGGTTGCGTCAGTTTTATGTTTTCCCAAAAGGGCGTTGTGGTACTTGATAATGAGGATAAAGAAATCGACAGCGACGCGCTTATGGAGCATGTACTTGAGGCGGGTGGCGATGATTTTGAACTTGGCGGCGGCGAAAACACCGCCGTGGTTTACTGCCCACCCGAAAAAGCAATTACAGTCGGGGAAGAAATGAAAAAGCAGGGCTATACCGTGCTTTCGGCAGAGGCAGAGCAAATCCCCTCTACTTATACCAAGCTGACAGACGAGGAACATATAAAAAAGATGAATCTACTGCTCGAAATGCTGGAGGATTATGACGATGTACAGAATGTATGGCATAATTGGAATAACTGGGAATAAGAGTTTTATATTTATAACCCGTAAAGCCTTTCGGCGTTTTTATAAAAAATCAATTCTTTTACTTCTTCGGATAGCCCTAATTTCTCAATAAAAGCTAATTCCCCGGCAACGTCCCACATGGGGTAATCCGTGCCGAACAGAACCCTTTCCGCACCGAAAAGATTAATCAGGGCGTTGGCGCGGTCAGGGGAAAGCTCGTACAAAGAACTGCTGGTATCAACATATAAGTTATCCAATCCCGCAAGGCAATCCGCGTCTTCCCACACCGACCAACCGCCGAAATGTGCGCCAATTGCCGTCAACCCCGGGAAAAGGCGCAAAACCTCGGCAAGTCCCGCAGGATTTGAAAAATCATATCTTATATCCCCTGTATGGAACAATATAGGCATAACCCCCTCAGCCGCCCTGTATATTTTATAGGCTTCGGGGGCGTTTATATTGAATTTTTGAATGTCGGGGTGAAGCTTTATGCCTTTTAAACCTAAATCTTTCACTCTTGAAAGCTCGTCCGAAACTTCATTTTGGCTCATGTTGGGGTGCAAAGCGCAAAGCCCGATAAATTCGACCCCATTTGTATTGTTATCTAATCCGACGTTTGCGGCGGTATTGCAGGTCGAGGCGATAAAATCATTTATGATTTTAACCTGTTCAGAACTGGTCGCGACGGAACATATAACGCATTTTGAAACGTTATTTCTTTCGCAGATTTCAAGCAGTTTTCTGAGCGTGCCATCGTATTTTACAGGCATTTCGTAAAAGTCTGCAATGCCCTGTGATGCTTTTTCGGCTATTTTTTCGGGGTAGATATGAACGTGTGAGTCAATAATTTTCATAAAATTCCTTTATCTGATTCATTATTTAAAATCCATCGCGTAAACCATACAATCATTACTAATTATACATGATTCATTAACTTATAACTCGACCCTGCCCCACTTTCGATGATTCCGTCTATTTCAAGCTCCAGCAGATAATCCGAAAGCTCGTCCGCCATAAACCCCGATTTTTCGGCTAAAAAATCTACGGTCTTCGCGCCATCTTTCAAAAGCTCCGCAATCCTGCGGGTTTCTTCAGAAAGCTCAGACAAATCAGGCTCGGGCGGTTTTTGAGGGGTTATGTTAAACGGTTTTGTTTTGGGCGAATTTGCCGAAACCGAAGACTTCACCTTTATCGGTTTGTCTTCGCTGTAATCTTCATTAGTATGCCCATCTCCGTATTCAAGGTCGGGTTCAACGGGAGCAGACTTTATAAGATATTCGTTAAGTATATCGCCGTGGTCAAATACGGGAATCGCGCCGTCACGGAGATAGCCGATTACACCTCTGAAACGCGGATTGTAAATATCCGACGGAGGCAGACAAAAAATATCTCGGTTTTGATTAATCGCGTGGGCGGCTGTTATGTGACAGCCGCTTTTTTCGGCGGCTTCGATTAAAAGCACACCCCTTGAAAGCCCCGACATGATGCGGTTACGGTAATTGAAATAACCCCGCTCGCCTCTCTGAAAAGGCAAAAGCTCGGAAATAACAGCGCCTCCCGTATTTATGATTTCCTGCCTGAAAGGGGTTGAAAACCTCGGATAATCAACCATAAAACCGCAAGCCAAAACCCCTATGGTGCGCCCTTTTACTTCTACCGCTGCTGTGTGCGCGGTTTTGTCAATCCCTATCGCCATGCCGCTGACTATGGTTACCTTTTCGCGGGCTAACCTTGTGCAAAGCTTTTTAGTAATCTTAAAGCTGTAATCACAGGCGTTGCGTGTTCCGACGACGGCAAGGCAGAGTTCTTCACGTAGCAAATCCCCCGACACAAAAAGCAGAATCGGCGGGTTATATATATTTTTGAGGGCTACAGGATAATCCGCGTCTTCAAGCGTAACAATTCTGTAATGATTATTCGCACAGATTTGCATAATTTCCCGCGAGTTGTCAAGCGACGCGGTTTTAAGGGCGGCGGTTTCACTGCTTTTGAGAAAGCGGGGATTGCAGCCGTCGGTTTGAAACGCCTCATAAACCGCCTCGGCAGAGCCGTAATGTTTTATGAGCTGTACCGAGCGCGGATTTGCCGCCCCCATAAATTGTAAAAGCCATAAATAATATTGAGTCATTTTTATTTCCTTTCTGACGGGGGTTCAAAAAATTATGAAATCTGTAGGTTGTGTCTGCCCGAAATTTCATTAGCATCGTCCGCTTTTTCGGACGAACACAAGGTTCGCCCCTACCTTTTGAAGAAATGTTTCTAAAACACATCAGAACAACCAGCATCAGCGAAGACTTTGAACACCACACAAAAGAAATTGAAGAAAGGCTTATCGAAAGTATAAATAAGGAAGAAAAAAGCCTTCTTCTTGAATTAATAGAAGTGTATTTAGCGTTTGCTTAGAAACCCGTTCGCGGAAAACTTTCGGCAGAGTTTCCGAGGAGCTCTAATTATTTGTTATCCTCTTTCCTGATTTGCGACCTTTTGATTTTCCCGCTTATGGTTTTCGGTAACTCGTTCGCGAATTCGATTATTCGGGGGTATTTATACGGCGCGGTATTGTCGGTTACATGCCTTTGTAGTTCTTTGACAAGCTCATCACTGCCATTTGCTCCTTTTACAAGCACCACGGTGGCTTTAACCACCTGACCCCTGACAGGGTCGGGCGCGCCGGTTACGGCACATTCTAATACAAGCGGGTGGGTAATCAGTACGCTCTCGATTTCAAAAGGTCCTATACGATAACCCGAAGATTTTATAATATCATCGTTCCTGCCCACATACCAGTAATAGCCGTCTTCGTCTTTCCATGCAGTATCGCCTGTGTGATACATGCCGCCGTGCCAAACACTGTCGGTTAATTCCTCATTTTTGTGATAACCCTGAAAAAGTCCGTCAGTATCTGAACCGCGTTCGCATCTCAGAATAATTTCCCCAACCTCGCCAGCGGGAACGGGATTTCCGTCGTCGTCAACTATATCAACGTTGTAAAGGGGCATGGGCTTGCCCATAGAGCCGGGCTTGGGCTCCACGCCCGGCAGATTTGAAACAATGATTACAGTTTCGGTCTGACCGAATCCCTCCATCATTTTCTGCCCTGTGAATTCATACCAGCGCTCAAAAACTTCAGGGTTAAGCGCCTCTCCCGCCGTGCAGGAATATTCAAGAGCGGAAAGGTCGTAGTTTTTCACATCTTCCTGAATAAAAAACCTGTACATGGTCGGCGGCGCACAGAAAGCCGTAACCTTATATTTTGAAATAACGCCCAACATATCGGCGGGATTAAACCTTTCGTAGTCGTAAACAAAAATTGCCGTGCCTAAAATTAACTGCCCGTACATCTTACCCCACATAGCCTTAGCCCAGCCCGTATCCGCAATAGTGAGGTGAAGTCCGCCGTATCTGCCGTTCAGCCACATTGCGGTTTGGGTATGGGCAAGAGCGTAACGGTGGTTGTGCGTCACCATTTTGGGATAACCCGTCGTGCCTGATGTAAAATAAAGCAAAAGCATGTCAAGAGCATTTGTCGCAACGCGGGGGAAAACGTCCGACTGTTTTTCAAGCTCGGCGTCAAAATCCACCCAGCACATAGATTGACTACGTGCGTTGTCCGTAATATTTACCGCTCCAATTTCACCATCGACTAAAATTTTATTAATTAATACGCCGCCCGATTCCTTATCCGCGTCGTCAACCCGTTTGGCTACCTCTTCGTCTATTACGATAATATGCTTTATTTCCGCCTGTTCAAAGCGGTAAATATAGTCCTTAGCCGTTAATAAATGTGTAGCGGGAACAGCCACCGCGCCGATTTTTTCAAGTCCGAGCAAAACGAACCAAAAGCGGTAATTCCCTTTCAGTACAAGCTTGACCGTATCGCCTTTTTTTATGCCCATAGAAACAAACATATTTGCCGCTTTTGACGAATATTTCGATAAATCGGAATAGGAAAAAGAGCGTTCCTCCCCTTTTGCATTAACCCAGACCAAAGCCCGCAGGTCAGGTTCAAGCTCGGCGTATTTATCGACTATATCGTAGGCGAAGTTGAAGTTGTCGGGGCAGTTGATTTTGAATTTATTCAAAATACCGTTTTTGTCATAGCTTGTTTCTATATATTTTTTATAATAATCTTTAAGCATGTTTGCCTCCTATATTAATATTGCTAAAAATTCACAATCTGCGCCGCCGTAAGCAACCATGCCGTGCGGATTTGAGCTGTCGTAATAAATACAGTCGCCCTCTTCCAGAATCTCAGTTTTACCGCTAATCACAAACTTTAATTTACCTGAAATAATAAAATCCATTTCCTGCCCTGCGTGGCTTGAAAGCAAAACAGGCTGATTTTGCTCAATCTCGGAATAAACCGCCTTTACTAAAAGAGGCTCGGTTTTTTTATCCTTGAACAAATACGCTAAATGCCGATAAGCAAAGCCTGTCCGCCGTTCAATCGGCAAGCCTTCGCCGCGTCTGACAAGATTATATTTTTGCAGTCGGGGCTCAACGCCGGTCAAAAGCTCTATAAGCTCCACCCCAAGCGCATCGGCACAGTCGTTTAAGAATGACAACGAAAAGTCCTTTTCGCCGTTTTCAAGCGTTATATATTCGGCAAGGGGCGTTTTGGTCTTGTCCGCCATGGTTTCCGCTGTTATGTCAAGATATTCGCGAGTGGCTTTGAGGCGGGCGGAAACGTCTTTGATTTGGTAGTTCATGGTTTTCTCCTTATAAAGATAATTTTAAAGCTAATCGGGTAATCGTATATTTCAATATAATTATACGATTTTTAAGGGGCAAATGTCAAGGGGGGGCGGGGTGCTGTTAATAAAAAAAAGCGCCCCCTCGTATAATGGTACGAGGGGTGCATTTTTGAATAAGCCCAAACGTTTGAATTCGGCGGAAATAACCGCCTCTATAACAGCTTGCGCTAATCTTATTGCGAAAAATCTTTCGGACAATGAACTCGCCCTGCTTTCGGCTGTTTTTATGCAGCTTGCCGATACGCTTACTACAATTTCTGTGGTGAGGACAATAAACGCCCAAAACGCGGAAAAATGTAAAAACAGCGATAAAGGCAAAGGCGAAAAAAACAGTAATTAAATCGTAGTAGGGGCGAAAAGCTTTCTTATGTACGGCGTTTTCAGCATAACCACCGCTCCGATTACAGTGAAAATCAATTCGGGGAGCATATAAGCGCCGTTATAGCAAAGCGAATAAAAGACGGGACCCCAACCCTCCGGCGCCCATTGACCGAAGATGATGACTCCTGCAATAAAGTGGCATAAAAAGCGAAGCACCATTACCATAACAATACCGGCAATCTCGCCGATAAGCGGTTTTTTCCAATCTCTGAAAATTCCCGCTAACCCCAGTACCGTAAACGCTAATAAATAGTCAAGCGTAATAGTCCCGAAAATTGCTACCGGGGTTAAGCCCCAAGCGAACATCGTAAATTTGCTCAAGCCCAATTGTATGAGTGAATACAAAAACGACGTGCATAGCCCGACTTTAACCCCGCGCTTAATCGAAATAAGCACAATCGGGAGCATCGACAGCAGGGTTACAGAGCCGTCCATAGGCATGGTGAAAATTTTAATCATGCTGAGTACCGTTGCCAAAGCGAGCATAATGGCACATTCCACGAGGATTTGGGTTTTTTGATTTTTCATAGAAAAATTCCTTTCTTGTGCGGACGGGCTGACCCCGCCCTACATTTAAAATGACAAGGAAACACAAAAAAAAAGACGCATCGGGCGTCTTTTCGGTAATTGAGAAACTATTCCCCTACGGCGGCATTATCCGCATCAGGTTATAGGTCGAAACGTCAATCCGTTTCCTCTCAGCCGAAATATCAGCTCCCTGTATAAGGTAATTATAGCATGAATTTTTTATTGTGTCAAGGCTTGGCACTGCACCCAACGGTACAAAGTTTGAACCACCGCGCAATTTCCCACTTGCTTCAAGGATAGCAGGAATTTTGCCCGCGGTGGTTCACCGCTGCGGCTAAGAGGACTTGAACCTCCATGAGATTGCTCTCACAGCGACCTCAACGCTGCGTGTCTGCCAGTTCCACCATAGCCGCATATATGTGAACGCCTTTCGGCGTTGCACTCTTACTTAAATTAAAACCTATTATTGGATTATTCCATAATGGTTCTAAAGTCACTGCAAGGCAACATTTATGCCATTCCGCAATCTTGGCGTATAGATGAGAATTGCCGTGCAAAGATTATTTTATCATAAAATATCTTTTCTGTCAAGACTTTTTTTAGAGTTATTTTAAAAATACTGCCAATGCCGAACCTTTGAGTATAAATACGTTGACAAGTCGTCTTATTTATGTTATAATAAAATCACATTTAAACGCTTTGGCGTTTGGCGACCGAATATCGGGTGTGTTAAACGGTGTTTTGGATTTGGCGTTGCGCCGGAGTAAAAGAGAGGGCTTATTAATGAGAGTTTTGTCACAGTCGGAAATAGATGCCATACTTGCGGAACTTTTAATGAATCCGGCGGTATTGCCGGTTTCTCCGGCAGAAGGAGCGACGGCTGAAAATGAAAAAGCCGACGCGGAAAACCCGCCCCAGGAAAAGCAATGAATATAAATAATTTTTAACTTAAATTAAGCCCGCCGCAAGGCGGGTTAAAAACTTAAAGGGAGAAAAAAATGAAAATAAATCCTTTAATTCGCAAGGCTAATTATTATGAAACCGACCAAATGGGAATCATTCATCACTCAAATTATATACGTTGGTTTGAAGAAGCTCGTGTGGATTTTATGGAGCAAATCGGTTTCGGATATGAGAAATCGGTGCAGGCAGGGGTGGATTTTGCGCTGTTGGGGCTTTCCTGCGAATATAAGTCAATGGTGCGTTTTGCGGACACGGTGCGTATAGAAGCCCGTATAAGCGAATTGCAAAACGCCCAAATGACTATAGTTTATGAAATTACCGATGTAAAAACAGGCGTGCTTCGTACAACGGGAAGAACCTCTCACTGCTTTTTGGAGGCTACCAAAAAGCGCCCCATATCGCTTAAAAAAGCGTTGCCGGAATTATACGCGCTGTTTGAGCAAAGCATGATTTAGCTTACAGTAAGCGTTAATAAACCGTTCCTTTTGCCGTCAGCAAATCGGCGTAAGCTCCAGTGCGTTTACCCTTGGCGGAATTCCGGGAATTACCCCCGTATGCCTGATTACCACCTGTCTGCCGGGGCAGAAGAACCGCGCATCGCCCGAATCTACACGCAAAATCTGCCCGTTTAAATTATTCCGAACGATAAGAAAGTTAGATTCTCTGCGTAAAACCTGCGCCCGCATTTCCCTTGGTGCGATAATAGGCGGCGAGGCAATAAGCTGTATATTATTTGCAGTAATCTGCGGCGGAAAACTCATGGTCATGATTCCACTGTATGTAATTCTTATGCGGTCGCCGACGACGAATCGGCGGGTGTTGCGATACCGTACAATTACTTCTTCATGGTTTGCCTGGTTTCTTACGGTCAGAACTTGCGGGCTTATGTCGATTATGGTTGCGTTCATTATCATATAGTTATCCTCCGAAATGTAAGGTTTAATACATAATATGATAATGAGCGTTTTTTGTGAAAATCCGCTTTTTCAATAATTAAGTCTGTACCGCGTTCGGAATTTTTACGCAAACCTTAAACAAATCGCCGTCAATTTTTACTTTTAACTCGCCGTTCTGACAGCGCATAAGCGATGCGGCAATGTCTAAGCCTAAACCGCTTCCCTCGCTGTTTCGGGACAAATCCCCGCGCTTAAAACGTTCTGTGACCTCGTCCTCGGGAATATTAAGCTCCACCTTTGAAATGTTTTTAATTTCGATAAACACGTTATGAACGGCGTCTTCACCAACTTCAACGTATATCCGCGAATTTTCAAGGGAATATATAAGGGCGTTGGACAACAGGTTTTCAATTACCCTCCAAAGTAGTCGCCCGTCTGCACGTACCAATAATTTTTCCTGCGGTATATTCATTTTAACCTCTAAGTTCGACTGCTTGATTTGAGAATCAAATTCCGCAAGCGTCTGATGGAGCAGGGAATTGACCTCCACCGTTTCAAAATTAACGGTAATATTTCCGCTTGCCGCCTTTGCCGATTCAAAAAGGTCGTCGGTTAAAGTTTTCAGCCTGTCCGATTTCTGCGATATGATTTCGGTGTATTTTTTAATATTTTCATTGTCTGTTTCTTCGTTTTTCAGTAAATCCGCATAGGTAATAAGCGAAGTCAGGGGGGTTCTTATATCGTGGGAAACATTGACAATCAACTCGGTTTTAAGCCGCTCGGATTTCAGCCTGCGCTCAACCTCTTCATTCAGTCCCGCCGCGATTTCATTAATATCAGCCGCTAAAAGCGAGAATTCGGAAGTGTCTTTCAATTTGATTTTCTTCCCGAACATCTTTGGACTAAAAAAACCGGATTCAGAATCGCCTGACAGAACAATCCGCGTTTCAAAATTGCCGTTTTTTACCGCCTGTATGCCTACTTTAAGTGCGTAGAACGCGACCGTCTGCCTGTACGCTAAGAACAGTGCTAAAGGAATGGTTATAATACCTGCAAAAGGAATCATGGTCAAAACGCCTAAAATCGTTATGGCTATTACTGTTTTCGTCATAGGGTTTTTCCTCGAATACATAAAGCCTATGCCATTTCCTGCTTTTTTCAAACCTTTTATGATTAATACCGATAATTTATAAATCAGCGCGTTTTTAAAAATACTTTTGTTTTTAATATGCCGCACAACCGATAAAAGTAGCGCGTATTCAACCGCGAAAAATAAACCCAACACACCCAAATATACATATTTCATTATGGAACTTAAATACATTTCACGCATATCCCAAGAGAACACATAACCCGGGAGCGGGATAAGGCAGATAGCCCCTAACGTTATTTCGGTATATAATTTATCAATAAATGTCATTGATATACCAGGGGCGGAACTTTTTCTTCCCGCCGCGTAAACAAGATAAACCAAGCAAAGCAGATAAGCGGCAAGCAGACTTACGGCTAAAATAAGTAATTCTGCGGCGTTTTTATTCACATGGGCGAGTTCGGCATTTTTCTCAATGATAAAATTTTCGTCAATTGCGACAATGTATTTCACGGGTATATGGTTATCATGTTGATATTCCCGTTCGCTGACATAGCGGTTATTTTGCTTTATTTGGTCATAACTAAAAGCATTTTTCTTAAAAACCGTCTCGCCGGATTCAAAATAATAAGCGGTGATTGTTTCAATTTCATTTATTTTGGCAAGCAGATTTTCAGGAGTATTTTGCGTGTGTCTGTTTTCAAGATTTGTTATGTCGTTTGCAAAATCCCGTTCAAAGGCTTCGAGTGCCATTTCTTCCGTGATAGCGGCTCTGTACTCGTTTGCTAATTTTTCTCTTATTTCGTATTCATAGTTGTAAAATATGCTTTGTTTAATTTCTTCAAGTCGGATTTGGTACTGCTCTTCTCCTTCTTCCACAGTAGGTTCTTCTCGTTCATACAAATAAATTTCCGATTCAATTTCTCTCGCATAATCGCGGTCAAACACTTCCCAAAGCACTTCATGGGTGAGTTCGTTTTGGATATACTCGTTTAGTAAACTGTCCTTTATCTGTTCTTCATTCTCTTCAAACAGCTTTTGCTTATCGGTTTCAAAATCAGTGTTAAGACTTTCTGCTAATTTAAAAAAGTTATTTTGTATTATCCAATCCTCATATAATTGATATGAATAAGTTTCGGTATAGTCATTTTTACCTATGTCCATACTGTTCCAATCCCAAACGGGCGAATCTGCGGATTCAAACAGCGCGACTAAAGCTGCGAGCGAAAGTGCAATTAACATAATAAACGCCGTCGCTTTTAATACGGGAGAAAACCGCAGGCGTTTTGAGCCGCCGTTTAATGAAAGATTTTCGTTTTTGCCGTTTTTTAAAACGGCGGACTGTTCTTCGCCGTTACGGCGTTTTTTCAATTTTGTAGCCAATTCCCCATACCACCTTTAAATATTTTGGTTCTTTCGGATTTATTTCGATTTTTTCCCTTATGCCGCGGATATGAACCGCAATTGTATTTTCGGCGTTGTAAGAATCTTCGTTCCATACCGCTTCATAAATTTCGTCAATCGAGAAAACCCTGCCTTTGTTTTTAATGAGTAAAAGTAAAATTTTGTACTGCAACGGCGTTAGTTTTACCTCTCTGCCGTCAACCGATACGATTTTGCAGTCATCGTCAACCATAAGCCCGCCGCTTTTATAAACCCCCGACTTTATTTCGGTACAGCCGAGTTCGGTATATCGTCTTAGCTGAGAGCTGACCCTCGCGAGCAGTTCGAGCGGGTTAAACGGCTTTGTGACATAATCGTCCGCCCCCATCTGCAAACCGAGAATTTTGTCGGTGTCCTCTGATTTCGCCGACAGCATAATAATCGGAATGTTTTGCTTTTCGCGAATTTTCAGCGTGGCGGCTATACCGTCAAGCTTTGGCATCATGACGTCCATGATAATCAGGTGCAGTTCTTCATTTTCAATTTTGCTGATAGCTTCAAGTCCGTTATAAGCCTTAACCGTTTCGTACCCCGAAGATTTTAAGTAGATTTCTATTGCGTCTACTATTTCCTTGTCGTCGTCGCAAATCAGTATTTTCACATTTTTCCTCCGTTTGTTTTTAGAGTCCAAGTTAATTAACTGTATATTATAATAACACAAACTTCTTAAAAATCAATAGCTGTAAATATTAAGATTTTATGAAGAATTTCGTGCCGAATCCCGCCAAAAAACCGTATCTTCTCCTTTTGGAGTTGATACGGTTTTCATAAACCGAATAGGTTACGTTAATTTCCAAATAAACTCAGCATGACCCCTGCCGCTACCGCCGAGCCGATTACACCCGCCACATTTGGTCCCATAGCGTGCATAAGCAGATGGTTTGACGGGTCGGTTTCCTGCCCTACTTTTTGTGAAACCCGCGCCGCCATTGGAACAGCCGACACGCCTGCCGAGCCGATTAGCGGATTTATTTTTTTCCCGCCCAAAACATACATCAGCTTTCCGAAAAGCACTCCTACCGCCGTTCCCGCCACGAACGCCGCTAACCCTAAGCCTATAATAAGAAGGGTATTTAAATTAAGGAAATTCGCCGCCGTAGCCGTCCCGCCGACCGTTACGCCGAGCATTATTACAACGATGTTCATAAGCTCGTTTTGGGCGGTTTTTACAAGGCGGTCAACCATTCCACTTTCTTTAAGTAAGTTACCCATCATCAGCATACCGACTAATGCCAAAGCGTCGGGAATTATAAACCCTACTATAGCCGTAACCACAATCGGAAAGATGATTTTTTCCTTTTTTGAAACGGGGCGAAGTTGCCGCATTTTAACAGCGCGCTCTTTTGGGGTGGTTAAAAGCCGCATTACAGGCGGCTGTATTACAGGCACAAGCGCCATGTAAGAATACGCCGCTACAGCTATAGGTCCGAGCATTTCGGGTGCTAATCTTGTGGTCAGCCATATTGCCGTAGGACCGTCCGCACCGCCTATAATCGAAATTGACGCCGCCTCGTTCATTGAAAAGCCCAAAAGGCTTGCCCCCAAAAACGTAATGAATATTCCCGCCTGTGCCGCTGCGCCGAGCAAAAAACTAAAAGGGTTTGCAATAAGCGGTCCGAAGTCGGTCATACTTCCGATTCCGAGGAAAATCAAAAGCGGGAAAATCTGCAATTTTAAGCCGAGGTATAATATGTCAAGCAGTCCGCCCTCACTCAAAACCTGTCCGAAATTAACCTCTTTTTCGGCGAAGAATTCAGGGTGAAACATGCCGCCGCCGGGTATATTTGTCAGCATCATGCCGAAAGCAATCGGTAATAACAAAAGCGGCTCATAGCCTTTAACGATTGCCAAATACATAAGTACAAAAGATATGCCGAGCATTACAAACTGTAAAGGCTCAACTCCCGAAAAAACCGAGTTTTCCCACAAGCCGACTATTGTATCAATAAAAACCTGCATAAGACTCCGCCCTTTCTTATGACAATTTCAAAACTCACCTCGGAAAAGGGCGCATACTTTCGCTTACGCCCGCCCCGCCCCACCGGGAGCGGTACTCCGGCTTTTGTGTTTCACGTTTTCGCAGGCTAATAATTTTTGCGTTTTTCCCGCTTGCCTCACTATATGCCCGAACCGCCGCCGCAATGACCGCGACTATTTCAGCCGTCGGTTTTAAATCTTCTGTAGAATGGGGGGATTTTAGCGTCCCGTTTAACGGAACCCTGCCGCCTGTAGAGGGGCTTGAATTTGCCGAAGACGGTTTGCCGACTGAAATTTCAGGCGCTGACATTATTTTCAGCGGCTCTTTTTTTACGGGTATAGGCTTTGCTTTTTTATTTGTATTAAAAAGCTTTCCCATTAAAATCATTAAAACGATTAAAAACAATAATACTATAAACACGACGGCGATTCCCGTAAGTACTATGGAAAATATTTGCATAAAAATACCTCTGTACTCAAATATTATGCGACATAACAGCGAAATTAGGCTTGTCGCCGTAGCCCACGACCAATTCAAACGGTATGTCCCGCACAGTTATCGGCAGGACGAAAATCTGCTTGTCAGCGGCTATGGTCACGAATTTATAAACAATGGGGGAATCGACTAAAAGAACGTTTTTCTCGGTCATAATCAGGCATTGAAAAACATTGGAAATACAATCGAGGAAAGCACAAAGCGCACTGTAACGCGTATCTTTGCGGTGAGTATGCGGAAAAAGATTCTCCATGCCGTCGTTCATATTATGTAAGGTAGATTTTTCCCCGCATATTCCGAGGAAATAGCGGCGCGTGTCGGTCACCACCTTTTGGATTGCCACGCGCTGGGCAAAATAACTTCTGACGGGCTTCGCCATACCGAACTTTATGTTAGCACCGACAAAACGCAAAATATATTTCAGTGCGATATTCATATATTCATTGGTGAAATTCTCCCCTGTATTAATATGCGTTCCGAGAATAATATCAAAATCATGCTTTAGGCGGCGGGAAACTCCGGGGCTGTTAAGCGCGTAATAATTACGCATTTTTTCAAGCAAATGCGCCACCATATCAGGTGTAATGATTCCCTCCACAATAAGCTGGTCAAAAAAAGCAGTGTTCAAGATTTCCTGCTTTCTTACGGTGAATTTGAACTGTTCCTCATCCACTCCGCCGTATTCAAAAGCTAAGTCGCCAAGCTTCTCGTCGATAGCGTGTTGCAAAAGTTTAATCAAAGCCATCTGATTTTCACCGAGAAAGCTGCTGGCGTCGTCCGCTATTTTGACAAAGTTTGCGTTAATCACGTTCTGGCGCGTCATGATTTCCTTTAACTTTTCAGTACTCATGAGCCCTTCCTGAACAAAATACTTTCCCGCAAAATAATCAATCATGTATAACCTCCTGCACGAATTAAAAATTTATGAAATCTTTATTTTATGAATTATATCAAGGTAATTATAGTGCGCGGTTAAATCATTTTCTATTGAGTTTTGGTTTAGCGCCTCTCCGAAAATGTAATAAATTTTCCTTTGATACACAGGAACGCATACCGCGCTGTCGAGAACCGCTTCAAAAGCAATTCTGTAAAGCTCTAAGTTCAAAGAAGCTTCAGCCCCTGCTATTCTGCGGTCAAGTTCGCTATCATAATCATCGTCATAATCGCCTGAGAGTCCGAAGATGTTATAAGCGCCGCCGCTTGAAAAGGTTTTGCTTAAATCAGGCGTAACCGCCGCCCCGGAATCGGGGCTAATCCAAGCGGCGCACCACATGTCGGCGTCTCCGTTTATTACAGCGCGGAACATTTCACCCTGTGACGAAACGTCCCTGATTACAAGGTTAATTCCAAGCGAACGCAGGGTTTCCGACGCCATTGTTAAAAGCAGGTAGGAAGGATGTCTGCCCTCGCCGCCGCCGGTAATATATATTTCATAGCGGCTTGAAAGCCCGTCGGGAAATTCGTCGATGGCTGTACGGCTTGAGTTAAGCTCGCATCCCGCCGCCTCAAAAAAGCCGAGAGCGGCTCTTTTGGCGGCTTCAAGCCGTCTCGCTTCACCCATGTCGTCAGAATAAATTTCAGACCCTTTTACGTCAACCGAAAACGCTGTCCTATAGTCCGAATCGTCCCGGCGCGGCGCGGCAAAAGATAACCCCGAAACAGGATATTCGGCGATTTCAGATGTTTCCCCATAGAAATCCCTTACCGAAATATCACGGTATGCGGCAAATACAGTTGCGATTCCTTTACGGAAATTAACGCTCTCACTGCTCATGGTTTCACCGTCAACATTCACCTGTTCGGCGTTAATGCCTATATAGCCGAGCGCATCAAAGAAAGCCTCTCGCTTGAATACTCCGAGGTTTTCCAAATCTGAAGAATTATAAAATTTAAGTTCGTCCGCTCCCCCTTTATTCGCCAAAACAGCCGCTATATCATGAACCCCTGCCGCTACTCCGTAAATAAAGTCGTCGTCGGCTGTTTGCCTGAAACTTAAATATGGTGTTTCAGGCGCGCCTTTGTAGTAAAGGGGATTTGCCTCAAATTCTATCACGGTTTGATTGAAAGCTATTATTTTATACGCCCCTGCGCCTATTGGATATCCGTTTTTTTCTCGTATTGCCGAAAGATTGCCCCTTGTAAATCCGAAATCATTGCCGTTGTAATTATATAACGCTAAATCGCCGTAGTAATGAAGCGGCGCAACGGGTATTACAAAGGAGTAAACAGCCGACGGCACATGCCCGTCAAGTATAACCTCGACCCCGTAATCCCCTGTTTTTTTGATGCCGCTTATTCTTGACACACCGTTATTTTCGGTGTCGGAGGCGGCTGATTCGGCAATGAAAATACGAACCGCCTCTTTTAAAGGGTCATCGTTCCCGCCGATTCGCTCGGCGTTTATATAAGCCATAAGGTCACCGTCATAAAGTTCGTAAAATTCATCAAAAAAATCTTCAATCGTCGGGAATACGGTTGATAAATCCCATTCTTTACCCGAAATCGAGGTGAAAGCTCCGTAAACCGCTTGATTTCCTTCCGTTTCGGGAACAACTACAGTAAAATCGGCTACCCTCCATACCATCATAGCAAGCGCCACCTGTAGCCATTCCGTAGAATAGACGTCACCCTCGCCTATAACATGAGCGTAATCACCGTAGTTTATGACGCAGTAATCCACGATTGACTGAACGTGAGCAAGCCAGGCTTGCCTGTAACATTCATAGAACAACCTGTACTGCTCCTCCGAAAAATATCCAATCGCCTCAAGATATTCAAACTCTTCGCTGTCCCCGTCATAATAAGGTCCGTAGTCAAGGCAGTCGGCGGCGACTTCGGTGTATTTATCGTATATTTCCCTGTCGGCGTTGGTTCTGTAATAATCAATTCCCGCGATTGGCAAGCCGGAAAGCCCTGCATTTCCGTTATAATCGGCGTCGCATAATACGTACAGCGTAAAAATCAAGTCGTCAGCCGTAAGACCTGTACCATCGCTGAAAGAAACGTCGTTTCTGAGGTTAAAGCTTAAAACTGTGGTATTATTCTCGGTTAAGCTTATATCTGTATCCGCGATTCCGCTGTATTCATAATCCGCGCCGTTAAAGCGTTTGGTTTCGCCCTGTGCGGCTTTTGCTACTACCTCGCCCCGCCTGTCAAGGGTGACGAGGGGGACGTTAATCACGCTCATAACGGCGTTGTCGCCGTCACTGCCCGGAAAAAAAGGCGAAAAGCCGCCGGTTATGCCCGGTACGGCAATGGTTATTTTATTACCGGGACTGACTTCGGAGTTAGAATCCTCATTTTCGGCATTATTGCCGTTAATATCAGCGGTACTGCAGGCGGAAAACAGAAAAACCGCCACCATTAAACACAAAAGCAGAGAAGCTCTCTTTTTTTTATTATACTTCATTTATAAGCCTTTCTTTGTAAATGCAGTCTTTAGGTACTATTATATTATTATACTTGATTTTTTCAAAAAAATCAAGTAGTGACATTAAAACCATTAAATTCGCAGACATTTGACAATAAACGTCAAACGTGATAAAATTAAATTTAGAATCCGGATTCAATACCGTTCAACGCCCATATTCGGGGATGCCGCGCTTGTGACAGCGCACTCCCTGTTATCCGATAAACATCGATTCTAATTTAGAAAGGCGGGCTCAATAAATGGCACTTTCCTGTCCCAAATGTGGAGAAGAACTTTCCGGCACGGCTACTATATGCGAAAACTGCGGTACTGAATTTGATTTTGATTTCGATAAAGTCTTGGTTGACGCCGACGAATTATCGGGCGAGCAGATGAGCGCCTTTGAGTCGGGGAAACCCATTGAATTCGCAAGTGGTGAGGCGGGCGAATTTTCGGAGGAGGCTTTAAGCGGTATTTCCGCTATGGATGATATGCAACTTGACGAACTGCTCGACCAAGAAGCGGAAGACGAGACCGAGGATATTTTGATTCAGGAGGGCATAAAAGAGGTTAAAGGCTTTTATCTGCCGCGTCCTGTCAAGAAAATTTTAGTGTTGCTTATACTTTTGGGAATAGGGTTTGGCTTGGGTTTCGGTCTTAATATTTTTTTAGAACGCGGCATGTTCGATATATCCTTAAACCAAACGGGCTACAGAGCCGTAAATGTGATTGTCGAGGAGCTTTCAGAGGGTCTCAAATTTAAAGCCTACGATATTTATATAAAGCAGGACGCTCAAATCACCGAATGTATTGTTTTCGGAGTAACATATACAGAAGTGAATGATTATTCCGAGACCTACTATCGGCTCTTATTTAATAACAGCAATCCATCCGATGTAACGATTTTCCCTCCTTTTGACCGTGAACGTCATAACGCCCTGCGGCAAGGCACGGACAGGGAGCGAATCAGAGCGGATATAATGATGAATAATTACGAGAGCTTTTTGCGCTCGGTAAATGAAATCAATTCGGGCAATCCCCGCTGGTTACATGCAAGTGCAGAGCATATAAATATGAGACTGCTCAAAGAAAGTTATCCAAGCCTTTGGAGCAGGATTTTCAGTTCCGATGAAGATAAAGACGGGGAAGAAACCGTTGACTCCGACTCGGAAAGCCGAGAAGTTAATGAAGAAAACGAAGAAAACGAAGAAAACGAAGAAAATGAAGAAAATAAAGAAAATAAAGAAAATAATGCAGGGAACGATGAATAACCGTTCCCTACATTTTTTGTGCGGGCATTGCCGCTATTGTCCGTATTTCATCTTGACCTGATTGATTTGCTGCTGTTCGGCTTGCTGTTGGGGATACCAGCCGCTTTGTTGCATAGCCGCAAAAATCCTGTGTTGCATGGCAAGCGAATCGTTAAGGTTGCACTTAAACTGATTGTGCAGCCCTTCGGTTGACGATTCCTGAGTAGCGTAATGGTACATGCTTGTCAGCGTTTTTGACGTAAGCAAAACATCTTCGATATATTCTTTGTCGGTCATAGCTTTTGGTGTTGGTGCAGGCATATAAAACTCCTTTCGTTCATGAAAATTAAACAACGTAAAAATCGTTGGCTACAGCTGGTTGATTAAGCGGTCGAAATGCGTACAGTGCTGCTGTGCCAGCCCTGACAGCATATTTTTTAACTGCGGGTTTTGCACCTTATTTGAATAATCGGTGCATTTGGTTTGAAGCTGACGCTCCATTCCGAGAGAATCTTCAAGGTACAATAACTCTTTAGGCGTCATTTTATCAGTCCTTTCATTGTTTTATGGAAATATTGTTTACCGAATTTGGTTTTTTATGCAAGAACATGGTTTGACTTTTATCCGTGCCGGCTAAATAAACAAATCCCGCGACCTTACGGCAACGGGATTTTGCATTTTTCGATTGCAATTATTATTTTATTATGCTATACTATATCGAAAGAAAAAGTTTCCGAATCTGGAAAGGAACGTAAAATGTCCGATAAAAAAGAAAGCATAAAACAAATTGCCGACAACCGCTCCGCCCGCCACGAGTACTTTATAATTGAGCGGTTGGAGGCGGGAATCGAGCTTTTCGGTACTGAAGTAAAATCAATCCGCGCCGGCAATGTGAATCTTAAAGAAGCTTGGGTTGACATAAAAGGCGGGGAAGCATTCGTTGTTTCCATGCACGTTTCCCCTTATGAAAAGGGTAATATATTTAACCGCGACCCTTTGCGCCGCCGCCGTCTGCTTTTGCACAAGCGCGAAATAAACAAGCTTTACGCCGAAATCAAGCAGAGCGGGCTTACGCTGATTCCCCTGTCGCTTTACCTAAAGGGCAGTCGGGTTAAGGTTCAGGTCGGCTTGTGCAAGGGGAAAAAACTTTACGACAAACGCGAGAGCATAGCCAAGCGTGACGCCGAACGCCGCACTAAACGGGAAACAGGACGGAATTTAAAATAAGTCGCGGGACTGCGACCCCGTTACATTAAAATATTTACGGATATTTTCGAGCCGCACTTGATATTCAGAATGGTGCGGCTTGATTATTTTTTGCTTGACAATAATTTCCGCCTGTGATAAAATGTAATTTATGTGATTTTAACCACACTTCGTTAAAAAACAACAATATTTAATATATTAGGAGAATAAGCGCAAATGAAAAAAATTATTGCCCTGGTAGGTTCTTTGGCATTAATGTTGTCTCTGACTTCCTGTGGTGCAGACCTTAATTCTGATTCCGCTCGCTCGGGCGAAAGGGTCTATATTTTAAAAATGTCAACCCAGATTAACGAGTCGCATCCCCTCATGGAAGGCTTGGAGCAGTGGGCGAAAAACGTGGAAGAAAGAACCGACGGCGGGCTGATGATTGAAATTTTTCCCTCGGGGCAGTTCGGCTACGATGAAGACGTTATAGAGCAAGCAATTTTGGGTGCTAATGTCGCGGTACTGACCGACGGCGCACGCATGTCCAACTATGTGCATGAATTGGGTATTATTAACATGCCGTATATTGTCGATAATTACGACGAGGCTCTCAAAATAACGGGCAGTAGTTTATTCGCCGAATGGGAAGAGCAGTTAGCTGAAGAAGACGGTCTGAGGATTTTAAGTTTTAACTGGTACGACAGCGCTCGTCATATTTTAACAAACACTCCCGTAAGAACCCCCGCCGACCTAAAAGGACTTAGGCTTCGCACTCCCGGCGCGCCTGTTTGGATTACTACTGTTGAAACTTTAGGGGCGACACCCATTGCAATGGGATGGGGAGATGCTTATAATGCGTTGCAAATCGGCGCAATTGAGGGCGTCGGCGCTCAACATACCGCAAGTTACGGTGCGCGTATGTTTGAAGTTACCAAGTATATAAATAAAACCGCGCACATCCATCTTATAAACGGCATTGTTGTTGGGGAAAAATGGTTTCAATCCCTACCTGAAGAATATCAGGAAATTCTCATGGAGGAATGTAGGTCTGCCGCCGCCGAAAATGCCCGCTATGTTGAAAGCATAGCCGATGATTACGAGCAGAAAATGGTAGATAACGGCATGGAAGTTATAGAAGTTGATATTGAAGCTTTTAAAGCCTCCACTGAATCGGCTTATGAAATATTGGAGTTTGCCGAGTTACGTGAGCAACTATATGCCGAAACGGGCTTGAAATTTTAAAAAAGGAGAAATGAATTTTGGAATTGTTTAAAAAGTTTTACCGCCTGTTTTGCAGGCTTGAGGAATTAATCGTTGCTCTGTTCATTTTCGCCATAACCATGTTGGTTTTTGCATCGGCGATTTTCCGGACTATAAACCACCCGATTAACTGGGCGCAGGATTTATCGCTTTTACTGTTTGCCTGGGTGGTGTTTTTGAGCGGCGACGTGGCGTTGCGGCGCTCGGATTTTTTAAGGGTTGATATTTTAATTACTAAATTTCCATTAAAACTGCAAAATTTTTTATATTATTTATGGTATATAATACCAATAGTATTCCTCGGCATGTTAGTAAGTTACGGCATACCGCTTGCCGTATACAACGTCAAAAGACCGTTTCAAACTTTAGGTATCAGCTATTCCTGGGCGACCATGAGCGTACCTGTGGGCTCGGCACTGATGATTATTACTATTGTAATTAAGCTTGTTTCACGTTTAAAGGGCGGAAAAGTCGAGCAGGCAACAGAGGAGGCTATTTAGTTTGAAAAAAAGAAGAAGTATAAGAGGAAAAATATTTTTGATAAGGGAGGGCATATAAAATGGGATTAGTTTTTATTATATTTTTAGCACTGTTACTTCTCGGAATGCCCGCCGCTTTTGCAATCGGGGTATCGGGCGCGATTTTTTTCATTACCACGCCCGACCTTCCTCTTGCCATAATGGTCCAAAAGGCGCTGGCTCCGACCCAAAGCTTTAATATGCTTGCAGTTCCTTTGTTCGTATTCGCGGGCAACCTTATGAACAACACCGGAATAACCACGCGGCTTATAAAGCTTGCCAATATCCTGACGGGTCGGATGTACGGCAACTTGGCGCAGACCTCCTGTATGCTTTCGGTACTTATGGGGGGGGTATCAGGCTCTGCAAACGCCGACGCCGCTATGGCAAGCCGTATATTCGCTCCCGCCATGAAAGAAAAAGGTTACTCCATGTCTTACGGTGCGGCAGTAAACGGGTATACCTCTTTAATTGTGGCGACTATACCTCCGAGCATGGGACTTATAATTTACGGCTCGGTGGGCGAGGTTTCAATCGGGCGTTTGTTTATTGCGGGATTTGTGCCTGCTGCATTATTGGCTATTGCTTTCATGTTCACCATACGCCAAACCGCTAAAAAGCGCGGCTACCTCCCCGAGCGCACTACCGCCGTCCCTCCGCACGAGGTCGGCAAGGCGCTTTTGGACAGTGTGTGGGCGTTGCTTTTTCCGGTTATACTTATAGTCGGCATACGTTTCGGCATTTTTACACCGTCTGAATCGGGGGCGTTCGCCTGCGTTTACGCCATATTCGTGGGGGCGGTAATTTACAAGGAACTGAGCCTTAAAAAATTTAAGGAGACCCTTAAAAATACTGCCGGAGATATAGGTGTTATAATGATGCTTGTGGCGCTTTCGGGCATATTCGGTTACGGAATTGTTTACGACCGCGTACCGCAGGCTTTAGCGGCTTTCCTTATGGGAATAACCGCTAATAAGTTTTTGTTGCTCGGAATAATCATATTAATGTTAGTATTAGTCGGAACCTGCATAGAAACCACCGTAATCGCGCTTTTGATGACCCCGATTCTTCTCCCTGTCGTCACCTCGGTGGGGGTAGACCCCGTGCAGTTCGGACTTATTATGATGACGGTGGTAACAATGGGCATCATGACCCCGCCTATGGGGATTGCGCTGTTTACAACCTCCAGTCTTATGGGCTGTAAGCCGGAGCAAACCGCCAAGGACTCAATACCGTTCCTTATAGCCACGCTCTTGGTGGTGGCGATTTGTGTTTTCTTTGAGGATTTAGTGTTGTTTTTACCGAATTTGGTGTTTGGGTAAGCTGTATTTCGGTAAATATAGTCGTTCAATTTTAAGTTAAAGGACAATACCGCCCACTGAAACGGGCGGTATTTATTATTATTTTATGATAAAATCGTATAAATAAAAAAAATTTTAAAAACCTATTGACAATGTCTCTAAAAAATGTTAAACTACTCTTAGCGCGTTAGCACTCTTATGCCGTGAGTGCTAACACTCCGAAACAACGAGTGCTAAAGCTATTGGTGAGGAGTCCCGCATGGAACGAACTTTTAAAATCTTCGAGGCTATAGTTGACGAATATATACGCACGGGTGAACCCGTAAGCTCCAACGCGGTTAGGGGCAAGCTCGGCTTTCCCGTTTCCAGTGCCACTATTCGCAACGAGATGGCTTCGCTGGAGGCAAGGGGGTATCTTGACCATCCGCATACCTCGGCAGGTCGGATTCCCACGGTTAAGGGTTATCGCTTTTACATTGAGCGCATGATGAGCGATTCTCCGGGAGCGCTTTCCGAGAATGAGAAAGAAGAAATCGACCGATTTTTCCGCAACATAGGAAACGGAGACGATGAAGTCATAATCGAGAGTGCGTCTCATGCCCTTGCTGAACTCACCAACTGCGCCATAGTATCAACGAATATGACCGCACGGTTTTCGGTTATTACCAAGGTTGAGTTGATTCCCACGGGCAGAAGAGTATATGTGTTGCTTTTGATTACGTCGGAGGGGAATATAAAAAACCGTGTTTGCCGTTTAAGCTTTGACCTGACGGCAGAGCAGATGGAATTTTTCACCGAATTTCTCAACCAAAATTTGTCGGGCTTAAATATCGGCAATATTTCAGAGGAATATATAGACGGTTTAGCGGCGGCGCTTGGTAGCTATATGATGACCCTTTCGCCGCTTTTGAAAGCCGTGGCGGAGCTTTCAAAAGAGCTTTCGGAAAAACGGGTTTTGTTAAAGGGTGAAACTAATTTAATCGCCCGCGAGGAACTTCATAAGAACGAAATCATATCGCTTTTAGAAAGCAGGAATGAGTTTTCGGAGCTTTTAGACACCGCTTTTTCGGGAATCAACGTTATGCTCGGTAAGGAAAAGGATACCTTTGTTATAGAAAATTCGAGCATTATAACCGGCAGTTTCAAAAAAGACGGTAATCAGGCGGGCTCATTCGGAGTAATCGGACCTATGCGTTTAGATTATAAAAAAATAATCCCGTATATAGAATATTTTGCGGATAAGGTTACAAATATGCTGTCAATTTCCGACGCGGAGGAGCATATAAACAAAGAGGACGAAAAAGGAGGCGGATAATCTTGGACAAATCAGAAAAAAAAGCAAACCCGAATAGTGTTGACAATGTAAAAGAGGCGGAAGAAGTTCTTCCGGCAGAGGAACAGGACGAAAACGAGGTTTCAGTTATCGAAGGGGAGTCTTCAACTCAGGAATCTAAGTCAAAACAAAATGAAATCGAAATGCTGAAAGACCAGATTTTGCGTACAATGGCGGAATATGACAATTTCCGTAAGCGTATCGCGAGGGAGCGGATTGAATTAGAGCCGGACATTACCGCTAAGGTGATTACCGAGTTTTTACCGGTGCTTGACAATTTGGAGCGGGCATTGCAAGCTGAATGTGCCGACGCGAATTATAAAAAAGGCATTGAGATGATTCATTCGAGCTTTCTTGAAACGCTTAAAAAACTTGGCACTGAGGAAATTGATACTACAGGAGAATTCAACCCCGTTTATCATCAGGCGGTGCAAAAGGTAAACGACGAGAATTTTGATTCAGGCAAAATAACGCAAACTTTCCAAAAAGGTTATAAAATAGGCGAAAAGATTATACGTTTCGCTATGGTAGCAGTCAATGAATAATGCAGTGAACAATTTTACTGCGGAACCATCGAAAGGAGAAAAATAAAATGGCAAAAATGATAGGAATTGACCTCGGCACAACTAACTCATGCGTATCGGTAATCGAGGGCGGTGAAGCCACCGTAATTACCAACAGCGAGGGTTCAAGAACAACCCCCTCTGTAGTGGCGTTCACAAAAGACGGCGAAAGACTTGTAGGTCAGCTTGCCAAAAACCAGTCGGTGACAAACCCCGACAAAACCGTTATGTCTATTAAGCGCCACATGGGTAGCGACCACAAGGTAGACATTGACGGCAAAAAATACACCCCGCAGGAAATTTCCGCAATGACCCTGCAAAAACTTAAAGCAGACGCGGAAAGCTACCTCGGTGAAAAGGTAAACGACGCGGTTATAACCGTACCCGCATACTTCACCGACTCCCAACGTCAGGCGACTAAGGACGCGGGACAAATCGCAGGCTTAAACGTACACAGGATTATAAACGAGCCGACGGCGGCGGCGCTTGCTTACGGTATAGATAAAGAAAACGAACAGAAAATCATAGTCTATGACCTTGGCGGCGGAACATTTGACGTTTCGATTATCGAAATAGGCGACGGCGTTCAGGAGGTTTTGGCGACAGCCGGTAATAACCTGCTCGGCGGCGACGATTTTGACCAGAGAATTATGGATTTCCTGATTGCGGAATTTAAAAAGTCCGACGGCGTGGATTTAGGCAAAGACAAATTCGCAATGCAAAGACTTAAAGATGAATCCGAAAAGGCAAAAATAACCCTATCGGGCGCGGCGACCGTAGATGTAAATATACCCTACATTACAGCCGACGCTTCCGGTCCTAAGCACATGAACGTTACCCTTACAAGGGCAAAATTCAACGAGCTTACCGCTGACTTAGTGGAAAAAACCATGATTCCCCTGCGTCAAGCCGTTTCCGATTCAGGACTTAAAACAAGCGATATTGATAAAATTTTGCTTGTGGGCGGCTCTACGAGAATCCCTGCCGTTCAGGACGCTGTAAAAAGTTTTATCGGAAAAGAGCCTTTTAAGGGCATAAACCCCGACGAGTGCGTGGCTATGGGCGCGGCAATTCAGGCGGGCGTGCTGAACAAAGAAGTCACGGGGCTTTTGCTCCTTGATGTTACGCCCCTTTCACTCGGTATAGAAACAGCAGGCGGCGTTTGCACCCGCATGATTGAGCGCAACACCACCATTCCGACAAAGAAATCTCAGATTTACTCGACTTATTCGGACAATCAGCCGAGCGTGGACATAAATATTCTGCAAGGCGAGCGCGATTTCGCAAAAGATAACAAGTCAATCGGCTTGTTCAGGCTTGACGGCATTGCTCCCGCGCCGAGAGGCGTGCCGCAAATTGAGGTAACTTTCGACATTGACGCAAACGGGATTGTAAACGTTACCGCCAAAGACCTCGGAACGGGCAAATCGCAGAACATTTCCATCACCGCCTCTTCCAATATGAGCAAGGACGATATTAACAAAGCGGTCAAGGAAGCCGAGGCGTTTGCCGAAGAAGACAAAAAGCGTAAGGAAGAGGTTGAGCTACGCAACGAGGCGGACCAGTTGGTATATTCTATTGAGAAATCTATGGCGGACTTCGGCGAAAAGCTCACTGCCGACGACAAGGGTAAAATCGAGCCTAAGCTTAACGCCTTGAAAGAAGCCCTAAAAGGCACAGATACCGAGGCAATCAAAACCGCCAAAGATGAGCTACAGAAAGACTTCTACGATGTAGCGGGAAGAATTTATCAGGAGCAGGGTCAAGCTGCGGGTGGCGAGGCGGCAGGACCGGACGTTTCAGGCGCGGGGAATTCCGCGGGAGCGGACGGCGGCGATAATGTGGTGGATGCGGATTATCAGGAATAGATGAAACGTAGGGGGCGCTGTTAAAAGCGGCGTCCCTTATAAATGTTATCGCAGGAGAATATATAGTGTTAATAATTAATTGGTTAAAAGAATGGCAGTTTTGGACGGCTACCATAACAATTATAAGCGGTATATTTGCGCTGTTTAAATATTTAGATGGTAAAAAAACAATTCAAAGGCAACAGAATTTTGAAAATTATCACAAATTAATAGAGCGGGTATTCAGACCATTAAATGGTGATAAAAATACGATGGTACAAATTCAAAAAGCGGCTATATTTGAATTGCGAAATTATAAAGATTACAAAGAGCTTACAATTGAATTACTTAAAGAGTGGAAAGATAAAGGCATATATAATGAGCAAATTGATGATACATTAAAACACTTAAAGAAATAATCTACAATTATCAAGGATTAAACCTATGCACTCTAAAAACCCCAACTGCTTCAACTGCATATTCTTCACCGTAACATGGGAGCCAAAATACCCCAAAGCCTGTAAATTCTTCGGCATTAAAGGTACGCGGTTGCCGTCGGTTGTTGTCTTTAATTCAACAGGCGAGCCGTGCAAGGCTTTTACAAAAAAAACTTAGACGAGGAACAAAATTATGCCTGAAAAACGCGATTACTACGAAGTCTTAGGACTGCAAAAAAACGCAAGCGAGGAAGATATTAAGAAAGCCTTTCGGCGGCTTGCCAAAGAATACCACCCCGACGTTAATCAGGATAACCCGGGGGCGGAAGCGCGTTTCAAGGAAATAAACGAGGCAAACGACGTGCTTTCCGACTCGCAGAAAAGACAGCGTTACGACCGCTACGGTCACGCGGGTATAGACCCGTCTTACGGCGGAGGCGGTTTTGGGGGTTTCGGCGGGTTCGGAGGTTTCAGCGGCGGGGACGGAATTGACATCAGCGATATTTTTGATTCCATTTTCGGCGGGGGAATGGGAGGAAGCCGTGCGTCTCAGGCGACAGGTCCGAGGCGCGGTTCCGACATTGCTATAAGCCTTGATATAAGTTTTATGGAGGCTTGTAAGGGCATAACTCATGAAATTGAAATAAACCGTGCTGAAACCTGCGATAACTGCAACGGTAACGGCGCGATGCCCGGAACTTCTCCCAAAACCTGCTCCGAATGTGGCGGTCAGGGCAAAATCCGCATACAGCAACGCACTATTTTGGGTTCAATGTCCACCACCCAGACCTGCTCCCGTTGCCACGGCAAGGGCAAAACCATTGAAACTCCCTGCACCACCTGCAACGGCGCGGGCAGAATTCAAAAACGCAAGAAGGTATCTGTCGGCGTTCCGGCGGGAATCGACGACGGTCAAACCCTCAGCGTTCGGGGCGAGGGCAACGTCGGCACTAACGGCGGCGGCAAGGGCGACTTGAACGTCCGAATTTCGGTGCGGAAAGACCCGCTGTTTGAGCGCAGAGGGTTTGATATTCATTGCGAAATTCCGGTTACTTATACCCAGGCGGCGCTCGGCGCTGAAATTGACGTACCCACAATTGACGGCAATGTAAAGCTCACAGTTCCCGAAGGCACACAGCCCGATACGGTTTTGCGGCTGAAAGGGAAAGGGGTAAAAAGACTTCAACGCGATGGGCGCGGCGACCAACTCGTAAAAGTTTCTCTCGAAGTTCCGCGAAACCTATCAAAACAGCAAAAAGAATATGTAAAACAGCTTGAGGGAATGTTTACCGAAAAGAATTTCGATAAGCGTGTAAAGTTTTCAGACAGGGTTAAAAGATTCGGCGAAGATTTAAGAAAAAACTTTAATTAATAAGACTATACTTTTTATAAGAAACAGGCGGTATTGAGTAACTCACTCATTCCGCCTGTTTTGATTTCAGATTCTATTTTTGAGGCGCGCTCCCGCCCCTGCGTATAAAAATAGGTTTCTTCTCCCCGAACAGCCGCCATTTCAGGTATCCTCCGAGCCAGATTCCCGGAAGACAGAGAAAAAACCAGGCTATTGTAAACCAAAGGCAAACCTGCCCCATAAGATTAAGCGGCAAATGGGAATAATCCCAAACCCTTTGCCCCAGCCAAATATTGAAAATTAATCCGCTGATAAATTCAAGCAGGGTTATAATGATTGCCCCTGAGAACATTCGCAGAAGCAAGGGTATTTTTTCATTTAACGCGCCAATAAGCAAAAAGCAGAGCCCGCCCAAGGCAAACATTGATATATGCGTGTCACCGCGCTTGACTATTACTTCAAGTGCGCCGTATATAAACCCGCCCATTAAAAACAATACGGGGTATTTCACAGGCATTGCCCTATACTTAGCCGCACCGAGTACGCCCGAGGCAAAATTTTCCGTTTCGATAGTTTTAAGCTTCATGTTTTATTCCTTTTTATTTTTAGAACATGTATTCAATACCAAAAATATGAATGTTAAGCGGTATTTAATACATGTTCTTATAATTGCCGCCGTTTAATCGGGTTATACATAAAAAAACAATGTTTACGAAAACTATATAAAAAATAATATTACTCCACCGGAGGTTCTATGAAAAAAATAATTGCAGTTATTACAGCCGTTGCACTTATGTTAAATTTTAACATACTTGTGTCGGCAGAAGAATATACAATACCCGAAACAAACGCCTACGTCCTGCTTGAAGCCGAAACCGGCACTGTACTTTATTCCAATAATGAAAATGAAAGATTCCCGATTTCTTCGCTTGCCAAAATAATGACTTTGCTTATAATAGCCGAAGAGCTTGAGACAGGACGGGTTACGCCGTCGGACGAAATACCCGTTTCGGCAAATGCAAGCGGGGTAAAAGGTTCGATTATATGGCTTATGCCGGGTGAAATTATGCCACTTGGAGAGCTTGTCAAAGCTGTCGTTATAAGCTCCGCTAATGACGCGACCATTGCCCTTGCCGAATATGTAGCGGGAAGCGCGGAAGAATTCACCGCCCTTATGAATAAACGCGCCTCTGAACTCGGCATGAACGATACGTTTTTTGCCGATTGCGGCGGTTTTGATGAGAACAGTTATTCTTCCGCCTTTGACGTTTCTGTTATGACGGCGGAATTATTCAAGTATGATGTTTACGGAAAATTCTTCACCACCCGCCTGTCAGCTGTCCGCGAGGGAACCGAGCTTGAAGCCCAGCTCCTCAACACCAACAAATTAGCTCATTGGTATAAGGGGCTTTTGGGCGGTAAAGCGGGGCAGTCGCAAAATGCGGGATTTTGTCTTACCAATTGTGCAAGACGGGATAATATGAAGCTTATCGCGGTGGTTTTGGGTGCAAAAACAGAGGAAGACAGGGTTGACCTCAGCGAATATCTTTTAGACGTCGGTTTTAAAAACTTTGAGCTTATTAGCCCGAATCCTGATTCGGAGAAGTTTTCACCCGTTAAAGTTCTTCGCGGCATTAAGAGAACAGCACAAGCCGCCCCCGACAAGTCGGTGAATTTTGTAGTTCTGCGCGGCGAGGGGCAAAATACCGAATATGAATATACCATGCCCGAAAGCGTTAGCGCTCCCGTAGAGAAAGGTCAGACCTTAGGTAAATTTTCGGTTCGACTCGGGGATAACATTATTTCCGAAACGTCTATAATAGCCCTTGAAACGGTTGAAGAGCTTACTTTTAAGAAAAGTTTTGAAATTATGGTGAGAAGTTTTTTAAGGTTATAACATGAAAATTTATAAATTCTTCCAAAATAACTTGAAAAATTTATAAATTCTGATATAATAAATATAATACAACCTAAATCTGTTAGCGTTCAAAATTCGCATAGTCCCGAAATTTTATATTCAGGAGAAGAAAATATGGCAATAAAATTAAACGAAAGATACCTAAAAGGTTTTGTCAGGGAGCATGAGCTGCAAGGAATGACAGGCGCGGTCGCGGCGGCGCACAAGGAATTGACAGAAAAAAGCGGTCTCGGTAACGATTTCTTAGGCTGGGTGGATTTGCCCCGAGATTATGACAGGGAGGAATTTTCCCGAATTAAAAAAGCCGCCGAAAAAATCAAGTCCGACAGCGAGGTTTTAATTGTAATAGGTATAGGCGGTTCTTATCTCGGCGCAAGGGCGGCAATTGAGGCGCTACGTTCGCCGCTTTACAATTCGCTTAAAAAAGATACCCCCGAGATATATTTCGTGGGGTGTAGCATAAGCCCGACCTATTTGAATGAAATAGTTTCATTGGTTGAGGGGCGCGATTTTTCAGTCAACGTGATTTCAAAGTCGGGAACAACTACAGAGCCGGCGTTGGCTTTTCGTGTTTTCAGGGATTTATTAGAGAAAAAGTACGGTCAAGACGGCGCAAGGAGCAGAATTTACGCCACTACCGACGCCAAGCGCGGTACTTTAAAGGAGCTTTCCGACAGAAAAGGTTATGAAACCTTTGTAATTGCCGATGACGTAGGCGGACGTTTTTCAGTGCTTTCAGCGGTGGGATTGCTCCCGATTGCCTGCGCGGGGTGCGACATTGACGCCCTTATGAAAGGCGCGGCAGACGCTGTGGGCGAATATGCTAATCCCGATTTAGGCAAAAACCCCTGCTACCGTTACGCCGCGCTCAGAAATATTCTTTACCGTAAAGGTAAAAAAGCCGAAATGATGGTGTCTTACGAAAATTCATTCACGCTCATGAATGAATGGTATAAACAGCTTTACGGCGAGAGCGAGGGCAAAGATAAAAAAGGTCTGTTGCCTGTTTCGGCAATATTCAGCACTGATTTGCACTCTTTGGGGCAGTATATACAGGACGGCGCGGAAATTCTTTTTGAAACTGTTATTGATATTAAAACCCCGCAAAAGGACTTTTTCCTTGAGGACGACCCGGACAATTCCGACGGTCTTAATTTCCTGTCAAACCGCAATATGTCCGAAGTTAATCGGAAGGCTTTTGAGGGGACAATTTTGGCGCATGTCGGCGGTGGCGTTCCCAATATTGTGATTGAAATCCCCGCGCTGAATGAATATGAGCTTGGTTATCTTATATATTTCTTTGAAAAAGCTTGCGCTATTTCGGGTTACATACTCGGTGTTAATCCGTTTGACCAACCCGGGGTTGAAAGCTATAAGAAAAACATGTTCGCACTGCTCGGAAAGCCCGGTTTTGAAGCCGCAAGGGCGGAACTTGAAAAATTGCTAAATGAATAAAACACAGGAGGAACAGTAAAATGGTTAAATTAATCCCCGGAAGAAAAGGCTCAGGCAAGACGAAACTTTTAATCAACGCAATTCATGAAGCGGAAAAGGCAAGTAAGGGCAACGTGGTGGCGATTCAACTCGGCTCTTCGCTCAACATTGACATCTATCACAGAATCAGATTGGTCAACATTGAGGATTACAGCATATTGGGCTATGATGATTTGCACGGGTTTATCGCGGGAATCCTTGCGTCAGACTATGACTGCACTGATATTTTCGTGGACGGACTTTTGAAAATCGTCGGAAAAGACCTTGAAGAGGTCGGGAAACTGCTTGACCGCATTACCGAAATAAGCGAACATACCTGTATTACCATGACTATTTCGGCAGAGGTAGAAGAAATGCCGAACTCTGTGAAAAAATATTTACAATAAATATTTAATAAATTCTTGACATTGCCTTTCTTTGGTGTTATAATAAGGTTTGACGTCTGTAAATCAACGGGTTTTTTTAAAAACGCCCGCCATATATACAGTTAAACGAAAAGGACAAAAGGAGGGTTCAAAATGGCGGTACCAAAACGTAAAGTCTCGCGCACACGCCGCGACAAAAGGCGTTCACAGGTGTGGAAGTTGTCTGCGCCCGCTTTTTCCCGCTGTACAAAATGCGGAGAATTAAAATCACCGCACAAGGTATGTTTAAGTTGCGGTTTTTATAAGGGCAGGGAAATTATCGCGCAGGAAGAAGCATAATAAAATCTTAGGGCGCGGTACAGCGCCCTAATTTATTGTAGGGGTACATTTCCCGCCTTTGATAACTTGTAAATATTCACGGACGGTATAGTTTTGTAAAAAATAAAGAAAAAATGACAAAAATAATAAATGTAATAAAAAATTCCCCCGCTTACAAAGCGGGGATTAAGAGCGGCGATGTTTTAATTTCAATTAATGGTCATGAAATCGCCGATGTTCTTGACTATATGTATTATTCCGCAGAAAATAAACTACAAGTAAAAATTTCTAACCAAGCAAATGCTCCCCACGGGATTGTCATAAAAAAGCGCGAGTATGAAGACTTAGGGTTAGAATTTGAAACTTTTCTTATGGACAAGTCCCGAAATTGCCAAAACAAGTGCGTTTTCTGCTTTATTGACCAACTGCCGAAAGGTTTAAGAGAAACTTTATACTTTAAGGACGACGATTCCCGCCTTTCCTTTTTGCAGGGGAATTACATTTCTCTCACAAACTTGACAGAGCGGGAGGTCGGGCGTATAATTAAGATGAAGCTCGGCGTTCATGTATCCGTTCACACCACCAATAAGGCGTTGCGCTGTCAAATGCTCGGAAACCCAAGCGCGGGGTCGGCTTTGGAGCATCTTTACAAAATGGCGGACGCGGGGATTGAAATACATGGTCAGGTTGTTCTATGTCCCGGGATTAACGACGGCGCGGAATTAGAGAGAACCTTAACCGATTTGACCAAGTTAAGCCCTGCGGTCAGGAGTATCGCCTGTGTGCCTGTGGGATTGACAAAATACCGTGAAGGACTTGCGCCGCTTAAGCCTTTTGACAGGGATTCGGCACGTGCCGCTCTTGAAATTATCGGAAAATACAGCATTGCCAGCGCCTCGGACGAGCTTTTTCTGACTGCGGAGCGGGAATTGCCCGGCTATGAATACTACGGCGGCGAGGAGCGGGACTTCTGTTTTCCTCAGTACGAAAACGGCGTGGGAATGTTGGCGTTACTTCAGGAAGAATTTCGCCTTGCTGTTCATGACACGCCTAAAAGCGAAATTGCGCGCAAAAAATCTCTCGCTACAGGGGTTTCAGCCGCACCTTTCTTAGAAAAGCTTGTGAAATTCTGCGATGCCAATGTACAGATTTACGCCATAGAAAATAAATTTTTCGGAAACTCGGTAACCGTAGCGGGACTTGTGACCGGCGGGGATTTAATCAAACAGCTTTCGCCCCATAAAAATAGCTTGGGTGAAGAACTTTTAATCCCGTCGGTAATGTTGCGGGCGGGCGGAGATGTTTTCCTTGATGACATTACTGTCGGCGATGTGGAAAATGCGCTGGGGGTTAAGGTCAGGGTTTTAGACGTTGACGGGGCGCAGTTGTATGACGCGCTTATGGATTAATCACTTTGATTATTTTTAACAATTTTACGCAATCAAGCATGCCCTGCATGTAGATAAGCTCATCGTCAATTACGTCCCCGATTAAAAATATCCGAAAGGAGAAACCCATGCCATTATGTGCCATTGTCGGTCGCCCGAATGTGGGCAAATCCACACTGTTTAATAAATTAACCGGCAGACGGGCGTCAATCGTGGACGACACGCCCGGCGTTACCCGCGACAGAGTTTACGGTAAAACCGAGTGGCTCGGGCGCGAGTTTTCAATTGTCGATACGGGCGGTATTCAAACCGCCTCAAAGGACGAAATCCTTTCAGAAATGCGGGAGCAGGCACAGCTTGCCATTGACGCCGCAGATATTATTATTTTCGTCGCCGATATAAAAAGCGGGGTAACACCCGGAGACGGTGAGGTCGCGTCACTGCTCCTTAAAAGCGGCAAGCCTGTAGTTTTATGCGTTAATAAATGCGACGTTGTAGGCGACGCGCCGACTGAAATTTACGAATTTTATAATTTGGGATTGGGTGAACCTTTTCCCGTTTCGTCAGTACACGGACACGGTACGGGGGATTTGCTTGACGAGGTTATGAAGTTTCTGCCGCCTGAAGAAGAAACCGCTGAAGACGAGGATTTCATTAAGGTCGCCGTCATCGGCAAACCAAACGCGGGGAAATCCTCCCTTGTAAACAAGGTGGCGGGTGAAAGACGGGTTATTGTTTCTTCAATGCCGGGAACCACACGCGACGCGATTGACACGCCGATTGAACATAACGGCGAAAAATATGTCCTCATTGACACCGCAGGATTGCGAAGAAAAAGCCGCGTCAGCGAAAACGTGGAGAAATACAGTGCACTCAGGGCTTTTATGGCGGTTGACCGTGCCGACGTATGTGTTATGATGCTCGACGCTGTTGAAGGCTTTACCGAGCAGGACTCCAAAGTCGCGGGGTATGCTCACGAAAAAGGCAAAGCAAGCGTTATTGCTGTCAACAAGTGGGACTTAATCGAAAAAAACGACAAGACCATGCGGGAATTCACAAAAAAGCTTGAAAACGATTTTTCCTTTATGAAATACGCGCCGATTGTATTTATTTCGGCGCTGACAGGGCAAAGAATTAATAAGTTATTTGAACTTATTAAATATACGAGCGAGCAAAATGCGCGTCGGATTTCCACAGGGCTTTTAAATGAGATGTTAGCCGTCGCTACGTCAAGGGTTCAGCCGCCGACCGATAAGGGAAAAAGACTGAAACTTTATTATATCACACAGGCAAGCGTAAAGCCGCCTACCTTTGTGGTTTTTTGCAATAAAATAGATTTATTTCACTTTTCCTATCAGAGGTATATTGAAAATCAAATCCGCGAAACCTTTTCGCTTGACGGCACGCCAATCAATATTATTCCGCGGGAAAGAAACGATGAGTGACGGACATTGTAAAATGTATTCAGGGGGATTTTTAAAAAATGGAAATTCTTTGTTTTATTATTATGATTATTGCGCCTTATTTAATAAGCGGCATTAACTCCGCCATAATCGTCACTAAAATCAAAAGCGGCGAGGATATAAGAAAACTTGGCTCGAGTAACGCGGGGCTTACCAACACGCTGAGAACACAGGGCAAAACCGCCGCCGCGTTTGTACTTTTCGGCGATGTGCTGAAAGGCGTTTTGTCGGTTTTTGTTGTACGGCTGGCATTTTATTATTTGGTGGGAACGGATACGGCGGATATTTCAAACGGCATGAGCTGGGTAGGCTATGTCGCGGGAATCATGGCAAGCCTCGGTCATGTTTTTCCGATTTATTATAAATTTCGGGGCGGTAAAGGCGTACTTGTGACGGTTTCGGTACTTTACGCCATTGACTGGATTTCAGCGAGTATTCTGCTCGGTCTTTTTATAATAATCGTGGTGATTACCCGCTATGTTTCCTTGGGTTCAGTCATTGCGGGGTCTTGTTATCCGCTTTGCGTACTTATTATCGGCAACTTGGAGCAGGACCCTGCGGCAAAAATAAACGCCCTCTTAGGCATTGTCATAGCTTTTATTCTTGTTTTTATGCACAGGCAGAATATTGTGCGGCTGATTAACAAAACTGAGAAGAAGTTGAGTTTCAGGAAAAGAACGAGGTAGAAATGTGTATTGACAGAAAGAAACGTAAAATTACCATAATTATCACGCTTGCTGTCTTAACATTTATTATCTCAATAATTGCTTTATTTTTGCAACGGAATAGTGTTACATACGGCGATTAGGAAAATATAGGACGGTTGTAGTTTTATGAAAATTTCAATATTAGGCTGCGGTTTCGGCGCGGCGTTAGCGGCGCACTGGAGTGGGTGCGGGCATGAGGTGACGGCGTGGACTAAGTTCGAGGACGAAATAAACGCGATTAAGCGTGATGGCGAGCAGAAAAAACTGCTCCCGGGCATAAAAATGCCGCCCGAAATAAACTTTACGGCGGACATTTCATTAATTAAAGACAGCCAAATTTTGGTTTTCGCCATTCCCTCAAAGTTCGTGCGAGAAACGGCTCAAAAAGCCGCCGAATTTATATCCCCCGGCATGATTATTCTGAATGCGGGCAAAGGCTTTGAGGAAATTACTAAAAAAAGGCAGTCGGAAGTTATAGCCGAGCTGATTCCGAATAATCCTGTTGTGGTGATGACCGGACCCTGCCACGCGGAGGAAGTCGGGCGGGGAGTGCCTACTACGGTGGTTTGCGCGAGCGAAGACAGCGAGGCGGCGTTTTATGTTCAGGATAATCTGCAAAGTGAAACACTGCGTATTTACCTTTCGGACGACGTTACAGGTCTGGAGCTTGGCGGCGCGCTTAAAAACACAATAGCCCTTTGTTGTGGAATAGCGCAGGGAATGAAACTGGGCGATAATTCTACCGCCGCCCTTATGACAAGGGGGCTTGCTGAAATTACCCGTTTAAGCGTGGCGCTCGGGGCGCGGTGGCAGACTTTCACCGGGCTTGCGGGTGTGGGTGACTTAATCGTCACCTGCATGTCGGAACATTCCCGAAACAACCGTGCAGGTAAGCTTATAGGAAATGGTATACCAGCAGTCGAGGCAATTGAAAAAACAGGCACTGTTGAGGGTTATTGGTGCGCTAAAACGGCGCTCGAGCTTGCCAAAAGCTTTAACGTGTCTATGCCTATTACAGAACAGCTTTGCAAAATTCTCTTCGGTGGTGCAAAACCCGCCGAGGCTTTGAAAGCGCTTATGAGCCGCCCTGCGAGACATGAAAAGGAAGAATACTGGGGATAGAAAACGAATGGTCGGGCTGAAAGCCCGACCATATATTTTTTTAATAAAAAAATTCCTCCAGCGACGAATACGGCTCGTTTATATACTCGACTGAGAATTCGCCGTTTGGTCCTCTTGAAATATTTGCGTGAACAATCAGGAGTTGCTCCTCTAACGCCATGCTTGGAATCAGGCGGCTTGTGGCTATGTCGTAGGTGTATTGAAAAGTCACCCTGCCCGTCCCCGTCAGCGTAAGGCTATAGCCCGAAACGCCGGAAAGGTCTACCGCCATTGAGCGACCATCAGCGCTTATGACGGGGGTTGCGAGGTTCTTTTGGGAGGGGTCTTCGGGGCGCAGTTCAACGTTTGAAATTACGGGAGCGTCAGTCATTACCTCAACGCGCAAATTAACTTTGGTGAAGTCAAAGTCGGTCTGGTTAGGCGCGAATTCCTGCCTGAGCATGGCGGAAAATTCAAATATGTCTTTGCCTGATTCGGGATTATAAGTACTGAAATAAAAAGCGGGATAGAATTCAGGCGTTCCCGAAATTAGCGCCGCCGCGTAAAGTTCGTCTTCAGTGAATTCGGCGGTGATAAGGGACTGCTCTGTCTTATCGAAAAAAGCGTCAATATCCACGCCGGAATTATAAAGTCGTCGTACCACCATTTCTTTCCCGAACGCCCAGGTTTCCGTCCTGTCGGTCACAAAGAATATTTCGTTCACCCTAAACTCTAAAAAGGTGTAGCCGCCAATAACGGCAAGCACCGCTATTATTAAAAATACGAAAACAATTTTTCTCATAAATTCCTCCGGTTATATAGTCGTTCAATTTTAAAAACGATATTTTTAAAATTGAACGGGTTTCCGCAGTCCGCAGACTGCGGGCGCTGTCGCAACAGCGCAATCCCCTTTAACTTAAAATTGAATGAATTTTAAGTTAAAGGAAAATAAACACAAACGCCTGCGACAATTATACGTAGAGTATAACGATTACAGACAGTATAAGTTAATATCCCAAGCGGGGATATATTCATGCCGCCGCAAATAAATTTCATATTTGCTGTTTATGCTATTTATTAAAAGCGGCAGTTCCAACAAATCTTCGGTACGGTGGTAAGCCGAAACCATAAGCTTGGGTTTAAATTTGTTTAAAATTTCCGCCGCGCCCGAAAGTGCGCCCGCTTCACAGCCCTCCACGTCCATTTTTATAAGAGTGGGTTTTATTGGGCTCTTTTCATGATTTTTGCAAAATGTATCGGCTTTTACGGTAGTTGTTTTTTTGCCCTTTCCCGTTTCTCCCAAAGCCGACTGCCGCCCGCCTGCGTGGGAAAAACTTTCCTCGCCGTCGCTGCTCCATGCCGCCGCGTTAATTGCCTTAAACTTTTCGGCGGGGAGCAGATAATGTCTGCGGCGAAGTTTGCAAAAGCTTCTGAAATCGGGCTCAAAGGCGTAGATTTTATTGAAATTCCAGTCTACGCTCTCTACGAATTCCTGTACCGTGTCGCCGTCATACGCGCCGAAATCCAAGAAAACCTCACTGCCGTCTTTTTTTATATTCAATAAATCGAGCGCGTCTTCTCTTGGGGAAACGGTTTCGCGGAGTGGCTCTAATTTCCCGCTTATTTTATAATCTATGAGCCTGTCAAAAACTTCTCTCGACTGCTCGTCCGCGAAAATTTCACGGACTTTTTTTATTTTTTCAAAATTTTCAAAAACATATTTTTCATCGAATAAATTTTCCAAAACCTTGCCGTAAACGGGAACGTCGGGGGCGTAGACCTCGTACGCTTCCGAAAGGCGATAAATCTTTTCGAGTACATCGGGTCTGTTGGTTCCGAAAGCTGTTAGAATTATAAAGTTACCCTTGGCAGACACTTCGCCGAATTCTTTTTCGAGAACCGATAATTTTTTAACCTCAAAGCCGCGGAAAGAATGTCCCCGTACAAACTCATCGCTTGCCATGAAAGCGGCGGGGCGAAGCCCTTTTTCCTCCATAACCGAAAGGATTTTATCGGCGCCGTTGCCCATGCCGTAGATTATAACGGGTTTGGGGTGTTGGCTTAAATATTGCCATAGACTTATGGTTTCGGTGAACATATAAAATATTCCTCTCGGCTTTAATTATAACATAAATAGGCTGTAAAATCAAAGATTTTACCACGGCACAAAACAGCCGTTTGCGTTGAAATAAAAACACACGCTACGTATGCGCCGAACGCTAAAGCGTTTGGGCGGGTGTTTTTATTATAACACGCCCGTTGATTTTTTGCAACGCTTGACATTTTTGCCTCAATATGTTAAAATACTAAGAATATAATAGTTTTTAACAGGCGAGCCATCAACGGCAATTTCACCTGTTTCACAGAAGAACGTAAAAATACAAAAATACGCGGAAAGGAACAAAAATAAAATGGCTAATTTTACTGAAAACATCTCGCGTACCTTTGGAGAATATCTGCTTATTCCCGGATATTCCTCAGCAGATTGTACACCCTCTAACGTTTCGCTAAAAACGCCGTTAGTTAAATTTAAAAAAGGGAGCGAGCCTGAAATATCCCTGAATATTCCCCTTTCGTCAGCCATAATGCAGTCGGTTTCAGACGACGTAATGGCGGTTGCGCTTGCACGCGAGGGCGGGATTTCGTTCATCTACGGTTCGCAGTCGGTCGAGGAACAGACAGAAATGGTGTCTCGTGTAAAAAGCTACAAGGCGGGTTATGTCAGTAGCGATTCCAACCTACACCCCGACATGAACTTAGCTCACGTGCTTAAAATAAAGGAAAAAACCGGACATTCAACCATGGCGGTGACTGCAGACGGTACAGAACATTCCGAGCTTTTGGGAATTGTTACAAGCCGTGATTACAGAGTTTCCCGCATGTCGGAGGACACCCCGGTCAGAGAATTTATGACGCCGTTTGACAAGCTTATAACCGCGTCCGCAGATATTACCCTTTCGGAGGCTAATGATATAATTTGGGAGCATAAGCTTAATTCCTTACCGCTTATTGACCAAAACAAGCGGCTTAAATTTTTCGTTTTCCGTAAGGACTACGAACAACATAAGGCAAATGTAAACGAAATACTCGATAAAAATAAAAGCTATATCGTAGGGGCGGGCATAAACACCCGCGATTACACCGAGCGCGTTCCCGCTCTTGTAAAAGCCGGCGCCGACGCTCTTTGCATCGACAGCTCAGAGGGTTATTCCGAGTGGCAGAAACTGGCCATTGACTGGATTCGGGGGGAATACGGCGACGCGGTAAAAATCGGCGCGGGCAACGTTGTGGATAAGGAAGGGTTTAGGTTTCTCGCGGAAAGCGGCGCTGATTTCGTAAAGGTGGGAATAGGCGGCGGCGCGATTTGCATTACCCGTGAACAAAAGGGCATAGGCAGAGGTCAGGCAAGCGCGATTATCGACGTGTGCGAGGCGAGGGACAAGTACTTTGAGGAAACGGGAATCTACATACCTATTTGTTCCGATGGGGGAATCGTACACGATTATCATATAACCTTAGCTTTGGCTATGGGGGCAGATTTTATAATGCTTGGGCGCTACTTTGCACGTTTTGACGAAGCGCCGGGCAATAAGATTATGCTAAACGGCACTTATGTCAAGGAATATTGGGGAGAAGGCACCAACCGCGCCCGCAACTGGCAGCGTTACGACGCCGGCGGCGACGGGCATTTGGCGTTTGAGGAGGGCGTGGACAGCTATGTCTCTTATGCCGGCTCGCTCAAGGATAATGTAAACCGCTCGCTTGCCAAAGTGAAAAGTACAATGTGCAACTGCGGTTGTCTTACGATTTCCGAATTGCAGAAAAACTCCAAATTGACGCTTGTTTCCTCGACCAGTATTGTGGAAGGAAGCTCGCACGACGTTATATTAAAGGACGCAGTGAGAAATACTAATTCCTGAGCGTGATAACGATGTTTCGCGGCGGAGTTTGTCCTAATCAACGGTAATGCTGTCCTTTATATTCTCAAAAACCCTTTCGCCAATGCCTGAAACTTCCATAAGCTCTTCTTTGGAGGCAAAAGTACCGCTGTCTTCCCTGTAGTCAATTATGCGCTGTCCGATGACCTCTCCTATACCGGGCAGACTCATAAGCTCTTCAAGGCTTGCGGTGTTTATGTTCACGAGTAAAATCGACGACGGTCTGTCGGTTTCGACAGGCTCATAAGCTTGGGGAGCCGCACTTTCGGAATCCGGAATGTTTGGTTCTTCTGCTGTGCTGTTATCAGTTGTTGCGGAAATTACCTGAACATAAGTCGGCGAAGAATCCCGCGCGAAATAAACAAGCGCCGCGCAGGTGATTATGAAAACAATCGTCAGCAGGGGAAAGAAAGCTTTTTTCAAAACATACCTCCGATGAACCGCAAAGGAATCACTGTGAATTTATTCTAAAGGTAAAATTAAAAATTTGTTCGATTGAACCTAAGGTGGGTTCTTGTTATTTCTTTCATTATAATGCCTTTTTTTGAAAAAGTCAAATAAGAGCCTGTATTCAACAAACGGAATGTTCTGATTTTAAGCGGATTTTTTGTTCTGCAAGGAAATTTTTCGCGAATATCCGTTGATATTTAAGGAAAAATTGACGAAGTGAATTCCCCGGGGGTGCGCCCCGGGGAATTTTGTCAATTTTTTGATTTACAAACCCTATATTTTGTGATATACTATAAAAAGTATATTAAATTTTAAGGGTGATAAAATGAGCAGGACTAATACTAAAAACTATGGCGACCACAGCCTTAAATCGCTGAAAGGTCCCGACCAGGTAAGGAAACGCCCCGCAGTCATATTCGGCTCGGATGGAATAGAGGGCTGTCAACATTCGGTTTTCGAGATTTTGTCCAATTCCATTGACGAAGCGCGGGAGGGGTACGGTAAAGAAATTGAGATTACCCACTATAACGACGGCTCAATAGAAATCGCCGATAAAGGGCGCGGCGTACCCATTGATTATAACAAAAACGAGGAAAAATATAACTGGGAGCTTGCTTTTATCACCCTTTACGCCGGCGGTAAGTATGATAATAATACAGGCGAAAGCTATACCTACGCGCTCGGCTTAAACGGATTGGGACTCTGTGCCACGCAGTTCGCGGCGGAATATATGGACGTGGAAAGCGATAACGGCGTCTGGAAGCATAAGTTAAGCTTTGAGAAAGGCTTTAACGTTACGCTGAATAAGGATGAGCGCGGCTTTATTAAAAGTAAATCCGACGGCAAATCGGGTACGCGTATAAAGTGGAAACCCGACCTTGATGTTTTTACCGAAATAGATATTCCCGAAAGCTATTTTGATGAAATTCTGACCAAACAGGCGGTGGTGAACGACAGTCTGCTTTTTCGCTATCGCAGGCAGAACGCCGACGGCACTTTCCGCGAGAAAGAATATCGTTACGAAAATGGGATTGACGATTATATAAAGGAAATCGCGGGGACTGATACCCTCACCCAGCCTCAAAGCTGGAACGCGGCACGGCAGGGTAAGGACCGCGAGGACAAGGACGAATATAAACTCAGACTGCGGTGCGCCTTGGTTTTTTCCAATAAAACAAGATTGATTGAACATTATCACAATTCATCATGGTTAGAACATGGCGGAAGTCCCGATAAGGCTTTACGGCAGGCTTTTGTTTCACAGGTTGACGCTTATCTTAAAAATAATAATAAATATAACAAAGGTGAAAGTAAAATAAATTTCTCCGATGTAGAGGACTGCCTTGTTTTCGTTTCGTCCAACTTTTCCACCCAGACAAGCTATGAAAATCAAACCAAAAAAGCCATAAGCAATAAATTCATTTATGAGGCTATGGCAGAATGGCTTAAATCCCAGTTGGAAGTATATTTTCTTGAAAACAAGGATGAAGCGGTGCGGATATGCGAGCAGATTTTAGTCAACAAGCGTTCCCGCGAAAACGCCGAAAAAACCCGCCTTAACCTTAAAAAGAAATTAGCGGGTAATATTGATATTTCCAACCGCGTGCAAAAGTTTGTGGATTGCCGCAGTAAGGATTTGGCAAGGCGGGAGCTTTATATAGTGGAGGGTGACTCGGCACTTGGGGCGGTAAAATTAGCCCGCGATGCTGATTTTCAGGCAGTTATTCCCGTGCGGGGGAAAATCCTGAACTGCCTTAAAGCCTCTTATGATAAAATATTCAAGAATGAAATTATTACAGATATAATAAAAGTTCTCGGTTGCGGCGCGGAAATCAGCGGCGTTAAAGGCGCAAGTAAAGAAATTTCCAACTTCAATATAGAGAATTTGCGCTGGAATAAAGTCGTAATCTGTACCGACGCCGACGTTGACGGTTTTCAGATTCGCACGCTTATACTGACTATGCTTTACAGGCTTACGCCGTCGCTGATTAGCGAGGGGTATGTCTATATAGCCGAATCGCCGCTTTATGAAATAGGTAGCGGGGACTACACCGGCTTTGCTTATACAGAGACAGAGAAGAACAGGATTATTAAGGAAATAGGTAATAAAAAATACACCATACAGCGTTCAAAAGGACTTGGCGAAAACGAACCAGACATGATGTCTCTTACCACTATGAACCCCGACACCCGCAGACTGATAAAAGTCATGCCGACCGACGCCGAAGCGACTAAGGACATGTTTGATTTAATGTTGGGGGACAATTTACAGGGGCGCAAGGATTTTATAAGCGAGTACGGTAGTAATTATTTAGATAGCGTGGATGTTAGTTGATTATGAAAAAACCAAAAAACCAAAAAACCAAAAAACAAACCGCCTACATTGAAGGCGCGGGCATTGTCGTTGAAAAACCCGTCACCGACGCCATTGAAGAAAACTATATGCCCTACGCCATGAGCGTGATTATTTCCCGTGCCCTGCCGGAAATCGACGGCTTTAAGCCGTCGCATCGGAAGCTCTTATACACGATGTATAAAATGGGCTTATTAACAGGTTCGCGTACAAAATCGGCTAACATAGTCGGGCAGACAATGCGTCTGAATCCGCACGGCGATGCGGCTATTTATGAAACTATGGTGAGGCTGGCGCGGGGCAACGAAACCCTTTTGCATCCTTATGTGGACAGTAAGGGTAACTTTGGTAAGGCGTATTCCCGCGATATGGCTTATGCAGCTTCTCGTTATACCGAGGCAAAGCTCGACCCGCTCTGTAAGGAGCTTTTTGACGAAATTGACCGCGATACGGTAGACTTTGTGCCAAATTACGACAGCTCGACCACCGAGCCGGTATTGCTCCCTGTAAAATTTCCGTCGGTTTTGGTTAATTCCAATATTGGCATTGCTGTTTCTATGGCGAGCAATATCTGCTCGTTTAACCTGTCCGAAGTCTGTGAAACAGCGGTCGCTTTAATAAAAGACCCTCTGCACGACATAATAAGTACATTGAAAGCGCCCGATTTTTCAGGCGGCGGGTATATAGTTTATGAAGAAAGTCAGCTAAGGGAGATTTACGAGACGGGACGCGGTTCGTTCAAGGTTAGAGCTAAATATAATTACGACAGCTCAAATAACGTCATTGAAGTAACCGAAATCCCGCCGACTACTACCGTTGAAGCCATTATCGACAAAATTGTCGAAAGCGTAAAAATCGGAAAAATTAAGGAAATAAACGACGTGCGGGACGAAACCGATTTATCGGGGCTTAAAATCGCGCTTGATTTAAAGCGCGGGACTGACCATGATGCGCTGATGAAAAAATTATTCAGATTAACCCCGTTGCGCGATACCTTTTCCTGCAATTTCAACGTTCTGGTAGCGGGTACTCCGAGGGTTTCGGGCGTGAGGGAGTTACTCTACGAGTGGACGGCGTTCCGTACCGAATGTGTAAAAAGGCGGGTCTACTTTGAACTGAAAAAGAAAAAAGAGCGCCTGCATTTACTTCGGGGACTGCAAAAAATCCTGCTTGATATTGATAAGGCTATAAAAGTAATCCGCGAAACAACGGAAGAGTCGGAAGTCGTCCCTAACCTTATGATAGGTTTCGGAATTGACGAAATTCAAGCCGAATACGTGGCTGAAATAAGACTGCGTCACATTAACCGCGAGTATATTTTAAAGCGCACGGAGGAAATTGAAAACCTTGAAAAAGATATAGCCGATTTACAGGAGACATTGGACAGCAAAAGTAAAATCAAGGCTATAATTATCTCCGAGTTAAAAGATATAGCCAAAAAGCACGGCGGCGAAAGAAAAACCCTTTTTGTATTTCCTATGGAAGAGGACGAAGAAGACGCCCCCGACATACCCGATTATCCCGTCAATATTTTCTTTACAAAAGAGGGGTATTTCAAGAAAATCACCCCGCTGTCGCTACGTATGAGCGGCGAGCAGAAGTTAAAGGAGCAGGATTTTATAGACCTGCATGAGGAAACCTCAAACCGTGCCGAGCTTGTTTTCTTTACCGATAAGGGGCAGGCGTACAAAACCCGCGCCTCTGACTTTGAGGACACCAAGGCAAGTGTAATGGGCGATTTTATACCCTCTAAGCTTGATTTTGAGGAGGGTGAAAAGCCGCTCCGGCTTATAACCACCCTCGATTATTCGGAAACGCTGATTTTATTTTTTGAGAACGGAAAATGCGCCAAAGTGCCGCTTTCTTCCTTTGAAACCAAGACCAAGCGCAAAAAACTGCAAAACGCTTTTAATACAAGCTCGCCGCTTGTAGCTGTTTTTAAGGTGGAAGCAAACGCCGACATTGATTTTATTCTCAATTCATCGGCGGGGAAAACCCTTATTTTCAATACCGCTCTGATTCTGCCTAAAGCCGCCCGCGATACCCAAGGGGTTCAGGTTATGCGGCTGACAAAAGCGTATCTGAAAAGCGCGGAAGTTTACCGCGATGGCATGGTGAAAAAAGCGTCGGACGTTGCGGAAATTGTGGCAAAAACCCTGCCCGCCGCAGGAAAAGCGGTAAAGTTGATTAACAGCGAACAATTAACAATGGACAGTTGATAATTTTAAGGATTGCCAAGGCAATTCAGGGGGAATTCCGTTTTTTACGTGATAAAATTACCGAATTAGAAAAAAGACAGATAAAATAAAGTTGAATTTATAATCAAATCATGATATAATAAAAACCTAAAAGCCAACCGGAGGAATGTTATGCTCACAGACATTGAAATCGCCCGTCACGCCAAAATAAAAAAAGTCGGTGAAATTGCTGAATTGTTAAATATTAACGATAATGAAATTGAGCCTATAGGACATTATAAAGGCAAGCTGACCGAAAGCCTTTTTGAGCGGGTTAAAACTAATAAGGACGGGAAATTAATCCTTGTCACCGCAATAAATCCCACTCCTGCAGGGGAGGGTAAAACCACGACCTCGGTGGGGCTGGCGCAGGGCATGTGGAAAATCGGGAAGAAAGCCGTGCTTGCTTTGCGCGAGCCGTCGCTTGGTCCTGTTTTCGGCGTTAAAGGCGGCGCGGCGGGCGGAGGTTATTCGCAGATTATACCCATGGAGGATTTAAATCTGCATTTTACAGGTGATATGCACGCCATTACAAGCGCAAATAATCTGCTTTGCGCTTTGCTTGACAATCATATTCAGCAGGGTAATACGCTTGGTATAGACCAAAGGCGGATTCAGATTAAGCGCTGTCTTGACATGAACGACCGCGCACTTCGCGGTTGTGTAATCGGCTTGGGCGGCAAAATGGACGGCGTACCCCGCCAGGACGGTTTTATTATCACCGTGGCAAGTGAGGTCATGGCGATTTTGTGCCTGGCAGATGATTTGGAAGATTTGAAAAAGCGGCTCGGGAATATTTTAGTCGCCTATACTTTTGACAATAAACCGGTGTTTGCGCGGGATTTAAAGGCGGCGGGTTCTATGGCGGTTTTGTTGAAAGACGCGCTTAAACCTAATTTAGTGCAGACCTTAGAAAACACCCCCGCCATTATCCACGGCGGTCCGTTTGCCAATATCGCTCACGGGTGCAATTCGGTGCGGGCTACAAAATTGGCGCTGAAATTGGGGGATTATACAATTACAGAAGCGGGTTTCGGCTCGGATTTGGGCGCGGAGAAGTTCTTTGATATAAAATGCCGTTTTGCCAACCTGAAACCTGATTGCGTTGTTTTGGTGGCGACTGTCAGGGCATTGAAATATAACGGCGGTGTTCTAAAAAATCAGCTTACGGCAGAGAATCTTGAAGCCCTTAAAAAGGGCGTAATTAACCTTTCGGTTCATATTGAAAATATGAAAAAATTCGGTGTACCCGTGGTGGTGGCGATTAACCGTTTTCACACGGACAGCGATGCCGAGCTTGATTTTCTGAAAGTTTATTGCGCGCAATCAGGTGTGAAATTCGCTTTGTCCGACGTTTTCGCCAAAGGAGGCTCGGGCGGGGAGGAACTGGCGGGTGTTGTGTGTCAAGTCATTGAGACAGAAAAATCTGAATTCAAGCCTATTTACGATACAAACATTTCCCTTAAAGAAAAGCTTAATGTTATAGCACGTGAAATCTACCGTGCCGACGGCGTTAATCTGACTGCCGCCGCTGAAAAAGCGGTTTCGGAAATAGAGGCGCTCGGTTTCGGGAATGTTCCTGTCTGCGTGGCAAAAACGCAATATTCCCTTTCGGATGAGCCCGCAAAATTAGGTAAGCCGCAAAACTTCCATATCACGGTCCGCGATGTTAAACTGTCGGCGGGCGCGGGGTTCGCAGTGGCGGTTACGGGGGACATTATGACCATGCCGGGCTTGCCGAAAGTCCCAGCCGCCGAAAATATTGACGTCAGCGTAAGCGGTGAAATATCAGGCTTATTTTAATAGGTAAAAAATAATTATTATGACTTATAAATCCTTTTCAAGTGAAGAAACCATTAAAATAGGCGAGCAATTAGGGCGTGAATTAAAGCCGAACTGCGCTGTTTTGCTTTACGGTGAGATGGGGGCGGGGAAAACTCATTTTGTGAAAGGTTTGGCTCTCGGATTAGGTATTTCCTCAAACGTGACCAGCCCGACTTTTGCGCTTGTTAACGAGTATGACGGTGAAATCAACCTGATTCATTTCGACCTGTTCAGAATGAATACGCCGGATGATTTATACGCTACAGGGTTTTATGACTATATCGGCAGAGGAGTTATTGTCTGCGAGTGGAGCGAGAATGTGCAGTGCTTGGAAAATGAGTTTGAGAGTTATTATAAAGTTGAAATAAACAAAATAGGCGAAAACGAGAGGGAAATAATTATTAATGCTTATACTCGGTCTTGACAGCTCGGCAAAAGCCGCCTCTTGTGCGGTATACGGTGCGGACGAAAAAAACATAATCGCTTACGGCGGTGTAAACAATAAAATAACCCATTCAGAAACCTTAATGCCCCTTGTCGGTAGCGTTCTCAAAGCGGCGAAATTAACCTTAAACGACATGGACGCTTTTGCCGTAACCAACGGTCCCGGCTCGTTCACAGGGGTGAGAATTAGCGTCAGCGCGGTTAAAGGCATGGCGTTCGCCCTTGGTTTACCTGTTTACCCTGTTTCGGCATTGCAGGCTCTTGCATATAATTTAAGCGGACAAGACTGTATAGCCTGCTGTTTAATGGACGCACGGCGCGGGCAATTTTACAACGCACTTTTCAGAATAAGGGAAACGCCCCCCGCGAGCGGCGAAAAAATTACACGTCTTACCTCCGACAGGGCAATAGCTCAGTCAGAAATTGAAACCGAATTAAGCGTGTATAAAGGCGAAAAAATTATTTTAGTCGGCGACGGCGCAGAGCTTTTTTACAGCCAAATGAAGTTTTCAGCCGCGTTATTGTCTGCGGCGGCTTGCTGTCACCAAAACGCCGTTTCGGTTTGCCTCGCGGCGTTAGAAAATAAAGCGGTTACGGCAAAAGAATTGATGCCGCTCTACCTCAGATTACCGCAGGCGGAACGGGAGCGGACAGGGAGTTAATACTTATAGTGGTATAGAATTTCATAAGAATGAAATTTTTAGTATCAGAAAAGACAGAACAGACTGAGAAAAAGTTAATTGAAATAAAAACTAAAAAACGAAAGGAAAAACACTATGATTTACATCGGTTCAGACCACGCGGGTTATCCGCTTAAAACCAAGCTTATTGAATACTTACGGGAAAGCGGCGTTGAATTCACCGACTGCGGCTGTGATGGAGAAACGGTCGATTATCCCGACATAGCCAAAAAAGTCTGCCTGAACGTACTTAAAGTAAAGGAAAATAAAGGCGTGCTTGTCTGCGGTACGGGAATCGGGATTTCAATAACCGCAAACAAAATTAAAGGTATACGCGCCGCGCTTTGCGGTGATTATTACTCGGCAAAATATACCAGAAAGCATAACGATTCCAATGTTATATGTTTCGGAAACCATACCATAGGCGGGGGGCTTGCCTGCGAGCTTTTGGAGGTATTTCTGAATACCGGATTTGACGGGGGCAAACATATACCCCGTGTTGAGAAAATTGAAAATTAAAAAATGAAAAGGAGAATAAGACTATGCAAAACAGAAGCAATTTAAAAATCCTGGAGCATCCGCTTTTACAGCACAAAATTTCACTGCTTCGCGACAAAAACACACATTCTAAGGAATTCAGAGAGCTTGTAAGCGAGATTTCGATGCTTATGACTTATGAGGCTACCCGTGACCTTCCGCTGAAAGAGGTTCAGGTGGAAACCCCTATAGCCATTGCAAAAACAAAGGTTGTAAGTAAAAAGTTAGCCTTAGTTCCGATACTGCGTGCCGGGCTTGGTATGTCTGACGGCGCAATAACGCTTATTCCCGCCGCAAAGGTGGGGCATATAGGGCTTTGCCGCGACGGAAAAGGTAACGTAACCGAGTATTACTGCAAGCTTCCCGTTGATATAGCCGAGCGCGACGTAATTGTTACCGATTTACTTTTAGCTACCGGTAACAGCGCCTCAGCCGCAATCAGCAAACTTAAAGAGTCGGGTTGCAAGTCAATTAAATTCATGTGTGCGGTAGCGTGTCCCGAGGGCTTAAAAGCGCTTAACGACAGTCACCCTGACGTGACGGTTTTTTGCGGTGTAATGGACGACGGCTTGACCGACGATTTATACATAACTCCCGGTCTCGGAGATGGCGGAGACAGGATTTTCGGCACAAAATAATAAAATAACGGGCGGGGCGTTCCTTTCGTTCTCTATAAAAACGAAAGGGGATAAGCCGCGCCCTGTTTTTTAAGTAAAGAGGGATTATTAATGCTTAAAATTTTTAAATATATAAAACCCAAGGAATGGCTGACGGCAGGAGCGAGTGTATTTCTTATCGTCGCCCAGGTCTGGTTAGATTTGAAAATTCCCGATTATATGGCGGAAATCACAATGCTGATTAAAACGCCGGACAGCGCGATACGCGATATTTGGCAGGCAGGCGGCTACATGCTTCTGTGCGCGCTCGGAAGTATAGGAGCCGCTATTATAGTAGGATTTTTTGCGGCGCGTATCGGCGCGTCTTTCGCGCAGAGGTTGCGCGGTCTGCTTTTCGATAAGGTTGAATCTTTTTCAACGCGCGAGATTAACCTTTTTTCAACTTCAAGCTTGATTACCCGCTCCACAAATGATATTACGAATGTGCAGATGTTAGTCACAATGGGTCTGCAGGTGGTGATTAAAGCACCTATCATGGCTGTTTGGGCAATTACCAAAATCGCGGGTAAGGGCTATGAATGGACTATGGCTACAGGAGCGGGCGTTTTTCTGTTGCTTTTGATGGTTGCCGTGCTTATGCTCTTTGTAATACCTAAATTCAGAAAAATGCAAACCCTGACCGATAATATAACCCGCGTGACGAGGGAAAACCTTACGGGGCTTCGTGTTGTTCGGGCTTACAATGCCGAGGATTATCAGGAAGACAAATTTGAAAAGGCGAACGACGAGCTTACAGGCACTCAATTGTTCACTAACAGGGCAATGGTAATGCTTATGCCTTTTATGCAGACAATCATGAGCGGTCTCTCGCTTGCTATTTATTGGATTGGCGCGTATTTGATTGACGCGGCGGGGGTTTACGAAAAATTAATACTGTTCTCGAATATGGTCGTTTTTTCGCAGTATGCTATGCAGGTAATTATGGCGTTTATGCTGTTGGCGATTATCTTCATCATGCTTCCCCGCGCCGGAGTATCGGCAAAACGGATTAACGAGGTGCTTGACGCCGAGCCTTGCATATCAGATGGCGGCGTTACAGCAGGATTGCCCGGAATCACAGGAGAGGTTACATTTAAAAATGTCAGCTTTAAATATCCCGGCGCTGTGGATTATGTCCTTGAGGCTATAAGCTTTACAGCCCGAAAAGGTGAAACCGTCGCTTTTATCGGCTCTACCGGGAGCGGAAAGTCCACCCTTGTCAATCTTATTCCCCGATTCTTCGACGTGACGGAGGGTGAAGTATTGGTTGACGGCGTAAACGTAAAGGACTACAAGCTCGAATCATTGCTGAACAAAATCGGTTATGTGCCGCAAAAAGCGGTATTGTTCAAGGGTACGGTCAGCTCGAACATTGCTTACGGGGATAACGGCGACAGTAAAGCTTTTACCGAGGACGAGATAAAGCTGGCGGCGGACATTGCCGAGGGCAAAGAGTTTATTGAGAATATGGAGGAGCAGTACCTTGCTTCAGTAGCCCAAGGCGGAACCAATCTGTCGGGCGGGCAAAAACAGCGGCTCTCTATTGCCCGCGCTGTTTGCCGCAAGCCTGAAATATATATCTTCGACGATTCGTTCTCGGCGCTTGATTATAAGACTGACAGGATTGTACGAAACAAGCTAAAAAAAAGCACCCCGGGAATAACCAACATTATAGTTGCCCAGCGCATCGGTACTATTATAGACGCCGACCAAATTTTAGTGCTTGATGAGGGCAGGGTTGCGGGGAGAGGAACCCATAAAGAATTGCTCTGCAGTTGTGCGGTTTATAAAGAAATAGCCATGTCGCAATTAAGCGAGGAGGAGTTAATATCATGAGTGAGCATAAAAATAAAAGCGCCTCGGGAGGTATTGGCGGCTTCAGAGGACGTCCGGGCGCTGTAGAAAAGGCAAAAGATTTTAAGGGCTCATGGAGCAAATTGATACGCTATTTCCAAAAATATATTCCCTCCATTGCTGTCGCGCTCATAGTCACGGCTGTAGGTACAGCGTTTCAAATTATAGGACCTAATAAATTAAGGGATATGACCGATGAAATAGCAAAAGGTTTGCCCGCAATGATAGGAGGACAACCGGTTACGGGGACAATTGATTTTAAAATTATAACGGGTATTGCGTTACTGCTGGTTGTTCTCTACGCTGCGTCGGCGCTGTTAGGCGTTATAGGACACTTAATAATGGCGACAATCGCGGCGGGAATCTCAAAAAATATGCGGACGGGAATCTCGAAAAAAATAAACAGACTGCCGCTTAAATATTTCGACAAAACAAGCTATGGCGACGTAATCAGTCGCGTGACAAACGATGTGGATGCTATAGGTCAGACATTAAACCAAAGCCTTGACAGCATGGTGAGGTCTGTCACAATGCTTACGGGCTCGCTTATTATGATGATTTACAACAGCCCCGCTTTAACTTTGGCGGCGATTGTCCCTACCTTTATAGGATTTTTATTAATCACGCTGATTATGTCTAAATCTCAGAAGCATTTTAACGCGCAACAGAAAGGACTCGGCGAAATAAACGGCTATATAGAGGAAATATATTCAGGTCACAGTGTCGTAAAGGTTTATAACGGCGGCAGGGAAGCCAAAAAGACATTCGGTAAAATCAACGGGGCAATTTACGACAGCGGGTGGAAATCGCAGTTTTTGTCCGGTCTTATGATGCCTATTATGAATTTTATCGGTAATTTCGGTTATGTGGCTGTCTGCGTTGTCGGAGCGGCGCTTGCCATGAACGGCTCGATTTCATTCGGCGTTATTGTGGCGTTTATGATATATATACGTTTTTTCACTCAGCCGCTGTCACAAATGGCGCAGTCTATGCAACAACTGCAAAGAACCGCGGCGGCAAGCGAACGGGTCTTTGAATTCTTTGACGAGGAAGAAATGGCGGACGAAAGTCAAAAAACCAAAAGATTAGAAAATGTCAACGGCGATGTAGAATTCAAAAATGTTAATTTCGGTTATAATCAAGACAAAACCATAATCCATGACTTTTCCGCTAAGGTAAACGCCGGGCAGAAAATCGCCATTGTCGGACCGTCAGGCGCGGGAAAAACAACTATGGTGAATCTGCTCATGCGTTTTTACGAAACCAACAGCGGCGGGATTTTATTAGACGGTACTCCCATAAATCAGGTTACCCGTGAAAACGTGCATGAGCAATTTTGCATGGTATTGCAGGATACCTGGCTTTTTGAGGGAACGATTAGGGAGAATATTGTCTACAGCAAGCAAGGTGTTACCGACGAACAGGTAAAGACGGCATGCAAATCGGCGGGACTGCATCATTTTATCCGCACCCTGCCCGATGGCTACGACACCTTGCTTGATGACAAGGCAAATTTATCTGTAGGGCAAAAACAGTTGCTCACAATTGCCCGCGCTATGGTTCAGGGCTCCCCGCTTTTAATTTTAGACGAAGCTACAAGTTCTGTTGACACCCGCACCGAAAGGCAGGTTCAGCAGGCTATGGATAAGCTGACGGCGGGGCGCACCTCTTTTGTCATAGCCCACAGGCTTTCCACAATCAAAAATGCCGACATAATCCTTGTAATGAAAGACGGCGATATTGTTGAAAGCGGAAATCATACCGAGCTTCTTGAAAAGGGCGGGGTTTACTCCGAGCTTTATAACAGTCAGTTTGAGCCGGCGTCGTAATAATGAATTAAATAAAAACCTGTGTTCGATACCCGAAATGAATAATACGCATTTCGCCGTAAAAACTATTGAGGACTGTATATTGTCTTTAAAAAAGGGGGGATTTTTATTTATTCCAATAACTTAATTACCGAAAAATCGCCGTATCTTTACGCCCACGCTCATAATCCGGTAGATTGGTATCCGTGGGGAGAAGAAGCCTTTAAAAAAGCCAAAAAGGAAGATAAACCGATTTTTCTTTCTATAGGGTATTCGACCTGCCATTGGTGTCATGTTATGGAGCGCGAGTCCTTTGAGGACGGCGAAATCGCCGCTCTGTTAAACCGTCACTTCATTTCCGTAAAGGTTGACCGCGAGGAACGACCGGATGTGGATTCGGTCTATATGTCGGTTTGTCAGGCATTGACAGGCTCGGGCGGCTGGCCTCTTTCAATTATTATGAGTCCGGAAAAAAAGCCGTTTTTCGCGGGGACATATTTCCCGAAAGACGTCCTTATGAGGTTAATTCCGAGAATAGGCGGCATGTGGGTAAATGAGCGCGGCGAATTAATCAAAACCGGCGATGAAATAGAGCGGCATCTTAACCGAATTGAAAAATCAGCTCAAAATGTTAATGCCGAACTTGACAGAAATACGGCTGATAAGGCGGCTCAAGCTTTCGAGGCTTCGTTTGATGAGAAATACGGCGGATTCGGCTCGGCTCCAAAATTCCCCGCCGCTCATAATTTGCTGTTTTTAATAGAATATGACCGTGCAACAGGCTCAAATCAAGCAGCAAAAATGTCGCAATTAACCCTTGAAGCAATGTATCGGGGTGGAATTTTTGACCATATTGCGGGGGGATTTTCGCGGTATTCAACAGACGGGAAATGGCTGATTCCCCACTTTGAGAAAATGCTGTACGATAACGCGCTTTTGGCATGGGCTTATCTCGAGGCTTACAGTTTATATAAAAAAGAGTTTTGTAAAACGGCGGCTCAGAAAATCTTTTCATGGGTTTTCGCGGAAATGACCAACAGCGACGGCGGTTTCTTTTGCGGGCAGGACGCTGACAGCGAGGGAATTGAGGGAAAGTATTACGTCTTTTCATACGATGAAATAGGTGACATTCTGCCGCGGGAAGAAGTGGAAGTCTGGCGCAAATATTACGGAATAACTAAAGGCGGGAATTTTGAGGGGAAAAGCGTCCCGAATCTTATTAAAAATTCAAAATTCGCGTTGAATGATGAATTTATAAATCGGTGCAACAGCAAAATATATAAATATCGTCTGGAGCGTACTAAATTGCACACAGACGATAAAATCCTTACCTCATGGAACGCGCTGATGATGATTGCTTTGACTAAGGCATACACCGTTCTCGGCGATGCCTCTTACCTTGAAGCGGCAAAAAGAAATGAAAAATTCATTTCTGAAAAGCTGTCGTTCCCTCAAACAGCGCCGCGCCTGTACGTCAGGTGGCGCGACAACGAGGTTCAGGGAAACGGAAAGTTAGACGATTACGCCTATTATACCCTCGCGCTTCTTGAACTATATGAGGTCACAAATGACACGGGTTACTTTGATAAGGCTCTCCATTACGCGAATGTTATGGCGGAGCGTTTCTTTGACCACTCGAACGGCGGGTTTTATCTTTACGCAGACGACGACGAGCAATTGATTACGCGTCCTAAGGAAATCTTTGACAACGCCCTCCCGAGCGGGAATTCAGTCGCTTTTATGCTTCTTAACAGACTAAGCAGGGAAACAGGCGAACTGAAATTTTACGAAATGTACAGAAAACAGGCGGGGTTTATCGCCGCTTATGCCGGGCAGTATCCGGCAGGGTGCGGGTTTTCGCTAATCACAGTGATTAACGGCTCAAGTGATAAAAGCTGTAAGGACGGTCAGTGTTTATAACACTGTATGATTATATAAAAAATTCCCCCGCTTTTTACAGCGGGGGAATTCATTAATAATTTTATTCTGACTCGAGTTTTTCGCTTTCGGTTTGGAAGTAACCAACGTCATTGGTCTGGCGATGCATAAGTACTGTATTGTACATAACCCGTTAGCACAATCATACAAATCGATTTTTGATTATTTAGCACATTTTCACAAATATGCTTTTAAAGCTCTTTAATATATAAAGGTATGGAAAATTTTGTTTACAAGTCGGACAAGATATGTTATAATATTTTTACGTGATGAAAAACCGTAATATAAATCAAGGAGGCTATAATCAATGGCAAGAGAAAAAATCTGTATGGACGGCAACACCGCCGCCGGTCACGTGTCCTACGCTTTTACTGAGGTGGCGGCAATTTACCCCATTACACCCTCGTCGGTAATGGCAGAGGTCACAGACACATGGGCAACGGCAGGAAGAAAAAACATTTTCGGGCAGGAAGTCAGGGTTAAGGAAATGCAGTCTGAGGCGGGCGCTGTGGGCGCGGTTCACGGTTCGCTTTCTGCGGGTGCGCTGACTACCACTTACACCGCATCGCAGGGTCTGCTCTTGATGATTCCGAATATGTTCAAAATCGCGGGTGAGCTTTTGCCCAGTGTTATCCATGTTTCGGCGCGGGCGCTGGCGTCTCATGCTTTGTCGATTTTCGGCGACCACAGCGACGTTTACGCTTGTCGTCAAACGGGTTACGCTATGCTTTGCGCTACTAACCCGCAGGAGGTTATGGACCTCGGCGCGGTAGCTCACCTGGCAACGCTGAAAGGAAGAGTTCCTTTCCTGCATTTCTTCGACGGTTTCCGCACCTCCCACGAAATCCAAAAGATTGAGGCGTGGGATACCGATACCCTCGCCAAGCTTGCGGATATGGACGCGATTCAGGCATTCCGCGACAGAGCGCTGAATCCTCAGAATCCCGTTTTGCATGGTACGGCGCAAAACCCCGATATATTCTTCCAGGCGCGTGAGGCTTGCAACCCTTATTACAACGCGCTTCCCGAAATCGTACAGGAAACCATGAATAAGGTCAACGCCGAAATCGGCACGGATTATAAGCTTTTCAACTATTACGGCGCGGCTGACGCTGAACATGTGATTGTAGCTATGGGCTCGGTCTGCGACACCATTGAAGAAACCATTGATTACCTCAACGCAAACGGAAGTAAAGTAGGACTCGTTAAAGTAAGACTTTACCGTCCGTTCGCGGTAAACGCATTTGTGGACGCTATTCCCGCAAGCGTGAAGCAGATTTCCGTCCTTGACAGAACCAAAGAACCCGGCTCTTTAGGCGAACCGCTTTACCTTGACGTAGTGGCGGCTTTGAATCAGGCGGGCAAATTTAAAGACGTACCTGTATTTACAGGACGTTACGGTCTGGGTTCAAAAGACTGCAACCCCGCTAACATTATCTCGGTGTTCAAGAATAAGCAGAAAGTGCAATTCACGATTGGTATAACCGACGACGTAACTAATCTTTCGCTTGCTGTTGTGGATAACCCGAATACCATTCCCGCAGGTACTACAAGCTGCAAATTCTGGGGAATCGGCGCGGACGGCACGGTAGGCGCGAATAAAAACTCAACCAAGATTATCGGAAACCACACCGATATGAACGTTCAGGCGTACTTCTCCTACGACTCTAAAAAGTCGGGCGGCGTTACGGTTTCTCACCTGCGTTTCGGGAAAGCGCCCATTAAGTCCACCTACTTTATTACTAAGGCAGATTTTGTGGCTTGTCATAACCAGTCTTATATAGATAAGTACGACATGGTTCAGGACGTTGTTAAGGGCGGCTCTTTCCTCCTTAACTGCCAGTGGGGCGTTAATGAGCTTGAAGAGAGAATCCCTGCTCCCGTTAAAAGGTTCATAGCTGAAAACGACATTAACTTCTATATTATAAACGCGACCGACATAGCCAAGGAAATAGGGCTCGGTAACCGCGTAAGTACGGTTCTGCAATCGGCGTTCTTTAAAATAGCCAATATTATCCCCGCCTCCGAAGCAATAGGCTATATGAAAGGCGCGGTTAAGAAACAATTCTCCAGAAAAGGCGAGAAAATCGTTGACATGAACTGCAAGGCGATTGACATGGGCGCTGAAAAGTTCATTAAGGTTGACGTTCCCGCGGCATGGAAAACCGCTGAGGGCGAGCTTGAAACTCATAAAGCTGTCGGTGACAGAAAAGACCTTGTAGACTTTATAAACAACATTCTTATACCGGTAAATGCACAGCGCGGCGGCGATCTGCCTGTATCGACTTTCTCATATATGGCGGACGGCGCTTTCCCGCAAGGTTCGGCAGCTTATGAGAAACGCAAGGTAGCGGTTGACGTTCCCGAGTGGATTCCCAAAAACTGCATACAGTGTAACCAGTGCGTTTTAATCTGTCCTCACGCCATTCTCCGTCCGTTCCTTTTGAACGGTGATGAAGCGGCAAAAGCTCCCGAAGGTGCGAAAATGAAAGACGCAACCGGTCTGGCGGGGCTAAAATATGCTATGGGTGTTTCGGTGCTTGACTGCTACGGTTGTTCGGCTTGCGTAAACGTCTGCCCCGCAAAACAGAAAGCGCTTGCCATGAAACCGATTGACTCCCAGTTAAATGAGCAGAATATCTTTGCTTACTGCATGACGGTTTCGGATAAGCCTGAAGTATTCGATAAATTCAAAGAAACCAGCATAAAAGGTTCGCAGTTCAAACAGCCGCTCTTAGAGTTCTCGGGTGCATGCGCGGGTTGCGGTGAAACCCCTTATGCAAAGCTTGCCACTCAGCTCTTCGGCGACAGAATGTATATCGGCAACGCTACCGGTTGTTCCTCTATTTGGGGCGGCTCGGCTCCCGCTACGCCTTATACGGTTAATAAAGAAGGCAAGGGTCCGACATGGGCAAACTCCCTCTTTGAAGACAATGCCGAATTCACCTACGGTATGTTTTTAGGTCAAAAAGCTGTACGCGACAGATTGATTAATAAAACCGAGGAATTGGTTAAAGCCGACTGTGCGTCATCTGAACTTAAAACCGCAGGACAAAAGTGGCTTGACACATTATGCGATGGCAAAGCCAACAGCAAAGCGGCTGACGATTTCATTGACGCTATGGAAAAAGACAACTGCAAATGTCCCATCGCGGCGGAAATATTCAAATCCAAGAACTTCCTCTGCAAAAAATCGGTTTGGGCGTTCGGTGGAGACGGTTGGGCTTACGACATTGGTTACGGCGGACTTGACCACGTTATTGCAACGGGTGAAAACGTGAATATCCTTGTATTTGACACCGAGGTTTATTCCAACACCGGCGGTCAGGCTTCAAAGTCTACCCCTGTTGGTGCGATCGCGCAATTTGCGGCGGGTGGAATGGAAACCAAGAAGAAAGACCTTGCCCAAATCGCAATGCAGTACGGCTATGTTTATGTAGCTCAGGTGGCAATGGGCGCTGATATGAACCAGTGCATCAAGGCGTTCACAGAAGCCGAGGCTTACGACGGACCGTCAATCATCATAGCTTACGCCCCCTGCGTGGCTCACGGCATAAAAGGCGGCTTGGCATTGGCGCAACAGGTGGAAAAAGAAGCGGTCGAGGCGGGTTACTGGCACCTATTCAGATTTAATCCCGCGCTTTCGGCAGAGGGCAAATCCCCTTACTCTCTCGACAGCAAAGCTCCGACTGCGGACTACAGAAAGTTTATCGAGCGCGAGGTTCGCTACAGTTCGCTTATGCTCCAAAATCCCGAAAGAGCCGATAAGCTGTTCAATAAAGCGGCTTCGGACGCCAAGAAAAAGTATGACGATTTGGTTGGATTGGTTGAGTATTATAAGGTGTAATTAATAGTTAAAAGGGCGGGACTGTTGTCCCGCCCTCATGCAAGAATGTTTTCAAGAAAAACGGTGTAACAGGAATGTTACGCCGTTTTCTTTAATTTCTGTTCGGCTTCGGCGTTTCCCAAAGCCGCGATAAAATCAAATGCACCGATAAAGTTATAGTCAATTTGATTTTTCCACTCTTACCAACAGATAATTTATGGTTTGTTAGCTTTTGCAAATCATTTAGAATAACTTGATTTTGCTCAACAGTATTGTTTTGACTTAGTTGTATGTATAACCCCGTCGGATCAACAAACATAATAGGATTATTCCCGGCATAAACATACCAGTTTTTACCATCAAAAGCCGCGTCCTCGCTGATAAAACGCCCTAAACTCGTATCATAATACCTCGCCCGTAAGTAAACATACCCGCTCTCGCTATCATAATACTCCCCGCTGAAACGATACGGATTTCTGTCAAGTTGGTCAATCTCACTTAACT
>WRLY01000003.1 GCA_009776305.1 Oscillospiraceae bacterium | reverse complement strand
CTTCCGAAAGCAAAGCCGACGGTGCATTTTTGTTCGACTTTGAAATGCTGCACTTCGAGAAAAACGGCAAGATTGTCGAGTTGTCAAAAACCGAAGCAAAGCTATTGCAACTGTTGTATTCCAACAAAGGGCAGACCCTCACCCGCGAGCGATTGTCGGAGCGGATATGGCAAGACGGCACGGAATACGTTGACGAAAACGCACTCTCTGTCTCAATCCGCAGACTGCGTTCAAAATTAGAGGACGAGCCGTCAAATCCGCAGTTTATTAAAACCGTTCACGGAATCGGTTACAAATGGACGGCGACCGTCTGTCAGGCGGTAAACTTATGAGAAGAAAAACGCTTCTAAAGAAGCTTGACAAAATGCTTGATGAAGCCATTGCAGGGACGTTTGAGGTGCAGTCTTATGAAGAGAGTCAACTCTCGAAAATCGAGGCAAAGACAGCGCGGTTTCTCGAGCTATCACAGCTAAAACGTGAGCAAATTGACAACGAACAAGCGCGTGTTCGTTCACTAATCAGCGACATTTCACACCAAACAAAAACGCCGATTTCCAACATCACGCTTTACTCGCAGTTATTGGCGGAGCAAAACTTGACAGTTGAACAATCACATTTAGCATCACAAATTTTGTCAAGTGCAGCCAAACTTGACTTTCTGATACAGGCGTTAGTAAAAACGTCAAGACTTGAAAGCGGAATCATCAAAATTGAAGCCTTGCCGGGGAATATTTTTGACTTGGTGAACGCCGCAGTTTCAGAGTGTGAAAGTCTTGCCGCCGACAAGATAATTAACTTAAATTTCCCCGAAAATCAGCCGCCGCTTACGGCATTATTCGACCCTAAGTGGTGCGGCGAAGCACTGTTTAATATTATAGAGAACGCCGTCAAATACACGCCCGATGGTGGCAGTGTGAGCGTATCTGTCACTGAATATGAGATGTTCGTGCGGATTGACGTTGCCGACACAGGGCGCGGAATACGCGAGGAAGATTTGCCGAAAGTTTTCACGCGGTTTTGGCGAGCGGCGGAGTCTGCGGATTCGCAAGGCGTGGGCATCGGGCTGTATTTGGCAAGGCAGATTATTACCGCTTGCGGTGGGTATATTAAAGTAAGTTCGGACTTTGGAAAAGGCGCGATATTTTCTGTGTTTCTTACAAAAGTGTGAAGAATGGTTTCTTACAATCAATTCTGTTAACTTATTGGTATTTATATAATGTCGAGCCACGAAATCGTTTTTTGGCTATGCTGATAGATAGTTTATTAAGTTAGTAAATAGACAAGGAGGATTGGTAATGATTATTCTATTAATCCAAAAAAAAGAGAAATGATAAAATATGCAGCAACATTAATCACAGTAATCAGAATATTTGGCTCTGTTTTTCTCTTAACCATTGAACCGCTGTCTATTCTTTTTTATGTTATATATTTAACATTCGGTATAAGTGACATATTAGACGGATATATTGCGAGAAAAACGAATACTGTTAGCAAAATGGGAGCAGTTTTGGACAGTATTGCCGACTTTATTTTGGTTGCTGTCATGCTGGTTATTTTTATCCCCATAGTATCGTGGGAATCATGGTTGCTGTGTTGGATTGCAGCAATCGCAATAGTCAGGCTTGTATCATTAGGAACGGGGTTTATAAAATATCGTGCAGTTGCGTTTTTGCATACCTATGCAAACAAGGCCACAGGGGTAGTGCTATTTAGTTTTCCCTTATTTTATCACATTGCAGATTCAATGATTTCTGCGATAATCCTATGTAGTGTTGCGAGCTTATCGGCAGTAGAAGAATTGGCAATAAATCTCAAGGAAAAAGAATTAGACAGAAATATTCGCGGTTTATTCCACAAATAAGCATAACAATAAGTGAACAACATTGTTTCTTTCAAAACTGTGAAGAATGGTTTCTTACAATTTTGTGAAGAATGGAATCTTACATAACTGTAAGATTCTCGAAAGATGCACGAAAGATTTATAGTTTATAATAAATGCAGTTGGCTAATTCCAACTGCGATTTTATTATGAAAAAGGAGAGCAACATGAACGTATTAAAAACTACCAACTTAAAAAAGCACTACGGCGCAAACGCAGAGGTGAAGGCGGTTGACGGCATCGACTTTGCGGTGGAGCAGGGCGAGTTTGTGTCGATTGTCGGCAGTTCCGGAAGCGGAAAAAGCACGCTTTTGCACCTGCTCGGTGGGCTTGACCGCCCGACTTCGGGGAGCGTTGAAATTGGCGGTAAAGAAATATATTCCATGAAAGACGATGAACTTACAATCTTCCGTCGCCGCAATATCGGCTTTGTCTTTCAAAGTTACAACCTCGTCCCCGTGCTGAATGTCGAGGAAAACATACTGCTCCCGATTCAACTTGACGGCAACACGCCCGACATGGAATATGTCAATCGCGTGATTGAAACCCTCGGAATTGCCGAGAAACGCACAAGTATGCCGAATCAACTTTCGGGCGGGCAACAACAGCGGGTAGCAATTGCTCGTGCAATGGCAAGCAAGCCCGCGATTGTGCTTGCAGACGAGCCTACAGGCAACTTAGACAGCAAGTCGAGCATGGACGTTATGGGGCTTCTTAAAGTCAGCGGTGAGAAATTCGGGCAGACTATAGTGCTGATTACACATAACCCCGAAATCGCGCAAATGGCTGAAAGAACCGTGCGGATTGAGGACGGGAAAATTGTAGTCGGAAAGGGTGGAGTGTGATGAAAGTTGACAATAAAAGCATTATCCGCAAACTCACTTTGCGGTTCATGAAAGCGGGAAGAACCCGCAATATAATCGCAGTTATTGCAATTGCCTTGACCTCGATTATGTTCACAAGCGTGTTTACAATAGGCGCGAATATGCTCACAACGATACAAGAGCAAACCATGCGGCAAATTGGCATGAGCGCGCATGGCGGCTTCAAGAGGTTGTCAAGTGAACAGTATGAACATATTGCAAAATCGCCGCTCATTAAGGATATTTCGTTCAGAAAAGGACTTGCCCTTGCCGAAAATGACGCGCTTATAAAAGAGTACAGCGAAATCACCTACGCCGAGCCTAAATTCGCAAAGTGGTGTTTCTCATTTCCGACTACGGGAAATATGCCTGTAGCAAAAAATGAACTTGCGACAAGTACACTTGTGTTAGATGCTTTAGGTTTACCGCATGAAATAGGGGTTCAAGTCCCGCTTGAATTTACCGTGAGCGATAGAAAATACACCGAAACTTTCACACTTTCGGCGTATTGGGAAGGCGATACGGTTCTCCCTGCACAGCATATCTGGCTTTCGGAGGAATATGTGGATTCAGTCGTCGCCGAGAATGTCATAGCCCCAACTGAGCAGATTGCAGGGCATATTTTCGCCGACCTTTGGTTTGGCAACTCGTTTAATATTGAAAGCAAAATGGAAAAATTAATCGCCGAGCGCGGCTATGTTTGGGGAGACGGATATGACGAAGAAACAGGCTACGGCACGGGAAACGAGGTTCGCCCCGGTATAAACTGGGCGTATATGACATCGGAAATTGACCCGTCTACGGTTACAATCGGGGCATTAGCTGTTATATTAATTCTGCTTTCGGGATATTTTATTATTTATTCAATTTTTGTCATTTCGGTGAACGCCGATATACATTTTTACGGTTTACTCAAAACAATGGGTGCGACAGGCAAACAACTCAAAAAAATTGTGCGGGGCCAGGCGTTTGCTTTGTCAATTATAGGCATACCTTTAGGGTTGATTTTAGGTTATATTTCGGGTATTGTCATGACGCCTCTTTTACTCGGAATGTCAACTCTTGATGTTAAACAAACCATTTCGGTAAACCCGCTGATTTTCATTTTTGCGGCGTTGTTTAGCTTACTTACTGTGTTTATAGGCTGTAACAAACCGGGGAAAATCGCGGCGAAAGTGTCGCCCGTAGAAGCCGTAAAGTACAGCGGAAATTTAAAAATAAAAAAGAAAACCAAAAAAAGCAGAAAAGTTTCAACTTTATCTATGGCGTGGGCAAGTATTACAAGAGAAAAACGCAAGCTTTGCGTAATCGTCATGTCACTGTCTTTAGCTCTTATTATGCTCAACAGTGCCTATTCGGCGTCTCTTAGCTTTGATATGGATAAATATCTTGAAAGTTATGTGACTACTGATTTTGCCGTTTCGGATGCTACTATTTTTAATTATGGCATAATTGAAAAAAACACCGATAGCGTAACATCGGAGTTTTTAGACGAATTAGACAGCCGAGGTATAACCGACTACGGCTGTGTCTATTACCATGCAGAGAGTCTTCACGAGCTTTCGCCGAGGGCGCATGAAAACTTTATTAAGATGTTTGAGGCAGGGAGGCAGGATTTAGAGCGTTACTATAAATTTGCAATTCCTCAATATGAACGGGCGGTTTTAGAAAAAACGATTCCTTTACAGATTTACGGTCACGGAAAGCTTCCTGCGGAGACTTTCTATGATGATTATGAAAAATTAGCTTCCGGCGATTACGTGTTAGTGTTTGGTTATTCGGGCGAAAATATGGTTTACGCCGCGGGAGATAAAATTATAATTACTAATAATGAGGGCGAGAGCCGTGAATTTGAAGTAATTAAAGAAATTTTAGGCGAAGGATACCCGGATGCGCTTTCGGTCGGCTTTGGTCTTATGCCGGGTGAGAAAATCGTTATGGCAGAGAACATTTTCATTGAATTTTTCGGCGAGCAAAGTGCAATGCAGGTGAATTTTAATGTGGAAGATGAAAGAATCCAGGAAATAGAAACTTGGCTGATTGAATACACACAAAATATAAACCCCGAATTAGCCTATGCTTCACGCGCCACATATACAGAAGAATTTGAAAGTATGCAATCAACCTATATCATCATGGGCGGCGCGATGGCGTTTATATTAGCGTTAATCGGCATACTTAACTTTACAAACTCCACAATCGCTTCTATAATATCTCGCCGCCGCGAACTCGCCATGCTTCAAAGCGTGGGAATGACAGGCAAACAGTTACGGCAAACGCTCTTTTTCGAGGGTTTTTGCTATACTGTCTTAACCGTGATTTTCACCTTTACGGCAGGGCTCGGTATAACTTGGCTGATTGTGAAAGTCATTGCAGGGCAGGCGTGGTTTTTCAAGCAGAGCTTTACAATCATGCCGTCGGTGTTCTGCCTTGCGCCGCTTGTTGCAATCTGTGCTGCTGCGCCGATTGTTTGTTATGGGTGGTTGACACGGAATAGCTTGGTGGAGCGGCTTCGGGTAGAGTAAAAATAATCCTTGGTTTAATGTTGATACAAAAATACAGCAGTACAGAGTTTTCTGCACTGCTGTTTTTGATAAATCGCCTTGTTGCTTGATTTTTTAGTGGTGTGTCCATTTGGGGTGTTTACAGTGGTGCTGACCTGCGAATGTCCTAAATTGCTTGAGACCGTCCGAATATCGCCCCCCGCTCATTATTTATTGTGCGCCAAAACAAAATTTTGCTTAAACAGCGGATTAAAGGCTTTTGTGAAAACAATAAACATCGCGCCCGATGTTAAATCAGGCGCGATGTTTTATTTTCGCAATTGAATTATCACTTTTCTATAACTCCGCGCTTCCTTTTTTTATTTCTGCATAATTCAAGTAAACTACCTGCAAGAAGTGCCGGAATAACACTAATTGTAACGCCCGTTCTGGGATTTGCATTTCCGGTATCATCAAAAGCAGGATTATCAATGCCTGTTTCGACAGCAAAAATTTCCTCCACGCTTACAGTATCTTTCGTTAGTACATAGCTTGAAGCATGGGTTATTCTTATTCCAATCGAATCGTCATCGTTTACTGTCATATATTCGGAAACAACCTTAACCTCGCCATTACCAACATAGAATAGCTTGACAGCCTGTGCATTTAGACCCGCTTGTACCAAATAATCATCGGGCAGTATAAATGAAATCTCTATACCGAAATCCCCTTTTGCTGCCGGAGTAATCACTATCGAATTAGCCGGAACATTTATTCCGTCAATAACCGCCGCTTTATCCGTTGACGTTATGTTGATGTTTACATCAATGTCACGCGGATTAACTATTTTTGTGGGGTCAATTGAAATTACTAATCTGTTTGGCAACTCAAATAGAATTGTTTTTCCGCTGTTTCTTATCATTTCGAGAGCCTTTTTTGAAATGATTGTACCTGTTTCAACAGTTAATTTTACATAAGGATTTTCGGTTTTTAGTGAAGCTTGTATTAAATCATCAAGTGTTGGTTTTCTTGCTTCGTCTGAAGTTTCGGGTTGCTCTTCTACCGTAGTAGTTGACGGAGGTGTTTGGTCAATCAGGTTTATAGGTGATGTTGGATTTGAAGGGCTGTTCGGATTGGTTGGGTTTATTGGGTCGGTAGGGTCGTTTAAATAACCAAAAGCGGCGGTTACAGCAGAACCTATTCCATTAAATTGAACAATTTGAGATACCGTACTCTCTGCCGCAAAATTGTTACCAAACTTGATTGTCTTAACCTCTATTTCACTGCCATTATCATCAAGCAACTTGACTATAATTGTTTCGGAACTTGCATCAATTGATTGCATGGAGCGGTTTTTAACGTGTACATCTGCTACAGTTTTAGTCGTGTTTTCAATTATGTCCGCAGTAATTATTGCCTTGGGTTCGCCATGTCTGATTAAGCTGTTGAAACTTACAGATGATTGATTTGCAATATAACTGCGTTCTTCAATAAAGGTATTGCCGTCCCGAATCTCTGCTTTCACGTAAATATACATACCTAAGTCGGGTATTTCGCCGTTTTCTAACCTACTGTTCGGAATTATGTAGCTGTAATTTAGATTTAAACCGCCTTCATCGAGAAGCCCCAATTCCTCTTTTGAAGCAATAATTTTTTGTCCTGTTACAGTAATTGAGTTTTGATACATCGGGTCATCAAAGAATGATAAGCGCACTTCATAGCCGCTGTCTTTTAACATAACATCACTATCATTGAAAAGGTTTAAAGAAAACTCGCGTATACCGTTCTCAGCGGTTAATGCCGTGATTTTTCCAATAGACACGTCCGGTTTTGCTAATGCTAACACACCGCTAAATGTTATGCTCTCGCCGTTTGCGAATCGAGTTGTGATTTTATACGAAGGGCTGCTGACTGTTTCGCCCACAGTCAATATAATATCAAACATTGAGAACGCGCCCGGTATAATTGTATTATCGTTGGTGATATAGTTTTTTCCGTCAATTTCTATTTCGATTAAGGTAATTGCGTCCATTCCGGTATTAGCCACACCAAAAGTGACAGGCAATTCATTATTAGCAGTTACATCAAGGTCGTTGAAAATTGCTTCACTTATAAATGTGTTCGCAAATGTTTTGGTTTGACTTCGAGCAAAAGCAATAATATCATCATCAAAACTTTCAGGTTCTTCAAATTCGTTATACTCTACCGTAATTTGATTACCGGACAATTCGCCTCCGGTAATTTCCAACCCATATCCGGTTTTGGGCTCTACTACTGTCATAGGTGCACTAAGTGACAAGTTACCGTTGTTATTCATAATCTTGATTGCATAAATTGCGTCACCTTGCTCCTCAAAGTTATACGCTCTGCATATAATCGCCGCTTGACTGCCGTTTCCGGTTAACAATTTATAATCCATTGTTGGATTTAATATGCTGAAATCGGAAACGCCCATAACGCTTAATATGTTCAGATTGTCTACCGTTCCGTCGTTAAGCAGTTTTCTTATTATGATGTCATTTCCTCTGTTTTCGGAATATTGATACCATGAAAGATAGAAGCCGTCATGCGTTTCAACAATCTGAGAATTTACATTCAAAGCATCGGAATTTGTCAGTACAGTTTTTGTTACGGTTCCCATATTATCAACAAAGTAAACCGCAACATCACTTGTTCCATCATCTAAGTTATCGCTACTTATTCCGGTAACTACAGCAAAACCGGAATCATTCATAGCCACTTGATAATCGGTAAGCATATTTTCGCCTATGAAGTCAAGTCGGCTCGGTTCAGACCAGTCATTATTTTCGTAAACGCTATATAATAACTCGGTTTTAATATCAAGAAAACCCCCGCCATTGTCCTGCATAGCTTGGCGTTGCCACACGACAACTGCTTTTTTGTTATCAACATCAGCGGCGACTATCGGATTTCCGTCGGGCTGATTGTTGTCGGTCAAAAGGAGCGGTTCAGACCATTCTGTGCCGTCAAAAATACTTACTGATATTTCTAATAGATTCATGATTTCCATTAGTTCGTCTACATCAACCTCTACATCTGATGAATTAGAATCCACCAATGACTCTAAAAATTCATCACTTACACGCTGATTTAAACTCTCCCAAACAGCTACCGCGAAAGTGTTATCTCCAACAATAACTATATCCAAGTCCTCATCCTGATAATCGGGGATAGCGGAAAGTGAAATATTGCTTCGTGCCATAGAAAAACTTTGCGATGAAAAGTTAGCCTCGTTTGTTAGCATTCCGTAAGAATAATAAATAGGTGAGGATGCCCCAACCGACATTAACTTTGGCTGTTCCCAAATAGTTTGGTCGCCGTTGATGGGTCTTGAGTAAAGCACCGCACTTTCTTTCCACAAATTTGCTCTAAGGCTTTTAAAAGTTTTCGTCCACCTCCAAACTTTGACTCCTGCCCAACCCCAAGCATCTATACCAGCCTCTACGGTCTTATTATATCGAGTGGCTTGTTTTGACGTTCTGTTCATAACATCATATCTTGACCCATATTCAAGTCCCCAGGAGTTTTTCCCGTATACTTCAACTCCACCTTTTAACAAGAGCAAATTAACAAATGGCCCGGCGAATAATTTGTCATATATTACAAAATTATTCGTTATCATTATTTCATTATACTTATCAATTTCCATTTCAAATTCTGTTTCTATGCCCGATTCAACCCCTGCTTTTCCCCATAGTGCGATTACGGGGAATATCGGGAACTCAAAAGTAACACTAAAACTGATTGACGAACCGCCGACCATATCACCATCCGTAATAATCATATCAAAACTATTTTTTATAGGATTATATACTAATTCACCCTCGACATACGCTTTTAATCCTATATTAGAAAATCCAACCTCTGCTGAAATCGCTTCGTTCTTTGTTTTTAATTCTTTACTTTTACCAACATCCACGAATTTATGTAACCATATTTCGTTTTTTACAGATGTAAACTCATTCCAAAAAACAAACTCCATACCACGTTTTATATCACTTATAATAGGATTATTTGGAATATAGCTTGGTTTTCCAACATACCCATACATTTTATACCTCATTGGGTCGTTAGTTTGTTCAATGCTTACATTAAAATCTAACTCTTTAACGTCTACATTTAGTCCTGGCATTGAAGGGAAGAGCGGAATGTTTCTTGTAAAAGCCAATGCGTTCGTAGTCATAACTTGTGCGTTTACAGGAATAGTTAAGTAAGCCGCTTCATTTGCTTTAGCACTTAAACCAATCATATTAGTTACCGCAAATGGCATATTATTAATTTGACTTGTGCCATCAGTATAAACTAATTCAACATTGAAGCTATGCGTTGAACGTATCGGAACAGTATTATTATCCAACTCCCAACGTATATCGGCGTATGAAATATCCGTCAAAAATGAATATTCGCTTGTTGTAAATGTTTGTTTTGTAACCGCGCTTCCGTCAATACCTATAATTTGTGCCGCGCTTAAAACTTTGTCTTCCGGCAGAGCCGCACGTACTCGCAGTGTCCCTGTCGGGTTTTCGTCCGAAACACCAATATTCCCCTTTTGATGGGTTACATCGTTATCATTATACCAGTATAATAAATGCGGATTTAATCCGTCCCATTCATTCAGATGTAAAGTAAAGGCATTGCTTTGCAAGGCTTCTCTTAAATCGTATATTGCATCGATTTCAAAAAGCATAGGTGCGTAGTTACCGTCAAAAAAACGAATTTCAAAGACATATTTATATTCATCTTGTGTATTTAATTCTCCAAAACTTGTCGTATCAAGTTGAATAAATATTCTTCCCGATGTATCGGTGCTGTTATTATATTTTTGACTCGTTATTTGAGATGAAGGTACAAATACATCGTTTTTAAAAAGACCTCCGGTAATCTGAACATCACCATTATAGCGGTTGCCATCAGGTTTTTGAACATACAATGTGAGATTGGAAAGGAGCGTTAGTCTAATTTGATTTATTGGGTACAAGCCGTTTTGGTTTTCACCGCTTATAAGGTTGTTTTGCCCAATCATTCCTACCCAAGTATCATCGCCAATAACTGACTGAATTGTCACATTACTGTTTATGCCGCTCGGCTCATAAATTGCAATATCGCCGTTACTGTTTGTTGTTACAGTCTTTGTTTGATTGACCCCGTTTGTATATGTAATTTGAGCGGTTTGTGCGGGTACTGTTCTTATGAAATATAACTTATTTTCAAGTGTATTAACAGAAATCGGAACATTTGCATACATTCCCGTCTTTTCATGTGTAACTTTTAAAGTTGTCGAACCGTTTTCAAACCCTGCAATATGTATAGCGGTAAATGGCGATAATCGCATTTCCGGTGACAGTCTTGACCACCCTGTAGGTTCTAAATAATATGCTTCTGCTATATTTTCATCTGCAATTTCCCAAGAAAGCCTGTCATCTACCGCCCAATGAAAAGTACTTCTGTCAAGTTGAATTGAGTGGTTGAGCGATAACTCACCTCGTATTGTTAATAATTCTTCACTATTTTTTCCTGTAACGCTACCCGAATTATCAATAATAATTGGTGCGCTTAATTCCTGAGCCAACGCATCAGAATTGTATACTTCAAAAACTGCATTATCCGAAGCGATGTCCCCAAATTCATTGGAAATAGTCACCCGAACTGTATAAATATCCTTGAGAGCGGCAGGCGCTGAGGGTTGAATACTAATGCTGTTTTCTGTGGGGAAAGAAACTGTCGGTGCATCGTTATTTTTTATGACCTCAACTGTCGGTGTGATAGTTCCCGAACCTTCAACACTCCATGAAAAAGGTATAGCAATCCCATTGTGAACAAAAGTATAGTTATCTTTTTTGTCTATTCTTACTCGCAAGGGTTGTGGCATAATAATTACATAAGCCCAGTCACCGATTTTTTTACCATCTTCACGAATATATGAAATATACACAAAATACTTCGGTAAAAATCCGGTTCCGTCCGGTGTTTTTTCCGATAAGCCTTCATTAAGTGAATTAGTGTCAATATCTATGAAAGATTCTCTCGATGTCAAGTTCAACAGTGAAGCCGAACCGTCATCATAATCATCAGGTGTATCTTTTCCGTTTTGATGTTTCCATATTTGCACTGTATACGGTTTTTCGAGCATTAGTTTATCATGAGCAGGGCTGTCAAAATACACACGAATTTTATCACCGTCAAACCCGCTGACATATTTAGGTAAAACATTTATTTCTTGCGGAGCATTATCAGAAATTTCAAATTGAATTTCATCGAAAACGGAAGCTGTGTCTATATATCTGTAATCCATAGGATATACAGAAAGTGTAATAATATCACCATCAGCATAATCTTTCGGATTAATATTGAATTCTTTTGAAACCTCTTTTTCTTCGCCATTGATAAACCAAATTAAATCATCATTTTTAAAAGTTGAGTTGTTTGGATCGACATTTGCGGTAAATGTTTTAACACCATGGGTTAGATACATTGTGTTATTATTCAGAGGGTTCAGAGGGTTCTCAATTGTTATGCTATTTGCCCAAATTACCTGTTTGCTTATGAATGAATCCGAAGTGTACACCAAATCCCTTGTAACTGTAGGGTCATCTCCTGTATTAACATAAATAACTGCAATTATGTTATCGTCGCTGTCAATATTAGTTATGTTAAGCGGGTTTTTGACCTTAACACTAAAAGACTCACTAACATAATCATAATCGAAAACTTCCAATATCTCCATCGGAGTTATCAGATTACTGTTGTGATATAGCTCTAAAAGAGGTTTTTCGCTGTCTTTTTTTAAAGAATCATTTATATTTTCAAGCCATGTATACCACAATGCATCCATTTCCGCACTTATTGTAACGAGGATTTCCTCTCTTGGAGAAAACTCGGTATCGGATAATTCTATGGAAGTTATCGCGGCGAGAGCTTTTCTTTCATAAGTCATTATAGGCGTTCCCGATGTGGCAGGATTTGTTCCGCTATTACCCGCTTGTCCTGTAGCGCCATCTGGTCCGGGAAAACCATCTCCAGAAATTCCGATGCCAATCCCAGCCCAACCACCGTGACCTCCGCCGCCGCTATTTCCACCAGCGCCGCCCACACCATAACCGTTTTGCGAATCTTCACTTTCACCTATATTATAAAGTAGCGAACCGTTTGCACCGCCTTGACCACCATTTCCACCTTGACCACCAACTCCACCTGAACCACCGTTTCCAGCGCTTCCACCGTTTCTACTGTTTCCACCTCGACCACCGGCTCCGCCTCGACCACCGGCTCCGCCTTGACCACCTTGTCCACCGATACCGGCTTCTAAAGTTATAGAGCTAAACGGCGATAATGATAAAGAAGAATTATCTGAAACAGTAATGGGAGAGCCGCCTTGACCCCCGACACCGCCGGCTCCGCCTTGACCTCCAACTCCCCCCGGCATATGGTAGGCGTTTATGCCGGGGGTCAAAGCCGAGGTAACCTCAGGCACCCAACCGCCATGACCACCTTCACCGCCAACACCGCCCTGTCCTCCTGCGCCGCCGAAGCCGCCAATTAAATTAACGTTAGAATTGTTAAAAATTATAACTTTATTTGCAATAATCCCATTACCTCCTGCTCCCCCGGGTTCGCCGTCACCACCGCGTATACCCGGATAACCTTCTTCATCTCGACCGGCTGCGGGTTGCGTTTCAGGGATAAAGGTCTCGTCCGCTCCTTTTTTACCATCCCCGCCTTTAGCCGTAAGCGTAGCATTATCCATATCAATATCCAAAGTCCCGTCAACATTAATCGCATCTCTTCCCGATGCGCCGCTTATATCCGGTGTTATATGCTCAACAGTAAAATCCGCAATGCCGCAAATGAGCAAGTCATTAGAAGCGTTCACGGCATCAAAATCACCGCGCCCGCTGATACTGTTGCTGTTCCCAAGCGAAATCACAGCCGGATTATTTCCGGTAAAACTCAAAGCCGAGCCGGAAACGCCACCTGTATAATTAAAATCATCAAAAACTAATTTTGTATCACCTTCAACAATAATATTAAGTCCGGTATATGTAAGATTTTGAGAGCCTTCAAGCTTAATTATCTCGACCGTATCGGCTACAGTTATTGTTTTGTCAATCGCGGCAGAAGCCGAAGTAAAATTAACGAAAACAAATTGTTCCGTTATTGTAGTCGGAATATTTGCCGCAGTATACGTTACCGTAGGCGCGAAGTCATTTTCGTACTGCTCAAAATCATTGACTATCGGTGAGTTTGTTGCGGCTTCTTCCGCCGATGACTTTAACACACCAAAGCCTACCCCGCTTTCATAAAAAGGCAACGCAGTAAACAAAAAAGCAATTAAAAGAATGAAAGATACAGCCCTCATACATGGCTTTCGTATACATATGTAGGTTGAATTTTTTCTCGCCATTAAGAAATCAGCTATTCCGAAATAAATAACCACCAATAAAAGCGCTATAAGGCAAGGAATAAGCAAAGGAATGTGCTTTTCCATGAACTCCGAAAAGTTTTTAATTGCTTGCTGTCTTTTTGTTCTGAAATCCGTCATTAGTTTTTTCCTCCATTATGTCAAATGTGCCACGCGTACTGTTATATTCTATTATACATAATATTATAATATTTGTCAATGCGTAATACAAAAACATTATGTAAAATGATAGAATTTAACAGGGTGAAGATTATGACAAGCACAGAATTAAAGGAAATGGCAATCAGAATCAAGAACCGAAGAAAAGATTTGAGATTCACGCAAGAACAGTTCGCTGAAATTATCGGAATATCGGCAAGCTCATACACGAGGATAGAGAACGCTTTTCAAAAGCCGTCTCTTGACACACTCATTAAAATTTCTCAGAATTTAAGAATTTCACTTGATTATATAGTTTTGGGTTCTGAAAAAGAGAAATTTTATTTGCTTGATAGGGTGGATTTGATGGAAGCTTTTCTTGCTTTTGCCGATAAGGAAAAATTATTACATACGATAAGTGTTTTGGATAAATTCATTAAAATAATGGAATAAGATTTGGCTAAAAAATAAAATCTCCAAGATTAGACATTTTTCTCTCCAACTCTCCCTATTGACAATGGGAGAGTTGGAGAGAAAAATATAAATATTAGAGAAAAAGGAGTATTTATATGCTTGAAAACAGCCGGACAGAGTTTAAACGCAGTTATAACGATAAAGTAAAATTGAGCCTGAAATCCCTATAACAAACAGCGGGTTTTTTATCGTTCTGCCAAATTCAAGAAAAGTAAATACTCTGAGTCCTTAAATTGAATCTCCTAATGTGCTGTTTTCCTAACCTACGCTGGACATTCTACTTGATGAAACCGATTGCCTATTCATGACATCACCTCTTGACATTTTAACATAAATAAGAAAACTTCAAGTTTATTAAGGAAAATAAGATTTACGTCTATATATAATATTTTTGTTTTCTTAATTCAAAATTAATGAAACGGTGCGGAAAAATTTCGCACCGTTCTTTTCAGCCGAATGGGTAAATTCCCGTTCGGTTTTTCATTTGTTATTTTTCTTAACCTCAATTTTGCCATGCTTTTCCTCGAATTTTTGTATATCACGACGCACAAGGTAGAGAATATGCGCGTTAGCAGAGCGCCCCTCATACTTCACGATATAATGCAGTTTATAGTGAAGTTCATTGTCCTCAATCCGTATTCCAATATGCTTTTGAAGTTTTTTATAATACCACCTCAAAATTATTTTAACCCATGAGTATATTTTAAGTACAAAATGAGTTAAAGAGATGGATTTATGAAAGTAACAGTAATCGGTTCGAGAGGCATGGAAATAGGCAATTTAGAGGATTATTTACCGCTCGAAACAACGGAATATACAGATTATTGAATACAGCTTTGGCTTTTTGGGACGGCAGAAGAAAGGGAGAGTTTTTTTCTCTTGTCACCTTACACGCAGAGTAATTATACCTTAATGTCAAGCAGACCGCCCAAGTCGCCGGCGCCGACGGGAGGAGGCATACTTTTCATGTCGGCAATCAGCGAAGCCGCCGCTTGGACTTCAGATTCTAAAAGCTTGTCAAGCATTCTGATTGAAATTAAGCTCTCTGCGCTTGCGATTGACATGTTCATGGACAGGTTGGCATAAGCTGCTTCAATTCCCATAATAATCCTCCTTATAATATGCAATATAATACGCATTTCGCGAACGGTTTATGACCGCTCTTACAAAGCTTTTTCGATAATTTCAGAATTAAGTTTCTCACAAAGGGCGTCGATTTTAATAGCGCCGAGGTCGCCCTCTTTCCTTGAGCGAACCGAAACCTGCTCCGTTTCTACCTCGTTGTCGCCGATAATCAGCATATAAGGTATTTTTTGAAGTTGTGCCTCGCGAATTTTAAAACCTACTTTTTCACTCCTACTATCTATATCGGCACGAATAGAGTAAAACTTTAGCTTTTTTAAAACTTTTTCGCAAAATTCATTATGTCGGTCAGCTATTGGCATAATTCTTACCTGTTCGGGGGCTAACCAAAGCGGGAACGCTCCTGCGAAATGCTCAATCAATATGGCTATAAAGCGCTCAATTGAGCCGAAAACTACCCGATGTATCATGACGGGTCGGTGTTTCGCGCCGTCCGTGCCGATATATTCAAGCTCGAAGCGTTCGGGGAGCTGAAAATCAAGCTGAATTGTGCCGCACTGCCAGGTTCTGCCAATCGAATCCTCAAGGTGAAAATCAATTTTAGGACCGTAAAACGCGCCGTCCCCTTGGTTTATGATATAATCGCGCCCAATTTCTTTTAAGGCGTTTTCAAGGGCGTTTGTCGCGATTTCCCAATCCTCTTCGCTACCCATGTGGTCTTCCGGCATGGTCGAAAGTTCAATGTGGTAATTAAATCCGAACCCGCTGTAAACCTCATCTATAAGTTTGGTGACATTTTTAATTTCGTCCTTGATTTGCTCCTTAGTCATAAATATATGCGCGTCGTCCTGCGTGAAACAACGTACTCTCATAAGTCCGTGCAGTGCGCCGGATTTTTCATGACGGTGAACTAATCCCAGTTCGCCTATTCTGAGAGGGAATTCACGATAGGAATGAGGGCTTGACATATAAACTAAAATCCCGCCGGGGCAATTCATGGGCTTTATGGCGTAATTGGCGCCGTCAATTTCAGAAGTGTAAATATTCTGGCTGTAATGCGCCCAGTGTCCCGAGCGTTCCCAAAGGTCACGTGTCAGCATAGCCGGAGTGGAAACTTCTTTGTAACCGGCTTCAGTATGCAACTCACGCCAGTAATCAATCAATAAATTTCTTAAAATCATGCCGTTCGGCATAAAAAACGGAAACCCTATGCCCTCGTCGGTGAGCATGAATAAGCTGAGTTCCTTGCCTAATTTACGGTGGTCGCGTTTCTTTGCTTCCTCTAATCTCGCCAAATGTGTTTCGAGCTGTGACGCTTTCGGGAATGCCGTCCCGTAAATACGTGACAGCATTTTATTTTTCTCGTTTCCGCGCCAGTAAGCGCCGGTACAATTTAATAATTTAAACGCTTTTACTGTACCTGTAGACATAAGGTGAGGGCCGGCGCAGAGGTCGGTAAAGTTTCCCTGCCTGTAAAAAGAAACCTCCGCCCCTTTATCTGTTAATTCTTGACAAAGTTCGATTTTATAAGGTTCGTTTTGTTCTTCGAAAAATTTCAGCGCTTCTTCGGAGGAGAGGGTAAAAGCCTCAAGTTTTAAATCGGCTTTAACGATTTGTTTCATCTCGGCTTCAATTTTTTCGAGGTCTTCCTGAGTGAAAGGTTTCTCAATGTCAAAATCATAGTAGAACCCGTCTTCAATGGCAGGACCAATGGCAAGCTTTGCGTCGGGGTAAAGCTTTTTTACCGCTTGCGCCAGAATATGCGCCGCCGTATGACGGAAAGCTTTTCTCCCGTCGTCAGTGTCAAAAGTCAAAATATCAAGCGTACAGTCGCGGTCTATCATCTTTCGTAAATCGCAAATCTCTCCGTCAAGCGACGAGTCGGCGGTTGCAATTCTTGCCGCGCAAGCCGCCTTTGCAAGCCCGGCGCCAATAGATTTGGCAACGTCAAAAGCCGTGATTGGGGCGGACTCGTTGTGTTCCGGGAATTCTCTTTTTTCTCCGCCCTTTAAAGTAACGGTAATCATAAGTCGCCTTCTTTCTTTTTATTAAATTTTATGCTATTTCATATAAACAATACTTATAATAATATTTTATCATCTTTTAAAAGAAATGTCAAACTTTTTATAGTGATTTTAAACAAAAAAAATATGTAATATGACAAATATTAAAAAAGCTATTGCATATTGTTAAATGATTTAGTATAATATAGACATATAATGTTACGAAAAAGTTACGGGAAGATTACTAAAAAGTTAAAAATCAAAAATTCAACGGAATAGGGAGGAAGCGTCATGAAAAAAGGATTGACCGAGTTAATTGTAATGCACGATAACATCACGCCTGTTCCGGGGTTTCAAAAAAAGGCGCAAAAAATCAGCGCTGAATTTCTTGCGACCTTATCAAAAGCCCAAACGGAAGAAAGGCAAATCAGGTTTACCGGTGTTCTTTTCGGCGGGGGATACAAAATGGTTGCAGACGATGTTCCCATTGGCGACGTAAAGTCGAACCCCGATGATTTCACCGCTACCGGAACCCGCGATATTTTTGACTCTGCCGCTAAAGCGATTATAGAAAAGGGCAGTGCATACGGTAACAAGCATGAAAGCGAGCATCCGGAAAACATAATATTCGTTATTGTCGCGTTCGGACGGGACAACGCCAGTAAAAGTTTTACCTACAGTCAGGTCGCGGATATGGTCAGGCATCAGTCCGAGGTTTATAAGTGGAAGTTCTTTTGTCTTACTACAGATTCGTTTGTTTCGGAACAGTTCGGGCTGGGGGAAGATTTTGTGATTCTGCTTGATTACGGGGAAGATGATTATTTCTCCGACGCGCTTAAAAAACTATCAGAGCGGATAATGAACATAATTGACCCGCCACCGCCTCCGCCCCCTCTGCCGGTTGAAGAACAGCCGCCGGAGGCAGAGTTTCAGGATTCATAATTACACAGGTTATTAAAGTAGCCGTTATTCGCCTTATCTGTTAGTTTCATAGTTGTTTTTTCTCCAAGAAATAATACCGACTGCTAAAAAGCGGTCGGTATTATTTCTTGATTATAACTCCTGCCACTTTAGCAACGTTGTGGTCAGCTTTTCCGTCAGCGCCGAATAATAAAGGGGGAACATGGCATCCATACAGCCAAGTAAAAACATATTGCGGTTGTTTATGAGGGAAAGCTCTTTACCCCGGGTGTAAATCCATCGTCTGAACCATTCGCCGTCAAACGGTGGCTCGGGCAGACGGTTGCGTGATATTTTCAGCATGGTTTTGAAGTCTTCCTCAATTATTTCCCCGAAATTTTCCGCCCCTCTTTTAATGGCTAAGGCGTAAAGGTCTTTCAGATGATTTTCTTTAAGCGGGCAAAACTCCATAGCCCGCTTTAAAAACGGCAGACGAATTATAAAAGCGTAGTGAATCATTGAGCGAACCCTTCCGAATTCTTCGGAAGCCATTTCGCCTATTTTAGAATCACTGATTTGAATACCGAGGTTGTTCAATATATTAGAGTTGGTAACATCGGAAAGCGCCACTTTGAAAATATCCTTGCAACTGATATTATAAAAATCACTTTCAGAAATTACATATACGTATTTCATGGTGTTAAAAAGTGAATCGGCTGTGTTTTCCACCATTTCGGTCAGAATTGTGCGTTCCTTGAATTCAAATTCCATTTAAGAAATTCTCCTAATTGACATATTATACTAAAATAAGAACAAAAACTCTAACGAGATTCTTGGTCGCCCCGTAGCGGCTATTGCCCTATTATCGCAAGTTAGTGTTTGGGTAATGGCTGTAAAGCTTCTTTTCATATTCCTCAATCGACATAGGACGGTCAAAGTAAAAGCCCTGCGCCATGTCACAGCCAAGCCCACTCAGCAGAGAAACCTGGTCGGAGGTCTCTATCCCCTCGCATATAGTTTTCATGTGAAGTGATAGTGCTAACTTTATTACATGAGAAATAATACTGTTGGCGCGCTCGTTCTTGCCCGAATCCGTGAGGAATGACCTGTCGATTTTCAAAACGTCCACAGGCAGGTCTTTAAGCATATTGAGAGAGGAATAACCTGTTCCGAAGTCGTCGATTGAAATATAGAAGCCGTAATTTTTCAGCTCGTTGAATACCCGGGTCAGAATTTCAAGATTTTCAAAAGCCACGCTTTCGGTTATTTCTATTTCAAAATACTTTGTAGGCACGTTGTATTTGTTGCAAATGCGATATAAATCCCGCACAAAATTAGGTTGCTGAAGATTTACACGCGACATATTCACCGATATAACCCTTACGTCATATCCGCGTGAAAGCCAAATTCTTTGTTGTTTGCAGACTTCTTCAAAAACAAACCTGTCTATTTTTAAAATAAAACCGTTTTTCTCAAACAGGGGAATAAACCCTCCCGGAGGAATCATTTTGCCGTCCCTGAACCACCTTACAAGCGCTTCCGCGCCGATAATACTGGAGCGGTCGCGCAAATCGTACTTAGGTTGGAGGTAAACCCTGAACTCGTTACGCTCCAAAGCGTATTCCATGACGCTCTCAATCTTTTTTTCCTCACGAATTTTAGTGAGCAGATTGTTGTCGAAAAACGCGCATCGGCTTTCACTGCTGTTTTTAATGGTTCTGCGGGCAAGGTCGGCATGGTCTAAAATTGAGCGGAAATCAATATTAGAGTCGTCAACCATGTAAACGCCGAACAGCAACGTTATTTTTAAATCATTCAAGTTATAATTGGATTCGCTTATAATGTCGTCAACCCGCGCAAAAATATCAGCTTCATAGTTATATTTTAGCAATATGTAGAATAAGTCGGCGTTTTTTCGGGTATAGGCTTCACCTGTGTTAAGATTATCCTGCACCACCTGCGCTAAATCAACTAATATTCGATTTCCCACATCATAGCCGTCGCGGTCGTTAATGGTTCGGAATTTATTAATATCCATTGAAATAACGGCGTAATTTTCTTTTTCATTTTTACTTGCGAAAATAGCGGTTACTTCGTCAAGGAATTTTTCATAAGACGGTCCTCCCGTAAGCGGGTCGGTGTATTTAAGAAAATCGCGCTCGTTTACAGTTTCGGCATACCTCTTTTTGGAAAGCCAGTGCTTAATGCTTAAAATTATAATGCAGGCAATGGCAATAATCACAATTGCTATAGTGAAAGCAAGCGCCAGCCCGAAAACGTTATATGTAACCGCATGAACATCAGAGCAACGCGCTAAGGTCAGGACGACCCACTCGCTTATGTCTATGGAATTATAGGCGGCAAAATAATCTTGGTCTTCAAACCTGAAAGTAAAACTGCCGGACGCGTCAACCGCCGATATATTGGCGGCGATGTCCTTATCGGAAATATCGCTTATAACATCGAAAAACGAAATACCGGTATCAACGCCGAGCGGGTCTTTCTGAGGCGTCAGGATTATAATACCTTCGGTATTCATTATGTAGCTTGATGCCATTCCGTTGAAAGTTTGGGAATTCATCAGCTCGTTTAAATACCCGCTTTCCACAGCGCCTGCCAAAACTCCGGTTATTTCATCTCCTGTGTAAACAGGTACGGCGAACACGTTGACCCTCATGCCGTTGAATTCGCTCACCACTATTTCGGATATGTTGCTGACGCCTGCAAGCGCGTTACGGAAATAAGCTCGCCTGATTAATATAGCGTTTCCCAAATATGAGGAAGTCGCGGTACCGTCAATTTCGATATACGCTATATCGTAAAATTGGCTGACGTCGCTTATGGCGGCGATGCGCTCTGCGCGTTCCTCAACGGGAACTGAATTAAACCCCGAAAACATGGGCGCATAGTTGTTCATAGACGTAATTAATGTGTCAAGCTTGATTTCAACCGTGTTAGCCGACTCGGTGGCGATTTCGTTAAAATAAAACAGGTTATCTTTTTCTAAAACAAAACGGAAACCTAATAAATAAAAAACGCAAGCCGTAACAAATACAGCTGTTATAATTAACATTAAAACAGCGTACTTGATTTTTCCGGTTTCAATTGCGCTTTTCATTTATCTGCTCCTCTCGTATTTTTTGTAATTATATACTTTAATTATACAGGAAGCAATTTATTTTTGCAATAGTTTCCAATTAGAATTAACATTTTGACTTTAAAATGGCAAAAATATTGTAACAAAATACCTAAAAAGGTTACAAGCGGGTGACATATTAAGACATGATTAAGCCGCCGGAGCGTTCCGACGGCTTGCCGAGAGCCTCGGCGTGCATTATTAAGAGTTATGAATAGAACGCTTTATCTTTCTTTAAATGACTGGCAATCGGTACATTCTACCTGGTCGGGTTCATTTTCGTGTGTTCCGACCTGAATTTTCTTCAATGAGCAAAAATCCTCGTCTTCGCAGTGGTTCACACAATTAAAAATAGTGCAGGCTATTGCCTTGTTTACATATTCAGCCATTAATAAATCTCCTTTATAAAAATAATATTACGAAAAAGTCTCGTAATACTATTTTTTACTGAAAGAGGCGATTTTATGCGCCGAGAATAATATCGCAGGCGTCCAAAAGGGTTTCGGCTATGAAATCGGCTTTATATTTTAAAAATTCCCCGCGGCTTCCGAAACCGCATAAAACCGCAATTGAGGATATTCCGTTGTTTTTCGAGCCCTCAATATCGTGAAAACGGTCGCCGACCATGACGGTTTTGGCTAATTTTTCAGGCGTGTTTATACCCAAATTCTCCAAAGCGTGTGTAATAATCTCGGATTTATTGTGTCTGCCGTTCAAATCAAGCGAAGCGGCTGAAATAAAGTCAAAATATCTCAAAATGCCATAATGTTCCAAAAGCTTTACCGACATATCCTCGGGCTTTGAGGTAGCAAGCGAAACGGTTTTTCCCGCCGCCGAAAGCCGCTCCAGCAGTTCCTTTGCGCCGTCTATAAGCTTATTTTCATACAAGCCGACGGGGGTGTATCTTTCGCGGTAGACCCAAACGGCGCGTTCGGCTTCCTCCTCGGTGAACCCTAAATTCTGCATATAGCCGTCGCGCAGGGGCGGACCAATGAATTTCGGAATCAGCTCGTCGGGAACAAGCGGTTTGCCCATCTTTTCCATTGCGTAATTGATGGATTTGGTGATGCCCTCTATAGGATTTGTAAGCGTACCGTCTAAATCTAACAGTATGTAGTCGAATTTCATTGTTTTTACTGTCCTTATTGATTGATTTCGGGGTTTTCTGTTCTGCCGAGCAGATAATCTACGGATATATTAAAATAATCTGCCAGTTTAATTAAATTTTCGCCCGAAGGAATTGTGCCGCCTTTAGTCCAACCGGTTATTAATCCATTAGAAATACCGGTATCTTTAGTTAGTTTATAAGTAGTAATTTTTCTTTCTTGTAAAAGACTAACAAAAATATCTGTAAACATTTGTCACTTACTCCAAATCTCTAAAAATAAAGATATTCCTATTGACAATCTCTATAATTAGAGATATAATGAATATAACATTAAAATATAAGGAGCCGTTTCATGAAAAAAATCCTTGAAGATTTATTCTACGGAAGAATCATTCCTATTAACGAGCAGAAAGACATTAAAAAATTAGAGCAAAAGCTTTCAGAAATAGATGAAGAATTGTCCAAGCGGTTAAACCAAAAGGAGCTGGAATTGTTTCAATCTTACACCGATACCCAAAACAAAATAGAAGTTGAAACCGCGCTGTATAATTTTAAGTTAGGATTTAAAATGGGGGCGGGTCTTATCATGGAGATTCTGCCTTAAATGGAGGTATTTATGAAAACTACACTGCGCCCGACAATCACGCTTGATAAAAGCGAGTATGAAAGATTACAGCTTGCCGCTATTGCCGAGCATAGAACGGTCAGTAATTTAATCAAACAAATCGTCAGAGTGTATCTCAGAGGCTTGCCTTAATTATTTGTCAGCCGTAATCAGCCGCTTGATTGCCCCGACCGCGCATAAAATCGCCCGTTCGGGACTTTCGGCTACCATGTCGGGAAGCCCCGCCTTTGAACGCTCAACATTCCAAAGAGCGACTAAAACAGCGCCCGCCCGTACTTTTCTGGCGGCGGCAACCGCGAAAATGGTAGACGCCTCCATTTCCGAGGCGAGACAGCCGCTTTTCAGATAACTTTTCCAACGCTTTTCCAAAAAATCCGAGACAGGCATGGTTTCAGGCTCGACCTCGCCGTAAAAACTGTCCTTGCTCTGCACCACCCCCACATGGAAACGCTTGCCATCAATTTCTTCCGAAAGGGTTTCGGCTTGGTCGGCAAGGCTTTTGGTAACGGTAAAATCGGCAACGGCGGGATAATCTTCGGGGAGATATTCACGGCTTGTGCCGTCTCCGCGAATTGCCGCCTGTGCAATTACCAAGTCCCCGCCTGTAACCTTTAAATCCATGCCGCCGCTTGTGCCGACCCTTATAAAAGTATGCGCACCGCATTTTACAAGCTCTTCCACGGCAATAGCCGCCGATGGTCCGCCTATTCCGGTGGAGCAAACGCTGACTTTTTCACCGTTCAAAAAGCCGGTATATGTATTGTATTCGCGGTTTTGGACGACTTGAACGGCGTTTTCCAACTTTTCGGCAATCAGCGAAACCCGCCCCGGGTCGCCTGGCAGAATAACGTATTTTCCAATGTTTTCGGAGGTGGTTTTGATGTGAAATTGTAAATCTTTTGATAATATGGACATTATATTATTCCTTTCGGGTATTGGGGTCTAATATTGACGGAGCGGGGGCGTTAAGCTTGTCCCTGCGCTTTTGGTTTGCGCCGCTTATGAGCTGAGGATTTACTGCAAAAAAGTATAAAACCGTCAGAACAGTCATAAAAATCTGCGGCAGATACATGTATGAGGCGGTGTAAAACTCGGCTATAGCACTATGAAGATATAAAGTCAGCGCTGTTCCCGCAAGTGAGAAAGCGATTGCGAGTTTGGGGAAATCTAACATGACCAAAAAACACGGAGCAAAATAACCCGTGAGCGACATTATAATCCAAATAACGGAAATATTCCGCATAGCGCCGTCGGAATCCCCCCCCATTAAAAAAACAGGAACCAAAATCCCGAATACCGCGCCGCAAACCGAGGTCAACAGAATAACCAAAATCCTGACGGTAATTTTTGCCGCTTTCATAATTTCTCCGTTTCAAAGGTTAATATGTTATTAATATACCACATATTTACAAAAAAATCAATGGATTTGGTAGGGAAATTGTGATTCCAAAATCAAAAATTAAATTATTCCTATTATAAAACGCCTCAAATTTGCTAATATTAGAACTATGCAAGGAATCAGCTTGTATCATCTAAAAAAGCGAAAAAGCAAATCGGAGAATAAAAAAAATGAGAAAATTTTTTAAGGCGGCTTACGGAACATTTTCTTTTTGTGTGTTACTATTATGCGTAATATTTTGTTTCTATTACACAAAATTGCCTGACAAGTTTTACCTTTCCGGCGCCGCTCCTTTAAATATAAATACCTTTTTCAAAATAACCGCGGATTATGACGCGGCTAACCCTGCAAAATCTGAACCCGAAGAAGCCCGTCCCGCGCTTTCAAGCACGGATATTGCGAGCGTCAATTCGGATTATGTGCTGAAAAACGCCGAGCTTAGATTGTTCGGGATTATCCCTATAAAGGAAGTGCAACTGGAAAGAATTGACCGTCCTGTCTTAGTGCCTTGCGGAACGCCTTTCGGTATAAAAATAAAAACCGACGGAGCGGTGGTTACGGGAATGGGCGATATTGAAGGCAATCCTTCCCCCGCGCGTATGGCGGGAATAAAAGAGGGTGACGTTATAAAATCGGTCAACGGCATGTCTATAGAAAAAAGTGGCGATATAACCGAGGCGGTACAGCTCGGCGGCGGCAAGACAATAGTTAATCTGCTCCGCGATGCTGATGAAATAACGGTTGAGTTGAATCCCGTTAAATCGCAAAAGGACAATATTTACAAACTCGGTGTTTGGGTAAGGGCAAGCTCGGCAGGAATAGGAACGCTGACATTTTACGAGTCGTCCGAGGGTAGATTCGGCGGATTGGGACATGGCGTCTGCGATATTGATACAGGGAAAATTTTACCTTTGTCAAAGGGTGAGGCGGTTTCTGTAACAATCAGCGGCATTGTAAAAGGACGACCGGGAGAACCGGGGGAATTGAGCGGTTCATTTTTATCAAGAGTTCCAATCGGAACGATTGAACGAAATACAGAGCTTGGGGTTTTCGGAACAATGAATTACGCGCCGAGCCTTGAATCGGGAATCCCTATGGCGTTCAAACAGGAGGTTAAAGCCGGTCCTGCCAAAATATTAACTACTACAAGTGGAAGCAGCCCTAAAGAATATGATATATTTATAGAGAAACTGGATTTTAATGAAAATAATCAGGTTAAAAATATGATTATCAGAGTCACCGACAAGGAGCTTTTGGGCAAGACGGGCGGAATAGTACAGGGAATGAGCGGCAGTCCGATTATACAAAATGATATGTTAGTCGGCGCGGTGACGCATGTTTTTATAAGCGATACTACCCGCGGGTACGCGATTTTCGCCGAGAATATGTACAGGAAGATGGGGCAGGTAATGGAGCAAGGTCAAGGTGCGATTACCGTGACCGAGGAGTATTTGAGCGCGGCGTGAATTGTAAGGAACGGTTTGTGCCGTTCCTTACATATTTATTGAGCTTTTGTGTCTGCCCTACTTGTATTTCCCCCCCGAATAGTGTATAATATTAAGAAAAAGAAAGGAAATCTTAAAATGCAAGTTACCAAAGACACAATAATCGGTGATATTCTTGATTTCAACTCCCCGGCAGCCGCGCCTTTATTTATTGAAAACGGTATGCACTGCCTCGGATGCCCCGCCGCCCGCAGCGAGAGCGTTGGCGAAGCCTGCAATGCCCATAACGTAAGCCCGGACGAGCTTATAAATAAGCTTAATCAGGTTCTTAATCAATAGTGCAAACAACGTCGATTAAACTTGATGGGCGGCTTTCGGCTTGCGCGGAGCTTGTAAGACGCTGTAAAACCGTGGCTGATATAGGTACCGACCACGGGCTTTTGCCCTGTTTTCTTTGGCAGAACGGTTGGAGCGACATTATAGCCTCCGATATTAACCAAAACCCGCTGAACTCTGCGCGTGAAACAATTGAGCGTTATGGTGCGGGCGGTGTAAAGCCTGTTCTTTCAAACGGTTTTGAAAACCTGCCGCCCCGCGATGATATAATAATCGCGGGAATGGGCGGGGAAACTATTTTGGAAATACTTTCGGGCTGTAAGTATAAGGATGAAAACACCCGCTTTATTCTGCAACCTATGACCCGTCATGAAGAACTCAGGCGCGGTCTTTACGCCCTGGGGTTTGAAATAATTGAGGAAGTTTTTGCGGTTTCGGGTAAAAAATTTTATACCGTAATTTACGCCCGTTTCACCGGAAATAAGTGTGAAATAGACGAAATTTTCGCGTTTTTTGGTAAGCAGAAAAATCCGGTTTACATCAAAAGTCAATCCGAGAAAATAAAAAAACTTGCAAAAGGCGACAGACGGTATAGCGCGCTTGCCGCCAAAATATGGACGTTGAGCGGTATTTGAATCATATTTTAAGAGGGAAAACATTTTGTTGCTCGTTAGCGTTTGAAAGGGACGGTATTAATTATGACAGTAAACGATGCTTATTTATTTTTGGAGAAAATCGCGCCTTTTAAGTATCAGGACAGTTACGATAACTCAGGGTTTCTCATAGGCGACAAAAATGCCGAGGTTAAAAAGATTTGCCTTGCCCTTGATATAACGCTTGACGTTATAAAAGAAGCAGAAATTAAGGGCGCGAATCTTATTATTTCGCATCATCCGGTTATTTTTAAAGCTATTTCGGGGGTAAAGGCAAAAACAGCGGTTTATGAGCTTGTCCAAAACGATATTAACGCAATATGCGCCCATACTAATATAGACGTTACCCATTTGTCTGACATAATGCTTGATTTACTGGGTTTCTCTAAAGACGGCAGGGAAGTCATAGAAGTTATAAGTCCCGACGGTGCCGGTTTCGGAAAAGCCGTTGATTTGCCCGAAGCTGTTTCCCCCGAAGAGCTTGCAAAAAAATGCAAAAAAGCCTTTAAAACTCCCGTCGTGCGATACTGTGACGGCAGAAAGCCGATTATGCGCGTGGGGGTCTGCACAGGGGCGGGCGGCGGCGCTTTTGAGCTTGCAGTTCAAAAAAGTTGCGACGCCTTTATTACCGGAGAGGTTAAGCACAGCCTGTTCATTCAGGCAAAGGACAGCGGTATTACCTTAATTGATGCGGGGCATTTTCATACTGAGAACTTTTTCTGCGATTTTCTGTTGAAAAAGTTTGCCGCCGATTTCCCGAATCTTACGGTTTTCATTGCGGAAACGGGTACGGATTTTTGTAAATATATTTTTTAGGAGAAATTACGCTTTATGTCACTTGACGGTGCGTTTTTACATATAGTAAAAACCGAAATGAAAGGCGAAGGACTTATAAATTCTCGCGTTGATAAAATTCATCAGCCCTCACGGGAAGAAATCATCCTGTCGTTTCACACTAAAAGCGGTTCACAAAAACTGCTGATTTCCGCCAATCCTTCATCTGCACGGGTTTGCCTTACCTCAAAACCTATTGAAAATCCCCCCACACCGCCTATGTTTTGTCAGCTTATGCGTAAGAAATTGGGGGGAGGCAGACTTTTGGAAATCGAACAGGACGGTTTTGAGCGGATTATTTCTTTTAAATTCCTTTGCTATAACGAAATAGGCGACGAGGAAAAAATCATACTCACAGTTGAAATAATGGGTAGGAGCAGTAATATAATCCTGTTGAAAGATGTGTCGGAAAATGGCGAAGAATTAAAGGTAATTGATGCTATAAAACGAATAACCGACGAGGTTTCGTCGGTTCGGCGGGTTTTGCCGGGGCTTATTTACCAATTGCCGCCGAGAGAAAAAAGGTTAAATCTGCTTGATTTTAAACAAGACGAGCTTGAACAAGCCCTGCAAAATCATGCAAGCCTTAGACTTGATAAGGCACTAATTAAAATTTTTGAGGGGATTTGCCCCCTTTTTGCGAGAGAAACGGCGTTCAGGGCTACGGGGTATACCGACATAATTGCAAGTGAAGTTTCAGTTGAAAAATTAAACGAATTTTTAACTCGGGTCAAAATTGCTTTAACATCAGCCCCCGAGCCTGTTATGCTGATTGACGACGAAAAAAAGCCGTTCGATTTTACTTTTATAAATATAAAGCAATACGGCGACATAATGAATGTCATTCCTTATCAATCAGCAAATGAGCTTGTTGACAACTTTTTTTATGAGCGCGCCGACGCCAACAGAAAAATTCAGCGTTCAGGCAGTATGCTTAAAACGCTGAATAACCGATATGAGCGGGTTCTGCGGAAAATAGATGCGCGGCGCTCGGAGCTTGACGCCTGTGCCGAGCGGGAAAAATTCCGCAAGTGGGGGGATTTGATTAATGCTAACCTTTATACTTTCAAAAATGATGATAAATCGCAAAAAGACGCAAATTTTATCATAGCTGAAGACTACGAAACCGGTGAAGAAGTTAGGATTCCCCTTGAGCCAAAACTTTCTCCCGCCAAAAACGCCCAGAAATATTACGCCGAATACAAAAAACTGCAAAACGCCGAAAAGACCTTGACCGGGCTTATAAAAGATGGCGAAAACGAGCTTGTTTATCTTGACAGCGTAATTGACTCCGCTAACCGCGCCGCGACTGACGCCGAGTTGCTTGAAATAAAACGGGAGCTTATAGAAACAGGCTATTTGGGCAGTTCAAAATTAACCAAAAAAGGCGCGAAACAAGAAAAAGCCTCCGAGCCTTTGAAATTTGTTTCGAGCGATAATACAATGATTTTAGTCGGCAGGAACAACAGGCAGAACGATATTCTGACTCTCAAAACCTCAAAACCGCGCGAAATATGGCTTCACGCGCAGAATTACGCCGGCTCTCACGTTATCATAAAAAACGAAAAACCGTCTGAGCAGACTCTTGAAGAAGCCGCGCAAATCGCCGCTTTTTGCTCAAAGGCGAAAAATTCAAGCCGTGTTCCTGTAGATTATACTGAGGTAAGATACGTCAAAAAGCCCATCGGTGCAAAACCGGGTATGGTGATTTTTACAAATAATAAGACGCTTTATGTTACGCCGAGCGAGGAGTTGTATAATCGGTTGAGAATGTAGATGATTTATATTAGGCACGACTGTAATTTTTCCGCATAATGTAGGGGCAGACCTTGTGTCTGCCCGAAAAATCCAGCAACTCGTATTATCTGCGGGCAAACACAAGGTTTCCCCTACAATAAAGGCGCATCACATTACAATCATTTTTCACATAACCAACAAAGAAAGGAACTTGACAAAAAATGAAAGAATTCTCAAAAAATCTCTCCAAAATCTACTCCCCAAAAGACTTTGAGGAACGTATCTATAAAAACTGGGAGGAAAGCGGTTATTTCCGAGCCAACGCCAATTCCGGCAAACCGCCCTATACAATAGTTATTCCCCCGCCCAACGTCACGGGAATTTTGCACATGGGTCACGCCCTTAATAATACCTATCAGGATATTTTAATCCGTTGGAAGAGAATGTCGGGTTATGAAACCTTGTGGTTGCCCGGCACTGACCACGCTTCTATTTCCACCGAGGCGAGGGTTGTCGCCGCGCTCAAAAATGAGGGGATTTCCAAAAAGAATTTGGGGCGGGACGGCTTTTTGGAAAAAACGTGGGAGTGGACTCGCGAGTATGGCGGAGCAATTATAAATCAACTCAAGAAATTAGGTTCAAGCTGTGACTGGGAGCGGGAACGTTTTACTATGGACGAGGGTTGTTCCGGTGCGGTACAGAAAGTTTTCTTGAAACTTTTCGCCGACGGTAAAGCCTACCGCGGGCTTCGCATAGTCAACTGGTGTCCTGAATGTAAAACCTCTATTTCTGATATTGAGTGCGATTATGAGGAAAAGGCGGGGCATTTTTGGCATATAAAATATCCTTTTTCGGATAACAGCGGCTTTATTGAAATCGCCACCACCCGCCCTGAAACCATGCTCGGCGATACCGCCGTTGCTGTAAATCCCGACGACCAAAGATATAAGCATCTTATAGGCAAGACGTTAATTTTGCCGCTTATGGAACGGGAAATTCCTATTGTCGCTGATGAATATGTTGATAAGGAATTTGGCACGGGTGCGGTTAAAATTACCCCTGCGCACGACCCCAATGACTTTGAGGTGGGACAGCGCCATGGTCTGCCGGTCATAAACGTAATGGACGAAACCGCGACCATAAACCAAAACGGCGGTAAATACAATTGCCTTTCCCGCTATGAAGCGAGAAAGGCAATTGTAAAAGACTTAGAGGAAGCGGGACTGCTGATTAAGGTTGATGAACATATTCATAACGTGGGGGCTTGCAGCCGCTGCGATACCGTTATTGAGCCTTGGGCAAGTGTGCAGTGGTTTGTTAAAATGGGAGAGTTGGCAAAACCCGCCATTGAAGCGGTAAAAAACGGCAGAATTAAATTTATCCCCAAGCGTTTTGAAAACAGCTATCTTTCCTGGATGGAAAATATTCGCGACTGGTGCATATCGCGGCAATTGTGGTGGGGACACAGAATTCCCGCATATTATTGCATAAATCCCGACTGTAATCATTTAGAAGTAACCGGCGAGTCGCCGGAAGCAGTATTGGAGGCAAAATGCGTCAAATGTGGCGATAATTTAAAGCAGGACGAGGACACCTTTGACACCTGGTTCAGTTCGGCATTATGGGCGTTTTCAACGCTCGGTTGGCCTGAGGAAACAGAAGATTTTAAAAAATTCTTCCCTACCCAAACCCTTGTTACCGCCCCCGATATAATCTTCCACTGGGTCGCCAGAATGATTTTTTCGTCTTTAGAATATACAGGAGAAATTCCTTTCGATACAGTTTTGTTTAACGGCATAGTGCGCGACAATCAAGGACGTAAAATGAGCAAGTCGCTTGACAACGGCGTAGACCCTCTTGAAATAATCGACAAGTACGGCGCAGACGCGCTGAGGTTTATGTTAGTTTCGGGCAACGCGCCCGGAAACGACATGCGTTGGAGCGAGGAAAAAATTACGGCAAGCCGCAATTTCGCAAATAAATTATGGAACGCGGCGCGGTATGTTTTGATTAATTTGCCTGATGATTTTAAGCCGGAAAAATCTGAAATTCCAAAAGTTCTTAATATTGAAGACAAATGGATTTTAACCCTTTATAATAAGCTTGTAAAGGACGTAACACATAATTTAGAAACCTTTGAACTTGGTGTGGCGGCGGGAAATATTCAAGATTTTATTTGGAATATTTACTGTGACTGGTACATTGAGCTTACAAAACCGCGCATAGCCGAAGGCGGCGAAACCGCTTTGGCGGCACAGAATATTTTGGTCTATGTTTTGAAAGGTATGCTGAAGATTTTGCATCCTTTTACACCTTTTATCACCGAGGAAATCTGGTCGGCTATTCCGAATTCCGACAAGAGTATCATGATTTCAAATTGGGATAAATATGATGAAAAGCTGAATTTCAAACAGGAAAGCCAAGATTTCGGGAAAATCATTGACGCTGTTTCGGCTGTAAGAACCAAGCGTGCGGAACTCAACGTTCCTCCAAGCAAAAAAGTCGCGCTTGAAATTGAAACTGTACGGGAAAATTTCAGCTTATTTGAAAATTCGACGGCTTTTTTTGAAAGATTAGCTTTTGCTTCAAGTGTTTCGCTTATTGAAAAAGTCGATAGCGCCGAGGGTAAAGCGGTCGCCGTTACCGACACCGCGCGGATTTTCATGCCTATGGGTGAGCTTGTTGACACTGAAAAGGAGCGTGCTCGCCTTGAAAAAGAATTAGCTGCTGTACAGTCTGATATTGATTTTGTTATGAAGCAATTGAATAATAAAAACTTCATCGAAAAAGCGCCCGCCGCACAGGTTGAAAAGGCTAAGGAAAAGCTGCATAAAGCAGAGGAAAAGGCGGGGAAAATTAAGGCTTCATTAGAGGCGTTGTAGGAGAAAAATTCATGAATATTAAAGAAACGCTAAAATCCCTCTGCACTCCTCCCGGTGTTGCCGGCTGTGAAACCGCCGCTTCAAAAGCGGCGCAAAATCTTTTACTTGAATACATGCCGAACGCTCAAGTTGACAGTTTCGGCACCGTTACAGGGAGTATAAATTACGATGAAAAACTTCCGCTTTTGCTTTTAGACGCGCATATTGATGAAATAGGCATGGTCGTGAATTATATTGACGGCAACGGCTTTTTAAAAGTTTCGGGCGCGGGCGGAATCGACAGGCGGGCACTTTCTGCGCAGACGGTTACTATATGGGGTAAAACTCCAGTAAAGGGCGTAATATGCGCTTTACCGCCGCATGTTCAGACACAAAAGGACGCCGCTCAAACCATAAAGGAAGACCAAATTGCCATCGACTGCGGTTTTACTAAAGAAGAAGTTGAAAAAGTAGTTTCTCTCGGTGACTCGATTACAATTGACGCGGAATTAACTGAATTGCAGAATGACAGAATAACCGCCCGCGCCCTTGACGACAGGGCAGGGGTTTGCTCAATTTTATACGCGCTTGACTTGCTTAAAAAAAGTATTGAACCGCCGAAATTGCAGTATAACTTAGCCGTGACATTTTCTTCTCAGGAGGAATTAGGCTGTCGCGGGGCGCGTATTGCCGCTTATAATATTAACCCTGATTTGGCGGTTGCGGTGGACGTAAGCTATGGTGATTATCACGGTTGCAAGGAAAACAAAACCGGCAAAATCGGCGGCGGCGTAATGCTCGGAACAGCCCCTTCGCTTGACCGTGAATTATTTGAAAATATGAAAAAGACTGCAACAGAAAAAAATATACCCTATCAAATTGAGGTTATGAGCAGTGAGACGGGCACCAACGCCGACGTTATTTCTCTTTCGCGTAAAGGTGTTAAATGCGCGCTTTTGTCAATCCCTTTGAGAAATATGCACACGCCCGCCGAAATGCTTCAGATTTCGGATATTAAGGCAACGGGACAGTTAATCGCAGAGTTTATCGGTGCGCCGCTGATGGCAATCTCTCCGCCAATAAATGCGGGGTAAGCAGTAAGTCTAAATTAGGCGGGTAAGCTCTCTTATAAATGTTTAATGCGGGGGAAAATTAATGGAACGAATTTTTGACTTTTTAAAGGATTTAAGTTTATTGAACGCCGTTTCGGGCGATGAGGGAGAAGTGCGAGATTATGTAAAAACCGCGCTTAAAAGCGCAAATTGCGATATTGAAACCGATAATCTGGGAAACCTTATTGTTTTCAAAAAAGGTAAAAACCGTCCTAAAAACAAAATCATGCTTTGTGCTCATATAGACGAGGTTGGTTTTGTCGTACAGGGCATAAATTCTGACGGTTTTATTTCGCTGTCTGCCGTTGGGGGAATTTCCGATTCGGTGGTATACGGGCGGCAGATTGAATTTAAAGCTTTTAATGCAGGATATTCAGCCCACGGCGGCTCGTCGGTAACGGGCATAATCGGCGGCAAGCCGGTGCATTTTATAAAAGGAGATGAAAAAGACAAACAGCCGAAACTTTCGGAGCTTTACGCCGATATAGGTGCGTTAAGCAGGGAAGACGCGGAGAAGTATGTATGCCTTGGCACTACCGCTTGTTTTGTGAGCGAATTTGCCGAGTTCGGCAATTGTTTTGTTAAGGGTAAGGCGCTTGACGACAGGCTCGGTTGTGCCTTAATGCTTGATATGTTGCTTTCTGAACTTGAATATGACATGCACTTTGTTTTTACCGTGCAGGAAGAAATAGGGGCGCGCGGGGCGGGCGTAGCGGCTTATTCTGTCAAGCCCGATTTTGCCGTAATCCTTGAGACCACCACCGCCTGCGATATTGCGGGGGTTGAGGGGGAAAAGCAGGTCTGCCGCTTAGGTGATGGGACTGTCGTGCCTTTTATGGATAAGGGTACGGCTTACGACAGGGAATTGTATAATTTAACGTTTGAAACCGCTTACCGAAACAACATAAAAATTCAAACAAAAACCCAAATTGCGGGCGGAAACGACAGCTCTTCGATTCACAAGACTGCGGGCGGCGTTCGCACAATTTGTCTTGCTGCTCCATGCAGATATTTGCACTCACCGTGCTGCGTAATCAAAAAAGATGATTTTTTAGGAACGCGGGTTTTAGCGGAGAAATTGGCGTATAAAATTGCGGAATTGTAGGATATTTTATGGCATTTAATTTTAAGTTCACTCCCGAACTATTAAAAACCGCTGAAAAAGCCGAAAAATTATGTACGGAAAAATTCGCCGAAACACGGGAAAACGCCCGCATAAACGGTGAAAAGGTTCTTCGCGCTTTTATAGAAAACAAAGTAAGCTCTGCACATTTTAATCCCACTGACGGCTATGGCTATAACGACGCGGGCAGGGAGAAAACAGACGCCGTTTTCGCCTCGGTTTTCGGCGGCGGAGCGTCTGCCTCGGTCAGCGCCATTGCCCGTCATAATTTCATCAGCGGAACTCATGCAATCAGCGCCGCGCTTTTCGGGATTTTGCGCCCCGGAGATTTAATGCTTTCGTTGACGGGCAGACCTTATGATACGCTTTCGGGGGTAATTTTCGCCGATTCGGGCGGCTCGCTTAAAGAATTCGGAATTAAATATGCCGAGATTCCTTTTGGCAGTAATTTGCACGAAAACGCAGAGCTTATAAAAGCCTGTAAAGTAGCTTATATACAGCGTTCACGGGGATATATGTTAAGGCAGTCATTGAGTGTTTCTCAAATTGGCGCAATCGTCAAAACAGTTAAGGAAATTAACCCCGGCACCCTTGTTGTAGTTGACAATTGCTACGGCGAATTTTGCGAAACACTTGAACCGACGAATTTTGAAATCGGCGCTGATTTAGCAATAGGAAGTTTAATAAAAAACCCCGGCGGCGGAATCGCCAGAACCGGTGGCTATATCGCGGGGCGGGGGGATTTGGTGGATTTATGCGCTCAAAGCTTATCGGCGGTTGGAATAGGAACGGAGGCGGGGTGCACATTAGGGCTGACAAGAGAAATCCTGCTCGGGCTTTTCCTTGCCCCTGAAATAACCGCAAACGCCCTTATGACCTCGGTTTTTGCCTCCGCGCTGTTTGAATTGCTCGGATATGAAACTTTTCCTAAGTATTCCGAAAAGCGGGTAGACCTGCCGCTTGCGATTAAGCTCGGAAACCGTGAAAAATTAATTGCTTTCTGTGAGGGAATTCAAGCCGCAAGCCCGATTGACAGTTTTGCCGCGCCCGTACCGTGGGCAATGCCGGGATATGACAACGACGTTATAATGGCGGCGGGGGCGTTTACAATGGGCTCGTCAATTGAACTTTCGGCAGATGCACCTTTGCGTGAACCTTACGCCGTTTGGCTTCAGGGGGGATTGACTTATGCGACGGGGAAAATTGGGGTGTTGAACGCGGCGGTTTCATTGTTGGGGGAAGTATGAAAGAAAAAAATCATCAGAATTATATGCTCGGTTATATATTTGCTGTGGTGTGTAATTTATTTAAATATAGGCGCTCCTATGGTTACCAAAATTGTTATGTTTGCTTTCCAGATTCTAATCTTTATCGGCATTGTTTTAAGCTTTTTCAAAAATAAACCGAATGGTAAACTGTTTACAAGCGTTTGTCGTTTTACCTATGTTTTAGGGATTGCTTTAGCTGGATTATCTGTAATCATGAATTTCCCTCTAATTTTTACTTTAATATATGGCGATTTTCCTCAACAAGCTTGAGTTATATAATTTTTATATATTTAAAACAGAAAGGAAACACAAACATGATACGCTCTATGACAGGCTTCGGGCGCTCCCGAGAAGTAATCGAAGGCAGAGACATTTTAGTTGAAATCCGTGCGGTCAACCACCGCTATTTTGAATTCTCCGCCAAGCTCCCCCGACATTACAATTACCTTGAGGATAAGTTAAAACAGCTTGTTCAGGAAAAAACAGGGCGGGGTAAAATCGAGGTTTCGCTGTCGGTCTACAATGTTGCCGGCAAGGAAACCCAAATCAGCGTTAATAATTTGGTGGTTGAAAATTACGTCACGGCTCTGCGCGAAATTAAGGAAAATTTAAACCTTAACGACGATTTATCGCTGTCGGACGTTTTCAGAATGACCGACGCTTTCAACGTCCTGAAAGCCGAAACCAACGAGGATGAAATTTGGCGGGCGGTAAATACTGTGGCGGTTTCGGCGCTTTTAAAATTCATACAAATGCGCGAAAACGAGGGACAAAGGATTAAGTCCGATTTGCTTCTGAAAATTACCTTTATTGAGGAAAAAATTGCGGAAATCAAGAAAATTTCCCCCGAAACCACCGAAAATTACCGTAAAAAACTTTATGATAAAATGAAAGAGCTTTTAGAAAGTACCGCAATAGACGAGCAGAGAATTTTGTTGGAGGCGGCTGTTTTCGCCGAAAAAACTGCGGTAGATGAGGAAATTGTGCGGCTTTACAGCCATATAGCGCAACTTCGGGAAATGTTGGACAGCGAAAATACAATAGGGCGTAAGCTTGACTTTTTAGTTCAGGAAATCAACCGCGAAATTAATACAATAGGCTCAAAAGCGCAGGATTTGAGGGTTACAAAAATCGTGGTGGACTTGAAGAGCGAATTGGAGAAAATCAGGGAGCAAATTCAAAATATTGAATAATACTTATGGGCGGCTAATCTGCCGCCCGAAAACTTTTTTATTTCCTAACTCATTCGGTCTCCGCGCTTAAATAACGCCGATACAATTAGCGCGAAAACTACCACTGCCGTAATTCCCGCTGCCGCTGCGGTAAATCCGCCGGTGAAAACCCCGAGCAGTCCCTTTTCGCCGATTGCTTTTTGTACGCCTTCCGCGAGCAGATACCCGAATCCCGTCAAAGGCACAGTCGCGCCCGCCCCCGCAAATTCCACTAAAGGCTTATACGCCCCTATTCCGCCGAGCAACACCCCCGCCACCACAAAAGCGACAAGGATTCGCGCGGGGCTGATTTTTGTTAAATCTATAAGAAGCTGTCCGATAAGGCAGAAACTCCCGCCGATTACGAACGCCCATAAAAAATCCATGAACATGGTGATTTTCTCCTTTAATTTTTAAGTTGTTTTAACATATCGGGGAAGTAAAATTTAAATATTTTCTGCGACGAACCGGAGGTCTGAACGCGTTTTCCGCCAAACACCCACCCCGCATAAGAGTACGCAATAATTTATTCCCCCGAAATATGAACTGCGTGCGCTACGGCGGGAATACTTTCGCTCTGCTGAATCATGGTGGGTGACATCAGCGCTCCCGTCGCGGTGAAAAGTACGTTTTTTAGTTTTCCTTCAGTGATTCTTTTGAGAATCAACCCGCATAAGACGCTTGCGCTACAACCGCAGCCCGACGCCCCGGAATGAACGTCCTGCTCCTCAAATTTATAAAGCATCATACCGCAGTCAGCGTGAATGTTGGCTATATCTACGTCGTCTTTTTTGAATAAATCAATTAGTAAACCGCTTCCAACCTTGCCCAAATCCCCCGTCAAAATCATATCGAAATCGTATATGTTTTGCTTAGTGTTGGTAAGGTGAGCGCTTATGGTTTCATACGCCGCTCCTGCCATCGCTCCCCCAAGATTATTTACATCCTTTACGCCCATATCGGTGACTTTTCCGAAGGTCGCCGATTTTATATAAGGCGGGTCTTTTCGCGGTGCAACGACAACACAGCCCGCCGCTGTTGCTGTCCATTGAGAGGTGGGGGTGCGCTGACCGCCGTAATTTACCGGAAAGCGGAATTGCCGCTCTGCCGAACAAAAATGCGAAGAAGTCATAGCCGCCGCATTGTCCGCCAAGCCCGATTCTACAAAAATCGAGGCAAGGGCAAGGCTTTCTGCCATTGTAGAGCAGGCTCCGAATAGCCCCACGAACGGTATATCAAAATCCCTTATACCATAAGCCGAGCCGGTACACTGGTTTAGCAAGTCCCCCGCGAAAATAAAGCTTATGTCTGTTTCCGCCAATTGCCCCTTTTCAAGTGCGGCGCGAAATGCGTTTTTTTGCAGGATTACTTCGGCTTTTTCCCAGCTTTCCTCACCGAAATCGGCTTTTTCGCCTATATAATCGAAATAGTCCGCCAACGGACCTTCCCCTTCTTTCGGTCCTACCGCCGAAGCATAAGAAAGCACCGACGGCGCGTTATCAAGGTTAATTGTGCCTTTTCCAAAATAATTTCCCATCTTTCCTCCAACAGGGCGAATAATGAGCGCCCTTGCACAGATTGCGAGTTGTTTAGTATTGCAGATTCTGCACGGTGCGCTACAGAATTAACGCAATTGCGGTATCACATTGCCCTGAATATAAAATAAACCAGCCCGTAAAGCACTGAAGCGGCAACGCCGTAAACTATGACCGGTCCCGCAATTACGAACATTTTTGCGCCCACCCCCAATATAAAACCCTCGGTTTTGAATTCAAGGGCGGGTGCTACAACGGCGTTGGCAAAGCCTGTGATTGGAACCAGAGTCCCAGCTCCCGCGTGTTTTGCGATTTTGTCATAAAGTTTCATACCCGTAAGCAGTGCCGCCAACGCAATCAGAGTAATAGAGGTCAGCGCCGCCGCCGTTTCCCTGCCCGCGCCGTAATGCTCATATAATTTCAAAAACGCCTCGCCTATTACGCATATAATCCCGCCGATAAAAAACGCTTTAGGGAGCGTCAGATGCATTTTTGTGCCTGGCGAACTGGCTTTAAGCATTTCATTATAATCGTTGTTATTTATTTTCACCGGTTTCATTCCTTTCTTTTTCTTAGATTAAGTCAAAAAAGAATTATTATACTTTTAGAAATAATGAAAAATTTTGAAAAAAACAGGAAAAAACTTGAAATGTTTACAAATTATTCACATATTCAGCCGTAAAATATATTATAATTAAATTGAGGAAGTATCCTTATTCTTACTGCTGAAAGGAGGCGGAAATAATGACAATCGGAAGCGTGGGAAGTATGGGAAACGTAGGGACGTTAGGCGGTTCGGTTTATACCTCGCCTGTTGATTCGGTAAGGAGAAACAACAATGTCGAACCAGAGCAGGGTAATATCCAAAGTTATAGCACCGAGCGCACTGCGCCGCGTACTGATACTGTTGAACAAACAGGGGAAAGACCGGATTTCGCGACTATTAACTTTCTGAGGAACAGTTTTCCTGAACCATTGCCTGAAAGCCGTCTGCAAAATTTCAGTATTGAAGATTTTATAAACGGCGCGTCAAGTACTGCTCAATCGCCTGTGGTAACTCCAGATGAATCGCAGACGACGGGAATTGTGGAAGCTTATGAACCGCCTGACCCAAACCTTACCCCGAATACCCAAACTGACATTTATGAAATTCCGGTGGCTAATTCCAACGAGACTGTGGGAGTCATGCGGCAAATTGAGGAAACCGTAAGCCAAAGCGCCACTGTGCAAACTGCTGATGACATTGCCGAGAGAGACTCGGGAGGAAGGCTTACCCCGGCACAAGAGCGCGGAGTAGAGGTTTACACACGAGTGCAAAATTATACCGACCCGGTCAGTGTGTCAAACGCACAGTTCATTGCGTGAAATTAAAATCGATTTTCGGAAAATTCAATAAGGATATAAGTCAAAAACGACTTATATCCTTATTTTTTAATTTCTCCATTATCTGTAATCGTCTTTTGCATCTAATACTGTTATCCATTTAATGGCTATTGGGATAAGCCTCTTGGTTCAGCGCCGTCGTCAGTTCTTCAAGGGTCAGCGTCAATTCGGTTTCAAGGGCGTCCATAATGTTCATAGGAACAGATTTTTCTGCTTTGAGCAAAGTTTCCGCCTCTTTCGCTATGCCTTGCAGGTTGGTTTTCCCGATAAATCCTGCATTACCTTTTAAGCTGTGCATCAGCCTGTGCGCGAGTTTGGTGTCACCTGCCGCAATTGCGTCTGTGAGGTCTTTATATCTTGTTTGATTATTTTTAACAAACTCGCTCATAAGCATTTTTTGTAACTGTTCAGTGTTTTGCGTCTGTTTATTTTCATTTAAACTTGCGGGAGGGGGAATCGGATTTAAGTATTTTAATAAAACCCGCCACAATTCCTGAGCTGTGAAAGGCTTACCTAAGCAATCGAGCATACCGTAATTCCTGTATTTTTCCAACTCTCCCGCCATGATGTTTGCGGTCAGTGCTACAATAGGGGTCTTTATTTCTAATTCTTTTAATTTTGTCACAGCTTCAAGCCCGTCCATTACAGGCATGAATATATCCATAAAGATTAAGTCAAACGGTTTTTGATTCATTACCATACGTTTCAGTACTTTTTCAACGCCGACTTTGCCGTTATCCACCGCAACTGTCTGAAGTCCGAGGTTTGAAAGATGCTCGCAAATCACCTGACGGTTCATATTGTTGTCATCGCAAATAAGCACTAAGCCTTCAAAATAAGGCTTTTCAATTTCATTCTGATTGGCATGTACTGTATCGCTCACGGGTGAGTCTATTGTTTCAAAAACTATTTCAAAGCTGAACACACTGCCGACGCCGGGGGTACTCTCCACCGACAGATTTCCGCCCATCTGCTTTACTATGCTGTTTGCAATAGTAAGCCCAAGCCCCGTGCCATCGAATTTTCGGGTTGTTCCGGAGTCTGCTTGGCTAAAGGATTCAAAGATATTTTCCATCTGCTCGGGCGTCATGCCTATGCCGCTGTCCTTTACTTCAAAATACATCGTCGCACTGCCGACATTTGAATTTTTTACAGTTGAAGACAGCTTTATTGTACCCGTTTTGGTAAATTTTACGGCATTAGACAAAAGATTCATTAGCGCTTGTGAAAGCCTTACCGGGTCGCCCATTAATTTTTTGCCGATTAACGGTTCTGCGTAAACGCTTAATTCAAGCCGTTTTTTTGTTGTAGCGGGCATAATGACCGACTGGCAACGTGAAATAATTTCATAAGGCTCAAAAGGCACATGTCCCAGTTCCATTCTACCGGATTCAATTTTGGATATGTCTAATATTTCGTTTATTAAATTTAAAAGCCATTTTGAATTTTCTAATATTTTTCCTAAATAATTTTTGATTTTGGGCAAATCCGCGCTGTCCAAAGCAAGCTCGGTGAATCCCATGATGCTGTTCATGGGGGTGCGAAGTTCATGGCTCATCTTTGCAAGGAACTGGCTTTTTGCACGGTTTCTCTCATCGGCGATTTCCGCCCTACGCATTTCCTCAATCATTTTATTGTATTCACGCATATCGCGGGTATACGCGATAATTGCGTAATCACTGTTGTAATCAACCCTGATAAGTGTAACTTTTGAGGGTATCGGCGTGCCGTCAGGCAGTTGGTGCATCCAGTCAATAACGACATATCCTTCTGAAAGCGTTTTGTTAATAAACGCGTGTATTGTTTCAATCGAACGTTTACCGTCGGGTTGGTATTCGGGGTAACAGTCAAAAAACCGTTCTATATGCTCTTGTTTGGTTTTAAATCCGTACAGTTTTACTGCCGCTTCATTGCAGTCGATGATTTTCAAATTGCTGTCCCAGATTTGACAGCAGAGCGGCGACATATTCAGCATAAGCTTGGTACGCTCATCTGCTTTGGCTAATTCATCAAACGGTCTTTTTATAAAACCGGAGGCGATAATCGCGGCGATTAAGCTTAGGAAAAAGCTGATACCACCAACTGCAATCAGCCCAATGTCTATGTACCTGAAAGGACTCTCATTAAGCGGCGCGACAGTTCCCATAAGCCAGCCTTCTTCCGACCCGCTTATTGGGCGGTAGGCGCATAACCTCGGTACGCCCGAAATAGAATAGCGGATGATTCTCGCCTCTTTATCCTTCCCGCTTCTCAGGTTTTCTATAAGCTCGATGTTATATTGGTCGATTTGGGTTTCCGGACGGTTGAGAAAATTTACCTTGCTCTGCACCCACGCCGGGCGAATGTTAGAGATAAGGATTCCGTCGGCGTCGTCCACGAAAATATGACCCGTTTCCCAAATAGAAAACGCGCCTACTAAATCAGAAAAATAGTCGCCGGAAAGGGTGAGCGTAACGATTCTGTCATTCGTATCTTTGAGAGGTGCCGCTAAATAAAATACAACACCGTTTGACGAGGGGACGGTTGACGATATGGTTACACTGCCTTCAAACGCCTGTTGTATAGTGCGCTCATACATGATTTCGGGAAAGACGGGCGCAATCCCCGTGGAAGAGATAATACCCTGTTCTCGGTCTAAAATCGCAACTCCTATGAGTTCGGGGTTTGCTGTTTCAAGAGCCGCCATAGTTTCCCGCAACTCTGTTTCTTCGGATTTAGACAATACATAAGCTGCGTCGGCGGTCTTAAGTTTCAACAGCTCAATCTCGCTACTTATAAAATGGTCTGCAATATCGGATATAATCATCAAGTCCGCTTCCTGAGAATTCTCGATATTACTCTGCACGAGAATAATCCCGGAAAGGATGCTGAACGAGATAATAACCAGGGTGGTCAAAACAATGGTAAGAATTGCTCTTATACGAATATACATGGCTAATACCCCCGAAAAATATAGTATTATTCAGACCTGTCCGTGAATCAGATTCACGGCAGGTTTTTAGTCGGCGCTATCAGCTCTATTTGTTTTAAGAGCCTTGATTTTAGCAAATCGGGAGAAAACGGCTTAACCAAATAATCTGCGGCTCCGAGGTGCAATCCCTTTTCCTTGTCTTCGGGGTTATCTAAGCCGCTTATAAAAATAACGGGGATATTCCGTGTTTGTTCGGATTTTTTTAATTCGGTAATTACTGCGTAACCGTCCATGTCGGGCATTACCAAATCAAGCAGAATTACGTCGGGATTATGCTCCTTAGCCGCATTAACAGCGGCTAATCCGCTTTTGACTGCAAGAATGTTATAATCCGCTTCTAATATATGCGTTATGGCAATCAGGTTAAAAGTCTCGTCGTCAACGATTAGAACGCTGTGTTTTTTTACTGTGGCATTATTTGCGTTCATGATTTTCCTCCCGATAGGTATTGAATGGATAAACACAATGCTTTACAATAATTATATAGTATTTTAACAAATAATGCAAGGAGAAATAAACAATTAATGTAAAAAGATGATAAAAATTTTGAGGGCGGCAAATATCTTTGAGCCAAGCTCTTTTCTTTCATTATGCTCGGATATAAAAAAAACAAGGTGGGACTTGTTACACCTTGTTTTTATATTTTTGCGCGGAAAATGCTGACGTCTTTAAAATAGACGGTAAAATAGCCATACTGTCTGAAATGCTTTTTTTAATATTACGCTAATAAATCAAAATGTGAAATAGTTCCCGCGCCGCCGCCGTCTTTAAGGAAAAAGCTGGTAGAACTCATATTTCCCTGAGCGTTGTTTTGGCTGTCGAACATACCAAATTCGGTCTTATTCGGATACAGATAAATCGCTCCGATGTCGAGTTCTTTTAATGTGTATAAGGCGTCGTTGCCGTCTTTGTCCTTGCTCCAAACCCTAAGCTGTAAGTATACCTCGTCCGCTTCATCAATCCACCCGTTACCGTCGGAATCGTATTTACGGAGTTCCGCAAAACCGTCTCCGTTTTGCGGACCAAACAATTCGCTTCCATCGTTGATTATCCCGTCGCCGTTTTTATCAAGCGCCAAAAACCCACTTCCCGCTCCAGCAAAGCTTATTCTGTCGAGCGTTCCGTCAAAATCAAGGTCAAAGTCAAATTTTTCATCGGTAAGCGACGCGGCGGTTCCGCCGTAATTAATAATCAAGGGGTCTATCATATTCCCCTGTACCGCGGGAACAAAGCCCATGTTTTGCAACAAGTAAGTCTCGGCGCTTCTGCTCATATTCATGCTAACCGAAAAATCAATTGTTTTGCCGTCGGCGGTAGTAACTCTGCCGTTTGCGGAGTAAGAAACGCTTTCGCTTTCATATGTATGTTCTTCCCTTATAAGGCTGAACATTTGCGGCGGCGTGCCTCCGGCTCTGACAAAAGAAAGATTCGCCGCCCCCATTCTGTTAAATGAAATGCCTGTTTGCGTCGAGCCCCCCTGTAGCGGGTTACTGCTGTAATCTACAGGTACAAAACGCTCGCCACGCAAAGCGGAGAACAATCGCATGATAAGCTCCAGTTTCAATTCGCGCGGGTCTGCGATTCTGTGGGTAGCAGCTTCTTGGGAAGGGGCGCGGATTTCAATTGCGGGTTTTGCGTTTTGGTTATTGTTGTTATCGCCCGCATCGCTGATTTGCGAATTCTGCTCATTCATTTCAAAGTAGTCGAACCTTGTCCGCGCACTCATTGTTATCCCAATGCCGCGCACGGTATTTGTGTTTGACTGTGCCGAAACAAGTTTGGCGCTTTGTGTTACGGTTTTTTCATAACTGCCTGATGACGATGTATTTACATTTGCGCTTGTAATAATCATGACACCCTCCTTTTTTAGACAGGTATAACTCCCCTAAAAAATAGGGAAGTTATAAATTATTATGGCTACTGTAAATTATATCGTCATAAAATTCATAAAATTTACCAAAATCAGAACTTTATTCTTTCCTCAATGTATTTCCGCACCTTTTCTGTTTCTATGCGTATCTGTTCCATGCTGTCGCGCTCGCGGATTGTAACCTTGCCGTCAGTTTCGGTTTCAAAGTCGATGGTAACACAGAACGGCGTGCCTATTTCGTCCTGACGGCGGTAGCGCTTGCCTATATTTCCTGTTTCGTCATACTCGCATGAGAAATATTTGCATAAATCCTCATAGATTTTCCCTGCCGATTCTCCTAATTTTTTGGACAGCGGTAGAACCGCCGCCTTGATGGGAGCAAGGTAGGGGTGAAAGCGCAAAACTGTTCTGTTAGTACCGCCATCGGGGTTTCCGGCGTCGGGCAAGTCCTCCTCGTCGTAAGCATCGGTCAAAACCGCAAGTAAAAGTCGCTCTACGCCGAGACTTGGCTCGACTACATAGGGAATGTATTTCTCGTTAGTTTCGGGGTCGAAGTATTCAAGGGTTTTGCCGGAGGTTTCAATATGCTGTTTAAGGTCATAATCGGTACGGTCGGCGATTCCCCACAATTCACCCCAGCCGAAAGGATAAAGATACTCAAAGTCGGTGGTGGCTTTTGAGTAAAAGCATAATTCTTCTTTTTTATGGTCGCGGAGACGTATATTTTCTTCGGTTAAGCCGATTGACATGAGCCAGTTTTTGCAGAATTCTCTCCAGTATTCAAACCACTCTAAATCTGTACCGGGCTTACAGAAAAATTCAAGCTCCATCTGCTCAAATTCCCGCACACGGAAAATAAATTTGCCGGGGGTGACTTCATTTCTGAATGATTTTCCGACCTGTGCAACTCCAAACGGGATTTTTCTGCGGGTAGTTCGTTGAATATTCGTGAAATTCACGAATATTCCCTGTGCTGTTTCGGGACGTAGGTAAATCTCGTCGGCTGTTTCCTCGGTAATCCCCTGAAAGGTTTTGAACATAAGATTAAATTTGCGAATATCCGTAAAATCATTTTTGCCGCAATTGGGGCAGGCGATTTTTTTATCGCTTATATATTCCTCAAGTCTTTTGTTTTCCCAGCCGGAAGTTATAGTCCCGTCGAAGTCCTCGATTAAATTATCGGCTCTGTGGCGGGTTTTACAGCCCTTGCAGGATATTAAAGGGTCGGAAAACCCTGCTAAATGCCCCGAAGCTACCCAGGTTTGCGGGTTCATCAAAATTGCGCTGTCTAAGCCTACGTTATACTTGCTTTCCTGCACGAACTTTTTTAGCCAGGCTTTTTTTATATTGTTTTTAAGCTCTGTGCCGAGCGGTCCGTAATCCCAAGTATTCGCCAAACCGCCGTAAATTTCGCTCCCCGCGAAGATAAATCCGCGCCCCTTACAAAGCGCAATGAGTTTGTCCATGGTTTTTTCAGTGTTTTGCATGTTAAATACCATCCTCTCCAAGCACCAACGAGTGGTGAAATATTTTTCATCTAATACTTAAGCTTTTTTAAAACTAAATGTCTTCTCCTGTATTAGTTTTAATAAGGAAAAACGTCCTTTAAATTAATCGTACAGCCGTTGAGAATCTGAACGCTGACGGTTTCATCTTCAACGCCGTATGCGTTTACGATATACTCTCCATCTTTCAACATGTGAGCCGAAACTGTTTTATCAACAGCGTCTATAATCCTCATAGGTATAGCGTTTATTTTTGTTTAAAAACTCCAACTTATAATACCTCCGTATTAATCGCAAACCTCCATTGTCCAACCCATATCATCAACAATCTTTCCATACTGTATTCCTGTCAGTGTTTGGTAAAGTTTAGCTGAAATTTCGCCTATTTTATTATTATTGATTTCCATTGCCAGTTCACCCCATTTTAAAAATCCTACGGGGGAAATTACCGCTGCCGTACCTGTTCCGAAAACTTCCTGCAGCGTGCCGTTTTTATAAGCATCGGCGATTTCCTGAATTGAGATTTTCCGCTCGGTGACTTTCATGTCCCATTTACGGCATAATTCAAGCACCGATTTTCTGGTAATGCCCTCCAACACCGAGCCTTGCAGCTCGGGGGTTATAATTTCATTATTTATAACAAAGAAAATATTCATAGCACCGACTTCTTCTATATACTTTCGCTCAATTCCGTCAAGCCATAAAACCTGCGCTAAATTATGCTTTTGCGCCTCAACCTGCCCCGCTAAAGAGGCGGCGTAGTTCCCGCCGGTTTTGGTGTAACCTGTTCCGCCTTTGACCGCTCTTACATAATTTTCCTCTACATAAATCCCGACAGGGTTTAAGCCGGTGGCGTAATAAGGTCCGGACGGCGACGTTATAATGACAAACATATACTCGCTACCGGGGCGCACCCCGATAAAAGGGTCGGCGGCAAAAATAAACGGGCGGATATAAAGCGATGCGCCGTCGCTTTTGGGAACCCATTCTCTATCAAGCTTTATAAGCTCTTTAAGCGCTTCAATGGCAATATCTTCGGGGATTTCGGGAATCACCATACGCCTTGCCGAAAGGTTCATACGTTTAAAATTGTCGCGGGCTCTGAAAAGCTGAATCTTTCCGCCGTCTGAACTTCCGGAGGTTTGTGTTCTGTAAGCTTTCAGTCCCTCAAATATAGTTTGAGAATAGTGCAAAACCATAGCGGCAGGGGAAAGGGAAATGTCCCCGAAAGGGACAATGCGGGGGTCATACCAGCCCTTATCTGCTTTATAATTCATTATAAACATGTGGTCGGAGAAAATCCGCCCGAAACCAAGAGCGCTTTCATCTGTCGGAATAGCTTTGGGAGTTAATGTTTTAGTGATTTTTATGTTCATTAAGAAGTCCGTCCTTTTCTGCTTTTATATACATTTTTTGCCTGTTTTTATTATTTTATCATATTTTTGGAATTTTTGCAAGTTAATAAATTTGCTTTTTCTTAAAAAATATGGTATTATTATTAACAAAGCTCTCGAATATAATTAAATTATTACAAACAGAAAGGTGGAAAATTAAATGAAAGTAGTAGCAGTAAACGGAAGCCCCCGCACTGGCTCAAATACGGGAGCGGCGATTGAAATGGTTTTCAGCGAGTTACGGAAAGAAAATATAGAAACAGAGCTTATAAATATCGGGAATAAGCCTTTTCGCGGCTGTACGGCTTGTGCCGCCTGTCATAAAATCGGTTATTGCGCTTTTGATGACGGCGCAGTCGAAATAATTGACAAAATGAGAGCCGCCGACGGCATAATAATAGGCTCGCCTGTATATTATGCGGGAATCAACGGTACTTTGAAGTCATTTTTGGACAGAGCTTTTTTCTCGTCGGGTACGGCGTTCAGGTTTAAGCCCTGCGCGAGCGTGGTTGTGGCGAGAAGGTCGGGCGTCACTGCCGCTATTGAGCAAATCAATAAGTATTTCCAAATCGCCGAAATGCTCATTACCCCTACCATTTATTGGAGCGGAATCCACGGCGGCGCTCCCGGCGAGGTTTCGGAAGACATAGAGGGGGCTCAGATGATGACGCAAATAGGGAAAAATATGGCGTATTTGCTTAAAATTATGGAGGGGAGCAAGGCGCATTTGCCGGATAGAGAGCAGAAGATTAAGTTCAGCTACATAAGATAAAATAATGTGATACAAAGAAATGAGAAAATAATTATGGACAAAAAGCATCCTAAAGAATATATGGTTCAAATGTCTCAAATTGTAATGCCGGCAGACACAAATCATTTCGGCAATCTGTCCGGCGGTAAGCTTATGCACTGGATAGATATTTGCGGGGCGCAAACCGCAATGTTATATTCAGCCGAGAATGTAGTTACAGCCTCTATAGACCGGGTTACGTTTGATAAACCCATAAAATCCGGTCAGATTACCACATTAACCGGTATTGTTACATGGGTTGGTAAAACATCAATGGAAGTAAAGATTGATGTTTCGGTTAAAGATTACAGAACAGGTAAAATAGAAACAACAAACTCTGCCTACATTGTTTTTGTTGCTGTAGATGAAAATCTTTCCCCCCTTGCCGTCCCCTCAATGATTTTAGACGGGGAAAATGAAAAAGAATTTAATGAGGGTGTAAAACGCCGTGAACAACGTATTAAGTTGCGTAATGCAAAATAATTGCCGAAATTCGCGGTAAAGCTTGCGGCATATATCTGTTGACGGGTAGTCCAAAGTATGCTATAATTATAACTAATCTGTTTTAAAGTCATTTTCTTGAAAGAGGACTGTTAATTTGAATGTGTTATTGAACAAATTAAAAGAGGTATTATCGGCTGTTTTTCCTATTGTAATTCTTGTTCTGATTTTAAGTTTCACTATTGCGCCCGTGCCGGGAATATTGTTGGCACGCTTTATTATAGGCGCGATTCTGATAATTTTGGGACTGACTCTTTTGTTAATCGGAGTGGATTTGGCTTTTTTGCCTCTCGGCTCTAATATGGGAAAAACGCTTTTAACATCAAACAAGTTATGGTTTATCATAGTAGTCGGTTTTATTATCGGATTTTTCATCACTTTTGCCGAGCCCAGCGTGCAAGTGTTGGCGGAGCAGGTTTCGTCCGTTACAGGGAATTTAATTTCAGCCGGCTTAATTCGTTCTATTATTTCCGTAGGCGCGGGTGTTTTGCTGTCTGTAGGATTTACAAGAATCGTAAAAGACTTTTCAATGCGGGTAATGATGTGCGTAATTTTAGGCGTAATACTTATTTTTTCTTTTTTCGCTCCTCCGACCATGTTAGCTGTAGCCTTTGACGCTGCGGGCGCGGCAACGGGCGCGGTCACGGTGCCTTTTATATTGGCGTTGGCTTTAGGGGCAGCCGCTATGCAAAAAGACAGTAAAACCGCCGAGCAGGACAGTTTCGGCTTGGTTGGAACTGCGGCGCTCGGTTCTGTTTTCGGCGTTTTTATTTTAAATTTTTTTGTGAAAACCGGCGACGTTGACGCTGTCTTGGATATGCAAATCACTGACGAAAGTTCGCTTTTGAGTCCTTTTTTCGCTGAATTGTCGCACGTAGCGTTAAATTCATTTTTAACACTTTTGCCGATTTTCATAATATTTATGATTTTTCAAAAGTTTAAGTTTCATCTGCAAAAAAATGCTCTGCGGAAAATAATTGTGGGTTTTTTCTATGCTTATTTAGGGTTGTTGCTGTTTTTTGTCGGCGTTAACGCAGGGTTTATGAATGCGGGAAATGTTATAGGCTATGGAGTGGCGCTCAGAGAAAGCAAAGCGCTGATTGTGGGTGTGGGTTTTGTGTTAGGTGCGTTAATTGTACTTACTGAGCCTGCTGTTTACGTCTTTACCCATCAAATCGAAGACGTAACCAACGGACATATTAAACGTAAAACAGTATTGATTTTTTTAGCGGTAGGCGTGGCGTTTTCGGTAGGTTTGTCAATGTTAAGAATTATTGTTCCCTCAATAATGTTATGGCATTATCTGTTGCCGGGCTTTGCGGCGGCGGTGGTTTTGATGTTCATAACGCCTAAGCTTTTTGTGGGAATAGGGTTTGATTCGGGAGCTGTGGCGGCAGGTCCTATGACGGCGACTTTTGTGCTTGCATTTACACAGGGCGCGTCTGAAGCGGTCGAATATTCCAATGTTTTAATTGACTCGTTCGGCGTAATCGCAATGGTGACAATGATGCCTATTATTGCACTGCAATTATTAGGTTTTATTTATAAACTTAAACTAAAGTCAAGCGCTTCGGCACATATACCGGAATCCCAAAATCCCATTAAGAACGGAGAGTGAGAAATTATGACCGAATACACCTTAATTTTCTGTGTGGTAAAGATGGGTGACGCTGATAAAATTTTTAAGTATGCTAAAAAATACGATATAAAAGGCGGAACTGTGTCAATAGGCAGAGGAACCGTAAACAGCCGCTTGTTAAATTTTTTAGCGCTTAACGAAATTCGGAAAGAAGTCGTCACGATAATAGTTAAGAGCAGTTGTGCGGCAGAAGTAATCAAAGACATCGGCGAGCACATGGAATTTGAAAAGCCTAATCACGGGATTGCGTTTTCTTATCCCATATCCGAGCATTATGGCAGTATACGCCTGTTGGACAGTGTCGAAAACATAAATTCCAATAACGCCGTAAGGAGTGAAACTATGTATAACATAATATACGCAATTGTTGAGAAAGGCAAAGCGGAGGATGTTGTGGAAGCCGCTAATAAAGTTGGTTCAAGCGGCGGCACAATTATAAATGCGAGGGCTGCCGGTTGTGGCGAGGTACGCAGATTTTTCTCAATAGAAATAGAGCCCGAAAAAGAAGAGGTTTTCATAATAGCCAAAAACGAGCTTAAAGACAAAATCGTTGAATCAATCAGGGAAAGTCTTGAAATCGACAAAGGCGGCAACGGCTTGCTGTTTGTGCTGGAGGCTGACGAGGTTTACGGGTTGCACTGATTTTTTAACCTTTGAAACAATGGAAGATGTTAAAAATTTTGAAGCCGAGTCAGGTAATGCAGGTGAATTAGCTGAAAAGTTTTATTCTTTCATTAATCTAAATAGCTGTAAAACTCATTTCTTTACTATTGAAAGAAATTATTAGTTCAGCTATATTTTTCTTTTTATTTTATTAAGTGCGCCTTTTTCGAGCCTGGAAACTTGAGCCTGGCTTATTCCTATCTGCTCTGCAACCTCTACCTGAGTTTTCCCCTGGAAAAACCTAAGATTCAAAATCTTTTTTTCACGCTGTCCAAGGTGTGCGATTGCCTCTTTTAACGCGATTTCGTCCAACCAGTTGTTGTCGTCATTGTTGTCGCCGATTTGGTCCATAACGTAAATGGTGTCGCCCGCCTCTGAAAAAACCGGTTCGTAAAGCGACAGCGGTTCGCTGATTGCTTCAAGCGCTAAAACGACGTCCTCGCGTTTGGCGTCGATTTCCTTAGCTATTTCCTCAACATTAGGCTCACGGGATTTTTCACCCGTGAGCTTTTCTTTTGCCTGCATGGCACGGTAGGCAAGGTCTCGCAGAGATCGGCTGACGCGCACTTGATTGTTATCCCGCAGATAGCGTTTTACTTCACCTAATATCATCGGAATGAGCGTCTGTAGTAGAAAAATTACAGGAGGAATCACCACTATGACACGAAAACAGGCATTACAAAAGGCTTTATCGGCTTTAGACCTGCAGACGGACTTTGAGGCAATCGCAAAGATTAACGAGATTATAGAGGCTTTGCCATTTACAGCCTGGACGGAGCAGACTATATTTGATACCATAGACCAGTTTATCTTGGACAACGGCAGAAATCCTACGGCTACGGATTTTCTTATGAAAGATATGCCGCCCCATACTGTTATAAAATTAAGGTTCGGGGTTAATCTGAAGGAATTTTTAGCCCAATATTATCCGAAGCCGAAAATAGATATACATAAGCAAAAGGCTGTTTTTATCAGTGAATATGAGCGGATTAAACCCAAAGGAGCAAGCGATTTTAACAAGGGCAGGGAAGGGGGGATTCCGACGTGGGTCACTTTTGCGAAAATGTTCGGGTTAAGCAAATGGCTTGAATGGATTAGCTTTTGCGGTTTGGAAAAAAGCAGTCCCGCGCTCATTAAAAGAACGCGGGAAACAGGGCTTGTGGTTGTACCGTATAATGATATATTCATGAATTTGGAGAGGTTTAATGAAATGTATCCTCCGATTACGGAGGAGGAGATATATAGGCGGTTTCCGGTGGACTGAGGTTAAGCTTTGTGATGACAGAACATAAGTTTTTGGGGCGATATGACGATAGACTTAACCATTTTTTCCAGCAACGCTTTCCTCAACAGCCTTCTCCTCCTTAACGCCCTCTTTAACCCCTTCCGACTTTGCAACCTTAAAAACTGTTCGCCAAATAATCCTGCAATCAAATAAAAAGCTCATTTTCTCCACATATTCGCCGTCGTAAGCGGCTTTTACAGCAATAGGCAACTCGTCTCGTCCGCTGATTTGCGCTAATCCCGTCAAGCCGGGGCGCACGTCATTTGCGCCGTATTGGTCACGGAACGCTACTAAGTCATCCTGATTCCAAAGGGCAGGGCGAGGTCCGACAACGCTCATATCCCCTTTAAGAATATTAAAAATCTGCGGGATTTCGTCAAGGCTGGTTCTTCGCATAAATTTTCCGAGCGGCGTTATGTATGCGTCAGGGTCGGCAAGCAGATGGGTCGGAATATCTTTCGGAGCGTCTGTACGCATTGTCCTGAATTTTAGCATGACGAATAGGTTTTTATGTCGCCCTATTCTGCTTTGTTTAAAAAACACAGAGCCGGGCGATGAAACCTTAACCGCGAAAATTAAAAATATAAAAAGCGGGCTTAATAAAATTATTGCCAAAAGAGAAGTGCTTATGTCAAATGCTCGTTTAAAAATCAAAAACATCACACCCAATTCTTTCTCTCCAAATTTCTCCTGCCATAACTCCGAGCGCGACCCAAAACAGCGGCGAAACAATCGGAACCTCTACACAGAAGAAACTTTGAATAATATAACTCAGCGCTCCCGCACCGAAAGCTAATAAAATCGGTCGGTTAAACGCTCTTTTTATTGCGGGAATAAATAAGCCGCCTAAAAAAACCAAATACGCCAAAAGTGCCGGAATCCCTAAGCAGACCGCAATTTGTAAAAACGTATTATGGGCTTTATCAAAGGAAACGCCATAAGCGGCTTTAGCTTCCTCTTGCGTTTCAGGACTGAGAGCATAATAAAACGTATCCGGTCCCGTGCCGAAAACCGGGTTTTCAGGTATAACCGAAAGCCCGCGTTTCCATACAAAGCCGCGCGAAGAGCCGAAGTCATCATCAAGATTGCCGTGCATGACCTCCCGCGCCTGCCAAATTAAATTATCAGGCTGTTCCGAAAAGTGCCGTCCCGCAATTTCCACAAACAATAATCCGCCGGCAAAGATAAATACTAATAGCGAAATACCGACTATTTTCATGGGTTTTTCTGCCCATTTTTTCAATAAGAAAATCACACCTAATCCGAGAACGAGCAACACAAGCGCGGTTACTCCGACTATTCCAAAAAGCGCCGAACTTCTCGGAGTGAAATTCTCTAAAAAGATACGGTCATTGGCGGCAAGGTTCGGGCTAGTATCAATTTTATTTCGCATAGAGGATAAATATGAATTATACCACAGGTACATCAAGCACCAGCCCGACAGCGTGATACATATTCTTCCGAATCTATGACGGTCGGAAACCCAGTACGGAATTAAGAGCAACATTGCTACCATTATGGCTAATCTGCCACCGTCCGCACCGTCTCCTGCTATTAAAATCAGCATGAAAGAGGTCATAGAAGCCGCAAGATATACGGGATAAACAAATTTTCGATTTGATTTTGTAATCATGAAAAGCGCGGTGAAAAGCACTGTCGTAAATGAGCAATAGGCGGCAACGATGTTTAAATTTCCGAGCGTGGTGCGAAAATATTCCGAAAGAGGACCGTAGTCGGTAAAAACTTCCACAACGGGATACCCCGCTGTAACAGGACCATATACGGCGCTTCCGCCGGCAGTTGTAAACACCGATGCTGTATACGGGAATAGATTTAAAAAATCATGACCAAAGAATTGTAAAATCCCGATTAATGCTAATATAATCGCGCTACCCGCGAAAATAACAAAATGCAGTTCTTTCGGCATATAAAAACGCGCAATAATAAAGAATGTTAAAACATAACAAAGTAACGGAAAAAAACCTTCATGACGAAAGCCGCCCCAAACGTCGCTGTAGGGGGAGAGTAGCGCGCTTATAAAAGCCCACAGAATAAAACCCGCAATTGCCCATTCGGCAACAGACAGACGCCTAACGGGCTCGTCTGTGATAAAATAATTTTTAACGTAAAAACGCTTTTTCTGCTTTAACAGGTAAAATAATGTAGCTAAAATAACTAAGGCTGTTATTATTGTAAATTTGACAAATAAATCCTTTTTGTTTTCTGTCATAGTCCAATATCTGCCTAAAGGCATATAAAGCGGGTATAACGCCGTGATTCCAACAAAGAAAACAACCGATACAAACCGAAGAAAAGAGCCGCTTGATTCCATGCTTTCGTTTTTACGAAACTGTTGCTTTTGTCCCATATAGAGCCTCCTTATCAAATACCGTTTCAGGAATATATTGATACTCGGGAACAAAACGCTTTAGCCATGCGCGAACATTTTGTTCCTCCGGTAATGCCGATTCCATGCAATCAGCAATTTCCTCATACTCCGCCGCCGGAGCTGGTTGTACTACGAAAATCTTCTCATTTAAGGTTTCGGTAATTTTTTCCTCGTTCAACAACAGTTCTTCGTACAGCTTTTCGCCCGGTCGAAGTCCCGTAAATTCAATTTTTATGTCAATGTGAGGGGTAAGACCCGCGAGCCGTATTAAAGATTCCGCGAGCTCGGTAATTTTTACCGGCTCTCCCATATCTAAGATGAAGATTTCGCCGCCTTTAGCCATTGCTCCGGCTTCCAATACTAACTTCGCAGCTTCAGGTATGGTCATAAAATAACGGATAATGTCGGAGTGGGTTACAGTCACAGGACCTCCCGCTTCGATTTGCCGCTTGAACAGCGGAATGACGCTACCGTTGGAATCAAGCACGTTCCCGAAACGAACGCATACGAAATCGGTGTCAGACCTTTCGTTGAGTCCGAGGACTAAAAGCTCCGCAACCCGTTTTGTCGCCCCCATAACATTAGTCGGTTTTATGGTCTTATCGGTAGAAATCATGATGAATTTTTGTACATTATGTCTGTCGGCGCAAAGTGCCGTGCGGTAGGTTCCGAGCGCGTTATTTTCAAGCGCCAAACGCGGACACTGCTCCATAAGCGGAACATGCTTATAAGCGGCGGCATGAAACACAACTGAGGGTTTAAATTCACGAAACACCTCGTCAAGCCTCTTTTGGTCCTGAACCGAGCCTATTCTTACAATCACCTTATCATCGTCACAATTAAGATTTACGGTTAATTCTTCTTTTAAATTATAGGCGTTATTCTCCGAAATATCAAAAATAACTAATTTTTCAATCTGAGAGCCTCGCCCGGCTTTATGCAAAGACAGTAATTGACGGCAAATTTCACCACCTATAGAGCCGCCTCCCCCTGTGACAAGCACGGTTTTTTCATTTAACCATTCGCCGATTTCCCGCATATCCAAAACGGCTTCGGGACGTCCTAACAGATCGTTTATGTCAATATCGCGAAGTTTGTCGCCCGCTTTGTCGCTTGAAAGTCCCGAAAGCAACCTTACCTTACAGCGGTTAAAGGAAGAAAGCTTTACAATTTCTCTCAATTTTTCATTGCCAATTGACGGAATGGTTATAATAATCTCATCTATTTTCAATCTTTCTATAAACATAGGGATATTATCGTCATCGCCATATATCGGTACGCCGTGCAATTTATAACCATGCTTACGCGGGTCGGCGTCAACAATACCTAAAATTCTACGCGGTCGATTTCCGTGCAAATCAGAGTTCAGAATAAAAGCGGTAGCGTTACTGCCCGCGCCGATTAACAACGTTCTTACAGGTTCACGCGGGTCATTTGCAGTCGATGCATTTTTCCCGAGCAAACGGCGGCAATACACAAATAACGCATAAAAAACACTTTTATACAAGCGCATAAAAAACGTCGCCGTCAGCAGAAAATAAAATGCCATCATACCGAGACCCGGATTAGACCAAAAGCCCATTTTGAGCCTCAGTAGCACGTAGACCGCGAACGAGGTTAATAAAACAGCAGTTGCAAGTCTTATGACGCCTCCGATACCTACATACCGCCACAAGCTTCGGTAGACTCCACAAATTGTAAAAAACAAAGCGCAGAAAACGAAGATAAAAGGAATATTTTGGTTAATGACTGTAACAACGGAATAATCGTTTATAAAAAAATATGTATATACAACCACCGCGCCGAGCCAACTTAGCCAACAAAACAGGCAGTCAACAATAACAGTCATTATTGTTCGTATAATTGAAACGGGTTTTATAATAAAGCCCCCCTTGAAATTTAGGAATATTAAGAAAATATAATTAAATTGTTAAAAACTCCCTCGCCAAAGCAAAACTTAGCGCCTGTACCGTTTTTACAAAGCTGGAGAGTTGCGCTGCCCTTTTTGATGTGTAGGTCGCTTTGCATATAAAAAGGTCGGCATGTCGGAACGCGATTTAATAATATCATAACGCCGCCCGAAAGTCAAGTTTTTCGAGGATTTTCGACGCTCCTTTTTATTCCGGTTTTAAACCCAATAAAATCAATTTTTTCAAAATCCGAGCCTGAATAAACAAAATCACCGAAAAGCTTTTGTGCAGGGGAGAGAAAATTACAAAAAAAGTAAATAAAAGGATTAAACAGCTTTGTAAGACGGCTTTTTTTGCCCAAAACCTCGCGAATCTGCCGATAAATGGCAGAAGTGCTTTGATATTCCGCGTTTTGCGGGAAAAATACGCCTCGCCGCCTGTCCTCAATCAAACCAAGCAGGAAAAAGCATAAATTTTCTATATAAATCATACTGCGTTTATTATCAATATCGGGGAATAAGGGCATAATTTCCGACAACCTCACAAGCCGCGGGAAATTACCTTTACAACCCGCTCCGTAAACCATAGGTGGGCGTACAATTGTTAAAATGAATCCGTTGTCATTAACATCACTTAATTTTTTCAACTCGTTTTCAGCTTCAAACTTGCTTTCGCCATAAGCACCGCGCGGGTTCGGGGGGGTTCGCGGGTTGACTGTACCCCCATCATTTCCGAAAACAGCCGCACTGCTGATGTAAATAAAGTGGGGGACTTTTTCTTTTTTAGCTTTTTTTGCTGTTTCGACCGCCAAATCGCGGTTTACAGCGAAATGCAGCTCGTCTTCCGCTTTTTTGTGGGCTATTCCGGCGCAAAATAAAACGCAGTCGGCTTGGGAAAAATTCTCGTTTTTCCAAGCTTCATTACGACTGCTGATTTTTTTTATATTGGGGTTAAGTTCTTTTCGGGCGAAAGCTTCAAAGGCGTTCCCTATGTAGCTGTTTTCGCCGATAATTATTATGTTTGGCACTTTTTACCTCCGGGGCTCTCATGATTTTAAGCGGAACTCCCAAAGTATACCATACATTATCGTTGTTTGCAAGACAAGAATTAAAAATAAAAATAATATATCTCCCGGATTTTTATATGAGCGGCAAAAGGAGTTAGCCGCTTGTTTAAAAACCCTCCCTCCCTCCCATAATAAATTGAGGTGGTAATTTTTGGAAATAATACGCTATGTAAATAATCAAAAATTAAATTCTGAAAACATGAAAAATTATATTATTGAAAGCGAAATTATTCAAAAGACTATTTTACAGGTAAATGAAAGATTAAAAGCGGTTCCCGACAAAAGACGTATTGAAACAAAAGATGTTGAAATAAATTAAAGTATATGCTATAATGATAGAAAAAGCGATTCTTTTCCGTTGTAGCATTATTTCACATGGGAGCGATTTATGAAAAAAATAAAATCCGCAATTTATATCCGTGTTTCAACCGACGCACAGCGCGAGGAAGGTTACTCGATTGACGCCCAAAAGGAAATGCTGACAGCTTATTGTGTATCCAAAGGCATTAAGGACTACGATTATTATATCGACGGCGGTTTCACAGGGAGCAATATCGAGCGCCCGGAGCTTGGGCGGTTGATTGAGGATATAAAAAACGGACTTGTGGACAGGGTTTTGGTTTATAAGCTTGACAGGCTTTCCCGAAGCCAAAAGGATACCCTGTACTTAATTGAAGACGTTTTCAACCCTCACGGCGTTGACTTTTTATCGCTGAATGAAAGTATGGATACCTCAACACCTCTCGGGCGGTTAATGCTCGGCATACTTTCTGCCTTTGCCCAGCTTGAGCGGGAGAATATCCGCGAGCGAACCCGTATGGGAATGAAAGAGCGGGTCAAGGCGGGCTTGTGGATGGGCGGTGGCAGAATCCCTTTCGGATATGATTATGATAAAGGGCAGGGGATACTTATTCCAAACCAAGATGCCGATACCGTCCGAAAAATTTACGATTTATACTTAGAGGGCTACTCTTGTGCCAAAATAGCTCAAATGGTAGGATTAAAATATGAGAAATTAGCGATGCAGATTTTGACAAGAAAATCCAATGCCGGGTTCATAAACTATAACGGCGAGGAATATATAGGAAAGCATGAACCTATTATCAGTCTTGAAACCTATCAAAAGGCTATGGATTATATGCTTTCGAGGTCGGTGTTTCGCCCGAGTGACAGCAATTACTTATTGACGGGGCTTTTGGTTTGCGGTAAATGCGGCGCAAAACTGCGTTATCAGAAGTGGGGAAAATATGACTGCAAGCTTGTATGCTATTCGCAGGATAAAAACAAACCACACCTTATTAAAGACCCCGACTGCAACAACCCAAAGCAGTGGGCGGCTGAAATAGAAAGCGTGGTTATACAGGATTTATTTGCCTTTTCGTTAAGACAAAAAAATATAAAATGCGAAAAGGAGTCGTCAAAGAGCGTTATAGAAATTTTAAACAGTCAGTATGGGGAAACAGCCAAAAAAATAAAACGCCTTTACGGCATTTATTCGGAGGGAAGTGATGAGGTTCTTCTCGAAACGATTGGTGAGTTACGAAAACAGCTTACCGGCATACAGGAACAGATAAAAAGGGAACAGGAACGCAGTGCAATCAGCGGACAGATACAAAATATAAATAAAACGCTCACTACTCTAAAGGAAACATGGGAATACATGACCGTACAGGAGCGCAAAAATATAATTCGCAATTGTTTAAACAAAATAATAATAACTGATAAGCAGGTTGAAATCTTTTATAAATTTGATGGATTCGTAAATAAAGTCTGAAATTATAACACTTACAAATCTCCCAACCCGCAAACCTCAATTCCCGCCTCTTTAAGCGTCCCACGGATTCTCTCCACAAACAGCAACGCCTTTTCTCCGTCCCCGTGTACGCAAACCGAATCTGCCCTGATTGAAATATCCTTGCCTGTTATCGCCTGAGCTTTCCCCTCTTTTACCATGCGAACAACTCTTGATACAGCCTCGTTTTCATCATGAATAAACGCGCCTTCCTTATTACGGTTTACTAAAGAACCGTCCTCGTTATAACCGCGGTCGGCAAAAACCTCCCGTGCGACCCTCAAACCGCAGTCCTCAGCCGCACGGATTGTCTCGCTTCCCGATAAGCCCAGTACTATTACATTAGGGTCAAAAGCGGCTATTGCTTCGCAAATAGCCTTAGATAAGGAATAATCTGCCGCCGCCATGTTGTAAAGTGCGCCGTGGGCTTTGACATGCTGTAATTTTATACCGCTTGCACGGCACATTCCGCCCAAAGCCCCGATTTGGTATAAGGTGTATGCCTTTGCCTCTTCTAACGAAATGCTCATATTGCGCCGTCCGAAACCCATTAAATCGGGAAATCCCGGATGTGCGCCTATTTGCGCTCCCGCCGCTTTTATACGCTCAATGGTTCGCAACATAACCACGGGGTCTGAGGCATGGTAGCCGCAGGCAACGTTGGCGGAAGAAATAAGCGGTATGATTTTTTCGTCCATGCCTATGTTATAAGCGCCGAAACTTTCTCCTAAATCACTGTTTAAGTCTACTTTATATATCATATTTATTGCTCCTGTTACTTATAATTCTGAATAACTCGCTTTGCAAGTTATTCAGTAACTGTTATTTATAAAACTTGAATCAAATCTGCCCGCGCAAAATTCAGGCTCACGCGTAATCTGAAACAGAAAATCTAAATTGGTTTTAACGCCTAATATAACTGTTTCATCTAACGCGGAGCGCATTTTAGCAATTGCGCGTTCCCGCGTGGGGGCGTGAACCAATACATTGGCAATCATATTATCATAATCAGCATAATCCGACGGTACAGAATAGCCTGTGTATAAAACCGTATCCACCCGAATACCGTTTCCGGCGGGCAGGTGAATGTGCCTGGCAACGCTGTTTCCCGACAACTCGGCGTAAATCCGGCATCCTATGGAGTGTCCCGTTATTTTAACATTCTTTCCGGTAAAGCTCAAAACTTCACCGGCAGCAACCCTAATTTGCTCTGCCACCAAATCTATACCTGTTGCTATTTCCGTTACCCCGTGTTCAGTCTGAATACAGGGCTTTATTTTTGTGAAATAATGTTGCCCCTCAGCGTCCAAAACAAATTCTGCTGTTCCTGCGTTTACATATCCCAACTCCTTAGCGGCAATCACCGCCGCTTCACCCAAAGCCTTTCTCATTGCGGAATTAACGGCAGGGGAGGGGGATTCAGCCAAAAGCTTATTATGTCCGTGCCTAAGTCGGATAGTGCAATCCCGTTCCCCAAAAGATACCACATTTCCGTAATTATCCGCGATAATTTGAACCTCAATGTGCCGCATATTTTCAATATTTTTTTCACTAATTTGATGAGTATTGGATTTATTGCTTATGTTTTCAAGTATGTCGGCTTGCGGACCTATAAACGTTATGCTGTTTTTAGCGCATAAGCGTGCAAAGTCAGCATTTTCTGAAAGAAAGCCGTAACCCGGGTGAACTGCGTCCGCCTCAAAGATTAAAGCTGATGTTACAATCCGCTCTTTATTAAAATAGCTGTTCGGGGAATCTTCTCCGATGCAAATTCTCTGGTCTGCCAATTGGACGTGCAGACTGTTTTTATCTTCCTTGGAATATACAGCCACACTGCGAATACCAAGCTCCCGCAAAGCTCGGATTATTCTAACGGCTATTTCGCCGCGGTTGGCTACCAACACTTTTTTAAACTGCCTTACAGGCAGACGCAATTTCGCCGCCCCTGAGCCGGGTGTAAGCGCTTTGTCTTTATTGAGTGGCGGTTCAAGCCGTCCTCGTCTTATGGTATTACTCACAGAATTACTCCCCCGCCTTTACAAACAATTTTTGCAACCTTTTTGCCACCAATCTTGAGTCCAGCACCTCCGCGCAGGGTTTGTGAATTTCTTTTCTGAAGTCTTCCAGTTCATTCATCTCGTCTTTAATCAGCTTTGCGGCTTCCTCCACGGTAACGTCGGTAAAGCGGACTGTGTTGCCGGGTTTTCGCTGTGCTAATTTTGGTATATCAACAGAAGCGACCGTGGCAATTTTAGCATAGCCTCCGGTGGTCTGCCTGTCAGCCAATAAAATAATCGGCTTGCCGCTCGGCACCTGAACAGAGCCGAAAGCAATCCCATCGGAAATAATATCCGTTCCTGTTTTACTGTTTCGCGATTCAATCAAAGGACCTTCCAAACGACAGCCCATACGGTCAAACTCGCTTGTTACCGTATAAACGCCGCTCAAAAATGTTTCCACCCCTTGTTTTGAAAAATGGTGTTGTTGCGGTCCTAAAACAACCCGCAAAGTAATTTCTCTTTTGTCAATCTCATGAAAATCAGGCAAATTAAGAGTACGGGACAAAAAGTAAGGCAGATAACGTCGTTTTTGACGAAAGATAATCGAATCGCGCTCCTGTAGTTTACGTCCCTTAAAGCCGCCTATGCCACATTTTATATTAGTAGAGCGACTTCCCATAATCATAGGAACATTTAAGTAACTTGAAAAAGCGATATACCCCCGACAGCCGGTCTTACAACCGGCAAATTCCAATATATCACCTTTATTCATATAAACAGCCGTGTACATCTTAATCGGCTTTTTATTCACCATAGGCTGAAAGTCACCGCCGGTAATGGCAATAATAGTTTCCGACGTAAATTCCAAAACAGGTCCGCTCAAGGTGAACTCTATAACCGCCTCGTTTTCGGGGTTGTCTAAAAGAAGATTGGCAATTCTGAAAGAGCGCGTGTCCATAACCCCCGAAACGCCGAATCCCTGGCTTTGATAACCTGTACGCCCTAAATCCTGTATGGTAGTCAATAAGCCCGGCTTTAATACGCGAATGCCCATACTTAACCCACCTCAAATCGGTTTTTTATAATACTAATCTAAGATTAGTATTAGGAACATAAGTGAACATTGCATTTATAAGTTCCTTCTTCTGTCTGCGCTTTAATTTCATTGAACTGTGATTTATCTATAGGTACAAACCTTATATAATCTCCCGCTTCAAAAAGTATGGGCTGTTCCCGCATCGGGTCATAGGTTTTTACAGGGGTCATTCCGAGCAACTGCCACCCTCCGGGGGAATCCAAAGGATAAATCCCTGTCTGGGTTCCTCCGATTCCTACACTACCCGCACGGATTTGCACGCGTGGCGTTTCAAGGCGGGGGGTGTGAATACGCTCGTCTAACCCGCCAAGGTACGGAAAACCGGGCATAAACCCAAGCATATAAATCAAATAATCCCGCCCCGAATGGATTTTAATTACCTCTTTAACGCTCAAACCTGCCCGCTTGGCAATATGGTCTATATCGGGAGCGTATTCGCCGGCGTAGCAAACAGGTATCTCAAAAATCTTAGCGGAGCTTTCCGTTGTCCGTGCTTCAAACCGCGCAAGCTCCGAAAGCCGCCTGCGGATTCGGCTGTAGGAAATCACTCTCGGCTCATAGTTGACCAGCAAGGCGCGAAAGGAAGGAATCATATCCGTAATACCCTTGATTTGCTGTTCTTTTATAAGTCGAACCAAGCTTGTTATTTTGGCGTTAATTTCCGGGGAAATTTCGTTTTCAAATTCTATAAGTACAGAAGAATCCCCCACCGCTGAAATTTTTGCTTTTTGCGCCGCGTTACTTGAATTATTCAAATCAGCCACCTTTAAACCCTAAACAAATTTAAAATGCCTTCCAAAGCCTGAATTCCCAAATAGGCGGTCAAAACTAAAACGACAATTCCCGACAGCGACAGCCATAAGGGGTGCTTATAGCTTTCTCCCATAATCCGCTTATTCCTTGAAGCCACAAGGCAGACCCCCAGCGTAACGGGAAGAATTAAACCGTTAAATGCTCCCGCAACAACAAGCAAAACCGCGGGTCTTCCGAGTACCGCCATAATAATGGTAGAAAATGCGATAAAAGTCGTAATCACCCATTTTTCATTCTTTTCAATTGAGCTGTGGAAAGTTTTAAGAAAGGACACCGAAGTATAAGCCGCCCCCACAACTGAAGTAATTGCTGCGCAAAAAAGTACTAATCCGAAAAAGCGATAACCGATTTCTCCTAAAGCAATTTTGAAAGCGTCGGCGGCGGGGTTTGATGCGTCAAGAACATGACCGCCCACAACCACGCCCAATACCGATAAAAACAAAAGTATACGCACCAACGTGGCAATACCCACGCCCATTAAAGCGGTTTTCTTTACCTGAGGCAGATTTTCTTCCTTTGTTACTTTGGCGTCAATCATTCTATGAGCGCCTGCAAAGGTTATGTAGCCGCCGACAGTGCCGCCGAGGATTGTGATAATGGGGAAGAAAAGGTTGACAAAAGGCTCAGAGGGCATAATGCTTTCTTTAAGCGCCATTCCAACCGGAGGCTGCACAATAAAAATTACCACTAAAATAAGCAGGAGCATGAGTGCGGCTAACACCTTAACCAGTCTGTCCATAGCTTTTAACGCGTCTTTCATCAAAAAGACGGCAATCGCCAAACCACCCGTCAAAAAGTAACCTGCCATTTCGGGTATACCGAGCAAGGCGTTAAACCCAAGTGCGCCGCCTCCCACATTTCCTATGTTAAAGACAATGCCCCCAAGTACCACAAGGAAACTTACAAAATAACCGAGTCCCGGCAATAAGCGATTGGCTACGTCCTGCCCGCGCAGACCCGATACACATAAAACCCGCCAAATGTTTAGCTGAACAATTGCCGCCAGTAAAGCTGCCGCTAAAATAACAAATCCGAAACTACCCTGAAACTCTCCCGTAAAATTCGCCGTCTGGGTTAAAAAACCGGGACCCACGGCAGAGGTTGCCATAAGCAACGCCGCGCTTAACAATAAAGGTGCTTTTTTAGTCATTTTTAAGTACCATTCTTTCAATAAATTATGTACAGGTTCTTATTTTCCCGTTTACCGCCAGAATACTTTTGTAATCTCGTATATTTTCTCCGCCAATTCATCGTTTATATCTTTTTCCGCCATACGCCACACCCAGTTTTTGCCCATAGTAGACGGGGAATTCAACCTCGCGTCTGAATCCAACCCCAAATAATCCTGCATAGGTATAATTACGGTATCAGCAACGCTTGCCAAAGCGGCTTTAAGCAGAGACCAGTTTATGTCTTGCCCGCTTTTTATGTTCATGTACTTTTCGGCGAAGTTTTTATCCCACTGGTTCAAGCTGTTCCACCAGCCGACAACCGTGTCATTGTCGTGAGTACCGGTATAAACAACGCAATTTTTAATATGATTATGCGGGAGATGGTCGCTTTCAAACCCGCAGTTAAAGGCGTACTGCATAATCTTCATGCCGGGGAATCCCGTCCGCTCTATAAGCTGTTTCGCCGATTCGGTTACAGTACCCAAATCCTCTGCGATTACCTTTGCCGAGACTTTTTTGTCATTCTGATTATCGGAAAACATAATTTTTTCAAATAAATCATACCCCGGACCCTGTTCTAAAGTTCCGAATTCAGCCGTTTCAGAGCCGTAAGGAATTGTGTAATATTGGTCAAAGCTCAAAAAGTGGTCAATGCGTACTATATTATACAGCTCGTAAGAATGTTCCATACGGCGTTTCCACCAGGCATAACCTGTGTTTTTATGTTCTTCCCAGTTATAAAGCGGATTGCCCCAGATTTGACCGCCGGACGTCTCGTGAGGTTGCGGGGGGCAACCCGCTACTACAGTAGGGGTAAGCGTTTGGTCAAAAAGAAACAGATTCGGCTCTGCCCAAGTATCGGCGCTGTCATACGCCACGTATATGGGAATATCGCCTATAATTTGAATCCCTTTTTCATTGGCGTATTCTTTAAGCGGCAACCATTGTTTCATAAAATAATACTGCTGAAATTTATAAAAGGATATTTTCTCTTTATATTCTTTGGTATAAGCGGCAATCGCGCTTTCCTCGCGCAATTTAATGTCCTTGTCCCAGTCGCAGAAACCCTTGCCGTCAAAAGCGTTTTCCTTTACAGCCATGAAAAGCGCGTAATCGTCAAGCCAATATTTATTTTTATCGCAAAATTCACGGTACTGCGGCTCGTCATGATGATTGTTTTTACTGAAAGTCTTGAAAGCCTCATAAAGAATCGTAAAGCGGGTATTATATAAATTTTCATAATCCACGTTTTTTTCCCCATTGTCGGAAACGCAGTCTTTGGTATATTCGCTGATGTGTTTATTTGTCAGCAAGCCTTCAAGCAGCAACAGTTCAAGGTCAATATAGTATGGATTTCCCGCGAATGTGGAAAAGGACTGGTACGGGGAATCGCCGAATCCGGTCGGACCGAGCGGCAGGATTTGCCAGTAGCTTTGCCCCGCCTTTTCTAAAAAATCTACGAATTCATACGCTTTTCTTCCGAAGGTCCCTATGCCGTACTTTGACGGAATACTTGAAATAGGTAATAATACGCCGCTTTTTCTCATTTTTACTCTCTCCTTTATCTGCCGTAGCGCCGGAAATATTTATATATAAGATTTTAACATAAAATTAGTTTTATGTCAATTCAGAAAGATTTTTTAGGTAAATCGGAAATATGTATATATTGACACAACCATAAAAAATAAGGTATAATATAACTATAAAATAAGGGGTGATTGCTGAAATGGCATACAATTCCATATCACTTCGTTTTTAAATAAAAAACATTAATTTCCACTACAGACATTCATCGGCACTGCGTAAGTGCTGAACTTCACGTTCAACGACGTATCAAAATTGTCAATAGATTTTATCAGACCTATGCAACCCACCTGGAACAGGTCGTCGGGGTTTTCACCGCGCCCTGAAAAACGCTGAATTACGCTCAACACTAACCGTAAATTCCCGTTGATTAAGTCTTCGCGGGCTTTCATGTCGCCGCTTTTTATCTTATGGAGCAGTTCGAGTTTTTCCGCCTCCTTTAAAACTTTTAAGTTGGCAGTATTAACGCCGCTGATTTCAACCTTGTTATAATACAATTCAAATCACTCCTTAAAAATTATAAAAAATATAAGCGGGTGATTTGAACACGCCGCATCGCAAAAACCGTTACTTAAAAAAGCAGGCTCTCAGAACCGGCAACTCTCCGGTTTCATATTAAAAGTATTGACAAAGCGGATTTCTTTATTCGCTTTTTTCTTATGTAAATTTTTGGGCGGCGTGTCGCCACGGGCAATATAAGTTAAGCCGCTACAGACAATATAATGCAAGCCGCAAAAGACAATATTACGGTATAGTTTGTCCTGTATTGACATATACATAAAAATATATTATAATATGAGAATGAGAATCAAATTCAGAAATTTCTAAAATATTAGACGTATAATGTGCGTCTGCGAGGAAAAAATGAGTTATTCGACAAAACAACGTAAATTAATCTTAAATTTATTAAAAGAACAAAAAGACCGCCACCTTACCGCCGAAGAAATAGTTTCGGCGCTTAAAGCAGACGGGGAATTGGTCGGCAAGGCAACTGTCTACCGCTATCTTGACCTTTTGCTTGAATCCGGAATGGTGCGGAAATACACCGCCGAAAGCAGAACCTCTGCTCCGGGCGGCGCCTGCTATCAACTTATCTGTCGGGATGTCTGCCGTGAGCATTTTCACTTAAAATGCGGTGACTGCGGCAAGCTTTTTCATATAGAATGTGATTATCTTTCCGATATAGAAACCCATGTGAAAAGTGACCATGATTTTAATATAGACAATACAAAAACCGTATTTTACGGCAGATGTCATGATTGTGACGCGGAAAATAGTTGTGAGGCGGCTTATGGAAATGATTAAATGTAAAAACCTGTGCATGTGCTATGAGAATCACACCGTACTTTGCAATCTTTCATTCAGCGTTAAGCGGGGGGAGTTTCTCACAATAGTAGGGGAGAACGGCTCGGGAAAAAGCACCCTTGTAAAAGGCATATTAGGACTTTTGAAACATAAAGGCGGTCTTGAACTGACCAACGTCAAGCGCAGTGAAATAGGATATTTGCCTCAGCATACCCCCGTTTCGGAGGATTTCCCTGTAACTGCGGGTGAAGTAGTGCTTTCAGGTTGTCTTAACGGCATGGGTTTTTTGCCTTTTTACAAAGATAAGCAAAGGGAAAAAACCAGAGTAGCTTTGGAAAAACTGCGGGTTTCAGAGCTTGAAAAACGCCGTTTCAGAGACCTTTCGGGTGGGCAGAAACAGCGGATTTTAATTGCGCGGGCACTTTGCGCGGCGGAAAAACTGTTACTTCTTGACGAGCCTGCGACAGGGCTTGACCCCGTTGTAAGAGCGGAGCTGTACGAATTAATAGGCGTGCTTCATAAAAACGAAGACATGACCGTAATTATGGTAACCCATGACTTAGCGGGTGCTGTTGCCAACGCCGACAAAATCCTGCATATTTCGGATAAGGAAGACCACGGCTTTTTCGGCATGGTTGAAGAATATAAACAAACGACCCTTTATAAAGAAATGGTCGGCGCCGATGCGCCGACCGGGGCAATATGAACCGCCCTAAAATAATACGGTAGCCTGCCGCAGACAGTATTTGAGTAATAATAATATAACTTGGAGTGTATTTTTTAGTGCAAATGTTTTCTTTTGACTTCATGAGGTATGCCTTGATTGCGGGTGTGTTGACCTCGCTTTGTGCGTCTTTGCTCGGTGTGAACCTTGTGTTAAAGCGTTATTCCATGATAGGCGACGGATTGGCGCATGTTGGTTTTGGGGCGTTCGCGCTTACGGCGGCAATAAATCCGCTCCCGACCTGGGCGGCGATTCCCATTGTGGGAATCGCCGCGGTTTTCCTGCTCCGCGTAAGTAAAAACGGCAAAATTAAAGGCGATGCGCTGATTGCTGTAATTTCATCGGGGGCGCTTGCGGGCGGGCTTATTCTGATGACCCATTTCAATGTCCGCAATGATATAAACCGCTACATGTTCGGGAGTATATTTGCCCTTGACAAATCCGATGTTATAGTCAGTGTGATATGCTCTGCCGTAATAATTGCCCTTTATATTATTTTTTATAATAAAATATTTTTAGTTACTTTTGATGAAAACTTCGCAAAAGCCTCCGGTATAAACGTATCGCTTTATAACACCCTGCTTGCCGTCCTGACTTCGGTAATCATTGTGATTGGAATGAGGTTTATGGGGGCGTTACTTATCTCGGGGTTAATTATTTTCCCGCCGCTTTCGGCAATGAGAATATTCGGCGGGTTTAAAGCTACCGTAATTTGCTCCGCCATAACCTCGGTTATATGTTTCACGGCGGGGCTTATTATAACTTTTTATTATTCGCTTCCTCCGGGTGCTTGCGTAGTGGCAGTAAATCTGCTCGTTTTTATTTTATTTACGCTCATAGGCAAATTTCGGAAAGTTATGAAGTGACGCAATATTTTGAAAAAAAGAGACGCAATAGAAAAAATGTTTTATAGCGAATTGGCATAGGGCAGTATATTATATTAAAATAATATAGTTTGTTATAAAATCGGGAAAATTATTAAAAGATATTGAAATATTTATAAATTTAATGTAGAATAAAATACAGAGGCGAATTTGTTATTGAAGAATATGATGAGGAAGTACAGCATTAATGCAAGTAAAGTTAGCGGGCATAGTTCCCGAATCCATAGTTGACGGTCCGGGCTACCGTTTTGCGATTTTTGCACAAGGTTGCCCCCATAAATGTAAGGACTGTCATAATCCGCATACCCACGACTTTGACGGCGGAAAATACTACGACACTGAAAAAATAGTTATGTCAGTAAACAAATATCCTCTCACTGACGGCATTACTTTCACCGGGGGAGAACCTTTTTGCCAGCCGGAAGCTTTTGTCGAACTCGCCGAAAAGTTGAAAAAATACAATATATATTGTTTCACAGGGTATGATTTTGAAGATTTGCTGAACAGTCGGGAGCCTTTTGTAAAAAAACTTTTAGAAAGAATCGATGTGCTGGTTGACGGCAAGTTTATCGGGGAGCAGGCAAGCTATAAGTTAAAATTCAAAGGCAGTGAAAACCAACGAGTAATTGATTGCAAGCAAAGCATTATTTCGGGCGAAATTGTAGTTTTAGCCGACTAAGGAAAGGTTGTTTTAATTGAGCAGGAGAATAATCGCTTTAATTATTGCCGTGACTTTATGTTTTTTTATGACGGGATGCGATGAAAAAGACGGGAGCGATTTTATTTTTAAATATGATATTCCGTTAAACCCGCGCACATTAGACCCGCAAACCGCGACGGGTCAAACCGCCGCTTTGCTTATTTCAAACCTGTATGACGGGCTTCTTCAGGTTGACAGCGGCGGCAGTATAATCGCCAATATCGCCACGGAGTATTTTATTTCCGACGACGGGCTGACCTATACTTTTTTTCTGAGGGACGATATATACTGGTATTACGACGGGGATTTTTCCGTTGCCTGTACGGCGCGGGATTTTGTCTTTGCTTTCAGGCGGATGTTTAACCCTGCTGTAAAATCTGAAAACGCCCGTCTTTTTTACAGCATAAAAAATTCCGAGAAGGTGCATAAAGGTGAAATACCTTACCTTGATGCAATAGGGGTTGAAGCCGTAAATGACCATGAGCTTATTTTCACGTTAGAATACCCCTATCCGCTTTTCCCCTATTTACTTACAACATCACCCGCCATGCCCTGCAACGAGGAGCTTTTTGAAAAAACAGCAGGGCGTTACGGTTTGAATGAGGCTCAAATACCGTCAAACGGCGCGTTTTACATATCAAGATGGAGCTACGACCCTTACAGCGCCAACAATAACATTATAATAATGCGGCGTAACAGTAAAAACAGCCAAGCTGATAGAATTTACCCGTTGGGTTTAAATTTCTTTATCGGTGAAACCGACCCGCTGGTACATTTTTTAAGTGGCAACGTTCACTCGATTATAGCCGAAGGGGAGTCGGCGGTAGCACTTATGTCGAGGAGTTATCCTTATGACAGCTTTGAAAATTCCGTTTGGGGAATTACCTTTAACACAAGCGGAGTCTTTCAAAACCCTGATTTAAGGTTTGCGTTAGCGACCGGATTTGACAGAGAGCATATAAACGTTGACAGAAACGGTTGGCGTTCGGCTTTTGACGTAGTGCCGCCGCTGATTAACCATGGTAACACCCCTTACCGCATAGCGGTGGGAGAGGCTAAGTCCTTGAATTATGAGCCTGTTAAAGCTCGGGAGGCTTATGAAAAGGGTGCAAAAGCCGAGGGTTACGAAAACCTGACAGGTCTCTCGGTCATTATACCTGAAAATCGTGAAATTTCCATCGGCACTGCGTTTGAAATCTTGAGCCGCATATCGCAGGACTGGCAGGCAACGCTCGGCTTTTTCTGTACTATAAAAGCGCTTCCGGAAGATGAATTCGCCAAAGCACTCAATAACGGCGATTTTGACATTGCCATGGTAAAGCTTACGGGCGATTACAACAGTCCCGACGCTTATTTAAGCCTTTTCGGGGGCAGTATTGCAAGTATTCCTTATCCCGCTTCCGAATATAACGATATTCTGGTGCAGGCAAGACATTCCACGGACATGGAGGAAAGCGCGGCACTTTACAGGCAGGCTGAGGATATGCTGTTAAGCCATGCGGTCTTTGTCCCCGTCAGTTATCAAACCGAGCAGTTTTTCTACGGCAAAAGAATCGAAGGGTTGGTTTTTAATCCTTTCTCAAGAGCAATATGTTATAGAAATGCGAAGTATTTTTAAAATAAAAAAAGCGTTAGATTTGAACAAAATCTAACGCTTTTTTTATGCGCGCACTTTTTTTATTTTACAATCTGATTCATTACAAGCCCTGTAGTCAACTTGGGGTAGAAATAAGTTGACTTTTGTGGCATCTTCTCTCCAGCCGCCGCCACGCCGCTTATTTCATCAACTCGGGTGGGGTTGAGCAGGAAACAGCAGTTGGCGCGTTTATCGTCTACTGCGGAAATAGCTTCATCAGTGTTTCTGGTGTAAGTCAGGTTGACCTGGTTTGCCATATTCTCTTTGTCAATGCCGAAAATTCGTTCAAGCACTAACGTATGCAGGACACTTACGTCCAAGCCCCGTAATGCCTCGCTTGCACCCGGCATAAATTCATTCATAATCGAGGCAGCTCCCCCGTCCCCGCATTTTAATTTTAAACAAACGAAATTATTACCGCCTGAATACAACGCGAAAGCCTTTTCGCCTTTTGCATAGGCTTGGTTGAGAGTGTTTTGGGCATTTTCGCGGTTGAGATTCGGCGTGATTTCAAAAAATTCCTCACATTTGTTCAGAATTTCATTTTGTTCATATCCGCCTAAATCGCGAACGATTCTGTGTGTCGGGAATACGACCAAGCCATCGTTTTCCATGTTTACCAACATCATCGGCACATAGTCTGCCGTTCCTCTCTCATTGGAGCCTACGCTCTGTGCGGAGTGTGAGTTTCTGTAATTCAGTGCGGTTTCGTAGCGGTGATGACCGTCGGCAATATAGACCTTTTTCGGAGCCATCAGAGCTGTGAGCTTTCCAATGAATGAAGCGGGGCTTGCCGTATCTATAACCCAAAGCTTATGGGTAACGCCGTCGCCGTCAGTGAAACTTGAGGTTGGACTTTCTTTTTTTGCCTCGTTCAAAAGCACGGCAATTTCCCCGCTTTGGTCGTTATAAAGCGAGTAAATTTGACTGAAATTGCAGTTGGTGGCTTTCATAAGGTTGAAACGGTCGGTTTTGGCTTTAGAGAGGGTTTCTTCATGGGGGAGTACTATTCCTTTAGAGAATTCCTCTAACTTAATAAGCGAAATAAAGCCGGTGACGCTTTTCTTTTGCCCGTATACCTCAAATTCCATTTCATAGATATAAATACATTCGTTAGGTTCGTTTTTAAGTATGCCTCTGCCTAACCAGTCGCGTAAAAATTGCCCCGCAGTGGCATAAACGTCAAGATTAGGGCTATCGGAAAGGGCTTCCGGCAGTTCAAGTCTTATTATGTTATAAGGATTTTTTTCAAGGTAGCGCAACCGCTCCTCTTTTGAGATGATGTCGTAGGGCGGACAGCAAAGACTGCCGATGTCTCCTGCCTTTTCGTCGTAACGCAGACCTCTGAAAGCTCTTATTTCAGCCATGTTATTATTCTCCTTTTTTGTTTTAAATTTTATGTCTTTATTATTATAACATAAAGCGGCTGTAAAATCAAAGATTTTACTCCGGCGCAACCGCGTCGGGTTTTGCGTGTACGCAAAACAGCCGTTTCCGTTGAAATAAAATCACCGTTTCGGCTTACCGAAACCGACCGCTTTGCGGTCGTCAAACGCTAAAGCGTTTGGGTGGGTGATTTTATTATAACATAAACCCGCTGTTTCGTCAACGGGTTTGAATTCTGCCGTTTTCTCAATTCATCATCAACTATCCATTATTTCTTTAGCTCTTTTTTCCGCTTCCTCAAAATCGCTGTGTAAAAACAGCATATTGCGGATTTCTTCCAGTCCGTCGGCGATTTTTTTCTTCCAGTGCTTTTCTTTCAGCAGATTGAGTGCGGTGTAAGCCGTAGAGTCGTCGTAATCTCCGCAGGCGGCGGCTATAATTTTCAGTTGCTCGTTTAAGTATTCGGCACTTCCGAAAAGCTCCTCGCCGCCGTCATTGTCATCGGTTTCGGAATCGGTTTGGGTTAAAGCGTCTGCAAAGCTTTCTAACATTTCAATAAAATTTTCTGCGTTTTTTGAAATAAAGCTTCTGTCATCGCTAAGTCCCGCTTTTTCAAGCCCGAGCGCAACTTCGGACAGTTCTTCCTCTCCTATATTGGCTAATGCAGACTTCATTGCATGGACGGTGGTTGTGAATATTTTTAAGTCGTTGTTCTTTATGGATTGCCTGAGAGTGGTTACGGCGTTTTGTGCGTCAACACGGAAGACTTCAAGCAATTTGGGGCTTATTTGAAGTATATTGTTTTGCGGGTCGGTTTGCGTTTGGTCGGCGTATTTTTTAGCTTCTTCAGGATATTTGTCCTTAATATATTTATCCAAAACAGTATTAAGGTGTTGGGTATCAATTGGCTTAGGCACAAAATCATCAAACCCGTTTTTAGCGAATAGTTCGGCGTTGCCCGCAAGCGCGTTTGCGGTCAGCGCGATTATAGTTCCTCTGTATCCGAGAGAGCGGAGCTTTTTTGTTGTTTCAATACCGTCCATTTGCGGCATCATGTGGTCCATGAAAATTATATCGTATTTCCTGCCCGATTTTATCAGGTCGATTGCCGAAAAACCGCTCACCGCTGTTCTCACTGTAAGTTTATAAGGTGCTAATAAGCCTCTCGCGACATATAAATTAGTCTCAGCGTCGTCAACTACAAGAACCCTGCCGTAGGGCATTATGTTACGGGTAATTTCGGGGTTTTTCCGCAGATTACTGATGCCGAGACCGAAAGTGAAATTTTTGAGCTGTTCCGAGGTTTCCGAACCTATCGCAGGGCAGGGTACGCTTTTTTGCGTCACTTCAACCGTAAAAGTACTGCCTTCGCCGTATTCGCTTTTTACTTCAATTTTGCCGTCCATCATTTCCACAAGATTTTTGGTTATAGACAAGCCGAGACCTACTCCTTCAGTGGAACGGTTTGCCATGGAAACAAAGCGCAGGTAATCTGAAAACAGCTTTTCTTTGTCTTCCTGTTTTAAACCGTAACCCGAATCACTTACGCTGAACCGTAGAACCACATCGTTTTCATTGTCGTCATCAAAATCAATTATATCTCTTTTATATCCACTATGGACTTCCGGTTCAAATACGGTATGGGTTACCGAAAGCTTAACAAAGCCGCTGTCGGTGTATTTAATCGCGTTGGAAAGCAGGTTGTTCAAAATTTGCTTCAAGCGCAATTCATCGCCGTAAAGTTTTGCCGGCAGGTTTTTGTCGGCTTCAACCATAAAATTAATGTCTTTCACGCCGATTCTTACGATATTGACCTGAACCGCGTCGTTAATAAGACTGGGTATATCGTACTCGGAGGGATTAAGCTCTAATTTTCCGGTTTCAATTTTAGACAAATCAAGAATATCGTTGACAATACCCAAAAGGCTGTTACCCGAGCTGTAGATTCTGTCAAGAGCCTCGGCGTGTCTTTTGGGCAGGTCGCCTCTTTGAAGTCCTATTTGCGCTATGCCGATAATGGCATTCAAGGGTGTGCGGATTTCATGAGACATAATGGCAAGGAAGTTACTTTTGCCTTTATTGGCTTTTTCGGCTTCATTTCTGGCGGTCATGATGTCGGTGGTATCAGTCCAGTTGATGATAAATCCGCTTAATCCATCGTCTATCATGGGGGTATTTGTAATGCGGTAGGCTCTGTATTCACCGTTGTCGCAGATGTCGGCTACGACGTCCTGGCGGCAGGTGGAATTTCTTTCGACAGCCTCGATAAATCCGAATTTTATGGTTTCGAGAAAATCGCCTTTCGCGAAAGTTTCATACACCCTGAATATGTTTTTCCCCTCAACCTCACTGAAATATTCCACATTAATTTTTCGCAGGAACATATCCGAGCAATAGGCTATATTGCGCTGATTGTCTAATAAAATCAGAAAATCCTCGCTGTTTTTCATCATGTGTTTCAAGAAACTGCGGCGTTTTTCGTTCTCGGCGGCAAGAGAGCGGAACATATTCATCTTGACGTTGAAGTTGCTTTCCATTACGGAAATAGACCGCTTGCGCTGATTAAGCTCCCGTGTCATGGTACGCAGTTCGGACTTTAACTTGCGGTTTTCTTCTTTAAGAGCGGCTGTTTCCTCCGCAAGCGTATTCTTTAACTCGGTTTGTTCCATTGGGCGGAGACTCCTTAAAATTAGGATTAGAACTTGTATTCAATACCGCTAAACGCCCATATTTTAGGTATTGAATACAGATTCTCAGACTTATTCGGAAATTAAAGAACTTTTAAAAGAACAGGCGATAATCGAATAATTATGCGGCATGTTTATAAAATTACCTTCCACATCACGCACGGGACCAAGCTCGCCGCCTGCATAAGCTAAACTGTATCTCAGGGGCGTGCCCTTAAGTAGCTTGTAGGTTTTCGCGAAACCGGCAATTTTCTGTGACTCTGCCATAATATTGGAGCAAGACCACGCCCTCGCCACATTACTGAAAATCATAGCGTAGTCAACCTGCCCGTCTTCGCATATTTCCCTCATTAAAACTTCGGCGCGGCGGAGGGTCTTTTCACCGTCAAGGTAAGAAAAGACTATTTTCGCACCGTCTTCCAAAGACCTCGCCGCGAAAAGATGCTGAGTACCTTCGACCACTCCAAGGAAAGAACAGGCGACTTTTGTGCCGTTTTTGTAGGTCATAATCGCCGGAACTGCCGCTATTCCTGTTCCGGTTTCCTCATTGCCGGAGGAAATCAGACCTTTTTGCTTAAAATACTCCAAAGCGGGCATATCGTTTACGCTTTTCAAAACAGCGCCTTCCGCTTCGGTGATTTTAGCTTCTTCCCCGTAGGTTTCGTCAAATATAATAGACATATCTATGTGGTATTTTATATTTATGTCGCCGTAAAAAGCAACCATAGCGCACATGGAGGAAGAAATTTTGCCGTCTGCCAGTACTAAATTCGTGCCGGGTTTGCCGCCTATGTTTAACGCGCACATTCCGAAAATCAGGCACGGGTCGTCAACTGTTCTGATGGCGTCGTATAAATCGTTGCTCGAAAAATTCGGCAAAGACGACATAAACTGCAAAACCATCGCGGGTTTTTCTTTTTTCCCGTGGGAGAATTCATTAAACAGCTTCAAAAACTCGCCCGTAGTTTCTTCGGCGGTTTTAGTATGTATGTTGTCAATCGCCCTGACGGAAAAGCAAACATCATCGCTTGTAATCATCGTGACCGATACCGCGCAGTCGCTATATTCGCCGTTTATTGATATACAGGCGGATAAACAGCCCACAAGTTCAAATGGCAGGGCTGCAATAAGCAATTTCCAGGTCTCGTTTGTGGCGAAGTCAAGGCAAAAATGGACAATCCCGACAGTATTTTTAAGGGCGTTTCGGGCAGGTTCAAGCTGACGGACAATTTCCTGTACTGCCGCTTCGGGATGGTCAATTTCCCTTGTGAACGCTGTGTAAAATTTTAGCATAAGCTCTCCAAGCGGGTTTCCGAAATATTGCATTCTATTATTTAAATTGTACTAAATATTACGCCAAAAGTCAAGTGTTTTGTTTAAAACAGACATTGTTCGGACATTCAGGCGATTTTTGATTTTTTTTGCAAAAAGCGGTTGACAATCGTTGCGACATCTGATATAATTACTTTGTTATGGCTATAACAAAAAAGCATTGAATTTTTATGACCCACTAGCTCAGCCGGCAGAGCACCTGCCTTTTAAGCAGGGTGTCCCGCGTTCGAGTCGCGGGTGGGTCAGGCGGCGAGCCGCCGCAGGCAATATCCTCACAACCCAAAAAGTTGTGAGGATATTTATGTTTACGGTTTGTCTTTGATAAAACGAGTGTAATAACGGAAAATCTGCTCTACTATTAAGGTAGGGCGGGTTTTTAATTATGTTGCTCGGTTTTCGCAACACGGCAGGGTATTTATATTAAATATTTCAATTCTAAAGTGCAACCTTTTATAGGTTTGCGTTGTGTTATAGATATAAAGGTAAATTTCACTTGTTTATATGAGTTTAAGGAGGTATCCGACAATGAAAAAGCGCGTAATTTTTACACTATCTTTAGCTATACTCATACTTTTTTCTGCGTCATGTGATTCCGGTTGGGGTTACATTGAAAACAGCGGCGAACTTTCGCATAAAAGCCATTATGACGAAACAAACTCGTTACTAAGCACCCAAAAGACGCAAAACTTATTTGAAAGGTTCAAGTTCTTAGGTAATAACGGCGGTAAAGCGGTTAAAACCGAAGACTCCAAACCGCTCAACAGCGATTACAGTAAAATATATGAATTAATAAAAGAAAGGGCAGAGCAGGATTATTTATATTACAGAGATTATAATTATGAATTTGAAGTATTCGGCGACTTTGCCGTTTCCGAAACTAACGCCCCACGAGCCGTCGCCGCTGAATCTCCTGAAGCCGATTTTGCAACAGGTGCGAACTCTGCGGAGAATTCTAAAACTTTTTCGGATACAAACAATCAGATTGAGGGCATACAAGAGGGCGATATAGTCAAGACCGACGGCAAAAATATATATTTCGCCTCGCTTCACCTTAATAACGTAAGCGTGGTAAAAACCGATAACGGAAAAATGTCTAAGCTTGCAACCCTTAAAAAAGAAGACGCCACCCCCGTTGAATTGCTACTCTATAATAAAAAATTAATTGTTATTTGGAACAAGCGGGTCAATGACAAAGCTAATATTTCGGACGCTAACCGGGATTATCACCATTGGGGATACCGGTGGAAATATGAAACCGTTGTTGAGATTTATGATACCAATGGCAATTTCAAGCAACCGGTTTCATCATATACGCAGGACGGCAGATATTCCTCCTCGCGTATGATAGAAAACATTATTTATCTGATAACCGACTATTCGCCGCTTTTGAGCGTGGATTTTGCCGTTGAGGATTACGATGTTTATATACCGGCTTACACGCTCAACGGCAGAAGAGCTTATTTGGGGGCTGATTGTATTGTCCTGCCGGAAAGGCTCGATAATATTCAATATACGGTAATATCAGGGCTTAATGTAAACAAAACCGATATGCTTGTATCGGCTGAGGCAAATTTGGGCGGTTCAAACATAATATACTCCTCTTTTGAAAATATTTATATTACATCATGGGCAAACCAAACAATAAATGGTTTTTCCGAAAATTTTACAGTAATAAATAAGTTCGGGGTTGACAAAGGGCAGATTAAACACGCCGCAACAGGTAAAGTCAGGGGCAGTATAGAAACCCAGTTCTACATGGACGAATATGACGGCATATTCCGCGTTGTTACTCAGGTGTGGGGAAACGGCAACAATCGGCGTTGGGACTCACAGGGCGGCTCGCTTTATGCGCTTGACAAGAATTTAAACATACTTTCCGAAATCAGCGGAATAGGTGGAGATGAAATGGTTCAATCAGTGCGCTTTGAAAAAGAAATTGCCTATGTAGTTACATTTCTTTTGACCGACCCTCTGTTCGCGTTCGACATGAGCGACCCCGAGAATCCCATAATGCTTAGTGAACTCAAAATTCCGGGTTTTTCACGTTATTTGCACAAATGGAGTGATAACTCACTTCTCGGCGTAGGTGTTGAGGCTTGCGAAGAGACAGGCAGAAGAACGGGTCTTAAAGTGTCCATGTTTGATGTTTCCGACAATGAAGACCTTTCCGAGCGGCATGTTTATATAATTGATATGGAAAACCCGAATCAAAACCGCTACTCGTGGTTTTACAGCATAGCGGAGCGCGACCATAAAGCTATTCTTGTTTCGCCGGATAAAAACATAATCGCTTTTCCGTATAATTATGAATACAGTGATTATAGCGGTTATGCGGATTACTCATGGGGAGGCGGTTTTGCATACGTTGTATTCTCGTATGACGAGCGTGACGGTTTCACGCTGATGGGTGAAATCAGGACGGATTACAACAACCTGAGCTACGATTACAATATTCACAACGGGCATTTTCAACGCGGGCTTTACATCGGCGATTTTCTTTACGCGGTTGCGAACGATAAAATTGTTTCTGCAAAGTTAGGGGTAAAGGATATTGAGATAATGCAGACATTGGTATTTTAAGTTTCAGAACATAATAAAAATGACGCAGTTTATTAAAATCGCGTCATTTTTATTATGTTTTTGGGGACAATAATTATAAATCATTGAAAAAATAGCATTATTTTTGAAATGGGCTATAATTTTTATCAAGAGTCAGCTTTTTGCATATCCTGATTACATTCGCAATTTCGAGATAAATCATTAACTATCCCCCTCAATAAGCCAATTCTTCCAATTACACTCATCAAGACCTCAAAATCTTCATCATTCAGTTCATTAATTATGCTGACAATTTTTTTGGTCAAATCGGGATAACGATTTTGACCGTCGAAAAATTCAGCCGGTGTTATGCCGAAATAATCAATTATCAAAAATAATTCTTTCAGTGGAGGTTGTGACTTTCCGGAAGAAATATTATACATATACCCGCGGCTTCGCCCTAAATCATAGCTCATTTTATATTCAGAAACGCCCTTACGCAACCTTAATTCCGTGATGCGATTTCGGACAAATTCTTCGTTCATCTTAATATGCCACTCCTTCCCGGCATCAACGGGACATGGAATATATTTCCCCTGCACTTAAATTGTTTTTTAAAAAAGCAAAACATGTCGAATTTAAATAAAGGTAATTATAGCACAATAAATTTTATCTTTCAATCATTTTGGAGTGAAATGTCATAAAAAGGGAATAAGAGGTCAATTTTGCATTTGAGATTCTTAATTATTGAATTTCGGTTCTTAAAACCTTCTTTCAAAAAGATTGCAAAATAAGAAAAGGTCAGGCATGTTTTGCACAACGCCTAACCTTTTCCCGCCTATAAAAGTTTCTTTTCATGCTACCTGATTGAATGATTTATAATAAATTATGTTTTTTGTAATACTTTATTTAATTATAATACACCCGCTTTAAAAGTCAATGCTTTTCGGAAAACTGTAATCATTTTGTTTCTGAATTGTAATCGTTTTGTAATAATTCGGCACAAATTTGCATAATTTTCGGCTTTATGTTATAATAAAATCACCCACCCAAACGCTTTAGCGTTTTGTGACCGCAAAGCGGTCGGTTTCGGCAAGCCGAAACAGTGATTTTATTTCAACGGAAACGGCTGTTTTGCGTACACGCAAAACTCGGCGCGGTTGCGCCGGAGTAAAATCTTCGATTTTACAGCCGCTTTATGTTATAATGAAATCACCCACCCAAACGCTTTAGCGTTTTAAATCGTAACAATTGAAGTAAAAATAAAGGAGCAATTAAAAGCAATGGACATCACCGCTTATGTTGTGGACAAAGTTTTCGGGGAACAAGCCGAGGGGTTTTTATTTCTTGCCGCTTCGGCAGTTTTTGTGGTCTTGGGGTTCTATCTTTTAATAAAAGGCGCCGATATTTTTGTGGACGGCGCAGTAAAGGCGGCAGAAAGGCTAAAAATCCCGCTCATTGTAATAGGGCTCACCATTGTGGCTTTCGGAACCAGTGCGCCCGAAGCGGCGGTTTCTGTCACCGCCGCCGTTCGGAACAACGCCGGAATGGCAATCGGGAATGTTGTTGGTAGCAATATTTTCAATATTCTTATTGTTCTCGGCATGACGGGCTTTTTTATGCGCCTTCCCGCGCAGAAAAATACTATGAGGTTTGAAATTCCTTTCGTTATATTAACCTCTGTCGTCCTGACCGTACTCGGAGTCATTGGCGGCGGAATCAGTAAATTCGACAGTTTAATTTTGCTGTTCTTATTTTTAATTTTTATAGGATATATCGTTTATACTATTAAAATCTCCTCTGATTCAAAAATCGCCTTAATTTCTCCCGGTCCGGTTTCAGCCCCGGGCGAAGCTACGGCGTCGATTCCAAAGGATTCGGTTTTTAAAATTACGTTGTTAATTGTTTTAGGGCTTGCGGCAATAGTTTTGGGAAGCGATGCGGCTATTTACGGCGCTGAAAATGTAGCGCACGCCATAGGGATTTCAGACCGTATAATAGGACTTACACTTATGGCGGTAGGCACTTCGTTGCCTGAGCTGATTACGAGCGTCGCTGCCGCAAAAAAGGGAAAAGCCGACCTTGCGATTGGCAATATTCTCGGCAGTAATATATTCAATATCGTGTTTGTACTCGGAATATCGGGAATGATTTCCTCCGTTCCCCTTGAATTCACCTCGGAATTTATATTTGACTGCATTGTTATGATACTCTCCTCGGTATTTTTATTAATGGTTATGTTTAAAAACAAAGCCCTTACAAAATCCGGAGCGGCAAAACTGCTCTTTTGTTATGGAATTTATCTGTGGTATTTGATTTTTAAGGGGTAATTCATATAATATTACCATAATTTCACCTTAAAAACAAAATATTTTACTTGCAAACAAGCTTATAATATAGTATAATTATATTTAATGTGCTTTATCTTATAAATATATTAAAATTACGGGAGCTGATTTTTTGCCTTTTTTCGGTCACTCATATTTTAACAAGTCAGGCAAGGGCGTTTCAAAAAGCGAGCCTGAAAAAAAGCCGTTTTTTAAATTTTGTGAACTTTTTGCCCGTAAATTCTGGAAATTCTTTTATGTAAATATGCTTTACGTCTTCTTTTGTCTACCGCTCGTAACCATAGGTCCTGCTACGGTTGCCATGACGCAGGTAATGCGAAAATTCACGCTGGAACAGCCTATATTTATATTTGAGGAATTTTGGAACGCATTTAAGAAGAATTTTAAACAAGGGCTTATAATCGGGCTTTTCGACTTGTTTTTCATTGCCGTGTTCATTCTTTCATATAATTACTATATTTTCCTGACAGCCGTTCAGCCCGATGTGAGTAATATGGTAATGTCGGCTGTATTTATAGCGGCAGGCGTGTTCATTTTTATGATGCACTTTTACATATACCCGCAAATAGCGGCGCTGACGCTTAGTTTAGGTCAGATTATCAAAAATTCGCTCTTTTTAACGGTTCTCGGCATAAAGCGCAATATAATCACCCTTTTAGTATCGCTTTCCCTGATTTTCCTTATATTTATCCTTGGCGCTTTTTCGCTCTTTTTACTACCCTTTGTTCCGTTCGCGTGGATAAGTTTCATATCGGTTTTCAATTCCTATCCTGTTATACAAAAATATATAATAACACCGTTTTATGAATCAAGGGGAGAAAAAAACCCCGAAATTCCAGATTATTCGGTTCATTCGGATAACCGGCACAAAAAAGAAGAAGAAGACCAAAAGCCGCTTTTCGAGGACTTAGGCGGACGTGAAACGCCAATTAAATCCAAGCCAAAGCCAAAAGGCAAAGTTATAAGATAGTCCCGCAACAGGAGCGAACCGTGTTCGCCCGCCAATTAGGAAGGAACATTTTATGAAAGCTGACCTGCACTGTCACACCACACTGTCTGACGGTTCTCTCGGAATAGAGGAGATTATAGTTCAGGCAAAGCGTCAGTCCCTCGACTGCATTGCCATAACCGACCACGACTGTCTCTCTTCACTTTCACGTTCGAGTGTGTTGGGACAGCGTTACGGAGTAAAGGTGATTCCCGCCGTTGAATTTTCCGCCTTTGACGGAAAGAGGAAAGCCAAGGCTCATATTATCTGCTATAATCCGAAGAAGCCTGACCGCCTTGAAGGCTTATGCATGCGAACTACTGAAATGAGGAAAACGCGCGGAAAAATCATGGCGAACAAGGTAGCGGAAAAATATTCCATTCCCCTTGAACATATAGCAAAACATTCTTCAGGGAGTAAGTCAATTTATAAATGTCATATCATGCACGCCCTCATGGATTATGGTCATACCACTAAGCTGTACGGTCAGCTTTACAATGAGATTTTTCATACAGAGGACGGACTTTGCGCTGAGGAAGTAAAACGCGAAATCGAAGAATATCCTGAAGTGAAATTTGTGCTACAACTGATTCACTCGGCGGGCGGTGTGGCGGTTTTAGCACATCCGAAAGTATATGATAACTTTGACCTGCTTGAGGAATTAGCGCAAAACGGCGATATAGACGGCGTTGAAATCTGGCATCAAAGCGTAAGTAAAAGCGATGAGAGAAGTCTTTTGGATTTATCCGAAAAGCATAATCTTATAACCACCGGCGGTTCGGATTTTCACGGTTTCTACAGCCACAAAGCAAAGCCACTCGGCTCAAATTTAACTCCCCCGCGTTCGTTGAATAAGATTCAGTATTTCGGGAAAAAGGAAGTTAGTGTTTAGGCGTTAATAAAAATACTTTTACATATAAAAGCCGCTTGCCAAAGGGAAAAACGATAACAGAAAACATGTTATTGTCAGAGCATGACTACAAAGCAAGAGGTATATATTATGAAAAAAAATAAAAAAGAAGAAAATATTTGTTCTTATTCTATTACATAGTTGTTTTTGGAATTATACTTTCAATATTTTTAAATCCTTTAAGATTACCGAATGTATTTTAAAGGATGATTTACCATAAAATTAATTTTATGAATGGTTGGAGTTCAAGTGTTTGGGAAGATTGGCATTAATAAATTAACAGCGCGGGCATTTCCCGCGCTGTTATTATTTTACTGCTTTTGATTACCGCAATTAGAACAAAATCTCCCGGTATTCTCAAATCCGCAGGAACACTTCCATGGACTGTCCGGCTTTTGACTGCCGCAATTAGAGCAAAATCTGCCCGTATTCTGTGTGCCGCAGGGGCAAGCCCAGTTTTCGGGGACTTCGGGTTTCTTGCTTCCGCAATCGGAACAGAACGCACCGTTGTTAGTCGCGCCGCATTGGCACTTCCAACCGTCTGCGGCGGACGGCGGTGTTTGCGCGCCTCCGGCAATAGGCGAAACGTTAGAGGGCGGGGCGGCATTTTGATTCCACTGCGAGGGCTGTTGCGGCGGCGTTTCACCCATGCCACCCAAGATATTACCGCCCGCGTTCATAGCCATATTCATGCCCATAAAGCCCATCATTGCGCCTGCTTCGTTACTTCCCGCGGCTTCGATTCCCCGCGCTACGCTACCTACCATCATTGCCTTTTGAACATCGCCTCCGAGCATGGTGTCGGCTTTCAGGCGGTCTTTGAGCAATTCCTTACTTTCTTCCGAAAGCGTAACAGGACCCATACCGATTCGGGTAACCATAAAGCCCCGCGCCTGCCAGTTTTCCCGCGTGGCTTGCTGAACGTTGTTTGTAAGGTCGTTTAAGTGCATTGAAATCTGCCCGTAGCTTATCCCCTGTGTTGAAAGCATATTGAGCGCGATTTTCATAGACTGCATGAATTCATTTTTATACTGCTCAGAGCTGAAAATCTGCGCTACCGTCATATCGCCCGCGCCCGAGCCTTTGACGGCAACCTGCTGATAGAACTTAACCGCCATTTCAGCGTCCGGAACCTGTATTTCAAATGTTCCGTGAAACCGCAGGTCAATGGTGGTATTATAACGCGGGTCGGGATAAGGCATGGGCGTACCCGTTCCGAATTTTATTCCGGGCAACTGCTGTAAATTGATATAAATTACCTTTTGCTCCACTGACGGAACGCCGCCGAAAGTGAAACGTTGCAATAAATCTTTGACGGAATCCTTGATTTGCCCCGCGAAAATCGACGGCGCAGAAGAATTATCAAGTATGTACCGCCCCGGCTCGGTAACGATATTGGTAATTTTGCCGTTGTCAATGGTCAGCATACATAGATTTTCCCCCACCATAATGGCGGAGCCGTTGCTTATGACATTTGCGCTGCCCTTTGTATTACTGCCTTTGCCGGCGCTCATTTGCGCACCGTTTCGCAAAATTACGGTATTGTCCATCTGCTCGCAGTGAATCGCCTCTTTCCAAGAATCGGCGAAAGTACTGCCAATCGCGCTTCCCGCAGCTTTAATCAGTCCCATAGTAGTGATTCCTTTCGGTTTTAGATTTATTTTTTAATAAAGAAAATGCTTATAATATCGGCATGACAATCATTGTCAGCATTTCACTCTCTGGAAATTCAGGTCCATTGTAGTAATGTTCATACGCCGTACCTATCGGCTTAAACCCATTATCTTCAATCCACTTAGACATTTCATTATAGGTCGGCTCTATTTCGCTGTAAGCACCACGAAACATACAAAATATGATTTTCCCTGCCGGAATAGCACCAGACTCAATTTCTTCTTTTCCCGGCAATACTTTAGATACTGGAAAACCTATTTCAATATCAAGGTTTTGCATATCCATATTATGGTAGGCTACATAAGGAATGTCTGCTAAATACTCATTAAGCTCTTTGAGCTAAGCCCCCATCTTCGCATAACTTTCACCAATTAGCATAGGTAGTTTTTCAACTTGCGTTCTGGTACGAATTGACAAAGTAGGCTGTTCATTTTTTTGTAAAACCTCCATGTTTGACACTCTCGGCATATTAAGCCCTCCCATTGAAATATAAATTATCTGCCATAATTTAATCCCTCACGCCCTCATCCACCGTATCATTCCTGATTGTACCGAAATCGGAAAGCACCCAACTGTACTGCCCCGTCGTCACAACGGAATTACAATACGCACACTTACCCGATGAGGAAATCTCAAGCGGAGCGCCGCAGTTGGGGCAGTTATGACCCTTTGCCGCCGCGACTTCTTCCTTAGTTGTGACTACCGCCGAACGCATAAACTTCATCTTGTAACGTAAATCCCAGCGGGTATGTTTATCACCGCGTATGACTTTGCCTGTTTTTTCATCTTCCTGCCAGTCAATCATACGAGAATTCAGGTAAATCGTCAGGTATTCAAATTGCGCGTCCTTAGCGTAGCTTGTAGGATAGGCAGTGTTTACAACAATACTTTCATAGTGATATTTAACCCCTTGCTCTATTTTAGACTGCAATTGTTTTACCGTAGAGTTGTAAAGATTGTCGTGCAAAACAGGACGTACCGGCGACATATCCCGCTTGCACCACGCGTTTTGTATGTCTATATAAACATTTTTCGCGAAAGAAATAAAGTCGTTGGCAGAGAAATTGGGGTCGCGCTGTTTTATAATCCCCTCAATCTGCGCCGTCCTGTCGGGCAGGGTTATATTAAGCCCTTGATGAGAGGAGGGGCGAACGCCGCCTGTTTGAGAACCGCCCGCACCGTCTTTTTTCTTTTTGTCGGCAACGGCTTTAAGCACGGCAAAAGCCAACACAATAATGACGACTGCTACCGTTATAACACCGCCGCCGCCCGTGCCGTCTCCGCCGCCTCCGCTACTGCTGCTGACGCTTCCAATCCCCCAACCGCTGTCGCGGTCATTGTCACTGCTACTTCCCCAATCGCTGCCGCCGCTGTCCCAGTCGCTGCCGTAGTCGTTGGAGTCGAACGCGATTGCGGATATTGCCAAAACCGCAAATACCAAAACCGCCGCCAAAATAAACCCTAATGTTTTCTTCATTTCTTATTACCTCGAATTATGTAAGAATTACATAATCACATTATATCAAAATATACAAAAAAATGCAATAAAAAAATTAAATTTTTGATAAATTTTTTGAATTTTAAACGCAATTGAAATAAAGCGGCAATTATGGTAAAATAAATGAACCGATTAAAGCCTCAACGGCTCTAATCATTATGAAACAAAAAATTCTGCGCGGAAAATTTGTTTTGCAAGGAGGCGTTATGGATAATAATCAGTTTGAACGGTTAGTTCTTGAAGCCGAGCCGACCTTATACCATATTTCAAAGACTATATTAAAAAATGACTTCGACTGTGCCGATGCGGTTCAGGAAGCTATAATAAAAGCTTTCGGTAATATCGACGGGCTGAAAGAAGAAAAGTTTTTCAAAACATGGCTTTGCCGAATCCTTATTAACGAGTGCTACCGTATTTACCGCTCCGGCAGGCGGGTGCTCCCGACCCCTTATGAGGAATACATGAAAAATGAGCAATCGCGGCAAACACAGGTTCATACGCAAAACATCGAGCTTTATTCGGCATTGATGAAGCTGAAAGAAAAGCTCCGCCTGACAGTGGTTTTGCACTATATCGAGGGTTTTAAAACGTCGGAAATCGCCGTTATGCTTAAAATCCCTGAAGGTACGGTAAAAAGCCGCCTTTCAAAGGCGCGGGCGGAACTTAGGATTTTACTTCAGGAAAAGGAGGATTTTCATAATGAACTGGCATAACGTTTTTCCGGAAGTTCCGGAGGAGTTTCACAAGCGGGTTTTAAATACGCTTGAAACCCCAAAATCTAATAAAAACGAGAAAGGAAAGGCAATAACAATGAAAAGAAAAGTATTAAGATTTGCCGCGGTAACGGCTGGGGCGTTGATAGCGCTGACGATTACAGCAGGTGCGGTCAGCGGCTGGAATTATTCAGAGCTTATAAATAATCTGTTCGGCAATAATCAAAACCTGCTTGAAAATATGCAGGGTGAGATTAACTATGAGGTTGTAACAAATACCTTTGAGGGCGTAGACTTTGAAATATCCGCGCTCTACGCTGACAGCGAGTCTATTTTCCTCGCTATTGACGTTTTATCCGAGGAATCGCTCTTTGGTAATAATTATGCGGGCTATGGCGTTGCTATGGATATGTCGGGAGCAATATTTTATGATGAACCCCTCGGCGGTAGTGAGGCACTCATGAATGGAGAAGCAGTATGGAATTCACTTTTAAGGAACGTATATGTTGTAGATGAAAATATAATAACAATACTTGAATTTAGTACCAACACAGAGGGAATATCGGCGGGTGAACAATATACTGTTTTTATAAACGGCATTACGGCAATAGGATATTTAAACGAAGATGATGAATACGATTATGACACCATAAATGGTCAAGCCGAAATTAAATTCATTATCGGCAAAACTGTAAATGATAATCTTATCGTCTTATATCCGGAAATCATGCTTGAAAGTGGAAGCGTTTTAGAAAAATTAATTGTAAATCCTTTCGCTGTCTGTTTTTATTTTACCGGTCTCGAGGATAATGTTTTTACTTTTGAGCAAAATTCAATTTACATTAAAACAAAGGACGGTGAAATGATTAACATGGGAGATATTATGCAAGGCGGTATGTACGCTGATTCTTACGTGATAATGAAAACTAAGTATCAGAACACGCTTGATTTAGAAAATATAGAAACGGTTATTTATCAGGGTATTGAAATCCCGATTAATTAAAATTTTGTTATAATTTTAGAAACTTAGAACCTGTCAGATAAAAAGCATAAAAGAAAACATAAGGGCTGTTTACATCAGGTTTTGTAAACAGCCTTTATGTTTTCTTTTATACCCGAGCCATTCCGCTATTCGGTATCCTCTTCCGAAGTACTATTAAACTGTATTTCACGCTTGACAAAACAGTGGCGTATATGGTATTGTTATAATGAAAGTTCAGAATGGCGGGGCGGTTTTCGTCTGTTCAGGTTTGGTTTTGTGTGTTGCAGACAATACCTCTGCTACTGTATAAGGCAGAGGGGATTTTCGTGTTATGGCGATGAATTTTAAAAGGTAACGGAAGAAAAAATGAGCGAGTATGAAATAACAATAAAAGAAAAAACCAAATACGGTTGCTGTAATATGGTGATTTGGGACGCGATTTTTGCAGTTTTGTTCGCGGTAGTTTTTATGGATTACATTTTTCCTATACATACGGCGTTTCGCATTATGATAGGACTTGGAGTCGCGATTTTATTGCAATGGTTGTATCGTGTAAAATTTCTCGGTTTGATTTTACATATTTTGGCGGGTCTTTTCTACCAGATGGTAATATGGGCTATTATTGAAGAATGGATTCTTCAGCAAATCGGCGACGACCAAATCTGGTATTGGACAATAAGAGGATCCCTCGGACTTATATGCATAGGTATGCACATAGGCTCTTATGAATTTTTTAATAAAAAGAAAAACAGGTTTAAAATCGCTGATTCTTATTATGATGAAAGCGGCGCAGGCGCAGGAATGGGGGGCAATAATAACACTTTAGATATTCCGAGGGGAACTGATTATTTTAAGCAGTATGATGAATTAATGGAACGGCACAGCTTTGTAACCGAAAAATTCTGCAACGTTCTTGAGGTCGCGAAAAATCTATGTGAAAATAGCAACGGAAAGCAAACGCTTATACCTTTTTTTGAAAGCATTGTAGAAAAATATGACCAAGCTAATGAAAAAATAGAAACATATATTGAAGTAATAAGTGAAATAGACAGTGCGGTAGAGCATAAGGTAAATATAAAATCCATAAGAAAAAATATTGATTTGATTGAATCCTGCCAGAATGAAATTCAAAATAAGTTAAATCAACTGTTAATAGGTCAAAAGGGTAAAACTGACGGCGTCGGCTTTTCGCTGTTCGCGGGGTGCGACACGGTAGAGAAATTAAAGAGCAGGTATAAAAACCTCAGCAAGAATTATCATCCAGACACCGACAGCGGAGATACACAGGCGATGCAGACAATTAATCAGGAATATGAGCGGTTGCTTAGTGAGTTTTCAAGCAAAACGGAAACGTAAGTAATACAAATAATTAAATCTGCTAATTAAATCTCCTGCTTTTCGGCAGGAGATTTTTTATAGATTTAACAAGGTCGGATAAAAATTCTTAGAGCATGTGTTTAAGAAACCGAAATATTGGAGTTTGGCGGTAGTTGGATATATGTTCTTAATTGTTGGCAGGCAAAGAACCCGTCTGCATTAATTGGCAAAAAGCAGATTACCCGAATAAAATAAACGAGTCGGCTGTTTTAAAGCAGGCTCGTTTATTTTATTATTGAGCTACTCGAAAATTAATACGTGGCGGCTAAAATAAAGTATTCCTGCGCTTTTTCCTTGTAAGTTTAGTTTAATTATAAGGTTTTATAAAGTTCTTTGCAAGTGGTTTTGTACAACCTATGTAAAATGGCGTCTGACCTGTATAAATAATAGAAAGAAGGCGAAATCAAATGCTTAACGTTTTCCAAATCGAGCGACTTTGCAACATAGTTTATTTAGACGTTTTAATAAGCGAGCATAACAATAATAATTTAGCCTACATAATGAATTATATGCTTAAAGAAGGATTTGAACGGGAAACGGTACTTCCTTGCATGATGACGCGGAGCGAATGGGAGGGCGTCGCTGAAAGCATTATTGCCGATTTTGCTCTTGGAGCGCTTTTCATAATAAAGCAGATAAACGATGAGAAAACGGGGCATCGTGCGTTTTGTTTCACGTGTGAAAATTCACCTGATTCAGCCTATGTGATTTTTCGCGGCACAAGCGGGGACGGCGAGTGGGCAGACAACGCCGAGGGCATGTTCGTGGCGGAAACGCCGTCGCAAAAGGCGGCGTTGGATTTTGTAAAAGAGGTAAGAAACAGCTTTCCCAATATAAAGGAGCTTTGCGTAGCGGGGCACTCAAAAGGCGGAAATAAAGCGCAATATTGCGCCGTAGCGGGGGGAGCGTCGGTCGATTGCTGTGTTTCGGTTGACGGGCAGGGATTTTCCCTCTTGTTTTTTGAGAAATATTGTGATATAATAGAAAAAAATCGACCGAAAATAATTTCAATAGCCGAACGCCGCGACTTTGTGAATTGCCTCGGTTTCTATCTGAAAAAACCGACTTTTTATTCCGGCAGACGCGGGGATAAAACAGAAGAAAATCCTTATGGCGCACCTCTGCCTTATTTTCATTGCCCCGACGCGCTTAGATTAAAATCGGGGGCAACAGGAGGAATTGCTCAAAACGCCTACATATCAAAAGTAATCAACGAATTTGTAATTTATTTTTTGAGCGGGGAAAAACACGCTCACAAGCGGGAGAAAACGGCGCTGGGGCTGGTTTCTCTTATGACGGACAGCCGTGACGTAAAACAAGCGGCTGAAGCGATTGCCGAATCGGCTTTGGTTTTTTTTGAGCTTTCGGCAAAGAGCAGTGAGTTCCGCGAGGATTTACAAGGGTTGCTGACCTTTGAGAAAGACGTAATCGCGGCTACTTTAAATCTAATCAGGCAGACTAAAGAGGGAAACGGCGAAATTATGGAAACGGCAATGCGGCTTTTGGCAGAGAAGCTTATTTTAAAGCCCGTTTATTTTCATTATTTTATAAAAAGCGCCGAAAGATTTATGCTCTTTCAAAAGAAAACCCGCGAGGCAAGAGAGCACTTGAACCACATCGGTCATTTCTTAAAAATTATATTAGAGCACATTAACCGGCGAGCCGCCGGCGGCGAAATTTCAGTAAAGCTATGAAAGCCATAAAAGTCATAGAAGAAACGAAAATATCGGCAAAATTAAAAAATCAATGAAAAATAAAAAACAGAAAAGGAAGAATCAACATGCAGACTTTAAAAACAGAGAACCCGCTCGGTTATGAGAAAATCAGCAAACTTATGATGAAATACTCAGGACCTGCGATAGCGTCGTTTTTGGTCGCCGCTATATATAATATAGTTGACCAGGTTTTCATAGGGCGCGGTATTCCCGGGTATGAGGGGATTGGCGTCCTTGGTATCGCCGCGACTAACATTGTATTCCCATTGCTGACGATTTCTACCGCATTGTCGGTGCTGATAGGCGTGGGTACGGCGGCGAATTTCAACCTGCGGCTCGGCTCGGGCAACCGCGAAGCCGCCGCCAAGGTTGCGGGTAACGGGATTTTGCTGATGACGGCTGTCGGTATAGCCGTGGTGACGCTGTCACTCTTATTCAGTCATCAGTTGCTTGTGCTTTTCGGCGTAACAGATGAAATATACGCCTATACCGAGGCGTATATGAAGATAATTTGTATTGGCTTGCCTTTTCAGATTTTTTTATCGGGGGCGTGTCAGCTTATACGCTCGGACGGCTCGCCGACTATTTCCATGATTGCCATTGCAAGCGGCGCGATTTTAAATATAATACTTGACCCTATATTTATATATGTACTCGATATGGGCATGGCGGGCGCGGCTATCGCTACGGTTATCGGGCAAATAGTTTCAGCTTTGATGGCGCTTTATTATGTTATATTCAAATTCAAAAGCATAAAGTTTAACAAAAACTGCTTTAAGCCGTTGCCGTCTTATATGTCGAGAATCACGGCGCTCGGCGCCGCCGCCTGCATTAACCAGATTTCAATGGCGCTGGTGCAGATAGTTATGAACAATACACTCAGATATTACGGCGCGAACTCGGTCTATGGCAGTGAAATTCCGCTTGCCTGTGTCGGCGCGATAAGCAAGATAAATATAATATTTTTAGCCTTTGTAATAGGAATGTCGCAGGGGTGTCAACCGATTTTCGGCTTTAACTACGGCGCGAAAAAATACGCCCGCGTCAAGCAGACCTATATAACCGCGATGGTCGTCGCGACGATTTTTTCAACCTTGATTTTCTTTGTGTTTCAGCTATTCCCGAATCAGGTAATGGCAATTTTCGGCGAGGGAAGCCCCGAATACTTTGCCTTTTCGGCGCGGTATTTGCGAGTGTTTATGATGCTGATTTGCATAAACGGCATACAGCCCGTAACTTCCGGGTATTTCACCTCTATCGGTAAAGCCAAGGTCGGGATTTTGCTGTCGCTGACAAGGCAGGTAATTTTCCTTTTACCGCTTTTGTTGATTTTACCGCTTATTTTCGGAATCGACGGTGTGGTTTATGCCGGACCTATTTCGGACGGCGCGGCGTTTTTACTGGCGGCGGTATTTATAGTTAAGGAAATTAAAAATTTGAATATGTTGGAAAAGGAAATGTTGACTTAAAAGTGCGTTTGCGAAACACAGTTTCGCCTAATAAGCATTAAATATACAAGTCAACAAAACAAGGAGGATATGTTATGGAAATCAAAGTAAGAAAAGCCACCCCCGAAGATATTCAAAGAATGTCAACATTGCCCACTTGGGGCTGTGAGGAGTCAACCTTTGACTGGTATTATGACAGTGAGGAGCATTGTTATCTGACAGAGGGTCAGGTAACGGTTGACTACGACGGCGGCAGTACGTCTTTCGGTGCGGGGGATTACGTGGTTCTGCCCGAAGGCATGAAGTGTGTCTGGAAAGTTTCCAAAGCCGTAAGAAAACATTATGAATTCATGTAGGAAATAATTTATGTCACTATTTATTCCCCTTTGCAGCTCCAGCGGCGGGAACGCGGTTTTTGTAGGTTCACGAAACGCCGGGGTTCTGATAGATGTGGGTTGCAGTTTTAAAAGGTTGCGTGAATCTTTGGCTCTTTGCGGGACAAGCCTTGATGCAGTTAAAGCTGTGCTGATTACCCATGAGCATATCGACCACGTTAAGGGCTTGTTTCAGATAACCAAGCATACTGATATACCGATTTACGCCACAAAAGGTACGCTTAATTATCTGAGCCAAAACAATCAGGTTTTCAGCAACACAAACTTGTATGAAATATCGGCGGATTCTGAAATCCAAAATGTTCCGGTTGATTACAGAATAAAAGCTTTCAGAACCTCTCACGACGCCTCGGAAAGCGTAGGTTTCACACTTGAAAAGAACGATTGCAAAATAGCATATTGCACCGATTCGGGCAAGGTCACACCTGAGATTCGTGAAAACATGCGGGGTGCGGATTTTGTGTTTTTGGAATCCAATTATCAGCCCGAACTGCTTCAAAGCAATCCGCGTTACCCCTATTACATAAAGAGGCGCATATCCTCGGAAACCGGACACTTATCTAATATTGACTGCGCGGAATTTTTGACCGAGCTTGTGGACTTTGGCGCTGTAAGGTTTATTTTAGGGCATTTAAGCCGTGAAAACAATACCCCCGCCCTTGCGTATGAGAAAGCCGAGCGCAGGCTTTTCGGTCACGGCGCGGTAAACGGGCGGGATTACACCCTGGAAATTGCGCCTGTTGTGAGCGAGGGAAAGGTGATAGCCGTATGAGTATGATAATTACCAAAGCCGAAAAATCAGATTTAAAAGAAATTTTAGAGCTTCAATATTTAGCCTTTAAAAGCGAGGCGAAACGCATAAACGACTTTTCAATTCCCCCTTTAGTACAGACTTATGATGAAAAATTAGTCGAGTATCAAAAGAAAACGATTTTAAAAGCTGTAAACCTAAACGGTAAAATAATCGGCTCGGTTTCGGTTTATACCGTAGATGGCATCTCTCATATCGAAAAATTAATCGTAAATCCCGAATTTCAAAAACAGGGGGTAGGTAAGGCGTTGCTTTTGGCGGCTGAAAATGAATATCCGTCTGAAAGATACGAGCTTTATACGGGGACAAAAAATTCGGAAGCTATCAGTCTTTATGAGCGGGTGGGGTATGTCGGGTTTAAGGAAGAGAAAGTAAGCGATAATCTGACTTTTGTTTATATGGAAAAATATAAAAATGAATAGATAAGTGAATAAAAACGGGCAATTTGCCTGTTTTTATTATTCAATTGACATTAAATAAGCCAAAAGCTTTTCATAATCGCCGTTATCAAGTTTCATCGTAATATTTTCCCCTGCGCTCGTAACCAATATAACCAATTCGCTTGACGGCGTAAAATAAAGCTCTAAATAATGCTCGTTTGTACTTATTGATAAACTGATAACACCGACAGCATATAAGCCTGTTGTAGATTCACGCACACTTACTTCTCTGTAAGTATATTTTGCCAACAGGGAGAACAACGGTCGTGTGTCCGCTTCTTTGAAACCTACCCAACTTCTTGTAACCATAATGTCATCGGCGGTATCGAATTGCGCTCCGTATAAGCGATGCTCCTGATTTAAGTATACTTCGGCAAACTCGGAAAAGTTTGTATATTCCCGTTGCGGTGTATGGGGAGCATAGATGTCAACGCTGTCACCGTCATCAAAAGATTCTTCCGCAACAGCAATATCATACCCCGCGATTTCGGGCAGATTTACCGACGGTGTAGTAACGGTGGGTTCGAGAGGATTCCACGGCTCGTCGTCGCCTCTTTGTGGGGGAATTTCATTCTCCGGCAGATGGACGGTTTGCCTTACCGGCGTTTCCACAGTTATATTATCCCAAAGTGCCGCGTCGGGCCAGTCCTTGTAGCTGCTAAAGCTCAAAAAACCGCTCCAGTCATCAGCACCAGCATCGCCGTAATTTTCGTCATTGCTTGCCGCCATGTCGAAGTCTGCTTCTTCATTAAATTCCGCCGTTTCGCTCCGCTCCAAAGCCGTCGGCGGAGCGATGCCTGACGCCGATATGGGAGATTCGGCGTCGGGTGCGATGTCGTCTGTAAAGTCGTCAAATGTTACAATATCATCGGAATAGCTTTCTCCAACAGAGAAATCTTCCTCAAAAAAATCGTTTTCAAGCTCCGCCGAATTATCGGCATTACCGACGATAAAGTCAAGCGTAGAGTATTCACGACTTGCGTCAAATTCAATTAATTCAGAATCGCGCAAAACCGTCGGAATTATAATCGCCGCCGCTATAACAATACAGACGCCCGCCGCCGCCATAGCAAAGCGGGTTACGGGGATTCTTTTTATAAACGACTCAGGGTTATAAACCTCTGTATTCATTTTTTCAAGGGTTTTTTCAATTAAGCTTTCATCGGGGCGAACTTGTTCAACAGCTTTTTTATATGATTCACGAAATGTCACTAAAATCAACTCCTAACTTGACAAATTTCTCTTTCAATAAGTTCCGCGCTCTGTGAAGCTGAGACTTGAGGGTATTAAGCGACAGTCCCGTAGCCTCGGACAGGTCGGATAAAGACATATCCTCGTAGTAGAACAAATGAATGACCGTGCGGTATTTCTTCGGCAAATCCATGACCGCCGAAAGAACCACGCTTTTGTTTTCTATATTTTTAAGATTGCCGTCTTCGGCGGAGCAGTTTACGCCAAGCCCCTCATCGTTAAATTCCTCGGATGAGCGGCGGCGATTCCAGGCTGATAACGCAAGCGTTTTAGAGGTATTTACAGTAGTTTTGATAAGCCAGGCTTTCCTGTGTTCCTCATCGTTATAGGTTTTATCCGCCCGTATGTATTTAAGGAAAACGTCTTGCATTATGTCGTTTGCGTCAAACGAGTTTCGTGCGCGTGAAAAAGCTAACCGGTATACCATATCGGAATAGGCGCGCAAAACTTCTTCAAGACTATCCTTCGTGCACAAGGACAATTCCATTATGTTCTTTTCCTTTCTTACCGGCAGAACCTTATACTTAGCAGTGCTTTGAGTACGCCGGCGGCAATATTTACCGCTTAAAAGCGGTATTGTCGTTTAAAATACTTTATATTATTAACACTACGCGGCATTTAAAGAGGTTGCAAAAAATTAAAAAAATAAATGTGGGTGGGCATTAATTTCGCCGACATATTAAAACTTTGTTTATAAGATTATATAAAAAAACAGAACGGGCGGCATTACTCCGCCCGTATTTACTGAAATTATCTCGATGATTCCCCCAGGTTGTATTTCTACTTAAACACAATATTACCGTCAATTATAACCATTGCGGGGTCTTTCAAAAAATCATAAAACTTTCCGTCGAACAGTACAAAATCTGCGTCTTTGCCGACTTCAATGCTTCCTACACGGTTATCTATTCCGCAAATTTTTGCCGCGTTTATGGTAATAGCCCTTAACGCCTCATCTTCCGTAAGACCGCCCTTAATTGCCAGTCCCGCCGAAAGCGGTAAATATTGTATGGGCGTAACAGGGTGGTCGGTGCAAATCGCGACATTAACCCCAGCCGCATTAAGTCTTGCGGCGTTATCAAGTCGTAAATTTACAAGCTCGGGCTTGCTACGTTCACATATAATAGGTCCGGTGATACAAGCTGCGTTTTCTTTTTTTAATTCCTCGGCGATGATTCCGCCCTCGGTCGCGTGAACCAAAACGTACCCGAAACCGAATTCCTTGGCTAATCTTATAGCGGTAAAAATGTCATCGGCGCGGTGGCAGTGGATATGCGCCTTTATTTCGCCCCGCAAAAGCGGAAGCAAAGCCTCGTTTTTAATATCATATTCCGGCAAATCTCCCGTTTCACTGTCGGGATTATTTTTAGATTCCTCATATTTGTCTATAAGCTCCATGTAGCGTTTAGCTTTATAAAGCTGCTCCCTGATGACGGCGGCGGTTGCCATTCGGGTAGTAGGGGTTTCGTCCCGTTCGTGATAACAGGCTTTCGGGTTTTCCCCGAGAGACATTTTTATGGCAAGGGGTGATTTTATTACAAGGTTGTCAACCCTTGAATCGCTCAACTTATCCGAAACCTTAACGGTTTTCAAAGCAAGCAACTCGCCGCCCACAGGGTTTGCGCTGCCCACGCCCGTAACAACGCAGGTTACTCCCGCCCTTGCCGCTTCGGTAAAAGAAAAGTCCCGTGGATTAATCATGTCAATCGCCCTTAAATGCGGGGTAGAAGGGTCGGTGATTTCATTAGCGTCGGTACCCTCAAAGCCCAATCCGTTCTCGAAAGCCCCCAAATGACAATGTGCGTCAATAAAACCGGGACAGAGGGTCATTCCTTTAGCGTTAATGTCGCTTTTTGAAATAATCGAGGCGGAAGCGGGTTTTATACCAAGGGCAGTGATTTTCCCATCTTGAAATTCAACGTAGCCGTTTTCCACATCTACGCCCGCCACCATAGTTTTGATTTTCGCATTGTATATAATCATAATTATTCACCTCCGGATAATTGTTTGATTAAACTAACTATTTCTTTGTCGCCGCCGGTTTTAATGTAATCGGCGGCTTTTTTGTAATGCTCTTCGCGGCTTTTATAAAGCGCGAAAAGCTCCTCTTTGCTTTTTCCTGCGGCGTTAGGGCGCGAAACATCATTTTTCACCCGCTCGTAACAAGTATCAAACGGCGTGTCAATAAATATAACCACTGCATTTTTTTTAGCGAAAGCGGCGGTTTCGGGATTTGTCAAAGCCCCGCCGCCGAGTGAAATTATAGCGGGGTGAAATTCGGAAACTTCGGAGCTTATTTCACAGAGCGCCTCAAATTCAAGGTTTCTGAAATGTTTCTCGCCATATTTTTTGAAAATTTCGGAAATTTCCATTTTCTCCCGACCGACTAAAAAGTCGTCAAGGTCAATGTGACGAATTCCGGTTTCACGGGCGGATTTGCGTCCGGTATATGACTTGCCGCAACCCATAAAGCCGCAAAGATAAATAGGTTTCATTTATTTATTACTGTCCCTGTTTTGATTATTTTTAACCGAGCGTTTCGGGTGCAATGATTTTTAAGCTTTCACTTGCAGAGCCGCTATAATTTCTTCCGCCTGTTTATCCGTCAGCTTGCCGCCGTACCAAATATCATGGGAACGGATTGCCTGCCACACTAACATGACTAAACCGTTCATGGTCTTAGCACCCTTTTCCTTTGCAAGCGTCAAAAGCTTTGTTTCTACGGGGTTGTAAACTAAATCAAGCACAAAATTCGCTTTTACATGCTTAAAATCAATAGGCGCAGCCTTGATTTTCGGATACATTCCCACAGGCGTGGAGTTAATCAAAAGGTCAAAGTCGCCCTTTAGGTCGCCTGTCTTAACCAAATTCGCCTTAGCTTGGCAGGTTTTCAGCTTTTTGGAGTCCTTTTCCGCGATTGTAAGTCTTCCGCCAGCTTTTTGGACAGCGTGTGCGACCATTTTGCCTGCTCCGCCGTAGCCGAGCAGGCAAACACGGGATTTTAAGTTAGCTCCTAAAGCTTTTATTGATTTTTCAAATCCAAAAATATCGGTATTGTAGCCGGTCTTATCCTTTACGCAGTTGACCGCGCCGAATTCGGCGCTTTTATCAAGTTTTTCGCAAAGAGGGATAATCAGCTCCTTTAACGGGATTGTAACGTTAAAGCCGTCAAGGGAGGACAGCAGATGCTGCTTGCTCTCAAGTTCCTCCGGCGGAATCTCATATAAAGAGTAATGATGGCGCAGCCCGTTTTTTTTAAATATTTCTTCGTGAATAAACGGCGACAGCGAATGTCCGAGCGGATAGCCGATTAAACCATAGTCTTTTGTTTTTTTCATAAAAGAGCTTCCTTTGCCGATTCTAATGATTTTACGTCCTCAACGTTGCCGACCGTTGCGTCAGGAAGGGTCTTTTTAACAAGTCCCGACAAGACTTTTCCCGGTCCGAGCTCTAAAAACGCGTCAAAGCCGTCAGCCTGCATAGCAAAAAGCTGGTCGGTGAACCTCACGGGGGAGCATATATGTTTTGCTAAGTATGCCGGCATATCCGAGAAATCCTCAAGCTTTTTTCCCGTAACATTGGAATAAAAGGGGATTTCCGGCGCTTTAAAACTTATTTCGGTGATTTTCTCTTTAAATTCTTCTGCCGCGCCTTTCATCAAATCCGAATGGAACGCCGCCGCCACGTTTAATTTGGTAAATCTGCGTGCCCCCCGCTCTAACATAAGTTTTTCAGCTTTTTCAAGCGCGGTTTCAACGCCGGCTACAACAGTCTGAACGGGTGAATTGTAATTGACTGCCGTTATGTAATCGCCTTTTTCCGAGATTTCACGACAAACCTCTTCCACCAAATTAGCGCCGCAACCTAAAACTGCCGCCATTCCGCCTTTAGCGTTCTGTGCCGCTTTGTGCATTACCTCGCTTCTTATTTTTAGCAGTTTAAACCCGTCTTCAAGCGAAACCGAGCCGCAAGCGAACAGCGCGGCGTATTCCCCGAGAGAATGTCCTGCTACAGACGCCGACCCGTCGGAAGCAAAGTTACCTGCTTGTCTTGCATGTTCTCTAAAACATAACAACGCCGAAACCGACACGGCGAAAACCGCCGGCTGAACGGTTAATGTGCTGTCAAGCTCGTTGTTTTCAATTTTTTTAAGCAAATCAAAACCTAAGATTTCACTGCCGAGCGTGAAAATGTTCCCTACGGCGGGGTAGTTTTCGGCAAGCTCCTTTCCCATTCCGGCATATTGAGAGCCCTGCCCCGAAAATAAAAATGCGTTTTTTTTCATGATAATTGCCTCCTTTTCAGACAGTTTTCAGTTATTTTAGTTAATTTTTACCAAAGTTTAGTTATTTTTTATATAGTTATTTTTAAAAATTATATTGACAAACTTAAATAATACAGTTAAAATAATAATAACACTTAAATTTAGAAAAAAATGGAAAAAGGCGAGATTCGAGAATTACGCGGCGGTTTAAATTTAATTATAAACGATTCTTTTGGTAAAATCAAGGAGAAATAAATGAATTCAGAAAATATTTTGGAAAACAATCGCGGCGTTAAGATTTTAGGAACGGGGAGTTACTCTCCGCCTTTAAAAATTACCAACGATGACTTGACTAAATTTTTAGATACCAGCGATGAATGGATATATACCCGCACCGGAATCAAAAGCAGGCATTACAACGAGGGTCGCCCCAATCATATTATGGCGGTTGAAGCGGCAAAACGCGCCCTTGAAAACGCCAAGCTCTGCGCCGCTGAGATTGATTATATCCTGGTTTCCACCTGTACGCCGGACTTTTTCTTTCCCACAACTGCCTGCATAGTGCAGCACGAAATCGGCGCTGTAAACGCCGCCTGCCTTGACATAAACGCCGCCTGTACCGGTTTTGTTATGGGGCTTGATTTAGCGAGAAACTTGTTATACGGCGGATACGACAGGGTTATGCTTATAGCCAGTGAATGTCTCACCAATCAGCTTGATTTTGAAGATAGGACTTCCTGTGTACTTTTCGGTGATGAGGCGGGCGCGGTTATTCTTGAACGTGCGGACAAAACTTTTGCCGCCTGTATGAAAGCTAAAGGCGTCGGTGTAGAAAATCCTGTTTTGTACTCAAAAACCGAATACGATTTAAACTCGCCGTTTATAGATTCAGAGCATACCCTCCCCGATTACGGCAAAAGAGTGCAGATGAGCGGAACCGATGTTTATAAATTCGCTGTGGATGCTATGCCCGAAGCGGCAAAGGCGGCATGTGAGAAGTCGGGTTTTTCTTTAGATGAAATCGACCTTTTGATTCCGCATCAGGCGAATGTCAGGATTATTCAAACCGCTGTAAAAACCCTCGGAATATCCTCGGAAAAAGTCCATACTAATATTGAAACCCACGGAAACACCTCCAGCGCCTGTATGCCGGTCTGTCTTGACGACCTCAACAGGTCGGGTAAACTTAAAGCAGGTATGAAGCTCTGTCTTGTGGGATTCGGCGCGGGTCTGACCTACGGCTCGGTTGTAATGGAACTGTGACAAAAATTAAAAAAATTAATTTAAAAGCTATAATAATTTACGGAGGGCAAAAAATGAAAACAAAAATAACTGAATTGTTAAACATTAAATACCCGATTTTGCAAGGTGGAATGGCGTGGATAGCCGAGCATAAATTAGCCGCCGCAGTTTCAAACGCGGGCGGAGCAGGCATAATAGCGGGCGGAAATGCGCCGCCTGAAGTCATTCGCGAGGAAATAAAAAAAGCGAGAGAGCTTACTGATAAGCCTTTCGGGGTTAATATAATGCTTATGTCGCCTAACGCCGACGATTTGTCGGAAGTCGTCATTGAGGAAAAAGTGGCTTTTGTTACCACCGGTGCGGGAAATCCCGGGAAATTCGCCGAAAAATGGAAAGCCGCCGGAATAAAAATTATTCCGGTAGTACCCGGAGTGGCGCTTGCAAAGCGTATGGAGCGGGCGGGCGTAGACGCTGTAATAGCCGAGGGTATGGAGGCAGGAGGTCATATCGGCGATAATACTACAATGTGCCTTTTGCCGCAAATCGTTGACGCTGTAAGTATTCCCGTAATCGCGGCGGGCGGTATCGCCGATGGCAGAGGAATAGCGGCGAGTTTTATGCTCGGAGCGGAGGGCGTTCAGGTCGGAACGCGGTTTTTAGCCGCCGAAGAATGTCAAATTCATGAAAATTACAAGGAACTTGTTTTAAAGGCGAAAGATACGGACACAATTGTAACGGGTCGTTTTACCGGACACCCTTGCCGAAGCGTGAAAACCAAATTTTCGCGCGGGCTGGTTCAGGTTGAGAAAGACGGCATAACGTCTGAAGAATTCGAGACCATGACAGTCGGCGCACTCAGAAAAGCAGCTGTTGACGGAAACACCGAGGAAGGTAGTTTTATGTGCGGCTCAATTGCGGGAATGATTGCTAAAATCCTGCCTGCTGAGGAAATAATAAAGGAGATGTTCGGTAAAGCAGAAAAATTATTAAAGAGGTAGTTCTTTTGAAAGAATCAGAAAATAAAAAATTAGTTTATTCTCTCATAATTGATTTTTCTTTTTTACCGCAAATTATTTGGGCGACATTGTTATTTATTAACATAAGAGGAGAAAGCCCGGTTTTAATTTACAGGGAAGTTTCAACGATATTTTTAGTGGTATTTGCCGAAATCGCGGTTCTCTCGATATTAAATATAATAAAGAAGTTTTATTTCCTGCGTTTTTTGCTTATAGGGGCATATTTACAGCTTGTCTTTACAGTTCTGTTGCTTAGTAACGCTCCATCCTTTTTATATTTAAGGGTATTCGTTTTCGCGGCTTTCGGGATAATTATTGCGCTTGCTAACATGGCGGCGCTTTACGGATATAAAAAAATTATGCAAAAGGAGAATACATGATGAGCAAAACCGCAGTAATAACCGGCGCGGGCAGGGGAATAGGCGCTATGATAGCCGTAAGGTTAGCGTCCGACGGTTTCAATGTCGCACTGAATGATTTGAATATGGAGGCGCTTGCCGAGACCGCTGAAAAATGCAGGGGGTTCGGGGTGGAAGCCGAGTGCTTTGCCGCCGATGTTTCAAACCATAACTCCTGTGAGGAAACCGTCAAAAAAATAAAAGAGCGTTTCGGTACTATAGACGTATTGGTCAATAACGCTGGTATTACCCGCGACGGCTTGCTTGCGCGCATGAGCGAGGAAAATTATGACCTTGTAATTGCGGTAAACCAAAAGAGCGTCTATAATATGATGAAACACTGTTGCGCTGTTATGATGAAACAGAAGAGCGGCAGGGTAATAAATGTTTCTTCGGTGGCGGGATTGCACGGCAACGCGGGGCAGTTCAACTACAGCGCCTCCAAAGCCGCCGTCATAGGCATGACCAAAAGCGCGGCTAAGGAATTCGGGGCGCGGGGCATAAACGTAAACGCCATTGCTCCCGGTTTTATAGAAACCCCTATGACCGACGCGCTGACCGACGCTCAAAAACAGGCGATTCTGGGAATGGTCGCTATGAAACGTTACGGAACGGTTGATGAAATTTCGGGCGTGGTATCGTTTTTGGCGGGCAAGGACAGCTCTTACATAACAGGACAGGTTATTGAAATAAGCGGCGGATTGTCTATGTAAAAATTAAACGGTTAATTAACGCTCACATAATAAGGAGGTAAAAACAGCATTGAGAAGAGTTGTAATAACAGGACTTGGGGTATTAAGTCCCGTCGGAAACGACGTTAATACCTTTTGGGATAATCTGAAAGCGGGTAAACACGGGTTTACGCTGGAAGAATGGTTTCCAGGTCAGTCGGAAGAGAAAAACGTGGTAGCGCGGCTTAAAGATTTTACTCCCGAAGAGTACTTCGAAAAAAAAGAGCTTCGGCGTACCGATAAGCTTACCCAGTACGCTGTTTATGCAGCGAAAAAAGCCCTTGAGGATGCGGGAAGCGACTTTAAAGACCTTGACCCTTATAAATGCGGGGTTATTATGGGTTCGGGAATCGGCGGGATTGAAACTACCGAGGAGCAGGTGCTTGTTTATCACAATAAAGGGCATAAAAGGGTAAGCGTTTTTACGATTCCCATGATGATAGGTAATATGGCTCCGGGAGTAGTCGCCATTAAGACAGGCTTTAAAGGCTCTAATTACTGTCCCATTTCGGCTTGCGCCAGTTCAGCTCACGCGCTGGGGGAAGCATTTAGGGCAATCAAACACGGTTATCTTGACGTGGCTATAGCGGGCGGTGCGGAGGCTTCTGACACAGGTTTCGCCCATTCGGGCTTTGACAATATGACTGCAACTACCAATTCCGGCGATGTTGACAGGGCTTCAGTACCCTTTGACAAAGAAAGAAGCGGTTTTGTATTAGGCGAAGGCGCGGGTGCGCTTATTCTCGAAGAATACGAGTACGCAAAGGCGAGAGGGGCAAAGATTTATGCCGAGCTTGCCGGTTATGGCTCAACCTGCGATGCCTTTCACGAAACCAGCCCTAACCCCGATGGCAGTGGCGGCGCTAAAGCGATGGAGTTTGCATTCACTGAAGCGGGGCTTAAACCTGAAGAAGTCGATTATATTAACGCGCATGGAACTTCCACCCCCGTTAATGACCGCACCGAAACATTGGCAATCAAAACGGCATTTGGTGAACACGCTTACAAATTAAAGGTAAATTCAACCAAATCCCTCAACGGGCATCTGCTCGGCGCGGCGGGTGTAGTTGAAGCAATAGCCACAGTTTTACAGATGAAAAATAATTTTATCCATCAAACGGTGGGTTATAAAATTCCCGACCCGGACTGTGACCTTGATTATGTTGTAAACGGCGGCATAGACGCCCCAATTAATGCGGCGTTATCGAATTCTCTTGGTTTCGGCGGGCACAACGTTTCTTTGTGTTTTAAAAGTTTAAAATAACAATAAATTTTAAGGAGAAGAAAATGGATATAGTAAAAGTAACAAGCGAACTTGCGAACATAGTAAGGGCAAACAGCCTTTCGTTTATTCGTGTAAAAGAAGGCGTGACCGAAATTGAAATCGGAATACCCGAGCCGGCTGTTTACGGCGCTGTACCGACTGTTCCGGCGGCGGTTATTCCTACTGTTGCTCCCGCAGTTGCGGTAGCAAGTGCTCCCGTTCAAACCGCGTCTGTAGGCGGTAACTTTGTAAAATCGCCTATTATAGGCACGTTTTACGCCGCCTCATCGCCTGATAAGCCCGCTTTTGTAAAGGTTGGCGATAAGGTTGAAAAGGGACAGGTGGTCTGCATTGTAGAAAGCATGAAGCTGATGAACGAAATCACCAGTGAATTCAGCGGAACAGTCGGGGAGATTTGCTTGAAGGATGGCGACGCTGTGGAATTCGACCAAAAGCTTATAAGAATTGATTAGTAGCGCGCAACCGAAATCTTCGGTTATTAACAATTGCGAAAGGAAAATTATGACATTAAATCAAGAGCAAATAAAAGAAATTATTCCTCACCGCGACCCGTTTTTGCTGATTGACGAAATTGTTGAGTTTGAAGTAGGCAAAAGGGTAGTGGCAATAAAACATATTAAAGCGGACGACTTCTGGTTTAAGGGGCATTTCCCCGATTATCCCGTTGTGCCGGGCGTACTTATGCTTGAAATGTTAGCACAGGCGGGAGCTTGCGCTATGCTTGCCATGCCCGAAAATAAAGGCAAAATCGGCTTTTTCGGCGGGGTAAAGGAAGCCAAATTCCGTAAGCAGGTATTACCCGGCGACGAGCTTAGGCTTGAAGTCGAGATTATTAAAATCAAAGGTCCCGTGGGAATCGGCAAAGGGCTTGCGACCGTGAACGGGGAAAAGGCGGTCAGCGCGGAGATTTCTTTCGCGATAAAGTAATTAGGAGCGTTGCATGGAGTTGTCCCAAATTTTAGCGGTTTTAAACTTATTTATATTATCCCTGACGTCTTACTATAAATAGCATACCGTCAAGGCAAGCAAACTGTTGTTATGTCGGTAAAAAATTCGTATAAATAAATTTTCATGGATAATCCCATGAGCTGCAAATGAAACAGAGCGGCTTTTTAGGGAACGATAAAGTATTGCTCGGTAACAGGAAATATGTCGGTGACGAACACTTGTTTATTCTACCGCTTGAATAAGAACATTTAATATATTTTGAGGGAGCGCAAAGTTTGAAAATAACGGCTCCTAATTAAGCGAAAAAATATTTTTACGGCTCGCTTATGCCGGAAAAGGAATGGTGGGAAATATGTTCAAAAAAATACTTATCGCTAACCGCGGCGAAATCGCCGTGCGCGTAATCCGCGCCTGTCGTGAACTCGGCATAAAAACTGTTGCTGTTTACAGTACGGCTGACAGAAACGCGCTTCATACCCTCATAGCGGACGAATCTCTCTGCCTCGGACCGCCGCGCTCTAAGGACAGCTACCTTAACGAAAAGGCGCTTATTGCCGCCTGTGATGTTACGGGGGCGGAGGCTATTCATCCGGGCTACGGGTTCTTATCGGAAAACGCAGCTTTTGTGCGGCTTGCTGAGAAATGTAAAATCAAGTGGATTGGTCCGCCCGCCGATGCTATTGAAGCAATGGGCGACAAAGCCAACGCCAAAGAAACCATGAGAAAAGCGGGAGTTCCGGTTATACCCGGCTCTGAGGGCGCGATTGATTCCTTAGAGGAGGCTAAAAAAATCGCTAAGAAAATGGGCTATCCAGTTTTAATCAAAGCGTCCGCAGGCGGCGGAGGCAGAGGTATACGCCCTGTTAATGAGGAGAGCGAGCTTGAATCGCAAATTACAGCCGCCAAAGCTGAAGCCAAAGCCTTTTTCAGCGACGACGACGTATATATTGAAAAGTTCATTGAGAACCCGCGCCATGTCGAAATTCAGCTTTTAGCCGACGAACACGGCAACGTCATATACTTAGGCGAGCGCGACTGCTCCTGCCAGCGGCGTAATCAAAAGCTTATTGAAGAAAGCCCTTGTCCTGTAATGACGCCTGAATTGCGCGCTAAAATAGGACAGGCGGCGGTTAAAGCCGCCAAAGCCTGTGGTTATACCAACGCGGGAACGGTTGAATTTTTAGTGGATAAGCACGGCGGCTTTTACTTCATGGAAATGAATACCCGCATACAGGTTGAGCATCCCGTCACCGAAATGGTAACCGACGTGGATTTAATCAAGGCGCAAATCAGAGTAGCCTCGGGTCAGCCTTTGGAGATTAAACAGGAGGACGTGGTTTTAAACGGTCACGCCATAGAGTGCCGCATAAACGCGGAAGACCCGAAGAACAACTTCCGTCCGTCTCCCGGCAAAATCGAAATGGTGCATTTACCCGGCGGTTTCGGTGTTAGAATTGACACGGCGGTTTTTCAGGGGTATGAAATCCCGCCTTATTACGACAGTATGATAGCTAAGGTTATTGTACGCGGCAAGGATAGAGCTGAGGCAATTCAGAAAATGCGGGTGGCTCTGTCTGAATTCCAGATTGAGGGAATCGTGTCTAATATTGATTTTCAGCTTGAACTTCTGAAAGACGAGGAGATTGTAAGCGGGAACTATGATATAGGTTTCATTGGGAGAAGGAAAGAATAGGCATGCCGAAAATCAGCCTGAAACCATAACCCTTATGGAAACGACCGTAACCGCTCCGATTCAAACTACGGCAACTCCTACTGTTGCGACGTCCGCGACCACAACCGTTGCCACGGAGAGTACGCCATTGATAGAGGATTTTTCGGTAGCCGAAAATCAAACCTTTGCTATTTTTCTGCCTAAAGCTTATTATGGTGAAATAGATGATTCGGATGGGCTTTTAGTGTATTTTAACGGCTATAAAGATTATAAGTTTCAAATCCTGTACAGCGTTTATGCCGATAAATATAAGTTGACGAGTATTTTACCGAGCACAGATAGGCTGATGAAGATTTAAAGCAGTACATGCTTGACAACCCAAACACTGTTTTTGAGTTGGTTGCTCATGCCATGAGTTCGTTCGGCGGTGCGCGAATGAGGGTTAGGATTAATGAAATATATTAGAGCGCTGTTCTCAGTACTCTGCAAAAACATAACAGAAGGAGAAATCAATGGGACTTGAAGATTTATTGAAAAAGGTAAAAGACCGTTTCGACGACGAGGCGGAAGTTGCCCCTGCCCTGCGCTCTGCGGCTTATAATAAGGCGGAATCGGAAAAAGGCGTGAAAATTCCCGAAGACTTGTTTTTCAAATGCCCGCGCTGTCTTACCACGTCCTACAAAGAAGACTTTGAGAAGAACAGAAAGGTCTGCGCCAACTGCAATTACCACGCCCGTCTGACCTGGAGGGAGCGGCTTAATCTAACCGCCGACCGGAATAGTTTTTCCGAGTTTGACGCTAATATGGAATCCCAAAACCCTATTGATTATCCCGAATATGCCGACAAGCTTCAAAAACTTCGCAAGGCGTGCGATATGCGCGACGCAGTAATTACGGGTGAGTGTACCATTCGGGGTTACAAAGCCGTCATAGGTATAATGGACAGCAACTTCATGATGGCGAGCATGGGGAGTGTGGTTGGGGAAAAAATAACCCGCGCCTTTGAGTACGCTACTAAGAATAAAATGCCGGTAATTTTATTTACCGCTTCGGGCGGTGCGCGTATGCAGGAGGGAATAATTTCGCTCATGCAGATGGCTAAGACAAGCGGCGCTATTGCAAAATTTTCCGACGCGGGACAGCTTTATATCACCGTTTTGACCGACCCCACAACGGGCGGTGTGACCGCCTCGTTCGCGTCGCTTGGGGACGTGATTATAGCCGAGCCTAAGGTGCTTATAGGCTTTGCCGGACGGCGGGTAATTCAGGATACCATAAAGCAAAAGCTTCCAGACGAATTCCAGTCGGCTGAATTCCTGTTAGAAAACGGCTTTGTAGACCTTATATGCGAGCGAAGAAGAATGCGTTCTTACTTGGCGAGGATTATGAGAATGCACAATTATGAAAAAATTGAAGAGGGGAGAGTGAATAAATGAGCAGAATCAGCGCTACGGAGCGGTTAGCACTTATCAGAGTAAAAAACCGCCCGACAGTCAACGATTATATCCCTCTTATTTTCGACGGCTTTATAGAAATGCACGGCGACCGTCATTACGGTGACGATGCGGCGATTTTAGGCGGAATCGCTACCTTTTATTCCATGCCGGTGACTATTCTGGCGCAGGTAAAAGGGCGGGACGTAGAGGAAAATAAGCGGACTAACTTTGCCATGCCTCACCCTGAAGGCTACAGGAAGGCTCTTCGGTTAGCAAAACAAGCCGAGAAGTTCAACCGTCCCGTAATATGTCTTGTGGATACCCCCGGAGCTTTTTGCGGAATTGAGGCGGAGGAAAGAGGTCAGGGAGAAGCCATAGCCAGAAACCTTATGGAATTCATGACGCTGAAAACCCCTGTAATATCTATTGTTTTAGGCGAGGGCGGAAGTGGCGGTGCTTTGGCGCTTGCGGTATGCGATGAATTAGCCATGCTGGAGAACGCGCTTTATTCGGTAATTTCGCCTCGCGGTTTTGCTTCAATCCTGTGGAAAGACCCTTCCCGCGAGAAAGAAGCCGCCGAGCTTATGAAAATTACCTCGGAGGATTTGCTGAATTTTGGAGTATGTGAGAAAATTATATCCGAACCTGCGGGTGGCGCTCATAACGACTGCCAACTCACGGCGGATAATATTTCGGAATATCTTTTCGACGCAATCAAAAGGCTTTGTCGGACAGACGCTGAAACTTTGCTGAAAAACAGGTATCAAAAATTCAGAAAAATAGGAATGTTTACTGAATAAATGAACCTAAACGGCTTGTTCGGAGTGCCTAAAAGCATTGATTTAATAAAATATAACAAAAAAATTTTAAAAAATAAAAATTTTTATGCTAAACCCTATTGATTATTTTGGCAATATGCTTTATAATAATAAAAACAACAGTTACGGAGGGCTTAAAAATGGTTTTTGAAAAAGTCAGGGCTATTATTGTTGAGCAACTTGATGTTGACGAAGAAAAGGTTACGCTGACCGCGAATATTCAGGACGACTTAGGCGCGGATTCGCTCGACATCGTTGACCTCGTCATGAGTTTTGAGGAGGAGTTCGACACGGAAATTCCCGATGACCAGGTGGAAAACATTAAAACAGTTGGTGACATTGTTAAATTCATCGAAGAAAAAACAGAGTAAGGCTTTTAAATCAAGTTTAAAAGGCTTTAATAGGGCGGAGGCGACTCCGCCCTATGCACGTTAAAATGCCTATTCAAAAATCCCCCCGCATAAACTTTAAAAAGGGTTTTCAAAGGGGGATTTTTATGAATCCGTGTCAAATGAACGCGCTTATAGCGGCGCTGACCAATTATTTATACTGCACGCTGTCAAAAAAAGACTTCATTTTCTGGAACGTGTTTTTTTCAGAACTCAGTAAATCTATGTTTTCAATGGAGATTTTGCGAGAAATATGCTTTTTCAAGGAGGAATTCGGTCCGCACGGTCATGGACACGGGCATGGTCATAAACACGAGCATGAGCATGAAAAAGCAGGAGAAGACGCCCCCGACCCCTCCGATTTTCCCGAAAAGTAATCAATTGCAATAAAAAATAAGGAATAAAACCTCAATAAATTGTGCTTCTTGCTGATTAAAACATACTACCTATTGCAGTCTTTGAAAATTTATGGTATAATGAATTTAATTAAAAAAGGCGGAAAGGGCAAATTAGCGTAAATGATTGATTTAAGCGGCAAAAAACGCGTGGTGATTAAGGTTGGGACGTCTAATATCGCCTATAAAACCGGAAACCTCAATATACGCCGTATGGAAAAGCTTGTGAAGGTCATTTCTGACATACGCAATTCAGGGCGTGAGGTCATTCTCGTCACCAGTGGTGCAATCGGAGTGGGCATGGGTAGACTGAATCTTTCGGTGCGCCCTGCAGACACGCCCACAAAGCAAGCCTGCGCGGCTGTGGGTCAGAGCGAGCTTATGAATATATACGACAAGGAATTTTCAAAATATAATCGTACAGTAGCTCAGATTTTAATGACACGGGACGTTATTTCCAACAAAGAGCGCAGAGAAAACGCTAAAAACACCTTTGAGCGACTGCTTGAAATGAATGTTATTCCCATTATTAACGCCAATGACACTATTTCTCTTGAAAACCTTGATTTTGACGAAAATGATACCCTTTCCGCAATGGTGGCAAAGCTTATTGAAGCCGATTTACTAATCATTTTCACCGATGTGGATGGCTTATACGATAAAAATCCATCTGAGCCCGGCGCAAAGCTTATTCCCATCGTCGAGAAAATAACCGACGAGATGATTTATGCTGCCAAGGGGAAAGGCTCAGAGCTTTCGAGCGGGGGTATGCTTGCCAAGCTCGAGGCGGCGGTTATAGCCAAAGAGGAAAATATTCCCGCCGTTATTTTAAACGGCGAAAGGCTTGAAATTTTATATGATTTATTTGAGAACAACGCGGTTTGTACGATTTTTATATGAGGCAGAAAACAATTTATAATTTCGTCATAATTTTGTGCAAGCAAACGAATATGTGAATAAAATAAAAATATGTTTTAAAAATATGTTTAAAGGAGAACTTAAATGAGCTATATTGAAGATTTAGGCAAGCGAGCCAAAATTACCGAATCGGCGATTAGAAGCCTTTCAACTGAGCGGAAAAACGCCGCGCTTAATGCTATGGCAAAGTCGCTGAAAGCTAATAAGGAACTGATTCTTGCGGAAAACAAAAAAGACCTTGAAAACGCTGAAAAAATCGGCTTGTCCGGTGCTTTTGCGGAACGTCTGACACTTACAAGCGAGCGTATTGACAGTATCGCCGCAAGCATTACGGAGGTCGCCGGTCTTGCCGACCCTGTAGGTGAAATTATAGGAGGCGGCGAGTCGAGTTACGGTTTCAATATTGTAAAAAGACGAGTACCTCTCGGAGTAGTCGGGGTTATTTATGAGTCGCGCCCCAATGTTACGGCTGACGCGGCGGCGCTTTGTCTGAAGTCGGGAAACGTCTGCATTTTACGCGGGGGTACCGATGCTATTAATTCAAATAAATGTATTACCGGGCTTTTGAGAGGCGCGCTTATGGAAATCGGTATATCCCCCGATTGCATAATGCTTGTGGAAGATACCAGCAGAGCGGCTGCAACTGAAATGATGAAACTCAATGAATATATTGACGTGCTTATTCCGAGGGGCGGCGCAGGGCTGATTGATTCGGTTATTAAGAACTCTACAGTTCCCGTTATACAGACGGGCGCGGGCAACTGTCACCTTTTTATTGATGAATGTGCGGACGTTCAAATGGCTATTAAAGTCGCCGACAATTCTAAAACCCAGCGTCCGTCAGTCTGCAATTCAATTGAAACCCTGTTAGTGCATAAAAACACCGCGGAAATATCTTTGAAAAAGCTCGCAGAGATTTGGGAAGGCAAAGTTCGTATTTTCGGCGACAAAGAGACCGCGAAAATTATCCCCGTAGAGCGGGAGGCGACCGAAGAGGATTTTTACAAAGAGTACAACGACCTTTGTGTAGCTGTAAAAATTGTAGGTAGTGTTGAGGAAGCCATTGAACATATAAACAAATACGGTACGCGCCACAGCGAATGTATTCTTACGCAAAATTATGAAAATGCCCGCAAATTCCAGCAGGAGGTTGACGCGGCGGCGGTTTATGTCAATGCTTCCACGCGATTCTCGGACGGCAACGTATTCGGACTTGGCGCTGAAATAGGAATATCCAATCAAAAGCTTCACGCGAGAGGACCGCTGGGATTAAGGGAGCTTACTTCGTATAAATACCTAATCTACGGCAATGGGCAGATAAGGACATAAAAACACTATTTTTTAAGGATAAGAAATGTTAAAACTAAAAAAAGGAAAAGACAAGAATCCGAAAAAATCCGAAACCTCTGAGAACTCTGAAAATCAAGAGAATAAGGAGAATACGGAAAAGCGGGAAGTTTCCGAAAATTCGGAAGACTACGAGCATGAGGGAAATCAGGAGAGTTTGGAAATTCAGGAGCCGAAAGAGCTGAAAGTTATAAACTCGCTTGTAGGGAATTTGAGTCACGCCCTTGAGGAGGACGCCGGCGAAATTGACGAGATGTTCGACCGGGAACAGCCGAGGGAATATCAGCACAGAGAAAAAAAGCCGGCAAGGTATCGCTTTTTCCTTATTTTCGGTTTGCTGGTGTTTTGGCTTGCCATAATAGGCGCGCTGTCGGTGGTGGGAACAGTGAGGGAGTTTGTCTATGACGTCACCCATCAGACTGCGCTCAGGGAAGAATTCGAGCGTTTTATATATCCCGTTGTTTTGAATGACCCGCCGGAATTCACTGATACGGATAATTTACAGCCGGCAACTGTAATAGCGTCGGCAATTTGGCAAATAATAATATCGGGCGACACGTCTAATTACGAGCGCTCAATGGGCATGATGAGCATACCCGAAACCGATGTGGAAACAGTGGCGCGGAGCATTTTCGGTTCGGGGTTTGAAATAAGCCACCGTACCATTGATAATATAATTATCGAGTTTGAATATGTAGTCGAGTCAAAATCATATACCGTGCCTGAAAATCCCGCTTATTTCACCTTTCTGCCAAGGGTGACTGAAATTTCAAATAACGGTGAAACCTACAGGTTGATTGTGGAATATACAGCCCCCACGCCAATGTCCATAGCGGGTATTGAATATGAGAGCGAGCCGGTTAAAACCATGATTTATACCATTACCCGCGGGAGGGATAAAGCTAAGGTTATACAATCAATCGAGCTTGACAGAGAACAGTCGGAAATTCAGGAGTTCTCGGATTTCCCGGATTTTTGGGAGTTTTCAGCAGAATCTGAATAATCAGAACATTATATATTTTCGAGGAAGGTGTAAAATTAAAATGCAGCCGGTGATTATCACGACATTAGGGGAGTATTCAATAGCTCACGGAGACAATATAATATCCGAAAAGGATAAACGCTCAAAAAAGATGTGGTTACTTTTAAAGTACCTGACAGCTTTTATGGACAGGGGGGTTACCCAAGGCGAGCTGATTGAAATTCTTTGGGACGAAAAGGAAGTTAATAATCCTTCGGGCGCGCTTAAAACGCAGCTTCACAGAATCCGCGGCGCTCTTGACGCCCTCGGCTTAGATTCGGGTGTTGAACTTGTGGTGAGCTTTGCGGGCACTTACGCCTTTAATGGCTCTCTTGAATATATCGTAGACGCGTCGCTGTTTGAGGAAAGCTTTAAAAAATCCTTGCGCGACGACCTTTCGGAAAAGGAGCAGGTGTTTTACGCTAAAAAAGCGTTCGACCTTTACGGGGGCGATTTTCTGAAGAACTCCGCCGAGGAAAAATGGGTAATTCCCATGAGGGTCTATTATCACTCAATTTATATACGCATCGTACACAGGCTGATAGACGCGCTGTATAAATATAAACAGTATACCGAGCTTATAAATATCTGTCAGAAAGCCTTGCTTATAGACGGTTCAGACCAGAAAATACACATGCTTTTAATCAAGGCGCTCATAGCGTCTGGTAACCGCGACGCGGCAAAGCGGCATTATAAGTATATCATGGATTTGCTGTATAACCAGTTGGGGGTAAACCCGTTGCCTGAGCTTCGGGAATTATATAAGGAAACGTTAGACAGAGAGACCGATTTTGAAAATGACCTTGAAGTCATAAAGAAAAAACTTAAAGAGGATATTAATGAAGTAGGCAACGGCGCGTTTTTCTGTGAATTTGAATTTTTCAAGAGTATTTACAGACTTAAAATGCGGGACGCCGAACGTACCAAGCAAAAAACGCAAATCTGCCTTATTACCGTTAATGAATACAGAGAAACGTCGGTTGAACCCAAGGTCATCATTGATGTTATGAAACGGCTTCACGAATGTATAGCCAATTCACTGAGAAAGAGCGATATATTTGCTCGTTACAGTTTAACGCAATATGTGCTTATGCTTCCGACCGAGTTTGAGGAAACAGCGGAAGTGGTAGTAAACAGAATCAGAAACCGATACAATGAGGAAGAAACGGGTTTTGAGCTTGATATAGACTTTAAACAAACCATGTCTGTTCCGGAAGAGTAAAAACAACAGGAGTAAAAATAAAAATGGCAAAAAAAATCATAAGCTCTTTAATGTGCGGAATGTATATATCTTTAGGTGCGACGGCTTTTTTAGTGATTGATAATCTTGTCGCCGGCGCGATATTTTTCGCGTCGGGAATCCTTTTGGTGTCGATTTTTCATAACATGCTTGTTACACGTATATTTGCCCTGTACGCGTTTAAAGAATACAAGGTTTCGGATATAATTACAGCGCTTTTGGGTAATGCAGTGGGTTGTATTATCTATGCCGGAATGCTTAGTATTACGCGGTTCACAAATGACAGGAATATGAAATCCCTTGAGGAAAAAGTTATGTTTCGGCTAAATGATGATTATTTAAGTCTTTTTATTTTAGCCGTAATCTGCGGTTTTATAGTTGCCGCCGCTTGCCTTACCGTGAAATTCCTGTCCGAAAACAGGGGAGCGGCGCTGGCGCTTTCGGTTATTTTCATTGCGGTGTTTGTAATCTGCGGGTTTGAGCATATTGTGGCTGATATTTTCTTTTTTACCCTTTACGCCTACAACTTCGGGTTTGAACCGGTGATGCTCCCAATGCTTTTGGTCGTAGCGGTAGGGAATCTTGTCGGGGGAATCGGGACGGGGTATTTGGCTTATTACAACAGAAAGAAGGCTTAGTAAAGCTCTTTACAATATTATTTTGAACATCTTTAAAGGGGATTGCGTTGCTACGACAGCGCAATCCCCTTTAAAGACATTAGGTTTTTGTTTTAAGTGCCTTATAATAACGCCGAATCGCGCGTGAGCTATTTGCCCCTTTTTTTATCGTCTCCCGCCTTATGGCGGCTTGCGGATTGTTTTTTTGCGTTTCTGCCCTCTCCGTCAAGTGCGCTTTCGGCGAAGGTGTTACCTCCGTTTGCTTTTTGTTTGCGGATTTCCTTGGGGTCAATTTGGCTGTCTTTTGCCATTTTTTAGTATCTCCTTTTTGTTAATTATATTAATATAATTAACAAAATTCATGATAATATCCCAAGTTCCTTTGCTCTTACAATCGCGTCGGGAGCGTTGTTGACCTCAAGTTTCCTGTAGGCAATTTTTGTATGGTATCTTACAGTGTTTATACTTACGCCGGCAATCTTTACGATTTCGGCGTTTTTATATCCTTTTGACAAAAGCTCAAGGATTAAGGTCTGGCGCTTAGACAAGCTAACTCGTTCGGGTTTTAACCCGCCCGAAACGCCTTTAAAATGCTTTGATTGCTCATAAGCGGCAAAATAAACCGACTTGACGAAAGAATATAAGGAGAGGTCTTTTTCAGACTCCGGAGTCGGACTGCCCGCCTTGTCAAGCTTTCGTAAAACCGCCGAAAGCACGGGCAAAACAGCTTTCCCTTCATTTGCCGCGACCCGTATAAATCCGTAAGGCTGTAATATTGTTAATTGGTAAAGAAGCCTTTCGAGCGCTGATTTCTTTTTTCCCATAGCCCATTCTATAATTGAAATAAGCACGTTTGCTTCGGCAGTGTCGAGCAGTCTTTTAAAAGAGCGAGCCGTCTTTTCAATCGCGTAAAGCGCGCTTAGGGCTAAACTCAGCTCTCCTGTAATGATTCGGGCGCGGGCAGTGGTAAAATTCTGATAAATTTTGTAATGCACGTCGAAGTCGTTGTTATTTATAAAATTATTATTAAGCCACTGTTTTGCGGTTTTTACATCGCCGTTTAATAAGCCGTACCGTGCCTCATAGGCGGAAAAGTTGCGCTCCAAATAATGCGCGTTATTTCTCCCTATATACTCGCGAGCCTCGCTCAGGTGAAAATCATAGAGGTCTTTTTTACCTTTTATGAGTGAGGTTTCCGCCTGACCTAAAAATAAAGCGTAGGCTATTTCGGTGTCAACTCGGTCGTTTAACGCCCCCCGCGCATTTAAAAAAACTTCGGAGGCTTGACTTACCATATTCCGCTCAATCAGTAAGCCCGCGCCCACCCCCATGTAAAAGCAGTTATAATTTTTATTTTGCCGTCCTTTAAAAGCCTCGTCGGATAAAATAGCGTTTAAATTGGCGTCGGTGAAATCGCAGAAATCCCGTGAGCTTCTATGCAGAAAAGGCAGATGAAACGACACGATTCCTATTTGAAGGTTATCGGCGCTGATTGATTCGGATAGCGAGGCGATAAATTTCGGGAAATCCGAAAAATTGATTCTGTAATCAACAGAACAGCAGATTAGCGCGTTTTCAATCATACTCGGGAAACGGCTTGACAAATAGGGTAGCGAACTCTGCAATTTATCCATAAAATGCTCAAACTTAGCGGAATTGCCCATAAGGTAATGGTAGAAAACCTTGGTTACATAAAGAAACGGCAGTCTCTCGAAAATAGGCTCGGGCATTTCGACGGCAATAAAAACCTCTGAAAGCTCTATGTATTCCTCAATCGTGAAATTCTTGTCCTTAACCATTTTACTTAATGTTTCGGCGAAAACGTCAAAATCACCGCTTTTGAGGGCGTAACGCCACGCGTTTAAATTATCGTTTTTACTTAAATAATATAGCGAAGCCTTTTTGTTTAAATCGGGCTTGCTTAACTCCGGCAGATTTTCAGCGTTTTCTGACCTTTCAAGTAAAAAATCGCGGAAAAGTCCGTGAAACCTATATTCTTCAATATGAGGCAATTGGGCGCCCACTACCGAAATATTTGCGCTTTGACAGATTAAATCATTTATATATTCTTTGCAGTTTTCGGTTTGGAGCGGTAGGTCGGTTAATGCGCCGCATAACTCGGCAGTGAATTTCTCGGGAACGGCGGATTTGATTAAAAACAAACGTTGCTCATTATTTAAATTGTTCCATATATTTTTTTCGAAAAAGGCTTTGAGCAAGGGCGCTAATTTCGCGGGAACGCTATATAACGATATTCCTCCCACAGAGGACGCTCCTCCCACAGAGGACGCTCCTCCCACAGAGGACGCTCCTCCCGCAGAGGACGCTCCTCCCGCGATTATTGCGTTTAACAATGCAATCCACCCCTCGGAATAATCGCCAAGGGCTTCAATATCACGCTCGGTAGCTGAAATTCCGCAGATTTTAAGATATTCCCGAATTTCCCCCCGCGTAAGCGACAGGGAAACCGAATCTAACTCTGAAATTTTACCGGCGTTTTGCAAAACGCCGAAAGAGGCGGGCAAAATTCCGCGACTCAAAAAAAACACCGAAACATCAGGGGGCAGACGTTTTAAGACATAAGGCAGGGAATTTAAGATTTCGGCGTTTTTAATAGTATGGAAGTCGTCGGCAACGAAAATAACCCTCTTATTATGAACAGCCCTGTCAAAATTAGCCTTGGTCAGAATTTCAATTGTATATTCCACAGGGGATTCCCGAAAGGCGGGAGAAACGGCGATTTTAGAAATTTTTTCATCGTGGGGCATAACCGACAGCAGGGAAAGGCAAAAGAGCATGTAAAACAAGGCGGGGCTGTCGTCGTACTTGTCGAAAGTGCGCCACGCCGCGTTAATTCCCGATTTTTTAAGCCATAGCAGGGTTGAAACAGTCTTGCCGTAGCCGGCGGGCGCTTGTATGTATACCAATTGCCTTTTAGAAGAGGATATTCCTCCCGCAGAGGACGTTCCTCCCGCAGAGGACGTTCCTCCCGCGGCGAGGTCAAGCCGCCTTAAGAATTCCCTGCGTGGGGCGCAAAATTCCGGTAGAGCTATCGGCGGGTCGATAATGTTTTCCATAATGTAATTTCCATTCTCTTTTTTGTTGTCCCCGCCCGCGGCGGGTAAAATTTTAACAAGCAAATAATTTTAATTCAAATAAAGTATTCGGGACTATGGAGTAGTACCCCTTTAAAAATCAGGTACTCGGGGGACATTCCCCCCGTCATTATCCCTATTATACCATAATCCTCCCACATCGTCAAGCTAAATTCGCTTAAAAAACCAAAAAATATACTACATTCATTTGAAAATTTCCCAAAAAATTCACACCAAATCACTACATCAATGTAGTTGCGAACTTTTGTTAATGTTTGATATAATTAATGAGGGTTTTGTACATTTTTATATGTATTTTTACAAATTGTGAAAAAATATGCAAATTCCCGCTAAAAATTTTATAACGAACAATTATGTTTCCCACCTCTTATGGCGGCGAGTATAACTTCATAAACAAGCGGTCGAGCATATCTCCCGTTTCGTTTCAAGGTTGGCTCAGCCGTCCGCGACACAAGGAGCGGGTAACGGCTGCGGTTCTTATAGTTTTGTTCCTGTTTCAAGCTACGCGGCTTGAAAAAAATAAAAATTTTAAACAGTGAGGTAGAGTAATGCGAAATATGCGAATATCCCTGAAGCTTATAATCAGCTTCTTAATTGTCATCGCCTTATCAATAGGCGTTGGCGGTGTCGGTATCTTTGGTATGTTGCAAATCAATAACGCCGGCAGTCAAATGTACTATATGCAAACAATACCCTTATCAAACATGGCGTATGCCCTTGAGGACATTCAGAAGATTAGGGTTGACGTTAGGGAATTTCTGATTGCTTCAATGAATGAAGACTATGACAGAGTAACCGAACTGTATAACGAAACCGAGGGTTATAAAGCTACGGTGATTGAAGAACTTGACGCTTACAGACCGACAATCATTGCCCCGGAGGCACAGGCTATATTCAGTGAAGCTTATGACTTGCTTACAAAAGATTATTTCAACCATGTGACAAGGGTGGTAGAGTTTGCCAAAGCCGGGGACACCGACGCTATTTTAGCCGACATCGCCGCTATTGGTCCTACATACCTGAAAATAAATGAAGAATTCGCCTATTTGCTTGACGCCAAAATACAAGCTGCGGCTGATAACAACTACGCGAACGACGCATTGTTCACTATGATGCTGACTATAATTCTTATAGTTTTGGGTGCGGCAATTGCTATTTCTTTGTTCTTTGCTATTTACATATCCGCCATGATTTCAAAGCCGTTGCAGCCGCTTACCGCTTTCCTCGAAAAGGCGGGAAATACAGGCGATATTACCCTCTCGCAGACAGATATTGAAACAATTTCTCACTACGCCAAATTCAAAGACGAAACCGGCTCCTGTATCCGGGGGGCAAGCTCATTTGTTAAGCGTATAACCGACGTTTCTGAGGTGCTTTCGAGAATTTCACAGGGCGACCTTACGGTTGATATTCAACTTTTGTCGGAAAACGACGTAATGGGTCAGTCTGTACATAACCTGGTTAAGAACATGAACGATATGTTCGGTGAAATTAACAGCTCTTCTTCGCAGGTAGACTCGGGTGCGAAACAAATCGCAGACGGCGCGCAATCGCTTTCACAAGGCTCGACAGAGCAGGCGGCGTCAATCGAACAGCTTTCAAGTTCTGTTTCTGAAATTGCAGGACAAACCAAGGTCAACGCCGAAATGGCTGAAAAAGCCGCGTCCCTCTCCGAAGTCATTAAGGGCAACGCCGAAAAAGGCAACCGTCAAATGGACGAAATGATGGAGGCTGTAAGAGATATAAACACCGCAAGCCAAAACATAAGCAAAGTTATAAAAGTAATTGACGACATAGCGTTCCAGACCAATATCTTAGCCCTTAACGCGGCGGTAGAGGCGGCAAGAGCAGGTCAGCACGGTAAAGGATTCGCCGTTGTAGCTGAAGAAGTTCGTAACCTTGCGGCTAAAAGCGCCGAGGCGGCTAAGGAAACAGGCGACATGATTCAGAATTCTATGGAAAAAGCCGAGCTTGGTTCTCGCATTGCAAGCGAAACAGCAGTGAGCTTTACTGAGATTTCCCAAGGAATCAACGAATCCAGTCAAATTGTAAGCGAAATAGCCAAGTCTTCTAAAGAGCAGTCCATGGGCATTTCACAAATCAATATAGGCATAGACCAGGTAGCGCAGGTTGTACAACAAAACAGTGCCACCGCAGAGGAAAGTGCCGCCGCCTCGGAAGAAATGAGCGGTCAGTCGGCTATGTTGCAGGAATTGATTTCGCAGTTCAAATTAAAATACTAACCGTTAGAGTGTTGTCATTTAAATGTAAGGGCAGACAAAAGGTCTGCCCTTATTTATTTACGGCGTTTTTAGAATAAAATTAAATCGCAATACCCATAAGGGACTATACTTGCATTAAATTTTATTATATAATAGTTTTGTTATGTAATAAAATAAATATAATAATTAAATTAATATGGAGAGGGTAAAGGTACATAATGAAACACCTGAAAGTTGCACTGAAGTTAATCATCAGCTTTTCAATTGTCGCGGTTCTGACCGCAGTTGTCGGAATCACGGGAATTTTCGGTATGAGGCAGATTGAAAACGCCGGAACTTACATGTATGAAAACGTGGCAGACCCGTTGCCTTATCTCGCGAGAGTCAGCGAAACGTTACAGAATATGAGGGTTTATGTTCGTGAAATGGTTATAAGCTCTTTGACAAACGACATGGCGGGGGTTGAAGAATCGTTCAGCATAATCGCGGGCTTAATGCCTGGAATGGAAGAAAACTTAAATGCCTACAGCAAAACCCTGTATGAAGGAAGCGAGGCGCGGGAGCTTTTTGACCAAGCTCGCTCGCTGTATGAAAATGAACTTTTCGCCACGGTTATGTCAATTTATGAGGCGAGCCAAGTTAGAGATGTTCCTACCATACTTGCGCACATGCAGGTTTGCCGAACATTGAGCGATACAATTCTCGGTAATTTTGACAAATGCTTGGATTTAAAAGTAGACCAGGCGAGAGCCGCGTCCAAGGAAGCCACCGATTTAGCAAATACGCTGTTCATTGCCATCATCGCAATATTAGGGTTTGCGCTATTTGCTGTAGTATTCTTGACTTTCTACGTATCCGGTCTTATAGGTAAACCGCTTACAATGATGTCGAGAGCGCTCAAACATCTCGGAACAACAGGTAATCTCGAATGCCCCCCTGAAGTCTTGAAGAGCGCGCAGGAATGTTCTTCCTGGAGAGACGAAATCGGGGATTGCGCCCGCGGGTTCGGGTCGCTGACACAGCATTTGGGCAATATCGAGAAAACGCTGATGCTCATGTCACGCGGGGATATAACAGTTGAAGTTCAAACGCTATCCGATAGTGATAATATCGGATTATCAGTTAAGAAATTAGCCGAAAATCTTAACGGAATGTTTGGCGAAATTAACGCCTCCACTTCACAGGTAGACTCGGGTGCGAAACAAATCGCAGACGGCGCGCAATCGCTTTCACAAGGCTCAACAGAGCAGGCGGCGTCAATCGAACAGCTTTCAAGTTCTGTTTCTGAAATTGCAGGACAAACCAAGGTCAACGCCGAAATGGCTGAAAAAGCCGCGTCCCTCTCCGAAGTCATTAAGGGCAACGCCGAAAAAGGCAACCGTCAAATGGACGAAATGATGGAGGCTGTAAGAGATATAAACACCGCAAGCCAAAACATAAGCAAAGTTATAAAAGTAATTGACGACATAGCGTTCCAGACCAATATCTTAGCCCTTAACGCGGCGGTAGAGGCGGCAAGAGCAGGTCAGCACGGTAAAGGATTCGCCGTTGTAGCTGAAGAAGTTCGTAACCTTGCGGCTAAAAGCGCCGAGGCGGCTAAGGAAACAGGCGACATGATTCAGAATTCTATGGAAAAAGCCGAGCTTGGTTCTCGCATTGCAAGCGAAACAGCAGTGAGCTTTACTGAGATTTCCCAAGGAATCAACGAATCCAGTCAAATTGTAAGCGAAATAGCCAAGTCTTCTAAAGAGCAGTCCATGGGCATTTCACAAATCAATATAGGCATAGACCAGGTAGCGCAGGTTGTACAACAAAACAGTGCCACCGCAGAGGAAAGTGCCGCCGCCTCGGAAGAAATGAGCGGTCAGTCGGCTATGTTGCAAGAATTGATTTCGCAATTTAAGCTTAAATACTAAATTTTTTTAAAAATTCCCCCTGTCCATTTGACGGCGGGGGATTTTTTGTGTATAATATATTATATAAAATTACAAGGAGACTTTAATGATTAACGGAAATATTGTGCATGACAGCTTGTCGGTAAAAGACGCAATCATAAGCGCGTCAAGGCGCATGGACTTAACCTCGGAGACCGCCGAAGCGGTAATGCACGAAATTATGCAAGGAAATGCAAGCGGGATTCAAATGGCGGCGTATCTTACCGCCATGTCGGTCAAAGGTGAAACAATAGACGAAATCACAGGCTCGGCGGCGGGTATGAGAAAGCATTGCGTAAGACTTTTGCATGACATGGATGTGCTTGAAATCGTCGGTACGGGCGGCGACCATTCCGACAGCTTTAACATTTCCACAACCTCGGCAATAGTAACCTCGGCGGCGGGAATCCCTGTGGCAAAGCACGGAAACCGTGCGGCGTCAAGCAAATGCGGCGCGGCAGATGTTTTAGAGGCGCTTGGTGTAGACATTACCGTCCCGCCCGAAAAAAGCCTTCAAATGCTTAAAGAAATAAATCTTTGCTTTTTATTCGCGCAGAATTATCATATAGCCATGAAATACGTCGCACCCGTCCGAAAGGAGCTTGGCATACGCACTATATTCAACATTCTCGGACCTATTGTAAACCCTGCCGGCGCGAACATGGAGCTTCTCGGGGTTTATGAGGAATATTTAGTGGAGATTATGGCGCGGGTTTTGGCAAATTTAGGGGTAAAGAACGCTATGGTGGTTTACGGTCAGGACGGCTTTGATGAAATCTCTGTCAGTGCGCCGACCACAGTCTGCGAAGTGCGGAACGGCTGGCTTAAATCTTATGAAATTACTCCGGAACAATTCGGGCTGAAACGCTCTGATAAATCTGAACTGGAGGGCGGTACTCCGGAGGAAAACGCCAAAATAACAAGAGAAATATTAAGCGGCGGCGGCGGAGCAAAGAAAGATGCGGTTATACTTAATTCGGGGGCGGCGATTCATGTGGCAAAACCTGAAATAAGTTTAACCGAGAGCATAAACATAGCGGCGGACATTATTGAAAGCGGAAAAGGGTTGAGACAGCTTGAAAGATTTATTGCGTTTTCCAAAAGCGCGGGGTCGGATAAATGATATTGTATGAAATCGCCGAAAAAACCCGCCAAAGGGTTCTTGAACTAAAAAATAAAAGGTCGCTTTCCGTAATTAAGGAAGAAGCTTTTAGATTACCGAAGGGCAAATTTCTTTTTGAAAAAAATCTATCCGTCGATGAAGTGTCGTTTATATGTGAAGTAAAAAAAGCTTCTCCCTCAAAAGGAATCATCGCGGAGGATTTCCCCTACCTTGAAATAGCGCGGGATTATGAAGCGGCGGGGGCGGCGGCAATTTCGGTGCTTACTGAGCCGTATTGGTTTTTGGGCGCGGCTCATTATCTTACCGAAATTTCAGAGGCTGTCAATATTCCTGTTTTGCGTAAGGATTTCACGGTTGACGAATATCAGATTTACGAGGCAAAAATAATAGGCGCGTCGGCGGTGCTTTTGATTTGCGCCCTGCTTGATACTGATACTTTAAGGGAATATATAAAAATTGCCGACAGCTTGGGTTTATCGGCATTGGTTGAGGCTCATGACGAGGAGGAAGTTCATTCCGCGTTAGACGCGGGGGCAAGAATAATCGGTGTGAACAACCGCAACTTAAAAACCTTTGAGGTAAACATGCAAACCTGTGTAAATTTACGCAAATTAGTACCTGAAAACATTATTTTCGTCGCCGAAAGCGGTATAAAAACCCGCGAGGATATATTAGCCTTGGGCAAAATCGACGCGGTATTAATAGGCGAAACCCTAATGCGAAGCGCGGATATAAAAGTGGAGTTAAACGCTTTGAAAGGTATAAAAAAATAATATGAAAATCAAAATTTGCGGCTTGAGGAATTTAGAAGATGTTTACGCTGTAAATGAAGCGATGCCTGATTATATCGGATTTATTTTTGTAAAAAGCAGCAAGCGGTATATAACACCCGATTGTGCCGCGCATATCTATGATAGACTTAACAAAGAAATTTTAAAAGTCGGGGTTTTTGTTAATGCAAATATTGATACAATCGCAAGTATTATGCGTAAAAATATTATTGATATTATTCAGCTTCATGGTGATGAGGATAACGATTATATAAAAAATTTGCGCTCAAAAACAAAAGCTAAAATAATCAAGGCTGTTTCCGTGAATTCACCTGAAGATTTGGTAGGGATTTATAATATTAAGTCTGATTATATATTGCTTGATAACGGCAAAGGCGGTACGGGAAAAACCTTTGATTGGTCGCTTTTCCCAAAGGATATGCACCATAAAATATTCCTTGCGGGAGGTATATCATTTGAAAACATAGACGCGGCTGTTTCTCTCAGTCCGTATTGTATAGACGTAAGTAGCGGCGTTGAAACAGACGGGATAAAAGATAGGAAAAAAATAATAAAAATCGTAAAAATCTGTAAGGGCGGCAATCTGCCGCCCGGAAAGGGAAATAAATGAACAATAAGAGCGGACGAGCCGTCGGCAGATTCGGAGAATTCGGCGGGCAGTATATACCCGAAACGCTTATGAACGAGCTGATTCGTCTTGAAGAAAATTACAATCACTATAAAAATGATACGGATTTTAATAATGAGCTTGACGCCTTGTTAAAAGATTACGCGGGCAGACCGTCTTTGCTTTATTACGCCGGCAAGATGACTGAAGATTTGGGTGGCGCAAGGATTTATTTAAAGCGGGAAGACCTGAACCACACCGGTTCTCATAAAATCAATAACGTGTTGGGGCAATGCCTTTTAGCCAAAAAAATGGGAAAAACACGTGTAATAGCCGAAACCGGCGCAGGTCAGCACGGCGTAGCAACGGCAACGGCGGCGGCACTTTTGGGTATGGAGTGCGAAGTTTTTATGGGTAAGGAGGATACCGAGCGTCAGGCGCTCAACGTCTACCGTATGGAACTGCTCGGAGCTAAAGTTTATCCTGTCACAAGCGGCACAATGACCCTTAAAGACGCGGTAAACGAAACCCTGCGCGAATGGACGCGGCGGGCGGACGACACCCATTATGTTCTTGGCTCGGTGATGGGACCGCACCCGTTCCCGACAATCGTCAGGGATTTTCAAAGTGTAATAAGCAAAGAGGCGCGGGAGCAGATTCTCATATATGAAAATAAGCTTCCGAGCGCGGTTATAGCCTGCGTCGGTGGGGGAAGCAACGCAATGGGTATGTTTTATAGTTTCATTGAGGATAAAGAAGTCCGTTTAATTGGTTGCGAGGCGGCGGGAGAAGGCATTGAAACCGGTAAACATGCCGCTACCCTAACAACGGGCGAAAGGGGTGTGTTCCACGGTATGAAGAGTTATTTCTGCCAGGATGAGAACGGACAAATCGCTCCTGTTTATTCGATTTCAGCGGGATTGGATTATCCCGGGATAGGTCCGGAACATGCCTATTTAAGAGATTGCGGACGCGCCGAATACGCCCCTGTTACCGATGAAGAGGCGGTTTCGGCTTTTGAGTATCTTTCATGCACGGAGGGAATAATTTGCGCCATTGAGTCAGCGCACGCAGTCGCGCATCTGCGTAAAATTGCGAAAGATTTCGGAAAAGATGAAAGTATTATAGTCTGCCTTTCGGGGCGGGGGGACAAAGACGTAGAGGCAATCGCAAAATATAGAGGAAAAATGTAATATAATTCCGAGAAGTTCTGATAATTAAAAACAAATAAGACGGCTACTGCCGTCTTATTTTTCTTATAAAATTTATCAGGTTTGTACACACAAATTACCTGAATGATTCGCATCGGTTATGCGGTGGAAGTGTTTTTTCATGACTTCGCCCCAGGTTTGCTTATTTATTGCTGGGAAGTGGATAATCGAGCGACTTTCCGCCTTGCGTTCTTCTGTTACGTTTATATTCCAGCTTGTGACATTGCCATCGGCATCAATAATTGAGCCGTGAGCTATAAGCTGAACCCCGCGTTTGTTTTCATAGTTACTTTCATAAGCCGCGATTCCGCTTTTGGCGTCTAAAAGATAGGCGATATATTTCAACATTTCGTCGGGGGATTCCACCATTCTGTTAAGTACGCTGATATTTATTGCCACATTGCGGGCGCCTCTGCCGTTAAAGGGGGCAGTATCGGTGGTAATATTCCAATCGGGCATCATTTGTCTGATACATTCCAAAACGCCGCAAATAGAAGTTTTTTCGTTTTTATGTATATTTTCACTCACGCTTTTAGCCTGCTCGTAAGAAGCGTAGGAAACCCAGAAACCGTTAATGTTGATGTTGTTCATGATGTTGTTCCTTTCTGTTTTGTTTTTTATATCAAATTTTAGAGTTTTTGTGTTCTGTAACTATAATATCGGCAATTAGTGCCGAAACTTTAGGTCAAAAATAAATATTTTTTACAAGTTGGCAAATGCTCTGAACACTAAAACCCCCCCGTTAAACCCTGCGCAGAAAACAATCCCCGTAACCGTCGGAATCAAAAACGACAGAGCCGTCCACTTGACGCTTTTAGTTTCCTTTAATATAGTCAGGCAGGTGGTGGAGCAGGGAAAGTGCATAAGTGTGAAAAGTATTACCGAGACTGCCGTAACCCAGGTCCAGCCGTTTTGTATAAAAAGACGGTTTATTTGCGAAAGCTCGGTTAATTCAATGAGCGTATCGGTTGAAAGATAGCACATCATGATTATGGGCAAAACGATTTCGTTTGCGGGGAAACCGAGAATAAAGCCGAGGATTATAACCCCGTCCATGCCAAGCGCCCGCCCGAAAGGGTCAAGCGCACCCGATATGACGTAAAGCAGGGAATTGCTTTCAGCACCGACGTGAACATTGGCTAAAACCCATATAACCAGCCCCGCCGGCGCCGCGACAATAACGGCGCGCCCAAGCACAAAAAGCGTGCGGTCTAAAATTGAGCGGATTAATACCTTTACAATTTGAGGGCGGCGGTAAGGGGGCAATTCCAGCGTAAAGGAGCTTGGCATGCCTTTAAGTATAGTCGCGGAGAGCAGGCGGGATATTAAAAGGGTTACGGCTACCCCTAAAATTATAACCGCAGTCAGAATCAGTGCCGGCAATGCTGTTCCCATAAATCCCTCAGCCATTCCCGTGAAAAACAAAGCCATTATAATAATAAGCAGAGGGAATCTGCCATTACAAGGGACGAAGACATTGGTTATAATGGCAATCAGCCGTTCACGGGGGCTGTCTATAATGCGGGCGCCAATTACGCCGCAGGCGTTGCAGCCGAAGCCCATAGCCATAGTAAGCGCCTGTTTTCCGCAGGCACGGGCTTTTTTAAAAAAACGGTCTAAATTGAACGCGATTCGGGGAAGATAGCCTAAATCTTCAAGCAAGGTGAAAAGCGGGAAGAAAATTGCCATAGGCGGTAGCATAACCGACACAACCCAAGCTAAGACCGAATAAACACCGTTAATCAAGAGAGAACAAAGCCAATCCGGAGTTTTTATAAAAATCAGAAAATCTGTGAGTACTGTTTTAAAGCGGGCGAAAAGCCCCGTCAATAACTCGGAAGGGTAATTCGAGCCTGTAATAGTAAGCCAGAAAATTAGTACAAAAAATAAAATCATGACCGGGAAACCGGTCAGTTTGTTGGTTAAAAAACGGTCAATTTTCCTGTCACATAGCTTACTTATATCTTCAAAGGAAACACATTCGGCATGAATTTTTTCGGCGGCTGAAACGAATACGGACACAAGAATGTCATCGTATTCTTCGGCGTTTATTTGGTTGTATGTTTCATTTTCGGAAAATCTTTTTTTGGCTTTTTCGAGCATTTTTTGAACATTCGGGTCTTCGGTTACTATTTTATGCGGCGGCGGGTCTGCGGTGACAGTCCGGGAAGTCATTTCATATACGGCGTCCAATAAATCCCCTAAACCTTTTTTCTTTCTCGCGGTGGTTAATATGACTGGAACGCCGAGCAATTCCGATAATCTCAAGAAGTTTATATTTATGCCTTTTCGCTTTGCTTCGTCCATGAAATTAACGCAGACAATAACCCGAGGCGCGATTTCGAGAATCTGTAAAACAAGATTAAGATTGCGTTCAAGGCAGGAAGCATCGCAAATCACTATTATACAGGCGTCTTTATTTTGCTCTATGTAATCACGGGCGATTTCTTCCTCACGCGAACGTGCCATGAGTGAATATGTGCCAGGCAGGTCGGTGATTTTGTATTCTTTATCTTTGTGTATACGCACGCCGTATGCAAGCTCGACAGTTTTGCCTGACCAGTTGCCGGTGTGTTGCTTTAGTCCTGTGAGGGAATTAAAAATCGTCGATTTTCCTACGTTTGGGTTTCCTGAAAGAATTATTTCGTCCTTCACGACAACAAGCCCTCCTTTATAAATCCTTTTAAAAGCGTATGAGAAGAACGAGCTAAAAATGCAAAAAAATGATATAAATATAAAAATTAATGATAAACATTAAAAAAATGTTGACAAACATAAAACTATATGTTATAATAAGTTCAGAAGAAAAATTTTGGAGGTTTATTATGAACGCAAAAAAAACAGAAAAAATCAGGAACATAAGCAAAATACTGCACATCTTCGCGAATATCGGCGGCGTAATACTTATCGCGGGAATTGGGGTAATAGTCTTTTTTATCATTAACCCGCCGCCCGAATTTTATCTGAACTTGAATTTCCCCGACGGCACAGTAAAACAACCGCTCGGCATAACTTTGGGGCAGTTTCGGTTTTTATTGTCAATAACAGCTTTTGTCTGCGGATATATGTCGGTGATGTACTTTGCGGCAGGTTCAATATTCAGGCAAATAAGCCGTGACAATACGCCGTTTTCAATGGAGCGGGTTAAAAACTTAAAGTTTATAGCGATATTGGCAATCGCTTTTAACGTAGCATTTGCGGCTGTTTTGTACTGCCTTGCCTTAATATTCGAGTACGGCGTGGAACTGCAACAGCAATCCGATGAAACGCTGTAGGGGGGGGATTATGGCTATAATTTTACGACTTGACAGAATGATGGCTGACCGCAAAATTTCATTAAACCAACTTTCGGAAAAGGTCGGGATTGCCAATGTCAACCTTTCAAACATAAAAACGGGAAAAATAAGCGCCATTCGTTTTTCAACCCTTGACAAAATCTGCGAGGTGCTTGAATGTCAGCCGGGCGATATACTCGAATACAAAAGAGAAGTTAAAAAATGATACTGTCTGCTTTTATGAATTCTGTTTTTTGGTAATAATTTTTGCACGGAATAGTGTCTTATTCCACATAGGGAATCTTCCCGGCGTTAGCAATAACGGTTTTTGCCGAAATTTTACCGATAAACCCCTGCGCTTTTAAGCGCAGGGGTTTACTTTTTGCCAATATCCAGTAATCACCAAATCTTAAACAGCAGAGCTTTAGCTACGACGTTTTTCTTTTGGAATCCACCTTTGAAGTATGTCGCCGAGTTGGTCAATCATGATAGGTTTTGCAAGAAAATCATTCATTCCCTGTTCTATTAAATATTCACGCGTACCCGTATCAGCATCGGCGGTCAGCGCGATAATAGGCAGATTGGCATAAACCCCGCCGAGTTCGCGTATTAACTTCATGGTTTTTACGCCGTCCATTTCGGGCATGGCGCGGTCCATGAAAATAATATCGTATTTATTTTTTTCAGCAAGGGTAAGCGCCTCCCGTCCGGAAACGGCAATATCACACTTAATCCCGTAAAGCGTTGAAACAAGCCCTTCGGTCATTTGGAGATTTATTTCGTTATCGTCAACCACCAGCGCACGGGTATCTTTGCTGAAATACATATTGGAATCAATAGCTTTTACCTTCAAGTTGTTTTTGTCGCCGGGTATTTGGGGTATTGTCACCATAAAAACGCTACCTATCCCGCGCTGACTGTCAACGCTTATATCGCCTTTCATTAAATCAATTAGCTTTTTTGAAATAGGAAGTCCCAACACTGTTATATTATCGGTGTTGGCGGTACGCGTTTCGGCGTCTGATTTTTCGGATTGATTAAATTCGTCAAACAGATTGGGCATACGTTCAGGCTTTATACCTTTTCCACTGTCGCGTATTTCAAATGAAATTTTATCACTGTTTATAATCACTTTAAATGAAATAAAGCCTTTTTCGGTAAACATGACCGAGTTGCCTATAATATTGATTAAAACCCGCCTTAGCCTTGCATCGTCTCCGTAAAGACAGGTGGGAAGTTCTCCCGCGATACTGAATTTGTATTCCAATTTCTTGCTTTCCGTCATAAACCGCGCAAGGGAGCTGACGCCGTCAATCAACTGAACGAAATTATAGTCGCGGGGTGAAAGCGTCATTTTGCCCGACGTTAAGTCCGACAAATCCAAAATGTCGTTTATAGTGCAAAACAGTGAATCGGCTGAAAATTTTATATTACTTATATATTTTTTTTGTGTTTCGGAAAGAGGGGAACGCTGTTCTTCAATCAGGAGAACTTGTGTCAAGCCGAGAATCGAATTCATGGAGGTTCGTATTTTATGCGACACATTGTTGATATAAGCCGTTTCCGCGTTGCGGGAAACGTTAAGCTTTTCTTTTTCAAGCGCTGTTTTCAGATTTTCGCTCAAAACTTCATGTTCCCGCCGTGCCGTTTCTTCGGTTGACGCTCTTGCTTGCTTTAAGGAGTCGTTTAAGATTTTAGTAACCAAAACAGCACCGAGCACCGCCAAAATGATTCCCGCCGCGCCAAGGTAAACAAAAGTGCGCGTAACAGCCGTATACGGTGCTAAAAGCAGAGCCGACGGAATATCAATAAAGACGTAAAAATGCTCATTGGGGAAACTGTAATAGACGGGAGTCATTCCAAAATAAGATTTTTCGCCTGAAAATACCGAGTTATATTCATCTATAAAAGCCGTTCCGTGGTAATACATGAATTCCGAAAATCTTCCCACAGGTTGAATCGAGTTATTTTCAAGCACAAGCGAGCTTATATTTTTACCTGTAAATTCCGGATTGACGGCGTAAAAAATTTCGCCGTCTTCAGCGATAAGCAGTAGGTTTACGCCGCTTTCTTCTTCAAAAGGGCTACTGAAATTTAAACCTGAATTCTCATTTATAACATCAGGAATAACGCTGTCTGTTGCGTCTTGCAATGCAATGAGCTGCAATTCGACAACAGCTTTAGCGTATAATGTTTTGTACAGGACGGTATTTTCAGCTTCGGCTCTTACCGTCTGCTCAATTGTTTTATTAATTGCGACAGCTGAAAGCGATAAACTCAGCACAAGCGGTAAAACTGCCGCAATTAATACCTTGACGAAAATTGAAAGTTTCATAAAATTTTTCTTACTGCCTTATATTTCTTTGCATCGAAAGCAACACCCTCGCTCTTTATAAGCTTGAATACAAAAGTCCGCAAATTTATGACTTTGAGATTTTTTCAAATTCCTTATGATGCTTTTTAAAAATTTCAATTAAATGAGGGTCAAAGTGCTGTCCGCTGTCGTCGGAGATGATTTTCGCAGATTCCTCATGTGAGAAAGGCTCTTTGTACGGTCTTTTTGAGGTCAGGGCGTCGTAGACGTCGGCAATTGCTACAATCCGCGCCGAAAGCGGAATTTCAGCCTCTTTAAGACCACGGGGATAGCCGTTGCCGTTCCACTTTTCATGGTGGTTGTAGGTTATGTCGCATGCAGTTTTTAAAAAGTTATCGCTGTTGACAATGTGACTGCCCTCGCTGTGGGTTATGTTGTTGGTTTCAAGCATTTTCATATTATCCATTGCGCCTGAAAGCAGTTTTTCACCCTCTGTGGTATGGGTTTTTATAATCTCAAACTCGAAAGGCTCAAGTTTTCCGGGTTTCAGCAATATACCGTCGGGAATGGCGATTTTACCAAGGTCGTGAAGCTTTGCGGACTTGATTATATCATTACCCTGGTCTTTGGTCAGGTTATAACCGTCCGAAGGGTTTAAAAGCAACTCGTCAACTATGATTCTTACGAATTCGGTAGTACGTTCAATATGACAGCCGGTTTCGGAATCGCGCATTTCGGTGACGCGGGCAAGTAGGTTTAGGGTTACGTCTTCTCTTAATTTTAAAAGAGTCAGCGCCTCGTTTAGGTCGTGTGTTCTTTCCCGAACTAACTTTTCAAGGTTTTTTCTGTAATTTTGAAGCTCAAGCTGATTGCCGAGCCTTGTAAGTAAAACCTCGGGGCGTATTGGCTTGGTTATGTAATCTAACGCGCCTGTTCGCAATGCCTGTACTTCGTCATCGCCCTCAGCCGAGCCGGTCAGAAATATTACTGGGATTTCTTTTAATACCCGGTCGGCTAAAACTGCCTCAAGCATTTGCAACCCCGTCATTTCCGGCATGTTGAAGTCAACTAAAATAAGGTCGGCAGGGTTAGCTTTGAGTTCTTTCAAAGCCGCTTTAGCGCAGTCAAATGATTTTACAATATAGTCTTTTGCTAATATTGTTTCAACGTGTTCGCGTATTATTTTGTCATCGTCTACGGCGAAAATTATAGGTTTTCGGGGAAATATCATGTATTGCACCTCACAAAAATAAATAATTATCCGGTCAGTTACTATTGAAATTAATGCGAAATATCTCGCAAATTCTTATTTCATAGTATATTGTACCATATTTATTATATTATTTCAAGAACAAATGTTTAAAAAATGTTAATTAATTGCATGAAAAGGGGAAATTTTCTTAATATCAGGCACGGGTACTCAAAAATATTGACTAAAAATGCCAAATGTGCTATACTGTTATTTGTTGGGAATTTGCACTATGGTAGAGAGTTTGGGGGACATTATGAATTACAGGCTTAATTTTAAAAACGGCGAAAAAGTTTCACTGCTTGGGTTCGGCTGTATGCGTTTTCCCAAGGATTTTGCCGACGCTGAAAAAATGGTTGTTACGGCGGTCGAAAACGGCGTGAATTATTTCGACACGGCGTATATTTATCCCGGAAGTGAGGTTACTCTCGGTAAAATCACAGAAAAAAACGACCTGCGTAGCAGAATAAATATAGCAACTAAATTGCCGACTTTTTTTGTCAAGAAATCCTCCGACTTCGACAAATATTTTAAAGGCTCGTTGGAGCGTCTTCGCACAGATTATATAGACTATTATCTTATGCACATGTTGAGCGGTCCTGAAAGTTGGTACAGGTTGGTTGGCTTGGGTATAAAAGAGTGGATTGAGGAGAAAAAGAAAAGCGGCAAAATTAAGAATCTCGGGTTTTCCTATCACGGTGGCGCGGACGGTTTTAAGGCGCTCTTAGACGCTTACGACTGGGATTTTACCATGATTCAGTATAATTATTTCGATGAAAATAATCAGGCGGGAAAAAGCGGGTTACTTTACGCAGAGAAAAAGGGAATCCCCGTAATTGTAATGGAACCGCTACGCGGTGGTAAGCTTGCCGTTGGACTGCCTGAAGGTGCGCTGAAATTATTTGCTGAGCGGGGAGCTGAATATTCCCCCGCCGAATGGGCTTTAAGATGGGTTTTCAGTCATTATGAGGTACTTACGGTACTTTCGGGAATGAGCAGTCTTGAAGTCTTGGAGGAAAATATTATAACCGCCTCAGACGAGGAAACTTATGAAATTTCGTTGTTGCAGTCGGATATGTTTGATGATGCGAGAGAGCTTATCATGGGGAAAACAAGGGTTTCCTGCACAAGCTGCGGTTATTGTATGCCCTGTAATTTCGGGGTTGATATACCACTTTGCTTTTCTCTTTATAACGATATTGAAATTGAGGGCGGTTTTAAGGCTTTTATTAACTATGTGCAGTGTGCGGGCGCTTATAGGGCTTCACTTTGCACCAATTGCAGAAAGTGCATTCCGCTTTGCCCGCAGGGAATCAGAATATCGGACGAACTGAAACAGGTAAAGAAAACCTTTGAGGGCGGTATATATAAGCCTCTGGGTGCGATTATAAGAAAGTTAATGAAGACCCCCAATTCGAGACAGACAAAATAATTAAGAACCTAAAGTGAAGAAAGGCAACGATTACAACCATGACAGATAAACTTGAAATGGCGGGAAAACGCTATGAGGAAATCAATCAAAAGCTTTCGGACGCCGAGGTCATAAATGACCAGGAGCTTTATAAAACCCTTATGCGGGAGCATAAGGCGCTGACCCCGATTGTGGATAAGTACATGGAATTAAAAAATGCACGGGACGAATTTGAGGAAGCCAAACTTATGTTAAGCGAGGGCGGACTTGACGCCGAGCTAAAAGAAATGGCACAGTTACAGCTTGACGAAAGCAAAGAAAAAATCTTCCGCTTTGAGGAAGAGCTTAAAATTCTGTTGCTTCCGTGCGACCCGGACGATGACAGAAGTGTTATTATAGAAATACGCGGCGGAGCGGGCGGTGATGAAGCCGCGCTTTTTGCCAATTCACTGTACAGAATGTACACAATGTACGCTCAGGTAAAAGGCTGGAAAGTTGAAATAATTAACTCCAACCCCACCGAACTCGGCGGTTTTAAAGAAGTAGGCTTTTCGGTACAGGGCGAAGGAGTTTACGCCAAAATGAAGTATGAGAGCGGGGTTCACAGGGTTCAGCGTGTGCCGGAAACCGAGGCGCAGGGCAGGGTTCACACCTCCACTATAACCGTGGCGGTACTGCCTGAGGTAGAGGAGGTTGACGTTGAAATCAATCCTGCCGATTTGGTTTTCCAGACTTTTCGCGCGGGCGGCGCGGGCGGTCAGCATGTGAATAAAACCGAGTCGGCAATCCGTATAATCCATCAGCCGTCGGGAATTGTGGTTGAGTGCCAGGAGGAGCGCAGTCAGCATAAAAATAAAGATAAGGCAATGAAAATGCTGTACAGTAAGCTTTATGATGCGGCAATCTCTGAGCAAACGGGTAAAATCGCCGAACAGCGTAAAATTCAGGTCGGCACGGGTGACCGCTCGGAGCGCATCAGGACCTATAATTACCCTCAGGGGCGGGTTACAGACCACAGAATCGGCTTAACTCTTTATAAGCTAATCAACATTATGAACGGGGACTGCGACGAGGTTTTTGACGCGCTTAGAATTGCTGACCAGACGGCGAAATTGGCAAACGTGCAGGAGGGGTAAAGCAATGAAATTCAAGTCAAAAATCGATTGGTACATTCACGTATTGTTCATACGTCATTTATATTTCGCCGAAAAATAAGCAAGAATTTTTAAGATTATTGGAAGAAAAAATAAATGAATACAATAATAAAAAAAGCCGATGAAACTTCAATAGCCAAAGCGGTGGAATTGCTTCAGTCGGGGGAAATTGTTGCGATTCCAACCGAGACCGTCTACGGGCTTGCCGCAAACGCCCTTAATTCTGCGGCAATTGAAAAAATCTTCGCCGCCAAAGGCAGACCCCGCGACAATCCGCTAATCGTTCATGTTACGGATTTGGAAATGGCAAAGGGTTTAGGGTTGGAAATACCGGCGATTGCGGAGGAATTAGCGGAAAAATTTTGGGCTGGACCCTTAACCATGATATTTCGTCGGACAGTCGGCAGCGTTATACCCGAAGAAATAAGTTGCGGTTTGGACACTGCGGCGGTACGGGTTCCGAATAATCCTGCGGCATTGGAAATAATAAGACATTGCGGTGTCCCGCTTGCCGCGCCGTCGGCGAATGTTTCGGGAAGTCCCAGTCCTACCAAAGCAGGGCATGTTTTCGCCGACTTAAACGGTAAAATCCCGCTCATAATCGACGGGGGGACTTGCTCCTGCGGGGTGGAAAGCACGGTGATTGCGTTTGAAGATGATAAAAAAATCAGGATTTTGCGCCCCGGTGCGGTTACGGCAGAGGAATTAGGTAAATTTGCCGAAATAATTATTGATGAAGTGGTTCTCGGAAAAAATAAGGGCGGCGGTTCGCCGCCGAGAAGTCCGGGAACAGCGTATAAGCATTATTCCCCAAAAGCCGAAGTGATTGCCGTGATTGCTGAAAGTGGGGAAGAATTCGCGAAATATGTTGACGCAAATAAAAAAGAAAGCGATTTCAAACTGACTTTTTCAGACTATGCCGACCAAGGGGCAAAAATACTGTTCGCAAAACTGCGTGAGCTTGACGAGTTTGGCGCAAAGCGGATTTTTGTGAGGTTGCCGAAACCTGAGGGAATCGGACTTGCGGTGTACAACAGGTTGGTGAGAGCGGCAGAGTTTAATGTGGTGCGGCTTAGTTGATTTCAAAGAAAATATATTTTACGGGAGGCGGAAGATGAAAAAGCTTATATTTATCATGATTTTTTGCTTATTAATAACCGCTTGCACGAAAAATACAGAACAGCTTGACGAAGTCCGCGGGGCACGCCTTTATGAGCAATACGGCGAAATAATAGTCGTAGCTACCCAAACCGATATAACAGAATACGAAACCGCCGAAACCCAAGCAATTGAAATTGAAGAATACGCAGTCGAAACGATTGAAATTTCCGCCACATTTGAACGCGGGAACAGCGCAAGCAATATTCAAAACAGCGGTACGACGGCATACGACGGCGATTGGATTTATTTCACTAATCAAAGTAAAGATTTGGAAGTTGACCGCCGCTTATTTAAAATGCGCGAGGATGGCTCCGAGAAAACGCAATTAAACGACGATTGGAGTTTTTACATAAATGTAGCCAATGACTGGGTTTATTACAGCAATTGGACGGAGGACGGATATATTTATAAAGTCCGTACCGACGGTTCAGAGCGCACACAGATTAACAGCGACCAAAGCGATTATGTTACCTTAGTTGGAGATTGGATTTATTATTGCATTCCCGCAAATAAAGGTCGAGATGACGCTTCCGGAGATTACGGCATTTATAAAATTCGTACCGACGGAACCGAAAGAACCTGTATTGCCGCCGTTTATTGTTATTATTTAAGCGTTTATAGCGACCTGATTTATTATTCAGCCGGAATTTCAGACGGTTCGCGCATTTATCAGGACGGCGCTTATAAAATTCGTACTGACGGAACGGAAAATACTAAAATAATCGACGGTGCGGTAGGCGGTATCGTTACAGACGGCGGGTGGATTTATTATGTCGGCGGACGTAGTGATGCAGTGCCGATTGCCGCCTCGTCAATTGACTCTGCTCAAAGCGGCGCGATATACGGTCTTTACAGAATTCCGACGGACATAAACGCACAGGCGGTTTTACTCAGCGAAAACGATATAGCGTATTTCAATGTACATGAAGACTTTATATTTTACAGTAATTGGAGCGACGGTTGGAATTTATACAGAATGAATACAGACGGTTCGGAAAATATAAAATTATGCGACGTCAGAGCGCTCAATATTACGGTGCAGGGCGATCGGGTTTATTTTTGGAGCACCTCAACTACTAATTGCCGCATACGCTTTGACGGAAGCGAATTAGAACAGCTTTATTGAATATTATAACATATAAGGCTCTTAAAGGCGAAACAATGATAAATTTTAACGAATTAAATATAATCGGTCTCACCGGCATGTCCGGCTCGGGTAAAACCTCTGCCTCTAAGATTTTCGCAGAGAACGGCTTTTGTGTAATCGACTGCGATAAGCAAGCAAGGCGGGTAATTTCACAACCGCCCTGTGCCGATGCGGTAAGATGCGTCTTCCCCGAGGGCTATTCGGATAATGGTGAATTCGACCGTATTAAAATGGCGGGATTAGTTTTTTCCGACAGGGAGAAATTAGCCCGTTATGAGAAAATCGTCTTTCCGTATGTAATTTACGATATAAATTTTTATATCTTAAATCAAGCCCAAAACGGTGGGCGCAATTTCTTGCTTGATGCCCCCACGCTTTATCAAAGTGGCGCGGATGATTTATGCAGTAAAATTTTAGCGGTAGTTTCCGATATGGAAATATGCGTCAGGCGAATTATAAAAAGGGACGGAATTCATAGGGAAAGCGCCGTTATGAGATTGAACGCTCAACCGAGCGTGGATTTTTATAAGGAAAAAGCCGATTTTATTATAAGCAATGACGGCGATGAAGAAAGTTTTTTAAAGAGAATTTTTGAAATAATTGAGACGCTGAAGGTAGGGCGGGGTATTCACGCCCGCTATTAAGGGTAGATTTAATGACATTAAAAAAAACAAAAAGAAAAAAGAAGTTTTCCGTGACGGCGATTATCATAACGTTTCTTATTATCGCCATCATAGCGGTCTTGGGGAAGACGTTATATGATTATCTTGAATGGCGCTATCTTCTCAATACCCACCCGATTGAGTACTCCGAATATGTAGAGAAATACGCACGAGAATACGAGATTGATAAATTTTTGCTTTACGCCGTAATAAAGACCGAAAGCGGTTTCAAATCCGACGCTGTATCTAATATGGGGGCGCGGGGCTTAATGCAGATTATGGAAGAAACCTATAACTGGCTCAAAAAATACAGATTTTACGAAGACGGGCTTGATTTTGACGATATGTTTATACCGAGTGAAAATATACGGTTCGGTTCTTATTTAATCCGGTATCATCTTAATCAGTATAACGGCGACATGGTATGCGCGACAGCGGCATATTTCGTAGGAGACCAACGTGTGAACGGCTGGCTTGCCGATAGCAGATTTTCTTCTGATGGCAAAACCCTTAAAGAAGTTCCCGACCCTCAAACAAAGCATTATGTTAATAAGGTCAAAACTGCGTATGATAATTATATTATGTTGTATAATTAATTTAAATGAAAGGACAAAAAACAATGGCTAATCAAGATAATAAAAAAAGCAAATCCAAAGATTTGCAGGAAAAACTTTTTCTGCAAAGAAAAAACACCGCTAAAATCTTCACACAAGAAGAGCAGAAAAAAGCCGATAAATTCTGCGAGGGGTATAAAAGTTTCCTCAATGTGGCAAAAACCGAGCGCGAGGCGGTTGAGCAGGCGGTTGAGGCTTGCATAAAGGCGGGTTTTTCAGAGTTTGAAATCGGCAAAAAATATAAAGTCGGCGATAAAGTCTACAAGCTTAACCGCCAAAAAAGCGTAATCGCCGCCGTAATCGGTAAAGATGATTTGAAAAACGGCGTAAATTTATTAGCGGCGCATATAGATTCGCCTCGCTTAGATTTAAAACAGCGTCCGCTTTATGAGGAGGCGGAGCTTGCCTATTTTAAAACCCATTATTACGGCGGAATTAAGAAATATCAGTGGACTGCCGTCCCGCTTGCTCTGCATGGCGTAATCGTGAAATCAGACCTGTCGGTTGTAAAAGTCAATATAGGCGAAGACGCCGCCGACCCTGTTTTCGCGGTTACGGATTTATTGCCGCATCTTGCCGAGGAACAGTATAAACGACCCGCAAATCAACTAATAAAAGGGGAGGAGTTGAATATTCTAATCGGCTCTCGTCCTTTTAAAGAGGACGATGGAAACGACCCCGCCGGCGGGAGTAATCTTGTAAAGCTTAATATTATGAAGCTTTTAAATGAAAAATACGGTCTGAACGAAGCCGATTTTTTAAGCGCGGAGCTTGAATTAGTGCCGGCGTTTAAGGCGTGCGATGTAGGGTTTGACCGTTCGCTTATAGGTTCTTACGGACAGGACGACAGGGTTTGCGCCTATACCGCCCTGAAAGCCCTTTTAGACTTAAAGAAAGCCCCGAAAAGGACGGCGGTTGTTATCTTAACCGATAAGGAGGAAGTGGGCAGCGACGGAAATACAGGGCTTAAATCCTCCTATTTGGAATTTTTCCTTAACGATTTGGCAGATATGCAAAACCTGCCTGTTCGAACGCTTTTGAGTAATTCAAAATGCCTTTCAGCCGATGTAAACGTAGGTTTCGACCCGACATTCCCCGATGTGAATGAAAAATTAAACGTAGCCTATTTAAACTACGGCGTGGCTGTGACAAAGTTTACCGGTTCGCGCGGCAAGTCCGGAACCAGTGACGCCAGCGCGGAATTTACGGCAGAAGTAAGGAAATTGTTTGACGACAACAAAATAGCCTGGCAGACGGGCGAACTCGGCAAGGTTGACCTCGGCGGCGGCGGGACGGTAGCTATGTTTTTAGCTAACCTAAACATTGACGTTATTGACGTTGGCGTGCCTGTGCTTTCAATGCACGCGCCGCTTGAAATTACGGCTAAGAATGACGTTTATACGGCATATAAGGCTTTCGGGGTATTTATTGCAGGGGAGTAGTTTGAAACATTTAATTGTACAGGCGAGTTAAAAGCAATTTGCTACGCTTATTCTTTTTTGATTTGCAGTGTGGCAGTACAATTTATATCAAATATCAAGACGTTAGGCAAAATCGGTTTCATCAGCCTTTTGAGCCTTTTAAAAGAAAGGAAGGTAATAACTATGGACGCAATTATGAAAGCAAGAGAACTCGGTAAAGCAATTCAGGGAGACGCGAGATTTAAGGCATATTTCGCCGCCAAAGAAAAAAACGATACCGACGAGGGTTTGCAGAACCTTATCGGTGAGTTTAATTTACAGCGGGAAAATTTGAGCATGGAGATTTCAAAGCCCGATGAGGAGAAGAATCAGGAGAAAATCGACAGACTCAATACAAAAATGCGGGAAACCTATGCCGAAATTATGTCCAACGAAAATATGAAAGAGTACAGCCGCGCAAAGGGCGAAGTTGACCTTTTGGTAAATCAGGTCAATCAGATTATCGCTATGTGTTGCGAGGGCGACGACCCCGATACATGCCAGCCTAAGGATTGCGGGAGTGGCGGTTGTTCGGGTTGCAAGGGATGCGGTTGATGATGGCAAACGCTAATCCGCTGATGCGCGAAATTGAGTTTGAAATGAATCTTTAAATTCAGAGGGCGGTTTTCTGCCGCCCTATTTTATAAAGGGAAAATTAAATGAGCAAAGAAAACCTAACACCAATGCTTCGTCAATACCTTGACGTTAAGGAGAAATACAAGGACTATGTCCTTTTTTTCCGTCTCGGTGATTTTTATGAAATGTTTTTTGAGGACGCAGTTGAAGTGTCAAAGAAACTTGAACTGACCCTTACAAGCCGTGCCGAAACCCCTATGTGCGGCGTGCCTTATCACGCCGCCGAAAATTATATAAAGAGACTTGTTGAAAGCGGTCACAAGGTAGCAATTTGCGAGCAAATAGGAGACGCTTCCGAAAATGGCGGCAAAGGACTTGTCAGGCGTGAGATTACCCGAATCGTCACGGCGGGTACGCTGATTGAGGATAACATGCTTGACGCGGGAGCGAATAATTTTATAGCCTGCTTTTATATGCAAGAAAAATCCCGCGGGACGAACGTCGTCTGCGGGACGAACGTCGTCTGCGGGACAAGCCTCGTCTGCGGGGTGGTTTTTGCCGATTTATCAACGGGGGAGCTTAACGCCTTTGAAAAGAGCGGGAAGAATCTTAATAACTTTGAAGACGAATTAATTACCGAAATATCGCGGTTCATGCCGGTTGAGGTTATTTTTAACATGGGGTTTATGTCCCTTGTGAAAACCGGAAATTTTATAAAAACAAAAATTCCACGCTGTGTGGGGGAAACACTTGCCGATGATGAATTTAATCCCGAAATTCTGAAAAGCCATAATTTTATTCCCCCGGAAATAATAACCGATTCTCCATTGGCAGCGGGTGCAATTGCCGCCTTACTGAATTATATAAAGAAAACCCACTTAAATGATACGCCGAGGTTTACTAAGCTTGAAATGCACGATTCTAAAGAAGGTGGTGATTTTCTTGATTTGGGGTTTACGGCGCGGAAAAACCTTGAACTTACCGTAACGATGCGCGGGAACGAAAAACGCGGCTCTCTTATGTGGGTGCTTGATAAAACCCGCACTTCAATGGGGCGACGGCGGCTGAAACAATTTATAGAGCGTCCTTTGACCGACCACGCACGGATTTTGCGTCGCCTTGAGGCGGTTGACGAGCTTTTAAAAAACGTTGTGGGTTTGGGCGATTTTCGAGCGGCGCTTGACGGCGTTTATGATATGGAAAGGCTAATGACTCGCATTGTATATAAAGCCGCCAATCCGAGGGACGTTTCGGCTTTTGGCTCTACCTGCGGGAAAATACCCGAATTAAAACATATTTTAGAGACTTTTAACGCCCCGTTGATAAAAAAACTAAATGAGAGGATTTCCGACCTTTCAGACGTGGCTGAATTAGTGCAAAAAACTGTAAAGTCCGAGCCGCCCGCCGTAACTAAAGACGGTGGTTACATAAACGACGGCTGTAACGCCGAGCTTGACCGACTGCGCCTTATTACCAAAAACAACAAGGCAATTCTCGCCGAGCTTGAAGAGCGGGAGAAGAAAGCCACGGGAATCAAAAACCTGAAAGTAGGTTACAATCGGGTTTTCGGTTATTATATTGAAATTTCAAAAAGCAATATAAATTCTGCCCCCATTCATTATGTAAGAAAACAGACCCTTACAAACGGCGAGCGATATATAACAGAAGAGCTTAAAAATATTGAAAGTGAAATCCTGGGTGCTAATGATAAAATAATCGCGCTTGAAGCCGAGATTTTCGCTGAAATCATTTCATTTATAAAACAAAGGCTTGAAATTGTGCAAAAAACTGCCGAAGCGCTCTCTATTGCCGATGTTTTGGGCGGGTTTGCCTCCTGCGCGATGGAGAATAATTATGTCCGCCCTGAAATCACCACCGAAAACCTGATTGAAATCAAAGACGGCAGACATCCCGTAATCGAAAAGGTTTTAAAGGGCGGAATTTTTACCCCTAACGACGTTTATCTTGATACTGACAAAAACCGCCTGATAATGATAACCGGTCCCAACATGGCGGGAAAATCCACCTTTATGCGGCAGGTTGCGCTGATTACGATTATGGCGCAAATAGGCAGTTTTGTCCCGGCAAAGTCGGCGCGAATCGGCGTAGTTGACAAGGTTTTCACCCGCGTAGGTGCAAGCGACGACCTTGCCGCAGGGCAGTCCACATTTATGGTGGAAATGACAGAGGTGGCTGAAATCCTCAGAAGCGCCACTAAAAAAAGCCTTGTTATTCTTGATGAAATCGGGCGCGGAACATCCACCTTTGACGGTATCTCAATCGCTAAAGCTGTAGCCGAGTACATCAATACAAAAATCGGCTGCAAAACCCTTTTCGCCACCCATTATCACGAGCTTATTTCCCTTGAACGCAAGAATACAGGGATTAGAAATTTTTCTGCCGCCGCCTCAAAGCGGGGGGACGAGCTTCATTTCCTCCACAAAATCGTAGAGGGCGGGGTAGACGACAGCTACGGTATTGAAGTAGCAAAGCTCGCCGGCGTACCCGAAAAGGTCATAAACAGCGCCAAAGAATCGCTGAAAGTCATGGAGAAAAATTCTAAAATCGAGCTTGAAACAGAACTGCGCGAGCGTGACGAAGAGGGGCAAATCGACTTTACCTCATTAGCCAAAGAAAGCGTAATCGGCAAAATAAAAGCGCTTGACATTAATTCGCTGACGCCGATTGAGGCGTTGCAGGTTTTGGCGGAGTTTAAAAGGGAGTTGTAGGATGTACTTATTGGAAGTTTTAGCAGAAACGCTTGCAGATGCGGCTATTGGATTTATAGTTGCTTTACCTTTTATCATTTTCTACCATGCGGTAATAATAAAGAAAAGTGGACGCAGTTCGTTCATTCCTCATATAATAGCCGCCTATATATTCTGTTATATTATCTCTTTTATTTTTACAGCTACCGAAATACCCGATGTCAGTAGCTTTAGCTTGACTATGTTGCAGATTAGTATTACGCCATTTATAATAGAAAATAACGAACAGTTATTGCTTAATATTTTGTTGTTTGTTCCGTTTGGCTTTTTTTCACCCTTGTTATGGAAAAGGTTTCAAAATATATTCAGGGCATTTTTTCTCGGATTGTTCTTTTCGCTTTTTATAGAAATAACGCAATTATTTTGTCATAGAGTTACCGACATCGACGATTTAATTATGAATACAATAGGTACGATTATCGGATATTTAATATTTATTACAGCAAGATTGATAATACCAAAGTTGGGTAATTTTTTCTGTAACAGTTCTTTAAACAGAAAATCGGAAATTTACGTTTATATTGCAACTGTGTTTATTGCTTCGTTTTTTATAAAGCCGCTAATGCCCATTTAAAAGAGAGGTGAAACTTCATGCCCCAAATAAACATACTCGAAAAACACGTCGCCGAGCTAATCGCCGCAGGCGAAGTGGTTGACCGCCCTGCAAGCGTCATAAAGGAATTAGTTGAAAACTGCGTTGACGCGGGCGCGGGGTCGATTACGGTTGAAATCATGGGCGGCGGCATAAGTTTCATGCGAGTGACCGACGACGGTTGCGGGATTGCCTTTGACGAGGTGGCAAAAGCCTTTTTACGTCACGCTACAAGTAAAACTTTTAAAAAAGAAGATTTGGAAAATATAACCACAATGGGCTTTCGCGGGGAAGCGCTTGCTTCAATTGCGGCTGTGGCAAAGGTGGAAATATTAACAAAACGCCCCGAAGATAAAACAGGAACCCTTTATAAAATCCACGGCGGGCAAGAAATCGAGCATATCGAAACCGGTTGCCCCGACGGTACTACTATTATCATACGCGAGCTTTTCTATAACACTCCCGCCCGCTTGAAATTTCTGAAAAAAGACGTTTCGGAGGCAAACGCGGTGCAGGGCGTGGTGGATAAGCTGATTTTGGCGCACCCTCACATTGCTTTTCGGTTTTTGCGGGATAATAAGCCCGTGAGAATTACGGCGGGGGACGGTTTATTATATTCGGCTGTGTATTCCGCTTTTGGAAAGCAATTTGCCGCAAGCCTTGTGCCTGTGGATTTTTCACAGGGCGCGGTCAAGGTTGGGGGATTTGTTTCTTCACCGCTTTTTTGCAGGGGAAATCGCACCATGCAGTATTTTTTCCTAAATTCACGCCCGATAAAATCCCTGCAAATCATGGCGGCAATGGAGGAAGCATATAAAAACAGCGCGCCAGTCGGAAAATATCCCGCCTGCGCCTTGACTATAGAAATGTCTCCCGGAGAAGTTGACGTAAATGTACACCCCGCCAAAACTGAAGTACGTTTCGCCGATGATAACGCGGTTTTCAATACTGTATATTTCGCGGTGAAAAACGCGCTTTTAAATGCCGAGAATGTAAAGGAAATAGAGATAAATCAGCCGATAAGAGCCGAATATCGCGCACCGCTGTTTAAAGAGCTTAATGAAAGCACCGCGTCACAGCAGGAATTAAACGCAAGTGTTGAGGAATTTATCGTATCAAAGCCGAAAGTTCACGATTTTGAAATACATGAAAATCCGCAAATTCCCCAACCAGCGCCCGAAACCGCGTATATAAGAACTTCCGAACCGCCCCTGCGCCAGGCATCTGTAAAAATTCCCGAAAACCCTCCGGAATCTTCCATTCCCCGCCTTCGCGTAATCGGAGAACTCTGGAAAACCTATATAGTTTGTGAAGTACCCGAGAATAACGGCGAAAATGACGCGCTTGTTTTAATTGACAAACACGCCGCCCATGAACGCATACGTTTTGAGGCTTTGAAAAAGGAGCTGACGGTTTCCTCACAGCTTTTAGCCGAAAGTATTTTCATGAATACCGATATGCCTTGTTACGACGCTTTAAGGCAGGGGAGGGAAGTTCTCCTTGACGCGGGGATAGAAATAATTCCAACAGATAATTATACAATTGAAATCATCGCCCTGCCCCAGGTTTTAATAGGAGGCGACATTGAAGCCATACTTTCGGAAACCGCCGAAATCTTTGCCCAAAGCGACAGCTCCCAAATAGGCACAGAAAGCATTTTTAATGAGATTTTGCACTCTATTGCATGTAAATCCGCAATCAAAGCCAATGACAAAAGCCCTCTATCTGATTTGGAAGAATTGGCAAATACTGTCATAAACGACAAAAGCATACGTTTCTGTCCTCACGGCAGACCGATTGTGACTTCAATCAGCAGGCGGGAAATCGAGAAGAATTTCGGGAGGGTTTAATTAGAAAAAAAGCTCAAGTATTAGAGGAAAAATATTTCACCAAGCGTTGGTGCTTGGAGAGGATGGTATTTAAATTGAATAAAGGGGAAATTGGCACAGAAAAAATATTCACAGTCGTCGTCTGCGGTGCAACGGCGTCGGGAAAAACCGCCCTTGCGGTAAGACTTGCCGAAAGCTTTAACGGCGAAATCATAGGCGCGGACTCTATGCAGGTTTACAAGGGCATGGATATAGCCACGGCAAAACCGACCGTTGAGGAGCTTCGCGGCGTAAAACATCACCTGATTGATTTTTTAGAGCCGCATGAGCCTTTTTCTGTTGCGGATTATGTGGACTTGGCGCGTGAGAAAATCGCCGAGGTCGCCGCAAGCGGGAAACTTCCGATAATTGCAGGTGGCACGGGTTTATATATAAATTCGCTGATTGATAACATAGAATTTCCAGAAATTAAGGCAGACATGACCTTCCGCAAAGAAATGCAAAGTCTTGCAAATGAAAAAGGCGCGGCTTATCTGCTTGAAAAGCTACGCGAAATCGACCCCGTAACCGCCGAAGCCCTGCATGAAAACAACGTAAAAAGAGTAATCAGGGCGTTAGAGGTCTTTCACGTCACGGGTAAAACAATGAGCGAGCTAAAAGAATTAAGCCGTCTTGAACCCTCACCATACGAGCCTCTAATGCTCGCTATAGATTTTCCGAGAGAGAAATTATATGAACGAATTGACAAAAGGGTAAACGAAATGCTGAATTCAGGGCTTTTAGCGGAAGCTGAAAGTTTCTTCGCCGCCCACAGGGGCGAACCCCGCCATGCGGATAGTCTGCCGTCCAATGTCGAAAAATCGCACGCCACTTCAGCCCAGGCAATCGGTTATAAAGAACTTTTCCCTTATTTTAACGAAGAGGCGGATTTGTCTGAATGTATCGCGAATTTAAAGCAAAGTACTAAAAATTACGCCAAAAGACAGCTTACATGGTTTAAAAAAGACAAAAGGATTCATTTTTTAAAGGTTGAAAACACGGAAGAAGCGGGAGAAAACGAGTTTTTTGAGAAAATTTTTAAAAAAGCTGAAATTTTGTTAAAAAAATATGGAAATTTAATTTAATTTATGATATACTTAAAATAATATGGTACAAAGCTCTAAAAGAAAGGAAAAAAGAAATGCCAAAGGATATTAACTTACAGGACGTTTTTTTAAATCAAGCGAGAAAAGAACGCATACCCGTAACCATTTACATTACCAACGGTTTTCAGTTTAAGGGTACGGTGAGAGGGTTTGACAGCTATATCGTTATTCTCGACACCGACGGAAAGCAGAATATGATTTATAAGCATGCCATTTCGACCATTACGCCGCTCAAGTCTATTTCGGTTTTTGACGTTTTTGACAAGGAAGAAAGCGAAACACAGCAATGAGCGATGCCAATCAAAAGCATCCGGTAAAAAAAACCACTATTACGCTGAGAATTATATGGATTCTTTTGAGTCTGTTCTTTATAATAACTGTGGTAAGCCAGGTTTACATTTATTGGTATAACCCGTTGCAAACTGAAGTTGCCATGATTTACACCACTTCGGACGCTATAACTTTCAAGGGTGTTCTTGTGCGTAACGAAATGCTTGTAAGGTATACGGGGGCGGATGTTATTTCCTATATTCATCCTGACGGCTCAAAGCTCGGGAGGAATTCTGTTGTAGCCCAAAGCTATAAAAGCAGGGAAGACATATTGCTCCAAAGAAGAATAGACGAGCTTTCGGAAAGGGTCAGGATTCTCGAAAGTGCCGAGGCGCTCGCGAACACCGACAATTCACAGCTCGAATCTTATATTAACCAAATTACCAACCGTCACATTCAATTGCTTCAGCAGGTGAATTCAGGGGACTACAGTTCGGTTGCAAAGCTTAAAAACGATTATCTTTCTCTGCAATGCAAAAAGCGTATACTCCGTAATGATGAAACCGATTACAGAGGTTTAATAAACAGTCTTGAAAACGAAATTACCTCTTTAAGTGCGCGAATGAGTTCACAGCCGCAAAACGTGACCATAGAAGAAGCGGGATATTTCGTCAGTGTGGTTGACGGGTATGAAACCGAGTTAAACTACGATACACTGCCCTATCTTAATAAAGAAGACATTGAGAGAATCATAAGGGAACCAATGCTTGAAACCGGCTACGGCGTAATCGGAAAGATGATTGACGATTATAAGTGGCGTTTCGTGGGCGTTTTAGACACCGACAGAACCCGTTCGCTTTATGTTGGGCGTGTTGTTGATTTCAGAATGGGCGGAGGCTCTCAAATCGTGCAAGCCACGGTTGTGAGTGTAAAGCGACTGGACGATGGTAGCAGTATTATAATCTTTGAGTGCGATACCCTCACGGCAGAGTTTGCTTCAAGGCGGGTTTCCCAGTTTAGCCTACTGCTTGACAGCTACAAAGGTATACGTATACCTACCTCGGCGGTGCATTTCAATGAACAGGGCGAACGCGGTGTTTTTGTCCGCAACGGACCGGAGCTTGTTTTCAGAAGAATCAAGGATATAAGGGTTGAAAAGGATTACTTGCTTGTAGAAGACACGACGGAAATCCCCGGGTTTATCTCCCTTTATGACAATATCGTGGTAAAGGGCAGGGATTTATACGAGGGGAAAATAGTTCAATGAGTGAAACTTTACAAACATTCGGATACATTTCCGAAAACTATAAAAGAATAACTGAGAATGTTGAAAAGGCAAAGTCCGGTTCAACAGGTCAAGTTCGCATTATGGCGGTAACTAAAACCGTGCCTTATGAAAAGGTGAATTACGCAATATCTCTCGGAATAGATTTAATCGGGGAAAGCAGAGCGCAGGAATTTCTTCAAAAATACTCGTTTTATACTAAAAATTGTGAAATTCATTTCATTGGGGTCTTGCAAAATAATAAAGTTAAGTATATAATTGATAAAGTAAGCGTTATTCAATCGGTGGATTCTTCCAAACTGCTATCGGAAATTGATAAGCGCGCGGCTCAAAATAACCTCGTAATGGATTTGTTGCTTGAAGTAAATATCGGGGACGAGGATAGCAAAAGCGGTATTGACGCGGTTCGGCTTTTTGAACTGCTTGCCGAAGCGGAAGAGCTAAAAAACATAAGAACGCGTGGATTAATGACTATTCCCCCCATAGACGCTAAGGAAGGCGTCTACGCGGCTATGCAAAGGCTTTTCTGTGACGCGAAAGAAAAGGTCAGGGATTCGGATAATTTTGATATTCTTTCGATGGGAATGTCGCAGGATTATGTTACGGCTATAAAACACGGCGCTAATATGATAAGAATAGGAAGCGCCCTGTTTGGAAGCAGATAAATTATTCTCTCAGAGCCTGTTCAAATTCCATTTTTTCTAAAACGCCGTTTGCGGCGAAAATTTGAGCAGACTCTTCAGCAAAATGAGTAAAAAATGAAAAACTGAAAGGAAAACAAAATTATGGGTATCGGCGATGTTTTAAGAAAGGTTACGGGAGCGAGCTACGAGGGAGAAGAAGATGTTGGTTTTGTCGATGACACTCCGACAATGTCAAATTCCCGTTACAATGAAGATTTCGGTTTCAGCGGCGCGAAATCCGGTAGTAGCAAGGTGCTTTCAATCGCGGCTACAACTCATTTGCAGGTTATTGTATTCAAACCGCAGAAATACAGTGAAGCGGCGGAAATTGCAGACCATTTCAAGAACAAGAAGACAATCGTGCTGAACCTTGAAAACACCAATAAGGATGTCGCCAATCGTCTAATCGACTTTTTGGGCGGCGTGGCTTATGCGGCGGACGGCGACCTAAAAAGAATATCCAACTATACATATATGATAGTACCGTTTAATGTTGATATTTCAGGCGACACCATCGAAGAATTAGAGAGTTCATCTGATTTATTCTGAAAATTCACACAAACGTTAAACGTGAAAGAACTTCGCAAACCGCCTATTGCAAACTGAAAGGAAAGAAAAAAATGAATGCAAAGGACATTTCGTCAAAAAAGTTCGACAGAGGCTTTAACGGGTATAAGCCCGATGATGTTGATGATTTTTTAAAAGATATAGCCGACGAATTTTCAAAGCTTCAAAAGGATAACCGCGACTTTGAAAAGAAGCTTGAGGTGCTTGCGGATAAAGTTCGTGAATACCGCGACGATGAAGAGGCTTTGAAAGAAGCGTTGCTTGGTGCGCAAAAGCAAGGTCACGCGGCAATCGCTCAGGCAAAGGAAAAATCCAAGAAAATCCTTGAGGAAACTCGTAGCAAGTCGGAAGAAATACTTGCTGAAGCGAGAGAAAACAGCAAAAAATTGGGTGAGCAAGCCGACGAAACCATAAGAAAAGCGGGCGACGATGCTAAGAGAATTCAGGAAGAAGCAGCCGAAAAACAGGCTACTATGGAAATTGAGTTTAAAAATAAGCTTGAATTAAATAAGGAAATCCTTTTAAAAACAAAAAATGAAGTAACCCGTTTCAGGCAGAAACTTTTAGAGGATTTTACGAGGGTTACGGGTATTATTGAAACCTTGCCTGAGGCTTGTGAAAACGAGTTTGTTTCAAGAACCGTTACAGAGTATCAGAAAGAAAGAAACGTTACTTTGAAAAAAGCCGCCTCAAAGCCCGAACAGAACGGGCAGGATAACAAAAAGAAATCTTCGGACAAACCCTCTTTTGCAAACGTTGATGCCGAAAAGGACAACGGTGACTCAGATTCGCTTTTCGAGGAGTTCGCCGCGAAGTCGAAAATGGTTAGCGAAAAGAAGTCTTCGTTTGAACATAGCCAAGATATTACGGATTCCGCTGATGATTCCGTAAACGATTCGGAAGAAAAAGACGCGCCTTTTTTCAAAAAGGATAAAAAATCCGAAGACCGCGAAGCTTTGGAATTCGGCAACCACGCAAAAGGCTGATAAAGTGTGTTTAACGCGGAGAAGTTAGTTATATAACCCTCCGCGTTAAAATAAAAAGAAAGGTGATTACTAATCATGAAAACTTGCTCAAACTGCCACGCTCAATCCTACAGAGACGAATCGAAATTCTGCCAGAAATGCGGCGCTGCGTTGCCTGAACATCAAGATGTAACGCTTCGGAACACCTGCACAAATCCTAACTGCGAATACAACAAAACTCAATTCATTTACCCCGACGACTCACGCTTTTGCGACATTTGCGGAAGCAAAACGGGTTTCGCAATGAGGTAAAAAGAAAAACGCTATGAATTTTATGTAAGTATGGCGGGGGTGGAACATAAGCAATTCCCCGCCTGCCATAGCAAATTTAAAGGGGACAAAAAAATGGCAAAAGACTATAACAATACGTTAAATCTGCCGCAGACCGATTTTCCCATGCGGGCGAATTTACCTGAGCGCGAACCCGAAACGCTTAAAAAATGGGAATCGGAAAGGCTTTATTATAAGCTTATAGAAAAGAACTCGGACAAGCCAAAGTATATTCTGCACGACGGACCGCCCTACGCTAACGGCGATATTCACATGGGTCACGCGCTGAACAAGACTGTTAAGGACATTATCGTAAAATTCAAGGCTATGACCGGCTACTCTACGCCTTATATTCCAGGGTGGGATTGTCACGGGTTGCCTATAGAATTACGTGCGCTGAAAGAACTCGGAATTGATAACCGTAAGGTCGAAGCGCCGGAACTTCGCAAGTACTGCCGCGAATATGCTGTTTCTTGCCTTGACAGGCAAAAGGCGCAGATGAAACGGCTTGGGGCTTGGGGCGATTATGACAACCCGTATCTGACCATAGCTCCCGATTATGAGGCGCGTCAGATTGAAATTTTCGGTGAGATGTATCAAAAAGGCTATATTTATAAAGGTTTAAAGCCGGTGCATTGGTGCGCCGACTGTAAAACCGCCCTTGCCGAAGCCGAGATTGAATATCAGGACGACGAATGTTTGTCAATTTATGTCAAATTCCCTATAACCGACGATAAAGGTAAGCTTAAAGATATTGACAAGAGCAAGGCGTATGTTCTGATTTGGACGACAACTACCTGGACGCTTCCGGGAAACCTAGCTATTTCTCTCGGTCCGGATTATGGTTATACTTTTATCAAAGTAGAAGATGAAGAAAATCCGTCATTCGGGGATTATATATTAGTCGCCAAGGAGCTTGCAGAGCAGGTTGCTGAGGCTTGCGGTATAAAGAAATATTCGCTTGCGGGCGAATATAAGGGCAGGGATTTAGAGCTTATAGAAACCGCTCACCCGTTTCTGCCGCGTAAAAGTCCTGTGATTGTAGGCGGACATGTAACGCTTGACAGCGGAACAGGCTGTGTTCACACCGCGCCCGGTTTTGGCGTGGAGGACTATGAGGTCTGTAACTCATATAAGGGTATATTTGAAATCATCGTTCCCGTTGACGAAAACGGCAGAATGACCGACGAGGCGGGAATGAATATTTCGGGAAAAACCACAAGCGAGGCTAATAAAATTATTGAAGCCGATTTGAGGGAGAAGAATTTATTACTCGGTGAAAACAGGTTTTCTCACTCCTATCCGCACTGCTGGCGTTGCCGTGAGCCGATTATATACCGTGCTACCGACCAGTGGTTTTGCGCGGTCAGTAAGTTTAGAGATGAAACTATTAGGGCGATAAAGGAAACCAAGTGGATTCCCGCCTGGGGAGAAGAGAGAATTTTAAATATGGTTCGTGACCGCAGCGACTGGTGCATTTCGCGTCAGCGCCGTTGGGGTGTGCCTATTCCAATTTTGTACTGCAAGGACTGCGGCAAAGCGCTTTGCGATGACCGTACGATTAAAGCTATTTCTGAGCTTTTCAGAAAAGAAAGCTCCGATGCGTGGTATGAAAAACCCGTTTCGGAATTTATTCCTGCCGATGTAAAATGCGATTGTAATTGCGATGAGTTTGAGAAAGAATTAGACATCTTTGACGTATGGTTTGATTCGGGCTGTTCTCACGCGTCAGTCTGTGAACAACGGGAGGAATTAACCGTTCCTGCTGACCTTTATCTTGAGGGTAGCGACCAGTTTCGCGGGTGGTTTCAGTCCTCGCTACTTACTTCCGTGGCGGTATACGGTCGCGCGCCCTATAAAACCGTAACCGTGAACGGCTGGATTTTAGACGGCGAGGGTAAAGAAATGCATAAATCCAAGGGCAATGTAATCCCGCCCGAATATGTAATTGACAAATACGGCGCGGACGTTTTAAGGCTTTGGATTACCTCTTTGGACTTTCACTCGGACATGAAGGTTTCGGAAGAATTGCTTAAACAGGTTTCTGAAACCTATCGTAAAATTCGTAACACTGCAAGGTTTATACTCGGAAATCTTTGCAACGGGAACGGTTTTAAGCCTGAAAAGGACATGATTGACATTGGAGAGCTATTGGAGCTTGACAAATGGGCGCTTGTAAGTTTTGACGCGCTGACTGAAAAGGTTCTAAACGCTTATGAGAAATTCGATTATTACCACGCCTATCATGCAATTAATAATTTCTGTGTGGTGGATATGTCGAACTTCTACCTTGATATAATAAAAGACCGCCTTTATTGTGAAAAATCCGACGGCTTTGAGAGAAGAAGCGCTCAGACGGCTATGTTTATTATACTTCACGGGTTGACAAGGCTTTTAGCGCCTGTGCTTTGCTACACATCGGAGGAAATTTGGGCACAACTCCCCCGCCTTGTTTCCGACAGGAAAGAAAGCGTGGTTTTCAATGATATGCCGAAAAAAACAGGCGTTGAAGTGAGCGATGAATTTATAGCAAAGTGGGAAAAAATCCGTGCAGTTCGCGACATGGTTCTCACCGCTTTGGAGCAAAAACGCGCCGAAAAGGTTATAGGAAAATCGCTTGAAGCAAAAATCATTCTGAAAAATAATGAAGACCTTACCCCGATTCTGCCTGAATTGTCGGCGGCTTGTATAGTTTCGCAGGTCGTGTATGAGAAAGCGGATATTTCGCTACAAGACGGTGAAACTCTTAGTGTAGCGGTCGAAAAAGCCGATGGTGAAAAATGTGCGCGTTGCTGGGCTTATTCCGAAATTGACAGAACAACCGAGTTGTGCGAAAGATGTTCGCAAGTGGTCAAATCATGAAAAACATAAAAACACTGAAACTGTTCACCTTGGTTTTCGCCGCTACGCTAATCGGAGTTGACCGCCTTACCAAATGGCTTGCCGTGGTTTATTTAAAGCCCGTTGGCTCTGTCGGTGTTATAAACATAAACGGTGCTGAGATTCTTAACCTGACCTATGTTGAGAATACCGGCGCGGCGTTCAGTATTTTGCAGGGTCAAAGGCTTTTTCTTATCATTACCAGTTGCCTGCTTATAATAGGTGCGTTGATTTTCCTGTTTATATGTAAGGGTAAGGATAGCGTTGTGATTTGGTCGCTTGCTTTGATTATTGCCGGCGGTGCGGGGAATTTAATCGACCGCGTGTTTTACGGCTACGTGGTGGATTTTATAGATTTTCGTTTTATAAATTTTGCTATTTTCAATTTTGCCGATATATGCGCGGTAACAGGGGCGTTTCTGTTCCTGTTCGTTATGTTAAGGGAAGAAATTGCAAATATAAAACTTAAAAAAGCTGATTCAAAAACCTCCGAAACCAATCGATTAAACGAACATGAATGAAATCACGCTTACAGGACATGAAAATAATCAAAGACTTGATAAGTTCCTTTCCGAAAACATAGAAAATCTTACCCGAACTTCGGCGGCGAACTTAATAGAAGCAGGGAATTGCAGGGTCAACGGGAAATTGGCGGCAAAAAATTTTAAGCTTAAAACAGGTGATAAAATAATCCTTATGATTCCCGAACCTACTAAAACCGACATTTTGCCCGAAGAAATCCCTTCTGACAGTTCGCTCAGTGTTGAAGTGATTTATGAGGACGGCGATTTATTGGTCGTAAACAAAAGCCGCGGAATGGTGGTTCACCCCGCCCACGGGAATTATTCGGGCACATTAGTAAATTTTCTTATGCACCATTGTGGTGATTCCCTGTCAGGTATAAATGGCGAAATCAGACCCGGAATTGTTCATAGAATTGACAAAAACACAAGCGGGTTATTGTTGGTTGCAAAGAATGATTTCACCCATATAAGGCTTTCCGAGCAGTTGAAAGCACACACCGTAAAGCGGGAGTATCAGGCGGTAGTAAGCGGCATCGTGCGGGAAAACGGTAAAATTGACGCGTCTATAGGTAGACATAAGGTAAGGCGCAAGGAGATGTGCGTGTGCGGGGCGGACGGTCTGCAAAGCATAAATCCCCGAAACGCCGTTACTCATTATGAAGTGATTAAGAATTATGAGGGCGGTGCATTGCGCGCAACACATTTGAAAATCTGCCTTGAAACCGGAAGAACACATCAAATTCGGGTTCATTTGGCATATATAGGACACCCCGTTCTCGGTGATGACGTCTACGGAAACGGCAAACCCAAATGGCTTGGCGGACAGTGTTTGCATGCGGGGAAACTCGGTTTCATACACCCCCGAAACGGAGAATATATGGAATTCAAGAGCGGGTTGCCGGAATACTTTGTTAAATTAATAAAACAATTGAGGGAGTAGAATGAATTTTGATAAAATTTTCCTCATTTCTGATGCTGACGGCACGCTTTTAACCGACGACAAGAATATTCTTGAAATTGACAAAGTGGCAATCGGTGAATTCATCGGCGGCGGCGGAATTTTCACAATAGCGACGGGGCGGGGAGTTTCGCTTGCACGGGTGGTCGCGGAGGAATTAAATCTAAAAGTTCCTGCCGTGATTTTCAACGGTGCGGCGGTGTATGATTTCAGGGAGGAACGTTTTTTATGGCAATGCGAATTGCCGTCTGTAGCGCAGGATTATGTCAAACTTCTTATGGAAAAATTCCCGACGCTCGGAGTTGAGATTTTGCGTAATGACGAGGTAAACGTTGTAAGAACCAACACCCTTGAGGAGGAACATATCGCGTTCGGCTGTAAAGAGCCGCTGAGGCGCGGTTTAGACAAGATTCCGACCGATAATTGGATAAAGGCGCTTACAGTTGATGAACCCGAGGTAATTGACGGGGTTATTGAATTCTGCAACCAAAATAAAAGCTATTTCAGCGATGTGCATCTTGTACGTTCCGCTCCTGTGTTCTATGAAATGCTTCCGAAAGGCGTCAACAAGGGAGCGGGTTTTAAAAAGCTACTTGAACTTATCGGGATTAAAGATAAATACATAGTGGCGGCGGGCGATTTTATGAACGACCTTGAAATGCTTCAAATGGCAGATTTAGGTATTGCGGTCGCAAACGCGGAGGAGATTGTTAAAAAAGAGGCGGATTTAATCGTTTGCGATAATAACAGCGGTTCTATGAGTGAGATTGTGGAGTATTTGAAAAAAGCAAAAACAATTTAGCGGGAAACGAGATATTATGTGGGATGTAAATATAAACATTTTTGGTTTTAGGTCAAATTTTTTCATTAGGGATTAATATATTTAACATTGAAAGGAAAAATCTTATGGACAAAGAACTAAAAAAGCGGCTTGAAATTACCGCCGCGAAAGTACGGCTCGGCATAATTGAGGGCGTTTATAACGCCAAATCGGGACACCCCGGCGGCTCTCTCGGATTTGCCGACACCCTAACCTATCTCTACATGGCGAGAATGAATGTTTCCCCCGACAAAACTAATGAGCCTGACAGAGACCGTTTTGTGCTTTCAAAAGGGCATAACGCACCGGTTTTGTATTCGGTTTTGGCGCACAGAGGCTTTTTCCCTGTAGATGAACTCAAAACCCTGCGTAAAATCGGCTCACGCTTACAGGGACATCCCGTTATGGGAAAGGTTCCGGGCGTTGATTACAGCACAGGTTCACTCGGACAGGGTATTTCCGGTGCTTGCGGAATGGCGCTGGCGGGAAAGATTGACGGTGCGCCTTATCGGGTTTATACCGCTTTGGGTGATGGTGAAATTCAGGAGGGTCAGGTTTGGGAAGCCGCGATGTTTGCGGCGCACTACGGTCTTGACAATTTAACGGCGGTTGTTGACAACAACAATCTGCAAATTGACGGTCCTATTACCGAGGTTATGTCGCCTTATCCTATTGATGAAAAATTCAAAGCTTTCGGTTGGCATGTAATTTGCATTGACGGTCATGATTTTGAGCAAATAGAGGCGGCGTTTGATGAGGCAGAGAAAATAAGCGGAAAACCTGTCGCGATTATTCAAAAAACCGTAAAAGGCAAAAATGTGTCTTTCATGGAAAACAAAGCGGAATGGCACGGAGCGGCGCCCAACGACGAGCAATATAAAATTGCTGTTTCTGAATTGCAGGCGCGAATTGACGAGCTTGAAAAGGAGGGAACAGGTAATGGCTGATTTAGTGAAAAAAGCAACCCGTGACAGCTACGGCGAGGCTTTAGTTGAGCTTTATAAAAAGAGAAGCGATTTGATTGTGCTTGACGCCGATGTTGCAGGCGCTACCAAAACGGGAACTTTTAAAAAAGCCCATCCCGACAGACATTTTAACTGCGGAATTCAGGAGGCGAATATGATGGGGGTAGCCGCCGGACTTGCCTCAACAGGAAAACTTGTTTTCGCCAGTACTTTTGCTATGTTTGCGGCGGGACGGGCGTTTGAAATTGTGCGTAACAGCATAGGCTATCCTAGGCTTAACGTGAAAATCGGCGCAACCCACGCGGGAATTTCAGTAGGGGAAGACGGCGCGTCCCATCAGTGCTGTGAGGATATTGCGCTTATGAGGACTATTCCCGGCATGACAGTAATCAACCCCGCCGACGACACCGAGGCTAAGGCGGCGGTTTTGGCAATGGCGGATTATGACGGACCGACTTATTTAAGATTCGGCAGACTTCCCGTGCCTGTTTTCAACGCCCCCGCGAGTTATAAATTTGAGGTCGGTAAAGGGGTAACTTTGCGCGCCTCTGAAAACGACGACGTTACAATTATTGCAACCGGCTTGCTTGTTTCCTCTGCAATTGAGGCGGCGGAAGAATTGGCAAAACAGGGTGTTAAAGCCCGTGTGATTAACATTCACACTATAAAGCCGCTTGATACAGAGCTTGTTCTTAAAGCCGCCCGCGAAACCGGAAAAATCGTAGTAGCGGAGGAACATTCCGTAATTGGCGGGCTCGGCTCGGCTGTTGCCGATGTTGTATCGGAAAAATGCCCCGTTCCCGTTATAAAACTCGGCGTAAACGACACATTCGGACATTCGGGTCCTGCCGTACCGCTTTTGGAAGAATTCGGGCTGACGGCAAAGGGGATTATTGAAAAGGTTAAAATTGCGGTTAATAAATGAAAAGCGGGCGGGGAATTTATTTTCCCCGCCCGAAATATTTATTTTTTCCTCATCTTACCTACTATTGTCAGCACGCTACCCGCCAAAATGAGCCCAAATAAGCTGATAGCCGCGCCCGTTGCGGGGTTGGCTGAATCATCCGGGAGGGTGACTTCGCCGTTATCGACTTCAAATTCCATTCCCTCAATAGTGCCGTCTTTAAATTCCACGCTTATCGCATATGTTCCGGTGCTTAAAGTGGCAAGAAATTCTTTATAAAGGGTTACTTTTGTACTTCCCGCGTAAGCCTTGCCGAGCGTTCCGTCATAATCACCGAAACCGTCCAAATCCCACCTTTCGCCGTCTTCATCGTCTCCTTCTTCTATAACCTTAGCGCCAAGTGTTGTATTGTCTATAAAAACTTTCAGTAAGTCCTTATATTCACCGTTAAAGGTAAAGGTCTTATCTGATATTCCGTCCCATAATTCGTTGTAATCATCGTTTTCGCCGTTATCGGGCGGCGGAACGGAAGTCGGAGTGGTTGATTCAGGGGGTTGGGTTTGGGGGGGCGGCGGTGTTGTGGTTGAAGGGTTGGAGGGATTTGAATTGGACGTCCAGTTTGCTGTGTACTCTAAATCCCCTGTAGTCCCGACGGGAATCATCACGCCCGTTTGCGGGGTAGTTCCATTACTTCCCGTCCAGCCTGTGAACGTATACCCTGCTCTTGTAGGATTAAACAGCGTTACCGGCAGGTCTTCGGCGGTGTATGTTAGCGGATTGTCTTTATGATTTATGCCGTTGTTAAGATTATATGTTATGTTATACACAGGGATAACAGTGGCAGAAAGGTTGTTTCCGCTTACTTTAATCTCGAAATATTTACCGTCTGTTTCTATTATGCTCGGAGCGAAAGCGCCCGTTACACCGCCGCTAATCAATATGATTTCATCGCCACCCTGTAAAGTCTGGGCGGGGTTTATAAGAGTGATGTTGCCATTAAATGCCCCCATGTTAAAAGGTGTGCCGCCCGTTACCATAAGCAGGGTATTTCCGTTTTCCGCGTTTGTAAGGTCAAATTCAAGATTTGCAAAATTAAAAGCTGTATTAGTTATTTCACCGCCTAAAGTTAAGCTGTATCCTAATCCGACATTATATGTATCAGCGGTTACGCTCGCAATACCGCCCGCCGCCACATCACCGCTGCTATCTTCGTTGTTTTCGCCTCCGGTTGACGTAAGGCTCTTGACGTTTAGCTTTCCGGTTACATTTAAGGTAGCGTTACCGCCGCTATACATGGAATACCCCGAGCTGGCGTTGCCGCCTATTATATTGAAAGGGCTACCGTCCGAAACGGTTAAGTCGCCGCTCACAGTTAAGGCGGCGCTTCCCCCGTTACCACCACCACTTCCGCCTTGAGCAGTTTCTCCTTTCAAAGAGCTTTGCTCAACTCCTCCTATAAGGATTAAATTACCGTCTATAGCGACAGACGCATCATTGGTATTAGTATGGTGTTCGCTACACGAAATTTGGGTTGTCATGCCGGACGGAAATGACCCTGTTGTCCGTTCATATTGATAAGTTGTTGGGTTTACTACATATTCATCTGTTATTTCCTCTATTCCATTGTGAAATATGATGCTGCTGCCGGGAGAGCCGTATGCACCGTTCACCTGTAAGTACTGACCGGTTATTTCGGTATCCGCGTATACGGGAATTGCGCTCGTGACGATTGCGCCCGCGACGAGCAGGGCGGGTAGGATTTTACGGGTATTGTGTTTTTGTTGTCGGTTCATGATTTTTTCTCCTTACTTTTTTTCTGAATGTTTATGCTAACTTTTATTATACCAAAAACCGGCAGGCAGTAGCTATATGCGATTTAGACAATATATATATATATGTGTGTGTGAATTTTGCACAAAAACACCATAAACGGGCGGCGATTCCCCCTTTTCTTTTGTCTGCATATAATGTTAAATGAGAAAGAAAGGAGGCTTGCCCATGACCATGAACCAAATGAAAACCGGAGATTTTGCCACTGTGCAGAGGCTTGATGTGCGCGGCGGGGCGCGGCGGCGCTTGCAGGACTTAGGACTGATTGAGGGTACTTACATAGAATGTCTGCAAAAAAGCCCGCTCGGCGACCCCGTTGCTTATCTCATACGCGGCGCGGTGATTGCCATACGCTCTGATGAAAGTAGCAGGATTTTAATTTCGGAAAAAACAAGCTGATAATTTGTAAATTTTTTCTTGCAAAAATTTCTAAAATATAGTATAATTAAATGAATATGGTAAAACGCTCTTAGTTTAAAGGAATATGAAAATGATTTTATTGAAGAACGCGCATGTTGCAGATTATATATCGGGAATTGACGGCGAGAAAGATATATTAATTGATAACGGCAAAATTACTGCCGTTTCCGATAAAATTGAAAAAAACTGTGAAACCGTAATGGATTGTACCGGATTAATCGCTATACCCGGAATTTTTGATATGCACGTTCACGCCCGCGACCCGGGACAGACCCATAAAGAAGACCTGCTGACCTGTGCTGAAGCGGCAGCGGCGGGCGGGATTACAGGATTTCTTTGTATGCCGAATACCGAGCCTGTTATTGATAATGCGGAAACTTTAAAATATATTGCCGAAAAAGCCAAATCAGCTAAAGTTAAAATCTACCCGTCCTGTGCTATTACAAAAGGGCAGGAGGGCAAAGAATTGTGTGATTTTGAGCTTTTAAGTAAAGCCGAAAATTTCCCCTCCGGTGGCTCGCCGGCAATAGCCGTAACCGATGACGGCAGACCCGTAAGAAATTCAGCGACAATGGGCGAGGCGATGATTAAGGCAAGTATGGCGGGAATGACGGTGATTTCCCACTGCGAGGATTTGGATATAGCCTGCGGCGGATTTATGAATGCGGGCAAGGTCAGCATTATGCTCGGCGTTCGCGGAATTCACCGTGCGAGCGAAAATATTATAACCTCCCGCGAAATAGACCTTGCGCGGGATTTGTGCGAAAAGGTGCATGTCGCCCATGTTTCAACCAAAGAATCGGTTGAAAAAGTCCGTGCGGCAAAAGCGGCAGGAGTACAAGTAACCTGCGAAACCGCACCGCATTATTTCGCGCTTACCGAGGACATGCTTTTGACCTTAGACGCCGATTACCGAATGAATCCGCCCCTGCGTACTCAGGAAGACGTTGACGCTGTTATCGGGGGCATAATGGATAAAACCATAGACTGCATAGCCACCGACCATGCTCCCCACAGCCTGCAAGAAAAAGCCGACTTCCGCGCCGCCCCGAACGGCGTAATCGGGCTTGAAACCTCGCTCGCCGCTACCTTGACTTTCCTGTATCATACAGAAAAAATAAGTCTTCCCGACATAGTAAGGCTTATGTGCGTAAATCCGCGTAAAATCCTTAGTCTACGGGAAATAAGCATTGCTCCCGGGCAACCCGCCGATATAACCCTGTTCAATCCCAACGAGGAATGGACGGTAGAGCCTGATAAATTTAAGTCTAAATCCAAAAATTCCTGCTTTAAAGGCATGAAGTTAAAAGGCAGGGTTAAGTATACGATTGTGGGTGGAGAAGTTGTTTATGAGGATTAAGCGGGGATAATTAGTTTGAAAAAAGCTCAAGTATAAGAGGAAAAATATTTCACCACTCGTTGGTGCCTGGAGAGGATGGTATTTGATATGTCCCTTGACCTTTTAATCGAAAAAATAGTTAAAACTCAAAATCCAACTGTTGTGGGGCTTGACCCTAAGTTAGAATACGTCCCCGAATTCATTAAGAAAAAAGCCTTTGTCAAATATGGCATGAACCCGAAAGGGGCGGCAAAAGCCATTTTGAAATTCAATAAAGGTATAATTGACGCGATTTATGATATTGTCCCCGCCGTAAAGCCCCAGCTTGCTTTTTATGAAATGCTCGGCGTAGAGGGGGTAAAGGCGTTCCATAAAACAATTGTATATGCCAAAGAGCGCGGGCTTTACGTTATAGCTGACGGCAAGCGCAACGATATAGGCTCTACCGCCGAGGGTTACGCGGCGGCGTATCTCGGAAAAATCAAAATCGGCGAAGAACTGTACAGTCCTTTCCCCGTTGACGCTCTGACGGTCAACGGCTATCTCGGTTCGGACGGCATTATGCCGTTTACCGACGCCTGTAAAAAATATGACAAGGGTATTTTCGTACTTGTGAAAACCTCGAACCCTTCCTCAGGCGAATTACAGGATAAAGTTGTGGGTAAAGTGACAGGATTCGCCGACGGCGACACCATCTATGAAATCATGGGGCGCATGTGCGAGAAATGGGGCGCGGCGGGTAAAAAACGTTACGGCTATTCCGGTGTGGGCGCGGTGGTCGGCGCGACATACCCCGAGCAAATTAAGGAGCTTCGTGAAATGCTGCCGTACACTTTCTTTTTAATACCCGGCTACGGAGCGCAGGGAGGCAGAGCCGAAGACTTAAAATCTGCTTTTGATAAAAACGGCTTGGGCGGAATTGTGAACAGTTCAAGGGCAATTATGTGCGCCTACCAAAAAGAAAAATGTAACCAAAAGGATTTTGCCGAAGCGGCGCGGAGAGAAGCTTTGAAAATGAAAGAAGCTCTTATGGAGCATATAGGGATAATAAAATTACCATAATAAAAAATTAAAAAAAGAAGGAGATTTTATGAACAAAAAAGCATGGTTAATCTTAGCCGACGGAACTGTTTTTGAGGGGAACGCCTTTGGCGCGTCCGGTAAGGCAATCGGCGAGGCGGTCTTCACGACCGTAATGACAGGGTATCAGGAAACGCTTACTAATCCTAACTATTTCGGGCAATTAGTTGTTCAAACCTTTCCGTCAATAGGAAACTACGGCGTCAACGACGAGGACAATAACTCCGAGCATTGCGCCTCCGGTTACATAGTCCGCGAGTATTGCGAACAGCCGTCTAATTTCCGCTCAAACGGTACGATTGACGGATTTTTAAAAAAGCGCGGAATCGTCGGAATCTGCAGCATAGATACCAGAAGCCTTACGAGAATATTAAGGGATAAAGGTTCTATGAACGCCGGAATTACCGACCATGAACCCGACAGCGCCTTTATAGAGGACATTAAGGCTTTCAGCGTCGGGAATCCTTTGCCGAAAGTCAGTGTTAAAGAGCCGGTTCACTGTGAATCTCTTTTAGGCGGTAAGTACAACATAGCTTTGATTGATTACGGTGTAAGACTTTCAACCATTGAGTTACTGCATAAATATAACTGCGACGTTACTGTTTTGCCCTACAATACAAAGGCGGAAGACATTATCGGAAAAAAATATAACGGCGTTGTTCTGTCTGATGGACCGGGCGACCCTGCAGATTTCCTGAAAAATCCTGAATTACTTGACACGGTTAAAAAATTGTTTGAAGCCAAAATCCCGCTCCTCGGAATTGGGCTTGGGCATCTTGTTACTGCGCTCGCCCTTGGTGGCAAAACCGCTAAACTCAAAAGCGGGCACAGAGGGGCAAATCAGCCTGTGGTTGACCTTGAGCTTGACAGAACCTTTTTAACCCTGCAAAGTCATGGCTATGTAGTTGAAACCCCGCCCGAAACCGCGAAAATAACCCACGTTAACGCCAATGACCGAACCTGCGAGGGAATAAGCTACGGTGGCGCACCCGTATTGACTTTACAGTTTGAACCGCAGACGCTCGGAAGTAAGAACGACACCTCGCATTTGGCGGAAAAGTTTATTAAGCTTATAAAAATAATGGATTAGGAAAAAGGGGCATGTTTATAAAAATGCCGAAAAAAGAAAGGAAGTTCGTATGCCGTTAAGAAAAGATATTAAGAAAATTCTTGTTATAGGTTCGGGTCCTATAGTTATAGGACAAGCCGCGGAATTCGACTACGCGGGGACGCAGGCTTGCCGCGCATTAAAAGAAGAAGGCTTGGAAGTCGTACTAATCAATTCCAATCCCGCGACCATAATGACCGATAAAAATATGGCGGATAAAATTTACATAGAACCGCTGACCCTTGAAGTAGTTAAAAAAATAATAAAAATCGAAAAGCCCGACAGCGTGCTTTCAACACTCGGCGGGCAGACCGGACTTACTTTATCAATGCAACTCGCCAAAGAAGGTTTTCTTGAAGAAAACAATGTTAAGCTTCTCGGAGCTAACGTTTCAACTATTGATAAAGCCGAGGACAGGCAAATCTTTAAAGATACCATGAAAGAAATAGGCGAGCCCTGTATACCCTCAAAGGTTGTAGAGACGGTAGAAAACGCGGTGGAGTTCGCTGAGGCTATAGGTTATCCCGTAGTTGTGCGCCCGGCGTTCACCTTAGGCGGCACGGGCGGCGGAATTGTATCGAATGAAACAGAATTGCGCGAAACTGCAGGTAACGGTCTGCGCCTTTCTCCCATTACGCAGGTTTTAATCGAAAAAGGCATTTCAGGCTGGAAAGAAATTGAATTTGAGGTTATACGCGACGGTAAGGGTAACGCCATTACTTTATGCGGTATGGAAAATATGGACCCCGTAGGGGTTCATACCGGAGACAGCATAGTGGTTGTACCTACCATGACGCTTGCGGACAAGGAATTCCAGATGCTCCGCACGGCTTCTTTAAACATAGTCGGCGCGCTCCAAATTGAGGGCGGTTGCAATGTACAGTTGGCACTCAAGCCCGACAGCTTTGAGTACGCCGTTATTGAGGTAAATCCGCGGGTCAGCCGTTCGTCGGCGTTAGCTTCAAAAGCCACGGGATACCCCATTGCTAAAGTAGCCACCAAAATTGCTATCGGCTACTCTCTTGACGAAATCGTAAATCAGGTCACAGGCAAAACCTACGCCTGCTTTGAACCTGCTGTTGACTACGTGGTGGTAAAATTCCCGAGGTTTGCTTTTGATAAATTCGTGCATGCCAAAAAGACATTGGGTACTCAAATGAAGGCTACGGGAGAGGTTATGTCCATAGGCATGAATTTTGAGGAAGCCATGATGAAAGCCGTCCGTTCTATCGAGCTTGGTATAGATACCATGACAAAGCCGACTTTTGAAAAGCTTTCAGACGCCGAAGTACTTGAAAAATTGAAAGACATCGACTGTGACCGTGCGTTTTGCGTGTTTGAGGCAATTAAGCGCGGAATCAGCGCTGAGGAAATTCACAGTATAACCTTTATAGATAAATGGTTTATAGAGAAACTCAGAAATCTTTGCAATATCGAAAAAAGCCTTGCCGATGGGGAATTAACCCAAGAAAAGTATTTGACGGCTAAAAAATTCGGTTACCTTGACGGCACGATTGAAAAAATTTCAGGGCAGAAATTAGCCGCCCGTAATATAACCCAAAAGCAGTTCGTATACAAAACCGTCGATACCTGCGCGGGAGAATTCGCGTCGGGAACGCCGTATTTTTACGGTGTATACGGCGATGAAAACGAAGCGGCGGAATTTATTGAAAAATACAGCGATAAAAATAAAAAGAAAATAATTGTCTTCGGCTCGGGTCCCATAAGAATAGGGCAGGGAATTGAGTTCGACTACTGTTCGGTGCATTGCGTGTGGGCGCTTAAAGAAATGGGCTATGAGGCAATTATATGCAATAATAACCCTGAAACTGTTTCAACCGACTTTGATACCGGCGACCGTCTTTATTTCGACCCTCTGACAGGCGAGGACGTAGATAATTTGCTTGCTACCGAAAAACCGTGGGGGGTTGTGGTACAGTTCGGTGGACAGACGGCTATAAAATTAACCAAACACCTTAAAAAAGTCGGGGCGAATATATTAGGCACTTCAGCCGACAGCATAGATGCGGCGGAGGACAGGGAACGTTTTGACGCGCTTTTGGAGAAATGCCAAATTCCGCGCCCGGAGGGTTATACTGTTTTTACTGCGGCAGAAGCCGTTGAAGCCGCTAAGAAATTAGGTTATCCCGTGCTTTTGCGACCGTCTTATGTACTTGGCGGGCAAAATATGATAATTGCCCACGGCGACAGCGATGTGGAAGAATATATGGAAATAATCACTTCCTCAAAGCTTGAAAACCCTGTGCTTATAGACAAGTATTTAATGGGAACAGAGGTTGAGGTTGACGCTATATGCGACGGCAAGGATTTTCTGATTCCGGGTATAATGGAGCACATCGAACGCGCCGGCGTACATTCAGGCGACAGTATTTCGGTCTATCCCACCCAAACGATTAACGACAGAATTAAAAAAGTCATCATAGCTTACACCGAGCGTCTTGCAAAGGAATTAAAAATTGTCGGACTTGTGAATATACAGTACGTTATTCATAATCATCAGGTCTATGTCATTGAGGTGAACCCGCGCTCGTCAAGAACAGTGCCTTACATAAGCAAGGTGACAGGGGTGCAAATGGTTGACATCGCCACCAAAGCTATGCTCGGACATAGCCTGAAACAGCAGGGGCTTCCTACCGGACTATTCCCCGAAACCGATTATATCGCTGTGAAAGTACCTGTATTCAGCTTTGAGAAACTGCATGACGTGGATACTCAGCTCGGACCGGATATGAAGTCCACGGGCGAAACCCTCGGAATTGCCAAGACCTTTAAAGAAGCGCTTTTTAAAGGTCTTATGGCGTCGAACATGAAGATGAAGAGAGCCGTTTCAAATGAGTCCGCACATAGGGGAATCTTATTCTCGGTGCGAAATTCCGACAAACCTGAGGTTATAGAGCTTGCCGACAGGTTTGACGCTATGGGGTTTGAAATTTACGCTACCAGCGGTACGGCGTCACTTTTGAATAAAAATATGTTGCCGGCTAATTTCACCTATAGGATTAAAGACGGCAAAGAGCCGAATGTTATTTCTTTGCTTGAAAGCGGTAAAATAGACTACGTTGTGTCCACTTCGGAAGCCGGTAGAGACCCCGCCCTTGACAGTGTGAAACTTCGCCGTAAATCGGTTGAGCGCGGCGTTGTATGCCTGACCTCAATTGATACAGCAAACGCCTTGGCCGACTGTCTTGAATCGGGTATGACGGTTGATGATTTGGAAATGGTTGATATAACAAAAATATAGGAAGTTTCTAAAGAAAGCTTATTACAGTACAGGAGAAATAAATAATGGTAAATATTAAAGGTCATTGTGTTTGCGGTGAGGTTGAAATTATAATCAAGGAATACGGCAACTTTGTTTATACCTGCCACTGCGACACCTGCCGCCGTATGAACGCCGGAGCAGTACTCTCTGTTGACCCCGGACCTAAAGAAAATGTGGAATTTACCCACGGTAAGGACAAAATCACAATCTACCATGACGAAGAAGTCGAACGCGGCTTTTGCTCGGTTTGCGGTAGTAATTTGTTTTGGCATAATGCGGCGAATAACCATTATTGTATGAACGCTGAATTATTTGACGACATAATTCAAAATGCCTCATTCGATGCGGAGCTGTTTTATGACATGAAGCCCGACTACTATTCTTTTGCGGGAGAAAGAAAGAAACTCAACCGTAAATTTGAGGAAATTTGAGTTTTGTAATTTTTCAGAAGGTGTAAATATGTTATTTATATTAATAACAGCCGTCGTATGGTTGGTTTTTGTTTCTCTGTTTTATAAAACAAACAGAGAACGGTTTTCGTTTTGGGTTAGCTTGTTGCCGTTATTGCTTTTCAGTATAATGGTTACGGTTGACTTGGGGATTAATTACGCTGGCAGTTTAGATGTTATAAGAAATGACGGTATAAGGCTTCACGGTGTTTTGGCGCCGCTTATATTGGGATACGAGGGCTGGAGTATTCAAATGTTCAAGCAGGCATACGGCATATCTTTATTAACGTCGTGCATTTTGATTTTTTTGTTTTTAATATCGCTTCTTTTCAAATCTGAAAAGAAACGTATTTTACAGTAAATTTTTGCTAATAATATTAACGCCTGATGTAGAGGCAGACCTTGTGTCTGTCTGAGAATCCGCAAAAATTAAATTACTGCGGGCGAATATAAGGTTCGCCATTGCATAAAAACGCCGAAAGGAACACAAAATGCCTTACAGATGCGGCTCATATCACATTATAGAAAAAACCGCCATTTCGGCGGGAATATATTCTTATGTTATTCTTTGCCCTGAAGTCGCGGAGGAAGCAAAGCCGGGACAGTTTGTTCACATAAAGGTGGAGGGCTTCACTCTGCGCCGACCTTTGTCAATCTGCGATATTGACTACAAAAACGGCTCTGTCAGAATCGTTTTTGAAATTCGCGGGAACGGCACGGCAAGGCTTTCTGTTCTTAACGTTGGGGATAGTATTGATATGATTGCGCCTTTGGGCAACGGCTTTACGTTGCCCTACGGAAAGTCCGCCCCAGACGGAAAGTCCGCCCCAGACGGAAAGTTCACCCCAGTCGGAAAGTCCGCCCCGATAATCGCCCCCGACAGACGCATTATCGTGGTGGGTGGTGGCATAGGTATACCGCCGCTTCTCGGCGCGGCTAAAGTTATGCGGGAGAGGGCAACGGCGATTTTAGGTTTTAAAAGCTACGATAAAGTAATCCTTGCCAACGACTTCAAACAAAACCACGTTCATGTAATCACCTGTACCGACGACGGAAGTGTTGGGATTCGCGGGACGGTTATTCCGCCCCTTGAAACCGAGCTTGCTAAAAACGATGTTGAAATGGTTTACGCCTGCGGACCGTTGAAAATGCTTGCGGCAATTGTAAAAACCTGTCAGCAAGCCGGCGTAAAATGCGAGGTGTCGATGGAACAGCGCATGGGTTGCGGAGTGGGGGCATGTGCCGTTTGCGCCTGTGCTATAAGAAAGCAGGATAAAGAATCAATGCTTATGGTCTGCCGCGACGGTCCTGTATTTAAAGGGGAGGAGCTTGTACTATGAATGGTACTGTGAATTCACAAAAAAGAGATTTAACAGTAACCGTAGCCGGCGTAAAATTCCCGAATCCCGTAATAGCGGCTTCGGGCGTTTACGGTTTCGGAGAATATTATACCGACCTTTACCCTTTAAATATATTGGGCGGCATTTCCTGTAAAGGTTTGACGCTTAATAAAAAAGACGGCAATATTCCTCCGAGAGTAGCCGAAACCCCCGCCGGTATGCTTAACGCCGTTGGATTGCAGAATCCTGGAATTGATTTTTTCATAAATACTCATCTGCCGCGTCTTAGAAAAGGCGGTTTTCCGCAAAGCGTCATAATCGCCAATATAGCGGGCGAAACTCCGGAGGATTACGCTGAAATCGCTCGGCGTTTAGATGAAACAGATGTTGATATGCTTGAATTGAACATATCTTGCCCAAATGTGAAAAAAGGCGGGGCGGCGTGGGGTATTTCGAGCGAGGGGGCAGTGATTGTTACAAAAGCCGTCAGAAACGCCACAAAGAAACCGCTTATGGTCAAACTAACCCCTAACGTAACCGATATTACCGAAGTTGCTAAAGCCGCCGAAAGCGAGGGCGCGGACGCTATTTCGCTAATCAATACATTGCTCGGTATGAGAATTGATATAAAAACCAAGCGTCCTGTTTTAAGGAACAATGTGGGCGGACTTTCGGGTCCTGCGGTTTTCCCCGTGGCTGTCAGAATGGTCTGGCAGGTGGCAAGGGCTGTAAACATTGATGTTGTCGGAATGGGCGGCGTCAATTCGGCAGAGGACGCTGTTGAAATGATGCTTGCCGGCGCAAAAGCAGTGCAAATCGGTACGGCAATCATTTCAGACCCTTTAGCGCCGCTCAAAATCATAGGCGGTTTGGAACATTACATGGATGTAAACGGCATAAAGCGTATAGCCGACATAACGGGGAAGGTGCAACCGTGGTGACAAAAACAACTATACTATATATAATACGCCACTGTGAAGCTAAGGGGAATATTGAGGAAGTTTTTCAGGGGCGCACCGACGGGGATATAACCGAAAAAGGCGCTCTTCAACTCGAAAAGCTGAAAGAGCGTTGCAAAGATATTCCTTTTGACATAATTTATACCTCGCCGCTTTTAAGAGCCGAAAAGACCGCAGTTGCCGTTAATTCCGTTCATAACGCGCCTTTAAAGCTTGAGCCGGATTTAATGGAGATAAACGGCGGCGATATGGAAGGGGAGAAGTGGCTGGAATTGCCGTCTTTGTTCCCCGATACATATTCCGTTTGGCTTAAGGATATAGGGCATTTTGAGGCTCCGAACGGCGAATCCATGCGCGGGGTATATAATCGTATGAAAAACGCCGTTTTGCGGATTATAAGCCAAAATGAGGGTAAAACCATTGGGCTTGTTTCCCACGGTTGCGCTATTTATAATCTGCTTTCATTTATTCACGGCTTTTCTGAGGAAGAAATTACAGCCCATCCGTTTTGGTGCGATAATACCTCAATCAGCCGCGCCGATTTCATAAACGGCGACTTTAAGCCTGTTTTTATAAATGATTCAAGTCATATTAAAGACAGCGCCGAAACCGCGCCGCACAAAATGCTATGGAGAGTATCGGCAAACCGATAGTGCCTTATTTGAGTTGGCGGTTCGGCCGCGAAAAAAAGCTTCCGATACATCGGAAGCTTTAATATTTCCCCTAACAGCCGTTTATTTCGCGGCGGCTACAGTTTCTTTCAAAAGCTTGCCTGCTTTGAAAGCGGGTACGTTTTTAGCGGGGATTTTAATTTTCTTTTGCGACTGAGGATTAATCCCCTCTCTCGCTGCACGGGTGCGAACCTCAAATGTACCGAAACCTACCAAAGAAACCTTTTCACCATCGACAAGTGCGTCTGTGATGCTGTCGAGTACCGCTACAAGCGCGGACTCTGAATCTTTCTTACTAAAGCCGGTTTTTTCGGAAATTGCAGCCACTAATTCAATTTTGGTCATTATAATACTTCCTCCAGATAGCGTTAATGCCTACACCGCTTAAAACTTTAACGTTATATTTAAAATTATGCAGTGTTGCCTTACATGTCATATTATATCACAAAAAGTCAGTTTGTCAATTAAGAAATAATAAAAAAACAAAAGTTTTACTTTTATGTCAAATTTTGGGCTGTTTTTCATTAAATTTTAATCCTTTTAGCACATAGAAGAACAGCAGAAAGTGAATTTTATCTGAAAAAGAAAGAAAACCCTTGTATTTTAAAGTCAGGAGTGTTATAATGTAAAATAGTTTGTAAATGGGGGAAACGCATGGAGAATACGATAAGCGTCAAAAACCTTGTAAAGGTATATAAAATCGGTCAGGAAAAGGTCGTTGCCCTGAACGGTGTAAATTTTGACGTTGCAAAAGGTGAAATTTGTTGCATACTCGGAACATCAGGTTCGGGAAAATCAACCCTGCTTAATATGCTTGCGGGGCTTGAAAAGCCTACGGCGGGTGAAATCATCATAGACGGCATTGATATAGGAAAATTAAACGAGAAAAAAATAACCAGATGGCGGCAAAAGAACATAGGGTTCGTGTTTCAGTCTTATAACCTGATTCCCGGGCTTACCGCGCTTGAAAATGTGGCTATGCCTTTAACGTTCAGGGGTGTGAAAAAAAGACACCGAAAGCGGCTGGCGCAGATTATGCTTATTATGGTGGGGCTTGGCAGGCGTATGCGGCACAAAGCTTCGCAAATGTCGGGAGGACAGCAGCAACGCGTGGGAATTGCCAGGGCTTTTGTCTCAGCTCCGAAAATAGTCTTTGCGGACGAGCCGACGGGAAACCTTGATACCCGCACCACAAAAGAAGTCATGGAGCTCATGGTGCGTTTAAGCAAAAAGCATAACCACTCCCTGATTCTTGTAACCCACGACAGGGAAATCGCGACTTATGCCGACAGAATAATTACACTTAGAGACGGAATGGTGGTTTCTGACGAGCATAAAAATATAAAAATAACATGTGTGGAAAAAAGTAAAGAGAGGATAACAAAATGAAAGCACTTTTAAAAGCAACGGCGTTTGTAATGGCGTTTGCCATTATGATATTGCAGGTTTCGGCGTTGACGTCGGATGAAATCAACGCAATGAAAATTAATGTTGAAGCAAATGAAATTTCTACAACGGCAAGAGCCGGCTCAACATTTGATATAAACATAAACTTATTCAGCAACTCAAACTACGGTCATGAACAAAAACCCATAACTGACATTACTTTAAAAATGGGCGACCACAGTCCGTTTGTGCTTATGAGCGGAGCCAGAACGGTCAGCAAAGCCGCTCTTAACGTTGATTATTCCTACAGATTCAGTGTTCCGAGTGATACGCCGGCAGGGACGTATTACATACAGTACAGTGTGGATTATGCCTATTCAAATAAGTATGACCCTGTAACTGGTCCTTCTACCGTCGCCGCTGATATTGCCCATGATACAAGAAGCTTCTACGCCGCGGTTTATGTCATTGACAACAGCGCAACGCAAAGCGTTCCACTGACCATAAATAACTTTTCCGCCCCGTCGCGCATAGCCGCAGAAAGTCCGGCTGAAATAAGTTTTAACCTCATAAACAACGGGGGGACGGAATATAAAAACGCTCAGGTCACATTATATAACGGCAACAACGCGGTTCACACTCATTTTGTGGGTAATATAGCCGCTAATGACGCTACTAATGTTGAATTTACCTATATTTTCAAAACTCCCGAAACGGCAAACTGCCGAATTGTCGTGAGTTACCAAAACACAGCGGGAAATTCGGCGAGCGTTGAAAGAAAATTCAGCGTAACGGTAGGTGAGCGTGCGCGGCTTGAAATCAGCCAAATCAGTCCGCCCGCCGAAGTTGAAATCGGCGTTGAAAGCGAAATAAATTTTACCCTTGTCAACAGAGGTACGACCGAATTCAAAAATGTTCAGGCATTTTTAGTGCGGGACGACAGACAGGTAAGAAGCGCCTTTGTCGGTACGATAGAAGCTCAAGACAGTAAGGACGGTACTATAAAGTACGTCTTCCCGACAAGCGGCGGAAATTATTTAATCAGAGTAACCTATGAAAACGCCATGGGCAGAAGACTTACAACCGAGCGCAGATTTACCCCTGTTTTTGAAACGGTGGTTGACGACAGCGGTACGCTCAGAATTCAAAGCATAGTACCGCCCTTTGAGGAGTTAATCAGAACCACTACAGAGGTGAAATTTTGGCTCACCAACCCCTCCGCCAATAAAATAAAAGGCGCTGAGGTTTTCCTGTACGATGAAAAGGGCAGGGAACTAAACAGCGTTTATATAAGCGAAATGGAGGCAAACTCAACCAAAGAGGAAAGCCTGACATTTTTCACTGCGGCTACGGAAGGTGTTTATTCCTACACTTTAAGATTGAATTACCGTAACGCCGACGGAGAGGCTAATAATATCAGAAAATCTTTTGCCGTAAACGTTGTAACTGAAAAAGCCGATGAGGAAAACAGCAACCCCTCTAATATAAGAATCCAAAAAATTGACGCGCCTGCGGTAATTTATGCGGGAGTATCCACAAAAGTGCCGGTTACTCTTGTAAACTCGGGGAAAGGCAACGCGCATAACGTAGAATTATACATAGTGGATTCGGAGGGGAACGAGGTAGTCCGCGAATTTATAGGCAATATTCCTACTTCCGAATCGGTTACGGAAGAAATAAGGTTAAAATTTGACGTTGCGCGGGAAGTTTCTCTCACGATGTACGTCGAGTTTGAAAATGGCGACCAAAGCACGGGCATGTCGCAAAGGAGTTTTTCTCAAATGGTGATGGATTACCGTGCGAGCGTGACTGACATATCGGGTTACGAATGGGGGATTGAAGCAGGTTCTCCGGCTACTATAGAATTTTCGGTGCTTAATAACGGTTCTGAAAAGCTGTCTAACGTAAACGCCGTATTGCGGGATGGCGACGGGAATATGCTTGCCGAGAGTTTTATCGGCGTAATTGAGCCGAGCTCAAAGAAAGAGCGTCAGAGATTCCGCAATGTCATATTCAGCGAGCCGGGAGCGGCTGATTTGTCAATAGTTATAACTTATGAAAACGATGATATGATGCAGTTTAGTTTTTCAAGCTCATTCAGCGCGGTTATTAACGAGCCGTGGGTTCCCGAACCATCCCCTGAAAACGGCGATTCTCCCGAAGGCGAGAGAGGCGAAGGCGAAGAAGTCTCAGGAGAGGGCGGCGGAATTCCGTGGTGGGTATGGGCGCTTATTGGCGGCGGCGTAGGTACGGCGGGAATTGTCGTTTTGGTGATATTTTTGAAGAAACGCGCCCATAAAAGAGAAAGCGATGAGATGGAGCATTTCATTAAGCTTATGGCGGGAGAGGCTACAGCGAGTGATATTCCGGCTGAACCGGTCGGTTATAAGCCTGCTGTGGACAATAGCACCGAAAGTCCCGATAACGAGGTTGAGCAATGAAAGCAATAGATGTTTTCAGAATGTGTATCCGTAACCTCTTTAAAAGAAAAACGCGTACATTTCTGACTGTTTTGGGTGTAATAATAGGTACCTGCGCTATTATTGTAATGGTTTCTCTCGGTGTCGGTATGGATGACGCAATGGATAAAATGGTAAGCGAATGGGCAGATTTGACGCTTATTCAGGTGAATCCCGATGGCAGACCGAGACCCGACGGGGAAGAGGCGCCTGTGCTTGACGACGATGCAATCGCGAGTTTTAAGGAAATAGCCCATGTCAAAGCTGTATCGCCTTTTTTACGCTCACTCAGCGTTGGTTATGAAATCGCTATATACAGTCATGAATACTCGATAAGTTGGGGAGATTTTGTCGGGGTTTATATGGACGAATTAGAGAATTTTGGGTATAAGCTTTCCGAAGGTCGTTGGAAAGAAGATGGCGACCCTTCGGGAACTGTACTCGTCGGGTTTAATGTCGGAAGCTATGTCTATGATTACGAGTATGAAGAATATGTATGGCCTGAATTAGATGAGGAATATAATGTTGTAAGCAAAGCAATGGACCCCATGACTACGGAGTTGCATATTATTCCTCTTACCTTTTCCCAGGATGACGGTTGGTGGCAACAGGATTTTTCTGTAATCGGTTCCGAAACTGCCCCCAACATGGAGTATGACAGGCAATTAAACGTAGTTGGTGTAATAGGCGACCCGGAACGCGACTGGCGGATTTCAGACAGCGTTTTTGTTGATATTGATTTTCTTAATACATATATAAAGGCGTTTAACGAGCTTAATCCCGATATGCAACGAGAGGAGTTCGACGGAACTTATAGCGATGTTCGTGTGCGTGTAGATGATATGAACTATGTTAAGGACGTTGAAGACCAAATAAAAGCAATGGGTTTTCACACCTATTCCGAAGGTGAAGCTCGCGAAAGAATGAAAGACCAGGTACAATTGATTCAAATGCTACTTGCAGCTTTGGCGGGGGTATCGGTGTTTATAGCGGCTTTGAACATTACAAACACCATGATAACAGCGGTGATTGAACGCACCCGCGAAATAGGAGTTATGAAGGTTTTAGGTTGTGACCTCTCAAAAATTATGGCGCTTTTCCTTGGCGAAGCGGCGGCAATAGGTTTTATCGGAGGAGTACTCGGGATAGGGTTGAGCTTTGGCATTTCGGCTTTATTTAACACCTTCCTTTTTGAACAAATGATGGGTATGATGAGTGGTGGCGGCGGCGGAGGCATGTCGTTTGAGGACGGCGTTGTAATCTCCCAAATCCCTATATGGCTTGTGTTCGGCGGCTTAATGTTCGCTACGGTTGTAGGAGTGTTGGCGGGGATTATTCCGGCGTATAGAGGAACCAGAATAAGTGCACTTTCGGCAATCGCATACGAATAGCGCTGTTTGGTAAAAATTCTATTATATTAACCGGAGGTGGCTGTATGTTCCGGCGGCAGAAATTCACGCTTATATTAAGAATCGGCGCACTTATTATCGCTATAATCTTTGTTTTGGGGATTATTCTTGACTCGCTTAATATTTTTTAGTTGTATTTTTAAATTAAAATATTTTTATTAAAATTATGGGAGGAAAAAAGTATGGCAAAAGTAATTATCGAAACATCGGCAAGACATGTACATCTCACTCAAGAGGCGTTGGAGGTTCTTTTCGGAGCCGGCGCTACGCTGACCGAGAAAAAGCGACTTTCTCAGCCTACCGAATTTTCAACTGAGGAAAGGGTAAAGGTGGTTGGTCCAAAAAGGGAAATTCCGAACGTAATGATTCTCGGTCCTAACAGAAGCGCGGTTCAGGTGGAAGTTTCGGCAACCGACGCCCGCTCTCTCGGCATTACTCCCGTAGTTAGGGAATCGGGCGACGTAGCCGGAACGCCCGGCTGTAAGCTTGTAGGACCTGCGGGCGAGCTTGACATAGCCGAGGGGGTTATTGTGGCAAAAAGGCATGTTCACATGACGCCGGCTTTTGCAGATGAACACGGTTTCACTAACGGAGAAATCATAAACGTAAAAGTTGAGGGTACGGGCAGGAGTGCGCTCTTGGGCGATGTGGTATGCCGTGTACGCGATACTTTTGCTGAAGCAATACATATAGACACCGACGAGGCAAACACGGTTTCATCCGCACCGGGAATGATGTGCGAGTTAATAAAAAATTAAAAAATAAAGGCGGCTTTTAGCCGCCTTTATTTTTTATCTATCCCCGAACGAAACCCCTATACTCCTCGCCGTTATGACTTCCGGACTGTCGGGGGCTACGAACTTGGTTTTCATTGCCACGTCCGAGAGCTTGTTTTCGGTAATCCAGTCGCCCGATAACGCCACGGTGTAGCCGTATTTTTCCTGTGAAATCAGCTTTGCCGCCCGCGCTCCGAACTTTGTGGCAAGTACTCTGTCGTAAGCCGACGGAGTTCCGCCTCTGAGAACATGCCCGGGTACTACCACGCGGGATTCATAACCGGTAGCTTCCTGAATTTTATTTGCCACTCGCGCCGAAACGGTGGTTTCGCCCGCTTCAACCCGCTTTTGCAGGCGGTCTTTCTTTTTCATGGCGGCTTCTTCGGCGTCCATAGCGCCCTCCGCAACCGCTACAATTGAAAAACACTTGCCCGAATCGGCGCGGCTTTGCACCGCTTTTATTACCAAATCCATGCTGAAAGGAATTTCTGGAATAAGTATAATGTCCGCACCGCCCGCGATTCCCGTATAAAGCGACAGCCAACCCGCTTTATTTCCCATAATTTCCACCACCATGATTCGGCTGTGAGAATGGGCGGTGGTGTGGATTCTGTCAATCGCCTCTGTTCCTATAGCAACAGCGGTATGAAAACCGAAAGTTACGGAAGTCCCCCATATATCGTTGTCAATGGTTTTTGGCAAGCCGATTACGTTTAAGCCCTCTTCTGAAAGTAAGTTTGCGGTTTTATGAGTTCCGTTTCCGCCTAAGGTCAAAAGGCAGTCTAAATTCCATTTCATGTAGGTTTCTTTCATCTGCTTTACTTTATCAACATTATCGCCTTCTACGATACTCATTTTTTTATAAGGGGTTCTCCTTGTTCCCAAAATAGTTCCCCCGAGGGTTAAAATACCGTAAAAATCCGATGGCTCCATTAATTTGCAGTGATTGCGGATTAAGCCGTAATATCCGTCGGCTATACCTATGATTTCGACATTTTCCTCTCCCAAAAGCTGATAACAAGCCTTAACCACCCCTCTTATCGTTGCGTTAAGTCCTGGGCAGTCGCCTCCGCTCGTGAGGATTCCGATTCTTTTTTTTGCTGTTGAAGACATATTTTTTTACCGTTCCTTTCCACTTTAATCCCGCCTTTGGTTCTATTATACAACTTTCAACATGAAAATGTCAAGAAAACTGTTGGCAAGTCTTGACATTTCTTTAAAAATATTATACAATATTAATACTAATCAAAAACGGAGGGTCTAAGCATGAGTGAGTTTTTTAGCTCTATACCGAAAATCAAGTACGAGGGGAAAGCCTCGAAAAACCCGCTATCCTTTAAATTTTACAATCCGGAGGAAGTAATCGCGGGAAAAACAATGAAAGACCAGCTAAAATTTGCGCTGTCATGGTGGCATACCATGTGCGGCGAAGGCGCCGACATGTTCGGCAGAGGTACTACGGACAAGACATGGAGAGCCTCAAACGAAGAGGAACGCTCGGCGAACAAAGTCTACGCGGCTTTTGAGCTAATGGATAAGCTGAGTATTGACTACTTCTGTTTCCATGACAGAGATGTTTCGCCTGATTATCCAACCCTTGCTGAATCTAATGAAAAGCTTGACAAGGCGGTTGACATAATCGCTCAAATGCAGGCAAAAACCGGCAAAAAATGTTTGTGGGGAACTGCTAACAACTTCTCTCATCCGCGTTACATGAGCGGAGCGGGGACCTCCCCCTACGCCGATGTGTTCGCTTTTGCGGCGGCGCAGATTAAAAAAGCGCTCGACGTCACGGTAAAGCTCGGCGGAAACGGCTATGTTTTCTGGGGTGGTCGCGAGGGTTATGAAACTCTGCTTAATACCAACATGGGCTTGGAGCTTGACAACCTGGCGCGTCTTATGCGTCTTGCCGTCAACTACGGGCGTTCAATTGGATTTAAAGGCGACTTTTATGTTGAACCCAAGCCGAAAGAGCCCACCAAGCACCAATACGACGTGGATAGCGCTACCGTAATTGGTTTCCTGCGTAAATACGGTCTTGACAAAGACTTTAAACTCAATATCGAGGCAAATCACGCTACATTAGCTATGCACACCTTCCAGCACGAGATTCGCGTAGCCCGCGACAACGGTATGTTCGGAACGATTGACGCCAACCAAGGTGATATGCTCTTAGGCTGGGATACCGACCAGTTCCCGACTAACGTTTACGACACCGCGCTTTGCATGTACGAAGTACTTAAAGCGGGCGGTTTCACCAACGGCGGCTTAAACTTTGACTCTAAAACCCGCCGCGCCTCTTTCGAGCCGGAAGACATCTTCTACTCCTACATAGCGGGCATGGATGCTTTTGCGTTAGGTTTACGCATAGCCGACAGAATCATTGCAGACGGAAGAATCGATGACTTTGTGACCAAGCGTTACTCAAGCTGGCAGAGCGGCATAGGTGCTGATATAATTAACGGTAAGGCTGACCTTGCCGCGATTGAGAAGTACGCGCTTGAAAAGGGCGAAGTTCTCGGCACTATTCCAAGCTCCAGGCAGGAAATGCTTGAGGATATTCTTAACGATATTATGTTTGGCGGCTAATCTATATAAAGTTTTACAATTTACGGCGGACAGCTTTCGGCTGTCCGCGTGTAAATATTTCGGTCAGTGAAAGGGCGCAAAGAAATATATCAACGAAAGGAAAACAATTATGGCTTACATTCTCGGAATTGACATAGGGACTTCGGGAACAAAAACCGTACTGTTCAGCGAGGACGGAAAGGCAGTGGCGAGTTCCACCCACGAATACCCGCTCTACACTCCGCAAAACGGCTATGCCGAGCAGAACGCCGAGGACTGGTGGAATGCCGTTGTAAACAGCGTTAAGGACGTACTTGATGAAAGCGGAATTGATTCCGCCGACATAAAAGGAATAGGGCTGTCGGGGCAGATGCACGGCTTGGTTATGCTTGATGCCGACAATAGGGTTATTCGCAAGAGCATAATTTGGTGTGACCAACGCACGGCAAACGAAGTAGACGAGCTTAATCAAAAAGTCGGTCATGATAAGTTAATCGAAATTACCGCCAATCCTGCAATCACCGGCTTTACGGCGGCAAAAATACTTTGGGTTAAAAATAACGAGCCTGAAAATTATGAAAAATGCCGCCATATTCTTTTGCCTAAGGATTACGTTCGCTTTATGCTGACGGGCGAGTATGCTACTGAAGTAAGCGATGCTTCGGGTATGCAGCTTTTAGACATTCCGAAGCGCGACTGGTCTGACGAGGTGTTACAAAAACTCGGAATTGACAAAGCACTACTCGGCAAGGTTTATGAATCTCCTGAAATTACAGGCGAAATAACCGCTAAGGTAGCATCTTTAACCGGACTCAAAGCCGGAACTCCCGTTGTGGGCGGTGCAGGCGATAATGCCGCGGGCGCTGTAGGTACCGGCGTAGTGGAAGACGGTAAGGCGTTCACCACAATCGGTTCAAGCGGCGTGGTTTTCACCCATACCGATAAGATTTCAATTGACAAGGGTGGCAGGGTTCATACTTTCTGTTGCGCTGTTCCGGGCGCGTGGCATGTTATGGGGGTTACCCAAAGCGCGGGCTTATCGCTTAAATGGTTTCGCGACAATTTCTGCTGGTCTGAAATGGAAACAGCCCTCAATATGAACGTAGACCCTTATTACTTAACCGATAAGGCGGCGGAGACTGTTCCCATTGGTGCAAATCGTTTATTCTATATGCCCTATCTAAACGGCGAGCGCACCCCTCACCTTGACCCCAATGCTCGCGGAACGTTCATAGGGTTGTCAACCATACACAAAAAACAGCACTTAATCCGTGCGGCTATGGAGGGCGTTTCCTATTCATTACGCGATTGCGTGGAAGTTATGCGTGAAATGGGTATAAACGTCAACGACATGATGGCTTGCGGCGGCGGCGGAACCTCACCCCTTTGGCGGCAGATGCTTGCCGACCTGTACGCCTGCAATGTTAAAACCACGTTGAACACCGAGGGTCCCGCGCTTGGCGTGGCAATTTTGGCGGCTGTGGGGACAGGTATTTACTCGTCTGTGGCAGAGGCTTGCAAGGCAATTATCAAAATCAACCGCGAACAAGCGCCGATTCCCGAAAATATTGACAAGTATGAGCGGGCATACGGAATGTACAGGAAACTTTATCCCGCGATGAAAGGCGTTTTCGCAGAGTTGGCAGAGTTATAGCAAAACTTATGTGTGAGGAGGTTTTAGGAAATATGAAGAAAATTATTTCGATTCTTATTATGAATGTGTACAGGATAACTGTAACGAAACCGGTCTCCACAAGCACACCGGCGTTTGGTATCGCGGCGCGGCAGGTGCACAAAAATACAGCGGACACGGTTCATGCAGAAAAGCTTAAAGCACGATACAGCAATTGCGTTTGAGGACTTCCGTCCTCAAACGCTCGCCGCCAAAGGCGGCGGCAAATCTTTTTTTAAATATTAATAAAAATTAATTAAAGAGGAGAAATTCACATGAAATTATTCATTGATACCGCAAATGTAAATGAAATTAAACGCGCCGCCGATATGGGCGTTATTTGCGGAGTAACCACCAACCCTTCGCTGATTGCCAAAGAGGGCAGAGACTTTGTTGAAGTTATTAAGGAAATCGCAGGAATTGTTGACGGTCCTATTTCGGCTGAGGTCATCTCGCTTGAAGCTGACAAAATGGTAAAGGAAGCCGACGAGTTTATCGCCAAAATGCCCGAAGATTTACGTGACAATATCGTAATTAAACTGCCGTTCTGCGAAGAGGGCTTAAAGGCGTGTAACCAACTGTACAATAAAGGAATCGACACCAACGTCACTCTTATTTTCTCGGCGGCTCAGGCTATTTTGGCGGCAAACGCCGGCGCGACCTATGTAAGCCCGTTCCTCGGAAGACTTGACGATATTGGCACCGACGGGTTGAATCTGATTGATGAAATCGTTGAAGTTTTTGATGCGCAAGGCATTGATACCGAAATCATCGCCGCTTCTATCAGAAATCCAATCCATGTTACAAAAACAGCGGCTATGGGTTGCGATATTGCAACCGTACCTTTCGGCGTTATTATGCAAATGCTGAATCACCCGCTGACCACTTCGGGAATTGAGCGGTTTTTGAAAGACTGGGAAGGTTTTTCGGCAAAATAAAAAAATAATTTACGGGGTGATGTTAATTTAATGTCGCCCCGAAATTATAATTATGGCGAAAAGTTTTAAAGTAAATCCTCGGTAATTGGGAAGATGTACTTTCATATCACGTTTGTGAGGAAAGGCATGGGGAATATTTATGAACAAAAAAATCAGAGCCTGCAAAACCGAACTTGATTTGCTGTTAGCTGAAAACCCGCTCGAAACCGATTGGGGCGGTGAAGCGGAAAAACTGCTTGTTAAAATAAAATTTTTTCAGCATGAACGAATCGTTCACCTGATTGTAACCATGACTATGAGTCTTTTGACTGTAATTACTATTTGCGCCTTATTTGTGTCCGGAGAGACGGCGATTCCGGTAATATTGCTTTTTACGCTGTTTTTGACTTTGACGGCGGCGTATTTAATTCATTATTACAAGTTGGAGAACGGCGTACAGGAGCTTTACGGATATTATAGTCAATTGCGGGAAAAATCAAAAAATAGTTGAAATTTTATCCATTTAATGCTATAATGTATAATATTAGAATAAATAAAGACAAGGAGAGCAAAACGCCATGTATAATGACTACATTGACTCAATCGGATTTATTTCAAAAAGCGACCCTGAAATCGGAAACGCCATGCGAGAGGAGCTTTTACGTCAGCAGAGAAATATCGAGCTTATAGCAAGCGAAAACATTGTTTCTCCCGCCGTTATGGCGGCGATGGGGAGTATTTTAACTAACAAATACGCCGAAGGTTATCCCGGCAAGCGCTATTACGGCGGCTGTGAGTGCGTGGACGTTGCGGAGAGTATTGCAATCGAGCGTGCCAAGGAGCTTTTCGGGGCAAAATTCGCTAATGTTCAGGCACATTCGGGGGCGCAGGCGAACATGGCGGTTTACTTTGCGCTTTTAGAGTACGGCGATACTGTTTTAGGCATGGATTTAGCCCACGGTGGACACTTAACCCACGGTTCGCCTGTGAACATATCGGGAAAATATTTCAACTTTATACCCTATGGCTTAGATGATGAAACCGAGCGTCTTAATTATGAAAAAATAGAAGAGTTGGCAAAGGTTCATAAGCCGAAAATGCTCGTCGCGGGGGCAAGCGCCTACCCGAGAGAAATCGATTTTAAGCGCATTTCCGAAATCGCGAAAAGTGTTGGGGCATGTTTCTTTGTTGATATGGCGCATATCGCGGGACTTGTCGCGGCGGGAGAGCATATTTCGCCGATTCCTTACGCCGATGTAACCTCCACCACCACCCATAAGACCCTGAGAGGACCGCGTGGCGGTCTTATACTTACAAATAATGAAGAAATTGCTAAAAAAATCGACAAAGCCATCTTCCCCGGAACACAGGGCGGACCGCTTATGCACGTAATTGCGTCTAAAGCCGTCTGTTTCGCTGAAGCTCTTAAACCGGAGTTTAAAGAATACGGCAGACAGGTCAGGAAAAACGCTTCGGCATTGGCGTCGGGACTCATGAAGTACGGTTTTAAACTTGTTTCGGGCGGTACTGATAACCATCTTATGTTAGTTGATTTACAATCGTTCGGCGTAACGGGCAAAGAGCTTCAAAATAAGTTAGACGAGGTTTATATTACAGTCAATAAAAACGCCGTACCTAACGACCCGCAGAGCCCATTCGTCACAAGCGGTATCAGAATCGGCACGCCTGCTGTTACAACAAGGGGTTTAAAAGAAGATGACATGGAAGTAATTGCTGAGTGTGTTTTATTGGCGGCGAAAGATTTTGACGCCAATAAAGAAAAAATCAAAGAAAAAGTAAACGCAATCTGTGGAAAATATCCGTTATACGAATAGCAGGGGGGCTATGTTGCACCGCTCCTTATAGATTATACGGAGGATGAGAATGTCTGCAAAACAAAATGAATTAGTCTTTAAGAAAAAAAGGCAGGTAGCGCCTGTTTCACTTATTGCCCTTGAGGGAGCCTCCGAGCTCGGCAATAAAATCAACGACCATCTGCTAAAATGGTGGGGCGACACAGGGTTTAAAGGCGATACCTTTTTAATCAGAAATGAGTGTCCACGTTTTTCCTCTGGTGATGCTAAAGGTATTTTAAGAAAATCAATCCGCGGCGATGATGTTTTTATAGTCGTTGACGTGGGGAATTATTCCTGTACCTACACCCTTTTCGGCGAGACCAACCACATGTCGCCCGACGACCATTTTCAGGATTTAAAACGTATAATTCAAGCGGCGGGAGGTAAAGCGCACCGAATAAACGTCATTATGCCCATTCTTTACGGCGGTAGACAGCACAGGAGAAACTATCGGGAATCATTGGACTGCGCCATTGCCCTGCAGGAGCTTGAATCTATGGGTGTAAAAAACATAATTACTTTTGACGCTCACGATTCGAGGGTGTGTAACGCCGTTCCGCTTATGGGTTTTGACAACATTATACCCTCCTATCAGGTATTAAAAGCGCTGTTTCGGCGGGTTAAGAATCTTAAAATTGATAAAAAGCACTTTATGATGGTAAGCCCCGACGAGGGCGCGCTGAACAGGAATATGTATTACGCCTCAGTGTTGGGGGTTGACCTCGGTATGTTCTATAAACGCAGGGATTATTCAATGATTATCAACGGACGTAATCCTATAACAGCGCACGAGTATTTAGGAGACTCGGTTAAGAATAAGGATATATTTATTTCAGATGATATTATTTCATCGGGCGAGTCCATGCTCGAAGTTGCTTATGAGCTTAAAAAGAGGCATGCGTCGCGTATTTTGGTATATGCTACATATCCGATTTTCACCAACGGCTTGGAAAAGTTTGAAAAAGCCTATAAGGAAGGCATTATAGATTTTGTCTTTGGGACTAACCTTACCTATCGTTCTCCCGCGCTTTTAAACAGCGAGTGGTATTGTGACGTGGATATATCCAAATACATAGCCTATCTTATAGCTGCTCTGAACCATGACATTTCAACCGGCAGGGTAATCGACCCACATTTGAAAATAAAGTCTTTAATGAAACGGTTTAATAAGAACGATGATTTTATTGTAAAAACAGAGGAATTAGTGAAACTGCATTAAGTAGAACCCCCGCCAAAGCGGCGGGGGTTGATAGTGAGGTGTACCCCATGCCCTTAGCCGAGAGAATACGCCCTCAAAATCTTGAAGAATTCGTCGGACAAAAACATTTAATGGGCGAGAATAAAATTCTTCGTAAAATAATCGAAAATGTTGATGAAAAACGCCGCCTGCCCAATTTAATATTTTACGGACCGTCGGGAACAGGGAAGACCACGCTTGCTAATATTATCGCCAATCGCGCCGATATGACCTTACGCAAGCTAAACGGTACGCAGGCAAGTACGGCGGATATAAAGCAAATCATCTCAGAAACCAATACCCTTATGGGGAGCACTGGGATTCTGCTTTATCTTGACGAAATCCAGTATTTTAATAAAAAGCAACAGCAAAGTCTGCTCGAATTCATAGAAAACGGCGATATAACGCTGATTGCCTCGACTACCGAAAACCCTTATTTTTATGTTTACGGGGCGATTCTTTCCCGAAGCACTGTTTTTGAGTTTAAGCCGATTTCCCCCGAGGAAATAATCCCCGCAATTGAACGGGGATTTAAAATAGTTTCAGAAGAAATCGGGGTTAAATTGGATTTTGAGAATCGGGGCGAAATTTTCAGAACAATTGCGTTCGGTTGCGGGGGAGACGTCAGAAAAGCGCTTAACGCTGTTGAAATTTGCGTCCTGACCGCGGGGGATAATAAAGTCTTAACCCAAACCGCCGCTGAAGCCGCTCAAAAGAGCGCCGTAAAATACGACCGCGACGGCGACGCCCATTATGATATACTTTCGGCATTTCATAAATCAATTCGCGGCTCGGACGAGAACGCCGCTTTGCACTATCTTGCACGGTTGCTTGCGGCGGGGGATTTGCCGTCGGCTTGCAGGAGGCTTTTGGCTATTGCCGCCGAAGACGTAGGCTTGGCTTTTCCAAACGCTATAGTAATTGTAAAAGCCTGCGTGGATTCGGCTTTGCAATTAGGATTGCCCGAAGCCAAGCTCCCACTTGCCGAAGCCGCAATACTGCTTTGCACCTCGCCAAAATCCAATTCCGCTAAATTAGCCATTGACCGCGCCCTTGCCGATGTTGAAAAAGGCTTGACGGGGGATTTTCCGCGGCAGTTGCAAAATAAGCACTTTGATGGCGATGATATAAAAAATAAAGGGCAGAATTATCTCTATCCCCACGACTACCCTAACCATTATGTAAAACAGCAGTACTTGCCCGATGAAATCAAAGATAGGGTTTATTATGAATTCGGGGAGAATAAAATGGAGCAGGCGGCAAGGGAGTATTGGGAAAAAATTAAAGGCGGGCTTTAAAGTCCGCCCAATAAAATTTCCGCATTTTTGCTTATTGCTTTAATAAAAAAAATGTGATATAATTATATTAAATTTTTAAAAAGGAAGGAAAATGACTATGACTATCGGCGATATTGCGAAGCTTCTTGATTGTGAGGTTCAGTGCTGTGAGGATAGACTTAACAGTGAGGTACATACTGCATGCGGTTCTGATATGATGAGCGATGTTTTAGCTTTTGTGAAAGACCAGGCGGTACTGCTTACAGGGCTTTTAAATCCGCAGGTGGTTAGAACGGCGGAAATGATGGACATCATTTGCATAGTATTTGTAAGGGGAAAGAAACCCTGCGATGATGTAATTAAACTTTCTGCTGAAAAGAACATAGTAATTCTCTCAACTTCCCATCGTATGTTTGAGGCTTGCGGAAAGCTTTATGAAAGCGGATTACACGGAGGTACGAAATAATATGAGCGCTCTTGAAATGCGTTATGAAGTACCCGGTAACGACTTTACCCGTGCGGGGGAAGCCAGCTCCGCAATAAAAAATAAACTGAAACAAATGGGTATTCCCCCGGGTGTGGTACGCAATGTGGCAATCGCCGTCTATGAGGGCGAAATCAACATGGTGATTCATGCCAGCGGCGGAACGATAGATGTTTTTGTAGACTCTGACGCCGTTTCACTTGTGCTTCGCGATACCGGAGGAGGCATACCCGACGTTGAACTTGCCATGCGCGAGGGATACACCACGGCAAAGGAAGATATTCGCTCACTTGGATTCGGTGCGGGAATGGGAATTCCCAACATGATAAAATATACCGACGAATTCAAGATTAACTCCGAGGTAGGGAAAGGCACCGTGGTGGAAATGAAGGTATATTTAGAAAAATAAAAAATTTCTATGGAAGTAGATGAATATTTTGGATAATAAAACAATGCCGAGAGCCTCGAACCCCTTATCAACAGCCCCACCTTTTTTTCAGAGCCGAAAACCGGAATATGACCGCTTTTTTCATTCGGTTAGGCTTGACTCGGATTTGTGTAAGGGCTGTATTAACTGCCTGAAACGCTGTCCGACCCAAGCTATTCGTGTACGTGACGGGAAATCGCAAATCACTAAAGAATATTGTACCGACTGCGGCGAGTGTATAAGAGCTTGCCCCCATCATGCAAAAAAGGCGACTTTTGATTCTTTTGACACTTTATCGGAATATGAGTATAAAATCGCGTTGCCTCCGCCGTCGCTTTACGCGCAATTCAACAACCTTGAGGAGAAATCCTTGGTTTTGAACGCTTTGCTTTCGCTTGGTTTTGACGATGTTTATGAGGTTGCGGCTGCTGCTGAATTGGTGTCGGAGATTACGAGAAAGCTCATTAAAGATTTAGCCTCGGGGGCTCGGGATAATTTGCCGCAAGGCGGTTTTATCCCCGGCAGTCTGCCGATTATCTCTTCGGCTTGCCCTTGTGTTGTGAGGCTGATTAGCGTTAAATTCCCCAACCTGTTAGACAATATTTCACCTGTAATCGCCCCTGTTGAAATGGCGGCTAATGCGGCTGTAAGGCGCGCTCTGATAAGAACCGGACTTCCGAGAGAGAAAATCGGAGTGTTTTTCATATCGCCCTGCCCTGCGAAGGTGGCTGAGGCTTACTCCCCGCTTGGAATTAAAGAATCTCAGATTGACAAGGTTTTGGCGGTCAGCGATATTTATCCGCGCCTGTTGCCTTTCATGAAAGAAATTGCCGCGTCAGGTGGTGATATGACCTCCTTTGACAGGGGAAGCGAGTTTTCTCGTGAAATAGACAAAGCGGGAAGAATAGGCGTAAGCTGGGGCGGACACGGCGGAGAGGCAAGCGGTTTGCTTACCGATAATTACCTTGCTGTGGACGGAATCGAGAGCGTAATCAAGTCTCTTGAAGACTTGGAAGATTCAAAATTCACTAATCTTGAATTTATTGAATTAAATGCCTGTAAAGGTGGTTGCGTAGGCGGCGTTTTGGTGGTTGAGAACCCTTATATTGCTAAGGTTAAGCTTAATATAATACGCAAATACCTCCCTGTTTCAGGCACTCATATAAATGCTTCGGTACCGCCTTACGCTTATAATAATAAGAAAATCGAGTTTCAGCCGGTTTATCGCCTCGGTCAAACCTTGGAAGAGTCCATTAGCATGATGAAAAGGGTAGACGAGTTGATTGAAAAATTACCCGGTCTTGACTGTGGCTGTTGCGGCGCGCCGACCTGCGCGGCTAACGCCGAAGACGTGGCTAAAGGCTTGGCGGACGAAAAGGGCTGTATACATAAGCGGGTCGAGGCTCTCGAAACAGAGTCAAAACTCTCAAACTCTCAAAGATAATATGACAGGGGTTAAAAAAACATGAAAGTAAAAGATTTAATTGCTAATTTAGGTTTTGAATCTGTACATGAGGGAGAACCCGACAGGGAAATATCAAGCGTTTACTGTTGCGACCTTTTAAGTTGGGTTATGGGGCGGGCTTCTGCCGACAGCGCGTGGATTACCGTAATGGGTAACATGAACTCTGTGGCTGTGGCTGTTTTGGCGGATATTTCGGTAATTGTTCTTGCGGAAAACGCGCCGATTGACAGCGCCGCTCTTGAAAAAGCAAAACAACAGGGCGTAAATATTCTGAAAACTGACAAACCCGCCTTTGAAGCGGGATTGTTAATAAATAACGGACTTTAATTTAAAAATGGTTGAAATTTTATGGATAATTTAACCCCAAGCCAAGAAAATCCCTCTGTTCTTTCGTCGTTTCGCGGCGAGGGAACAGATTGTGTCGGCACGGCATTGAACTATGATTTGCATGTTCATTCCTGCCTTTCGCCCTGCGGTAGTGATGAATCCACGCCGGCAAACATAGCGGGGCTCGGCGCTGTTTTGGGGTTGGACGTTATCGCGCTGACCGACCATAATACCTGCAAAAACTGCCCCGCTTTTTTTAAAGCGGCGGCTGAGAGTGGCATACTTCCTATTGCGGGAATGGAGCTTACAACAGAGGAAGAAATTCATGTGCTTTGTCTATTTTCCGAACTTTACGCCGCGATGGACTTTGACAAGTTTGTTTATCCGCTTTTACTCCCCATGAAAAACGACACAGCGGTTTTCGGCAATCAGTTTATAATGAATGAAACAGACGAAATAACAGGCGAGGTTGAAAACTGCCTTATAAACGCTGTTTCAATCAGTTTATATTCATTAGCGGGAGAAGTAGGCTCGCGGGGCGGCATAATTATACCTGCCCATATAGAGCGTGCGGCGTTCAGCCTTATATCGCAGTTGGGTTTTGTTCCGGACGACTGCGGCTTTGATTGTGTTGAAATCCGCTCGAAACAGGCGGTTGAAAACTTAAAAGAACAGCACGAATACCTTAAAAACTGCAAAATAATACACAATAGCGATGCACATATTTTAGAGAGTATGTCTTTGCCGGGGAATACGCTTAATGTGGCTGAAAGGAACGCAAGGGGAGTGTTAGAGGTGCTTTCTGCGGGTTTTTATTAGCGCGTTTTAAATAGCTTTCAGAAACGCGTTTGATGATACACGGAAACAGCGTCAACATAATTAATAATTTCTTCTTCTGCGGGAAACGGTTATTTAACCGTTTCCATTTTTTTACTGTTTTTTAGGAACTTAACAAAAAGATTGCATAGCAATGCACTGCCTTGCTGTGATATAATACATTCATAGTTAGTATTAAGCAAAGGGTGATTCAAATGAACAGGACAATAACCATCGAGCAAGGAATTGAGACTATAGAAATATCCTCGCCAAATCTGTCTTTATGCGAGTATAGAGCCGACGTTACAATTAATACGCAAACGGAAAACAATCATATTATCAAAGAAGTATTTGAAACTTTAGAGGTGTCCCCACCAAATCTGTCTTTACGCGAGTATACAGCCGATGTTGAAATTAATACGCAAATGGAAAATAACTGCGTCTTCAGGGAAAATTTGAGTACTTGGAAATATCAAGTACTAACTTATTATTGCAAGGATTTGTCCCTGTAATCGGAATTAGAATTACAAAAGAATAAGGAGGAAACATAATGTATATAGAAATGCCGGAATTTACAATTTTAAATATCGGAGATTCGATTAAATTAAACGCGACAATAACACCGGACAACGCTTCAAATAAAGGCGTTTTTTGGAGTAGCAGAACCCCTTCAATTGCATCTGTTAATCAACAAGGGCAGGTAACGTCGCATAAAGCGGGAGCCGTTACACAGCGCAATAGATTTAGCAGATAATAAGGATTCGCTCGGAATTCCTGTTCCTATAAGAGATAAAGAAATAAAAAGTCCTACTTTCGGTACAGTTGTATATATTTCGTCAACTCCTTATGATTACGGAAACATGGTAGTTATTGAAACTGAAAACATAGACCCAATTACAGGAAATAATATCCGTATTTTATTTGCGCACATGAGGGATAATCCTCATGAAAGATTTACTGTAAATGTTTCAAAAGTTTCCCCGGGTACGCTAATTGGTCATGTCGGAAACAGCGGACTTTCGATAGGAGAAGGAGGCGGACATCACCTTCATCTTGCAATGATAAATGACGGCACAAATTTTGATAGAATTTACAACTCCATAAACCCTCAAAGATTTTTCCCTTATGTAAATTTTACAGGCGATACCGAACCATGGTGTAATTGTGAATTGCATGAAAACGACTAATAGTAATTGAATTAATCAAATTCTATATCAACACGATTACCGTTGCCGTCAACCGCAAATCTTTCGCCGTCAAGTGTAACTACAAATATATTATAAAGACCTGCCATAGTTATATAGTCATAGCGGGTGGAAGTAACTTTTTCGCCGTCTTGATTTATTAAAAATTCTCCGTAACCGTCTTCTCTATCGGGAATATAGATTATGCCAATGCCGATAGTGTCACGTATGCCGCCGTCATTGGTTCCAAATCTAATATCCCGCCACTCGCCGCTTGAAATTACATTGCCCTCGGCATCAAATATCCATGCTTCGGCATACATCCAAGCGTCCTCATCGCTGTCGTATTCAGTAATTTTATGTGCGATTAAACGGTTTTCCGATATGATTTTAACTCGGCTGAAGCCGTTTAATAATAAATTATCAGATGTTTCCTTAATTATTTGTTTTCTGTCTTTATACGAGGCTAAAAAATTATCAACCGACTCATCTAAAAGATTTCCTTCAATATTAATTACATATTCTTTTTCATCTTTACTGACGATAAGATATTCAGAGAAATTACTTAACGTATCATGTATATAATCAAAACGTGTAGATAAAACCTTGTTACCGTCATGGTCAATTAAAAACGCTCCGACATCTCCGTCGGGGATATAATGCTCGCCAATCCCGAAAGATGAATATACATTATCACCCGCATGAGAAAATGCAATCATACGCCATTCACCATCGGAAATAACATTACCCTTATCGTCATAAATCCAAGATATTCTATTTTCAGATGAATTACCGCCATTGTTTTGAGAAGCTGTAATTCTACTCGGTGATATAACACGAATATCATCATAAATACAATCTAAAATTATATTTCCGTCAGCGTCAATAACACCAAACAGCTTTCCATAATGTATTGTTTTCAAAGCCCCGTCATAGAATTCTTCATATATTTCTATTGAAATTTCATCGGTAGGCGCTTCTTGAATTTCCTCACTCGTTTGTTTCCCCAGACTTTCAACAGGATTTTGCAATACAACGTCCCCCGCGCACCCGCCGAGAATGAACGCCGTCGCGAGGAATAAAGATAATAAGCGTTTCATTGGGAGTACCTATCCTTTTGTCTTGTATTACTTCTAATTATATACCGCTTGATTGCAGTTG
>WRLY01000002.1 GCA_009776305.1 Oscillospiraceae bacterium | reverse complement strand
TGTCTGAGGACGCCATAGCGGCAATGTTCGCTCAAGTTACCGAGACACCACAGGAAGAACCAAAACCTACATCTAACGAAAAGATGTCTGAGGACGCCATAGCGGCAATGTTCGCTCAAGTTACCGAGACACCACAGGAAGAACCAAAACCTACATCTAACGAAAAGATGTCTGAGGACGCCATAGCGGCAATGTTCGCTCAAGTTACCGAAACACCACAGGAAGAACCCAAACCTACATCTAACGAAAAAATGTCCGATGATGCCATAGCGGCAATGTTCGCTCAAGTTACCGAGACACCACAGGAAGAACCCAAACCTACATCTAACGAAAAGATGTCTGAGGACGCAATTGCGGCGCTCTTCGCGCAAAACGGATAAATAATTACGCTCAATAAAAAGGCAGTGCAATTCGCACCGCCTTTTTTTCATTTTTGTTTTTTAATACATAAATTCCGCAACTGCGTAGGTTGTGTTTTGAAGCGTATTTTCACCTGAAAGCTTAATGATAACATTATTGCCGCAAACATATCTTTCCGGCATTATAACGTCGCCAAGCGACGCCGGTGTTCTGTACTCAACCATCAAGCGCTTTATATTCCTGCCGTCATATTCATCGGGGATAAATTCCTGCGCTATATCAATAAATTTAGCGTTATTGATGTGCAGATTTGAATCAAGGTGGTACTTTCTTACAGTTAAGCCGCTTAATCTCTCCGGTTCTTTATCCGGGGGTTTAACCTTACGCGGAAGATATTCCATATCAATCTTCGGCTCAAGCTGAACCTGGGAAAGTATTTCTTGCGTGATTTTTACCGGCTTTGAGGTTTCCAAATCCATGAAAGCTCCGATTGTATTTGCCCTTACGCATAAATCTCCGTCATTTCCGTAAATCAGCGTATTTCTGTAGCCATACATGTTTTTGCACTCGTGTGTAAACGTATTCAGGCACAGTTCCTCGCCGTAGCCCGGCAACCTTAAAAAATCCAATTGCCGCGAAACGACATACATTCCCATATTATTATTTCTGAAATATTCCTGTAAAAAATCCAAACTTTTCAGGTGGAAATCCGAACTGTCCTGCATGAAATCAATTATAGCCGAAAGTCGGATTTTCCCGTCTCTGCCAAGACTTGAATACCCGATTTTCCTTTTTAGCATAAACATAATTTATTTTTTATCCCAAGTGTACATTTTGCGAAGCTCCGCGCCAACTTTTTCAAGTTCGTGCTCCGACTCCATCTTTCTTTTAGCGTTAAATCCGGGTCTGCCCACTTTGTTTTCCAAAATCCAATTACGGGCAAACGTGCCGTCTTGAATTTCGGTTAAAACCTTCTTCATTTCCTTTTTGGTTTCATCGGTTATAATACGGTTTCCTATCTCATAATCTCCGTATTCAGCGGTATCCGAGATAGAATAGCGCATGAGGTTAAACCCGCCCCTGTAAATCATATCTACAATCAGTTTCATCTCATGAACGCACTCAAAGTAAGCGTTTTCGGGGTCATATCCGGCTTCCACAAGCACCTCAAAACCCGCTTTCATTAATGCTGTAGCGCCGCCACAAAGCACCGCCTGTTCCCCAAAAAGGTCGGTCTCGGTTTCCTGCTTGAAAGTGGTCAGCAACACGCCCGCACGCGCTCCGCCCACGCCCGCCGCATAAGCCAAAGCGGTGTCAAGCGCTTTTCCGCTTGCGTCCTGGTGAATCGCCGCGAGGCAGGGTACGCCTTTGCCATCCTCATATTCGTAGCGCACGGTATGTCCCGGACCTTTTGGGGCAACCATTATCACGTCTACGTCTTCGGGGGGGACAATCTGCCCGTAATGGATATTGAAACCGTGGGCGAAAGCAAGGGTCTTCCCTGCCGACAGGTTCGGCGCAATGCTTTCACGATATAAATCCGCCTGTTTTTCATCGTTAATCAAAATCATAATAACGTCGGACTTTTTTGCCGCGTCAGCCGCAACGGCGACTTCAAAACCGTCTTTTTCGGCTTTTGCCCATGATTTACTGCCCTCGTACAAGCCGATTACAACCTTAACGCCGCTGTCTTTTAAATTCAGCGCGTGGGCGTGCCCCTGGCTTCCGTAACCGATAACAGCTACTGTTTTGCCATTAAGCAGTGATAAATTGCAGTCTTTTTCGTAATAAATTTTTGCCATGATTTGTTTCTCCTTTTATGTTTAATTTTAATTAATTGGGTGTAATGGGACGCTTATTCTGCCGCCTCGTGAAAATCAAAACTAACCTCGCAATATATAAACCGATTGTATCAGTTGGAAACTGTTTACCGTCAATCGCATTTACAGTCCTCCTCCGCCTTTTTGCAATGCAACAACTCCGGTTCTCACCACCTCTTTAACGCCGTAGGGTTTAAGAAGCTCTTCAAAAACGGCTATTTTAGACTCATTTGCGGAAAGCTCAAGGGTCATGGTTTCCTTTGAAACATCGGAAATTTTCGCACCGCTTAGTTCGGCTATTGCGATTAATTCAGGGCGCTGTGCATTATTGCAATTGACCTTGACTAACATAAGCTCCCGTGACAAAAGCTTGTCCGCAGGGAGTGAACGAACTTTTATTACGTCAATAAGCTTGTTTAATTGTTTTTCAATTTGCTCTAATGTATAATCGTTCCCTTCTGCGACGATTGTTATTCGCGAGATATTCTCATCGTCTGTAACACCTACGGCAAGGCTGTGAATATTATAACCGCGCCGCGCAAAAAGCCCCGATATACGGGCAAGCACCCCCGCGTTGTTCTCAACTAAGATTGATATTGTGTGTTTCATAATACTGACCTTTCATTTTCATCAACTTTTACCTGCAAAACATAAGGCTTGTCCGAATTTATAAGGTTTTCAAGAGCTGTTTTAGCCTCTGAAATATTACTGACATACTCGCCGCCTATTCCGTAAGCGTCGGCAAGCTTAACAAAATCAGGGCTTCCGTCAAGGAAAACGGCGGTCAGCCTGTCGTCATAAAGACTGGTTTGCAACTCCCTTACCATTCCGAGCCTGTTATTCGCCATTATAATAATTTTTACGACAATCCCGTGCTGAATCATTGTCGCAAGCTCCATAGACTGCATTTGAAAACTTCCGTCGCCGCAAATTGCAATTACCTCGGCTTCAGGGCAAGCAGACTTTGCGCCTATTGCCGCAGGTACCGAGTAGCCCATTGCGCCCATTCCTCCGGAAGTGATGAAACGCCCGCTGTTAAGCTTTATATTATTCGCCGTCCAAATTTGATTTTGCCCTACATCGGCGGAAATTACGCACCTATCGGGCAATAACTTATTTAATTCATCAAGAAAAGCCGCCGGATTTACGCCGATTTCAGGCGTTTGGTGAATTATATTTTCCGATGATTTCAATTCCTGTAAATATTCCGTCCAATCTTTGTGCCGTTTGGGTTCAACCGCTTCCGAAATCTGCGTCAGCACCGCCTTTAAATCCCCGACGACGGGAATTGAAACAGGCAGGTTTTTACCTATTTCGGCAGGGTCTATGTCAATATGAATTACCTTTAAATTATGGTGGTTTTTCATTCCCATGACTGCCCTGTCCCCTACCCTTGCGCCGAGCAGAATTAACAAATCGCACTCGGAAATGGCGCGGTTAGGGGTTTTGCGCCCATGCATACCAATCATTCCGAGAAAAAGCGGATGGTCGTAAGGCATGACGCTTATACCCATCATGGTGCAAATTACGGGAATACCCGCCTTTTCGGCAATTTCGACCATAATTTCCCGCGCATTGGAAGTAAAAAGCCCGCCACCCGCGCAAATTAAGGGCTTTTCGGCTTCTTTTACAGCATCTGCCACCCGCTTAATTTGCAACTTGTTGCCTTCGTTTTTAGGCTTATAACTGCTGATTTCTACGCTTTCGGGGTACTCGAAGTCTATTTCTTCAAGCTGTACGTCCATAGGAATATCAAGAAGTACCGGACCCGGTCTGCCGGTTCCGGCTATATAAAAGGCTTTTTTAACAATTTCGGGGACTGATTCGGCATCTTTTATAAGATAACTGTGCTTGACAAAAGGCTCTGCCGCGCCGGTTATATCAGCTTCCTGAAAAACGTCCCGTCCGATTTGCTCGGTTTTTACCTGCCCCGTGATGATAACCATAGGAATACTGTCCATGTAAGCCGTGGCGATTGCCGTTATAAGGTTAGTCGCGCCCGGTCCAGATGTGGCGACACAGACAGCGGGCTTACCTGTTATGCGGGCGAAACCGTTGGCGGCGTGTCCGGCGTTAATTTCGTGCCTGACTAAAATATGCTGTATATTACTCTGCATAAGCTTATCGTAAAAGGGGCAGATTGCGGCTCCCGGATAACCGAAAATCTTAGTAATCCCCTCTGTTTCAAGGCACTTAACCAAGCTTTCGGCAACTGTTATTTTAATTCCCAAATTTTTCACCTCAACTTTAGCGATTAACTTCAGGTTTATCCGTCAGTCCGAGCAGATAGTCTGTAGATACTTCTAAGTATTGAGCAATAGCTACTAATTTTTCGGCTGAAGGCATGGTGTCATGTCTTTTCATATCAGCGAAAAAGCTATTTCCAAAGCCCAATTCTTTCGCCATTTTCGATAAAGAAATATTTTTAATTTCAAGATTTTTTATAATTAACTCTCTAAATTCTTGTGAATTGCTCATAAATATCACCTTTTAAATATATGCAACACTCCAAAATAGTGGTATTTTCCATGTGTGTTATTAACATGTGGGAAATTCCATGTTATAATTAATTAAAGCAATAATTAAAAAGGAGCATTACCATGAAAAAAACGATTGAAGACCTTTTCTTTGGCGATATATCGCCAAATCTGCAAAAAAACAATCAAAAGTTAGTCAACAAGATTGAAAATTTGGAAAACGAGCTTACAAAATTGCTTAACGACAAGGAAAAGGCGTTATTTAATTCTTATTTGAGCAGGCACTCCGAATTAATTGCCGAAACCGCGCTCACAAATTTTGAATACGGCTTTAAATTAGGAGTTTGCCTGACTGCCGAATCACTGATTTAACTAACACTGCTTTTTATATTACCACATTTTTCATAAAATGTCAACCGGCGAGCCGCCGGAGGCAAAATACGGCAAGCCGCCGGAAACAAACACAGCGAGCCGCCGGAAGCATTTTATAAAATGTTTAATTAAAAGCCTGTCCGTCGGAGCAAAAAATAGCTATTCTTGTAATTTGCGCCATAGAAGAATCCTCGCCTGAAAACTCTGCGAATGTGTTCATCACCTGTATCGGATTGAGGTTGAGGGCGTTTCCGGCGGGCAAAATCAGGGTGATTTGATTGTCCGTGATTTCTTTAAATTCAATAAGCGGTTTTATGTCAAGCTGCGTTTCGCCTTTTTTGGTTTTCTTTGTGATTATTATTTCGTTTTGTGCTGAGAAATCCGAAAATTTTTCAGTTTCAACTGTTATCTTATACTCGGCTTTTTGGATTTCCGCAGGTTTAAAAATCGGTTCGGCAACCTTAATAATTTGCAAATCCTCGGTCAGCGCGTCATTCAGCCTTTTATGAATTTCTTCAAATGAAATTTCTTCGGTTATTTTAATATCGAACGACTCGCAAAGACTCTCAATTCCAAGCGAAAGCGGGAGCGCGAAAGTAAGATAAATGTGCGGATTAAAACCTTCGGTTTCCCAAACAGGCAATCCGGCGCGTTTTAGCGCCCTCTGCATTGTTTTTTGCAAATCAAGGTGAGAAATGTATTTCGCCCTGTTTATTTTCTTGAAAAATATTCTGATACTTTTATTTTGCCCCTTAACGTCAATCGGATTTTCATAAAGATTATTTTCGGGAATCATTTGCTCCAATGGCTTAATGCAAGCGCCTACTACCTGCTTTGATACCCCGCAGGCGGCGCATTTTTCGCGGCAGGATAGCGTCGTTATCTCTTGATGAGCAAGTTTGTTTTCCTCAATTAAGAATTCTCTGTCTACTAACATGTCTAATATTGCCCAAGGGGGAATTTCATCATAATTCCGCGTTCTGCCGGCATAAAAAGCCATGTCAAGTCCGCAATCGGAAAAGGCTTTTTCCCACTTTTCAAAATCAAAATATTCCTCCCAACCGTCAAGGAAACAGCCATTTTGAAAGGCTTTTAAAATCACCTGCGCGAGCCGCCTGTCGCCCCGCGCCAAAGCCGCCTCAAGAACTGATTCATCATAATCCGACCAGCTCACTCTGATTTTTTTGTTTTTCAGTACGCTTAATAAATACTTTCGGCGGCGGATTATTTCCTCTCTGTCAAGCTGCGGTTCAAATTCAAACGGTGTAAACGGCTTGGGAATAAAAGTGGATAGTGTAATTGAAATTGAAATTTGTTTGCCTTTATTGCGGTTCGGCAGACTGTAATAAAGGTCGATAATTTTATCGGTTAATAATTTTATGCCCAGAATATCCTCGTCCGTCTCGCCGGGAAGACCAAGCATAAAGTATAGCTTAACGCTTGAATATCCACCCTCAAAGGCGATTTTACAACCTTTCAGAATATCCTCTTCCGTAATATTTTTATTTATTATTTTTCGTAAACGCGCCGTTCCGGCTTCAGGCGCGAAAGTTAAGCCACTCTTGCGGACGCTTTTTATTTGCTGTAAAATTTGATTACTGAAACTGTCGATTCTCATTGACGGGAGTGAAAGATTAATATTTCTCTTGCTTGTATATCCGGTTAATTTTTTCAGTAATCCCTCAATATTATGATAATCTCCGGTACTCAAAGAAGACAGCGAAACCTCGTCATAGCCCGCGTTTTCACATAAATCAGAAACGTTTTCAAGGATTTTTTCCGCGCTCCTTTCACGGAAAGGACGGTAAATAAAACCCGCCTGGCAAAAACGGCAACCGCGAATACAGCCGCGAAGTACTTCTGTAACTGCACGGTCATGCACAGTTTCACAAAAAGGCACAACGAATTCTTTGGGTATAAAAGCGCTGTCAAAGTTGTTTATTATTCGCTTTTTTACGGGAAAACAAGCGTTTTTCTGATTTAAAATCTCCTTTACAAAGCCGTCGCTGTTATACGATATTTCATATAAAGACGGGACATAAACACCTTTTATCCCCGCGGCTTTTTCAAGAAATTCAGATTTGCCAAGTTTATCCTTTTTGCAATTTTCATAAACCTTTAAAAGCTCAAGAGTTACTTCCTCGCCCTCGCCTATTATAAATAAATCAAAAAAATCCGCAAGCGGCTCGGGGTTGCAGGCACATGGACCGCCGCCTATTACAATAGGGTATAACCCTTTACGCTCTTTTGCAAGCAGGGGTAAACCCGCCAAATCGAGCATGGCGAGTATGTTTGTATATGTCAGTTCATACTGTAAAGTAAATCCGATAAAGTCAAACTCGCAAATCGGCTCAAGGCTTTCCAAGCCGTAAAGCAGAATATTGTTTTTTCGCATCTCATTTTGCATATCGGGCAAAGGCATAAAAACCCGTTCGCACCAATAGTTCTCAACATTATTTTTTAACGCGTAAAGAATTTTGAGCCCTAAATGTGACATGCCTATTTCGTAAGTATCAGGAAAACAAAACGCGAAACGCAGGTCGATTTTGTCTTTAGCTTTACTTACAGAGCCGATTTCCCCGCCGATATAACGTGCAGGTTTTTGCACATTAAGCAAGATTTTGTCTAATTTTTCTTTGTACATTTAAACTTTCCTTTGTTTTTTCAAAATGCGTAACATTACTTGAAATTTGCTTTTTTTTTAGTAATAATATCACAAATTATAACATAAATCATCACAAACATTACCGACATATTAAATCCGCCGAATAACATGATAAAAAACGGAGTCAGAATCGTTAAAAAAGCTGTAATTTTTTCGGTTTTTCTTGATAAGTTTAACGCCTTTTCCGCCGGTAAAAGTTTAATTATAATCTTCTCAAAAAGCCGTCCGCCGTCAAAAAATCTAAGCGGAAGCAGATTGAAAATTCCTATAATTAAGTTTATAACCGCGAAAACTTTAAAGGTAAAATTCAAAGGAAAAACAAAGTAAAAAAACACGAAAAACAGCATGTTAAAAAGGCTTCCCGCCAGTATCAAAAAAAATGATGCGTCAATATCTTTTTTGTATCCTATTTTGATTCCGCCACCGTAAAGCGTAAGCGAAGTGAAATCTCTTTTTTCAAAAAAAAGTGCTGAAAGGTGTCCTGATTCATGAATTATGCAGGCACAAACACTCATGATTCCGAAACCGCTTTCATCAAGATAAAAAAACAATGCAATTGCCGCGAAAAAAGTAAAATCAATACAAAGCTTTGTTTTATAAAGATTTATTTCTATCACAGCGATAATGAAGTAAGGTTAAGTTTTTCACTTAACCACAAGTCGGCGACAATGTATACTTCAGGAAAAAAATGCTTCAAAACAATAAATGCGCTTATAAGAAACATTACAGTCATAATTCTGTATAACGTCAAGCTTTTTATCGTTTTTTTAGGTTTTTCAATTTTCTCGGTGCTTGAAAAAACAGGCGGTATTCCCAAAGCGATAGGCGATTCGACTGCGTCAAAATTAACCGTTTCTATACTGCTTAATCTGCTTGTTTCCATAAATTTTCTCCTTATAATTCACGCTCGTCCGTAAATTATATGAGAAGAATCACGAAATCATAACACATCATTTTCAGTATTGTGAAATTGTTTTAGATTTCCCGTTTTCTTTCCGCGCTCACTCAGAACTTCTTCAATTTCGCTCCATTTTAAGCCACGTTCGGCGCACAAAACGATAAGGTGATAAATAAGGTCTGCAATTTCGTTTTTCAACTCACCATTATCGCCGTTTTTTGCGGCTATAATAACCTCAGAACATTCCTCACCGCATTTTTTCAGGATTTTGTCAAGTCCTTTTTCAAACAAATATCCTGTATAGGAATTCGACACAGGACTGTTTTTGCGCTCACAGGTTAAATCATAAAGTTTGTTAAAAATATTATTCATTTGATTCTCCCAATTTGTTAAAAAAGCAATTTTTTTCACCTGTATGACATGCCGCGCCTTTTTGTTTAACTTTAATCAGCAATGTGTCATAATCGCAGTCAGCATATATTTCAACCACTTCCTGCGTGTTACCCGACGTCGCGCCCTTGTTCCACAATTCTGAACGTGAGCGACTCCAAAACCAGGTATAACCGCTTTCGAGTGTTTTTGACAGGCTCTGCTCATTCATGTAAGCCAGCATCAAAACTTCACCTGTTTGGGCTTCCTGTATGATTGCGGGAATTAATTCGCTTTTTTGAAAGTATTTTGTCAGGTTCATGTTAAATCCTCACGTATAATATACTTGTCATCGCCTATCATTCACTGTCCAATATCTAATAGTATTATTTGTTTTCCAAATATCAACTTTGTCGATTATTAAGCAGTGTAACAACGATTCATCTGTTAGAGTTTCCTTAATTATTGTGCCCTCAAACATTACTATTACCTCCGCTAATATAATTATTTCACCTATTAAGAAAGGACATATAAATTGTAAAGCAGAAAACACCGCACATAACGGTATGAGCGCCACATCATCAATCCTCTACAAATAATCTTTCAATATATCCCTTATTAAACAGCCTCTTTTTTCAAATACTCCTTAACTTCGCCTACCGTCAGTTCCCCGAAGTGAAAAACCGAAGCCGCAAGCGCCGCCGAAACATTTGTTTTGTTGAAAACTTCCGCGAAATGTTCAAGTTTACCGCAACCGCCGCTTGCAATCACGGGAATATTAACGTTTCTGCAAACTGCGCTTAACATTTCAATATCATAACCTGTTTTAGCCCCGTCAGCGTCAATGGAATTAAGGCAGATTTCACCCGCTCCGAGACTTTCAATTTGTTTCGCCCAGTCGATTAAATCCAAGCTCATGTCAATTCTTCCGCCGTTAATTGTAACAGTAAAGTTACCGCTTTCCGTGCGTTTGGCGTCGATTCCGACCACAACACGCTCACCGCCGAACTTGACAGCCGCTTCTTTTATCAGCCCGGGATTCTGTACCGCCCATGAATTCACAGAAACCTTGTCAGCACCCGCGTCAAGCGCACTTTGAAAGTCATCAACAGTGCTGATTCCGCCTGCCACGCTAAAAGGAATTGTTACATTTTCGGCAACCTTTTTAACAATATCGAGCATTAAAATCCTGTTTTCATAAGACGCATTTATATCGTAAAGAACAAGTTCGTCCGCCCCCTGTTCAACGTACTTTTTCGCGTATTCCACAGGCTTGCCGAGTTCCTTTATTCCTGTAAAATTAATTCCTTTGACAACCTTGCCGTCCCGTATATCAAGACAGGGGATAATTCTGAAATCTTTAGTTGACATTGTTAATTATTCTCCTTTTAATTATTTAGCGGTTTTAATAGCCGCCCTTAAATCCAATGTTCCGCTGTAAATTGATTTGCCGCAAATCGCGGCGTAGACGCCGTTTTTCCTGAGTGTTTTTAAATTTTCAATCGTTTTAATTCCTCCGCTTGCTATAACGTTTGCACCGTAAGAATTAACTTTTTGCTGAAGCAATTTGGTTTTATGATGATTAGGTCGCGAAAGTGTTCCGTCCTTGTCAATGTCGGTAAATATGAAGAACTTCACGCCTATTTCACACATACGCAAAGCAAGCTCAATGTAGTTTACGTCACTGTTTTCAAGCCAACCCTCAGTTGCGACCATACCGTTTCTGGCGTCTATTCCTACCGCTATTTTGTCGCCGAATTCCTTCACGGCGGTTTTTACAAGCTCAGGATTTTTTACAGCCGCAGAGCCTATTATGACACGTGAAACATCATTTTTCACAAAATACTCAATGTCATTAAAACCGCGAATCCCCCCGCCTGTTTGCACTTTCAGCGGCGTGTCTCTGACAATATCAAGAACGATTTGACTATTTTTACGCGCCGCGTTCTTAGCGCCGTCAAGGTCGATAATATGAATCCATTCCGCTCCGGCTTGATGAAAGTTCAGCGCTGTTTCCATATAACTGTCGGCAACCTTGTGAGCGGTATTATAATCACCCTGATAAAGTCTTACGCACTCGCCGTCTTTTAGGTCAATTGCAGGAATAATGAACATTATAGCACACCTTTCGTTGACGCAATCTTTCCGTCTTCTTTCGGTTTCACAGCTTGCTTTAAAGCATACGCAAGAGCTTTGAACATGGCTTCGGTTTTGTGGTGGTCGTTGCTGCCGTAAAGTGCGGAAATGTGTACAGTTATACCTGAATTAAATGCAAAAGCCTGCATAAATTCCTTAGTCAGGCAGTTTTCAAATTCGCCTGTTTTTTCACCTGCGAATTCGGCGTTAAAAACCAAAAACGCCCGTCCGCCAATGTCAAGACTGCATGAACCCAAAGCATCGTCCATAGGGATACAAGAGCTCCCGAAACGTATAATTTTTACATCTCCCAACGCTTGTTTAAAAGCGTTTCCCAAAACGATTCCCGCATCCTCGACGGTATGGTGCGCATCAACCTGCAAATCACCTTTACACTTGACAGTTAAATCAAAACCGCCGTGTAAGGCAAGCGCTGTCAGCATGTGGTCGAAAAAACCAATACCGGTGTCAATTTCATATTTTCCCGTTCCGTCAATATTGAGCCAAACCGATATATCGGTTTCTTTGGTTTTGCGTGAAATTTCAGCTTTTCTTTGCATTGTTTCCACCTCTAATTATTTTTTTGAAGCGCGTTTATGAGCGCTTTGTTTTCCTCTTCGGTTCCCGCGCAAATCCGCAAATACCCATCAAAACACCGCACTGCAATGCTTTTGCTTAACAGATATTCATATATTTTATGCGACTCAGGCGTTTTAGCGAATACAAAATTTGTTCGGGTTTCATATATTTTTTCAAAAATATTCAAGTCCTTCAAGGAGCTATAAAGCCGTGCCGCCGATTCCTTTATAAGCGCTATTGAACTTTTGTATTTTTCCGCATCTGAAAGAACCACTTCACCGATTGCCTGCGAAAGAACATTGACATTAAAAGGTGATTTTGCCGTTTTGAGCGCACTTGTAATCCTCTCGTTCGCAACCGCAAACCCTAACCTTATCCCAGCCAATGCAACCGACTTTGAACAGGTTCGTAAAACAATTAAATTATCATAATTATGTGCCTCTGAAAGTAAACTTTCACGCTCGTTCCAAAAATCCATATAGGCTTCGTCAAGCACAACTAATGCCTTTACACCGGAAATCAGCCGCTTGATTTCCGCTTTTTCTATTCCGAGGGAAGTCGGGTTGCAGGGGTTTGAGAACATAACACATTTTATGCCGCCACGATTGATATAATCAATCATATTATCAATATCAACCGTCATATCCTCTCGCTTTTGAAGTTCAACTACATCTAATTCATATAACCGCGAATAAAAAGCATACATTGAAAAATCGGGTTTATAGCACAGAATTTTATCACCTTTTTGAAGTAACGAAGACGCTGTTATTGCAATCAGCTCATCTGAGCCGTTTCCGGCAGTTACAAGCTCCGGATTAACACCGAAAAGTCCGGCAAAAGCCTTAACCGCTGCTGTAGCGTAAGGGTCGGGATAGCGGTTCAACCTAACGCCGCTTATCGCTTTTGCAATTTTTTCCGGCGGCAATTCTATAAAGCTTTCATTTACGTCAAGGCGAATTTTATAATCGCCGACTAAGGGGTGATACGGAACAAAGCATTGAAGCTTTTCAGGTATATTAAACATATTATTATTCCATTCTGACTTTTACTGAATTAGCGTGGGCGCTTAATCCCTCGCGCTCGGCAATAAGCATTATATCATCTGCCGCACCTTTTAACGCTTCTGCAGTGTAATATATACTGCTTGATTTTTTCACAAAGTCATCAACAGTAAGCGGTGAAGAAAAACGCGCCGTGCCGTTTGTCGGAAGCACGTGATTAGGTCCAGCGTAGTAGTCACCGAGGGGTTCGGGAGAATATTTGCCAAGGAAAAGAGAACCGTAGTTACGAAGCTTTTCCTCAACCTCAAAAGGATTTTCCGTAAGAACTTCCAAGTGTTCGGGTGCGATTTTATCGGCTGTTTTAACGGCTTCCTCCATGCACTCTGCGATAATTATCCCGCTGTAATTTTTAAGCGACTCAACGGCAATTTCGTTTCGCTGTAACTCGGCTACTTGCTTTTCAAGCTCGGCGTTCACCGAGTCCGCTAAATCCATGCTTGTCGTTATCAAAACCGCGCTTGACTTGACGTCATGCTCGGCTTGCGAAAGCAAATCCGCCGCTATATAACGCGGATTAGCGGTTTCGTCCGCTATTATTAAAATTTCGCTCGGACCTGCCACCATATCAATATCAACAGCACCGAAAACAAATTTCTTTGCCACCGCGACATAATCCCTGCCGGGACCGACAATTTTGGCAACCCTCGGAATCTCATCCGTGCCGTATGCCAAAGCCGCTACAGCCTGCGCTCCGCCGCACAAAAACACCATATCCACGCCGCAAAGCTTTGCCGCCGCCAACACGTCGGCATTAGGAGTACCGTCCTTTTGAGGAGGAGTAGTCATAATTACTTGACCCACACCCGCGATTTTTGCGGGAATGGCGCACATAAGTACCGTTGACACAAGCGGCGCAGTGCCGCCCGGAACGTAAATCCCTATTTGTTCGAGCGGACGGATTATTTGTTTTAAAATCACGCCGTTATCTTGTTTCAGTTCATAAGCTTCACGTTTTTGCATTATGTGAAACGCTTCAATTTTTTCCTTACATCTTTTGAGCGCGGCTAATAACTGCACGTCGGCGTTTTCATAAGCTTGCTGAATTACCTCGTCGGGTACGCGGTAATATTTTGCGTTAGGACAATCCCATTTTGCAGTATACTCCCGAACGGCTTTATCACCGTTTTTTCTTACGTTTTCAACGATTTCGCGTACATTTTTTTCCACCTCAAAGTTATCACCATCTGCACGCGTTTCGTTATCAGCGATGAACCGTGCTATTTCCGCTTTTCCTTTTATTACCCTAATCATAAATTCCCCTCAATCTTCTGTATCATTTCGTCAATTTCACGCTTTTTTAATTTCATGCTGACGGTATTGATTATCAATCGTGCGGAAATATCCGCGATTTGCTCGATTTCCTCCAAGCCGTTTTCGCGCAGGGTTGAACCTGTCTCAATCAAATCAACTATACCGTCCGCAAGTCCTAATAAAGGCGCCAACTCTACAGAGCCCTCAATTTTAACTATTTCAACGTCCATGCCCTTGCCTTGAAAAAAATCACGGGTTATATTCGGGTATTTTGTCGCCACGGTTTTCAAGCCATAACCGCTGTAAAAATCTACTCCTTTTTTTACGGCAAGCCCAAAACGGCACTTCCCAAAACCGAGGTCAAGCACCTCAAAATATCTCCCGCCGTATTCCATAATTGTATCCTTGCCGACGATTCCGGCGTCACAAACCCCGTGTCCCACATAAGTCAAGACGTCGGGCGGCTTTGCTATTACTATTTCGGCGTTCCCGTCGGGAATACACGCTATTAGCTGTCTGCCGCGCTCAACAAGCGGTTTCATATCCCAGCCGATTTGCCCGAATAATTCCGCCGCTTTCTTCTCAAGCCTGCCTTTTGTTAATACTATTCTGATTGTATCGTTTTGCATAATACTCCTTATTTCAGTTTTTTATACTGAAGAAAATGCTTATTTGCTGATGTTAGACAGTTCTTTTTCAATCAACTCTAATGAAATATGAAATGATTTAATTCTTCTTTTCGTTAAAGTATGTTGGGAAGTGCCTTCTCTGAGTTTATCTAATGCCTTTTCACATTTACTTAACGTAGAAGATATTGATTTAACAGCTTCTTCTAATTCAGATTTATCATAATTACTCATTAAACATTACCTCGCAGTATATAAATTTTCTACATCCGCCCCTATTTCCCTCTGAGATTCGCCACTGCGCTGACGTTTATCGCGAACCCGTGGGCTAAAGTATTTCTAACATTATACATACCGCCTGATAAAACCGGCTTTCCGTAACCTGCGGCATACCCGTTGAAAATAACTCCGGTGTAATACCCCTGCTTATCGGTCAAGCTTAAATCTACAGTTATTCTGTCGCCTTTTACATTCCTTCGCATTTCATAATATATTTCTTTTAACGCTTTTAACGAACCTTTTAAACTATCGGTTTCAAACAATTTCTCGGCTCGCTCAAACACCTCGCCGCCGCCGAAAAGTTTAGGCAGTTGGACAAAAATATCAGGTATTTTCATAACGGATAATGCCGAATAGTTTTTTTGCTCAATTAATTTGCATATCTCCTCAGACATTTTATCATCAATTTCATTTTCTTTAAACAAACATTTTAAAAAAGAGTAATTTCCGATTTCAAGACGATAGTTTTCGCCGGCAATCAGTTCTAAAGCTTCAATAGCAAGCTTCAAAATTTCATTGTCTTCACTTTCCCAATTTTCACTTGCTATCCTCTCTATTCCGCACTGTGCAATTTCATCGTCCCTGCCGGCTTCTTTCGGATTTGCGCGGTAAATGGTCTGGTTATAGCAGAGTTTTAGCGGGCGCGGCTCATCTTTCAGGCGAGTTTCCGCTAATCTTATTATCGGAAGTGTGGAATCAGGTCGAATAACCATAAGTCTGCCTTTGGAATCGGTCAACTTATACATGCTTTCCTGCGGGAAATAACTATCAAAAGTGTCATAAAACTCCAAAAACGGCGTAATTACTTCCGAATAGCCTCTATTCTTGAAGAGTTCCATAAGTTTGGTTTCGATTTCGCGGCGCACCGTACATTCGTTAAAAAGCAGGTCGCGAGTACCCTCGGGGGTAATGATATTGTATTTTTTCATGGATTCACTTCTCCTTGATATCATATTACCATGTTAGCACGCTAAAGTCAAGTGTGCATTTAAAAATAGCTTTGTTTTTGTAATATTATATAATTTTTTTCGGGAATTCGATTGTTTTTTGTTGATTAATGTGTTGGATTTTCACACTATACAAACTCAAACAAAGACAACTGCGCCGACTGCGGCAGTCCCTCAAAAACGTCCATCGCGCCGAGCCTTTCCATAACGGTATTGTTCAAGCCCGATTTAATTTTAATGTCGTCTATACTTATAAAATCGCCCGAATCCACCACCTCTTTAAGCCGGCTGGCGGCGTTTTCACCGCAACCCTCTATTGCTAAAAACGGCAGGCGTAAATCCCCCTCTTCTATTATATAGCGTGTAGCATCAGATTTATCATACCGGGCAGGTAAAAATTTTATTCCCCTGCACAGCATTTCGTAAACAAGGTAAAGAGCTTCCTGCACCGACTTCTCTTTTGCCGTGGCTTCGGGGTTTTGGGAAATCGCCTGTATACGCCGCCTGACCGTTTCCTTGCCAGAGAGAACACAATCGGTTTCAATATTTTCAGTATGCTTGGTAAGAACCGCCGCGTAAAATTCAGCAGAATAATTGACCTTAAACCAGCCGAGCTTAACCGCCCCCGTGACATAAGCCGCCGCGTGCGCTTTAGGGAACATGTAACTGATTTTTTTACAGCTTTCAATGTACCACTGCTCGATCTTACATTCCTCAAAAGCCTTGTAAATCTCCTCGTTGAAGCCTTCACGCGCCCTGCCCTTTCGGGTAATTTCGGTTATTTCAAACGCCATGGACGGCTCCATGCCTTTGTGCATTAGATATACCATGATGCTGTCGCGGGTTCCGATAACATCGGAAATTGTGCATTGCCCGCTCTTAATTAATTCCTGCGCGTTGCCTATCCAAACGTCAGCGCCGTGAGAAAGCCCGGAAATTTGCAGTAAATCCGAGAAAAGCTTGGGCTTTGATTCCTTGAGCATATTTATTACGAAATTCGTCCCGAATTCAGGCAAACCGTAAGTGCCGAGCGGGATTAAATTTTTGTCATAATCATCGTCTAATTTAAGCGCGTCGGTGGAAGTGAAAAGACTCATAACCCCCTTATCGGAGTTTGGGACGTCCGCGATTTTTACCCCCGTCATGTCTTCAAGATGCCGATATAAAGTCGGGACGTCATGCCCAAGCTCGTCAAGCTTTAAAATCGTGTCGTGAAGAGCGTGGAAATCAAAGTGGGTGGTAATTATTCCCTTATCCGCCTGTTCAGCAGGATGCTGAACAGGCGTGAAGTCGTAAACTTCATAGGTATTAGGCACAACCACCATTCCGCCCGGATGCTGACCTGTGGTTACTTTTACGTCGGTGCAACCTTTAACAAGACGGTTGGTTTCCGCCTTATTAACGTTTATATTCCGTTCTTCCAAATATTTTTTGACAAACCCGTAAGCCGTCTTAGCCTGAATTGCCGAAATAGTGCCGGCTTTAAAGACATACTCCTTACCGAACATTTCCTCTGTATGGCGATGCGCCTGCGCCTGATATTCACCGCTGAAATTAAGGTCTATATCGGGCGCTTTGTTACCCTTAAAGCCCATGAAGGTCTCAAATGGTATATCATGACCGTCGCGCTCCATAGCGGTATTACATTTGGGACAGTTTTCGGGCGGTAAATCATAGCCCGACTGCACAGAGCCGTCCTCTATAAAACGGCTGTATTTACATTCCGGACATCTGTAATGAGGCGGTAGCGGATTTACCTCAGAAACCCCAAGTACCGTCGCTGCGAAAGACGAACCGACAGAGCCTCTTGAGCCGACCAAATAACCGTTCTCCTCAGAGCGTTTTATAAGCTTGCGAGCGATTATGTAAAGACCCGCGAATCCGTTGCCCACAATAGCGGTGATTTCCTTTTCAAGCCGCTTCTCAACGATTCCGGGCAGGTTTTCACCGAATAACTCCCGCGCCCTTTCATAGGCGAACCTGCGGGTTTCCTCCTCCGCACCCTCGATTACAGGCGTGAAAGTACCTTTTGGAATCGGGCGAACCTGCTCTATTTCATCGGCAAGTTTGTTAGGATTGGTAACTACTATTTCAAAAGCTGTTTCTTCCCCTAAATAACTGAATTCCTCAAGCATTTCCTTTGTGGTTCTGAAATACAATGGCGCCTGATTCGATGCGTCGGCATACCCCTGCCCTGCCTGTAAAATTTCCCTAAAAATACTGTCGCTTTTATCTTTGAAGTGTACATCGCAGGTGGCGATTACAGGCTTATTCAATTTTTTTCCGAGCTCTAATATTTTGCGGTTGAAAAATTGCAGTTTGAATTCCGAATCAACCTCGCCCCGCCGTACCAAAAATGCGTTATTCTGAAGCGGCTGAATTTCAAAATAATCATAAAGCCCGCCGATTTCCGTAAGCTGTTCTTCGGGACGTCCCTCTAAAACCGCAGTGTAAAGCTCTCCCATTTCGCAGGCGCTGCCAATTATAAGCCCTTCCCTGTGTTTTTCAAGCTCAGACAACGGGATTCGGGGTTTTTTGTAGAAATAATTCAGGTTAGAAAGTGAAATAAGCTTATACAGGTTTTTAAGTCCGATTTGGTTTTTAACCAAAATAATAAGGTGAAAGGATTTTTCTTTCTTAAAATCCACGCTCCCGAATGCGGTATTAAGGTCTCCCAAAAGCTCTAAATTTCCGCCGCGAATTCTGCTTGCATCTCCGGTCAGTTTCCTGAAAATTTCCGCTAAAATTTTTGCATCGTCAAGGGCGCGGTGATGATTAAAATCGCCCAACCTGTAATGTTTAGCCATAGCGCCGAGCGAGTGGGATTTAACACCGGGCACGGCGGCACGGCAGAGTTTTAGGGTGTCTATTGACTCGAAATTATATTCAATCCCCTGCCTTTTACAGGCTTCGCGCAAAAAGCCGGTATCAAAGCTCGCGTTGTGAGCGATTAAAGGGGTATTTTGGAAATTACCTAAACTACCGCAAAACGCTATGAACTTCTCTAATGCTTCTTTTTCAAGCGGCGCGTCCTTAACCATATCGTCGGTGATTCCGGTTATTTGGGTTATGTTTTCGGGTATTGGCTTTTCAGGATTAATAAAGGTTTTAAACTCTCCGACAATTTCAAGGTTGACTAATTTCACCGCACCTATTTCGGTAATACGTTCATTAACAGGCGAAAGCCCTGTGGTTTCCATATCAAAGACAATAAGTTCATCGTTAATTTTATAATCGGCGCAGTTTTCAACAAGCGCTTTCCCATCGTTTACAAAGTATGCCTCAACCCCGTAAATCACTTTGAAATCAGCGTCGGGATTTTTCTTAATTATAGCTTCATAAGTATCCATGGCTTCGGGAAACGCTTGAACATTTCCGTGGTCGGTTATAGCGATTGCCCTGTGTCCCCACTTGAATGCCTGATTAACCATGTCTTTCGGGGAATTAATAGCGTCCTTGTCGGACATATTGGTATGCAGATGAAATTCGGCGCGTTTCTTGCCGGGTTCTGCGTCGTCGGTCCTTTCATGGGTCTTGATAAGCATAATGGATTTTGGCTCAACTAACAATTCTTTTTCAAAATTGTCATACTTTAAACTGCCGTTTACTAAAATAGCACCCGCGTTTTTTATTATTTTAAAGCCGTCAGCCTTTTCCGACGAAGTAAAAATTTTTATTGTTTGGGACGAAGTAAAATCGGTAAAGCCAATAAAAATAATAGCACTTTTCCCCTGCCTTACTGATTTTACCTCATAGCTGAAAACCTCACCCCATAAAACCACATCTTCAAGCTCGCCGGAGATGTTCAACATTCCAATAGGTTCGCGGGCTATGCTTTTACCGTAGATTAATTTGGCTTGACTCCCGAATTTTTCATGCTCGAAAGGTAAGGTTATTTCTTTATGTTCGCTGAGTACTTCGGGATTTTTCCTGACGCCGTTAAATCTTTTTTCCCCGCCCCCGCCGGCATTTGGTTTTGGCTTTTCAGAGGGGGGTCTGTTTGAAATAAATACAGAAATAGACGGCGTTTCTTCTTTAGTTTCCGGAATTTGCGGGCTTTCAAATATTTCGGACGTTTCGGGTAATTCAGATTTTGGGGTTGTTTCTGAAAATTCCGATTTTACAGTCACGCCGAAAAAGCCCTTTATGAGCTTTTCAATTTCCCTGTTGTCAACTTCTGTACCGCAAGCCTTTATAATTTTAATAATTTCCGGTATGTATTCACGGCTGAAAAGCTCGGCGGGATACTTTGGGTAAATACGCACCTGATTAATCGTCAGATATTCGCGAATTAATGCCGCCGCATTATTTATGCAGTCGGCATTGATAAGCTCGTCCGATTCAATTTGTAATATAAATAAATTATTTCCGCTCTCGTGTACGGCGGAAATAACAGGTTTATCTGCTATTTCAGGGGCGAAACTGACCCCGTTGAATAATACCGAAAGCTTCTCACTCATAATGATTCTTCTATCTCCTTTTTGAGAGTTTCAAGAATTTTATCCTCGTCAACTCTTCCTATTATTTCGCCCTTTTTGAATAAAACGCCGCCGCCTGTCCCCATCGCTATTCCTATGTCGGCTTCCCGCGCTTCTCCGGGACCGTTTACAACGCAACCCATCACAGCAATTTTGAGCGGCTTTTTTATCGGTTGTACCGAGCGCAGTTCCCCCGCTTCTGACTGTAACGAAAGCGATGATTCTTCATTAAACGGGAGTTCAAACCCCCTGTTTCTTGCAAACTTGGCATCAGCAATTAATTTCCCGACCTCACGAACGAGCCCGATTAGGTCTGTTTTGGTTCTGCCGCAGGTAGGACAGCTTATAATTTCAGGCGAGTTCCCTATACCGACCGCAGTTAATAAATCCTGCGCCGCGAAAATTTCCTCAATCGGCTGGTCGGTTAATGAAACCCTAATCGTATCGCCTATGCCGTCGCACAAAAGCGAGCCTATCCCTACAGCGGATTTGATTACGCCGATTCGCCCCGCTCCAGCCTCGGTTACACCGACATGGAGCGGATAATTACATTTTTTGTACAATAATCTGTAAGCCTCAACAGTCATTTTCACACTTGAAGCCTTGACCGATAAAACAATATCGCCGAAACCTATTTCCTCAAGCAACCCCGCGCTTTTAAGCGCACTCTCGGTTAAAGCAAGGGCGCTTACTCCGTGTTCACGCAGGATTTCTTTTTCCAATGAACCCGCGTTAATACCTATTCTGATTGGTATTTTCCGCTTTTGACATTCAAGCGCGACAATTTTTCTTTGAGCGGGTTCAAGATTTCCCGGATTCAGGCGAATTTTATCAGCACCTGCGCTCACAGCTTCAAGGGCGATTTTATAATCAAAGTGAATGTCCGCCACCACAGGGATTTTAAGATTTTCTTTAAGGGCGTAAATAAGCTTTACGTCATGCCTTTCAGGAACGGCGGCTCTGATTATATCACAGCCTGCCTGCTCAAGTTCTAATGCCTGTTTTATGTTCCCCTCAATGTCAAAAGCGCTTTTTTTCAGCATGGACTGAATATATACATTACCATCGCCTAAAGTCAAAGCACCAACCTTTACGGCTTTTCTCATTGTACGTTGTTCATTATTCATTGTCAATTGTCCGTCACCCTCCTCCGGGTAATAGCTTTCGTATATCCAACACAGTGATTAAAAGCATAAACGCCATCAGCGCCGCGAATCCGACAAAATGTATTATGCCCTCAACTTCGGCTTTCACCGGCTTGCGGCGAATGGCTTCTATTACAAAAAACACAAATTTTGAACCGTCTAAGGCAGGTATAGGCAAAAGATTAAAAATTCCGACGTTTATTGAAATGAAAGCAGCCATGAAAAGCGACATTCTTATACCTGCGGCAAAACTTTGGGCAAATCCTAACGATGAAACCTCGCCTATAACACTTACCGTGCCAACGGGACCTGAAATATCGTTAAGCCCGTATGTCCCCCGAATCAAATCTGCAAGCGTTATGATGACAAGTCTTGAATAACTCAACGTTTCCTTTGCCGCTCTCGGAATCACGTTAAAAACAGTTTTATCAACCCGCTCTATTCCGAATTCCATAATTATTTCTTTGCCGCCGTTTTCGAGCGTTCGGGCGTGAAAAGGCACATTGTCTATGCGTATTTTTTCACCGTTTCTTATTATCTCAAAGTCGAAAACCGCGCGGTCTTGCTCTTCCGTCATTTTGGACTCGGTGTTAAAAAGCTGATAGTTTATGTCAGCGAAAGTAAAGATTCTCATACCGTTTATATGGGTAATTTCATCGCCCGCCTGAAGATACTCCTGAGAGAGGGCGTGTTCCCAAAATCCGCTTATTGTAGTAGTATCCACTTTTTCGTTCATAGAAATTATAATCAGGCACAAAACGAACCCCAAGACTAAGTTCATAAACGCACCGGCTAATATGACAATCATTCTTTGCCACACAGGCTTATTTCTGAAATCGCGAGGGTCGTCGCTCTTCTCGAAATCCTCGCCGAGCTGTACCGAGCCGCCAAACGGGATTGCCTTAATACTATAGACAGTCTCCTTGCCGCGCTTTTTAAAAATAGCCGGACCCAAACCGAGCGAAAATTCATAAACTCGCATTTTAAAAAGCTTTGCGGCTGAAAAATGCCCGATTTCGTGTATGATAATGATAAGGCAAAAAATTAATATAGCTATAACTATAGACATTGTTCCTCCAAAAAAATTCGTAAAGGGCGGGTGATATACCCGATTAACTTAAGAAACATTTCTTGTTTCTTAAGTTAAAGGATTATACCTCTACATACTAATTTTCATTTTAACGTATTCCGAAGCCGCCGCCGAATCTTCAAAAATAGTTTGCAGATTGACTTTTTTATTTGCCCGCACATTTTCAAGCGTTTTGGTTACCAGCTCGGGAATTTTATAAAACTCGGTTTTATTTTCCAAAAAAGCCGCAACTGCCGCTTCATTAGCGGCGTTAAGTACCGCGCAGGCGTTGTTGCCCATGACAGCGGCTTTTTTAGCGGCGGGAAGACAAGAAAAAGTTTCCCCGTCGGGTTTCTCAAAAGTCAGCATACCGATTTCGGTAAGCGAGAGTTTCCCTGCCCCGCTGTCAAAACGCTTGGGCATAGTCAGCGCGTATTGAATGGGAATCCGCATATCCGGAATCCCGAGCTGGGCGATTACCGAGCCGTCAGCGAATTCTACAGCCGAATGGACTATGCTTTGACGATGCACCACAACCTCAATTTGTTCAGGTTTTGCACCAAAAAGTCGCATAGCCTCAATAAATTCCAAACCCTTATTCATCAGCGTTGCACTGTCAACAGTAACCTTATCTCCCATATTCCAGTTGGGATTTTTCAAAGCCTGTTCTTTAGTGACCGTTTTCAGCATTTCCTTATTATACCCGAAAAAAGCCCCGCCCGACGCGGTAAGAATCATTTTAGTGAAATCATTTTCATGAACGCCTTGAAGACATTGAAAAATTGCCGAATGTTCGCTGTCCACGGGTATTATTTCGACTTTTTTTTCTTTAGCTTTTTTCATAACAAGCTCGCCGCCCGCAACAAGGGTTTCCTTATTGGCAAGCGCGACCCTATTCCCGCTTTCAATCGCCGCTAAAGTAGGCTCTAAACCCGCCATGCCGACGACGGCGTTGACCACCGTACCGCAACCCATTGACGCTAATCTACAAATCCCCTCTTTACCGCATAAAACCTCTGTCCTCGTGTCGGAAAGACGGTTTTTTAAATCGCTGTAAAAAGCCTCATCATAAACGCAGGCATATCTGACATTAAACTCCCGCGCCTGTAGTTCCAACGCCCTAACGTTGCTTTTAGCCGCTATCGCCTTTATCCAAATTTTATGCCGACGCACCACGTCTAATGTCTGTAAACCGATTGAACCGGTTGAGCCGAGGAGAATTATTTCCATGATTTAAAGCCTCGTGTTGATATAGTAGAAAATTGCTTATTAGGCGAGATTATCAGCAACATAAAATATCGGATTATCAGAACTCAAATCCGACTGCGCTCCGCTAACTATTATATTTACGTGCTTCCACGGTTTTTCTTCCAAAAGAAAGGGGTGAACCAACGAATCCCACCAATCTGTAAACTTTGTAACGGATTCAAGCGTGCCTCCATTTTCTCCGGCGGCAATATCACGCTTTATTACTCTCGTTCTTGCAATATCCGGCTCTGCATCTACCCAAACAGAATATGTTGCAAATTTACGTAGTGTTTTTCTGCAAGCTCCCATGCCCTCGATAACAAGTGGCTTACTTGAATCGACTTCAATAAATCCTTGGCGATTTTCTTTTACCCAGCCTGTTGGCTTGTAAGCAACGTTTTTTCCGTTAAGCCACGGTTGAATTATACCGTTAAGCATTTCGCCGTCCCAATGTGTAGGGTCTGAGTACCAACACACATCGTCTGTAGAAACTAAATTTGCTTTCAAAATATCAACAATCCGTCCGGCTAAGGTAGTCTTACCCGAACCACCATATCCATCAATAAGTATAAGCGGCTTGTTTGCTATTTTTAATATTTTTGCCGTCAAATTGGATAAGGTTTCTTCTTTCCAAGTGACAATTCCAAGATGCGGGAGCATTTATTTCATACCTCGCCTAATATAAATTTCTACCCCATCACTGCGAGCGGAAAATAATAATGCAACATCTGATACATGAACGGCGCGGCAAACAGCACCGAGTCGAATCTGTCAAGCACGCCGCCGTGACCGGGCAAAATATTGCCGAAATCCTTAACGGCACACTGCCGCTTTACAATCGACGCCGAAAAATCGCCTACTACACCCAAAACCGAGCAGATAACCGCCGTTCCTACGAAAAATATTTTATCAGTGGTTATAACTGTTCCGCCTGAAAAATTTTGGTATAACATTTCATAAACATTAGGCGCGATAATACCGATAAGCCCCGAACAGAACAGTCCGCCGAAAAAGCCTTCCCATGTTTTTTTCGGACTGATTTTCGGCACCATTTTATGCTTGCCGAAAGCAGTTCCGATAAAATAAGCGCCCGCGTCGCCGACCCAAATCGCCAAAAGCGTGAATATCATAAAAAACATACCGTGTTCTTCCGAAAACAGTCGGGTAAACAAAAGACAGGAAAGCGAAAGCGGTATGCAAAGCGAAACAAGGATAACTAACGAAACTCCCTCAAACGAAATCTTTTCGTGCATATAAATCATTATTACGAATAAAACGAGCAGGAAAAAAAAGCTTATCGCAGGCAAATTTTCCCTAAGTCTTACATTTATAAAAATCGACGGCACTACCAATACAAAAATAAGGCTGAAAGTTGAAATAACTTTATTCTTAATGTACTTGGTAGCCACAAATATTTCATAAACGGCGACTACCGACAGCACAGAAATTATGACGGTGTAAAGAGGCTTAAAATCAAGGATTAAAACAATTATTCCCAAAGTAGCCGCTACCAGCGCCGAAACTATTCTTCTAACCAAAAATCATGCCTCCTTACAAACAGTTTAAAATTAAAGATATTTAATACAGGCTCTAATTTTTCACTTACCGAAACGCCTGTTTCGTGCGGCGAAAGCTTTCAGCGCCTCTTCCAGGTCTTTTTTCTTAAAATCAGGCCACAAAACGTCCGAAAAAACATACTCGGCGTAAGCCGCCTGCCAGAGCAGAAAATTTGAAATTCTACGCTCCCCGCCGGTGCGAATTATTAAATCTACGTCGGGCATACCGCTTGTGTAAAGATAATTCCCGAATTCTTCTTCGGTTAATTCCCGAACATTTTCCGAAACAATCCTGCTTACAGCGTGAAGAATCTCGTTTCTCCCGCCGTAATTCACCGCAATATTGCATTTTAAGCCGGTATTATTCCCTGTTGCATTTTCGGCGTCCAACATTTTTTTCCGCGTCTTTTCTGGGAAGAATTCCAAATCCCCCAAAAATCGCAACTTAACATTCTTATCGTTCATTTTCCGAATATCGTCAAGATACTCGTCAAACAACTTTATAAGCGCATCAACTTCGTCTTTTGAGCGATTTTTGTTTTCGGTCGAAAAGGCATAAAAGGTTACGTAATTAAGCTCAAGTTCAATGCAATAATCCACGCACTTTTTAAAAACCTTAGCGCCCTCACCGTGACCTATTTTTCTCGGAAGTCCGCGCTTTTTAGCCCAACGCCCGTTTCCGTCCATTATAATGCCTACGTGCAGAGGAAGATTCATGTTTTTCATATTATTAATTTTTAATACTGTCAGCGGCTATACTTTCATTATTTCTTTTTCTTTATCACCGCATATTTTTTCTATTTTTTCAATATTTTTATCGGTAAGCTTTTGCATTTGCTTTTCGTAATCTTTCATATCATCTTCGGTTATTTCAGATTTTTTCTTCATATCTTTGAATTTATCAAGTGCTTCACGACGGACGTTACGCACGGCGACCTTTGCGCTTTCGCCATATTTATTAATCTGCTTAACAATTTCTTTTCTGCGCTCCTCGGTAAGCTGAGGAAAAACAATACGCAGAACCTTTCCGTCATTGGTAGGATTGATTCCTATGTCGGAAGAAAGGATTGCTTTTTCAATAGCTTTAAGCGACGACGCGTCATAAGGCTGAATCACCAAAATCCGAGCCTCCGACACCGAAACCGACGCCAAACCGCTAATCGGAGTAGGCGCACCGTAATAATCAACGCTGATTTTGCTCAAAACCGCAGGATTGGCTCGTCCTGCTCTTATCGTAGAAAATTCGGTTTCCAAGCCGGTTATGATTTTATCCATTTTTTGGGTTGCTTTGCTGACAACTTCACTCATTGTAATGTATTCCTTTCATTTGATTATATTTAACTGCTTATTTTTCCGGTGGCGGCGCGACGGCTACATAATTACAGTCGTGCCTATTTTTTCGCCCATAACGGCGAGATAGATATTGTCGGGATTATCAAGGTTAAAGACGATGAGCGGGGTGTTATTATCAAAACACATTGCCGCCGCCGTACCGTCCATAACCCGCAAACCGTTAACTAAAATATCCTTATGCCTGAGGGTTTCATATTTTACCGCATCTTCAAATTTATTGGGGTCTTTGTCAAAAACACCATCAACCATTGTAGCTTTGAGCATGATGTCTGCGTCAAGCTCCGCCGCACGAAGCGCCGCCGCAGAGTCGGTAGTGAAGAACGGATTCCCCGTACCGCAACCGAAAATGACAATCCTGCCCTTTTCAAAGTGACGCAAAGCCTTCTGCCTTATGTAAGGCTCGGCAATTTGAGACATAATGATTGCCGTCTGCACACGAACCTCACAACCGAGACTTTCAAGCGTATCTCCAACCGCCAGCGCGTTCATAGCAGTGGCAAGCATACCTATTTGGTCGGTGCGTACTTTATCCATGTTTTCACTGGTTCTGCCCCGCCAAAAGTTTCCCCCGCCGACTACGACGCCTATTTGCACACCTGCGTCATGGCATTTTTTAATACTTTTACAGATTTCGGTCACGGTTTCCATGTCAAGCCCAATTTTTCGTTCACCCCCGAGCGCTTCACCCGACAGTTTCAGAATAACCCGCTTGTATTTTGGTTTTTCAGACATTTTCCCCTCCTTATTGCTATGAATAAATTTTTACCGATTGCATTGAGCGTAATAATGTTTACAGTTCTAAAACCGGCATTTTGCCTGAGATTTTAAGGTTTTTGCATTTCTCTTCAAGCTCTCCGCCGCTTATTTCGGGCGTTATGAACGCAATTTCGTTTTCGGGTTCGTTTTTGCGGTTTAGGAAATTCACTTCACCGAATAATTTTTTGACGCTTGCCTTATTGGCGTTATTTAAGCGAAGGTAAAATCTGTGTTTCTGCGACTTATAATTAATTACATAATCATCATGCCCACTGTCTTCCCAACTTAGTTTTTTTGCAGAATCTCTTGATTTCAAAGCGTTCAGAATATCCGCCACAACCGCGCTGGCAGTAGGGAATTTCCCAGCGCCTCTGCCGTAGAAAACGACTTCCCCTGTGGCTTCACCCTTTACCAAAATAGCGTTGAATACATCGTCCACACCCGAAAGCTGACTTTCAAAAGGGACAAACATCGGCGAAACAATTATTTCCAATCGACGCGCCTCCGGAGGCAATCCTTCAAGCTTCTTTGCAGAAGCAATTAATTTTATTACTCCACCCCACGAGGAGGCGTATTCGGCGTCTTCCTTGGTTATTGACGTTATTCCGGCGGTATATACATCTTGCGGGTAAACGTGTTGCCCGAAAGCAAGCGACGCCAAAATGCAAATTTTACAGCAGGCGTCACCGCCGCTCACATCGGCTTCGGGGTCGCGCTCGGCATAGCCGAGTTCCTGCGCTTTGGCTAAAACTTCGGGAAATTCCGCCCCTTCTTTAAGCATTTTTGTAAGAATATAGTTGGTAGTGCCATTCAGAATACCCGCTATTGAAATGATTTGGTCGGACATCAGGCACTGCTGAAGCGGTCTGATAATAGGAATACCACCGCCCACACTGGCTTCAAAGAAAAAGTTGACGTTTTTTTCACGGGCGATTTTAAGCAACTCCGCACCTTTGGCGGCGACTAATTCCTTGTTTGAAGTTACCACGCATTTTCCCGCTGAAAGCGCCCGTTTCACATAATCGTAGGCAAAAGTGTTGCCGCCAATAAGCTCCGCAACCACGGTTACTTCGGGGTCGTCCACGATTATATCGAAATCCTTAACCAACTTATCGGCGTAAGGACTGTCCGGAAAATCACGCATATCAAGAATATATTTAATATCAAAAATTTGTCCCGTGCTTTTTTCATAAGCGGATTTATTTTTATAAAAGACTTCAACGGTTCCCGAGCCAACGGTTCCGAAGCCCAAAATGGCGATTTTAGCAGTTTTGGACATGTGAAAAGAACTCTCCCCTCTAAGTATCAGTCAACAAAAAATATTATAGCATATTTTACTTTTTTTTACAAGTGTTTTTTTGTACGCAGGTATGATTATGTAGGGGCGGCAGGTTAGCCGCCCCTACATTTGGTTACTTGTTGATTTTTGGGTTTTCGGTCCTGCCCAATAAATAATCTATTGAAACATCGAGATAATCGGCGATTTTGACTAAATTATCGGCGGTGGGGGTTTTTTCGCCAAGTTTATAATGACCCATCAACCCCTGCGATATACCTGTTTCTTTGGCTATTCTGTACGGCGTCACCCCTTTGTTTTGTATATGTTTCACAAAAATCTCAGCAAACATTTATGCAATCCTCCAAATATTTCTCCATAGAGAAATATTTCCTCAAAACCCATTGACTATTTCCCGAATGGGAACTATAATCAATATAGACTTAATTAGTATAACACACTTTTCAATATTTGTCAAAACAGGAGGCTATCATGAAATTTCCGAGAATCAAGACTTTACGCAAAGAAAAAAGTTTAACACAGGGCGACATGGCTAAACAATTAAAAATAAGCCAAAGCTCCTACGGGCGATAGGGAAATTCCTTTCGACGTGGGTATTAAACTGGCGGTCTGTTATGATGTGAGCTTAGATTATATGCTTGGGAGGTCGGATAAGAGGAGGTGAAAAAACCTACAGCTTTTACAACGGGCAACATCGGGCGGATTGAAACAAGTCAGAGCGTAAAAATATTATTTATAAGGTTTTAATTTTAACGACAAAAGTATTGACAAAAGATAAAAAAAGGTGTAGTATTAATTTAATGGGGGGATTTTTATGGCTTTTATCAATATGATGGAAAAAATGGTTGAGCTTCGCATGGAAGAGCGCTATAAGAGTGAAGAATATTGCTCCTGCGAACAGTGCATAGAGGATATAAAGTGCATTGCCCTTAATAATCTTCCGCCCAAATATGTAAGCACCACAAAGGGCGAGCTTTTCACGAAAATCGACCAGCAGATGGTCAGGCAGAATGTCCTTGATATAGACGTTGCGGTTATAAACGCTATAGAATACGTTACCAAAAGACCTCGTCATAATCTGAAGTAATAAACTACGCCGCTTTTTAATAAAAGCGGCGTTTTGCTTGTTATTGCTCTCTCATTCCGAATCTGTCCCAAATCGTCGCGACGGCGTTTTCCGAGAGGTTGAAATATCCCGCTTCATCGGTCGTTCCGCTCGGGATATAATAATCGGCTATATTAAAACTGTTCTGCGTGGTGTAAAGATACGCGTGTTGATTTTTAGTGAAATCGGCAAATTCAAGGCTGGTGTCGGTGGTGTTCAAAATCTTGTTGAAAAGGGTTTGAAGCTGAATTACCGAAAGGTTGCGGCTGTTTTTGTTTATAAGATTTGAAATAGCCGTACCCTGAACGGTATAGCGGTAATCCTCTCCCGGATTATTAAAATCGGGGTAGGTTATATAATTATATAACGCCTCTCCCGAAAGCTCCTGAGGACCGACATAAAAATCCATGCCTCCTTCACCTGTCAGGTTATATGGAATATTGACCGGTGCAGTTCCCAATGAATCGACAAACCCTATAAAAGAAGACTTGTCAAACTTTATGTAGTGGTCGCACTCTACGCCCACAGCGGTTCTCAAAGCCGCCATTACCCCGCCCGAACCGCTTGACCTGTAAACGTCATTAAGAGTTCCGCTTACGTTACCCGCAGTTGCGTAAAGATTGGTCCTTAAAGGAACAAGCAGTATCACCTCATCTCTCGGGCGGTAATTGAGCAGCATATAATACTCGGGGATTCCGCCTTTGTTTTCCGAAAGCATGAGCAGGGTTGTAGAATTGAAAGAAGCATCGGGACGAATATCCATTGAAGAGCCCGACGTCACGGGAAAATTTCTCGCGGGAAAGAGGTAATCCCGAATATTGTAAATAACAAAACTGAGAATTACAAAGGTTATCATAAAAGTCAAAAGGTAGATATACCAGTTACTTCTTTTTCTTACAGCTTTTTTAAATGACATCACAGCCTCCGTAAACTATTGCATAAAGGAGCAAAAATGTGTATAATGAATGTGTTATATTTTTATTTTACCACATATTATGAAAAAATACAATATGGAATTTGAGGTAGTTTATGTTTTCTGAGAGTTTCAATAAAAGAACATGGGCAGAAATTAACCTTTCGGCTTTAAGGGCTAATGTCGGGGAAATCCGCCGCCTCGCCCCTAATAAAGAAATAATAGCGGTGGTAAAAGCCAACGCCTACGGTCACGGCGATAATATAATCTGTCCGGAACTAAAAAAAACGGAAGTAAATTTCTTCGCGGTTTCATGTATTGAGGAGGCTTTGCACATAAAAGAATACGTAGGAGACAGCCAAATATTGATTTTCGGCTTTACCGAAAAGGAATATCTTCAAAAAGTGGTTGAAAACAACTTTATTTTGACAGTTGGAGACATTGATTACGCAAGAGAGCTCAATAGCAGCGCGGTAAAATTGCCGTCGGCAGTTCGCCGTAAAATCCGAGCGCATATTAAACTAAACACCGGAATGAATCGCGTGGGAATCAACACAGAGGGAGAATTGGAAGAAATTTTATCACTAACGGAACTAAAATGTGAAGCGGTATACACCCATTTTTCCTGCGCCGACAGCCTTAACGCCGAAGATTTGCTTTTCACCCGAAAACAACAGGAAAAACTGCTTTGTGCCGCTAAAGGCAGGGGCTTAAAAATCCATTCACAAAACAGCGGCGGCATACTTTTCCACAGTGATTTTGAGGCTGACTATGTTCGCGCGGGACTGATTTTATACGGATACTCGCCGAATATAAGTTGCCCTTCCCTGCCGGTTAAGCTTTCCCCCGTAATGAGCTTTAAATCGGTTATACGTCAATTAAGAACCCTTGAAACAGGGGATTTTGTAAGCTACGGCAGGACTTATAAGGCAGATAAAAAAAGGCTTGCCGCCGTAATTCCGGCGGGTTATGCCGACGGATATTCAAGACTTCACTCAAACAGCGGACTTGCAATAGTTAAGAACACACTTTGTCCCGTTTTGGGTCGGGTTTGCATGGATTCGCTTATAATTGATGTAAGCCATGTTGAAGAAATAAAAGTCGGCGACGAGGTTTTGCTTTATTCCGACAAGTTCAAAGAAACAAGCGTTGAATATATCGCGGAGAAATTGGGGACGATTCCGTATGAAATTACCTGTGCGGTCGGAAACAGAGTTAAAAGGGTTGCAATTGACATTTGACTGCCGTCCCTACATTTCAAGCATACCCCGTAATTCATCTTCATTAATAATTTTCACCCCTAAATTCTGCGCCTTAGTCAGCTTACTCCCCGCTTCCTCCCCCGCTAAGACATAACTCGTTTTCTTTGAAACCGATTCTGAGCATTTTCCGCCGTTGGCAATAATAATTTCTTTTGCCTCGTTACGGGAAAGGCTTGAAAGCGTCCCGGTAATAACAAATGTCAAGCCCGAAAGCTTTCTGCTTTCGGTTTTTTTAGTGTAAAGCATATTTACGCCGCTTTTTTCAAGCTCGTCTATAAGACGGCACATATTCGTCTCGCGCATAGCGTCATAAACGTTTTGAGCTAAAATAGCGCCGAAATTCTCTGTGGCTTCTATTTCCTCAAAATCCGCGCCCATGATTTCTTTCACCCCGCCGAACTTCTCACACAGCAAAGCCGCATTGCGCTCGCCTATGCCCCTGATTCCGAGGGCATAAATAAGCCTGTCGCATTGATTGCTTTTAGAATTGTTTATAGCGCTAATTAAATTCGACGCCGACTTGTCCTTAAAATTAGGCAGTTTCAAAAACTGCTCAAAAGTAAGCTTATATAAATCCGCGACATTCTTAATCAGATTTTTTTCAAGTAAAAGCTGGACAATAGCTTCTCCGAGTCCGTCAATATTCATAGCTCCCCGTGAGCAAAAATGTTCAATACTTCTTTGAATTTTTGCGGGGCAGTCTATATTAGGGCAAAATGTTACCGCTTCTCCCTCGTCGCGGACGGCAACCGAACCGCAAACAGGGCAGCTTTCCGCTATTTTATACGGGGTTTTATCCTCAGTATGCGAAACAACCGCAATTACCTCGGGAATTATATCCCCTGCCTTACGAACGATGATTTTATCGCCGATATTTATGCCAAGTGCATCGATTCTGTCTTGGTTGTGCAAAGTAGCACGACTGACCGTAGTTCCGGCAAGAGACACCGGCTCAAATACCGCAAGAGGGGTTAAAGCGCCGGTTCTGCCGACATTAACTTCAATTTCAAGCAATGTACTCTCTTTTTCCTCAGGCGGATATTTAAACGCTGCCGCCCATTTAGGGAACTTTGAAGTTGCGCCGATGATTTCCCGCCCCGCAAAATCATCTACTTTTATAACCGCACCGTCGATGTCATAGGGCAAAGTTCCTCTCATTTCCCCGATTTCACGGATTCGAGAAACTGCATCATTAATATCCGAATAAAAACGCCAGCCGTTAATCACCTTAAACCCTAATTCCGCCATAAATTCAAGCGCCTGCTTATGAGAGCGTAACGTGCCGCCGTCGGTGGTATTTTCTGTTTCTGTACGAAACTGTTGAATATTAAATACATAAATATCAAGCTCCCTGCTTGCCGTTACCGCACTGTTTTTCTGCCTTAAAGAACCGGCGGCGGCGTTGCGGGGATTTTTTGCGGGCTGCTCTCCCCTTTTCTCTTGCTCGGCAAGCAACTTTTCAAAGCTTGCGCGGGGCATATAAACCTCGCCGCGCACTTCGATAAAAGGTATTTCCTTACGTAACTTCAAAGGTATGCTTTTTATGGTTTTAAGATTCTCGGTGACATTTTCACCTACGAAACCGTCCCCCCGCGTAGAACCACGTGTAAAAACGCCGTCAGTATATTCAAGCGAAACAGACAAGCCGTCTATTTTCGGCTCAACGATATAACGCACAGGGTTGAGAGTGGCTCTGATTTTTCGGTCAAAGTCAAAAAGTTCTTCTTCCGAAAATACATCCTGAAGGCTTCCCATCTGTACGGTATGCTCCACCTTTTCAAAGGTTGTATCGGCTTGTCCGCCTACTCTTTTAGTGGGGGAATCGGGCGCTTCAAGCTCGGGGAAATCCTGCTCGATTTGCCTTATTTCCCGCATTAAAACGTCATATTCATGGTCAGGGACAAGGTTGTCATTAAGCACGTAGTAAGCGTAATTGTATTCATTGATTTTTTTGCATAAATCTGCGTATTTTTCTTTTATTGTTTCATTCATTATAAATACCATCCTCTTTGCCTACAGTTTAAACATTTCTCCGTCTCCGGCTATTACCTGCGCATAAACCTTAGGCACATTACCTACGATTACGGTTTCTGCGATGATATAATCGGTCTTTATGGTAACATTGCTGTTAAACCCCGGAATAATCATGCTTATATCAACCTCCGCCTCCATAATTATACGGTGCAGGGTCTGGTTAATACCTGCGGAGGTGAATTCGCTTAAAAAAACGACATTAGCATAACCTTTGGGGACAACCCTTACCGGAATCACCGGACCTCTGCCGTAAAAAGCGCTGATTCCCGACGCCGTTCCGAGAGAAACGCCCATATTCTGAGCGTCAAGCAAATCTACCGATTGGTTTATAAGCAGCGCCGAGCGGGACTTCAGACGGTTTATGTTTCGCATGTCTCCGCTTATTGATTTTACTTCACCGTTTGAATCATAAGTTATATTAACTAAATTGTCATAATTATACGCGTCGCTCATAAGCTCGGCATAAATAACATCGTTAATTATTCTGACCGCCGCCACCCTGCACATATATTCGCCCGTTCTTTCAATAAGCGGACGCACCCGCATATCTATGAAAAAACTGAATACTAACAGAACTGCACCTACAAAAACCAACCTTTTCCCGAGGCGTTTTTTTGATTTTTTTTCAGTATTCAGCATAAGCCCGCCCCCCTAACAGCAATTCCATTTGCCTTAATACTAACCTAAATTGCCGTAAAACAAAATATATTATATGTCTATGAAAGGGGAAATGTGAATAGGACAGGGTTTAGGTTTGCTTAACAAAATCCAAATTTTCGGAAAACCTGTAAGTCATTGACCTAAAAGAGTTAAAGTCAGGTTCTCCCTCAAAATCATACGACAAAAAACTGCCCGGAAAAGTATAATTGCCGCTTATAAGCCTAAAGCTGATAACAACTCTCGTGTCCTCTTGATAATAAGCGGTAATCTGTACAGATTCTTCATCATACTTCGCGTACCCCGAAAGAGCGTTGACCGAAAGTTCAAATTTACCGTCAGGCAAAATTTCAAAATACGCTCCGGAGTCATTTTCGGCAATATATTTCCCGACCAATTTTTCGCTTATTTCGTTTGTAATCTCATTAATCGGGGGATTATCCACAACTGTATTTTTACTGGTTTCTTCAGGCATTGTAATAACCGTTTTGCTTAAAGCATCGCAACCGGATAACAAAAAAACTGAAATAATAATTAAAATTATTATTTTTTTCAAACTTCAATTCTCCTTTCTGATTTTTAGTTTTAATATTAATCAGTCTATTTTTTTATTTGTATTTTTCATACGTCAATTCCCCTATTAACGCCCACGGCAAAGCCTTTGTGATTTTCACATCAACGAATTTTCCCAAAAGCTTTTGGTCACCCTCAAAATCCACGATAATTCCCTGTTTGCTCTTGCCCGTCAACAGTTCGGGATTGCTTCTGCCTTTGCCGAGACAAAATACGCGTAGAGTTTTTCCTGTGAATCTGTTGTAGGAAATTTCACCGATTTTATTTTGCAACTCAAGCAGTTCCTTAAACCAAGCGGATTTTTCCCCGCTCGGCACGGGGTCGTTCATTTCTGCAGACCTTGTCCCCTCGCGTTTGCTGTACACAAAGGTATAAGCCGAATCAAAGCCTATGTTTTCAACTAAATCTAATGTTTCCTTAAAATCCTCGTAAGTTTCTCCGGGAAATCCGACTAAAATGTCAGTGGTGAGCGAAATTTCGGGGATTTTCTCTTTAGCGTACATAGCGAGTTCAATATATTCCTCACGGGTGTATCCCCTGTTCATAAGCTTTAGTATACGATTGCTTCCCGATTGCACCGGCAAATGCAGGTGACGGGAAATGTTGAGGCTTTGAGCAATTAAGTCAATAAGCTCTTTTTTGCAGTCTTTGGGGTGGCTGGTCATGTAGTCTATTATGAATTCGCCGCCGAGCTTGTCGAGTTCTGATAAAAGCTTCTTAAAATCCGTATCGCTTCCGCGTCCGTAGGAATTAACATTTTGCCCGAGCAAAAGAATATCCTTTCTGCCCTCGGCGATTAGTCCTCTTACTTCGTTGATTATATTTTCAGCAAGTCTCGATACCTCCCGCCCTCTCACAAGCGGTACTACGCAATAGGTACAAAAATTATCACAGCCGTTCATGATTGGCACGCAGGCAGAAAATTCACCCCCGCTATTTCTGAGCGGCTTAATTTCCTCATCGAAAACGCCGCCGGCTTGTGTAATTTTAATAATTGCACCCTTTTGCTTTTTTTCTTTTTCAGAATCAGCTTGCTTTATTATTTCCGGCAACACCCCTAATATGTTAGTCCCTATAATCGCGTCTATAAAAGGAAATTTAACTTTAAAGCGCTCCGCCGTATGCTCCTGCTGTGTCATACAGCCGCAAAGGATTATCAGCAAATCTGGATTTGCCCGCTTTAGATTTTTCAAAGCGCCCACATTCCCGAAAACCCGCTGTTCAGCGTTTTCGCGGACAGCGCAGGTATTTAAAAGTATTAGGTCGGCGGTTTCCATATCTGAAATATCTCCGACGGTTTGGATTATTTCATAACCCAAAGTCGTTAAAAGCCCCGTTATTTTCTCGCTGTCGGCGAAATTTTGCTTACAGCCGTAGGTTCTGACATAAGCTTTTTTACTTGATTTTACAAAATTACTCATTTTATTATTTTATAGTTTTTTAAATAAAAAGTCAAATTATGTTATGCTTTCAAACTAATTAAATAATTATATTCTCCCCCCAATATCGGCAAGTTTCGCAGAGCCGTTCATATATAATATGTTATATGATATATCCGAACGTGGTTTACATAGACGCATTAATCATTATAAACCTTTATGTGAATTTTTTTCTAATAAAGGCGTGCGGCGCTTTTCTGCACAGACGAATTAAGACTGTTCGCTGTGTTTTAGGAGCGGTGGCGGGCGGGATTTCATCTTTGGTCATTCTGCTCCCCCCCCTGCCGGAATTTTTAAACGCAGCACTCAAATTAACAATCGGAGCGGGCATTGTGCTGATTGCTTTCGGATTTGTCTCATTGCGCGCCTTTTCAAAAAACGCGCTGGTTTTTCTTATAATCAATGTTATTTTCGCGGGATTTATGTTAATCTTGCGGCTTTTCGCCTCTCCGTTAGACATGGTTTATCATAACGGCGTGGTTTATTTCGATATTTCATTTTTGGCGCTATTGGTTTCAACGGCGGCGGCGTATTTTCTAATCCGGGTTCTGCGTTATTTTTTAGACGTTAAGTTTAACGCTGATAAGATTTATCAGGTTATTTTTAAGCATAGCGGAATCATATCCGAATTAAACGCTTTTGCTGACTCCGGAAACACCTTGACGGATTTTTTTACCGGACATCCGGTGATTATCTGCGACAAAAACGCCTGTAAGGATTTATTTTCAGAATTAATTGATTTTGAAAATCCGCAAGCCCTGCCGGATTATTCCTCAGATTGCGGTTTATATTACAGTAAAATAAAAAAAGGCGTGCGTTTTCTGCCTTACTCAACGCTCAACGGCAGCGGCTTAATCCCTGTTTTTAAGCCCGACAGCGTTGCAATAAGCGGCAAAAACGTAGAAGCGCTAATCGGAATATCGGAAAGAGGCATAAATAAAAACGGCGTAAACGCCATTTTTAACCCTAAATTATTAATGTAACAGAGAATTTTCGTTATAAAAACAGAAAGGATTTGAGTAGAAATGAACGACTTACAAACAGTTCTGAAGCACATCATGAAGAAAGTCAGGGCGGCAAGGGAAAAAGACAGCGTATTTTATATTAACGGGGCTGAATCACTGCCCCCGCCGCTGTCTAAAGAAGAAGAGGAGGTAGCATTTCGACAGCTTGAGACCGATTTTAATACTGCGCGGGAAATTCTGATTGTACATAATTTAAGGCTTGTAGTCTATATCGCGAAAAAGTTCGAGTCCACGGGAATAGGCATAGAAGACCTGATTTCAATAGGTACAATAGGGCTTATAAAAGCCGTAAACACCTTCAGTCCCGGCAAAAACATAAAACTTGCCACCTACGCATCGCGCTGTATTGAAAATGAAATTCTTATGTTTTTAAGAAAAACAGGCTCGCAGAAATACGAAATTTCAATCGACGAGCCGCTTAACATAGACTGGGACGGGAACGAGCTTTTACTTTCAGACGTGCTCGGAACCGATAACGATATAGTCAATATCAATATAGAGAACGAAGTAGAACGCGACCTACTCCTTTCAGCAATCGACCGTCTCGGAACACGTGAAAAGCAAATCATGGAAATGCGTTTCGGTTTGGTTGACGGTCATGAGCGCACCCAAAAAGAGGTCGCAGACAGAATCGGTATTTCGCAAAGCTACATCTCACGCCTTGAAAAGCGTATTATTAAAAGATTGCGAAAAGAATTAGAGCGCTTATGCAGTTAATCGTTCTTGACGGCGTTTACTTCGACTACAAATTGCATTGCCGTCTTTTCCGCATCTTCAATCATGACGTTTTTAAACGCGGGTCTGCAAACCAAGTCCAAGCCTTCGCCCTCGGTATACACCCTCGCTATGGCAATCGACTTTACCGCCTGGTTGATTGCGCCCGCTCCCACGGCTTGAATTTCAACGATTTTCTTCTCCCTGACGACAGCCGCAATAGCTCCCGCCGCAAGCTTAGGTACTGAACGCGCAGATACTTTAATTAATTCCATTTGAAGTTCTCCTTAATTCCTGTTTATTATACTCTTATTATATGATTTATTCGCGATACAGACAAAGCCTTACCGCTTTTTTCGTCAAGAACGGTTAAAACCGCGTTCATGCTCTGCTCTCCCTTTGCAAATACATGTTTTTTAGGGTAATAGCTTAAAAACCGCTCTATAATTATATTTTTTTCAATACCGAGTACCGAATCGCCTACCCCCGTCATTCCCGCATCGGTAATATAAGCGGTATGCCCGTTCATAATCTGCTCGTCCGCAGTCTGGACATGGGTGTGAGTACCCATCACCGCGCTGACCCTGCCCGCGAGGTAATGACCCATTGCCTTTTTTTCGGCGGTGGCTTCAGCGTGAAAATCCACGACTATATTTTTGGTGTCAAGCTTTTTCAAAATTTCGTCGGCGCATTTAAAGGGATTATCGGCGGAAGCCATAAAAACCGTCCCTATCAGATTGATTACCGCGAGCGAATAACGCCCCCTGTCGATGATACAAACGCCTTTCCCGGGCGCGCTACCGCCTAAGTTTGCCGGACGAAGAAGAAAATGCGACTGCTCGTAAGCGCTGTCGGCAACCTGCCGCTTAAAACAGTGGTTGCCAGTGGTAATAACGTCCGCGCCGGCTTTAAAAAGCAGGTTGGCAGAATGGGGCGTAATGCCGTTACCGTCGGCAGAATTTTCCCCGTTTATAATCGTTACATCGATTTTATGCTCGCGCTTAAATCCGGGCAGAAAAGCCCCGAGCGCGTCACACGCGTCCTGTCCCGTAACATCGCCTACAAAAAGTAAATTCATCATTTTTAATTTTCTTAAAGATTTTTAAAGATTTTTAAAGATTTTTAAATATTATATCATAAAATTGCCCCTACGTCAATATAATAAAACCGGACAAGTAATTAAAAAAAGAAAGGTACGTCATAAAAATGAAAAGAAAAAGCCTTGTTTTAGCGTTAATTTCAGCCCTTTTATTTTCCGCCTGCGTAAGGGAAAGCGAAACAGCCCGACCCTACGTTCCGCCTCAAGCCGAATTTTCCCCGTCCGCGGTTTTTGAGGAAGCGGTTCCGACAGGCGCAAGCGTAAGCGCCCCGAGAGAATTCTCAGCCACCGAGGCGGCGTTAAACCTTAAAACAAGTCCCATCACCACCGATACCGACTGGCTCGATTATGAAATCGTCAACCACACCGCCGCCGAATATACTTACGGGGAGGATTTCACGCTGTTCAGGGACAAAGACGGCGGGTGGGAATATGTCGATATGCTGCCCGATTCGGGTTGGAACGACATAGGGATTATCCTGACCCCTCACTCGGTCAACAACGGCAGTATTGATATAGGGCACTTTTTCGGGACGCTTTCGATGGGGACTTACAGGATTGAAAAAGACGTGTTTTCCGAAGACGAGGCGTTTATCGCGGCGGTTGAATTCGAGGTGACGAGCGGGAAATAAAAAAATTTTGCAAAAATTAATCCAATTCAATAAAGGGGCAGAGCCGTATTCTGTCCCTTTATTTTGCATTTGTAACCGTTGTGTAACCACCCTTTGTACAAGTCTTACAGTTTTGAATGTTATATATATATATATATATATATATAGTGTGCCAATGGAAAAATTTGTGCAAATGTGCTAAACTTATAACACATTCAAAATTGGGGGAAATTTTGTCATTTTCACAATGTAAGAAAGAAGGAGAAAAATTCATGAAAAAAGTTTTAAGCTTAGTTTTAACAATGGCTATCCTGTTAGCCGCAGTCCCGATATTGGGGCTGACCGCTTGGGCGGCTACCGCAGATTGGAACGGCTCAACTCCACCCGACATAAGCCTTTGGACGGGTGAAGACAACACCATAATCATAAGCGGCGACATCAGCGGTACGTTGAACGTCCCTGAAGACGTGAGCGTCACCATTGAGGGCACGGCAGGTTCTTCAGGTATCAGTACCATCACGTTCGACATAGGCGCCAACGCAAAGGTTATTTGGAAAGCAAATTTGAGCACAAACCAAGCTGGCGCTGTAATCGTATGTACAGGCACGTTCCCACTTTCGAGCGTATTTGAAGTCGCGGGCGGTACAATCACAAATGCGGGTGCCGGCTTGGGAATTCTTTCAACCGACGTTGATGTGACGGTTAGCGGCGGTACAATCACAACGGAGAGCAATGCGATTCGCGTCACACCGCCCGTCGCTGCCCCCGACGTCAGGGTTAGCGGTAATGCTAAAATTATATCGGGCGGCTATGCGATTAGCTCTCATACTGGTGACATCTATGTCAGCGGCAATGCTGAAATTATAGCAGATGAGGACAACACTCTGATTTCTACAGCGGGTGACGTCTATGTCAGCGGCGGTACAGTCACGGCTACAGGCAACGGCAAAAAGGCTATTGAATCAACCACCGGCGACGTCACGGTCAGCGGCGGTCAAGTCATAGCTATGGGCAACAGCAGCATGGCGGTTCGAACAGGCGGTGACGTCACGGTCAGCGGCGGTATAATCATATCTGCGGGTGTTGGAAATAACAATTATGCGGTTGCCGGAAAAAACGTCACGGTCAGCAACGGTTCAATCCTATCTATGAGTGGTGGTACTGATTGTTTTGCCATTTTCAGAGATGATGACGTCACAATCAGCGGCGGGGTGGTTTTCGCCTACGGAACAGGTGAAAGCGATGTTATTGGCACTTACGGTACCGGTAACGTAACCGTTAGCGGTACAGGCGCAGTGATTGCCTGGGACGAGCAGGCAACGCCAATCTCCTACAACCATGGCGCAAATACCGACCTTTGGAGCCAGCCTGCCGACAGCGCGTATTGGAATTTTACCGTACAGGGGATAAGCAACAGTAAAAACAATCTGCCTATTAGGTTAAGGTTAAGCGACGTAACGGTAGATAAACCTACCCTCGGCGGCGCGGTTACTATAAACGGCAACGCCGTATTCGAGCAGAGCCTGACGGCGGTAACGACAGGATTGACCACTACACCCGATGTAGCGCTCGGAACCCTTTCGTATCAATGGAAACGCGGCGGCGTCAATATTACAGGCGCGACAAATGCTACATACACCCTTACGGCGGCAGATGTGGGGCAGACCATCACCGTAACGGTAACAGCGGCGAATTATGACGGTTCGGTGACTTCTGCCGCGACGAGCGAGGTTCAAAGAGCCGACCAACCCGCCCCCACAGCCACACCAAACGGCGGAACTTTTACCACAAGCCAAACTGTTACCCTTTCAAGCGTGACACCGGGGGCGAGTATTTACTATACCTTGGACGGTTCGACCCCGACGTCGGGAACTACGCTTTATGAGGGCGGGTTCACACTGACCAATACCACCACGGTTAAGGCAATCGCGGTTAAGGACGGCATGAATGACAGCGCGGTGCTGACCGTGACGTTTACAAAGGACGGCGGTGGCGGCGGCGGTGGCGGTGGCGGCGGTACAACACCACCAACCACGCCCACAGAGCCCGACACCACAAATGAGGCAATACCCGAACCAATACCCGAACCTCGAACCCCTGAAACCGTCAACGGTGCAACGCTCATAGACGAGAATGTAATCCTTGACATTCTCGCACAGGATAATCCTGTTATTGATTTAAGCGAAATTGACGGTACGGTAATTTCTGCCGATATGTTGCAGGAAATTGCAGACAGCGGAAAAGACGTAACGGTAAAACTTGAAAACGGCTTTGAATTTACAATTTTAGCCGATTCTATCACCCCTGACGCGGGCGCGTTTGATTTGAATGTTTCGGTTGATTTAACAAAACAGGCGACCACGATTGAGGGGGTAAAAATCCCCGCTAACGCAATCGTAATAAACCCGAACGTTGTCGGAGAATTCGGCTTTGACATGAAGTTTACCTTGACCGCCGAACAGCTTAATGCGGCGGGAATCAACGGCAATAACGTGAAATTATTCCACATAGACCATGACGGTGTTGTCGTCGATATGGGAAAAGTAAAGCTGAACGCCGACGGCTCGATTGAATTTACAATAAGCCATGCTTCCTACTACGTCTTAGCCGAAACCGCACCCGAAGGCACAACAACGGAAAATAACCCCGGCACAGGCACGGCAAACGCGCTGGCGGGCGTTGGGGCTTTGGCGCTCTTTGCGACAGGCGTTGCGGTATTTGTACGCAAACGTAAATAATTAAATTCTTCTTTTTCTTTAATTTTTTCCTCATGCTCAGAAAACAAGGCGGAACTATTTACATAGTCCCGCCTTGTTTTCTTGTTTTTCACATTTTTGCACTGATTTTATTAACCGCTTTTATAAAAGCCTGAACCTCATTTTTTGTAGTAAACGCCGACGGCGCGAATCTTACTGCCCCTATATCATGAGTTCCCATTTTTTTGTGCGCCATGAAAGCGCAGTGGAATCCGCCCCGCAGGAAAAAATTTTCATTTGAGAACAGCCCCGCCGCCTCCGACGACTCCATGCCGCCTAAGTTAAACGGCACAACCGGAACTCTGTTTTCCCCGTAGGTTTCGGTGTAAAGACGTATTTTTTTGTTATTTTGTTTCATCTCGTTGTAAAACAGCTCGCATAAATCGTGCTCGTGCTTATAAATACGTTCAACAGTTTTTTCTTTTATGAAATCAATACCCGCACCGAGCGCAATTGCCCCCGAGGTGTTTATAGTCCCGCTCTCGAAACGGTCAGGCAAAACCTCGGGCTGCTCGATTTCTTTGCTGAAACTGCCTGTTCCGCCCTCTATTATGGTTTTAAGCCTGAACTTTCCGTCAGTGACCATAAGCCCCGTACCCATAGGACCGTATAAACCCTTATGTCCCGCAGTGCATATAATATTGATGCCGTCTGAAAGCTTATGCGGTATAATTCCCGCGCTTTGCGCCGCATCAATAATAAAACAGATTCCCCGCGCTCGGCATAGTTCGGCAAGCTCTTTGAGGGGCAGTATTTTTCCCGTTACGTTGCTTGCCGCCGTGCAGACGATTGCCTTGGTTCTTGAATGAATCAGCCTCTCAAAATTTTTTACCGTTTCTTCCTCATTATTGGTGGTTCTTGCGACGGAATAGGAAATGCCGTGTTCCTTTGAGGCGGCGTGTACGGGACGAATGACGGCGTTATGCTCAATGTCCGAGGTTATAAGGTGGGCGGACGGTGAGATTATGCCCTTTATGGCAAGATTCAGCGCGTGGGTGCAGTTTAGTGTAAAAATTACATTTTCAGGCTCCGCACCGAAAAAGTCGGCGCATTTAAGCCGCGAATTAAAAACAGCCTGTGCCGTTTCCATAGAAAGCCTGTGCCCCGCCCTTCCGGGATTCCCCCCGAAATTTACCATTGCCCTTGACATGGCGGCGATTACGGGTGCGGGCTTTGGGTATGTGGTGGCGGCGTTATCGAGATAAACCATTTTCCCACCATCCCTTTAATGGCGTCAATGAGCCATAAAAATATTTTATCAGTTTTATACGAGTATTTGTTTTCATACCTTATTAAACTCCGTCCTTTACCTTATTTCAACACATTCTATATTAACCAAGCCGAGTAGCCTGCACACCTTATCGGGGTCTTCCTTAATCTTTATGCCGTATCCGCAGCCGTCTTTATTTATCGCTATTTTTTCAACAGCGGCTTCGATTTTAAACTTTTCAAGATGATGGCTCGCCTTTCCTGCTTCCGTCATGGATTTCAAGATAATTAAAGCTGATTTCAAAAAAACACCTCCTGACAATATATTTGACAATGGACAATTAAATTTTGACTATTTACGACTGCTTTCATTTTATGCGTGGGGGGAGAATTTTGTGTAGAGCATAATGTGAATAAAAAAGAGTAAAACGCGCAAAAATAAACTAATCAGCACTCTTAACGAAAGGCGGCGATTTTATAAATGAAAGCAATTATCATGGCAGGCGGCGAGGGAACCCGCCTGCGCCCTCTTACCGGTACTGTGCCGAAACCCTTAGCAAAACTCTGCGGGCGTCCGGCTGTGGAATATATTCTCGATTTGCTTATACGGCATGATTTCACAGAAGCGGTTTTTACACTGCGTTATAAAGGCGAAATGATTGAACGGCTTTTTGAAAATGGATTTTACAAGGGTTGTGATTTTGAAAATAATACCAAAGGTATTGATTTACGCTTTTCTTATGAGGACGAGCCTCTCGGCACGGCAGGCTGTGTAAAAAAGGCGGCGGCAAGCTTTACCGACGATTTTTTAGTAATAAGCGGGGACGCCCTTTGCGATTTTGACCTTACGGCGGCTATGCGTTTTCATAAAAACAGCGGAACATCTGCTCCGAGCGGAATATCCGCTACGAACGAAACAACCGCTCTGAGCGCTACCCAAACTGCCAAAGCCACTATTATAACCAAACAGGTAAGCGACCCACGCGAGTACGGCTTGGTTATCACAGGGAGCGACGCTTCGGAAAACACCCCCCACTGTAAAATCACCGGTTTCTCCGAGAAACCTTCATATTTAAACTGTGTTTCGGACTATGCAAACACAGGAGTTTATTTCTTGAATCCTGCTGTTTTAGAACTGATTCCTGACGGCAAAATGTGGGACTTTGCACGGGACGTATTTCCTAAGATGCTGAAGGAAAATCATTCTCTTATGTCCTACGCTGAAAAGGGCTATTGGTGCGATATTGGCGATATAGAAAACTATGTTTCCTGCCAGCGTGATATTTTAGACGGAAAGGTAAACTGCGAAATAAACGCACGTAAAATTGCAGACGGGATTTATTCAAACAGCGTAATTCCCGACGACATAACTTTAAAATCCCCTTGCTATATAGGCAAAAACGTGCGGTTGGGTAAGAATAATATTCTTGAAGGAGCGGTTTTAAATGATAATGTAACAATAGGCTCTAATTGTAAAATTACCGATTCGATTATTCTTGACGGCGCAATAACAGCAGGAGAACTTAACTGTGAGGGCGCGGTAGTTTGCGAAAACGTAAGAATAAAAGCAAATGTCTGTTTATCTAACGATTCGGTAATAGGCGAAGGGACTGTGATTGGCGAGAATTCCCGTGTGGAGAGCGGGGTTCGGGTCTGGCAGAATAAAAACGTGCCCGCCGATTCAATTGTCTGCAATGATTATAAGTACAGCGGCAAAAATAAAATTGAAATAAGCGAGCGAGGCGTCGGCGGCGACACTAATATAGACGTTACGCCTGATTTTGCCGCTAAGGTGGGCTGTGCGCTTTCTGGGTTATGCCCCAATAATATTTTAGTAGCCTGCGAGGACAATAACGCCTCAGTTTCCCTTAAAAGCGCACTGATTGCCGGAATTTCAAGCACAGGTTGCCGTTCGTCTGACTGCGGTACGGCTTCAGTTCCCATGCTGATTCATTTAAGCAAGCTTATGCTTGCCGATTTAATCGTCCATGTAAGAGCCCGTCAAAAAACCGAAATCGTAATATTAAATCGCCACGGTTTGGCGCTTACAAGACAGCAGGAGCGGAATTTAGAGGGCGGACTTAATCGCTCCGAATACCGCAACGCACCGTGGGACGGTTTCGGGGCGGTAGTAGACATAAAGTGTGCCGACGAGCTTTATATTTCAATGCTTAATCACATGTCCGACTTCAAATCGGATTACAATGTAATCCTTAACTGCAACAACGCAGGACTTTTAAACACCCTTGCCCCCGTTTTTGAAAGAATAAGCGGAAAAAATAACGAACAGCTTATCATAACCCTCAACAGCGCCGGAACCAAAGCCGAGTTCCGACTGGGTAAAGGGCAGGTCATAAATCATGACAAGCTGATTCTCTTAGCCTGTCGGGATATACTGAAAGGCGGCTTTGACGTAGCTTTGCCCGCGGATTTCCCGACGGCGGCTGATTTATTGGCGGAAAAGTTCGGGCGTAAGGTTCACCGTTTCTTTTCCTGCTCTAACGACAACTCGGACAAAAGGGCGCGGGAAATCGCGCAAAGCGAGACCTTCCTTTGGGACGGCGCATATCTTTCTATGTTTGTACTGGGCTGGCTCGCCCGTGAAAAAGGAGAAAAGGGGGAAAAGATTTCTCTTGAAGAAGCGGCTGAAAGATTACCTGAGTTTAATCGTGAAAACCGCGTCGTGCTAATCAACTGCCCACCGCAGAGGATTTTAAGCAGAATTTGCAGGGGGGAAAACGGGGCATCGAGTCTGTCGGGGCTATCCGGATTGGGCGAGGGAATTATAGTAGACAGTCAAAGCGGCAACGACGATGAAGCCTGCACCTCAAGGGTACTACTACGCTCAAACAAAAAAGGCGACGCGCTTTTCCTTATGGCTGAAAGCGCGTCAAGCGAAACGGCGAAATCCCTTTGCGACGATGTTGAAGCAATGGTCAAAAGGCTTATGCTTGACATTTAATCCTGCATTTGCTATAATAGAAATATTAATTAAAGAGGATTATATTTTTTTAATATAAATTTTAATAAGCCGTGTTCAAATTTCCCGCTTTTGCCTACTTTTTACCATGCGGGAATTTACATATTGATAACGGTTTATATGACAAAACGAGGTAAAAATGCCGGAAAACATCATAACTAAGAAAAACAAGCCCGCTTTTAAGGGGGACAAAAAAAATCATGCCCAGATTGAGAAAAACAATCAAAAAAATTCCGCTAAAAGGAGCGCCAAGCAAAAACCCTTTAAATCAGACAACAGGCGCAGAAAAAACGCCTTGTCGGATGATATATTGAACCTTACGGAGCAAATCGCCAAAAATCAGGTCAAAAAAACTTCGGAACGCCGCACCGCCGCTGTTAAAATTACAGCTCTCGGAGGCTTAGGTGAAATCGGGAAAAACCTTTACGTTTTTGAATGTTCCAACGACCTGTTTATAGTCGATTGCGGGTTGGCTTTCCCCGATGAGGACATGCTCGGGGTTGATATTGTAATTCCCGATTATACCTATTTGGAGAAAAACCGCGAGCGTTTCAGGGGGATTATCCTGACTCACGGGCATGAAGACCATATAGGAGGGCTTCCCTATCTGCTGAAGAAAATAAACGTCCCCGTTTACGGAACTAAGCTGACATTAGGCTTATGCGAAGGAAAACTTCGTGAACACGGAATTTTAAGCCAGTGCAGTCTTAATGTCATACAGCCGCGCCAAACGGTTAAAATGGGTTGCATGAGCGTTGAATTCATAAGGGTCAATCACTCCATACCGGATGCCTGTGCACTGGCGATTCACACCCCTGCAGGTATAATCGTGCATACCGGAGACTTTAAAGTGGACTATACCCCCATAGAGGGCGGAATTATAGACCTGGCGCGTCTCGGCGAGCTCGGCAACAGAGGCGTATTAGCTCTGCTTTCGGACAGCACAAACGCCGAACGCCCCGGTTACACCATGTCCGAGCGCAAAGTAGGCGAAAGTTTCCGCAATATATTTGCCGCCGCCGAGGGCAGAAGGGTGATTGTGGCTACTTTTTCGAGTAACATTCACCGTATACAGCAAATTATAGACATAGCTACCCTGACAGACAGAAAAATCGCCCTTTCCGGACGCAGTATGCTAAACGTCGTGCAAAAAGCTATTGAGCTTAGTTATGTCAAAATCCCGAAAGGCTTGCTTATAGACATTGATCAGGTTAATAAATATCCCCCTGAAAAAATTGTCATTGTCACAACGGGGAGTCAGGGCGAACCGCTTTCGGCGTTGACCCGTATGTCGGCGGGCGACCACAGGCAGGTCACAATTACACCGAACGATTTAGTGGTAATTTCAGCCTCTCCCATACCCGGCAACGAAAAAACCGTGGGGCGGGTAATTAACGATTTGATGAAGTCGGGCGCCGAAGTGGTTTATGAATCCATGTATGACGTTCACGTTTCAGGGCACGCCTGTCAGGACGAGCTGAAAATGATGCTCTCGCTTGTCAAACCGCGGTTTTTCATTCCCATTCACGGCGAATACAAGCACATGAAAAAACACGCCCAGATTGCAATGGGAATGGGAATTCCCGAAGAAAACATTTTTATTTTAAACTTAGGTCAGCAGCTTGAAACCGACAGCACCGAAATGAAGACCGTAACCCAAGTCCCCGCAGGAAAGGTTTTGGTTGACGGTTTGGGCGTAGGCGATGTAGGCGCTGTGGTACTTCGCGACAGAAAAAAACTCGCGGCAGACGGAATAATCGTAATCGTGGCTACCATAGAACGTGAAAGCGGGCAGATTTTATCGGGTCCGGATATTGTTTCGCGCGGTTTTGTATACGTGCGCGAATCTGAGGAGCTTATGGAAAAGGCGCGTGAGCTTATGACCGAAACCATAAAAAATTCCGGCGGAAATAATAATGGCGGAGCGCGGCTCACTACCAACACGATTAAAAATAATATGCGTGATGAAATGAGCGATTTTATGTTTGCCAAAACCAAGAGAAGTCCTATGGTTTTGCCGATAATTATGGAAATATAAACCCGACCTTGCGGCAGAAAATTTCTGTATAACACACGCTTTAAAAGGATACTTAAATGTTTATTGATATTAAAAACCGTATAAGCGAGCCTGTTGTCAGACAGATAATAGCCGCCGCTGTTTTTGATGATTCTGACGAGGGATTAAATCAATGGGAAGCAAGAATTATGGGTCGGGATTCACAAAAATTATATGCTTGGGTTGATAATGACAAAATTGTCGGGGTATGTAATTTTGAAGCACATTCTGATTTTGCAGAAATCTTAACCATTGCCGTCGCTGAAAACTTCCGCGGACGCGGTGTCGGTTACGCAATGATTTTGGCTTTAAAAGATAAATATAAAATGAATATTGAAGCGGAAACAGATGATAACGCTGTAAATTTTTACAGAAAGTGCAATTTTGAAACAACTGCTATTCGGAAATATGATGTTCGGCGCTGGACTTGCGTTCTTTATGTAACAGATAATTAAAATAATCTATTCCATTCCAAAATTAAAACTTTTCGTTCGGAGGTGAATTCTTGAAAAACTTCTACCGCGACAGCGGTCTCATTGTGGTGGTGTCCTGCCTGATTATTATTCTGTTCTTTCTCACGGGATATATATATATTAGCGCGACCCATTTCTTTTGGATGATTGCGCCGTTTGTGGTATTGGTTTCAGGTTTTTGTATGGGAAAGCTGATAACGGTAACCCGAAGGGCATTTCAATATTTTACCTTTTACTCGGGCGAAATTGATAACGCCGACAAGAAATCCCTTTATCATCTGCCCTTGGCGGTGGCTGTTATTGATTCCTCCTATAATTTTGTTTGGTTTAATAAGCACTTTACGGAAAAATTTGAGGAAGAGGCGGTTTACGGGAATCCTTTATCCTCTGTTGCCAATATAGACGCGCAAAAACTTATAAACAACAACGCTTTGCAAAACAATAAAAACTTTGTTGAAATACAGCATAACGAAAGATTCTACAACGTCAGCCTTTCTGCTCCGCGAGACGCCGAAACAAGTGAAATCTTTGTGGTTTATTTTGAGGATATAACTAAAAGAACGCTTTTGGAAATTGAGAAAAGGCTTTCCAAGCCTGTTGTCATGCTTATTACTATAGATAATTATGACGAAATGTTCGAGGGTGCGCTTGAGAGTGAAAAAGCCCATATTACAGTAAAAATAGATAAAATTCTTGAGGAATTCACCGCCGCCACTACCGGAATAATGAAAAAATTCAACCGCGACCGCAGTTGGGCGGTTGTAGAGCAGCGTCATGTAGATAAACTTATTGAGGAAAAAGTAAAGTTGCTTGATAAAGCGCGGGAAATTGCCGTTACAGAGCGCGTACACGTAACCTTGTCAATCGGCATAGGCGCAACGGCTAAGAACATTTCAGAAAGCGCACTGCTTGCGCGTCAGGCTCTTGAAATGGCGCAGGGACGCGGCGGCGACCAGGCGGCAATTAAAACACCAAACGGCTTTGAGTTTTACGGCGGTGTTTCCAAGGGAATCGAACGACAAAACAAGGTTAAAGCCAGAATTATCGCCTCTTCTTTGGCGGATTTAATAAAAGATTCCGACAGGGTTTACATAATGGGGCATAAATCAGGGGACTTAGACAGCGTAGGTTCCTCAATAGGGCTCGCCAGCCTAATAAGAAACCTCGGAAAAGAAGCTTATATTGCCATTGAGCGCAACACCGTGCTGTGTATTGAACTTATTGAAAAGTTCAAAAACCTTGATGAAAAAAAACCGTTGTTTATCCCGCCGGTAAAAGCGCGCGAGCTTTTGGGGGACGAATCCCTGCTGATTATTACCGACACCCATAATCCGAATATACTTGAAGACGCTGAACTTTACCGTATGGCGAAAAAAGTTATGGTTATAGACCACCACAGAAAAATGGTAAATCACGTTGATAACGCGTTGGTTTTCTTCCATGAGGCTTTTGCTTCATCCGCTTCGGAAATGGTTACAGAGCTTCTTAACTACTTCGGAGAAGCCGGAAAGCTTTCGGCGCAACAATCCGAAGCGCTTTTAGCGGGAATTATGTTAGATACCAAGAATTTTACAATAAGAACCGGCGTTCGCACCTTTGAGGCGGCGGCGTTTTTGCGTAAGCTCGGCGCCGACACTGTAAGCGTAAAGTCGCTTTTTTCCAACTCTTTCGATGCTTATAAGAAAAAAGTAGCGCTGGTTTCCTCGGCAGAAATTTACAAGAAGTGTGCCATTGCCTACAGTACGGATTTCGCCGAAAACATGCGGCTTGTAGCCCCGCAGGTGGCGGACGAAATGCTGAGTATTTCAGGGGTGGTGGCGTCTTTTGTGGTTTTCCGCGCACATCAAAACGAGGTTTCAATCAGTGCTCGTTCACTTGGCGAGATGAACGTTCAACTTGTAATGGAAAGCATAGGCGGAGGCGGACATCATACTATGGCGGGAGCGCAGTTTCACGGGCTTAATCTGAACGAGGCTAAGGAGAAGCTGTTAAAAGCTATTGATAAGCATTTTGAAAATAATCCGTAATAACAAGCGGATTCTTCCAACCTAAATTACAAGTTAAACTCAATGATATTATTAAGAAATAAAAAAAGGAGATGTAAAATGAAAATTATTCTATTACAAGACGTGCAAGGCACAGGCAAAAAAGGTGAAATAAAGGAAGTCAAGGACGGCTTTGCCCGCAATATGTTGTTTCCGAAAGGGCTTGCCGTTGAGGCTACTAAGGCTAACTTAAATATGCTTGAGCAGAAAAAAGCCTCCGAACAGCACAAAATTGAAACCGAACGCACAGCCGCTGAAAAAGACAAGAAACGCCTTGAAGAAAAAAACGTAAAAATGATTGCTAAGGCGGCGGGCGAAGACGGCAGGCTTTTCGGCTCTGTAACCACAAAAGACATTGCGGCTGCTTTGAAAAAGGAAGGCTTTGACCTTGATAAAAAGAAACTGAATATTCTCGGGGAAATAAAAACCCACGGTACTTATGAAGTGGAGGCAAAGCTTTATCAGGGTATTACGGCAAAGTTCTCGTTGACGGTGTCGGGGGAGTAAAATTTACGCCCGCTTTAATTTATATTTTGAAAGGAAATAAACCAAAATGAAAAAATTAATGGCTATTATTCTGTCATTAGCGATAATTCTCGGTATAACAGCATGTGGAGAAAGCACCGACCAACCTGAGGACATCGTTGAATCTGTAGCAAATGACGAATATACGGGCGGCAGTACAGCCGACGAAACCGGTGAAACAGCCCCCCTTGACGAGCCCGAACCCGAACTCGAGGAAATTCCCGTTCCCTCCGATATAACGCCTCTCTTCTGGTTAGTCACAGCTCCGGGCGGACAGGAAATGTACATATTCGGTTCATTCCATGCGGCAGAAGAATCAATTTATCCCCTGCCCGATAAGATTATGAACGCTTTTAACAATAGCGATTATTTGGCGGTGGAAGTTGATTTAGTCGCTTTTGAAGAGGATATTGCGGCTTTAACAGCTTATTCATTTGCAATGGTATACGGCAAGGGCGAATCCATTTATGACGACATTGACGCCGAACCTGTCGAACGCGCAAAGGAAACTATAGTTGAACTTGGATTAGCCGATGCGATTGGCGTCCCCGTTGAAATGCTCGACATGTTCAGGCCCTTTTTCTGGACGCAATTATTTACGCAAGCCGCCATTGAACAATCCTCGCTTGATGTCGAATATGGTTTAGACGTGTTTTTCATATCGGAGGCAAGAGAACAAGGTATGGAAATTTTGGAAATAGAATCGGCGGAAAGCCAAATCGCGCTTTTCCTCGGATTTTCCCCCGCTTTGATGACGTTTTTGATTGAAGAAGGGTTAGACGTACAAGCGGCGGCGGCAGAGATTGACAATCTTTATGAAATATGGAAACGCGGCGATGAGCAGGAATTTGAGGATATATTTAATACGAATGACGGAATGCCCGAAGAGCTTTACAAAGAATATACAGACGGCTTGCTTACACAGCGCGATATAGAGATGGCTCGGGTCGCTATGGAATATATGGACGAGGGCTTAAACGTGTTCTATGTTGTAGGTTTAGCGCATTTAATCGGCGAGAACAGCGTTACGGGTATACTCAGAGCAAATGGTTACACTGTTGAAATTGTGCCTGTAAACTAATTCAAAGGGCGAAGGAAAATTATAATGGCTAACATCAACGATGCTAATCTCCCCTACAGCCTTGACGCCGAGCAGGCGGTCTTAGGCTCTGTTCTGCTTGATTCCAAGCTTATTGCCGATGTTGTGAACAAGCTGAACCCGCAGAGCTTTCACGTCGGTCTACACAGTGAAATTTTTTCGATTATGCTACAAATGTTCATAACGGGACAACCGATTGACATAATAACAGTAATTGAAAGCGCGGTACGTAAAAACGTATTTGATAATCAAGCGGACGCGAAAACCTATCTTGTAAGACTTATGGAATCAGCGGTCAGCCCCTCCAGTATTGAAAGCTACGCGACTATTATCTCCGACAAATATATGGTAAGGCAGCTTATGTTTGCCTCCAATGAGATTTTCGATTTGGCAAGCGCGGGAACGGAAGAACCTCAGCATTTATTGGATTTTGCCGAAACTAAGATTTATAATATAAGAAGCGAGAAAGACATATCCGGCTTAATACCCATTAAGCCTACGGTTTTTGAGAAAGTAAAAGAGCTTTCAGAAATTGCCGCCGACCCAAAGGCTCATGAAAGCAAGTATATAAACACTTCTTTTGAACGATTGGACGGCTTAATATTCGGGCTTGCTCCCGCCGATTTAATTTTAATCGCCGGCAGACCCAGTATGGGAAAAACCACTTTCGCGATTAACATGGCTGTCGGTGTGGCGAAAAAATACCGCGACAAGAAAATAGCTGTTTTCAGTTTTGAGATGTCAAGGGAACAGCTTGTTGAACGTCTTTTAGTTTCAGAAGCGCGGGTTACAGCCGACCGGATGAGAAAAGGCGACATAGACCGCAACGGCTGGAAAAACATAAGCGAGGCGGCGGAATTTCTGTCGGGTTTGGAAATTTATATAGACGACACTCCTAATATTTCGGTTGGAGAAATGAAAGCCAAACTAAGGCGTATGAATAATCTCGGAGTGGTGGTTATAGATTATTTGCAGCTTATGTCAACCAATCGCAAGGACCTGAACAGAGTCAACGAAATTTCTGAAATTACGAGAAGTCTTAAAATAATGGCAAAAGAACTGGGAATAGCCGTTATATTAGCGTCGCAGCTTTCGCGTGCGGTGGAGGGTCGGCAAGACAGGCGTCCCATGCTTTCGGATTTGCGGGATTCTGGTGCGATTGAACAGGACGCGGATATTGTATTAATGTTATACCGTGAAAGCTTTTACGATAAGGAAACCGAGTTCCCCAATAAATGCGAATGTATTATTTCCAAAAACCGCAGGGGGGAAACGGGAAAAGTAGATTTGAACTTTGAAGGGGAGTTTTACTCTTTCACAAGTGCGGAGTTTATTCATGTTAGCGAATTTTGACGGACAACAGACAACCCGCAATGTACAAAGCACAATTACAAAATATAATATGATTCGGCGCGGTGATAAAGTCATAATCGGGCTTTCGGGCGGCGCGGACAGCGTTTGTCTTCTTTATGTAATGCTTGAACTTAAAGAGGAGCTTGGGATTACGCTTGAAGCCTGCCATATAAACCACTTACTTCGCGGAGAGCAAAGCGATGACGACGAAAAATTTGTCATAGAGTTATGCAAAAAGCTGCAAATACCCTTAAAGGTTCACAGAGCCGATGTAAAATCACTTCAAAAAAAGCATCAAAGCCTTGAAGAGTGTGCAAGGGAAACAAGATATTCGTTTTTTTTCGATATAGGAACAAATGTTTTAATCGCAACCGCCCACAATGCGGACGATAATACCGAGACAGTTCTGCTTAATCTTATACGTGGGACGGCTTTAAAGGGGCTTTGCGGTATTCCGCCCATAAGGGAGAATATCATTCGCCCGCTTATAGAAACTCAGAGGGCTGAGATTTCAGCCTATATTAAAGAAAAAAACATTGATTTTGTGGTCGATGAAAGTAATTTTTCCGATAAATTCACCAGAAACTACCTCCGAAATAACGTTATGCCGTTATTACAAAAAATAAATCCGTCACTTAAAGCGGGAATTACGAGAATGGGAGAAACTTTGCGCCGTGACGATGAATATTTGCACGATATTGCAGTTTCAGCCCTTAAAGACGCCGCTGTTCCCGATACCAACGCCTACAGAGCAGACGCTCTTTTAAATCTTCACCCCGCTATTCTGAACCGTATAATTTCACTCATTTTATCCCAAAATAATATATCACCCTCTAATTTAAGAATCAACGGCATTGTTTCAATGCTTACCCCAAGCGAAAAGTCCGCCCCAAGCGGAAAGTCCGCCCCAAGCGAAAAGCCTGCCGCAAACGGCAAAATCAACTTAGCAAAAAACAAATTTGCGATTGTAAAGGATAATTTGCTTTATATTGAAACGATTCGGCAAAATTACAGAAGAAATTGATTGATTTTTTATTTATATTATGTTATAATTGAAAGGATTTGTTATGAACAAGGACATTGAAAGGGTTTTATACGACCGGAATCGTATAGCCGAGGCGGTTGAAAGCCTCGGAAAAACCATTACTGAAGACTACAAAGGGAAAACGCCACTAATTCTTTGCGTGTTAAAAGGCGCGTGGATTTTTCACTCCGATTTGATAAGGGCGATTGACCTGCCCTGTGACGTTGACTTTATCACAGCCAAATCTTATGGCATGGGTTCGCAAAGCTCCGGAAAGCTCCGAATCCTTAAAGAGCCCGACATCAGCTTAGAGGGGCGCGACGTAATCATTGTGGAGGATATTTTGGACACCGCCGTGACGCTTTCGGCGCTTATACATATCCTTTCGGAAAAACAGCCCGGTTCACTTAAAATCGCGGTTTTATTAGATAAAAACCTTGGATATGAGAAAAAAGTAAAGGCAGACTATACCTGTTTTAAGGTTGAAAACGAGTTCCTTGTAGGGTATGGATTAGACTACGCCGAGCGGTACAGAAGTCTGCCTTATATCGGTGTTTTAAAAAGAGAAGTTTATCAATAGACATTTATAGAGAGCAAGTCCGCAAAAGTGCGGACAGCACAGAAAGGCGGTAAAATGCAGTCAAACAAACATAAAGGTACGCTGATTTATGTAGCGGTCATAATTGCTTTGATTTTGGGGTTAATTTATATGCTCAGTCTCGTGGGCAACGGAGGAACGACCGAAAAATATTCAACAATAATTGAGCATTTTGATAAATTCAACGTAACAGAGTACTCGCTTAACATCGGCTCAGGTCAACTAACCTATAAACTGCGCGGAAGTAATGAGGAACATGTTTACATCGTTCCTTTTATCGGGCGTTTCCTTGATGAAACCGCGGATTACAGAAAAGAATTTAACGAACAAAACCCGAGTCAGCCGTTGGTTCAGGATTATATAAGACCCAGCGACAACACTTTTTTAACAAACTTTTTGCCCTATCTGCTGTTAATCGGGTTAATGATAGGTTTCACTTATGTTATTATGCGTCAGACAGCGGGCGGCGGTAAAATGTCGCAGTTTTCCAAAGCCAATACCCGCCATCAGCCGGCAACCGGCAAAAAAATGACCTTTGATGACGTGGCGGGTGCTGATGAAGAAAAAGAAGAATTGACCGAAATAGTTGATTTCCTGAAAAATCCAAAAAAATACCAGGAAATAGGCGCACGCGTTCCAAAAGGGGTACTGCTTGTAGGTCCTCCCGGAACGGGTAAAACCCTCCTTGCCAAAGCCGTAGCCGGAGAGGCAAATGTACCTTTTTTCTCTATAAGCGGCTCGGACTTTGTTGAAATGTTCGTGGGTGTGGGAGCGTCAAGAGTGCGCGACCTGTTTGACCAGGCAAAAAAGAATACCCCCTCAATTATATTTATAGATGAAATTGACGCGGTGGGGCGTCATAGAGGCGCGGGACTGGGAGGCGGTCACGATGAGCGGGAACAAACCCTGAACCAGTTGCTTGTGGAAATGGACGGATTTGCTGAAAACGAAGGTATTATCATAATTGCCGCCACCAACAGACGGGATATTTTAGACCCTGCCCTGCTCCGTCCCGGTCGTTTTGACAGGCAGGTCGTGGTGCATTATCCTGACATAAAAGGGCGCGAGGAAATCCTAAAAGTTCACACCCGCAACAAAAACTTAGCCCCCGATGTAACCCTTCCTACAATTGCTAAATCCACAGCCGGCTTTACCGGCGCGGATTTGGAGAATTTAGTCAATGAGGCGGCGCTTTTAGCAGCGCGTGCTGACAGGAAATCCATTACGGAAAAGGATATAGAGGAAGCGACCATTAAGGTCATTGCAGGACCTGAGAAAAAGTCAAAAGTCGTCACCGACAAGGAAAAAAAGCTTACCGCCTACCACGAAGCGGGACATGCTATATGCGTTTATTTTTGCCCTACGCAGGACAAGGTTCATCAGGTTTCAATTATTCCGCGCGGAATGGCGGGCGGGTATACTATTTCTTTGCCCGAGCATGATAAAAGCTATAAAAGCAAATCCGAGTTTGAGGAAGAAATCATTGTACTGCTCGGCGGACGAGTGGCGGAAAAGCTTATTCTTGACGATATTTCCACAGGCGCTTCAAGCGACATAGTACGCGCTACACAAATCGCCCGCAACATGGTTACGCGCTATGGTTTCTCTGAAAAATTAGGTCCTATTGTTTACGGACATGAGAATCCGGAGGTTTTCCTTGGGCGGGATTATTCCCAAGGGCGCAATTATTCTGAAAACGTAGCCGCTGAAATAGACGGCGAAATCCGTAATATAGTAGAAACAGGCTATGAAAAGTCAAAGGATATTCTTACTATTAATATGGCGCAACTTCATATTGTAGCGAATTATCTGCTTGAAAAAGAGAAAATAGACGGCGATGATTTTGAGAAGTTAATGAAAGGCGAGTTAGAGCTGATTAAGGATAAAGACTTCAAGGAAGAAGCCAAAGCCGCTCTTGACGAAACGCCCGATTCAGAAGTTTCTACCATTTCTGAAAGCGCCCCTGTTTCAGAAATAAATGAATTTTCAGAACAGCTTAAAAATACCCTTGAAAAACAAGACGACAACAGCGGAAACAATACCCAATGACCGATTACAGTTTCCATAAAGTCACGGTTATTACCGGACATTACGGTTCAGGAAAAACTAATGTTTCAGCTAATTTAGCGTTAAAATTAGCTGAAACAGGTAAAGTGTCGATAATTGACCTTGATATAGTTAATCCTTATTTCAGAATTTCCGGAAAGACGAATGGAGCAGAGCTTTTTGATAACGAAAAAATATGTGTTATCGCCTCCAAATACGCAAATTCAAGCGTTGATATACCCGCGCTCGGCTTTGACATTGCGGGAATAATAAAAGACTCCGATTATACTATTATTGACGTTGGCGGCGATGACGAGGGCGCGAAAGCGCTCGGCAGGTATAAAGATACTTTGTTAGTACAAGGCGTTCAAATGCTTTACGTGGTGAACCAATACCGCTATTTAACCCAAAAAGCCGATGATACTCTGGATTTACTGCGTGAAATCGAAACCGCGTCGGGACTTAAATGTACCGGAATTATCAACAATTCCAACCTCGGAACTGAAACCACGGCGCAGAATATAGAATCGACCCTACCCTACGCCGAAAAAATCACCGAAAAAGCAGGGATACCGCTCGTTTTTACGGCGGGGAAAAAAGATTTGAATTGTGAAAAGGTTGATTTTCCGATTGAAATTTTAATTAAACCGGTGTGGTTGTAGTTAATGTGAGGATAATTTATATAATTATAAGGGAAACATTGAAAATGAAAGGAATTAACTTAGTTTGAAAAAAAGCTCAAGTGTTAGAGGAAAAATATTTCACCACTCGTTGGTGCTTGAAGAGGAGGGTATTTAAAATGCAAAGATTTATTTTAGATTTTGACCGCTGTAAGGGCTGTGAGCTTTGCACTACTGCTTGCCCTAAAGGAATTGTAAAAATGCAAAGGGAAAAACTTAACAAAGAGGGGTTTATTACGGCTGAATGTATTAATCAGGACGAATGTACCTCATGTGCGCTATGCGCGGTTATGTGTCCCGATTGTGTTATAACCATTAATAAAAATTAATTCATTATAAATGAAGGAGCAAGCAATGGAAAAAGTTTTAATGAAAGGTAACGAGGCACTTGCCGAAGCCGCAATCCGTGCGGGTTGTAAATGTTTCTTCGGCTATCCCATAACACCGCAGAATGAAATCGGTGCGTATCTTGCAAAGCGTATGCCCAAAACAGGCGGGGTATTTTTACAGGCAGAATCTGAAATTGGAGCAATTAACATGGTCTACGGTTGCGCGGGTAGCGGCGTAAGGTGCATGACAAGCTCCTCCTCGCCTGGAATTTCGCTTAAAACCGAGGGAATTTCATACATAGCGGGGGCAGATTTGCCTTGCGTGATTGTAAATGTACAGCGCGGCGGTCCGGGTCTCGGCAGTATTCAGCCGTCCCAGGCGGACTACTGGCAGTCCACAAGGGCAATCGGACACGGCGATATTCGCGTTCCGGTTTTAGCCCCGTCTTCCGTTCAGGAAATGGTTGATATGACCAAAAAAGCTTTTTCTATAGCTGAAGAATACCTTACGCCCGTTATGATTTTAGCCGACGGCGTACTTGGTCAGATGATGGAGCCGGTAAGCTTTGATAACTTTGAAGAATCGGACGCCCGCGTTTCCGAGCCGCCGTGGGCAGCTTCGGGTCATGGATTTTCGCGTCCTCATAATATTATAAATTCGCTTTATTTAGAGCCTATTGAACTTGAAAACGTCATAAAGGAGCGTTTTGAACGCTATGAGAAAATAAAGGAAAAAGAAACCGGTGCGGTTTATGAGAAAGATGCTGAAATCGTTGTCGTAGCTTATGGTTCGACAGCAAGGGTGGTGCGGTCTGCTGTTGATATGGCGCGGGAAAATGGTATAAACGCCGGGGGGTTCCGTCCGCTGACCTTATTCCCTTTCCCCGAAAAGCAACTACGCGACGCCTGCAAAAATGCCCGTAAAGTCTTAGTTGTGGAAATGTCAATGGGGCAGATGGTTGACGATGTTAAGTTGGCGTTGGAATGTAAACTTCCGGTTGAATTCTTCGGAAGAACAGGCGGCTTTGTGCCTAATCCGGAGGAAATTTTCAATAAGATTACGGAAATTAAGGAGGGGTTATAATGCCTGATTTCACAAGACCCAAAGCTTTAATTGATATACCGACCCATTATTGCCCCGGCTGTACCCACGGTATTATTCACCGCTTAGTTGCGGAGGTAATCGACGAAATGGGGATTGAGGGCGATACTATAGGGGTTTGCCCTGTGGGTTGCTCTGTTTTGGAATATTTTTATTTCGGCTGCGACATGATGCAGGCTTCACACGGTCGCTCTCCCGCGGTAGCTACCGGAATAAAGCGCGCACATCCTGATAAGTTCGTCTTTACATATCAGGGGGACGGAGACCTTGCCGCAATCGGCACTGGCGAAACTGTTCATGCCGCGGCAAGAGGTGAAAATATAACAATAATTTTTGTAAATAATACCACCTACGGAATGACAGGCGGACAAATGGCGCCCACTACCCTGCCCGGTCAGATTACCCAAACCACGCCCTATGGCAGAAATATTAAAACCGAGGGATACCCTATAAGGATTTGCGAAATGCTTTCACAGCTTGACGGCGTAGCTTATGCCGAACGAACTTCGGTTCATGACCCGAAAAGCGTACTGGCTACCAAGAAAGCAATAAGAAAAGGTTTTGAAGTCCAGAAGAACAAGCAGGGCTTTTCGATTATAGAAATTCTTTCTACCTGTCCTACAAATTGGGGAATGTCACCAATGAAAGCCATTGAACGCCTTAAAAGCGATATGCTCCCTTATTATCCGCTCGGAATTTATAAGGAGGCGGGAATATGAATAATATAAAAAAAGCGATAAATATATTAATTGCAGGGTTCGGCGGTCAGGGAATACTTTTCACAGGCAAACTGCTTGCCGAAATGGGTCTTATTGAAGGCAAGGAGGTTACCTGGATGCCTTCCTACGGTCCCGCCATGCGCGGCGGAACCTGCAACTGCTCCGTTTGCGTCAGCGACACGCCCATAGGTTCTCCTGTGGTTTTAAAGCCCGATTTGCTGATTGTCATGAACACGCCGAGTTACGACAAATTTATATCTGACATTAAGCCCGGCGGCATGGCGCTTGTAGACTCTTCTTTGGTGAATTCCGAAACAAAAGTCCCCGATGGGGTAGTGCGTTTTGATATTCCTGCCGCCAAGCTTGCCGTTGAAAATGAATTGCAAGGCATGGCTAACATAATCATGCTCGGAAAACTTTTAAAAGAAACCAAATCCTCCACCCTTGAAGTAGCGGAAAAAGCTTTGAAAAAAATAATTACTCAAAGCAAGGAGCATCTTATAGCGCTTAACATGAAAGCGATTAGAATCGGGTATAATTATTGAACCTGCCGACTATCGGTGCGTTTAGGTATTGTCCGGTAATAAATATTTTGCATATTGCGATATTTAAAAGCCATGCTATAGTCGAGGTGATTTGTCTTGACTACTGTATTCTTAATAGGCAACAGCGGAGATACCGGCTTGGAAAGCCTTGTAAAAAGCAATCTGACAAATACTTACAGTGTTACTTATGTAAAAGAAAACTCGGTTTCGCGCCTTGGAAAAGGCTATGATATTTTGGTGTTTGACGCGCCGCATTTGGGCGTTATTGAACTGAATGAGTGTATTGTGGTAATGAAGGCTTTCGGTGAGGTTCCGAGCGCTCTGCTTCCGGAAATAAGCCCTGAGAAAAGCATAGTCATTGCCAATGCCGAAAATACCGCACAGCTAAACGCGCTTGAAACATTTAAGCAGCGGGTTATTCCCTGCGGTAAGGGCGTGCGAGATACCTTTTCGTATACCAGCCTGACATACGACGGAATTGTTATTTCGCTTAACAGGGAAATAACCGCCTTTTCAGGCAAAAAGATTCAACCTCTTGAAATCCCCGTAAAATTCACCGCTCAACCTGATAACGTTTATGACACAATTGCTTATACAGCTCTTAGGTTAGTGCTTGATGATTATGATTCTGAAATCGGATTGTTATATTAACTGCCGTGTCGGCAGAAACAATCATATTTCTGCAAAGAAAATAAAAAATCGTGCGGAATAAATAAACCGCACGATTGGGAAACTTTTTAAAGCTTAATATGTAAAGTGTAACTTTTATTCGTCAATATTTACAGTTTCTCCGTAGCCGATTTCGTCTAAATCGTCAGTATCGTTAAGAATCATGCCACTTGCCTTTTCCATGTTATCTTTCATTTTGCTTAATATTGTCATTACCTGCTCTTTTTCCTCCGGCGTAATACCGTTAAGAAAAATCTTTTCGAGCCGGACGCCTGAAACCCGCATTTTCTTATCAATTTCCCTGCCCTTTTCGGTAATATAAACCCTTGTGGCTCTTGCGTCGTCTTTGTCGGTTTCGCGGCTTACCAAGCCGTCTGCCTCCATGTTCCTGAGCGTGGTGCTTACTGTAGGCGCTTTAAGCTTTGTGATTCGTACAAGGTCGAGCTGTGTTACCCCGTCCTTGAGGGAAAGAGGATGCAGAAGATGTCTGTAGGATGTTCTCATGCCGTTTTTCAGCATTTCAAGGCGCAACTGAACGTCAAAAAGCTTCGCGACGTCATTAGAAAGCGAAACAGGCGAATCTTTTGCTTTTTTGTTTGTTTTTGCCATTTTTAAAAACCCTCCCCCTTACTTATATAATATACCTTATTTTGTAAATTGTCAATAGAAAACTGCGATTAAAACAGCAAAAATTTAAAAAATTTTATAATTTTTTTAAATTTTCTTAAAAATTTAATCAGGAGTAACCAAAAAATGGGAAACTTTAAGCGAATTAGTTATAAAATTGCCTATTGCGGAATCATTTGCGCCTTGTCGGTAATAATAATGTTAGTTTCTTTAGTTCCCGGTTTTACATACGCTATGCCTGCGATTTCAGGAATTTTGATTTGGACTATAAGCATCTTCATAAATTACAAGTGGGCGCTTTTATCTTTTTCGGCTTCGGCGCTGATATTGATTTTTGTTATCCCCGAGCCCGAGGCTAATACGGTTTTTATATTTTTTTTCGGCTTTTATCCTATAATAAGAGACAAGCTTGTTTTAATCAAGCCTAAACTTTTGCAGTTTATAATAAAACTTGGGATTTTCAACGTCGCCTGCGTTATCGTCTTTCAGATACTCGCCGTAATTATCGGCGCTGACAAGGTGCTTGAGGGCATGGACTTTATGGGGGATATGGCTGTTTACGGCTTTTGGGGCGCAGCAAACTTCGCGTTTTTATGCTATGAGCTTTGTCTTTCACAGGTTTTGATTATTATAGAAAAATGGATTAAGCCGAAGTTTTTAAAACGAATGAAATAAAAAATGAGCGGTAAACGCTCATTTTTTATTTTACTTTACTTTAATAAAGTTATTTTTTCTTTTTTTCTTGAAATAGCTATAAATATCGTTTATTTTGTGAAAATCGCACACATACCCGTCAAATGTCAGTTTCGGGCGTAACCAACGGCTTTATATCCTCTATTAAGTAGGGCGTTTCCTGATAAACGCAGAAGTTCAGCAGATTTGAATACATAAGACTGGCATGGGCTCCCCATGAGTTGAAAGGCTCTTTTTCGGGGTCGTCGCCGGGGAAATAATTATAAGGCAAGTCGGGATTAATCCCTTTCGAGAGGTCGCGCAAATATTCGTTTTTCAAAGACTCGCGGTCGTATTCGGGATGACCTGTAATAAAGATTTGCCTGCCCGACTTATCAGCGATAATATGCGCCCCGGAAAGCTCCGATAACGCTAAAAGCGTTAAATCGGGGCATTTTCTTATTTCCTCTGTGCTAACCTCAGTGTAGCGTGAGTGAGGCACGTTAAAAATATCGTCGAAACCTTTAAAAAGCGGGTGATTTTTAACATTGACCTTTTGAGGATAGACCCCCGAAAGCTTTTTTTCAAGCGGTCGTTTTTCAATCCCGTAGTGATAATAAAGCCCCGCCAGCGCCCCCCAGCATATATGTATTGTGCTGTAGGCGTTGATTTTAGACCACTCCATAATTCCGCAAAGCTCATTCCAATATGTCACCTGCTCAAACGGCAATAATTCTACCGGCGCGCCTGTAATAAACAGCGCGTCATAATACTTTCCCTTTATCTCCTCAAAAGTAGTGTAAAAGGTTGACATGTGTTCCTGCGAGGTGTTTTTAGACTTATGGGTAGCGGTTCTTATAAAAGTAATGTTGACCTGAAGAGGGGTGTTACTTAACAATCTTAAAAGTTGGGTTTCGGTCTCGATTTTAGTCGGCATGAGGTTGACAATTGCCACCTCAAGGGCGCGTATATCCTGACGGAGCGCACGCTCGTCCGAAATTACGAAGACGTTTTCTTCCGATAATGTCTGAAAGGCGGGAAGGTTTTGGGGTATATTTATAGGCATTGGAATTCTCCTTTTTCTTTTTTCCTGAATCATTATAGCATATAATAAAAGTTTTTTCAATAGTATATATAGGACAAACTTGCGGGGGAGATATTATGCAACGAAAAAAATCCATGCTTGAAAACGCCGCCATTCTCTTTATTGCCATGGGAATAACAAAGGTGGTCGGCGCGCTTTTGAAAATTCCGCTCGGGAATATTCTCGGGGGCTTGGGAATGAGCTATTTTTCCTCGGCGTATAGTGTGTTCGGACCTGTTTATGCCCTGACTGCGGCGGCTATTCCAACAGTTCTGACCAAAATGGTCGCTCAAAACGCCGCTGCCGGAAAATACGGCGATGTCCGTAAAATAAAAAAAGTCGCCCTTCGCGCGGCGGCTCTGTTAGGTTTTGCGGGTACAGTTATAATTTTAGTTATTACTGTGCCTTTCGCACGTTTTGTCGCCGACGCCCCGAAAAGCATACCCTCCATGCTGATTATCGCACCGTCGGTGTTTTTTTGCTGTATTGCGGCAGTTTACAGGGGATACTATGAAGGTCTGCGAAACACCCTCCCCACCGCGCTTTCACAGGTAGTTGAGGCTGTGGTAAAAGCGGCTTTGGGGGTCGCTTTGTCGTACATAGTACTTTTAAAGACCGATTCCCTGCCCTATGCTGCAGCGGCGGCGGTTTTGGGTATAACTGTAAGCGAAGCCGTAGGACTGCTTTTTTTATTTTTACGGGATTCTTACGGCGACGGTATATCAAAGGATGAATTGGATTTCAGCCCGTCTCCGGAAAGCGGCGTAAATCTTCTGAAAATATTTTTCAAAGAGGCTTTTCCCATTACGCTCGGTGCGTTGGCAATTAATCTTAACTCGCTAATTGATTTAATTACCATAACTAACAGTATTAACCTCGCCATTTCTAAAAACAGGATGTTTTTCCTTGCCGAATTCACCTACGGGTTACAAGGGGGAATTGAGTTAGCCGACCTTGGGAACTTCATTTACGGAAGTTATACAGGTATTGTGACCTCATTGTTCACTTTAATCCCCGCCATGACAGGTATGCTCGGAAAAAGTGCCCTCCCCGCCGTCACGGCGGCATGGGTGGCGAGCCGCCACGGGCAATATCCCTGCTCCTATAAAAAGAAACAAAAAAATTCATGCAGTTCTGATTCTGCTACTCGCGGTGTGTTTGTGGCGAGTAGCCACGAACAATATCCCTGCTCCTATAAAAAGAAACAAAAAAATTCATGCAGTTCTGATTCTGCTACTCGCGGTGTGTTTGTGGCGAGCAACCACGAACAATATCCCTGCTCCTATGAAAATAAACAGGGAAACATGGAGTGTAATGCTCAGACTGCGGCAATTGCGCGAAATTTAAAGATACTTTTCAAAGGCACATTTATGTTAGGTTTACCCCTTTGTCTCGGAATGGCGATTTTTTCAGAGCCGATTTTAAATCTGCTTTACAGCTCCCGCCCCGCCGAGGCTTTAGTCTGCGCCCGTCCCCTTTTAATTTTAAGCCTCGGCGGTCTGACCCTGTCGTTAGCGGGAACACTGTTCAGCGTTTTTTACGCAATTGGGAGGGCTGACTTGCCGATTAAAATAATGCTTGCAGGCGCTTTTGTTAAGCTCGGCTTAAATCTTTGTCTTATAAGAATCCCCGAATTAAACATAAGTGGCGCGGCAATTGCGACTGTAAGCAGTTATACGGTTATATGCGTTTTAGGTTTTATATGTCTTGCAAAGTTAATAAAAATAAAAATAGGAATCCCCGCATTTTTCTGCAAGGCACTGTGCAATTCCCTGCTTTGTTGCATAGCCGCGATTATCGGGTACCATTTCATCTTTGTGAGCCTTACTGACATATTACGCCTCGGGTTTTCAGTCGCAGCGGGAGCGGGAATTTATTTAATTATGACTTTATTTAGTGATAAAAAAGCGTTAAAAAATCATTTATTCAAAAGGGGCAAATACTGAACGTTTTTAACCGTAAAATTAAGCTCTTTTGCCGACTTTCTGCCTTCTGCAGCGTTTGAGAAAGCTTTAGCCTGTTTATAAACCTCACTTTTTTTACGGATTTCGCCCGATTTCAGCATTTCATCATAAAGGCTTTCAAGTGCACCATAAAAAGAGAGTCTGCGGGCAGTTTGCAACATTTCCTCAAGATTTCTGTCCCGACTTAATGTAAGGCGGGAAAAAACCCGTCCTATGTCGCCCGCCCCACAATAGAGGGTATAGTTTTGGCGAATAAGATTATTTATTTCCATATTGATTTCGGGCAGGGGGAGATTTCTCAGAGTTTCTGCCATTTGAAAGACTTTTTTTTGAACTTCCTCACGATTTTCATTAAATACAAGGTTAAAAACATCTTGCCCGGCAAGGTGTTTTTTTTGTTCAGTTTCACGACCGGAATCAAGAGAGAAAATCCCTCCTACCGAGTAAACGTCGTTTAAAGTCAATCCGTAGAAGGTCGCGGCGTAAAGGGCGATAAACCCCATTCGCTCACGTGCGTCAGAAAGGTCTAAAATTTTTGTGTATCTTTCATCTTCATAAATTTTGATTACGGCTTCTTTGGTGAAAGTTTGCCCTTTAGCAGTAAGATTCTGATAAAATTTTTCAGTGTTAAAATGAAATATAAATTCAAAATCACGTTTAGCCGACAAAATAAGGCTGTTTACGGTTTGGGCGTTAATTCGGGCATTATGACTTGAGATTTCCCGCCGTGTCTTGCCCCCGAAGTCGCCCAAATCCCCGGAATCTGAAGCCGACTGATTTTTTTGCAGGTGTTTATTGATTTTTTTCAGTTTTTTGCAGTCTGGCGTTTTAATTTCAAAAGCCACCTGCCCGGGTTTCGTAAACTCAAAGCAATCGCCGTTCATAAAAAGGCGGCTGAAATAAATGCTTTTACCTTTTAATATGGATTTTAACAGAATAAGGCGCCGGGCGTCAGGCTCGGACAGGTTCTTTAAAGTTTTAGATTTTAGTTTAAACAGAGACAGGGGCTTTGTGCGAATTAAAATCAGTTCATACCTGTTGACGCTGTATTTTTGGGCGAGGCGAAAGGTTTCGCGGTTTATGATTTGACTTTCAATGCTTTCGGCAAATAAAAGGCAGTCCGGGCTGACCGATTTTGTCCTCCTTAAAGCCTCAAGCAACAGGTAATTATCTTTTAATATAATTTTCATTTTACTCTAAAACGTCCTTTTTTTACTATATTATAATTTATGCTAACCTATTTTGCAAGCGAATATTGCAATTTTTTCCCGACTATGGTAAAATTAAATGAATAAAAACAAAAGGAGTGTACCATGAAAAATTTAAGGAATCCTCAAATTCTCGCAAGTCAATATATTGAAGACCAAATGATTAAAATCCGCGAAACCGTAAAAGACGGCAGGGTTTTATTAGCTCTGTCGGGTGGGGTTGACTGTTCGGTTTGCGCCGCTTTACTGTCAAAGGCAATCGGAAAACGGCTTACCTGCGTTTTTGTAGACCACGGTTGTATGAGAAAAAATGAGGCGCGGGAAGTAAAAAACGCTTTCGCTGATTGGGATTTAAACCTTATTATTGTAAACGCTGAGGAAAGATTTTTGTCTAAACTAAAAGGCGTCACCGACCCCGAAACTAAGCGAAAGCTTATCGGAGCAGAATTTATTCGTGTTTTTGAGGAAGAATCCGCCAAATTAGGCGAAACAGAATTTTTAGCCCAAGGGACGATTTACACCGATGTGATTGAAAGCGGAGACAAAAATAACGTCGCCGTAAAATCCCATCATAACGTCGGCGGTCTGCCCGACAGCATGAATTTTCGTGGCATAATAGAGCCGGTACGCGAATTATACAAGGATGAGGTGCGCGAAATAAGCGGATTGCTTGGTCTGCCCGACTACATAACCAAAAGGCAACCTTTCCCCGGACCAGGGCTTGCGATTCGAGTAATCGGAGAGGTTACTAAAAAGCGTCTTGATATTTTGAGGAACGCAGATTACATCTACCGTGAGGAAATAACGACAGCGGGACTTAACAACGACATAAATCAATATTTCGCCGTACTAACTGATATGCGCTCGGTAGGTGTCAAAGACGGCAAAAGGGTTTATGATTATATTTTGGCGCTCAGAGCAATTAAATCAGCCGACTTAGTAACGGCGGATTTTGCCAAAATACCTTACGAAGTTTTAGAGAAGGTTTCGGGTCGAATTACAAGTGAAGTTGACGGTATCAGCAGGGTGGTGTATGATATAACTAAAAAGCCGCCTGGTACTATAGAGTGGGAGTAAATACCCCAAAGACATTGAAATAGCACACACATAAAACACGTCCCCGCCGCCCTTTTTTAAAAAGGCGGCGGGGAAATTTAGTTATTTTACTTTTCAATCCTGCCGCAATTCCTGCATTTCCCAAGTAAATTAAATTTACCCCCGCAAAATTCGCACAAGCCCTGTTGCGCGCGTTTTTTACGCTCTTCTTCCTCGCGGATTCGGTATTCTTCCTCTTGCTTTTGCTGCTCTTCAAAATGGCGGATTCTCTCCGACCTTAGTTTTTCCTCTTCCGATTTACGCTGTTCTTCTTCTAAAAGCCGCTGTTTCTGCTCACGTTGATTGTTTTCATCTTCCAGTTTTTTTTGGGCATCCCGCTCTGCCCTTTCACGTTCTATAATCAACTCGGTTAAAGGAAGTCCTATGCCGTTCCATTCAGAGGTATCGCATAAACCTGATGAATATTCTCCGATAGAAAGCACTGTGCCATCCGATTTTAAGCCGACGGTGTGCAGTCCCTTGGCAGAAATCGAAACTATGTTCTCCCAGTCTCTGATTTCACACTGAAATTTATCGTTTCTCCCGACGGCGACCACCGTACCGTTCTTTTTTAATCCGACCGTATGTTGAAAACCAGCGGCAACCGCCACAATATCACGCCAAAGATAGGTATTACATTCATCACTACCGTTAAACCCGACCGCAACGACCGTTCCGTCGGATTTTAACCCCGCCGTATGAATATCGCCCGCTGAAACAGCGATAATATCAAGCCAGTTTCCCACATCGCACTGACCCTTATCATTGTTGCCGACGGCGACCACCGTGCCGTTACTTTTAAGCCCTACAGTATGGGAAACCCCAGCCGAAACGGCGACAATATCCTGCCAGTTTGAGGTATCGCACCTGCCGTAGCGGTTACTGCCGGCGGCAATCACCGTACCATCCGACTTTAAGCCGACAGTGTGATGCCCACCCGATGAAACTGCAATAATGTCCCGCCAGTCGGAGGTATCGCACTGCCCGTATTTATTCCACCCGATAGCTATGACAGTTCCGTCCGACTTTAAACCGACGGTATGGTCAGAATCATCGGCACAGACTGCCTTTATGTTACGCCAATTCCCCACTTCGCAACGACCATTCTCGTTACTGCCGACAGCCACAACGGTACCGTCGGTTTTAAGCCCTACGGTATGCTTGTCACCGGCGGAAATGCAACCGTGAAATCGTGATAGACTTTCACGCGCAGAAGATAAGGCGTCTTTTACGGCTTTCGGCGTAGTCTTTACAGCAGACGAAATTTCCGGCTGCATCGTTTGGGTTGCGGTTTCCGCATAAGGCTCAAACTTAGTCGCTTCAAAATCCAAAGTTTCTTGACGCGGGCTTTCCACTTGGTGCGGACGTTCTGCCTGACGAGGACTTTTGGTTTTGGGCAAGTTTTCAGTTTGTGGCTGACTTTCCACTTGGAGCGGACTTTCCGCTTGGAATGAGCTTAAAGCCTGAAGCAGGTTTTCAGTGTTGTCGTCCGTTTCGCGATATAATGGCATGTTCGGATTCTCCCTAAAAAATATTCACACTATTATTAAATATACCATAAAAAAGACTGTTTTGTCAACAAAACTTTGGAAATATTTACAATTTTTATTCTTGCGATAAAATGTTATAACAACCGCACACCGACATATAAGGAATCTTTAAAAATTATTGACTGGGCGGCAAATTTATGCTATACTATTAAGGATTGATTTAAATAGAGAGGGACAAAGGCATGGGAATTTCAAATTTGTTATTCGGAGATTATTCAAAAAAAGAATTAAAAAGAATGGAGCCGCAGAAATTAAGAACCTTAGAGCTTGAGGCGGTTTACGAAAAAATGAGCGACAAGGAGCTTCAGGGTCAGACAGAAATCCTGCGTAAACGGCTTGAGGACGGAGAAACCCTTGACGACATATTACCCGACGCTTTCGCGGTATGCCGCGAGGCAATGTGGCGGGTGATTGCAATAAAGCCCTACCCAGTTCAGGTTGAGGGCGGAATCGTACTTCATCAGGGCAGAATCGCCGAAATGAAAACGGGCGAAGGTAAAACCTTCGTGGCAGCGTTGCCGTCATACCTTAACGCACTGACAGGCGACGGCGTGCATATCGTCACGGTAAACGATTATCTTGCAAAGCGTGACAGCGACCAAATAGGACGCGTACACCGCTTTTTAGGCTTAACCGTGGGTCTTATCGCACACGATTTGGATAATGATAAGCGCCGTGAAGCCTATTCCGCCGACATTACCTACGCAACTAATAACGAACTCGGATTCGACTACCTGCGCGACAATATGTGCGTAAGAAAAGAACAAAAAGTTCAGCGCGAGCATAATTACGCCATTATAGACGAGGTTGACTCGATTTTAATTGACGAGGCGAGGACCCCGCTGATTATTTCAGGGCGGGGGGATAAATCAACCGAAATGTATAGCCAAGCCGATAAACTTGCCCGAAAATTAAAAATGGTTAAAGTGGTTGAGCTTGACAGTAAGGAAGAACACGACGACTATCAGGGCGACTTCATAGTAGACGAAAAAGCCCGCACCGCCACGCTTTTGCCGAACGGCGTGAAAAAAGCCGAAGAATTTTTTAATATTACAAACCTCATGGATTCCGAAAACCTTACGGTTTTACACCATGTTAATCAGGCGATTCGCGCACACGGAATCATGAAAGACGATGTGGATTACATCGTTGACGACGGCGAAATCATTATCATCGACGAATTTACCGGACGTAAAATGCTGGGGCGGCGGTTCAACGAGGGGCTTCATCAGGCAATTGAGGCAAAAGAGGGGGTTAAGGTAAAGCATGAAAGCAAAACCTTAGCTACCATTACTTTCCAGAATTATTTCAGACTTTACGGTAAGCTTGCGGGAATGACGGGAACGGCTATGACCGAAGAACAGGAGTTCAGAGGGATTTATAATCTTGATGTTGTGGAAATCCCCACTAATAAGCCGATTGTAAGATTAGACCAGGAAGACCAGGTTTTCAAAAACGAAAGCGGGAAATTCGCCGCCGCTATACGACAGATTAAGGAATGTTACCAAAGGGGGCAGCCAGTTCTCGTTGGTACGATTTCTATTGAGCGCTCAGAGCTTTTGTCCAAGCTTTTGAAACGGGAGGGCATAAAGCATGAGGTTTTAAATGCCAAAAACCATGAGCGCGAGGCTGAAATCGTGGCGCAGGCAGGAAAGAAAAATGCCGTTACAATCGCCACAAACATGGCGGGACGCGGTACTGACATTATGCTCGGAGGAAACCCCGAATACCTTGCCAAGGCGCAGATGCGTAAAGAGGGCGTTGAGGAGGATTTAATTATAGAAGCCACCGGTTTCGCCGAGACCGACAATGAGGAAATCCTCAAAACCCGTGACAGTTATAAAAAATATAACGAACGTTTTAAGGGGGAAATAGCGGCAGAAGCTCAAGCGGTCAAGGACGCGGGCGGCTTGTTCATTCTCGGTACAGAGCGGCATGAGTCAAGACGTATTGACAATCAGCTACGCGGACGTTCCGGGCGGCAGGGAGACCCGGGCGAGAGCAGATTCTTTATTTCTCTTGAAGATGATTTAATGCGGCTTTTCGGCGGCGAAAGGGTACAGGGTATTATGGAAACCCTCCGCATTGAGGAAGACCAGCCCATACAGCAAAAGTTGCTAACCCGAACCATTGAGTCGGCGCAGAAGAAAATAGAGGGTCGCAACTTTTCAATCCGTAAAAACGTACTTGATTTTGACGACGTTATGTCACAGCAGAGAATGACTATTTACAATCAGCGCGCCACTGTGCTTGAGGGCGGCGATGTGAGTGAAAAAATCCGCTCTATGATTACCGATACTTTAGAGGAAACGGTTGATACTTTTTGTCAGGGAGACATAACCGATGACTGGAATCTTACGGGACTGCGGGAAAGCTGGTCGGGAGTTTTGACCACCTCGGCAGATTTCCGCTACAACAAAGAGGAGCTTGGCGAAATAACCAAGGAAGAGCTTAAAGAAGAGCTGCAAAAACGCGCAATAGAGCTTTATGAAAAGCGCGAGCAGGAATACACTCCCGAAATAATGCGCGAAGTCGAGCGGGTAATCCTGCTTAAAAACGTGGATTCAAAGTGGATGGACCACATTGACGCAATGTCGGACTTAAAGCAGGGTATTTATCTGCGGGCTATGGGCTCTCACAGAGACCCTGTGGTTGAATATCGTCACGAGGGTTTTGCAATGTATGACGAGATGATAGCTTCAATCCGCGAAGACACCGTAAGAATGGTACTGACCGTGCAAATAAGAAAGGAAGCTCCGCCTCAAAGGGAACAGGTTATGAAACCCGATGCGGCAAACGCCGGAGCGCAGAATACAATAAAAAAGATTTCAAGCGATAAGGTCGGCAGGAACGACCCTTGTCCCTGCGGGAGCGGGAAAAAGTTTAAAAAATGCTGCGGAGCGTAATAAAAATTAAAAGCGGGCGTTATATAACGCCCGCTTTATGATTTCTTTCAGTGTGTATAATGCTTATTAGTGGGTGTTTTCCTCATATTTACCGCCAATTACAATAGGTTTATGAGAAAAATCAAATTCAATGACGGAAAGTTGTTCATTTATGCTTTTTATGACATTGCTCATAATTAACCCTTTTCATGCAAAATATAAATTTTCTACAGATTCTCCCCGTTACTTTCAATCACTTCTCTGTACCAATACCCGCTATCCTTAATGATTCGCTCCTGCGTAACAAAATTGACGTAAACCAAACCAAAACGCTCGCTGTAACCTGCCGCCCACTCAAAATTATCCATAAGCGACCACTGGAAATACCCCGCCACGTCCGCACCCTCGTCCGCGGCTTCTCTCAAGCAGAGCAGATAGCGGTTGAGAAAATCAATTCTGTTAGGGTCGTGAACTTTTCCGTCCAGGGAAATTACATCGTGACAGGAGAGCCCGTTTTCGGTGATGTAAATAGGCAACATATATCTTTCGTATAAAAATTTTGCGCCCCATTTCAGCGCCTCAGGGGTAATAGCCCAGCCGAAAGAATTACGGGGATAGCCCTCGTATCTTTTTATTACTTCAAGCTCGCAGTTTTTGTCTGCTTTTACGGCAAAGCCATGATAAATGTTCTGTCCGTAAAAGTCAATCGGCTGTTTTATTGTTTCTAAATCTTTTTCGTAGCCCTCCGGGAGATATTTACCGAAAATTTGAAGCCCGTCTTTGGGATATTTGCCCAAAACTACGGGGTCGCTCCACCATGAAACGCTCCAAAACCATCTTTCGTCGTCGGTCACGGTAAAAGCCTCTTTTCTCGCAATGGCTATATTTTCAAGACTCTCGGTTTCGGGATAAGGGAAAGTTCCGCAAGGGGCAAAACCTATTTGCAAATCGCCTGCGATTGCGCGCATGGCTTTAACCGCTTTGCCATGGGCAATAAGAACATTGTGCGCCATCGGAATTATTTCCGAAAGCGACATTTTAAGACCCGGAGCGTGTGTTCCGGTAATACAGCCGAAACCTATGAAGACCTGCGGTTCGTTAAAGGTTATAAAATGCTTAACCCTGTCCGAGAAGTTTTCGACTACGACTTTGGCGTACTCTGCAAACCAGTCGGGGGAATCGGGGTTTAGCCAACCGCCTCTTTTATGTAATTCAAGGGGCAACTCCCAGTGAAAAAGGGTTATGAAAGGGGTTATGCCGTTTGCAATCAGCTCATTTATAAGATTATTGTAAAATTCTAAGCCTTTTTGATTAACTTCGCCCGTGCCGTCGGGCATGATTCTCGCCCATGAAATCGAGAAACGATAGGCTTTAAGCCCCAACTCTTTCATAAGGGCAACATCGTCCTTGTATCTGCGGTAATGGTCACAGGCAACGTCGCCGTTATGTCCTTCGTAGATTGCGCCGTCTTTTTGGCAAAACATGTCCCAAATATTCAAGCCCTTGCCGTCCTCGTATGCCGCCCCCTCAATCTGATAGCTTGAAGTAGCCGCGCCCCATACAAAATCTTTTTTGAACATTTTATGCACCATTCTTTCCCGGCATTAACACGCCGTAAAATATTTTTCCTCTTGCGGTTGTTATTTTTTTTAATTTATAATCATTTTAAAAGATATTTATTGAATATTGGTATAAATTCAATAAATGGAAAGATTAACACAATCAGGATAAGAATCGGCGCTAAAAACTTTATAATCCATGACCAGGCGGCTTTTTGCTTAAAGACGTAACCCGGAGTACTTTCTATTTCATCAATCGCGCTCTTAGGTTTCCAGAACCAACCGATAAATATACACATCAAAAGACCGCTTACAGGCAATAGAATGTTGCCTGTGATGTAATCCATCAATTGGAAAATACTCTTTCCCGTTCCGAGGAAATTATTACCGCTGAAAACAGTTCCTTCAGCCAAAGACATGGAATTAGGTATTGAAAGCAGGCAAAAAGCGACACATAAACCCGTAACGGAGGTTTTGCGTTTCCATTTAAGTGTATCAATTGTAAAAGAACAGCAGGCTTCGGTCAATGAAATTGACGATGTGAGAGCTGCCATTGACAACAGCAAAAAGAATGCCGCGCCGATAACCCTGCCCATAGGCATGTGCTCAAAAGTGGCGGGGAGTGTCGTAAACGCCAAGCCCGTACCCTCTCCCGGACTACCGCCCATAGCAAACACAGCGGGGAAAATCGCCATTCCCGCAAGTACTGCCGCTAATGTATCGAGACCGGCTATTGTCATAGCGGTTTTAGGCATTTTGGCGTCTTTTTTCAGGTAACTTCCGAAAGTAATCAAAACGCCGGAGGCAAGACTCATTGAGAAGAATGCCTGTCCAAGCGCCATTGGAATTGTCCGAATCGTAAATCCTTCGGAATTGGCGAACATGAACTTCAGCCCTTCGCCCGCACCCGGAAGTGTGACCGAACGGATTACAACTAACATCAAAACTACAAAGAATAAAGGCATCATGACTTTACTTGCTTTTTCAATACCCGATGTACCGAAGATGCAGATAAACCATGTAAGCCCTACAAATAAAAACGTCCACAGTACGGGTTGCCATGCACCTGCGGCGAGAGAGCCGCCTACCAACGAAACAAAATCAACACCTGCACCGTGAAAAATAAACGCGAACATATATCTCAGCGCCCAGCCGCCGACAATACCGTAATAAGTCATTAACAAAAACGGGGCAAAAACCGCTATAACGCCTATGAAACCTGAGCCTTTTTGTATTTTTGAATATGCCTCAACGGGGCTTTTTTGGGTATAGCGACCGATAGTGATTTCGCCGAGCATGACGGGGACGCCGAGCAGTATGATGATTGCAAGATAACATAAAAGAAACCAAAACCCGCCGTTTTCGCCCATAAGGTACGGGAATCTCCACAAATTTCCCACGCCTATGGCAGAGCCTGCCGTAGCTAAAACAAAGCCCATAGATGATTTCCAGTTTCCGCGATTGTCATTCATTGTTTTTTCCTTATAATTTTTGTTTTAATATTTTAAAGTATGGCAGAGTTTAAACCGAAACATGAAAATCCCTGCAGCTTTTAGAGTGGCAGGGATTTTGCCTGCGGTGGCTCACCGCCGGAGGAGGTGGGATTCGAACCCACGTGCCCGGTTAAGGGCAACTCGATTTCGAGTCGAGCTCGTTATGACCACTTCGATACTCCTCCGAGTATTTTAAACCTAACTTAAGTATTATACAACATATTTTTAAATATGTCAATAAAAAACCGCCCAAGCCACGAAAATTTAGTTTTCCCTCAAAATAACTGATATAGTAAACATGAAAATGTTTACAGAAGACTTTTATGCTTGGGAAGGCGAACAAGAGGACATAGAAAAAGGCTTGCGAATATGCAAGCCCCAAACCTACTTTTTCTTCCTACCCAACACTTTCTTTAAATACTGCCCCGTAAATGATTCCTTATTCTTTGCCAATTCCTCCGGCGTACCCTCAGCTATGATATAGCCGCCGCCGTCGCCGCCCTCGGGACCAAGGTCTATTACATAATCGGCGGTTTTTATTATGTCTAAATTATGCTCGATTACAACAACGGTGTTCCCGCCCTCGACTAATTTCTGCAGTACATCTATAAGCTTATGCACATCGGCAGTGTGAAGCCCTGTGGTTGGCTCGTCTAAAATATAAATAGTACGCCCCGTGGGTCTTTTGGATAATTCGGAGGCAAGCTTAACCCGCTGGGCTTCCCCCCCTGAAAGGGTGGTAGCCGACTGCCCGATTTTAATATAACCAAGCCCAACGTCATAAAGAGTTTGAAGCTTTCTCGCAATACGCGGTATATTCTCAAAAAAACTCAAGCCTTCTTCGACAGTAGTTTCCAAAACGTCGTATATATTCTTGCCCTTGTAAGTCACTTCAAGGGTCTCGCGGTTGTATCTCTGACCCTTGCAAACATCGCACGGAACGTAAACATCAGGCAGAAAGTGCATTTCTATTTTTAATATACCGTCGCCCTCACAGGCTTCACACCGCCCGCCCCTTACGTTGAACGAAAAGCGCCCGGTGGCGTAACCTTTCATCTTCGCCGCGTTGGTTGAGGCGAAAAGGTCTCGTATATCGGTAAAAACTCCCGTGTAGGTAGCGGGGTTGGAGCGGGGGGTTCTGCCTATTGGGGATTGGTTAATATCAATTACCTTGTCTAATTGCTCCGCGCCTGTTATTTTACTAAAAAAGCCGGTTTTGACGCGAGCGCGGTTAAGCTTTCCCGCAAGGTATTTATAAATAATTTCGTTTACGAGCGAACTTTTCCCACTCCCCGAAACCCCTGTTACGCAGGTTAATACACCTAACGGAATTTTTACGTTAATATCTTTTAGGTTATTCTCAGACGCGCCCAAAACCGTGAGAAAACGCCCGTCGGGTTTGCGTCGGTTTTTAGGAATGGGAATTTTTTTCTTTCCCGAAAGATACTGCCCCGTAGCGGAATCCGGGCAGGCGATAATTTCGTCAATAGTTCCCGCCGAGACTATTTCCCCGCCGTGGACTCCCGCGCCCGGACCTATATCAACCACATAATCGGCGGCAAACATAGTTTCTTCGTCGTGTTCGACTACAATCAGGGTGTTACCCAAATCGCGCAGACGTTTTAAAGTAGCTATAAGCTTATCGTTATCACGCTGATGCAAGCCTATACTGGGCTCATCTAAAATATAAAGCACCCCCATGAGCGAGCTACCTATTTGCGTGGCTAATCTGATTCTTTGGCTTTCGCCGCCCGACAACGTTCCAGCCGCCCGTTTCAGGTTCAGATAGCCAAGCCCCACACTTTTTAAAAAACCGAGCCTTTCCTTTACTTCCTTTATGATTTGCTCGGCTATAAGCATGTCGCGCTCAGAAACTTCAACATTTTGGCTGAATTCCAATGCGTCGTCAATACTCATTTTACAAAAATCGCTTATATTGATTCCCGAAACGGTGACAGAAAGGGCTTCTTTATTAAGCCTTTCGCCCTTGCAAGAGGGGCAAAGCACATCGCTCATAAGCGTCTGTATTTCTTCCCGCGAATAATTACTGCCTGTTTCGCGAAAACGCCGTTCAAGGTTGTTTACAAGTCCCTCAAAATCAGTTGTATACTTACCGTGACCGTTCTCGTAAGAACGCACTACCTCTATTTTTTCGCCGTTTGTGCCGTAGAGCAATACATTTAGTGCGGTTTTTGAAAGGCTTTTCAAGGGCGCTATCAAGGAGAATTTATAATGCTTGGCAAGGGCGTCAAAGTACATCTGCGCGATTGAACCCTCGGCATAAGTCCAGCCGGAAGCCTTGATTCCTCCCTCTTTAATTGAAAGCTCCCTGTTCGGCATAATAAGGTCAGGGTCTACTCGCATAAAAGTACCCAACCCCGTGCATTTCTGACATGCACCGTAAGGGTTATTGAAAGAGAACATGCGCGGTTCAAGCGCCTCAATGCTGACCCCATGCTCGGGACAGGCGTAGTTTTGGGAGAAATGCAATTCTTCATCATCGCCCTTATCAACAAAAATCAATCCGTCGGTCAACCCTCCTGCCGTTTCTAAACTTTCCGAAAGGCGCGATTTTATTTCAGGTTTTATGACCAATCTGTCTACCACAACTTCTATATCGTGCTTAATATTTTTATCAAGCTTGATTTTCTCCGAAAGGTCGTAAATACTGCCGTCGATTCTGACTCTGACATAGCCCTGACGGCGAATGGCGTCAAGCTCTTTTTGATACTCGCCTTTTCTCCCCCGCACAATGGGCGATAAAATCTGGATTTTTGTCCCCTCGGGCAAAATCAAAATCTGGTCTACGATTTGGTCTATGGTCTGCTGTTGGATTTCCCTGTTACAGACGGGACAATGAGGGATTCCGATTCGGGCGTATAACAATCGCAGATAATCATAAATCTCGGTTACAGTCCCTACCGTAGAGCGCGGGTTTCGCGAAGTTGTTTTCTGGTCTATGGAAATAGCAGGCGAAAGCCCCTCTATGCTGTCTACGTTCGGCTTTTCCATCTGCCCTAAGAATTGCCGTGCATAAGACGATAGGCTTTCTATATATCTTCTTTGCCCGTCAGCGTAAATCGTGTCGAACGCCAATGAGGACTTTCCCGACCCGGAAAGCCCCGTCATGACTATAAGCTTGTCCCTCGGCAGTTCGAGGTCGATATTTTTTAAATTATGCTCACGTGCGCCTCGGATAATGATTTTATTGCTTGGCATTTGTTTCTCCTATTTCTTAGCTTTGTGTAAATCATAAAACTCTTTTAAGGACTTTTTTGTACCAACGTCAAGATTATGCCAACGCATCCCTTGAATAGCACCCTCTAATGATGATAGCCGCATTATACAGGCGGACGGGTCATTCGCAAGAATACGCAACCATGCTTCGTAGCTACCAATTTCCCTTAATTGTTCTACTGTTTTTATGCCTACATGTTCAAGCTGTGTTTCCAGCTTTTCCGCTATGTTTGGCAACTTTCTAAGTTCGCCCATTATTTTCTCCTTTAGGCTTGATTTTTACCCCGCACAACTTTTTATAACCCTCTAAATCCGGTTCTTTTTCAATCCTGAACATAAAATACCTGCCGTTTTTCATAAAATCGCCGCCATTTTGATAAGCTTCCCTGATTTCGGGCGATAATTCCGGCAAAACCGCCTCGGCTTCGGGCGATAATTTATAGCTGATGACCATAAATACTGAAAAACCATCTATTTCCGGATAAAAAGTACCGAGAGCCTGTCCACTTTTCTGGAATTTAACATTCCAACCAGGCGCATACGAACAACCGCTGTAGGTCATTTTCGGCTTGGCTTTACAGACCTTGTCCATAAAATCAAAAAGCGATTGCCATAAGGCTTTACCCGTGCCGCCTATATAATTCTCAATTTCAGTATAGGAAGGTTGATGGGTTTGCGGAAATAAATTATGCCACTCCATAGCGGGCGGCGTTCTTGTTTCATTACTCATAATTATATTTCCCCTGCTTTCTCAGTCCAATCAATAAAAAGGCTGTACCGCTTTGCCGTAAATTTTATAACACAGTAATTGGGGTCGTTATAATCCTTAAAATAATGTTCAAGCCCTTCATACCACATTTCTTTTTTAACTTCAGGCTCGGTGACTATTTCAACATCGCCCGAAAGTGAAACGCCGTATTCTTCAGAGCCAAAGCAGACGCTTGCACGATTACAACCGCTTATTCTTACCGCTTTATTACTGTCGATGCCTGTGCAAAAAGTCAGAAATTTAATTCCGTCCGCCTTTGATACGGTTATTACTGACGAGGAGGGATAGCCGTCCTTGTCAATAAGCGTAAGTACGCAGTTGCGTTGACTGATAATAATTTCCTCTGCTTTTTTAATTAATTTTCCTGACTCAGTACTCATGATAAAAACCCCCAAAATATTTATAACCTGATTTTATCATATAAAATATGACGGCAGTATGTCATGTTTAAAAAATTCTTTTAAATTGAACGTCTTAGTTTAATTTTACCGGATTGGTTGCCTTAGTACACTATATCATATATAAAGTTAAAATTCAATAAAAAATAAAAGTATTTTGTTTTTTATTAAAAACTGTTGTCAAAATTATTAGCCTGTGCTAAAATGTAATTACGGTTCAGGTAACGCCGAACTGTAAAATATAAGTAAGGAAGTACTTTACCTTGAACATATCAGACTGCTCCGGAACTGCGCCGCTTGACAACGCTCCCGCTATGAACGGTGCGCTTATAGCCATGAGCGGCGGAGTTGACAGCTCGGTTGCGGCTTTTTTGACAGTAAAGAGGGGCTTTGAATGTATCGGAAGCATGATGAAGCTTTTTTCCAACGAGGATATTGGTGAAACCGATGAAAGCCGCGAACGCAAATGCTGCTCGCTGGAGGACGCCGAGGACGCCCGCGCCGTAGCTCATAAGCTTGGGATTCCTTTTTATGTTTTCAACTTTGCCGCCGATTTCAAAAAACAAGTGATTGAACGGTTTATCGAAACCTATAAAAACTGCCAAACCCCCAACCCTTGTATCAACTGCAACCGATATTTGAAATTTGAGCGGTTGCTCAACCGTGCAAGAGAGCTTGATAAAGAATATATAGTTACGGGACATTACGCACGAATTGAATATAATCAGGCAAGTCAGCGGTATCTTTTAAAAAAGGGTATGGATTTGTCCAAAGACCAAAGCTATGTGCTTTACGCCATGACGCAAGAGCAATTAAAATACACGCTTTTCCCTCTTGGCGGGCTCAATAAATCCGAAGTGCGTGAAATTGCGCTTGAACATGGATTCATAAACGCAAAAAAACGCGATAGTCAAGATATTTGCTTTGTGCAAAGCGGAGGCTACGCAGATTTCATTCGTCAATATACAGGAGAAGATTTTGCAAAAGGGCGCTTTACCGATAAAAGCGGCAACGACCTCGGCGAACATAAAGGGATTATTCATTATACCGTAGGTCAACGGAAAGGATTGGGCTTAACATCCGAAAAGCCTTTATATGTTTGCTCGTTATGCCCAGATAATAATACCGTGGTCGTCGGAACAGAGGCAGAACTGTACGCCAAAGTCCTGATTGCAAGAGATATAAATATAATACCATTTAAAAAAATTGAATCGCCGCTGAAAGTTCGCGCCAAAATACGTTACAACCAAAGCGAACAGCCCGCTGTCGTCCGCCAAATTGATTCGGATACTCTCAGGTTAGAGTTTGACAGCCCGCAAAGAGCTGTAACTAAAGGACAGGCGGCGGTCTTATACGACGGAGATACCGTCATAGGCGGCGGAACAATAAGTGAAGTTCATGCTTTTTAAATACCGCAGGTTATAAAAAAGTCAAAAAACTCAAAAAACCACTTGACAGAGAGAGCGTTATATGTTATAATTCTTACCATGCAGATATGTATTGTAATTATTAACTTTATAATAAGGAGAACCCACTAAATGAAAACTTATCAAAAAATAACCGACTTAATCGGAAAAACCCCTCTGTTGGAATTAACAAATTTTAAAAAGGAACAAGGTTTATCAGCTACCCTGCTCGGCAAGTTAGAATATTATAATCCTGCCGGAAGTGTAAAAGACCGCATAGCAAAAGCAATGATTGAAGATGCGGAGGAAAGAGGCGTTTTAAAACCGGATTCGGTAATAATAGAGCCGACCAGCGGCAATACCGGAATAGGATTAGCTTCAATTGCGGCTGCCAAAAACTACAAAATTATTCTGACCATGCCCGAAACTATGAGCGTAGAACGCCGTAACCTGCTGAAAGCCTACGGCGCGGAGCTTGTTTTGACCGAGGGAGCGAAAGGAATGAAAGGTGCGATTGCCAAAGCCGAAGAGCTTGCCGCTGAAATCCCTGACAGCTTTATTCCGGGGCAATTCGTTAATCCCGCCAATCCTGCCGTACACAGAAAAACTACAGGTCCCGAGATTTGGGAGGATACCGACGGTAAAGTTGATATACTTGTTTCCGGAATCGGAACGGGCGGTACTATTACCGGAACGGGCGGATACTTAAAAGAGAAAAACCCCAATATAAAAATAATCGCCGTTGAACCTGCCGCCTCCCCCGTTTTGTCGGCGGGAACACCCGGCCCGCACAAGATTCAGGGAATTGGCGCGGGATTTGTTCCGGAAGTACTTAATACAGCAATTTACGATGAAATTGTTACGGTTTCAAATGAGGACGCATTTGAAACGGGGCGCACAATCGCCAAAAGCGACGGTGTTCTGCTCGGAATTTCTTCAGGCGCAGCGCTTTGGGCGGCTGTTCAGGTCGCTAAGAAACCCGAAAACGCAAATAAAGTAATCGTTGTGATTCTGCCGGACACAGGTGAGCGTTATCTTTCTACTGCAATGTTCGCCGAAGTATGACCGATGCTACGTCATACGCGATTCAGCCGTTTCCAAAAGGGGTGAAAACGGTCGGTTTATGTTAAACGGCGGCTTAAATCGTCTGTTTCTTACAAAGCTTACTTCAATATAAGGGACTATACTTATGAAACAGGAAACAGCGTGTATTCACGCGGCAAGAAATAAAATAAATCAAATGCACAGTACCGGAGCGGTTGCCGCGCCTATATTCCAGTCCGCTACTTTCGCGCACCCTTCGGTCGGGGAAAGCACGGGGTATGACTATTCACGCTCTGGAAACCCCACCCGCGAACATGTCGAGAGCTTAATCGCCGCCTTAGAGGGCGGCGCAGGCGGGTTGGCATTTTCAAGCGGTATGGCGGCTGTTTCAACCCTTACCGAGCTGTTTTCTCCGGGTGATGAAATCATCTCTACCGACGACCTCTACGGCGGAACGGTACGACTGTTCGACCATGTTTCAGCCAAAAACGGTTTGATTGTTCATTACACTGATACGTCGGGCTTATCGGTTTTAAAATCTACAATTTCGGACAAAACCAAAGCTATTTTTATTGAAAGCCCAACCAACCCCATGATGAAAGTCACCGACATAGTGGCGGTGAAAGAAATTATAGCCGGGCGAAATATTCTTTTAATCGTTGACAATACCTTTATGAGCCCTTATTTCTGTAATCCTATAAAACTCGGCGCCGATATAGTCGTTCACAGCGGTACAAAATATTTAAGCGGTCACAACGATACGTTAAGCGGGTTTTTAGTAGCCGCCGATTCTAAAATCTATGAGAAACTCCGTTTCCTTCAAAAAACCACAGGGGCGGTGCTTTCCCCGTTTGATTCATTTTTAGTAACCCGCGGACTCAAAACTTTAGCTGTGCGTATGGAAAAAGCTCAGAAAAATGCCCTTGAAATCGCTGAATGGCTGAAAATTCAGCCCAAAATTACCTCTGTTCATTATGTCGGTTCACCTGAGCACCCTGCTTATGCATTGTCAAAACGACAGGCGTCCGGTTTCGGCTCAATGATTTCGTTTACAACAGACAGCGCGGAAACGGCGCGAAATATTTTGAATAGGGTTAAGCTTATTCTGTACGCAGAATCATTGGGAGGTGTGGAAACACTGATTACCTATCCCGTAATGCAAACCCACGCCGATGTTCCTGAAGAACGGCGAATTGCGCAGGGAATCAATGAAAAATTGTTGCGCCTCTCGGTTGGAATTGAGGCGGTGGAAGATATTATAGCCGATTTGGCAAAAGCCATGCAGGGTGGTTTATAACCGCCCGCAAAATCAATCTCGTTCTGTAAAATTTTACCGAAATGAGCAAGAATATGAAATATAATTTTGACACTGTAGTAAACAGAAAAAACACCGATTCTTTAAAATACGACTTTGCCGCCGAGCGAAAAATGTCCGGGAACTTGATTCCTTTATGGATAGCCGATATGGACTTCCCCGCCCCGCCCGAAGTTTTAGTCGATGTGGAAAAAGCTGTCCGCCACGGCATATTCGGCTACACAGAGGCAAAAAATGATTATTACAACGCCGTTACCGATTGGTTTTTTTCACGTTACGGTTATTCCGTAAGCAGACATGAAACTGTCAAAACCCCCGGCGTGGTATACGCCATCGCCATGGCAATCCGAGCTTTCACCCAACCGAGCGACGGCATAATTATTCAAACGCCGGTTTACTATCCTTTTTTTGAGGTTATCCGCGATAACGGCAGAAATTTAGTTATGAATCCTCTTAATTATAACGAAGGGAATTACAGCATTGACTTTGACGACTTTGAAAGTAAAATTAAAACCGAAAATGTAAAATTATTTATACTTTGCAACCCGCACAACCCTGTGGGGCGGGTCTGGACAAGGGTCGAGCTTGAACGCCTGAACAAAATCTGCGCCGATAATAACGTTTTGGTTATCTCCGATGAAATCCACTGCGACTTTGTTTGGAGTGGATACGAACATGTCTGTTTCGGCAATATTGAAAAAAACGCGGTGATTATGACCGCGCCGAGTAAAACTTTCAATTTAGCGGGATTACAGATTGCCAATATTTTTATTAAAAACACAAAGCTTCGCCGTTTGTTTAAATCTGAAATAGCTAAAAGCGGCTACAGCCAACTTAATACTCTCGGGCTTGCCGCCTGTAAAAGCGCCTATTCAAAAGGCAGTGAATGGCTGACGGAGCTTAAAATATATTTACAAGGAAATATAAGCGCCGTCAAAGAATTTTTAAAGGAGCGGCTTCCGCGTGTAAAACTTATCGAGCCTCAGGGTACATATCTTGTATGGCTTGATTTTTCAGCTTATAAACTAACGCAGGAGGAGCTTGACCGAAGAATAATTCATGAGGCTGGGCTTTGGCTTGACTCGGGTACAATGTTCGGCGAAGACGGAAAGGGCTTTCAAAGGATTAATGTCGCCTGCCCACGCGGGTTAATAAATACCGCCCTTGAAAAATTAGAGCATGCGTTTAAAGAAAAAACCAATCCTTAAAGGATTGGTTTTTTCTTTAAACCGATAAACTTAATCACTGAAAATACCGTTTCAGCAAGCCCTGAAACGCCATACCGTGACGGGCTTCGTCTTTACACATTTCATGTACGGTGTCGTGAATAGCATCAAGGTCAAGCTGTTTTGCCCTTGTCGCAAGGTCTTTTTTGCCCTGCGTCGCTCCGTGTTCCGCCAAAACCCGCATTTCAAGATTTTTCTTAGTTGAAACGTCAACGACTTCTCCAAGAAGTTCGGCGAATTTAGCGGCGTGTTCGGCTTCTTCAAAAGCAATCCTTTTGTAGGCTTCTGCGACTTCGGGGAAACCCTCCCTGTCTGCCTGACGGCTCATGGCAAGATACATTCCCACTTCGGTACATTCACCCATAAAGTTTTGACGAAGCCCTTCAACAATTTCAGGGTCAACGTCTTTAGCCACGCCTATGCGATGCTCATCGGCGAAAGCTAACCCTTCTCCCGGCTGCTCAGTGAACTTAGAGGCGGGGGCTTTGCATTGCGGGCATTTTTCAGGCGGTTCAGAACCCTCATGTACATAGCCGCAAATGGTGCAGATAAATTTTTTCATAAAAAACCTCCTTATTAATAATTATTATCAATTGATATTTATTATTATATATCAAAAAATATTAAATGTCAATAGAAAAAATATTAATTTTTTTTGAAATTTTACAAAACGCTCAAATTATAAGGTGAGCCGAAAAACTTATGAAAATTCATCCCAGCCTTATCATCTCATCAATACATTTCCTCGCGTCCCTGATTAAGTCCTGCGGTAGAACGATTTCCTCCCCGCCCTTCCCCGAAAGCGAATGATACAGGTCAACCAAAGTCGTGATTTTCATATTAGGGCAAAGTAGCTTTTGACTTAAAACATAGAATCTTTTGTCGGGACAGGCATACTGCAAATGCTCGGCAATACTCATTTCAGTACCGATTATAAATTCCCTCTCGGGGGAATTTTTTGCGTATTCCATAATAGCCGACGTAGAGCCCACAAAATCAGCCGCCGCCACAACGCTCGGAAGACATTCGGGATGAATAAGCAAAAGCGCATTCGGATTTTTTTTCTTAGCCTTTTCAACGTCCCGCATATCAACACAGGCGTGAATAGGACAGCCGCCCTGCAACAGCTTAACGTTTTTTTCGGGAATCTGCTTCGCTACATAATCGCCGAGATTACAGTCGGGGATAAATAATATATTGGGATTCTCTAATTTTCTTACAATACTTACAGCCGAAGAAGAGGTTACGCAGACGTCGCTGATTGCTTTAAGCTCTGCCGTAGTATTTATATAAGCCACCACGGTATAATCGGGATATTTTTGCTTGACGGCAGAAATCAGCTCGGGTTCCATCTGCTCTGCCATAGGACATCCGGCTTCACCGTTCGCGAGGTAGACTGTTTTTTCAGGCGACAGTATTTTCACCGTCTCTGCCATAAAGCGAACGCCGCACATTATAACTGTGCTTTGAGTGGCTTTGGTGGCGGCTACGCTCAAAGCGTAGGAGTCTCCGCTGTAATCCGCTACCTCTATAATTTCCCGCGCCTGATAACTATGCGCCAATAAGCAAATATTCCGCTCCTGCTTTAGGTTTCGGATTGCATTTTGTAATTCATGGATTGTCATATATTTATACCTCCGTATTTGTTATAATCGGCTTATCTTTGTTAGTGTAAACATATATTATTGTATTAACGGGCTATAAAAAACCATTTATAGACTTCAACTCCGGTTTTTAAATTTATTTCATTTTCTTCTATTGATTTTGGTGCTTTGAATACAGCGCCGTCAAAATCTAAATAATAATTTTCCGTGTATCCGAATAAAAGCGCGTTATCGTTGTTTGTGTAAACACGAATTATTGAATCCGAAAAGCTTCTGAACTTAATTTCCCCTCGCTCGGTCATATATTCCATAAAGTTTTCTGCTTCAAATAAATATTTACCGTTTTCGTCTTCAACTTCTATTCTTGTGATATTTGTATAAGCGCCGGAATCACTCGCGTTTAAGGGGAAAAACAACGAAAAAGCCCCTTCTGAATCCGAAACCTTTCGCACGTCAATCTCAAAAAATTCCCCATTATAAGAAGTAATTATTTCAGGCTCGGCTAATTTATCTGAATCCGCGACTCCGTCAAGCGCAAGGACATAACCGTTAAGCTCGGCGTCAAACCTGCCTGTGAGTCCGTACTCTCTTTCCAAATATTCGTAAGCCGATTGGTCGTACATAATAAATATTCCCGAATCGGTTTCAAGGTCATATCTATAAATAATCGTGTCATCATTAAAAAGCTTGTGTATTCCGCTTGCTTTTTCGTAAATATTTGTGGAAAGATTAAGCGGAAAGGCGGCAAGTGACAAAATCAATACAAGTCCCGCAAGGATAAACCCACCCGCCACCAAACGGTTGATTTTACTTATAACCTTTATTGGGCTCTCTATTTCAAACAAATAAGGAATGATAAAACCAAGCGCCAGTACGGGGACTATTCCGAGCGCCCAGCCCAAAGTCAGCCCCAAAGCATCGGAAGCCAAAATTGCCAAAGGCACAGCCAAAGGAAGCATACAAATGCAGGGAATTACGCCTAAGTAAAATTTAGATATATCACGCTTAACACCCATATTTAACGCCAATATAACCGCCCCGACAAATCCCGCAGGCGAGAATAAAATGCTGAGTTCGGGAGCGAAAACAGCACCCAAAGAACCTATTGCACCCATAAAAATACAATTAGCCAAAAATAAGTATTGCGGCGTTGACTTATATTTTAGCGATAGCCACTTATTCATTACAGCGAGAACCGCAACATAAACCCCAAGGGTTAAGAACAAAAAGCCAAGTACCGTAATCCAATGACTGAACGAATACGAACCTAAAAGTCTGCCGTAAACCGGAATTAGAGCCAAGCCGCTTCTAACCAAAAATGCCATCAGCAAAGAAATGACAACCGCTGCAATATTAGAAAGCAGGGCTAATAATAAGCCTTTTAGAGAATATTTTCTTAACCTGGCATTAAGGAATAAAGCCGTCGCGATTAACAACAGACTTAAAACCCCGAACGCTACAGCAACCCACGGCGGATAATAAAAGGTAAACAAATTTAGCCATGTGTAAAAAACCGCACTGTTTTCAACACCGTAAAGCGTGTTTAAATCCAGATTGCCGAAATAGTAAAGAACCTCGAGCATCATGTTGCCGTTTTGGGCAACGATTAAATCCGAAAGTTTCCCGACGTTGTCATTAGCGGTATGGTAGTTATAGCCCTCTCCGAGGTTGGCAAAGTTCAAGCCCTGTACGCCCTGCTCCGAAAAAGCCGAAAAATCCGTGCCGTTTGGCATTTGGCTGTAGACGAAATCGGTAATTGAATTGGCGAAAATATTATCGTTAATTTTCGCGAAATGTTTAACAGTATTGTAATTGCCGCTTGGAATACCGTTATATTCCCCGTTTGTCGTTTCAAACATATTCAGCATTCCGCCTGTTCCCCTGCACTCCCAGTTGGCGACAAATTTTACGTCGTCCATTAAATTCACAAATCTTGAATCAACATTGTTGACAGGCTGCCGTCTCTCGGCAAAGAGATAAGCGCCGAGCAAGCCTTCTTCCTCCCCATCGGTGAAAAGGAATACAACGGTGTTGTCAAAAGTGAGTTCCCGCGTTTTAATCTGTCTTATTACCTCAAGCATAGCGGCAACCGGAACGCCGGCGTCACCCGCCCCCGCTCCCATAGGCACACTATCGGTATGGGCGGCAAACAAAAGTATATCGTCTGACTTTTCTCCGGTAAATTCCACTAAAATATTAGTTACCTTAGTGTCGGGAATCAGCGTGTATTCCTCGCCATACCCTCCCAACCTGACTGCATCTTCATAAGTCGTCATATATTCTATTATTACAGGCTCCGTTCCATAAGACGCAAGCTCGGTATAAACAAAATCCAATACCCTTTGATGAGTAGCACTGCCGCGCGGACGAGGTTCTCTCGATATTTCGGTAAGGGTATCAAAAACCCTGTCCATATCAAAATCATCTCTTATCTTATACAGGTTTTTATTTCCTACAGAAATATAAACAGAGCATGTAAAAGTAACAAAAACTAATATTGCAAGTATTGTGGGGAGTAAAATTTTCTTCATCTGTCATATACCTCATTTTTTGACTTTTTTCTTTGTTTATTTTATCATGTATCGGCTTAAAAGTCAATCATTACGTATATTGACAAATTTAAAAATATAATGTATAATCATTTTATGATTGAGTAATTGCTCAATTTAAAGGGGGTATTAAGCTTGACCAAGACTCAAACGACCTCGATTCAGGCAATTTCCGATAAGTGTGACTGCGAAGTGATTCACGAGGAATCGGTCAGCAAAGTCCGCAGTATGATGCCGCAGGGTGAAGATTTTTTAAAACTCGCGAATCTTTACAAAATGTTTTCAGACCCCACGCGGGTGAAAATTTTATGGGCTTTGCATTGTAGCGAAATGTGCGTATGCGACCTTGCGGTGCTTTTAAATATGACCAAATCGGCAATATCTCATCAACTGAAGTCCCTTCGTCTCGGTAATTTAGTAAAGTTTCGCAAACAGGGGAAAATCGTTTACTACTCCCTTGCAGACAAGCATGTTAATGATATTTTTGAACAGGGTTTCGCCCATATACATGAATAAGGGTACTGAGCACAGATTCCAAAAAAATTTAAAAATCGAGGTTTTTATTAAGTGCCGTTAAAAAAATTTGCAAGTTTTTTGTTAATTATAATTGTTTTAATCGCCTGTTTTTTAATTCCCGCAGGAGCCGTTTCGATTCCGTTCTCAAATCGAGAATTAAGACAACAGTTAAAGTCCGAAACTGCCGTGTTAATTGACGGCGATACGGGACAAGTCCTTTTTGAAAAAAACATGAACAAAAAAATGGAACCGGCAAGCATAACTAAAATTATGACCGGGCTTTTGGCGTTAGAGAATGCTGAACTCAGCGATACAATAATTATGTCTCACGACGCCGTTTTTTCAATAGGGCGGGATACCTCACACATTGCCCTTGACGTAGATGAAATAATAACACTTGAGCAGGCTTTATACGCGCTGGCAATCGAATCGGGGAATGACGCCGCCAACGGCATCGCCGAACATGTCGGTAGCTCTATGGAGAATTTCGCTCTGCTTATGACCGAAAGGTCGAAAGAAGCCGGCGCATTAAACACAAGTTTCAAAAATGCCCATGGTCTGCCCGAACCCGAACATTACACGACGGCTTATGATATGGCTGTAATTACTATGGCGGCGTTAAAAACACCGGGATTTACCGAAATATTCGGGGCGGAAAAATACGAAATGCCGCCTACCAACAAACAGCGCGAGGCAAGAACTTTTTGGAGTCATAACTCTATAATAGCGGGTTGGTATAAATATGACGGCGTGATTGCGGGTAAAACAGGCTGGACGCCCGAATCGCAACATACCCTTGTGACGGCAGCCCGCAAAAACGGCAGAACGCTAATTGCCGTTGTTATGAAATCTGCCGCCGCCGACGATAAATATACAGACACAGCGGCGTTATTGGATTATGGTTTTGAAAGCTTTAGCGATGTAAGCTTTAACGCGGATGAACTGTCGAAAGACAATTATATAATTACAAGCGAAGAAGGCGTGCGAGCCGAGATGAACCTGTACGCCGAACAGCCGTTTAACTGCCTGATTCCAAAGGGAAGTACAAAAAATGATATTGAGATAAGTTACAGAACCGTAAGTTACGGCGACGAGTACCAACCGCCGCAGGTCAATGCGGTATTTACATTGCTACAACCTGATTCTCTTCCTGATTATCCCGAGCATAGAAAATTGGGAGAATTAGATATGTTGGTAGACATTATAAATATCGAAGACACCCTATCCGCAAGCGCAGATAATATTCAATCGGTTCAAGACCAAAGCAAAGGCGGTATATCGGTTGTTTTTCTTTGGATTTTCGGGTTCATAGGAGCGTTGCTTGTTATTTTAATTATTCTGCGTATTCGTAATTACATAATATTTAAAAAACGTCGTCGTCGCCGTAATGGAAAATACAGAAAGTATTCGTTTTTAAAGTAGAGCATTCTTTATTTTTCATATTTTTGACCACCATGAACTAATCGGAGCAATCAAAAATGATAATTTCCCTTGAAAAAATCACAAAATATTATAATGGCGAAACCGTCCTTGATGACGTCGGATTAACAATTGAGGACAACGACCGTATAGGCTTAATAGGGGTAAACGGTTGCGGGAAATCAACGCTTTTGCGAATTATCACAGGGTTTGAAAATCCCGAAAACCGCTCTGCTCCAAATGAGCCGAAAATTTTTAAAAACAAAAGCGTGACCATCGGCTATTTAGCACAAAATCGGCAAGCTGACGGAGGTAATATTCAACGTAAATCCGATGTCAATAACCAAAATGGTGAAAATCATACTGTTTACGATGAAATGAAAAGCGTATTTAAGCCACTTGACGACGCGGCAGAAAGACTACGGGTAATTGAATCGGAAATGAGTAGTATCGAAGACCATCAAAGCAATAAATACCGAGAATCAGCCGAAGAATATTCCCGCCTGACGGCTTTTTTTGAAACTAACGACGGATACTTAACCGACGTTAAAATAAGTAAGGTTTTGAACGGCATGGGTTTCCCGCCCGATACTTACGGCAGAATTATTTCTACTTTAAGCGGCGGTGAAAAAACACGGCTTGCCATAGCTAAGTTATTGCTTGAAAACCCGGGCTTGTTAATTCTTGACGAACCTACCAATCATCTCGATTTTAATACCGTAATTTGGCTTGAGGATTATTTAAAAGAATATAAGGGTGCGCTTTTAATAGTTTCCCACGACAGATATTTTCTCGATAAGCTTTGTACTTCAATCTGTGAAATTGAGCGCGGGAAACTGCGCCGTTTTAAAGGGAATTACTCAGCTTTCACTAAAGAAAAGCAGGCGCTTGTCGAAAGACAGATGAAAGAATACCAAGCCCAAAGGCAGGAAATCGCAAAGCTTGAAGATTATGTAGCAAGGAATTTAGTCCGTGCCTCAACCTCAAATATGGCTAAAAGCAGACTCAAAAAACTTGACGCAATGGAAATTGTTGAAAAACCTGTTTTATATGAAAAAGCCGCAAAAATTAAATTCGAGTATGATATTACGCCGCCGCTTGATATTCTCAGCGTAAAGGCTCTTGAAGTCAGCGTGGGAGGGGAAGATTTTGCCTCTGGCGGCGCGCCGGCTAAAACCCTTATTGAATCGCTTTCTTTTAATGTCAGGCGCGGCGATAAAATCGGAATTGTCGGAGCTAACGGCATTGGTAAATCAACAGTTTTGAAACTCATTCAACGTCTGCTCCCTAATCGTAAAGGCAGTGTTGAATGGGCGGATAACGTCAAAATTTCCTACTTTGACCAAGGGAGCGCACGGCTGAACCTGAACGACACGGTAATTGACGCAGTTCATAAAAAATTCCGCTCAATGAAAGAGGTGGAAGTCCGCACGTTGCTCGGGAGTGTACTTTTAAGCGGCGAAGATGTTTTCAAGAAAGTCGGGGTAATTTCGGGCGGCGAGAGGGCAAAGCTTTGTTTTGCCTTAATGAGATTAGAGCGCGGGAATGTACTTATATTGGACGAACCCACAAATCACCTTGATATTTCAACGCGGGAGGTTATTGAAAGAGCGCTTTTTGATTATGACGGCACGGTGATTTTCGTTTCACACGACAGGTATTTACTTAATAAGCTATCTACAAGAATTCTTGAAATTACTGAAAACAACCCGCAGGTTTACGACGGCGGGTTTGATGAATACATGGAAGTAAAACGCAAAGAATCATTAACAGCGCCCGCTAATTTAGAGGTAGAAACACCGGAAAACCTTTCCGAAAAATCTGCCGCAAATTCTAATTACCGCTCAAAGGAAAAGCGGGCTGCCGACGCTAAGAAACGTCTGCGTACAAAAACACTTGAAACTGAGATTGAGCAGCTTGAATCGGAAATTTCACGCCTTGAAGCTGAATTAACCCTGCCCGAAATCTGCGCGGATTATATTCTTGCAGAGGAAAAATGCGGAGAATTGGAACGCGCCAGGGAAAGATTGAATGAAATCACGGACGAATGGTTAAATTTAGAAACAGAATAGATTTGACTTTCTTTTTTTGAACTAATATGATATACTATATATACTCCTTAACGGTTAAATTTCACACGCTATTCACGGCAAATAAGCTGCAAAATTTAACCGTCAAAGAGTATAAAACAAAAAATTTATGAGAAGGTAAAATTTTGGAAAAAACATATAATTTTAATAAAAGTGAGTTGACGCCGCAGCTTTTCGGTGCGTTCGATGAAAATATTAATATGATTTCGCGGGCTTTTAACGTTAAAATCCTCAACCGCGACGGAAATGTAAAAATTATGGGCGAGGAGGCAAATGTACAAAAAGCCCTTTCGGCGGTGGAAAATCTTGCGGAAATCTTAGAGCGGGGAGAATCTGTTACCGAGCAGATTGTGAGATACATTATTTCTATGACAGGCGAAGGTAGCGACGACCGTCTTGCGGATATGTCAAAGGACTGCGTTTGCGTCAGTTTTACAGGAAAACCTGTTAAACCCAAAACTGTCGGACAGAAAAAATATGTGGAGGGTATCAGAAAAAACACCGTCACTTTCACCGTCGGACCTGCCGGCACGGGAAAGACCTATCTTGCCGTTGCGCTTGCTGTGCGGGCTTTTAAAGCCAAGGAGGTTCAAAGGATTATTCTCACGCGCCCTGCTGTTGAGGCAGGGGAAAAGCTTGGTTTTTTGCCCGGCGATTTGCAGAATAAAGTTGACCCTTATTTGCGCCCTCTTTACGACGCCTTGTTTGACATGCTTGGCGCAGAAGCGTTTCAGAGGAATATGGAAAGAGGCAATATCGAAGTAGCTCCGCTTGCCTACATGAGAGGGCGCACCCTTGACGACAGCTTTATAATCCTTGACGAGGCGCAAAATACCACCCATGAGCAGATGAAGATGTTTTTAACCCGTCTTGGTTACGGCAGTAAAATGGTGATTACAGGTGACATAACCCAAATTGACCTTCCCGACCCGCGGCGTTCGGGGCTTGTTGAAGCGGTAAAGGTGCTGAAAAACATAGACGACATAGCTATATGCTATTTCAGCGAGAAAGACGTGGTACGGCACAAATTGGTTCAGGATATAGTCAAAGCTTATGAAAAGTCTAAACCTGCGACTGAATCCAATCCTAATTCCAAGCCAAAAAAGAAAATTCTCGTCAAACGCCAAAGCCGTCATTCCCCTCCTAACCGACAGTCGGTTTCTAAAAAATAACCCGTCAGGAAAAACCAAAAATGAAATTAAAAGTAAGCTTTAACAATAAAGCAGGGGTTGACAGGTCAATTACAGACTTAATAAAAATATGCTGTTTTGCGGTATTGAAACAGGAGAAATCGGAGGAATTCGGTAACGCGGAAGTTTCGGTACTGTTGACCGGGAGCGGTGAGATTAAAATTCTTAACCGTGATTATCGCGGCAAGGACAAATCTACCGATACACTTTCTTTTCCAATCAATGAAATCAATCCCGAAAACAATTTTACAATGCTCGGGGATATTGTAATAAATGTTGAACTTGCAAGGAAGCAGGCTTTTGAATACGGTCACAGTTCTAAACGCGAAATAGCGTTTTTGGCAGTACACTCAATGCTTCATCTGTTGGGCTACGACCACGAGAACTGCAAATCGGACGAAGAAATTATGCGTGAAAAGCAGACGCGGATTTTGAATGAGCTTGGTATATGCGTAGAAATACGCACGGAGGAAAAAAATTGAGAAATTTATTAAACAGCTTTCGTTACGCTATGAACGGTATTATTTTTTGCGCAAGATATGAACGAAATATGCGGATACATATTATTGCAACGCTTTATTTACTGTATTTTTCAAGTTTTTATGATAAAACCAGAGAGGAATTAATCCTGCTTATCCTAACCTGTGTTTTGGTTATGTCGCTTGAAATAATAAATACGTCAATCGAGGTAATTGTGGACAAAGTTTCGCCGCACTATCACACGCTTGCTAAAATCGCCAAAGACGCGGCGGCGGGAGCGGTTTTTATCGCTTCAGCGGCGGCTGTTGTTATAGGAATCCTACTTTTTTGGGACGTTGGTGTGTTTTTGGAAATCAAGGATTTTTTCCTTATGCGGGCTCTGAATATTATAGTTTTAGTGATTTCAATAATAATCTCATTTATTTTTATTAATTCGGTTAAAGAGCGCAAAAAGCGCAGAATAAAGAATAAGGGGAAAAACGATGAATAAAAATGTTTTTACGGCAATCGCAGGCAGAGCAAATACCGGAAAGTCAACCCTTATGAATCTGCTTGTAGGAGATAAGGTGGCTATTGTCAGCAACAAGCCCCAGACTACCCGTACAAAAATCCACGGTATTATTACCGAAAACAATACGCAATTCATATTTATAGATACTCCCGGCTTTCACAGGGCTGAGAACAGGCTTTCGGAACACATGGTAAAGCAGGCGCGTTCCGGCGTTGCGGGGGCTGATGTTATTTTGATGGTTGCAGATTGCACAAAGAAATTCTCCCCTGCCGACCTGTCGCTTGTCGAAAGTTTCAAAGAGCTTGAAGTTGATGTACTATTGCTTTTAAACAAGGTTGACTTAGTAAAAGATAAAACCAAACTTCTCGGTATAATCGAGCGTTATTCCAAGCTGTATGAGTTCGCCGAAATTATCCCCATAAGCGCAAAAACAGGTGAAAATACTGAAAAAATCCTACCCGCCCTTGAGAAGTACGCGGAAGAAACTGAAGAACATTATTTCCCGAGCGATATATCCACCGACCAGGCAGAAAAGATTTGGCTTTCGGAAATAGTCAGGGAGAAAATCTTGCGTACAATGCGGGAAGAAATACCTTTCGGCACAGCCGTAGAAATAGAAAGTATGAAAGAATCCGAAACCAACAAAGGCAAGGATATTATCGACCTTTCTGTGGTTATATACTGCGAAAAGGCTTCACATAAAGGTATGCTCATAGGCAAGCAGGGGCAGAATCTTAAAAAAATCGGCTCGGAGGCACGCCTTGAAATGGAGGAATATTTCAAATGTAAGGTCAATATGGAGCTTTGGGTTAAGGTAAAGGAAGATTGGCGCAATAAGGAAGGGTTTATTACCGATTTGGGGTTGAACGCGGAATGAAAGGCGTGTTGATTACCCTTAACGGTATTATAATAGGACAAAGAAATGTCGGTGAAAGTAGCCGTTATCTTGATATTCTGACCGAAGAATTCGGCGTTATTGAGGCGACCGCACACGCCATAAAAAAAATAAACTCTAAAAATGCGGGCAGTACTTCCCTTTTCACCTATGCAAAATTCTGCTTGAATAAAAACAACAAGAACCGCTATTCTATTAACAGCGCCGAGCCGATTTACAGCTTTCATAAGCTTTCGGCAGATTTTACGGCATTTTCCTTAGCCGCTTACTTCGCCGAACTTATTAAATATACCTCGGCTACCGAGCAAAAATCAGACGGATTACTGCGTTTCTTTGCCATAAGCTTATATGAACTTGAAAAAAAGGACGCGTCTTTTTCCCTTATAAAATCTGCTTTTGAATTACGGCTGTCGATGATTTTAGGCTTATCGCCGGACTTAATCGCCTGCGCCGAATGTTTTTGCTATGAGCATGCGGAAATATTTTTTGCCGCTGGGGAAGGCAAGCTTTTTTGCGGCGACTGCTTTTATGACACAAATTTTATAAACCAAAATACCTTTATTCTCACCCCTTCCCTTTTACAGGCAATGAGGTTTATTGTTTTTTCAAGGGTTGAGAAAATCTATAAATTTGAGCTCGGCGAAAAAAATCTGCGGGAATTAGGGTTCATAACAGAGGAGTATTTGCTGTATCATTTGGGAAAAAAGTTCAGGACGCTGGAATACTATAAAAAAATATTTATGTAGAGGCGGGGTTTTCCCGCCCGACTGAAGCAATATAAAAATAACAGGCGGGGAGGTTCCCGCCCCTTAAAAAGGAATACAGATTAATGAAGAACGACCACAAAAAATTAGAGCTTGATAAAATATTATCATTGTTATCAGAACAGGCATGGAGCAACGGATGTAAGGAAAAAATCGCTGAAATAGAGCCTTTGCACGATTTGGATAAAATACGCGGAGAATTGCAAAAAACCGATGACGCTTTTACCTTGTCGGCAAAATTCGGCACGCCGAGGTTTTCAAGGATAAAAAATATCTGCGACGCGGCAAAACGTGCGGGAAGCGGCGCTGCTCTGTCTTTGAGAGAGCTTTTGGATATTTGCGCGGTTATAAAGAATATAGGCGGATTGGTCAAATGGTATTCGCAGTGTTCCGGCATAGACAATTCCCTTGCGGGATATTTTCACATGCTTACACCCAATAAACCGCTCGCCGAAAAAATAGACGCCGCGATTGTGTCCGATGATGAAATTTCCGACAGCGCGAGTCCCGAGCTTTCAAGAATCCGTAAAGCCATTACACGCCAGGGATTATTTATAAGAGAGCAGTTAGAAAAGCTTGTCAAAAACGCCGAAAAGCAGAAGTTTTTACAGGAAAACATAGTTACCATGCGGGACGGACGTTATGTTGTGCCGGTTAAGCATGAGCATAAAAGCGAAATCAGCGGCTTGGTTCATGACACGTCGGCAAGCGGACAGACCCTTTTTATAGAGCCTATGGCGGTGGTAGAGGCAAATAATGAAATACGACTTTTGAGAGGGCATGAACAAGTTGAAATTGAACGGATTATCGCCGAACTAAGTGCCGATGTCGGGGATTTTTCAGAATTATTAATTATAGGCTATGAAACCTTAATAAAACTTGAAATGTACTTTGCCAAAGCAAATCTCGGAGCTAAAATGAAAGCCGTAACCCCTGAAATTTGCCAAACGCCTTGTCTTTTTTTAAACAAAGCGCGTCACCCGCTCATAAGCGCCGAGACTGTAGTTCCCGTTACAATAGAATTAGGGTTTAATTACACCTGTCTGATTGTCACCGGTCCTAATACAGGCGGTAAAACCGTGGCAATCAAAACAGCGGGACTTTTGACGCTGATGGCGATGTGCGGGCTTATGCTCCCTGTTGCAGACGGGAGTAAGGTCGGGGTTTTCGGAGGAATCTTTGCCGATATAGGCGATGAGCAGAGCATTGAGCAAAGCCTTTCAACATTTTCATCCCACATGAACAACATCACGAGAATCCTGAATACATCGGATAAAAATTCGTTAGTTCTTTTAGACGAACTGGGCTCGGGAACCGACCCCGTTGAGGGGGCGGCACTCGCCGTTTCGATTTTGGAATTTCTTAAAAGTAATTCATGCCTTGTACTTGCGACCACGCATTATCAGGAAGTCAAGATGTTCGCGATTGAAGAAGAAGGGGTGGAGAACGCAAGCTGCGAATTCGATATAAACACCCTAAGACCAACATATAAGCTGATTATAGGTATGCCCGGGAAATCCAACGCCTTTGCCATTGCCAAGCGATTGGGGTTAAACGTGGAAATAATAAATAGCGCTGAAAAGCTGATTACGGGCGAGAGCAAACGCTTTGAGAGAACTGTTGAAACCCTTGAAACCGCACGGGTTGAACTTGAAGCCGCCAAAGCCGAAATTGAAGTTGAGCGGCGCGAAGCCCTCAAAAACAGCCAATCCGCCGAAAAACTACGCGAGCAGGTTGAATACGCTAAAGAAAAGGAGCTTCAAAACACCCGAAATAAGGCGGCGGGGATTATAAATGAAGTCAGGTTTATTGCAGACGAAATTATAGACGAATTGGAACAATTGCGTAAAGAAAAGGATAAAGAAGACTTTTCTGAAAGGGTCAAAAACGCCCGCTCCAGGCTTAATAAAACCCTTGACAAAATGTATGATACCGCAAATCCCGTCTCCGAAAAGAAAAAGGAAAACTACGTTTTGCCCCGTCCGCTTAAAGCTTACGACACCGTTTTGCTTGCCGATATTGATAAGAAAGGGACTTTGTTGAATCTGCCTGATAAATCGGGGAACTGCTTAGTTCAAATCGGCTTGATTAAAACAAAAACAACGCAGGCTAACCTGCGTTTGATTGAAGAAAATCCGGAAGACAGAATAAAAGTAAACAATAAGCACATTTCGACTAAAGGAATTCAAAGCAATCTCACAAGGAAAGTAAGCATGGAACTTGACATTCGCGGAATGGCGTCGGACGAGGGCGTTTTGGAGGTTGACAGATTCATTGATTCGAGTATTATGGGCGGATTGCAACTTGTCACCATTATTCACGGAAAAGGCACAGGGATTCTGCGCGACGCAGTGCATCGTTTCCTGAAAGGTCACAGGCAGGTTAAAAGTTTCAGGCTCGGGGCTTACGGCGAAGGTGAAACAGGAGTTACTGTGGTAGAGCTAAAATGATTAGCCTCTATTTATTTCAGTTTCTCCATAAACCTTTTCTCATCAATAACCATTCGCGTATGCTCTCCTCTGCCGATTTCCTTTTGACTTGAATGGTCAAACGCGGTTATTTCAAATTCAATTTTCCGCCCGGAAATGTTTTTTACGACAGCCGTGGCGGTTATTTTTGCGCCTATTGGACTTGCGGCAGTGTGTGAAATATTAACAAACGTTCCTACCGAAGTTTCCCCTATTTCAAGCCCGTCTTTGAGGCACTCACAGGCGGCTTTCTCCATTAACGCCAACATCATCGGTGTGGCGAAAACCTCAAGACTTCCGCTCCCAACTGCCTCGGCGGTATTGGCTTGGTTTACGGTTGCGTCTGCACTTGCGGTTTTTCCTATTGCTGTTTGGTTCATAAATTTTTACTTTTTAATCCCAGTTCTCTGTATTTAATTTTTGCTGAAACTCTTTTAACTTCTTCCTGCGTTGGCGGTAATCGGGCAGAACGCTTTCCACCACCGCCCAAAACCGCTTTGAATGATTCATGTGAATTAAATGCGCCAATTCATGCACTACGACATAATCAATTACATCGTCCTCCGCCATAATCAAAAACCACGAAAAATTAATATTTTTCTTAGACGAGCAACTTCCCCAGCGGGTTTTGGCGCTGTTAATTTTAACGGCATTAAGCTTGAGCGACATTTGATTAGCAAACTTAAACGTTTTTTCAGCCAAATCGCTTTTGGCGATAATCTTATAAATTTTAACACAGGCAGCTTTGATTTCTTCGGAAGTTAAATTCGGCGGTATGTAAAATGAGTTGTCGCTTACTCCGATGTGTTTGCTTTGACTTTTGTCGATTATATATGCTTTCCCTCGGCAGGTTAGAAGTGCGCCATAATCCAAAGTAAATTCAACCCGCCTGTTAATCCGCTCCCTTTCGGCTTGGAGCTGTTTTGCGAGCCACTTTTCTTTTGACAGCACAAAGTCGTCTATATAGCTTTTAGGGAGGTTTAAAGGTGCGCGGACTTCAACCCCGCCGCCGCGAATGTAAATCGCTACCGTTTTACGTTTTGAACGGATTAAAGTATATTTTATCATATTTTAATAATTATAACATTTTTTACCAAAATTGTCAATTAAATTTCCTTATTTTCAGTACCTCAAAAAATTCGTAAGGGCGGCTTCACCCGCCGCCCGAATATAAAATACCGTCTAATTTTCCCTGATTAAACAAATATAAAAATCAATAATCCTGAAAAATCCTTCTTTTGAAATATTCTCGTTTACCCCGTGAATGGAAACCCGCTTGTCCCTTGTCAGTGTGACGGGGGTAAATCTGAAAATATTTTCAGATATGTTTCCGTAGGAGCGCGAATCGCTCCGAGCCATCATTAAATAAGGAATAATAACGCTACCCTGCCAAATTTCTGAAACTGCGTTTGTTAAAGTTTGCCACCCGTAACCGCTTGTGTCTGATATTACGGAGGGTTCAAGCCCACTAATTAAATTGACCTTTACGTCGATTCCCGACAAAGCTTTTTTTATAACGGATAAGGTTTCGGCTACGCTGCTCCCGTTTATGATTCTGAAATTTCCGACGGCTCTGACCTGCTCGGGAATAATATTTTCGGCACTTCCGCCCGAAATTTGGGTTATTGCTCCAACGGTTCTCGTAAAAGCGTCAATTTCCGGCAAAATTTTTATAAAAAATTTTCTGAACAGTTTTCCCCATATAAAATAACTTCTGAGTAAAAGCCCAAGTTTAAAGCCGCTGTGCTTAGAGGCGGCATCTACCATGATTTTCGCGGGACGGCTTAACCTTGGTTTAAAAACCTTTGAGTTTAAGCGTTTTATAACCTCCGACATGGTAACAATCGGGTTATGCGCCCCCGTAAGGGAGGAATGACCGCCTGTTCCCGAGGTTAAAAATTCTACGTCCATATATCCCTTTTCGGCAATCCCGACAAAGGCGCAGGGATGATTTACCCCTATTACCTTTCCGTCAATGACCGCTCCGCCCTCGTCTAAGACTAAATAAGGTCTGACGTTTCTAATTTTGAGTTGCCGCGCGATTTGAATTGCGCCGTTTCCCGCCGTCTCCTCGTCCCCGCCGAAACATAAATATATGTCGGCTTTAGGAGTGAAGCCCTGCGAAATTAGAGCCTCTACGCTTTCCATTATGGCGCAGAGCGTGCCTTTGGTGTCAAGAGCGCCGCGCCCCCATATTTTTCCTTCCGCCTGTGCACCTGAAAAAGGCGGATACTTCCATTTTTCGTTATCGGCAGGAACTACATCGTAGTGCGACATTAAAACTATGCTTTTATTTCCCGTTTTTTCGGAATTTTGCTCATTTTGACCCTTCCAGGTATACATTATACCCTTTTCGCCTATTAATTCAAGCTTACAAGTTTTGTTTATATTCGGATACATTTCTTTTAAAGCGTCGCGGAATCCGACAAAATCCGCCTTGTTTCCTGCGACTGTCCTGTACTGCAACATTTTGCTGAAGTTTTTCGCCGCTTTTTCTTTATCGTACATAATGAGTTATACTTCCGCCTTTTTAAGATTACATGTCCTGTTTAATGAATTCAGCGATTTTTTTAATTTTACGGCTGAAAAGCTTTATGCCGTCCCAATTAACCGCGCTGTTATAAAGTTTCTGCATTAAAAGCGCGTCAGATTCAGGAAACCAAAACGGCATGATTCCGCCGAAAAAGAATCCCCGTGATTTCAAAAGCTTAACAGCGGCGGAATTATTACCCGTGTTTAAAGGAATATTAATCATCATGGTTTTTATTCCTTTGCTTACCGCGTATTCTTCTACCTTTTCCAGTACCGAATCAAGGTCGGTGCCGATATTGAAAATGGTAACATTTATCATGCGCGAGGTTTCCGCCTCGCTGTCGTCAAGCCGATATTCGGTTATACCGCTTAATTCCGAGGAAGCGGTAACACTTTCATAGCGGCGCGGCTTTAAGCCCTCAAAACAGAATTTAATTTGCTCCGCGTATTCTTCCGGCAAATAAACCGTAAAGCCTTCGTCTGCCTGCTCAATACAGGAAACAACACAACTCATTCTTCCTATGCGCCGTTTTTCTTCTTCTAACGTAAAGGCTTCCTCCGACATTAAATTAACTTTAAGCGCGGTATCACAAAAACCGCTGTTCACGCAAGAACGCTGAGATAATTTATGATTTGTCACGGCTTCGGAAAGCACCGCGTCAAAGTCAAGATTTTGAATCGCCGTGTTGTAAAGGTACTCGATAAGTTGGTTTACAACGTTTGTTCCCCTGTGAGCGGGGTCAACCATAAGCTGCCCTATTTCAAATAAATAAGGGTTGCTCCCGAGCTTCAAAAAGGAAATCAAGCCTACCGCCTTTTGCTCATCGTCAACGGCAATATAAGGATATACCTGTCTTTTGCGGATTTTCTCCCAAAGCTGTTCGGGACGGTAAAGGTATTGCGACGGATAGTTATCACCGTAAACTTTTCTGACCAATTCGGGCGTTTTTTCTATATTAGCTTTATTTATAGGCGATATGACGCAGGGTTTCATTTCATAAACAGCGTTTTCATAATAAGAGAATATTACTATATCGCCACTATCACTGCTGTAAGGCCAAAGGTACTTTGCCTCAAACCCGCAGTCCTGCACTAAATCCGAAACTGCCATTTCTTCATAAACGCCCAAATCGAGTCTGAAATAAATGCTTTCAATACCGATTCGTTTCAACGCGATTACATGCCGTATAATGTTGGACTTCAAGTCGTCGCCGAACCACATCACCGACAAAACCGCTTCGGAGGTTTCGGCGTCCACTTTAGCCGTCAAAACCGAATGAGGCTCTATAAAGGTATAGTTAGAATTAATCTGGCGCACTTCGCGGTTGATTTCAAAGCTTTTATACGCCTTTTTAATCAGCGGAATTAAATCGGGCTTGATATAAGACGTAACCTTTTTTTCTATTGATAAAAATTTATAATTATATTTTTCGTCGCATGAATCAAAATAATCGGAAATAATTTCAGAATGACGTATTTGCGAAATCAAAAAATTCACTTTCGATATTTCAACTAACTGTTTTAGCCTATCGAAAAGCAGGTTCTTGGCATTTTGGTATTCCGGATTTTCCTCATCGACAAAAATTGCAATCACCATTAAAACCGTTACGCCGTATGTTTTCTGCCAAGCCGCGCCGCCTCCGCAATTACCGTTTTCATCCTGTAAAAGCATGATTTCAAGCTCGTCCGCCGCAAGGTTATCAGAAAGCAGTTCCGGGCAAGTCAGAAACTTATCAATATTCTTGCCGTATTTTTTTGCGAGCCGTTTTGAAAAATCCCGCAATATCCGATTATCACCGGCACTGTAATCTTCACAAATTTTGAAACTTTTCCCCAATAAAGGCGGTTCACCCTTTATGTCCGGGGCAGGGTAACGTTTTTCCTTTATTATGGTTATTCTCATTTTTCCCGAAACCTTATCAACAGATAATTCAATTCTGTTGACAAGATGCACCAAATCCATAAAACCTACCTCAACAGATTGGTCGGATTCATCAGGTACATCAGTTCCCAAAGAACGTCCTGTGTTCAGAATTTTAATGGCTTTGTTCAGCGTATGCAAAGGCAACGCCGATTCCGAAAATTCAAACACCAGCATGTAATAATACTTATGATAGGTACAGGCAAGTCTTGCTTCCTCACCTTCCGCCGCGTTTTCGGCAAGAATGTCAAATATGTCGTTGACCGTTACTTTAAGCGAAATTAATGTTTTGCCGCAAATATCGGTATCGCGGGTACGTTCTTCAACGTACCCGGCGGCTTTTTCATTATTCTCCCGTGTAAGAGTAAGCACTGCACTGTTCTCGTCCGTTAATACGAACGGGTTCGCCAATGCGGAGTATTCCTTTAAAATACGCATACTGTCACCACACCCAAATGTTTAATCGGCGAGCTGCCGGCGTCTAAATCCCCTGCTTATAAAACGGCGCACTCAAAGTTTCCCGCTTATGTAACTTGCAGGTTCTAAAGTAAACCCTTAAAAAATTATTTAAGAATTGTCTTCAATATAGCTTACTATGCTCTTAACCGTAACTAATTTCCTTAAATCGCGCTCAGGTACCTCTACATCAAAGGTTTCCTCAAAATCGCATACCATGTCTATAAAATCTATAGACTGCAATCCGAGGTCGGTCAACAGGTTGGTATCTCCTGTTATTTTTTCCCTCGGAATATCAACATTGCGGCAGATTATGTCGATTACTTTTTCAAGCATTTTACACCCTCCAAATTATTACCTTTGGGGCAGACGGCGCAAGCCGCCCGCCCACAAAGTATTATTTTTCCAACGTATTTTCATGGTTTCTCTTGATTTTTCTTGCGGTGGTTTTTTCAAACTCTGTCTTCCTGATTTTTGTGACAAGAATATGCTTATAAAGCGGAAGCTTTTGGTTTACGCCCTGAATTGCCGCGTCAATGATTTTTTTGATTTCCTCGTCGCTTTTTCTTTCCAGCATTTCATAGTTGGGATAGATTACTGCCGTAACCACCGACTGCACATCGCCGTCGCCTTCGCCGCCGTAAACCATTGCATCTAAAATTTGAGGTATGCCGTAAAGGAACTGCTCGATTTCCTCGGGGTAAACATTTTCGCCGCCGCTGGCTATTATGACGTTCTTTTTTCTGCCGTTGATGTAAAGGAAACCGTATTCATCAAGATACCCGAGGTCTCCGGTCTTAAACCATTCTCCGTCAAACACTTCGGCTGTGGCTTCAGGGTTTTTATAATAACCTTTCATAACGTTATTACCTTTGACCCAGATTTCATCATCTACTATCTTAACTTCACAACCCGGAATAACCTGACCTACGCTGTTAATATTTTTGTCATTTAACTTATCGTACTGAGTCGCCGTTACAACGGGAGAGGTTTCGGTAAGTCCGTACCCTTGACAAAGCATTATACCGTAACGCTTAAACGCCTCAATAAGTTCCGGCTTTAACGGCGCACTTCCGCTGAAAATACGGTTAAGCTGACCGCCGAAAGCTTTTTTAACCCCAACCTTGGCAATAAGCTTTCCGACTTTTTTCTCGGCGTCAGTCATTTTTTTGTACATGGCGTTGACAAGCGCCGGTACTGAGAACATTCCGGTTGGCTTAAACAAAGCAAGGTTTTTGGAAAAATATTTAAGGCTGTCGTTAATACAAACCGTAGCGCCGAAAGCGAGAGACGCAAGCAACCCTACAGTACATTCAAAAGCGTGGTGATAAGGCAGAACCGAAAGCATAACCTCGTCCTCACGGAACTGCTCAAAAGCCGTAGCCGCATAAATATTACTTGTGATGTTTTTATGGGTCAGCATTACCCCCTTTGAAAAGCCGGTAGTTCCCGAAGTAAAGAGGATACACGCCATATTATCTGTGTCAACAGAGGCGTCGGCAAAAGCGGTATCGCCCGAATCCAAAAGCTGTCTTCCGCCGTCTAAGGCTTTTTCATAAGACAAGTACTTTCCGTCCTCGTCTGTTTTCTTATCAAAATTTACGCAGTACTCTATTTTTGAAACCTTGGAGCTTTTTATTATTTCCTCATAGGTTTCGGAATATAAAACCGCACAGGTGTCGCCCTGTTCTAAAAGATAATGAATAGCTTCTTCCGGCAAATCCCTGTCAATAGGAACCACTACGCCCGTACCTGCGGCTACAGCTAAATAAGCAACAATCCATTCATATCTGTTCTCGCTTAAAACGGCTATATGCTTGTCCTTTAGCCCTTTAGAAATCAGGGTTGTTCCGAGTGACTCGACCTGGTCAACGAATTCGTTGTAAGAAACGCTTTTAATGCTGTCTTTACCCGTTTTATACCTGAATGCGGTTTTTTCACCGTATTTGCCTTTGATTTCACTCAAAAGCTCTTTTAAATTTGTTGACATAAACTCCTCCGTCTTAAATGTAATTTCTTCCTTTTAATATTCTACCATAAAAATAATAATAAATCAATATGTTCCTAATTAATTTTTATGTCGATTTTCGCGGTTTTAATCCGTAGGTGAGTATTGCAAAAATTACCACTTGAAATCTTTTTTAATTTATGGTAAAATATTACAAGCTAAAAAAGCAAAGAATTTGTATTCAATAAAGGAGTATTCCATTGGAAAAGTTTATATCGCAATTATCAGCCGAATTCAGCCGTCCGCCCGAGCAGGTCAAAAATGTAATTGTACTTATTGACGAAGGTAACACAATCCCTTTCATCGCCCGCTACCGAAAGGAACTGCACGGCTCTATGGACGACGGACTCCTGCGCGACCTTGCGGACAGATTAGGCTATCTCCGCAACCTTGCCGCCCGCCGCGCCGAAATAATCTCAAGTATAGACAGTCAGGGCAAATTAACCGACGAGCTTGCGAAAAAAATTGAAAACGCCGAAACTTTGGCAAAGCTTGAAGACATCTATCGCCCCTATAAGCAAAAACGACGCACAAGAGCCACAATAGCCCGCGAAAAAGGCTTGGAACCGTTAGCGGAAGCGATTTTTTCACAAGAATTAAAAACAGGAACGTTAGAAGAACTCGCGACGGATTATATCGACCCCGAAAAAGGAGTTGAAACCGCCGCAGATGCGCTACAGGGCGCTAATGACATAATAGCAGAGGACATTTCCGACAACGCGGAAATACGTGACAGCCTGCGGGCTTATATATCCGAACACGGCTTTTTAGTTTCTGCGGCAACTACCGATGAGGATTCGGTTTATCGTTTATACTATGACTTCAGCGAATTAATCCCACACCTGCAAAGCCACAGGGTCTTGGCGATTAACCGGGGGGAGAAGGAAAAATTTCTGAAAGTTTCCATAGATATTGACGCAGTGGAATCACTTAAAATAATCAAGCGCAAGGTATTGAAGCACGGAAGCATTTCCACAGATTTTGTAGCAAGTGCCGCTGTTGATTCTTACGAGCGGCTTATATTCCCCTCCCTTGAACGTGAGGCACGCAATATGCTGACCGACATGGCGTCCGAGCAGGCAATAAAGATGTTCGCTGTGAATTTAAAGCCCACCTTAATGCAGCCCCCCGTCAAAAACATGGTGACAATGGGCTTTGACCCCGCTTACAGAACCGGTTGTAAAATCGCCGTGGTTGACGGTACGGGAAAATTGCTTGAAACCGGAGTAGTCTATCCAACCGCCCCTCATAATAAAACTGCGGAGGCTAAAACAATTTTAACCCGTATGATTAATAAACACGGGGTTCGGGCAATTGCAATCGGAAACGGCACAGCTTCAAAGGAATCGGAGATTTTTGTGGCGGATATGCTGAAAGAATTACCGGGCGTTTCCTATATGGTGGTAAACGAGGCTGGGGCTTCGGTTTATTCGGCGTCGAAACTTGCGGCGGGAGAATTTCCAAATTTAGATGTTTCATTGAGAAGCGCCGTTTCCATAGCCAGAAGATTGCAAGACCCGCTTGCCGAGCTTGTAAAAATCGACCCTAAGTCAATCGGCGTAGGGCAATACCAGCATGATATGCCTACAGCACGGCTCGACGAAACCTTGGGCAATGTCGTTGAGGACTGTGTGAATGCGGTGGGCGTTGACATGAACACCGCCTCCCCCGCCCTGCTGTCTTATGTTTCGGGGCTAAATTCTACAACCGCCAACAACATAGTCATCTACCGAGAGGAAAACGGCGTCTATTCTTCCCGCAAGGAAATTAAGAAAATTCCCAAAATCGGCGCGAAAGCCTTTGAGCAGTGCGCGGGGTTTTTACGGATTCCCGAAAGCAAGAATATTCTCGACAACACCGGAGTGCATCCCGAAAGCTACAAAGCCGCCGAGAAAATCCTTGAAATCTGCGGTTTTTCCTTGCAGGACGTGGTTTCGGGTAAAGTTAATCATTTAAAAGAAAAAATCAAGGAAACCGGAGCTTTAAAAGTCGCCGAATTCAGCGGAGTTGGCGTTCCTACGGTTGACGATATAGCAGCAGAATTATTAAAGCCGGGACGCGACCCCCGCGACGAGCTACCGCCCGCCATGCTCCGTACCGATGTTATGGACATGAAAGACCTTGCTCCGGGCATGTTTATGCAGGGTACCGTTAGGAACGTGATTGACTTCGGCGCATTTGTTGACATTGGCGTGCATCAGGACGGTCTTGTGCATATTTCGGAACTTTGCAACAGATTTGTAAAGCACCCGTCGGAGGTGGTAAAGGTCGGAGATATTGTTAATGTCGAGGTGCTTTCGGTTGATGTAGGGAAGAAAAGGATTGCGCTGAGTATGAAAAAGGCGCAGGTTTGAAAAAAGCCATGACAAAAGTAATATAAAAAATATGTCCCGCGTCACTGTTAAGTGCGCGGGGCATTTGATATAATGAAATCATAAACAAAAAAGAAAGAAAGAAGGAACTAAAACAATGAATACAACTTATAAATACCTCCCTATACGCTTTTATGTCATCGCGTTCGTGCTGACGTGGGCGTTTTGGATTGCGGCGATTTTCACGGGACGGAGCTTCGCCGACAGCGGCGTCAGCCTCTCGCTAATGCTTGCCGGTCTGCTTATGCCGTCCGTAACCGCACTGTACATGGTGTTCACATCTAAAAGCACCGCATTAAAAAAAGACCTGCGACTTAAATTCGTCGGCCTGTTTCGTGTAAAACCTCTGAACATAGTAATCTCCGTGCTTACCTTTGCCGCAGTTATCGCGTCGTCTATACTTATCTCAACGCTGTTTGGGCAATCGCTTGACCAGTTTTCGTTTACAGACGGCTTTTCGTTTGCGGGCGGCGGGGCGTTGGCACTTATTGCAATTGTATTGGCGGCGGCTTTAGAAGAATTGGGTTGGCGTGGGTATGCCGAGGACTCCATTGCGTTTTATTGCAGTTGGTGGAAAGAATCCATAATATTCGGGGGCGTATGGGCGGTTTGGCATTTGCCGCTGTTCTTCATTCCCGATACATATCATTACAATATCTTTCATGAAAGCCCGCTGTATATGATTAACTTCTTTATCTCGGTTGTTCCGCTCGGCTTCATCGTCACATGGGTTTATGTCAAGAATAACCGCAGTCTGTTCGCGAGCATCATCTTCCACTTCTTCGTGAATTTCCTGCAAGAAAAAATAGCCATGACCAATACTACAAAATGCGTAGAAACGCTTGTGCTGTTCATAGCGGCGGGCATTGTCGTAGCTACTAACAAGGATATGTTTTTTGAGAAAAGGCACATCGGGCGATTGTTGCAGGAATAGATTCTTATATCCTCACCGCCACATCAGTCCCAACGCCGAGTTCACTTTTAATATCAACACTGCCGCCGTGGTATTCGGCGATGTGTTTTACGATTGAAAGTCCCAACCCCGTACCGCCCGTTTTCTTAGAGCGGGACTTGTCGGCGCGGTAAAAACGCTCGAAAATTCGGCTCAAATGCTCTTTTTCTATACCTATTCCGGTATCGGAAACCATAAATTCAGTGCTTTTTTGAGTTACATTAACAGTTACTTTTACCTCGCCGCCGGTTTTGTTGTATTTAATTCCGTTGTCGGTCAGGTTATAAAGCATTTCCTCAATTAGAATTTTATTGCCTTTTATAATGCCTCCGCCTTCGGTTATTATTGTAACGTTCTTTTCATCGGCAAGCGAGGCTAACCTTTGGGCGGTTTCTTTAGCAACCACACCCACGTCAAATTCCTCAAAACTGCTGCCCGTAATACCCTCATCAAGCTCGGAAAGCTTGATAATATCCTCAATCAGCCTGAGCAGTCTTGAAGCCTCCGACCTTATAACCCCTATAAAATTAACTATATCCTCCTGTTTTACCATACCCTCGTCAAGCATTTCGGACATTCCGAGAATTGCGGTGAGCGGGGTTTTCAGCTCGTGAGAAACGTTGGCAGAAAATTCGCGGCGCATTTTTTCAGCGCTGTTTTTTTCGGTCACGTCAAGGAAAAATATAACCAAGCCTTCTATTATTTCCCCGCTTTTAACGGGGCTGAAAAAGGTTTCAACCTCAGTTTTACCGTAATGGGAAGTAAGATTACACTGCTCACCCGCTAAGGCTTTTCTTATGCAACTGTGAAAATTAACTTCCCTCACTACCGAAAGAATATTCTTTCCGACAAGACTGCGGCTGTTTTCTACATTATCGAGAAACTTTACAACGCCTTTGTTTGCCGTTAAAACAACCTGATTTTTATCAAGCAACAGGATTCCCGCCCGCATGTTTTTGATAATAGCGTCTATGGTGTCGTTTTTGTCTCTCAGCGCCGATAATTGTTCACGGATTTGCTTTTTCTGCTCGTTTATGGTTTTCATAAACGGGGATAATTCTTCGTAAATCTCCGCATCGCCGTTAAAATCAAAATCAATTTTATTTATGGTTTTGAAGATTTTTTGGGTCAGACGTTTTGACAGCAAAAGGCAAACGGCTGAATTTATAATTATGATTAAAAGAGTCAAAGGCAGTATATAGGCGATTTCAGATAATATTTCACCGCCCGGCGCTCCCGCTAAGGCAAAAGTGAAAAACACCGCAGACAAAATAACGCTGACGGCATTCAAAAGGAGCATACCTAATATAATTTTTTTTCCCATATCATACTTTCGTTGTAGTTATTAATTTTCAAATTTATAGCCAATTCCGCGCACTGTCTCAATTAAACCGCCGTTTTCGCCAAGCTTTTTTCTCAGCGATTTTATGTGCATATCAACCGTTCGGCTTTCCCCCTCAAAGTCAAAATCCCAAATCGTTTCGATAACTCTGTCACGGGACAAAACCATACCCCTGTTTTGCATGAGATACTGCAAAAGCTCGAATTCCTTGCGGGTCAGTTTTACATATTCTCCATTGTTTTTTACAGTGTGTTTCAATACGTCAAGTTCAACGCCTTTACAGGATAATACCTCACAATTGGGCGACCGCATACGTCTCAGCACCGCCTTAACCCGTGAAATAAGCTCTAACACAGAAAAAGGCTTGGTAATATAATCATCTGCGCCGAGGTCAAGACCGGTCACTTTGTCGTATTCGCCGGTTTGGGCTGTCAGTATAATTACGGGAATACCCGCAGTAAGCGGTTTAACGCGAATATTTTTTAATATACTGAGTCCGTTCTCACCGGGTAGCATAATATCAAGCAAAATAAGGTCAGGATATACGTTGCCGTCGGAATTTTCATCAACATCAGGGCTTCCGTTTTTTTGCATTTTAGCATAAAATTCCGCGCCTGATTCAAACCCAACGACATCAAAGCCATTGGATTTGAGCGCGTAAATTACAAGCTCTCTTATATGCTTATCGTCCTCGACAATATATATTAGGCTCATTTTATATACCATCCCTTCCCGGCGTCAACGAACCATAAAATATATTTTCTCTTGCGCTTGCTTTTTCAAAAGCTCCTAATACTTTCTGTATTGGTATAATATTTCGCCGCTTCTGTGCTTTCCGGTTATCATAAATATGACCCATTCGGCTATATTTACAGCGTGGTCGCCTATTCTCTCAAAGTATTTTGCTATCATGAGCAAGTCAAGCGCCTGCTCGCCGTTAGCGGGATTTTCACGAATAAGCCCAATCAGGTCTTTTCTGATTTTCATGAAAAGCTCATCTACAACGTCGTCATGCTTTAAAACATTGGTTGCCAAGTCCAAATCCCTGTTTACGAAAGAGTCGATGCTTTCTTTAAGCATCTTTCTGGTTTCAACAGCCATTTTTTCTATGTCTTCGGGTTTCTTTATAAAATTGCTGCCCTCAAGGAATTTTGTGATTTCGGCTATATCCCTTGCCTGGTCTCCGATTCTTTCCATATCGGTAACCATTTTGAGTGCGGAAGAAATAATCCGCAAATCGCTTGCTACAGGCTGTTGATGCAAAAGCAGTTTCAGGCAAAGCGTTTCGATTTCCTTTTCCTTTGCGTCGCTTAATCTCTCGTCTTCTATAACCGTGTCGGCAAGCCCGGAATCTTGTTTAAGCAACGCCTCCACCGTGGTCGAAATCGAGTGTTCGACAACCGCGCCCATTTCTATAAGCTTGTTGTTAAGCTCTTTAAGCTGTTCTTCAAATTTGTTTCTCATATTTTATATCTTCCTTTCCAGACATAAGCGAGCCATAAAATATATTTCCTCTTGTATTTGTCCTTTTTTCAATCTACCCGAACCTCCCAGTAATATAATCCTCGGTCTTTTTGTTTTTAGGCATAGAGAAAATTTTATCCGTGTCACCGGTCTCAATAAGTTCTCCCAAAAGGAAGAACGCCGTAAGGTCGGAAATTCTCGCCGCCTGTTGCATATTGTGCGTTACTATTATTATGCTGTATTTCTCTTTTAAGTCAAATATTAAGTCCTCGATTTTTGACGTAGATATGGGGTCAAGCGCACTGGTAGGTTCGTCCATCAAAATTACATCGGGCGAAACAGCGAGCGCACGGGCTATACAAATCCTTTGTTGCTGTCCACCCGAAAGCGAAAGCGCGGATTTTTTAAGCCTGTCTTTAACCTCGTCCCAAATGGCGGCATTTTTCAGCGCGGTTTCCACTATTTCGTCAAGGGCGTGCTTAGAGCGCTTTCCGTGAGTGCGCGGTCCGAAAGCTACGTTGTCGTAAATACTCATAGGAAACGGGTTTGGTTTTTGAAAAACCATTCCAACCCGTTTTCTGAGCGCATTTACGTCAATGTCTCCGTAAACATCCTCTCCGTCAAGCAAAATCTTTCCGTTTATTTTGCACCCCTCAACCAAATCATTCATTCGGTTCAGCGTTTTAAGGAAAGTAGATTTACCGCAACCTGACGGTCCGATAAACGCCGTAACATTGTTTTTCGGAATTTCAATGTTTATGTTCTTGAGCGCCTGAAAAGCGTCGTACCAAAGGTTTAAGTCTGTAATTTCAAATTTCTTTTCCATTTGTTTTACCTATCGGACCGATTCGGTCTATAAGACCGATACAGTCTATTTTTTTGTTAATTTTTTAGCGATAAATGTTGAAACAGTATTAAGCACGATAACCAAAAGTAAAAGTATTACAGCCGTGCCGTACATCTTGTCGATGTAGAGCCCTTCCCTGTAAAGCGAATACATGTGAACCGACAGCGTCCTTGCCGAATCCTGCCAAAAAACATCCCCCGTGAAAACATTTAACCCCGACGGGATTTGCGCTACCGTTCCCGCAGTGTAGAGCAGGGCGGCGGTTTCGCCGACTATTCTGCCTATACCGAGTATTACGCCCGCCAAAATCCCCGGCATAGCCGAGGGCAGAACGATTCTGAACACGGTTCTGAGCCTGCCCGCTCCGAGACCGAAAGAACCCTCCCTGAAACTGTCTGGAACAGATTTAAGCGCCTCCTCGGTGGTACGCATAATTAACGGAAGTATCATAATAGCAAGAGTAAAAGAACCCGCTAATACGGAATTTCCCCATTTCATAAAAATTACAAAAAACAGAAAACCGAAAAGCCCGTAAACAATAGACGGTATTCCCGAAAGGGTTTCAGCCGTGACTCTTATGACACCCACCGCCTTGTTGCCTCTCTTAGCGTATTCCACAAGGTAAATTGCTGAAAAGACGCCGAGCGGCACCGCTAAAACGAGTGATATTAAGGTAATGATTACCGTGGAAATCAGCGCGGGGAACATGGACTGATTATCGCTGTTGAATTTAAATGCGAACATTGACGCTTCAAGGGTGGGTATGCCTCTTATAAGTATATAGCCTACAATGATAAAAAGAACGCCTATAGTCAAAACCGCCGCTAATCTTAAAGCAATTTTAAGTAACCAGTCAAACCACTTTTTCCGCAACAGTTTTAAAAATTTTGACATTATTTATCCCTCCTTTTTAAAAGAGAGAAAGACAGATTTATAATAAGTATAAACACAAACAGAACCACCCCTGTGGCTATAAGCGCCTCTCGGTGCAAGCCTGCCGCGTATCCCATCTCCTGAACTATGTTGGCGGTCATGGTACGCACACCGCGAAGTAATCCCTGCGGCATTCTGGGCTGATTTCCCGCTACCATTATAACTGCCATTGTTTCGCCGATTGCGCGCCCGGTGCCGAGTATAACCGAAGCGAATACGCCTGATTTCGCCGCCGGAAGAATGACGAAAAACACGCTTCTTTCCTTACTTGCGCCGAGTGCGAGCGCACCTTCATAATAGCTTTCGGGAACGGCTCTGATTGCACTTTCGGATATGTTTATAATCGTAGGAAGTATCATAATTCCGAGAAGCACCGAAGCCGTCAGCATAGTACTGCCGTTTACGCCGAAGAAACTGCGTACCAACGGAACCATAACTGTCATTCCGAAGAAACCGTAAACAATTGACGGTATTCCCGCCAAAAGCTCTACCGCGGGTTTCAGGCACTTGTAAATTCTTTTATCGCAGAAACGCGCCATATAAACCGCCGTAAGTATTCCGACCGGAACCCCAACCACAATTGCTCCCGCAGTGGTGTAAATGCTTCCTAAAATCATCGGAAGAATCCCGAATGAAGGCGGAACATTAGTAGGAGACCACTGAACTCCCGTTAAAAATTTAAATATGCCTATTTCAGCCATAGCGGGAATTCCGTTTCCGAAAAGGAAAATGCAGATTAACAATACCGCTCCGACAGAAGTCAGCGCCGCTATAAAAAACAACAACCGCATAATGTTTTCCGAAACCCGGTTTTTGTTAAAATAATGTTTGTTTTTAATTGTATTTGTTTTCATAAAAAGCCTGCTTTTGAAGAAAAAAGTTTGTACCCGAAACCGGAAAATTTTAGAAACATTTCCGGTCTCAAGGCACATCTTATCAATTGTTTATTATCCTATTATTTCATTCCACACCGAAGTTTCGCCGGTGTAAATGTTTTTTACTTGTTCGCTTGTAAGTCCGGTAACGGGGTTTTGGTTGTTCACTATTACGGCTATGCCGTCAATTGCGATTGCCATATCGGTTAAAACTTCCCGCTCGTTGTCTTTTAAATCACGGCTTGCCATACCTATATCGCATATACCGTCAATAAGAGCGTTCATACCTGCAGTTGAATCGGTTTCCTGAAGCTCAATCTGAGCATTTGGGTTCAGCGCTTCATAAGCTTCTTTAAGTCTTAGCATTACGGGAGAAACCGAGGAAGAACCGGCTATAACTATTCTGCCTTCGGGTAATTCACCCTCAAAAGCGGTGGCGTCTTCATTAATTTTTATATAGCCTCTGTCAGCGATAATGTCCTGTCCTTCAGCCGAGAAGATGAAGTCGATGAAATCTTTTGCAAGACCTGTAGCTTCACCATTAGTAGCTATGTTGAAAGGGCGCTGAATCGCGTAGCTTCCGTTCACAATGTTTTCCTGTGACGCCAAAACGCCGTCAATTTCAATAACCTTAACCGAATCGTTTACAGAGCCGAGAGAAGCGTAGCCTATTGTATAAGCGTCGGACTGAACCGTAGTAAGCATAACGCCGGTTGAGTTGGCTTCCTGAGCCTCGGGTGAGGTCGTGTCGGTTCTCGAGCCGTCTTCAAGTCTTACTTCAATCTCGAAAAGCTCAATAAACGCGCCGCGTGTACCTGAGCCGGCTTCACGGGTTACAAAAACGATTTCTTCATTGGAATTAAAGTTAGAGGCAGGAACCTCTGCTTGGGTTTCTTCGGGTTGGTTGCCCTCAGTTGCGGGCGGCGCTACAGAAACTTGGTCTGTGCTGTCGCATGCGGTTACCATCCCCATTGTAAGACAAAGCGCTAAAAGCATAGTTATAATTGTAAGTATGCGTCCGGTTTTCATAAAATTATCCTCCGTTTGTTTTGATTTGTTGAATTTTTGGTTTTCTATAATTTAACATGGCGAAATTGTATGACAATATTCGCACTTACTATGATAATGCCTGTTTGTAAAGTTTTGGGGTTGATTGTGTAAATTTTATGTAAAATTTTGCAATATTTTATATCGAACACTTTAATAAAATCCGCCAAATTTCAGGTTGACTTTTGTTTTAAGTTATGTTATAGTTTATTTTATCCAAAAGTTTGCATTAAAAAGCAGGATATTTTTACATCTGAGTTTCAAGGGCTTAAATTAGCTTGAAAAAATAACAAGTGTAAGAGGAAAAACATTTTACGGCGCGTTGGCGTCGGGCAGGGATGGTATAAATGAAAACTTCAATAACTGTTTTTACAATCATAGCTTTGCTGTTATGTATTCTCCCCGGTTGCAGTGCGGACAGCGCGTATTCGGAAAATAGCGGAAAATTAAAAGTAATTGCCACCGTCTTCCCTCTATATGACTTCGCCAAAAATATAGCCGGCGACAGGGCTGATGTTTCATTGTTGCTACCGTCTTCAGCCGACAGTCACTCCTATGAGCCTACCCCGCATGACATAATCAGAATCAGGGAATGTGACGTTTTCCTTTACATAGGCGGTGCGGACGACAGTTGGGTTGAGAAGATTTTGGCAGAGCAGGAAAACGTCAAAAGTGTAAGACTGATGAACAGCGTAACGCTTTTGGAAGAGGAAATTGTTGAAGGCATGGAAACGCAAGAGCATGACCACGAGCATGAAAGCGCCGACAATTCCGATAATTTCGACCAGCATATATGGACTTCTCCCCCAAACGCCGTTTTAATGACCCGGGCGATTGCCGACGCTTTAAGCGATAAGGATTCCGAAAACGCGGAATTTTATAAAAACAACGCCGAAGAGTACATAAAAAAGCTTGAAGAACTTGATAACGCTTTTACCGGGATAATTTCAAACGCTTCAAGAAACGTCATTGTTTTTGCCGACCGTTTTGCTTTCCGCTATCTTGCCGACTGCTACGGACTTGAGTATTACGCGGCGTTCCCAGGTTGCTCGGAAGAATCCGAGCCGAGCGCCATGACCATAGCGTTCCTGATTGAAAAAATCAGGCGGGAGCAAATCCCCGTCGTCTTTTACGGCGAGCTTTCTGATAAAAAGACCGCTAATACAATAAGCCGCGAAACCGATGCTCTGCCTATGCTTTTACATTCCTGCCATACGGTTACGCAAGAGGAAATCGACAGCGGCAAGGGGTATATTGATTTCATGAGGGAAAACGCGGAAACGCTTAGAATTGCACTTGAGTGAAATATTTTTTACGTTTTCAAAAACTTCCTCAACTTCTCAAACACCTTATCAACATCAAACGGCTTGCCTAAGTGGTCGTCCATGCCCGCCGCCAGGCAGGCTTCAATGTCGTCTTTAAACACATTCGCCGTAAGCGCTATGATTGGCAGTCTGCCGCCCTCTCTTTCGGTTATTTCCGGTAAAGCGCGGATTTCGCGGGTGGCTTCGAGACCGTCCATAACAGGCATTTGCACATCCATAAACACCACGTCATACTTGTCGGGAGTCGCCGTAACCATGCCTAATGCTTCTCTGCCGTTTTCGGCGTAGTCAATTATAATCCCGGTATTCTCCAAAAGTAGCGTGAGTATTTCCCGGTTAATCTCTATGTCCTCGGCAAGCAACATTCGTCTTCCTACAAACACGCCGTCGTTATTGATATAGTCCTTATCCTGACTACAGTATTGGGTGAGGCATCCGTTTAAAGCGTCAATAATCATAAATGAAAAAACAGGTTTCGGCAGATACTTATTAACTTCCGCGCTTTCCGCCCGAGTCTTGGTTTGCTCCCACTGCATCCCTGCGGTGATAACCGCCACGGTCGGCTCATTATCATCGGCACAGAGCGATTTGATTTGTTTTGCCAGTTCGGCGCCGTCAATGTCGGGCAGACTATTGTCTATAAAGCACATGTCGTAATTACCATGTTTTTCAATCATGCGAATAACCTCAGCGCCATCGGACGTGACGTCACATTTTAAGCCGAGACGGCTGAAAATTCCCTCAAACTGACTGCGGGCTTCCGCGGTATTATCTGCTACTAAAATCCTCACGTCTTCCCAATTAACATCAGGCGTTAGCAGTGAACGGACATTTTTTTCACCACGGCGCGCTTTTACGGTAAAGCAGAACCGCGCCCCCTTGCCCACTTCCGATTCCACAAAAATATTTCCACCCATAAGTTCTATTATGCGTTTTGAAATGACCAAACCCAAGCCCGTGCCGCCGAATCTGTGGCTGGTCTCCCTGTCTGCCTGTTCAAACGCAAGGAAGAGCCTCTGCTGTTGCGACGGGTCTATGCCTATTCCGCTGTCAATTACTTGTATACGCAATTCACAATCCCCGTCAATTTCACTGACTAAATCCGCCTCAAGGCGGATTTTGCCCCCTTCGGGAGTGAATTTTACGGCATTTGATAACAAGTTTGCGATTACCTGCGCCAAACGCTGACTGTCACCTATAATAAAATGCGGTATGTCATTGTCAACCTTTGCCGAAAAAATCTGCTGTTTTTCATCTATCCGAAAGTTAATAATAGAAATTGTCTTTTGCAACATTCTCTCAAAGCTGTATTCAACAGGCGCAAGCTCTAATTTATCCGCCTCAATTTTTGCCATATCCAATACGTCGTTTATAACCCCCAACAGATGTGACGAAGCGTCCCCGATTTTTTTTAAGGCGTAATTTTTCTGTTCGATTTCTCCGGCTTTCTTGCCAATCACCGTCATGCCGATAATGGCGTTCATCGGAGTACGCATTTCGTGGCTCATTATGGAGAGGAAGTCGCCCTTTGCCTTACTCGCGGCTTCGGCTTGAATACGCTGTTTTTCGGTCTCGAGCAGCATATTCTTGGTTTCGGTTATATCCATGAGCGCACCCGCGACGCGGACAGCGTTACCGTTGTCGTCGCGAATGGTTTCGCCGGAAGCGCGGAAATAGGCGTATTTGCCGTTTTTCTTTTTTAGCTTATACTCCACATCATAAAGTGTTTTTCCTGTTTTGTCAAGCAAGTGCTTTTTAAAACATTCAAGCGTCCTATCCTTATCATCGGGGTGAAGACGTTCACTCCAGCTACTTAATACATTCGGAAAATCCGACTCGTCCTTAAATCCGAGCATTTGACGAAATTCCTGCGACCAAATAAATGGGTTGGACAAATTTAAAAGCTCGTGATTTACAACCTCCATGTCCCACAAACCGATTTTGGTGGCTTTAATCATTAAGCCTAATTTGAGCAATTGCAACTCGCTCAATTCCTGTGCGTGTAAAAGCGCCTTTTCCCTTTTGTGTATATCGGTTATATCAAAAGCATAGCCAACCACGGCATGGCTGTCTTCATAAGGAATCTTTATAAGATACACGTCAAACGTCAGCAGATTATCATTTATCGTGAGCTCGGCTTCAAATTTTTCCGAGCCGTTTTCCACAGCCCTCTCAAGCCTTTCGGACAACGATATAACGGGACTGCCGTCCAGCTGAAAATCCGGCTGACTTTCATTAATGCGCTCAACAAATCCTTTCAGTGCGGCTTTCTTAGTGTCAAACCCCATCACCTTACAAACCACCGAATTACAATCCACTACTTTGAACTTGCTGTTAAAAAGAAAATTGATTTGAGGATTTACCTCAAACAATGAAACTATAGTTTCGCTTCGCTCCTTAACTAAATCGTCAAGACGCTTTCCCTCCCTGCGGGTTCTTTGAAATAAGGCAAACATTAAAACCGAAGTGGAGAAAAGCAGAAAACACACACCGATTACCCACGGTCTTTGCGCCTCTGTCATTTTCAGTCGGTAATCGTAATTTTTTCTCAGCCACTGTTCCGAAATAGCCTCGACGTCGATTAAATCAAGGGATTTGTCAACGATGGAACGTAAAATCTCCGCGTCCTTATTAAATCCAAAGGTGGATTCAAAGCTGTTATTGAATACGATATTGGCTTTATAACCTGTGACCTCCTGATAATTCGTAAGATACAAAAGGCTGCTTTTACTGCTCATAACCATGTCAACCTCGTCGCGTTTCAGCGCGTCAAAAGCCGCTTGATTGCTTTCGTATTCTACTACATTATGGTGGTCGGGAAACCAACTCCGAAACATTTCGGCGTTAGCATTGTCCTTAATCAGCCCAACTTTGACCGAATATACGTCGTTTATATTTATATCGCGATGCTCGGTTTTAGATAAAAGTGCCGACTGGTCGGTGAAAAATGAGGATTCCGCCCATAAAAAGCTCTCCTCCCGCTCTTTTGTCCGAACAAGCTCGGAAAGTATAAGCACCTCCCCGTCTTCAAGCATTCTGAGCAGTTCAGTCCATCCGGTATCCACATCGTGTAAGGTTACAAATTCGAGTCCCGTAAGCATCTCGATTTCCTTTATTACGTCTATGCTGATTCCCTGCCATTCATTGTAGTGCATACTGTAAAAGCTTACAGGATAATCATCATATTCTATCGCAAAGGAGATAACGGGGTTGTTTTTTATGTACTCCGACTCCTCCTCTGTCAACCGCATTGAAAGCCTGTAGCGCATGTATTCGGCATAACCCTGATTGTATAACTCGTTTAAATGAAAAATAATACCGTTATCCAGCGCTTTTTGCATAACGGAAATAATAGGGGAAAGCTCAGGATTTTTGGTCGCAAGAGAAACAGGGGTGAAAATCAGCGGCAAAAAATCCGACGTCACAATATTGTCGTAAGCGCCGAAAATAGCCTCCGCAGAGCTTTCATATATAAGAGCGTCAATTTCCCCCGACTTTAAAAGCTCGTAGGCGTCGGCGTATTCGGCTAAATAAACCGGCTCAAATTCCTGCGCGGCATAAAGAAAAACCTTGTCAATGGTACTCGAGCCCTCGAGCAATCCGTACCGAGGCAGGCGTGTTCGGGAGATTTCGGAGAGGGATGAACTGTCTGTAAGGCGCAGATATTTAACCGTGCGCTGGGCAATCGGGTCGGTCATATAAAAAACTTCACGGCGTTCATCGGTGGCGGTCAGGTTGCCGGCAAAATCAATTTCGTAGTTTTCAAGACCCTCCATTAATTCATTCCAGGCAAAGTGGGTGGGAACAAATTCAATCCCGAAAATTTCTGTCAGCCACTCGCATAAAAGCGCCGAATAACCTCTGATTTCGCCGTTTTTATCAAGAAAAGCCTCAATGTTTGGCATCATCGCGTAGACAAAATAATCGTATTCCTCCAAAAGCGCCTCGATTGCGTTTATTTCTTCCTCCGTTACGCCCGGAATATCACGATATGAGGTAAAGACCGCAAAGTTTTCGGATTGCGTTTCCCCCGCATTACCGGCTATATTATAATTCGCGCAACCCGAAAAAAGACTTAACAATATTACCGCAATTACCGCGTATAATAATCTGCGGATTAATTTGCCGTTTTTTTTCATTTTCAAGCCTCCCCATGCGGAATTTTGCTATAGCTGATTTTGGATTTAAAATATTAACTAAAACATTATAGCATATAAACGCTATAATTGCAAGCAGAAAATACCGCCGCTGTTTCAAGTCGGCGGCGGTATTTATTAAATAAATTTTACAGCAGTACCGTAAGCGATTACCTCGGCGCATCCCTGCATAATTTCCGCTGAAACATAGCGCAGATTTATAATGCCGTCGGCGCCCATTTGCTGCGCCTCCCCTACCATTCTGCCCGTGGCAATATTTCTTGCCTCGTTCATCATTTCGGTATAGCCTTTGATTTCGCCGCCGACAAGGGTTTTAAATCCCGCCATTATGTCCTTTCCCACATGTTTCGACTGAACAACGCTGCCTTTTACCAAACCTAAGGTATGTAAATTTCTGCCGGTGATAAAATCAGTATTTACTAATATCATGCCGAACTTCTCCTTTTCGCGATTTATTTCTTTTAATTATACAATTATATTCGCTAAATGTCAATGACTTGACTTTGCAGGTTATAAAATGTTAAAATGATACTTGAGGTAATAAAAAATGGAAAAATATCTTGAAATTCTCGAAATCACAAAGCCGCACGGTCTCAAAGGGGAAATGCGAGCGAAATATTACTGCGACGACCCTTATGAGCCTGAACAGTTTGACGTTTTATACCTCGGCGAGGAAAAAATGCCGGTAAAGCTTACGTCCTGCAGGTTAAGCAAAAATATGCTCATCATAGGACTACCCGGCGTAGATACTGTTGAACTTGCACAGAAACTTACGGGGAAGCTGATTTATATTGACCGCGGCGACGTTGAATTAGACCAAAATGTGTGGTTCATAAAAGATTTAATCGGCTTAGAGGTTTTCGACGCCGACAGCGGCATCAAATACGGTGCTGTGGAAGAAATACTGCAAAACGCCCCCACCGATGTTTATTCAATACGAACGGATGAGGGAAAACAACTGCTTTTCCCGTCAATCCCCGAGGTTTTGATAGATGTTGACTTAGGCGAAAGGAAAATTTTAATAAAACCGCTTGACGGTTTATTTGAATAGAGCTGTCCGTGAACAAAGTCGGCGGACAGCTCTGATAATGTTAAAAGTTTGAAAGTAAATCCTCGGTAATTGGGAAAATGTACTTTCATAGCACGTTTGTTCGGAAAGGCATGGTGATAAACATGAAAATCGACATATTAACCCTTTTCCCTGAAATGTGCGAAAATTATTTAAGTGCAAGTATAATCGGACGGGCGCGGAAAGCCGGTTTCCTTGACATAAACTGCCATAATATCCGCGATTATACTACTGATAAGCACCGCCGTGTGGACGATAAGGCTTACGGTGGCGGTACGGGTATGGTTATGCAGTCGCAACCTGTTTATGATTGTACAGTAAGCGTAGCGGGGAATGAAAACCCCCGCCTGATTTTCATGTCGCCGCAAGGGAAAGTCCTCAATCAAAGCCTTGTAAAAGAGCTTGCAAAAGAAGAAAGACTGATTATTCTTTGCGGGCATTACGAGGGGGTAGACAGGCGGGTTTTGGACCAATTAAGCTTTGAGGAAATTTCAATAGGGGATTACGTCGTCACAGGCGGGGAATTGCCCGCGCTGATTCTGACTGATGCTGTGGCAAGGTTTCAGGACGGCGTTTTGCCGAACGAGGACGCTTTCACCGAAGAAAGTCATTATAACGGACTTTTAGAATACCCGCAGTACACCCGCCCCGAAGTCTGGCGCGGGGAAAAAGTCCCTGAAGTGCTTATTTCAGGGCATCACGCTAATATTGAAAAATGGAAAAAAGAGCAAAGCCTTAAAGTTACAGAGGAGAAAAGACCGGATTTATTAACAGATAACAAATAAGAGATTCTTTTTAACGGAGGGGAAAATGCAATTAACAACAGTATATTTTATCCGTCACGCCGAGTCCGACTATTCCGTCCGCGACGAAGTCGCCCGCCCCCTAACCCAAAAAGGACTTGCCGATTGCCGTTTTGTAACAGAATTTTTAAGCGATAAGAGTATTAATGCCGTGCTTTCAAGCCCCTTCAGGCGGGCAGTGGATACTGTGTCGGATTTCGCACAGAGAAACAAGCTTAAAACAGAAATAATCGAAAATTTTAAAGAACACAAATGGGGAGACGAATGGTTAAGCCAGCCCGATTTTTTTACTTTAATTGAACGGCAGTGGGCTGATTTTGACTATAAATTATACGGCGGCGAAAGCTTATCGGAGGTTCAAATCCGAAATATTGCCGCTCTAAGACAAGCTTTAGCAAAATATAACGGCAAAAATATAGCAATAGGCACTCACGCCACAGCTTTATCAACAATTATTAATTATTATGACAATACATACGGATATAAAGATTTCATGGCAATTGTCGATTTAATGCCGTGGGCGGTTAAAATGAGCTTTGACGGTGAAAATTGCAGAGAAATTGAAAAAATAAACCTTTTTGTTAAAAGAAAAGTTTTCCTAAAACATGTTTGACTTTACGGCTTTATTATGGTACAATAAAATTTATAAAATCATAACGGAGGAAGTGCTATGGAAAAGAACTCTAAGCCCAAAACCCCTTTAGTTACGCATATTTATACCGCCGACCCCTCGGCGCACGTCTTTGAAGGCAAGCTTTACATCTATCCCTCCCATGACCTTGGGAACGATAAACCTGACGACGGTTCCGGCGACCATTTCAAAATGGAGGATTATCACGTCTTATCTATGGACGATATAGACGCGCCTTGTATCGACCACGGGGAGGCTATCCACATAAAAGACGTTCCGTGGGCGAGCGAGCAGATGTGGGCTCCCGACGCCGCTTATAAAAATGGCAAATACTACTTCTACTTCCCTGCTAAGGATAAGGAAGGCATTTTCCGCATAGGTGCCGCCACAAGCGACAAACCCTCAGGACCTTTCAAACCTGAGCCGAATTACATTCCCGGTACTTTTAGCATCGACCCCGCAGTTTTTATTGACGACGACGGCAGAGCTTATATGTATGTCGGCGGACTTTGGGGCGGACAGCTTGAAAAATGGCAGACCGGTACATTTAATCCCGAAGCGGGAACTGACAGCCCTTCGGGGGACCAGCCTGCGCTTGGGGTACTTATTGCCGAGATGAACGATGATATGCTGACTTTAAAAGAGCCGCTTAAAGAAAGCAAAATGCTTGATAAAGACGGCAGTTTCATAAAAGCGGGCGATACTGACAGAAGGTTTTTTGAAGCGCCTTGGGTGCATAAATACAACGGCAAGTATTATCTGTCCTATTCCACAGGTGACACCCATTTCCTTTGCTATGCCATAAGCGACAGCCCGAAAGGACCTTTCACCTACGGCGGCAGGATTTTAGAGCCGGTTATCGGTTGGACGACCCATCAGTCAATTGTTGAGTTCAAGGGTAAGTGGTATTTATTTTATCACGACAGTTCCCTGTCCGGCGGTGCTACTCCTCTGCGTTGTATTATGTTCAGAGAAATTAAATATAATGATGACGGCACGATTCAGACTATGAAACCTTATGATGATTAAAATTAAAAATTTTCCCCGCGTTTGATGAAATCAAACGCGGGGAAACAATTAATATTCCTGAAAGGGCGGTGAAAATATGATTATAGATTTTTTATTTGTGGGAATGGGCGGCTTTATCGGTTCATGCTTACGGTTCGCACTTACTAAAGTAACTGTCTATTTGGGAATTGAATTCCCTATCGGTACATTACTTTCAAACGTTATTGCGGGAAGCGCAATCGGTTTTATCATTGGTCTCGGTGTTTTTTCACCGCGTACCAAACTGTTTTTTGTAACCGGCTTACTCGGCGGATTGAGCACTTTTTCCGCTTTCAGCCTTGAAACCGTGAATTTATTCAGCGACGGCAGATATTTGTTATGCGGGTTAAATGTTTTATTGAATTTGGCGTTAAGTCTGTCCGCCGTCGTGCTGGGAATGTTTTTAGCGGGACTGATATTAAAAAAAGTATAGAGAATAAATGCAGGGAAGATTCCAAACGGGTTTCCTACGGCATAACGGCATAAGCCGCCCCGCCCGGCAGATTGCCGTCTGTACTTGACCGAATACAGCAACAAATGCAAAGAAATATATTCTTAATTGCTTTATCATTATAAATGAGAGGAGGGGATTGCATGGATTGGCTTAAAGGCATGAACAATGTCGTTCAATATATCGAGGAAAATTTAACGCAGCAAATACAATTTGAATCGCTGTCGCGTATCGTGGGTTGCTCGGTCTATGAATTTTCGCGTATATTCTCATTCATGGCGGGAATGTCTGTTTCAGAGTATATTCGCCGAAGAAGATTATCGCAAGCCGTTTTCGACATTCAAAACGGCAGTGAAAAAATAATCGACGTAGCTTTGAAATACTGTTATGAATCACCGGCGGCGTTCACCAGGGCGTTTAAAGAATTACACGGGACAACGCCTTTATCCGCCCGTAAAACAAGTGTATCTTTAAAAACCTATCCCGCAATCAGCTTCGCACTCACTATAAAAGGAGTTGAAGAAATGAATTTCAGAATTGAGAAGAAAGAAGACTTTAGGGTTATGGGGCTATCGGGCTATATCCAGGGCGAACTCGTAGACGGTATGCCGTCTGTCGTGAAAGAGTATTTCGACAATTATTACCCTAAAATGAGCCAATATTACACCGAGCCATTCAGACAGGTAAGCGTGTATGATTTCGAGTCGGTTGACGGCAAAGCTCCCGTGGTTATCGGTACGGAGTATAAAGGTCAAAGGCCGGACGGGTTAAAATTGGTTTTTAAAGACGTACCCGCCTCGACATGGGTGGTGTTTACGATTGAAGGACGTATATGCGAAACATACGATTCCGCATACGCAAGAATTTTAACCGAATGGTTTCCGTCAAGCAACTATAAGCGCGACGAAACTGCTCCACACCTTGAAGTACTCCCGGTCGGCGCCGACGACGGCGTTTCCGTTTGGGAAATTTGGATGCCCGTTACAGCCGATTAAAACCCCACCCTACATAAATTCCCCCTTGATTCAATATAATTAATTATATTGAATCAAGGGGGAAACACATCATGTCACGAAATTATTTCGCGGGGGCTAATACGCCCGACGGATTTTTCAGCTATTTCGACCATATAATTACGCTTGAAAAAACAAACAAAAAAGTCTATATAAAGGGCGGTTCAGGTACAGGGAAAAGCACGCTAATCAAAAAAACAGGCGAGCTTTTTGAGCAAAAGGGACATTATACCGAATATTTTTTCTGCTCTAACGACGCTGAAAGCCTCGACGGGGTAAGTATGCCCAAACTCGGAATCGCCGTGGTTGACGCGACCGCACCCCATCCCTCAGACCCGCAGATTCCCGCCGCCACAGACGAGATTTTTAACGCGGCGGATTTTCTTGACAAGTCTTATATAAGGCAGAATAAAACTCATTTAAGTCAAATGCTGGCGGAGAAAAAAGGCTTATACCAAAGAGCCTACGGTTACTTAGGCGCGGCATACGGCATTTATAAATTGAGTGAAAATATTTTCGCTCAAACGCTGAATGAGGCGGCTTTAAATAAGCGCGTTTTTGAATTATTGAGCCTTTTCGACGGGATTAAGCCTGGCAGTCATAATGCCCGTGACAGAAAACTGTTCGCCACGGCAATCACACCGGAGGGAATAAAAAGCGTTATTCATTCGGCGCTTGCCGCGGAAAAAATCTATCTGATTAACGGTATGGGGGTTACGGGAACCGCCGAAACTTTATTCGATTTAGTGCAAAGATACGCAAATTTCCTCGGAATGGACACCGTGAGCTTTAAAAGTCCGCTTGAACCGCAAAAAACCGAGCACCTTTTGATTCCCGCGCTGAACGCGGCTTTTATAACCTCTAACCGGTATCATGAGTTAAGCGGCGAAATTTCCAAGCAAGCTTTGAGCGAGGAAATAAATCTTGAGGAATTTTCAGACCCCGCGATTCTTGAAAAATACAGCGGGGAATTGAGTTATAACGGCGGGCTTTTTGACGAGCTTTTACAAAAAGCCATAAGGACTATGGCGGCGTCAAAGGATATACATTTGAAAGTCGAGGCGATTTATGCCGAGGGAATGGACTTTAAAAGAATGCACAGGGCGTATAATAAAGTTTTGGAAGAGCTTTCCGAATAGGCAAAAGAACATAAAAAGCGTCCCCGTCAAAAAGCGGGGACGCTTTTTGTCTATAATGGCGATAGAAATATTTTTTTTTATGTGGTATAATATGGGTAATTTATATTATCGGAGGTTGAAATGACTAAGTCAGAATTTCAGTTTAGTGACTTTCTTGCAGAAGTTGACGGCAACTATAAGGATTTTGTCAACAATATTCACGCAATGTTTTTGACAGAAAATTACAAGGTAAAAATAGAGTCCAAAGCGAGCGGTTTTTTCGTTTCATATTCTCACCCGGCAACAAAGCGGAGTGTGCTGAATTTTTTGTTTCGCAAGGTCGGGCTTATTGTCCGCGTGTACGCCGATAATCACAACGACTACACTGCTCTTTTTAGCGAAATTCCTGAAATTATGATTAGGCAAATGGATAAGGCAACACCATGTAAGCGGCTTTTGAACACGCAGTCTTGTAACCCAAACTGTCTTGGAGGATATGATTTTTACATAGGAGAAAATCATTATCAAAAGTGTCGCAACAGTTGTTTTTATTTTGAGGTAAATAGCGAAACACTTCCTTTTTTGACTAAGCTTATTGAGAGTGAGTACAAGTCAAGATGTGCATAATAAGCATTATCATATACACGAAGGACTAAAGTTTGAAAGAAAATAATAAGAAGCACAGAAAAAACGAAACCATGCGAACCTACATGGTTGTTTTGTGCACAGAAAGGGCATGGTCATCATTATGAACGTATGGCACGATATTGATGAAAGCAGAATCACCCCCGACGACTTTTTAGCCTATGTCGAAATTTCAAAGGGAGAGCGAACAAAGTACGAGCTTGATAAAAAGAGCGGTTTTTTAATCCTTGACCGGGTGCTTTATACCTCCACCCACTACCCCGCGAATTACGGGTTTCTCCCCAAAACTTTCGCCGACGACGGCGACCCTTTAGATGTTCTGATTCTCTGCAACGAGCCGATTCAGCCTATGGTATTGGTGCACTGTTATCCGATTGGCGTGATTAACATGATTGACAACGACAGCATGGACGAGAAAATAATCGCCATCGCCTTTAACGACCCTACATACAATTCATACAAGGATATAACCGACCTGCCGTCCCATATTTTTGAGGAAATGCGGCACTTTTTCTCGGTTTATAAACAGCTTGAAGGTAAAAACACCGCCGTTGACGAGGTCATGGACGCTAAAAAAGCCCGCAAAATCATACAGCAAAGCATAAACAACTATAAACTAGCGTTCGGAAATAAGGTTAAAAATGCTGATTTTAGCCAGTAATTCTCCCCGCAGACAGAAGCTGCTCAAAAGCGCGGGGTATAAATTTAAGGTAATTCCCGCCGAAGGCGAGGAAATGTTGCCGCCTTTAAATCCCGAGCGTGCGGCGGTCGAAATCGCCAAAGTTAAGGCGCTTGAAATCGCGGAAAAAAATCCGGACTGCATAATTTTAGCGGCAGATACAATAGTGGTTTCAGGCGGCGAAATATTGGGCAAGCCTGTAAACTGCGATGACGCTTTTCGTATGCTGAAAGCCTTATCGGGTGCACGGCATACTGTAATCACCGGCGTTTTTATACTTAAAGGGGTTTCAAGCCGCTCGTTTTTCGGGCGCACCTCGGTAGAATTTCATGTTCTCTCGGATTATGAAATAACTTCTTATATAAAAACCGGCGAACCTTTTGACAAGGCGGGCGCTTACGGCATACAGGAAAAAGGCGCACTTTTGGTTAAGGGGATACGCGGCGATTATTTCAACGTTATGGGCTTGCCGCTCGCGAGGACGGCGATAGTTTTGAGGGAATTCGGGGTTTTGCCTGAGTGGAAGATATAATTTATATTTTTGAAAAATTTTCCGAAACCCCATTGACCGATTCGGTTTATTATGTTATAATGATAACAAATAAACCGAATCGGTTGATTTAATTGGGAGGAGGTGATTTTTTGAAACATTTTTTTAACCTGCCGTCCGAAAAACAGCAAAACATTATCAACGCCGCGCTCTCTTCTTTCGGACGCAACGGCTATAAAAAAACCTCGGCGGCAGATATAGCGGCAACGGCAGGCATTTCAAAAGCTATGGTATTTTATTATTTTGGCAGTAAAAAAAAGCTCTACCTTTATTTAGTTGAATTCTGCGCCGAAGCAATTTCGGGCGGCGTTATGAGCAGACTTGACAAAGGCGAAACGGAATTTTTCAAGCGAATCAGAATTATCTCCGAAATAAAACTCAAGGTAATAAGTGAGTACCCCGGTATGATGTCGTTCATGGAGTGCATGTTTTTTGAAACCGACCCGGAGGTAGAGTCGGAAATTAAAAAGTTTATGTCAGTAAGCGAGTTGAATTTCAATGTACAGCCGTATTTTGAGGGGATTGATTTTTCAAGGTTCAAAGAGGGGGTTGACCCTATGCTTGTCACCAAGCTCTTGCTTTATTTCACTACAGGACGCATGAACGAAATGCCGAAAGGTCAAAGGGTTGACATGGAGCTGATTATGCGGGAATTTGATGAATGTTTAGCACTTTTCAGAAATAATTTATATGTATAATAAGGAGGTTTTGACATGTTTATGCTCGAAACAAGTAATCTAACCAAGAAATTCGGTAAATTCACCGCCCTTGACAGGGTGAATTTGCAGGTAAAAGAGGGAGAAGTGTTTGGCTTTATAGGACCTAACGGCGCGGGAAAAACCACAACCATAAGGGTGTTGCTGGGGATTTTACAGGCGACAGAAGGTACGGCTTCGGTGTTTGGTATGGACGCATGGAAAAAAGCGGTTGAAATACATAAACGTATTGCTTATGTACCCGGCGACGTAAATCTTTGGCAAAACCTCACGGGCGGGGAGGTAATTGATTTATTCGTCAGTCTGCGGCAAAAAAGTAACAAGGAAAAGCGGGAAAGATTAATTGAAAAATTTGAGCTTGACCCCTCCAAAAAGTGCAGAACCTATTCAAAGGGCAACCGCCAAAAAGTAGCGTTAATAGCTGCTTTTGCCTCTGACGCCGATTTATATATTTTAGACGAGCCGACGTCGGGGCTTGACCCCTTAATGGAGCAGATTTTCCAGGAGTGCGTCGCCGAAATAAAGACGCAGGGGAAAAGCATTTTCCTTTCAAGTCATATTTTACAGGAAGTTGAGCGGCTTTGCGACAAGGTCGCAATAATCCGCGAGGGAAAAGTGGTTGAAACCGGAACGCTCGGAGAACTGCGGCATTTGACCAGAATCATTATGAGCGTAGAAACCGAAAAAACAATAGAGAACCTTGAAAAAATCAAAGGCGTACACGAGGTTTTCACCGATAAAGGCTCTGTGTCTTTCCAAGTGGATTCTAATGAAATGGGCAATATAATATCTTATATATCAAAATACGGCGTTAAAAAACTTGAAAGCGCACCGCCTAAGTTAGAAGATTTATTTATGCGCCATTATGCGTCGAACGGGGGTGAATAGTTATGCGCGGAAACTTTGACAATACCGGAAAATTGGTACGTTTCATTTTGAGGCGGGAACGGGTCGTATCGGCAATTTGGATTATTGTATTAGTAGCTTTTTCAATGCTTTTAGCACCGGGAATGGCAAACCTGTTCGACCATGAAGCCAGACAGCAGTTTGCCGCAGTGTATGACAATCCCGTAATGGTGGCAATGCTCGGACCTATTTACGGTGCGGATAATTATACGGCGGGGGCTATGTATAGCGGAATGATGCTGTTATGGGTTGCTCTGACCGTGGCGATTATGAATGTGTTTCTTGTTGCTCGCCATACCCGTTCTGACGAAGAACACGGGCGTGGAGAGGTCGTGCGCTCGCTACCTGTGGGGCGACTCGCTAACCTCAACGCTACTATGATTTCGGCAGTAGTCATAAACGGGATTTTAGCCCTGACGACAGGACTCGGTATTTTTATTACACAGGTGGAGAGCATGGATTTGGCGGGTTCAATGCTTTACGGCGCGGTTTCGGGAGCTGTAGGGTTGGTTTTTGCGGCAATCACGGCAATATTCTGCCAGCTTTCTTCTAACACCGGCGGAGCGATGGGCTTATCGTTTTTAAGCCTTGGTGCGTTCTATATGCTCCGTGCGGCGGGCGATGCGGGAAACGAGGTTTTGTCGCTAATCAGCCCCTTGGGGTTAGCCTTGCGTTCAAAGATTTATGTTGAAAACAATCCCGTTCCCTTAATCTTTTTACTTATTGCGACGGTTGCCCTGTCGGCATTTGCTTATAAGCTTAATTCAATGCGTGATTTGGGACAGGGCTTTATCCCCGCCATGCCGGGCAGAAAAAAAGCAAAAAAATCTATGCTTTCCCCTTTCGGGTTTTCGTTTCGGCTTCTCCGAAATACAATTATTGTATGGGTTATCGTAATGTTCGCCCTCGGCGGCTCTTACGGCTCGGTAATAGGGGATATTCCCGGCTTTGTCAGCGACAGCCCCGAATACCTTACCTTAATGGGTATCCCAGCTGAAATGGTTGAGGGTATTCCGGATGATACTAAAGCCGAAATGATAGTTGACGGTTTTGGGGTGTTTGTAACCACTATGATGACACTGATTGCATTGGTGCCTTTGCTTATGGCGACGCTGAAACTCAGGAGCGAGGAAAAAGCGGGGCGTACTGAAAACATACTATCCCGCTCTGTTTCAAAAACGAAATATCTCGGCGGTTTTACGGTAATAGCATTTATAATGAGTGCGTTAATGCAGTGCGCCACTGTTTTAGGATTATATTCATCTACGGCGGCGGTGTTGGGCGATGAAAATCCGTTCATACTCGAAAGCCTGTTTAAAGCCAATTTGGCTTATCTCCCCGCGCTTTGGCTCATGGTAGGCTTGACTGTTCTGTTGGCAGGATTATTCCCGAAAGCGGTGGGCGCGGTGTGGGGGTATTTCGGATTTATCTGTTTTACTACACTTATAGGCGGTATAGGCATACTGCCCGAGTGGCTCACAAAAATATCACCTATGTCGTATATTCCTGAAATTCGGGTTACTAACTTAGACTTCCTCCCATCGGAGGAAATCAATTTCACGATTTTGACAATCATGACAGGAGTAGCCGCCCTACTAACGGTCGCGGGATTTATAGGGTATAGAAAAAGGGATATGATGTTTCATTAGGAACATTCCTAAGACAAACATTAGGGGACAGCGCAATGCACTGTCCCCTAAAAAAAGTAATCTCAGGCAAACAATTTAGTGACCACTAAAACCACCGCGAAAAACGCACCTACAGAAACGCACATTCCCCTGAAACTCAATTCAATTTCCCGTACCTGCTTTAAACGCGGGCTGTTTTTTATATAGAGCTTATAAATCAAATACCCCCCTACCGCGCTTGCGGTAAATAGAGCAGATTTTTGAAGATACCCCGCCGTGTCCACGCTGACTTTAACGTTAAACAAAAATTCTATAAGCTGTTCGCCTAAAATGCCGCCAACCAAACACAGAGTACCTAATACTAAAACGGCGGCTTGTTTACATTTATCTGTTTTTGCCGGGTCAGGTTCGGTTTGCGGCTTTCCGAAAAGGATTGAGGAAAATCTTATAAACGTAATTATAGTTCCTAAATTTATAAGTAAAATTGCCCCGCCTACCGGCAGGCTTGTGCCTGAAAATATAAAGTATTTTGAAACACTTCCGTTGAAAAACGGAGTACCTATTATTCCGAGAATCGCCATAATAATTACCGCACCGATTAGCGGACTTCGTTTTAACACCCCTCGGATTTTGTATATATCCCGGGTATTATAGATTTTAATAATTATTCCGGCACTTAAAAACAAGGCTGATTTAAATAAAGCGTGGTTGAAAATATGGTACAAACTCCCCGTGTAAGAATAGATGTCGTCGTTATTCAAGCCGGTTATTATCATTCCTATTTGCGATATGGTGCTGTATGCAAGGATTAGCTTAATATCCTTTTGCGACATTGCGAAAATAAATCCCACTATGCCGGTAATTATTCCGATTATAAGGAAAAATTCAGAAACCACTACTTCTTTAAATAAATCATTAAACTGTATAAAAAGATAAACGGCGCCTTTTATATGCAAGCCGGATAGTATAGCCGAAACGGCAGAAGGTGCGCCGGGCGTTCCGTGCGCCTTTGGTAGCCAACTGAAAAGAGGCACAAGAGCACATTTTAAGCTTATTGCGGTTATGATAAGCGCGTAAGGCAATATAAGCGAAGATTTATCAAGTTCTTCCAATACCTTGGCGGCGGCGTCTATGTCAAGAACGCCGGTAAGCTTATAAACATAACCTGTTCCGAATAAGTAAAACTGCACGGCAACAGTATTTATCATCAAATAAACCATACCGTCATACATTGAGCGATTGTCACGGTTGAACATAATCAAAACCGCCACCGCCACCGTAGTTACTTCAACTAAAACAAATATGTTGAATAAATCGCGGCTCAGAAAAATACCGATTAGCAAGCCTTCCCAAATAAACAAAAGAAACCAGAACAGCCCGTTATATTTTTCATTAAAGGTATAAACGGCGACAATTAAAAAAATAAAAGATGTGAGTATAATAAAAACCGATGAAAGCGCGTCGGCTCTGAGCGTAATTCCCAAAAAGCTTTCATAATTCCCTATATTGGAAACCACGTCTCTGCTTTTGCAGATAAAGAACAGATAAAACGCCAAACCTACCAAAGCGGTTTGCGTAATAACGGCAATGAGCCTTCCCGCTTTTGACGACGGGAAAACATACAGGAAAACCGCAATTAATATAGGAATAATCACAAAATAGGCAAGCATAATCTACTCCATACTTTTCTTTTTGGCAGCGTCCCAATCTTTTGCTTTACATTGCCTGTAAAGTGATATTAACATGATTAAGTTGACCGCCACAACCGCAACGCCTATTATTATAGCCGTTATCATGAGCGCCTGCGGCAGAGGGTCGGCAACGGTTTCAGTTTCGGGGTTCTGCCCTATAGGAGGCATTATGCCGCTTGTGTAACCGATGCTTAGAAAAAACATAATTACAGCCGATTCCATAAGCAATATTGAAACTACCGACTTTATAATGCTTTTACTTGTGATCAGTCCGTAAAAGCTTATGAAAAACATAAGAACCGAAAAAATCTCTATTATGTCGAAAACCATTTTTTATCTCCTTTCAAACGCGATAAATCTGTAAAAAATTATAATTAATCCGCAGGTCACTTTAGCTCCGATAAGCAGATTCATCGTTATTAAATATACACTTTGCGGGAGCGGTAAAAAAGAGTGTAAGCCGATAAAGATAAACAGAACCGCTAATAAAACCACAACCACATAAATAATTTTTTCCACCATTATAATTCTTTCAATCGGTATGTCGTAAATATCATATATCATGTATCTGCAAACAAAGAAAGAAGCTATTGCCGCACCTCCCTGAAAACCTCCGCCCGGAGAAATATGACCGTTCAGTATAAGATATATTCCGAACAAAAGCATAACCGGACAAATCACGCGTATTGTAAAAACGGCTATATCTGCCCTGTTAATATCGCTTGGCTTTCCCTCCTTTACCGAGGTTTCACAATATCGGGACAAATGTGTGACCGAGACTATGCCGACTAAAAGCATAAGCGCCTCAAATAGCGTGTCATACACCCTGTATCCCAAATATATTGAAGTCACAGAGTTTTCCCCGCCCACATCGCGGGAAAACAAGGACAAATATTGGTCTTTAAGATATGAATTAGCCGGATTTTCCGGAATAAAAAATATAAATAAAACAAACAAAAAAATCGTAAAAACCACAGGAGGTATATATTTTTTCAGATTTGTTCTATTTTCTGCCGATTCAGGAGTAACGTCTGAAACACCGACCGCGAGACCGAAATGTTTTTCAAAACAAACAATAAAGAAAACGGTGGAAAAAACGCTTATAGCCGCCTCTGCAATAGCTACATCGGGCGCACCGAACATATAAAAGCAGACTGAGGAAATTAACGAAAAAATTCCGAGGTATATAATCATTCTTATGATTTTGGACTCCCGAATAATTAATAACGCGCCTACAATCCAAAGAGTAAGAAATGCGTATATCATTACACACCGTCCTTTTTATCATGCGGAGGGGGTTCCTGTTCTTGGGCTAAATAGCCGCTTAAACGCGCCGAACGAGCCGTAATATGAGTGGCAAGTGGATTAAGCAACAAAATAATACCCGCAAGAAGCAACAGTTTCAAGGAAAAAAAACTAATCCCGTGTTTTACGGCGATTCCTATGATGACGGTAAGCGCGCCTACCGTATCTATTTGACCAGATATAAGAATTCTTGAATAAAAGTTTTTGAATTTGTATATACCTATAACGCCGAAAAACATAAATATAATCCCAATAATTATTATAATGTTACCCGCAATTTGCAATTACTTCTTCCCCCCTTTTTTTCTCTCCATTAAGAAAAGCGAGATAAAAATAGTGCTTATAAACCCGAAAATTTCATAAACAATCGCGAAATCCAATAAATAAGTAAGCTCATAAAGAGACGCGAAAGCAATTATAATAATTACTACTTTTGTCGCCACAAGATTCATACCGAGCAGTCTGTCCCAAACGGACGGACCTATTATAATTCTTATAATATATAAAATCAAAAATACCGGAATAATCCAAAAAATATACATAACGCCTCCTTATTTCCTTATTTTCTCATTTTTGCATTTTCAGTAACATTTTTTCGAGCCCGCCCTTGATTTCCTGTCCGATTTTTTCGGGATTACGCGATTGGTCAGCTTTCTCTTTAAAGTGCAATACTGTAATCGCGCCGTCTTGCGCATCAAGTGAAACCGTGCCGGGTATAAGGGTTATTGAATTGGCAAGCAAGGTTCGCAAAAAACCGCTTTTTATTTGCGTTTTTACTTTTATAACATCTGTGTCTGCTCCCGTTAAAATTATTTTTATTATTAAAATTCCGGCTAAATACATTTGAGTGATTAAGTAAAGAAAATATATGGCCAGTCTGAAAAGGTTAATGCTCTTTATTTTAGGAAATGGAAGTAATTTACGGCAAAAAAGCAAACAGCCGGCGCTAATAATAACACCGGTTATTACTGAAAAAAGTGAAAAATTTTCACACAAAATAACCCATACGGCAGTTAAAAGAAAAATCGCGTAAAGCGTATTCAAAAAAACACCCCCGAATTATGACAATCTGTTCTTAAAATCCTCATACCCGAATTCTTTTATAATTTCTGTTTTTCCGTCTTTTCGTAAAACTGCAATTGACGGTAAAGCCATGCCGTTAAACGTATTATTTTTCACCATTGAATAAATCGCCATATCACAAAAGAGCAACTTATCGCCCTCTTTTAGTTTATGGTCAAAACTATAATCTCCTATTATATCACCCGCAAGGCAGGTGTTCCCCGCAAGGCGGTATGTGTACTTTTTTACATTAGGCAACTCTGAGCCGACTATATTGGGACGATAGGGCATTTCAATAACGTCAGGCATGTGGCACGCCGCCGAAGCATCCAAAACGGCAATATCCATTTCATTATGAATAATATCAAGCACAGAGGCGGCAAGCCAGCCGGCGTTCAGCGCGACTGCCTCCCCCGGCTCGACATAAACCTCCAAACCGTAAGATTTTACACGCTCTATGCACCTCACAAGCCGTTCTATATCATAACCTTCGCGGGTTATATGATGTCCGCCGCCAAAATTCAACCATTTCAGCCGGGAGCCCCGACACGCATTTTCGCTTCGCGGTAATAAGTACCCGAACTTTCGTATAAACTCATCAAGCGTTACTTCCAAAGCGTCTGAATCCTGCTCGCACAATGTATGGAAATGCAAGCCCTCTATTCCAATTAAGTCCTTGTCCTGCAAGTTTTCAAGCGTTGCGCCCAAGCGCGAAAAAGGCGCACAAGGGTCATATATTGCAATATCCTGCGTGGATTTTTCGGGATTTACACGCAGACCCGCGCTGACATTTTCGGGAATTTGAGCGCGGAATTTCTCCCATTGCCCGAACGAGTTAAAAATAACATGGTCGCAAATCTTAATCAGCTCTGTGAAATCCTCTTCAGTGTAAGCGGGTGAAAACACATGGACTTCCCTGCCCTGCATTTCCTCAAAACCGAGCTTTGCCTCAAAAAGCCCACTTGCCGTAGTGCCGCTAATATATTCGCCGATAAGCGGATAAAGCGCAAACGCCGAAAACGCTTTCTGCGCCAATAAAACCTTACAGCCTGTTTGCCGCCCTAAAGCTTGCAGGATTTCGAGATTTTTTATCATCGCGGTTTCGTCAATGACGTAGCAGGGTGTTTTTAAATTGTTTAACCAATAATTCATACTGATGACCACGCCCTCAACGCGCACGAAAGAATATGAAAGTCCGTGCGCTCCCGTTCCTTTCGGTTTTAATTTTTGATTTCATTCAAGCATTAACTTATCCACATATTTTCTGTTTTTGTAATTTCCCATGTGTTTTCATTCAGCTTAACCGTGTAATCCGCGCCAAATGCGCCAAGTCCCGAACGCCATTTTGACGCCGACGTAACAAGTTTATCCTGCTTTAATTCAATATCCTTAAACGATATTAAAAAGCCGTCCTCAAAATAAATCGGAAACGAATCGTTTATGTAGCCTTTTTCTTTCAAGCCCTCAGGCGTATCAAGTAAAAGCGTAAACCCACGTTCATCGCAAAAATTTTGAATAAGACGGGTCAGCGGCTCGGTCTCCGTCAATTTCACATCTGTTAAGTCTACCGCCAGATAGGTGCTTTCGTCATTGAGCGCCAAGTCTTTCTCAAAAAGCTTTTCAAAAACCGTGAAATAGGCATTTGCTTGCGTTTGTTCTTTTTGAATCCCCACAGGTTCAGCGGCAGATACACGGAAAGTATACCATGAGCTACCCGTTGCGTTGCCCTCAGTCCATTTTGCGTAAATTTCATAAATATAATCATTTCCACCATCAATGATTGGAATTTTATTTCCGCTTACTTCAACAAGCTCGCTTTTTCCTAACACATCAGCTATGTCCTGATTTTCCGAAACATACTCTGCAGACCAACGCTGAACCGATATGGTTTGGGGCGGGTAATTATCGCTGAAATTTAGTTCTATTTCTCCGCTCCCGCTATCTAAGCGCAGCGTGCTGCCGTCAAAAGCTTCCGGTCGCAGTTGAAGAGCGTGAGGCGAATCGGATTCAAATCCCGAACCATTTCCATCTTCATCAAAGAAAAACCAACTTGTAGTCAGTTGTATTGCTTTAACGCTTTGAATCGGAGTGCCTGTTATCAAGCTTACGTCAAGCGACGGAGCTTTATTCGGAAACAATATAGCTATTGGAGCAGGGGCTGCTTCTTGCGGTTCATCAGTCTGTTCGAGTTCTTCTGAAATTCCACCGGTTCCCGAAATTTCATGAATTTCTTCCGTTTCCCCGCTTTCGGGAAGACTTTCACTGCACCCAACCATACCCAAAGCAAAAATAACGCAAAGGAGCGCAATCATAAACCTTTTCATTTTTATTTACCTCCAAAAATCAGTAGACTGTTAATGCCTCTAATCATAAAACCGGTTGGAATATAAAAAGGTTGCGTTATTTTAACCCTTTCCGCGTACATTTTTGTCCCTTTATATAACCTTTTATAGAGTGTTTTGCTTATAATGGTCGTTTATATCTCTTTATTTTTTTTCGGGTTCTTTATTCTTTTTCTCCAAGTCTTAAAGTCGTCCTTTTTTTCTCTGATAAGAGTGTCAAAGATAGAAAGGCGATAATAAACCCGACAATTTCAGTACAAAGGTTCATGCAAAAATCATAAATATTGAAATCCTCGTTTTCAATAATACCCTTTTGAAAAATAAATGAGATTACAACAGCGGATGCAATATAGATTATCAATTTCTTTAAAAATTTATTTTTCTGCTGTTTAAAAAGCGAGATGTTTTTTCACCCCACCAAAACCGGCTTAAAGCACTCTTTCCACGGCAGTCCCCACTTATTCAGCGCGTCCATGAACGGGTCGGGGTCGAATTCTTCTGTATTGAACACGCCTGACTTACGCCATGTGCCATTCATTACAAGCATTGCCCCAATCATCGCGGGTACGCCCGTGGTGTATGAAATAGCCTGTGTGCCGACTTCTCTGTAACATTCCTCATGGTCGCATATATTATAAACGTAATAATTTACAGGCTTTCCATCTTTAACTCCCTGTAAGATACAACCTATATTGGTCTTGCCTTTTGTACGTGGACCAAGGGATGCAGGGTCGGGCAGAACAGCTTTGAGAAATTGTATCGGGACGATTTCTTTATCCTCATACATAATAGGCTTTATCGAGGTCATTCCCACGTTTTCAAGACATTTCAAGTGGGTTAAATAGCTCTGCCCGAAAGTCATAAAAAATCGTATGCGTTTTATGCCCTTGATGTTTTTGGCAAGTGATTCAAGTTCTTCATGGTAAAGCAGATACATGTCCTTTTTACCGACTTCCTCAAAGTCATATTCACGCTTGATTTCCATAGGCTGTGTCTCAATCCAGTTCGAGCCAAACTCGCTGTCCCCTTTCTCCCAATAACGCCCGTTTGCCGAAACCTCGCGGATATTTATTTCAGGGTTGAAATTAGTCGCAAAAGGATAGCCGTGGTCTCCGCCGTTACAGTCAAGAATGTCGATATAATGTATTTCATCAAAGTAATGTTTCATAGCGTAAGCACAGAAAACCCCTGTAACACCGGGGTCAAATCCGCTCCCTAAAAGGGCGGTTATTCCCGCCTGCTCGAAACGCTCTTTATAATCCCACTGCCATTTATACTCGAACTTGGCGGTATCCAAAGGCTCGTAATTTGCCGTGTCGATATAGTTTGTTTTTGTGGCAAGGCAGGCGTCCATGATGGTTAAATCCTGATACGGCAACGCAAGATTCAAAACTGCGTCGGGCTTGAATCTTTCAATTAGCGTAATGAGCTCAGGCACATTATCGGCATCAACCTGTTCGGTGTAAATTTTCGCGGTTGTCTTATCTTGCCACTTTGCTTTTAGGTCGTCGCATTTGGATTTTGTACGGCTGGCAAGCATGATTTCCTTGAAAACTTCGCTGTTCTGACAGCATTTGGCGAAAGCCGCCGAAGCAACACCACCCGCGCCGATGATTAATAATTTTCCGTTCATTTTAAATCTCCTTTTTATTTTCTAAGCAACAATAATAATTCTCGCAGAATTTTACAAGCCGTCGCCGCTGAAACGCCGTTAGAATCATAAGGCGGTGAATATTCAACTAAGTCCACACCGACTATATTTAAAGCACCGCAATAATCCTTAATATAACCGCGCAAGGTACTGAACTGCCAGCCTCCCGCTTCAGGCGTTCCTGTCGCAGGAAAGACAGAAGGGTCAAGTACATCAAGGTCTATGGTTATATAAACAGGAGCTTTACCAATCATTTTATATTCTTTAAGCGAGTCGAGGCTCTCGACTTTTTCTAAAAGATATTTTCCCGAACAAATATGCTCTTTTGCCCACTCGAATTCCTCACGCGTTCCCGAGCGAATACCGAAACTGTAAATCCTGTTATCGCCGACAATTTCCCAACACCGACGAATTACACAGGCATGGGAAAGTTTCTGCCCCAAGTATTCGTCCCGCAGGTCGGCGTGCGCGTCAAAGTGGATGATGACCAAATCGGGGTATTTTTCAACCATTGCGCGAACCGCGCCGAGGGTTACAAGATGCTCACCGCCGAGCATTACGGGCAGTTTATTACCCGATATTACTTTCTTAGTATAACTATATATTTTATCAAGGACGGGTACGGGGTCACCGAACGGCAGTTCCAATTCGCCGCCGTCAAAAACCTTTATGTCCTCTAAGTCGCGGTCGAGGTAGGGGCTGTAGGTTTCGAGCCCGAAGGATTCCGCCCTGATTGTCTTTCCCGCGAAGCGTGCACCCGGTTTATTCGACGTTGTGCCGTCGTAAGGCGCGCCGAATAATACTATGTCGGCTTCGGCATATTCGGCATCGCAACCGATGAAAGTTTCGATGTTTTTGTTCATGGTTTTAAGTCCTTTTCGTAGGGGCGGGTTTCCATGCCCGCCCCTGAATTTTACGGATAATGTTTATTATTGTGGTTTATATTTACCTTGAAAATCACGTTTTGCCATTTCAGAGTATTTCAAAATAAATTCGGACTTTGCTTCTGTATAGCCGTCCCTGTCATGTTCAAAATCTTTCAATAAATTTAACTTTAATATACCATATTCGTTTGCGACATCAGCGTGTTCAATAAGATAATCCCTAAAATACAACTCTTCCCAATCCCCCGAATATCTTACATGAAGATGATAAACTTTATCGGCAAAACCGTTGGGTGTATAGCCTTTGTTAAAAGTGAGTTTAATCGGTTCATCTTGCTTTTTCATAAGACCCCACCCGATAACGATTAAATCATCAATCAATCGTAAAATATCGCAATCGTTTACAACTTCTAATAAAATATCCACCGTAGGTTTTGAAATCAACCCCACAACCGCACTACTGCCAATATGGTTAATACGCGCTATATTATCAGCGTTTATATTACTAAAAATACTTTGCTTTTCGATTTCATACCATTCATTATATTGCGGATTATATTCTTTTAAAACTATAGGGAATAACTCCCACAATTCTTTCAATGCCATTTCAGATAATTGTTTTTCCAAAGTTTAACCCCCGTATTACGATAATTCAATTTCCCCGCACGGCTTCAAGCTTTATTATTCCCTCTCATTTTCAACCTCCCTTAACATTTCCTCGACATAGGTCGGCAGGGCGAAACAGCCGTAATGAAGCTGGGTATTATAATATTTAGTATCAATCCCCAAACTGTTCCATTTGGCGGGGTTGAGGTCGTTTGTGGGGTGCAAACCCTTTGACGCGAAACCGAAAAGCCAGTGTCCCGATGGATAGGTCGGGATATGCGCCTGATAAACCTTGCTAATAGGAAAGGTTTCGGCGATTCGCTTATGCGCCCGCTGCATGGCGTTGGCATCGTTTTTGTAAAAAGGACTTTCATGCTGATTTACCATGATTCCGCTTTGGGTTAAGGCGTTGAAACAGTTCCCGTAAAACTCCTTAGTAAACAAGTCCTCCCCCGGACCGAAAGGGTCGGTTGAATCGACTATGATTAAATCATAGCAATCGGTGCATTTTCTGATAAATTTTAAGCCGTCCTGATAAAAAATTTCAAGCCTTTTATCATGGAAAGAACAGGCGGTGGTCGGCAAGTATTTTTTACTGACCTCAACTACTAATTCGTCTATTTCAACCAAATCAATTTTTTCGATATAATCATAACGGCAAAGCTCCCGTACCGCGCCGCCGTCACCCGCGCCTATAACAAGTACTTTCCTTATATCGGGATTTACCGCCATAGGAACATGTACAATCATGTCGTGATAGATGAACTCGTCTCGCTCGGTCAGCATCATGTAACCGTCAAGGGTCAGAAAACGCCCGAATTCCCTTGACTTAAACACATCAATTTGCTGAAAATCGCTGTGACCGGAATATAACTGCTTGTGTACCTTAATGGAAAACCGCACACTGTCGGTGTGGTATTCGCTAAACCATAAGTCCATACTGACCTCTTTTCTTTATTTAACATCATCTTTTTTATTAAGTAAAAACTTCTTAGTAGCGAACAGTCCGGCAATCGCTATAATGCCTATAAGCATGTCTGTTTTTCTTTGGTGGTACATGATTGTCTGACGCGCCGTGGCAAAAACCAATACGTCAATTACCGATTCTGGCGTATGCTTAACCAGCATTTTTGTAAGCTCAACGCCTATAACCAAAGCAAAAGCTAAAGACAAAATTCTGTCGAAGTCCATAGCTATTAATTCTATTTGGAATCCCGCTAACCCGCTAATCATCTCAAATATTTTAATCGCAATTACGATTAACAATAAACAAGCGACTACAATCTCATAAGCGTTTGCTATAACCGTGAGATATTTTAAGCCTTTATTATTCATTTTTTAATACCATTCCTTTTTTATATTTTACCAATCACATTCAACCTCTCAATATTCTCGTCCTCTGCCCCCATCATAAAACAGCCCTTTTCCTTGGCATAAATTATATATTCCACAATTTCGACGGTGATTTTTTCGCCGGGGGCTAAAATGGGGATACCGGGGGGATAACACATGACAAACTCGCTTGAAATTCTCCCGACCGTTTCGTTCAAAGGCAGTGAGATTTTCGGCGCGTAGAAAGCTTCCTGTGGGGTAGTTTCCACAATAGGCTCAATGTATTCCTGCGTAAGCATACCCGCGTTTCCGCGCTTATAGCGGCGGCGTATTTCCAAAAGCGCACCGACTAATCTCTCCAAATCCCGCTCCCTGTCGCCTACCGAAATATATGCCAAAATATTGCCGATGTCGCCGAATTCCACCTGTATGTCGTAATCGTCCCTCAATAAATCATAAACCTCAATTCCCGCCATACCTATTCCTATAGTGTTTACAGGAAGCTTGGTTATATCAAAGTCAAATATAGTGTCCCCATTTATGATTTCTCTCGAAAAAGCGTAATAATCTCCGACTGCGTTTATTTCTTCGCGGGCATATTCGGCGAGTTCAATAACTTTTTTAAAGATTTCCCTGCCGTGAAGGGCAAGGTTTTTCCGGGAAATATCAAGGCTGGACATCAAAAGATAACTTCCCGACGTGGTTTGAGTTAAATTTATAATCTGCCGTACATATCCTTCGCTTACCCCCTTGCCGAGCAGAAGAAATGAACTTTGCGTGAGCGAGCCGCCCGACTTGTGCATACTTACCGAAGCAAAATCGACGCCCGCCTCAATTGCGTTTACGGGCAGATTTTTCCCGAAATAAAAATGCGTACCGTGAGCTTCGTCAGCTAAGACCAGCATATTATTCTCATGCGCTGTTTTGCATATTTCTTTCAAGTTGGAGCAAACGCCGTAATAGGTCGGGTTATTGACCAAAACGGCTTTGGCGTCGGGATTTTCAAGTATTGCTTTTTTAACGTCTTCAAGGGACATTCCGAGTGAAATGCCAAGATTTTGATTAACCTGCGGATTGACGTAAACAGGTTTCGCGCCGTTTAAGACAAGCGCGTTTATAACGCTTCTGTGGACGTTGCGGGGGAGAATCAGCTTATCCCCGCGCTTAGTCGCCGCGAAAACCATAGCCTGAACCGAAGAGGTCGTCCCGCCTACCATAAAAAAGGCGTGACTTGCGCCAAACGCCGCCGCCGCTAACTTCTCCGCTTCGGCTATTACCGAAACAGGATGGCAGATATTATCAAGAGGCTTCATGGAATTTACGTCAAGCGCCATGCAGGCTTTTCCCAAAAAGTCGGTAAGCTCATAGTTTCCGCGACCACGTTTATGCCCCGGTACGTCGAAAGGAACGACGCGACGGGAGGTGAATTCCTCAAGAGCTTCTTTTATGGGGGCGCGGTTTTGGTTCAGATTCAATTTTGCGCTCCTTCATTACTCTGCATAAAATACCATATTGTCTGTTACGTCTTTGAAACCGTATTTTTCATATAACGGTCTGCCCATATCAGTTGCGGATAATGTTATTTTATTATAGCCCCTGCTTTTGGCTTCATCGGCAATTCTTTTGAAAAGCTCCGTGCCTATGCCCTGTTTGCGGTATTCGGGGTATGTGAACATATTCATTATATAGGCTACTCTGCCGCTGATACAATCGCCGGTAGGCGGAACAACAGAAAAAGACAGCCCGCTTGTCGCGATTATTTTCTCGCCGTCAAGCGCGAGCCACGCAACAAAGCTGTCATCTGCAAGAGCGACTTCAAAGTACGCTTTATTGGCTGTTTCCAGTTTTTCACGCTCGCTTTCCGAGCAACCCGTCGCCTCGGCTATAAATATGCTTCTGATTTTAGCAAGCACGGCAACATCGCTCACGATTGCTTTTCTGTAATTAATCATCAGTATATATTACTCCCCGAAAAAATTTCAATCATTTCCTGTCTTAAATTATTGGTAATATCAAGCCTCGTTTTGGGCGGGATTTCGTAAACGTCGGTGTTGAAAAGGTAGTTTTGCAGGTCTATGTCCTTAATCAGCATTTTGGTATGGAAAATATTCGAGTGATAGACGTTTACGTCCACTGCGTCGTATTTGTTCATGGTGGCAGGGTCTATATAATTTTGTATGCTGGTTATATCATGGTCAATAAACAACTTCTTTCCCGCTATGTCCCGCGTAAAACCGCGAACCCTGTAATCCATAGTAATGATGTCCGAATCGAAACTGCCGATTAGATAATCAAGGGTTGAAAGCGGTGTGATTTCCCCGCAGGTCGCCACGTCAATATCCACCCGAAAGGTCGCAAGGAAGGTTTCGGGGTGATATTCGGGGTAGGTATGGACGGTCACATGGCTTTTGTCCAAATGCCCGATTGCCCTGTCCCCGGTTAAATTCTTAACCATGCTTTCCTCGGCAATCAGCAGTGTAACACTTGCACCCTGCGGCTCATAATCGGCGCGGGAAATGTTCAAAACCTTTGCGCCTATCATATCCGTAACGCTGGTCAGGATATTGGTTAAGCGTTCCGAGTTATACTGCTCGTCAATATAGGCGATATAATCACGCTGCTCCCGCTCGGTTTTAGCGTAGCAAACGTCGTATATGTTGAAACTGAGGGCTTTTGTAAGATTGTTAAAGCCGTAGAGTTTTAATCTTTTTTCCAATTGGGTATCCCCTTTTTGTTTTTAATTATACAAAGGTTATTATACAACATTTTCTATATAAATGCAAGATTTATTTTTCGGTTAGCTTACAAATCAATACCGTACTTCTTCCCCACCCTTATATCATCGCCACAGAACACCAAACATTCCATTGTAAGCAGGCGGGACATAATCCTGTCCCCATAGCGTTTTTTAAGCCGGGCAAGCTCAAAATTTGTGCTGACAACTGTCGGTAGCCCTGAATTAATGCGGGAATTCAATAGATTATAAAAAGCGGAAACGTAAAACTGACTTTCAAATTCCGCTCCGAGGTCGTCAAACACAAGCAAATCGGCTCGCTGAAGCAAACCCGCAGTGTCGGTTTCCGCGTCTCTCCCGAAATGTTCTTTCTCAATTTTACGAAGTAAATCGGGCGCAGAGCCGTAAATTACGCCGTAATCCTTTGAAATTACCGTTTTTGCTATAGCAAGGGACAGATGGGTTTTTCCAAGCCCTGTTCCCCCTTGCATTAAAATGCCCTCGCAGGGGAGGTGAAAATTTTCGGCGTATTCCTTGCAAAAATTGAAATTGCGGCTCATTTTACTTCTTATATTAACCCCTGAACCGGCATCTGTACAGTCGGGGTAAAAATTCAGGTCAAATAATTCAAAACCGCTTAATTTTATAGGTGCGGCGGCGTTAAGCGCCTGCGAAGCTAACCTTTTCACAATTTCCTTAAAACATGAACAACGGCGGTTTTGATAAATACCGGTATCGCGGCATTTGGGGCAGGTATAGATTTCATGGAGATAATCGGGGGAAAACCGATGTTGAATCAGCAAATTCTTAATGGCTTCCTGCGCCTTTAAACTATCCGTTTCGAGCTTTTTCAGCTTTTCCCTTTTTCCGTCGCCGTCAAGAATTGCACTGTAAAGCTTAACGCCGATGTTAGCCATTTCCTGCCTCAGAGCCTTATATTCGGGAATAGCGTTTTCAATTTCCTGCTTGCGTAAATTTAATTTCTCTGCATTAATTTCACGGCGGCGTTTTATTTCTTCCTCAGCGCGAACATAAAATTCCTGCTTCATTTTATATACCATCCCTTCTCGACACCAATATTTTTCCTCTTGCGCTTGTTCTTTTTTTCAAACTATTACCTGATTTTAACTATTTTTCATTTATCAGCCGCGATATTTTATCCAAATCAAAAGAGGATTTAGCGGTTTCATTTGATTTTTGTAAATTTTCCTTATGGGATTTTTGAGATTTTTCGAGTTGCTCTTTATTTTTTATTCCATTGGAATTCCAGTTTGTGATAATTTTATCCATGTAAGGGAAAGACATTTGACCGGTTGCGTTAAGGGTTATTTGATAGGCTTCATCAATCATTTCTTCATCATAACCCCAATCAGACCATTTTCTTATTAAATCCTTATTATTCCTTGAAAATTTACTTTTCATTTCAAATAATTTTTTCAATTTATTTTCAAGGCTGTTTAATTCCTGTAAAGCCTTTATTTCTTCTTCCGCCAATACAGCGGTATTGATTTCCCGATTGTACCAGTCTTCGGCAATCATTTTCATGTAGGAAGACGGTTTTTTTTCAGTATGACAATATTCCACTAACATTAAAGCACATTCCGCAGTTACGCCCGCCTCTGCCGTTATGTACATTAATGTGTTTTGACGGCTGTGACTCAGCGGTTCTCCGTAAATTCGCTCAGCACCGGTAAAGAGAAAGTCCATACCTTTATCCTCGCGCACTGCCCGGGCAATTTCGCCCGGGGTATAATAAGGCTTTCTTACGCTATTTGCCTTTTTATCCTTATCAGGTGACAATGATTCAATTGGTGAAACCGTAGCTTTATCAAGTGCTTTAAGCGGTACAGTTTCAACAGTTTCAGATTCACCGGGTACAATTTCATGTTCGCTTACGGCAAACAGACCTGTCTGTTCCCAGAAAAGTAACGCATCCTGAACATCATCGGAGCTCACGCCGGTTTTTCGCGCAATTTCCTCCGCAGATATTTCATTTCCCGCGTTTCTCAATACTAACAACAGTACCTTCAAGTTATTACCGCCGGCTAATTTTATGTAATTATCGACGACCGCCGCCGGAACCGCGAAAACGCTGTTCCAAGCACCAAGGTTTAGCTTATAATTCATTTCTTCGCGCCTTTCCGATTTGGTGCAAAACCATATAAAGTAAAGTATAACATATTTTGAAGAAAATTACTATAGCTTTGCAGAAAATTAAATTATATACAATGAAAAAACAGTATTTTTTGAGCAGACAAAACCAAAACCCGCGCAGTAAAACTGCGCGGGCATTATATTTTAATTTTTCTCCTTCTTAATAAAGAGATTCACTTGAAACTTTACATTTTTTTATTTAAACGCTTTCGCGATTAATTCCGGTCGTTATCAAAAAGCTTTCTTTACCGTTAGTCGGCATCAAACACTTTTTAACACATTTTTTACCGGTATATAAATTTTCAAGCTACTTTTTCGGATTTTCCGCATTTTCGCGAAATATTCACTACCGCGTTTTTTCCGCTTTCCCACGAACTTCCCGCCTTAGCAATTTTTCTCGTTTCAACGTTTTTTCGCTCCCACGATTTTCCTCGTTTCCATTACTTTCCCGCTCTCACGATTTCCTCGTTCCCACGATTTTACCGTTTACGCGTTCTTTTCATTTTCACGAATTCGCTTTCACTACTTAATTGTTTTCACGATTATTTCGCTGCAGATTCTCCACAAATAGCTGTTTGCCGACGCATTCACGACTACTAATTCCTTATTAAGCTTTATATTCGGATAAGTCCGAAACTTAAACCCGTTAAACTTTCCGACCGCTTGAGTCTTCTCTGCTTAACCGCGATTTCAAGTGGCGCTTAATCGGCATACGAGCCACAAACTGCGCTGGCACATTTAAATTCTGCATCCATTGGACTCGCTTCCTTTCTCGGTCTTATTTATACAATTCTTTAATTTACGGCAGAATTATACATTTTGGTTTTCTCACGACCTACCTTGCTTCATCATCTGCATAGTTGTTCAGCCGCTTTTTGAAAACCCCGCCTCGGCTTCCGATAACTTACTCACTTTTACAGGTTGATTTAAAGTAATGCCTTTCAAAGCCTCTCAAATCGCTCCGCGCTTTTCTCGGTTTAAAGCCATTGCTCCGTCGTCTTTTTGAAATCCCTATTTTCCGCTTTTCGCTTCTTCGCCGTTTGTTTCGGTAATTTCACCATCGTTACTCTTGCCGCTTACTCCGCCGTTTCCGCTTTTGCTTCCAATTAGGTTTGCCCGTCCGGTGGCTTTCCCTTGTTAAAAGTTTTCCGTAACTTCTTCCGTGATTTAATATTACCATAATTAAACAACAAAGTCAATAGTCATTGTGTACAATCTTTTCAACAATTGTTTATTAATTTTGCATAAATTCAATAAAAAACTTCAATTTTTTTCTTGAAAATGCAGGATTTATTATTGACAAATCGGAATTTTTACTGTATAATAAATTTAGCACAAAAAAGAAAGGGACAAACATGTCAGAATTTGAAAAAGACAATCAAAACCCGAACAACGGCGAATTTGAACCCGATATTGTTGAACTTGACGGAGAGCCGTTTGAAATTATAGACGCTATGGAATATGAGGGCGCAAATTACCTCGCACTGATTCCCTATGACGAGAATGCCGACTTTGAAGATATGGACGGCGAGGAGGAAACCGAGTTCATCGTATTGCGTGAAGTGGAAGAAAACGGCGAATACTTCTTGTCTACTATTGACGACGACCGCCTTTCGGATAAAATCGGCGATTTATTCTTAGCACGTTTCGACGCGCTTTTTTCAGAATCAGGCGAGTCGGAGCTTAATTAAAGGACTTACTGCTTCGTGCGTTTAAGTATGGTTTTTTATAATCCAACAAGTATAAAAAAGGGATTTCTACTCTGCCAGCGGATTGCAGACCTCCCCGGGAAAAGTGCGAGCTTTTCTTCGGGACGAAGGGAGCGTGAACCTGCAGGAGAACTTACCCACCCTGCTTAGGCACGGGTTTTATCTGCCATACCACGGCGTTAGCGGTCAACGTCGGTTGTCGAAAGACAGCCGACGTTTATTTATGCGGGAATTTCATTTTTTTGTTATTTATTAAGAAAAAAAGTAAATACTATAAATTATGAAAAAGCATTTTAAATATATACTCGGTACTTTATGCGGCTTTCTGAACGGGCTTTTCGGCTCGGGTGGCGGGGTGGTCGCCGTGCCGATGCTGCGATATTTGGGATTAGAACCGCGCAAAAGCCACGCTACGTCGGTGGCGGTAATATTTTTCCTCAGCCTTTTGTCTGTTGCCGTTTATGCGCTGAAAGGCAATCTTGATTATAAAGCCGCGATTTCCTATATTCCGTGGGGAATTCTCGGAGCGGTTACAGGGGCGTTATTGCTGAAAAAAGTCCCCAATTCCCTGCTTCGCAGAATATTCGGGGCGGTGGTATTCATTTCGGCTGTGAGGATTTTGTTTTTATGACAGACTTTTTTTCAGCGGCAATAATTGCGGCGGGGTTTTTAACCGGAGTAGCGGCTTCTATGGGGCTTGGCGGCGGTTTTGTACTGATTATTTATCTTACGGTTTTTGCCGGTGCTGAACAAATAAAGGCGGGGGGAATTAACCTGCTTTTCTTTCTGCCGATTGCACTTATTTCAATTCTGATTCACACAAAAAACAAGCTTATTGAATGGCGAATTATCCTGCCTGTTTGCGTTTCGGGAGCGTTTGGGGTGGCGGCAGGGGCTATTCTGTTGGGATTTACAGATGAGAAAACGCTTAGAAAATTGTTTGCGGGGTTGTTGGTTTTTGTGGGTTTTAGGGAGATGTTTCATAAGAAAAATGTAGAAAACGATTAAACTTAATGAAAATTATTGGCATAACGGCTATTTTTATATTTAGTTATCAAAATCCAAAAGCCTTTAAAACCGCAATTTTAAAGGCTTTTGGATTTTGAGTATACTATTTTAAATACTAACCATCAGCGTTGTAAGCCCCATACTTTCAGGGAGAGCAGAAATACTGTGCAGTGGCTCTTAGCTTGCGGCTTCTTTTAAACTGAACCTTTCATCACGTTCAAGGCGTTTTCGCAATTCTTCGCCTTCAATTCGTTGCTCTATGACATATAGCGTATCTGAGCCAACATAAGTAACATGTCCGGTTTCGTAGATTTTCGGAACACAATCAAATTCAAAATCTGCACTGATGTCTATTTCACGCTGAGAACGGGCATCAGTTTTGAAAAACAGTTTAGCGACAACATTTCCGTAAATCGGGTGTGTCGCGCTATAAACAACTTTTTGACCGCCGCGTGCAATCTGTGTCATATTAGAAAGAATTGCCTCTAACTCTGTGAAATCACGCATATTGTGTTCCTCCTTGGTGAGCTATTGATTTGCCTATCCATTCATTAAACTGAAATGACAAATAACTGGACGGTAAGGTATGTTCTTTGGCTTCGACAATCCTGCGAAATTGTGTATCTTTTCCGTATAAACCTAAACCAAATCTTTTGAATGTTTTAACGGTTTCGCCTTGTGGGTGTGCCGAGTTAGTTAGAGCGTATGAATGCGATGCAAACCGCGTGTTAATATGCGTCTGCTCCACAACCCGGCTTATGTCGTTCAGCTTTGCTTCAACAGCAATTAACTTAGTTAAACTGAATACATCGCGCAACTCACGAACTCGCCAACTATGATTACGATAGGAAACCAGTTTAGCATCCATCAATTTTTCAAGGGATGTTATAGTCTGCTTTTCGGGAAAACCGAGCGTAGATATTAGTTTCGCTCCGAATACATTTTTGGCAGAGCAAAGGTATGACAGCAATTTTAAGTCAAATACGTCTAATGCTTCACGCTTATCCGACCAATTATTTGTAATTGACGGAAGATAGGAGGCGAACACAACATCGGGGAAGCCGGAATCAATGCGCGGCTCAACAAAAACTGCAAGTTGCGTTTTCTTGTTGTCGCGTATAAACCTATGGCAGTAATAGTCAATAAACATCTGAACAAGAGCATATTCATCGCCTTGTGTTACAGGGCGCGTGAATAGCCCTATGTCCGGTATGCTGTTGTTGAAAATTGTTACTTGACTCATTTTACGGACGCTCCTTTCTCCGGTTACAACAAATTTATTGACTATACACATTCGCTTATTTGTGTTAAATACTTTATAGCAACAGCTATTTTATCGTTCATAAATTCTTCAATATATCCCCAATTTGGCTTGCCGGCAGATGTTACAGGAAGCCAAAAAGAAAAGCCTGTTTTAATATGGCGGTTTAGTTCTTCAACGAAAGCCTTATAATAAGTTTGGCTTTCCTTGAAAATCATAGTTGCTATAAATTCTTTCACGGCAAATGGCATATCCCATTTAGGAATCAGCACAATTACATTTTGGCTTGTATAAAACGGCTTGGGTTGTATAAAACACGAGCCTAAATACTCGCCACCTAACGATACAGTCATACAACCCGCCTCATAAGGTTTAAGTCCTTCTATTAAGTCCACATTTGCCGTGATTCCATTGTTTGCGTTTGCCCTACCAACAAAATTAACAACCGGGCTAACTTCGGTCATCTTAACTTTATCCAGCTTTGAACCCATATCAATATCAAACAAGCCATCGTCATACAGATGAAACTTTTTCCATCCATTAACGCCAACAGCCCGTTTGTTTTTATCAGCATCCTTTAACGCTACGAGCCTTGCCTTTGCTTCTTTTTTAACTGCTTCAAAGTATAACTCCATATATTCCCAATCGGGATTATTATTGTTTGCAGGTAGTCTTATTACTTCTTCATCAATAGAACCTTTATTAGCCATATCACTATAAAAATATTTGCCGAAAGTTTTTCTAAGAACCGTGCAAATAAAGAGTCCGTTCAGTTCATTAAGATTATCATTGTATAATAACAATACAGACGAACCCGCACCCCCTCTCCCCATAAAAATTGTCGGCTGATAAAAGGCACTTCCATCAACAGGACTTAATGAAATGCAATTACCTCTATCTAACAACTCATTTTCATTTGGTGTTAAATGTGCGATGACTCCGTTATTATAATTGCCCGATGCAACAAAAGGAATGGTTCCCTCAGTATAAGTTGATTTACTTCTGCTTTCAGGTCTGCGCACATCAAATAATTTTCCTACCTTAAACTCGCCCCATTTATCAATATCAATCTGCGTCATCCGCTTCACCATCTTTCGCCAGCTTAATCGTAACTACGGTCTTTGTCGCAGTTATATCACCCGAATACAATGCGGCGTTTAACAACTTATCGCCAAACTCTTTCGTGTTTATGCCGTCTTGAAACATCAAATAATTCATCGCGGTTCTGCGAAAATCCTCCTCAAAAATTTCAAAGGGCTTTTCGGGTGTTTGATAAGATAAGTGTTCTTTCGGGTTAATCCATTGCCCTGTGTTGAACTCTGCATCCGCCTGTTTATAAACCGAATCTGCCCAGTAATCTTCAATATCAGCCCATTTGCCTTTTATATCGTGCCTCCCTTGATTCTTAACAGTTTCTAATCCGTCATCTTCAAGATAACAGCCGAAGATTTCTTTGCCTTTTTGCGGTGTGCCTACCTCAAAGACAAAAATAGAGGTCGTTACTCCTTGCCCGAAGAATAACGCTTCTGGCATTTTAATTATTTTTATCAATCTATGGTTATTGAGTATCCGTTTTACTGCCTTTTGTGATACCTTTTCAAGTTTCTTGTCCGGCAGAATAAATGCACATAATGTTCCTTTGCTCACGCTATTCAAGACATTCTCCACAATCTTAATGCAACCATACTTGTTTTCATAAGGTGGATTCATCATAACTTTTGTAATGGGTTTTGATTGCATCCACTCACAAGCCTTATCTGTGCGAGTATCCATTTGCTCAAGATTTGTTTTGCCATCCTTATGTATCAGCATATTGGCACAGGCGAGAGCGAAAATTTCACGGTCAAACTCTATACCAAATAAGTGGTTTGACTTTATACTTTTTGCTTTATTGGTGTCAACACCGCCCGCTTCGACCATCATATTGCTCATTGCTTTTACTAAAAACGCTCCGCTTCCGCAAGTCGCATCCAAAATATAATCGTCCATAGTGCATCCGAGTATGCGATACATAAATGATGTGATATGGTCAGGTGTAAAAACCTGACCGCTCTCAGACTTTTTCTTATACCGATTAAACTCATTGAAGAAAATACCCATAACATCTTCGCCACGCCAATGATTACTGTTGATTGATGCAGAGATGTCTTTTACCCAACCGATAAAATTGTCAATAGCTACTTGATTTTCGGTTGAGTTCATTCTTATTTCAGCATAAACCTCAAGCAATGTGTCTAACTTCTGATTTTGTTTTCTGGAATCAGCCAACGATTTGCTAAGAGTCGATAATATTGACTGGTGAAATGTGGCATAATCCATTCCCATCATCAACGCGTTTTTGTTATATCGTTCCGCTACCAAAGCACAGGCGGTAAATATCATTCGGTGATATAAGTTCTTAATACCAAATTCGCTATGTAAGCAGTTGTTAATTCGGGCTGTAAGTCTGAATATCAATTCTTTATCTATGGATTCCTCGGTGAATTTTTTGATGTAGAAGGCTTTGCCTTGCAATTCATTAGGAACGTCAATCGGAGAATTATTCTTAAACGCTCGTGTTTCAATGCCGTTGTAAAGGATGCCCACAACTCTGCCATATTGGGTCATAGCTATTGTGCAATTTTTGCGGATTTCCTCAACACATTTCTTGGTATCAATATCTATGTTTTCAGCTTTCGTTTCAAGGATAATAGCAACTTCGTTCTTGTCTTTTGGTAAATACCAACCATCGGGCTTGTCTGCTACGCCGGGGAAGCCCAACTGATTAAAGGTAGTAATCTGACCACAACCGGAATTTACCGTTTTAGTCGATTCAAACCCAAGTATTAACTTCGCACTATCTCTAACTTCGTCTTCGGTGCGGTTGACATTAACATTCATTACGATTCTCCTTTTGGTTGCGTGCTACTAACCTTATAAGTTATTCTTTGGTTTCTGCTATTTGTTTTGCAATCTTTGTTCGCCCATCCATTGGCTTGGGTGTGCCTTTCGGGATTGCCCATTGACTACCGAGTTTATTAGCACCTGGTATTCTGCCGGTTTCGAGAAGAGCTTGTACCCGGCGTTTAGAAATAGCCCAAATTTCCGATGCCTCTTTTGCCGTTATATATTCCATATAAACGCCTCCTTACAAAATAACTCAATTTTATTATACTACACAATCGTGAATAATGCAACAGAAAAAATAAAAAAGATTCAAAAAAGTCTATTTGAACCCTTGACAAAACTTCACATCGAAATTATTTTTCGCGCTGTCGCAAATCATGCGCTGAAACTCTGGGCGGTCGTCCGACTTCGCCGACAATGCGCAGTCAATGTACGCAGTCACGACTTTCATGTTGTGCCGCTCGGCGTATTCTTTGCACTCGCGAAGTTGTCCCTCGATGCTATTCTCGGTCTGCTGTTCGGAAGAGTAGCGGGCGTAGATTACGGCTTTCATGGTTCACCACTTTGTTCATCATCATCGGGAATATCGGCAATGCGTTTCGCAATATCCTCCGCCGACGGCAAGAGGTTTTCATATTTTTCCGGCGGGGGTTGTGCTTGACATTCCCGAAATTAAAGCGGCGGCGGTTTCGGGCTTGCCGCCGTGGAAAGAATAACGGACGCTTTAAGCGTCCGTTATTTGAAGATAATCTTTTAAACCTTGTTGTAATATTTGGGAAAAGGGCGCGTTTGCTTTTTCGGCTTTATGATTTAACCACGCGGGAATAGACAAGGTTTTCTTTACGGCTCTTGAATCGTTTTGCCGTCTGTATTCCTCCGTATCGGCGGCTACGAGATTGACAAACTGTCCTTTTTCTTTGCACCTTTTTTCTATATCGGATTTTGCGGAAGCTTTTGGAATGGCTTCGTTATTGTTTTCAGCGTCCCATAACCACATGGCTATAGCGTCCTCCGCCATAAACAAGGCGTCCGCTATATCAGAGCCAAAAGTGTGAGTGCCGGGTAAATCGGGAACGCTGACTAAAATTGAATCGCCTTCCTTTGAAAAAAGAGCCGGATAAACGTATTTCATTGTAAATGCCTCCTTTATTTTTTATCGGGTAAAGCGGGGGCTTTATTTTAGCCCCGCTTCCTTTAGAATTGAGTTTGCTGTGCCTTTTGGAATATCACCTTTGTGGCGAGGGATTGCTATTTTAACACCGGGATAGTTTGGGTTTTTTGCCTGATCATGAGCTTTTCCCGGTGTAATCGTCCACCCTGCTTTTTGCAGTTTTTTTCTTAACTCTGTATTTGTCATTCCCTCACCTCCTATATATATTATAACACGTAATATTACGTATGTCAAGCGTTTTTTAAAATTTTTTTCAATTTTTTTGTTTTAAAGGGGGTGAAATGTCGTGAGTAACAACGAAATAGCGCGGCGAACGGAAATAGCAGTCAAAATCGGCGGTGCTGATGTGAGTGCTGATATAAATAAATACTTGTTGTCGTTTAATTACAGCGACAGCGAGGAGGACGAGGCGGACGATTTACGAATTGAACTTGAAGACAGGGAAACCGACTGGCTTAATTGGTTTAAAACTGTGTCCGAGGGGAGTGTCCCCTGCGAATCGGACACAAAAACCGTTCCGGTCAGTAGCGGGGAATTAAAAACAGGCGACATGGTTCATTTCAAGGGCGGGCATCATTATGTTTCGTCTGTTGCTACCGTTTCGGCGAACCACACGCCGAGAAAGGCGGGGACTGCGAAAATTACGAACATAGCCAAAGGCGCTTTGCACCCGATACACCTTATCGGTGAAACGTCGAATGTTTACGGGTGGGTTGACGAAAATTTGATTGAACTTGCGTTTACAGCTGACGATGCGCCGAAACATAAAATCAGCGGTGATTTTAAAGGCGTGAAAATATCTGCTGTCATTATTCAAAAAAATTGGGAAAGCGACGGTAAGGATAGGGTATTAGATTGCGGGGTTTTTGAGGTTGACGATATAGACGCGGCGGGCGGCGGCGGACAGGCTTCGCGGGTTACAATCAAGGCGACCGCGCTCCCTCATTCCTCCACCGTCAGAACCGAGAGAAAGACTAAGGCGTGGGAAAATATAAAGCTTTCGGCGATTGCGAGTGAAATCGCTAATAAAAATAGTCTGAAATCTATGTTTTTAGCGGCTTTCGACCCGCTTTACAGCCGCCGCGAACAGATTCAAACATCGGATATTGTTTTTTTACAGGGGCTTTGTAAAAATGCGGGAATTTCATTAAAAGTTACGGCGGGCGTGATTGTGTTATTTGACGAAGCGGATTTTGAGAAAAAAGAATCGGTTCGGAAAATAAAGCGGGGCGAAAGCGATATTAAAACATACCGCTTCAGCACGTCGTCCAACGATACTAATTATAGTAAATGCCGCGTAAGTTACACCGACCCTGCGAGCGGGCAGACGATAGAGTATACTTATGTGCCGTCGGATTCAATTCCCGACAATCCCACGCTTGAAATAAACGAAAAGGTTGAAACCGTCGAGGAAGCGCGGCGGCTTGCCATGAACCGCTTGCGTCAGAAAAATAAAACCGAATATAAGGCGAATTTTACACTTGTCGGGGACGCGGGGCTGGTGGCGGGGGTTACTGCCCAGGTTAGCAATTTACGTTAGCAAAATTTAATTCAAATATAGGTGTTATAGCTCATTTTTGAATTATTTCATGTCGGATATGACGACTGAAAAACGTGACTAAAAAAGGATAACCCGCCTATTCATACAGAATAAGCGGGTTTTTGGTTTCTTGACCAAACTGTCCCAAATACGAACCAACGCTCTCTCGCTTACCAAGCGTTTTTTCAAGCTCCGATAGCTTGAGCGTTCTCGTGCCGTCTTTCCAATTGAACCCGACAACCAACTCGTCATCGTACAGAAAAACCGCATATCGGAAAAGTATCAATGATACTTTTCCGATATGCGGGATTATCCACATCGCCACCTTTGAACCGACTAATCCAAAAGATTATACCCTCTTTATCAAGCGACGGTTTTTCGATGCTTTCCTTTGAAATGGAAATTTCCAATTGCTCCTTCTTGGTTTCAAGGTCGTCAAGGCGTTTTCTCAAAGAATCGTTCGCCGCGCCTTCCTCTATTAAATTTAGCACATTGTCTATGCGCTTGTCAATATCTTTTAGCTGTTTTTGTAAAAAAGGTATAACCGCGTTTTCTTTGTCGAATAACTCCAAAACCCTGTCCGCGAACCGCTCAATCACGTCATCTTGAAGAACATTGTCCTGTGTCAACTTCACGACAAGCCGCTCGACCCAATCTTTAGTCACGGCTTTTTTGTCGCAGGTGTGTTTGTACATCGCGTTGCCGCATTTATAATAATGGTACACTTTTCCCGTTCGGCTTGTGCCGCCTGTGCCGACCATCATCGTGCCGCACTGTCCGCAAAACAGCTTCGTAGTCAAAATATATTCATCGTCCGCTTTCTTGGAAGCGGGCTTGTGTTTGCTCTGCTCGGTTCGTTCTTGTACCCGCTCGAAAATTTCTTGTGGGACAATCGCCGGGATTCCGTTCGCGATGACTGTGTCTCCGTATTTGTACTCGCCGATGTACTTGCGGTTTTTCAACATTGTGTAAAGCGCGCTTCTGTGCTTGAACTTGCGGCGTGAACCCGCGAAGACATTTCGCTTGTGCAGGTCATCGAGAATCTCCACCGCTGTTTCGCCGTCAGCATAACGAGTGAAAATCTCCAACGCAATCGGTGCAGTCAGCGAGTCGATTTCGTAATAATGCTCTGCGTTGACGTTGTAACCAAACGGCGGAACTGCTCCGTTCGCCTTGCATTTCAAGGCATTTTCTTTGTGTCCTCTTTTAATTTTCACGCTTAACTCTGCGGAATAATACTCCGCCATGCCCTCAAGAAGTGCTTCAAGAATAATCCCCTCCGGACCGTCGGAAATATTCTCTTTAATTGAAACGACGTTGACATTGTTGCGTTTCAAAATCGCACGGTAAGTAGACGAGTCGAGGCGATTCCGCGCGAAGCGGTCTAATTTCCAGACGAGAACGACATCGAAATTGTTCTTCGCGCTATCGCGAATCATGCGCTGAAACTCCGGGCGGTCGTCCGACTTTGCCGACAACGCGCGGTCGATGTATGCCGTCACGACTTTCATGTTGTGCCGCTCGGCGTATTCTTTGCACTCGCGAATTTGCCCCTCGATGCTGTTCTCGGTCTGCTGTTCGGAGGAGTAGCGAGCGTAGATTACGGCTTTCATGGTTCACCACCTTGTTCATCATCATCGGGAATATCGGCAATGCGTTTCGCAATATCCTCCGCCGACGGCAAGAGGTTTTCATATTTTTCCGGCAGGTCTTTAATCAACTTATACTCGCTGACACCTATGGGCTTATCAATGTCACGAAGCGAATACTCGGCAATCATGCCGCGTTTATTTTTGCACAGGAGAAGCCCGATTGTCGGGTTGTCCACTTCCTTTTTCAGCAAATCGTCAACAGCGGAAACATAAAAGTTCAACTTCCCTGCATACTCCGGCATGAAACTGCCGCGTTTTAACTCGACTACAATATAGCATCGCAACTCCATGTGGTAGAACAACATATCTATATAAAAGTCTTCATTCTCGACTTCGATATGATATTGGTTTCCGAGAAAGGCGAAGCCTGTGCCAAGCTCGAGCAATAATTTCGTGATGTTCTTCACAAGTTCGTCCTCAATTGCACGCTCTCTCATTCCCTCGCGATATTGTATGAAGTCGAACATATACGGGTCTTTCAAGGTCTGCTCGGCAAGCTCGCTCTGCGGCGGCAGAAGCCGCTGTTCAAAGTTGCTCGACTTGTCGGCGAGGACTTGCCGTTCGTATAATTTATCCTCGACTTCTTCTTTTAATGTTTCCAGCGACCAACCCGATTCTTTATTACGCTCGGCATACCACAAGAACACTTCACGGTCTTTGACTTTGTCTAAAAGTGCGGTGTTGTGCGACCAACTTAATTGTGCAGACAGTGTCTGCACAATTTCAATTTCGGTAAAGGTCTTTGCAAATTTCGCCATATATTTCAGATTGCGGATAGAATAACCTTTCGTGTCGGGGAAGTCGTGCTTGATGTCACGCGCAAGATTCTCAATAAACTTATTTCCCCATACGCTGTTTTCGTTTATCACACACCCTATGTTCCAGTACAACATGAACAACTCGCTGTTGGCGGTAGCGATGACACGATACTGCGCTTGTTTTATTCTTGCCTTAATATCGTTCACGATAGAAACGTAGTCGTTATTATTGAACAGCATGGTTTACCTCTCGAATATTTTAGGTGGGACTTCCCCGTGTCGTACAATTATTATATAAAATAAAAGGCGCGTTGTCAAACCCCATAGGCGGCGATATTTAAAAAAGTCTTGACTGAAAAATAAGGAGAGGGTTGCTACTCCAACCCCCACCCATTATCCCCATGATAAATCATCAGCTTGCTCATGCCGCCGTCGATTGTGAAGTTCTCGCCGGTGATGAAACCCGCCTTGTCGCTACACAAAAACAAAACCATCTCGGCAATGTCCGCAGGCGTTCCGACACGAGCGGCGGGGTGTTGCTTTCTGTCATGTAAGGATAGTTCGGTTGATTCGCCGGTATTGCCGCCGGAGGCACTCCGGTCAATCCACCCCGGGCTGATGCAATTCACCCGCGCCTTGCCGCCCAAACTCACCGCCATCGAATGTGTCAGCGCAACGATTCCGCCTTTCGCTGATGTGTACGCCTCGGTGTCGGGTTGGGATTGAAATGCGCGAGTTGAAGCGATGTTGACAATGCTCGCATTCGGCGCGAGCAGATTATTTTTGAGCAACAGGCTTGTCAAATAATACGGCGCGGTCACACCGACACGCTGAACATACTCAAAGTCCTCGTAACTGCAACCCGACAAAATCCCGCGCCGACTTACGCAGGCGTTGTTAATCAAACAATCCACCAGATGGTCTAACGACTTCACAAATTTTTCAAGCACGTTCTTGTCGGCGATGTCGCCACGGAAGAACCTCAAGCACTCATGGGAGTACGGCGGTTCGGCGATGTCGATGACGGAAACACGCGCGCCGCTCTTTAAAAATGTTTCGGCGACACACCGCCCTATGCCGTTCGCGCCGCCGGTTACGATGATGTGTTTGGTGTTACTCATAAGCTACTCCTGTTAATTCTGCATCGGGATTGTTTTCCATGAAGCGTATAACTTCGTCGAGCGAGTTCTGCGCGTGAGCCATGTCACCCGACACAACAGCGACTCCGAGCGTTAGCGTGCGGTGAACGTCTTGCGTGCCGACTTCTGCAACAGACACATTGAACCGCCGCCGCGTTTTGTCAACAAGACTGCGACAAACCTGCCGCTTGTCCTTGAGAGAGGCGGCGTGGTGAATGTGAAAAGTTAGCTTGGCTGATAAAGTGTGCATGGTTTTTCCTCGTGGTTTTGCGTTTTTAATTGTTACTAAAATATGAACATCGAGTTTATGGGGTTTGGAGTTTTCCCCCAACACAGCGGAGCGGCGACAATTTTTCCGAAAATAAAAATGCGGCTTAACTCGCGTGAGCGAGCCCAATAAGCAAGCAGAGTGAGTGTCTTGTTTTGCACGCTCCAACGGAGCGTACAAAACTGGGATTGGGTCTTAGTACCAGTTCCGGTTTTGAATTTGCGCGAATTCGCCTCATCGCAACATGAGTGCAATTCCGCGCCTCCACCTAAAAAGCACGCACAGGCAAAGCAGACGACTTTCAACCTACCACAGCATTTTTTTGTTTTCAGTGCAAGCCCGGCTTGATGTGCGACTTTTTTTCGACGACACTACATCTTGTTTATCCTTGTAACTCATTTTTAAGTTTTTCGATTATTATCTTTTCGCGTGCTTTAAAAAATTCCGGGAAATTTTCAAATAATAAATCAGATTCGTAAGGAATCAAGTGTTTCTGGCGGTAAGAAAGTTGTGCTTCTTTTGATTTATAATTTTCTTCAAACCACGTTTTAAAGTCTTTGTCGCTTTTGGATATATTATCATACCCCTCAAGCAATTGAAGATTGCCTATAAAGTTGAAGTTCTTAATAAACTCATTATGTTCATCGTTTTTAATCCCTCTTTTCCTCAACTTTTTTGGAACAAATTCTGCCTTTGGGAAAACATGGTCTAAGTGAAATAGATTACTCATGTCTGCCCAAGGGTAAAGAATCGACATCACGACCAAAGCACCACCTTGCCCATATTTATATTGCAACAGGCTTTCAATATCCTCATCGGTGAACTCGTGTGTCCTGTTCGTGCCTTTGAAACGCTCTACAACTGCTTCAAACGGGAACACGTTATCCTTTTGCTTTTTGATTATCTCTCTCATCGGACGAAGCACGCCGTCAGGTTGAAAACTGAATACTCGCTTCAGCATTGCACTGATAAACCACCTTTTAATAAGACGCACACTCTCGGCGTTTTTCTTGTTGGCGGCAAAATTATGAGGAAAACCAATATGTTTGATGAAATATGCGATAGGGATAAACAGATTGTTTGAAGTTATATTGTCGCGATTAAAACCCAAGCGCGACACTAACGTCACAGCTTCATGCAGGGCGGTTATAATATTATCCCATTCGCCTTGTATTTTCATCATATTTTTGCGGTTAAAGTTATCTACTTTGAAAGCGATATCCGTAAAGTCGGACAAAACCAAACACGCTTTTAATATGAAGTCCTTATTGACGTTAAACCCTCTGCCTATCGCATTTATATCGTCAACGGCTTTATGTATTTCTTCGCGAGCATCCAAGTCGTCCCATTGAGCCGAAGCAATAGAGAGCAATAAATCAGAATAACTTAAAGGTGTTCCGCCACTGTTTACACGAATGAAAATATTAAGAACCTTATCAAGTTCCGAGCTTCTTTCAAGGTAGTAACTGATTGTGCCATCGGAATGAATTGCCTGCCACAGTTTACTGAGTGTTTCTGTTGCAAACTCGGCTTTTTCCTCATCAAATTCTCCGGTTTCCTTTGATAAATTTACCAAATAGGTTGTAACTCTCGGAAGATATTTTACCGCATCGGTTAGTTTTTCAAACCCCATAATATCGCTTACTAAAAACCAATAGTGGTTTTTATCATTAACGCACTCGTCATCAATGAGAAATGCAAAATCATAAAATTGTCCGTCTTCGTCAGATTTTTCCAGCAGATTCAAATAAAGCTTCCTCGTAGGATATGCCTTTGGATTGTCGCGTGGTCTGTATGGCATTTTATAGGCGTATGTTCCGAGAAGACCAACATACAGGGAAGTTAATCTTTGCTGTCCATCAAGAATAGCCGTAACGGGTTTGCCGCCCGCGATATTTGCTTTGGAATTGTGTGTGCAATTCTTTTCATGGTAGTTCCTGAGGAACTCATAAAAAGCGAACTTCTTAGCGTTTGCGCCATCAACTTCCCAAAACAAGAAAGAGCCTATGGGATAGCCAAGCATAAGGCTGTCGAAAAGCTGTGTAATCTGGTCTACGCCCCAAACAAATTCGCGTTGTATTGACGGAAGAAGATATTTTCTGCCGTCAATATCTGATATTATTTCTTTTATTGTAAGAGCTGTTTGAAATGCCATAGTATTCCTCCATTTAGTTTGCTTATTTTACAGATTCTTTATAACATCATATTCCCAAAATCACCCCACCCGCGAAGTACATCTTTATCATCGCCGCTGTTCACGGGGACATCGACATTCAGCCCCAACACTCCCCGACCAAGCAGAAACCCAAACGTCTGAATATCTCGTTTGTCGTCAGTGTTGGAATAAAGCCCCAATAGGTTTTCCCACATCAATCCAAGCGTTTATCAAAGCACAAAGATTATCATCCAAAAACTGAAACGCCCTTGTGATTGTCTCGCTCCGAACCCCGTAAGCCGCCTCCGCAATGCTCCCCGTGATAGCCGCAAGCGTGTCACTATCACCGCCAAGCGAAATTGCGTTGCGAACGGCATCTTCAAAGTCATTGCTTTCAAGAAAAGCGATAATTGCTTCCGGTACGGTTTCTTGACAGCTTTCGTTGAATTGATATACAGGACGAATTTCATCGAGTGTTCTGCTTAAATCATAACCGTACTTTTCCTCGATATATCTCTTGATTTCGCCCTTTTCCTTGTTTATTCGAGCGAGATAAATGGCGGCGGCTGTAGCCTGCGCGCCTTTTATGCCTTCGGGGTGGTTGTGGGTCACTGCCGCCGATTTCTCAGCAAGCAATTCCGCTTCTTCAAGCGAATCTGCCCACCACGCACACGGGGAAACCCGCATTGCAGAGCCGTTCCCCCAACTGTTATACGGCTTGCGGTCATCGGAGGTCAACCACGCATTGAAGTTCCCGCCGTAACCGCGATTTGGGTATAATCTGCCGTATTTTTTCATCGAATCAATAAAATCGTTCGCCGTCCCGCCGTTCAACAAAGCCTCGGCAACTGCGATTGTCATAACGGTGTCATCGGTAAAAAAGCACTTCTCGCCGAAAAACGGAAAGTCTTTGGTTTTTATGTTATCCCACTCGTAGACCGAACCTACGATGTCGCCGATAATTGCTCCGTGCATAGTCTGCCACCTCTGACAAATATTTCTTTATCACCATTATACCAGAAAAACTGCTTATTTTCAAGCGGTTCTGACAATTTATTTCTTTCTCTTCCTCGCCTTCTTAGGAAAGAAATCATCTTCCAAAGATAAATCCTTCCGCAACTTCTCCAACAGCCCCTCATAAGCCCTAACCTCGATAATAAGCTCGTTGCACCGCTGTAATTGCGCGTTTGTAGCTTTCGGATTGGCGCGAATCTCGTCAATTTCACTCTGCTTCTGCCGATATTCGGCTTCAATCAGCACCATATGCGTCAAGGCATGAGTCATCTCCTGCCCGATAAGCACAGAAATCGTGATGTCGAGCGCGGCGGCGATTTTCTGTAACTGCTCAAATGTCGGGGAAACAATCCCTTTTTCGTATTTCGACACCGCCGCAGTCTGCACGCCGATTTTCTCCGCCAACTGCGACTGTGTGAAGCCCTTGCTCTTGCGCGCAATGCGTATTCTTTCAGCAATAATCATAGTTCAGCCCTCCCTATTATATACAGTATATCCTACTCCGAAAGAAATGTCAAGAAATATTTTCAAAAAACATCCATTTTCTCTTGACAAGACTTTATTTATGTGATATAATATCCTTACAAGATAATATGAAGGAGGGGAGCTATGACAAACAGAACCGTAACCATTCCCGACGAAGCCATACATAGACTGGCTCGATGCTTGCTCCCCGAAGTGGTAAAATACTTTGAGTGCGAGCAGGGAAAACGAGAGTTCGCTGAGTGGAAGGCGAAACAAAGAAAATCCGCTGAAGCGGCGTAATAGATAAGGCGAGCGATGTTTGGAAAGACATCGCTCGCCGCTATTACTATTATATAATAGGGCTGAGGCACCGGAGTAGTGCTTCAGCTTTTTATTTTAAGTCTTTCAGCGAAAAAACAAATACGAACACATCGCCCACGAATATGGGGTAATGGTTCGTATTTGTACAGTTTGCTTGGGGCGGAAGGATTTGAACCCTCGAATGACGGAGTCAGAGTCCGTTGCCTTACCGCTTGGCGACGCCCCAAAATTTCATTTTACATTATAACACAAATCATTTGAATTGTCAATATTAAAATTAAAGGGTGGAATGTCCCGCTTCTTTTTACCGTGTGACGGCGTGCCTTAACGCACAAAAAGTAGCAGGACATCACCGCCCTTTATTTTTTTAAATCTCCCCACCTTTACCGTTATTTTGGTTTAACCCATCGAAAGCAAGACCGTCACGGGATTTTTTTATTATTTCCTGTTCTTCGAGGGGCAGGTCTTCAATATTTTTGTTGACGCTTGTTTGTTTTAAATAAGCGTTATTTTTGCCTCTTTTTTCAGAATAAATCATAAAATTCACCTCTTTTACAGTATGTCCGCATAAAAGGGCAAAATGTAGCACTGAAGCAATTTAGCGCATATATTAAAAATAACCATGAACTGCGGTTTATTGTAAAAGGAGATAAAAAATAATGGAACACATAAAACCTGAACTAATAGTGCTTATTCCCATATTAATAGCAATAGGAGCGGCGGCAAAAGCCGCGGGACTTAAATCGAGGTTTGTTCCCCTGATTCTCAACCTTGCCGGAATAGCCTTGGCGACGCTCTACATGTTCGCGTTCGTTGAGGGTGAAACAACGGTTCAGGCGGTGTTCACGGGAATTGTACAAGGTATTTTAGCCGCCTGGGCGGCGGTCGGAGGACATCAAAACGTCAGACAGATTAAAAACCTCGGTAATAAAGATGAAACCATAGAAGAAAGTGCAACAGATATTAAGGAGGAAAATGATAATGAGCAAAAAGGTCTGCATTGAAATAGGACATATAAAGCCTGACCCCGGAGCAGTTAGCGGAAATATACGCGAGTGCGATATTAACTTGGCGGTAGGGTTAGAACTTAAACGTCAGCTTGAAAGACACGACGTCGAAACCTTAGTGAATCGTACAGAGTGGGAGGGAATAACCCTTGCGGATTATTTCAAAAAAGCGGCGGCAATGAAACCTGATGCGGGGATTTCAGTACATTCCAACACAGCGGCGGGGACGTCGGGAGCAGGAACCGCAAAAGGCTTTGAGGCATATAGACAGACTAATTCTTACAATACCGTAAGCGCTAATTTATGTCAGCTTATAGAAACCGAAGTAAAGGCTCTCGGTCAGCCAAGCAGAGGGATTAAAGTTCATACCAATCAGAATATAAACAATTATATCAACTCGGTAACTGCGCCATACGCCTACTGTGAGCTCGGATTTATTGATAACCCCGCCGATTACGCCCGGTTTAACACCGAAACGAAACAAAAAAACTTCGGCACGGCTTACGCCAAAGGCATACTGAAATATCTCGGGGTAACCTGGAAAAACGAAACCGCCTCCGGCGATTCATCGGGGACGGCTAATATAATGTACCGTGTTCAAACAGGCGTTTTCGGCGATAAGAAAAACGCCGAAAAGCTTCAGGCAGAATTAAAAACAAAAGGCTATGAAACCTTTGTCATCGTATCCGATTCCGAAACCCCGACATCCAATAGCCCAGCCGCACTGAAAGTCGGCGACAGGGTTAGGGTTACAGCGGCGTATGCGGCGAACACATTCGCAAAAGCGCCGAGTACAAGTTCCGCAGTGGGCGGGGTACGCTATATAACGCGGGTTTTCACCGACAGCACCGCTCTGTTCCCCTATCAAATAGGAGTTAAGGCGGGAGATGTAAGTTCGATTAACACTACCGGATTTGCGAAAGCGAGCGGACTTGTGAAAGTGTAATAACTACTCCCCCGTCCCCGCTACAGCCTCCTTAACACTTTTAACAAATTCATAAACATACCCGCCCGCGTTATCGCCGTGTTCGGCGATAATTCTAACAATCGCGCTACCCACAATAACGCCGTCTGCGAATTTTGCAATACGCGCCGCCTGCTCGGGAGTGCTTACGCCAAAACCTACGGCGGCGGGAATGTCCGACGCTGTTTTTACCGCCTTAATAATAGGCTCGATATTGGTTTTTATTTCCTCTCTTACGCCTGTAGTACCCATTGACGAAACAACGTAAACAAATCCCGAACTTGCTTTGGCGATTTTTCCTATACGCTCTTCGGAGGTCGGCGCGACAAGCAAAATCAAGTCGATTCCGTGACGTTCGGCATACTCCCTGACCTCCCCGCTCTCCTCAAATGGCAGGTCGGGAATTATTATGCCGTCTATTTCCGCTTCTTTACATTTTTTGAAGAATTCATCATAACGGACAGTCCGCCCCTGCCCATAATGATAAACAGGGTTAAGATAAGTCATAAAAACCAACGGGATTTGGCTTTTTTCCCTAACACTTTTAGCTAAGTCAAACATTTTAGGCACAGTCGCGCCTGCATTAAGTGCGCGAATACTCGCGTTTTGAATCACTTCGCCCTCGGCTACAGGGTCGGAAAAAGGTATGCCGATTTCAATTATATCAGCGCCTGCCCTTTCCATTTCGAGGATAAATTCGGCGGTTTTTTCTATGCTCGGGTCTCCGCCTGTTAAGAAGCCTATGAAAGCTTTGTCTTTACTGAAAGCTTTTTGTATTCTTGTCATTTTTTGGGTTTCCTTTGAGTTTGATTTTGATAATTCGTATGCTTATGAAGTGCATATTTTACCGCGGCGCTTCACCTTTCATAGCCTTTTTATCAATATATAAGCGTTTGTCAGCCACAGCAATTAAATCTTCCAACGATTCGTCAGGTGCGCGTTTAGTGGCGGCTCCCATTGCCATAGACACTTTAAACGAAAGTGTTTCGGAACTCTCTGCCATTTTAGCCTTTATCAGTTCAATCAGTTTGTTGGCGTTTTTTTCTTCAGTCCGATATAGCAACATGACGAATTCATCTCCCCCAAGCCTTGCAACAAAGTGCGGTTTCCTACATGCGCCTTCTAAAATCTTTGCGGCTGTTTTTATGAGCAAATCCCCGTATTTATGCCCCAAATTGTCATTAGTTTTCTTTAAATCGTTCAAGTCGCCCATAATAACCGTCAACGGCAAACATTCCTGCTTGTCATAACGCTTTAAAGCTCTATCAAACGCCATGCGGTTGGGAAGACCGCTAAGGGCGTCAACCCCTGCTCTTTTCTCAAGTTTTTGAAACATTTCCCTGTTTTGCGTAACGTCGAAGAAGAAAGCTATAGTGCCTTGATTGCTTTTCTTTTTGGCGTCCAAGTCAAAAACAATCAGGTTTAATACCATCGGTAATCCTTTATTTGTAATTGAAATATCTTCGCCTTTTTCCTTACCGATTGCTGGACCGATTGTCGCGCCTAATTCTTTGAGCTTTTCCATTAGGGAGTCGTAGGTGCATTCTCCCAAATCTATCCCGACAGATGAAAACCATTCGCTTGCGCTGTCATTGAAGTCTGCCACGTTCCCGTTTTTGCCGAAGATGACTACAAAGTCTTTTAAAAATTCAAACGCGGCGAGTCTTGCGTAGCGGGCATAGAAGTTTTGGTTGTGGTTTAAAATCGCCAAATGGTAAAGCAAGGTCGTTGTGCTGACGGCGATAATTGTCGTATTAAGGTTTGTCGGATTAAAATTAAATTGCGTTACCACGCTACTGATAACTGTTAAAAGAATGGCGATTATCATCAAAACAGATGGGAGCATGTTGAATTTAGGTCTGCGTAAGTGGTTGAAAACAGCGAATATCAAAGCTGTCGCAATCATTAAATAGGAATAGATGGTTGAAATAAGAGACCACATTTCCCAGCCCGGGAAGACAAAATCTACATTCGGGATTGAATAGCCTTGACCGGCGCTACGCATTTCAAAAAGTTCAATCACCATAAAATATCCGGGCGACAATGCGGCAATTGCAAACAATACCGGGAATATGAAAAATATCATGGTGATGTAGCCCGGCATTTTAAAATCAGAGCGATAAAACCAATATGTGAGTAAAAATTGTGCAGTCATGGCTAAACAGGTAAACATAAGTATACCGTTATCCGCAACAATATTTAATCCGGGGTCGTTAATCAGGTATCTGACCAACTCACAGGCAAACATACCCAATACGCTGTAACACAAAATGGTAAATGCCCCCACATTACCAACGAATGTGCGCCTGTTTGTATTTGATAAGTGGACAAACACCGTTACTATCAAAAACGGTATGTATATACCAATTACATATTGAGTTTCCAAATTAATCTCTGACATTGTATTTACCTTCCCCCTATTACTCTCAATCGCTCCCAAAAGCATATCGGAACGGTCTTTCGACCGTTCCTTTTTATCGGCGAGCCGCCGGCGTCATAATTTATACATTCGCGCCCTTGCCCACAAAGACGGGATAATCCTCCGTCCCGAAAAGGCTTCTGTAACTTCCTACCAAAACGTTCTTGTCGGTTATTACATAGTTCATTTCACACTTTTCGCCTATCTCGGTATCCTGCATAAGTATGCAGTTTTTAACCATCGCGCCTTTTCCGATTTTCACGCCCCTGAACAGCACACAATTCTCTACTTTACCCTCGATTACACAGCCGTCTGCCACCAACGAATTGCAGACGTCCGACTCAATTCCGTACTTGGCGGGAGCTTCATCCCGAACCTTAGTGTAAATAGGGCGGCGTTGCGGGAACAAAATCGAACGCCTTTCAACACTCATAAGCGCCATATTTGCCGCGAAATAAGATAAAAAGCCGTCGATTTGCTCATAATAGCCGTTATATTTATAACCGTAGATTTTATATTCCTCACGCCTGTGCTGAATAATGTCAACCTCAAAACTGTAAAGATTCCTTGACGCCGTTTCGGTAATCAAATCCATAAGGAAATCCCTTTTAAGGATATACATATTCATACTGGTATCGAATTCCCCTTCTTTGTTGGGGTAAATCAGCACATCGTTTATACGACCGTCAGGGTCAAACCCAAACGCCGTTTTGGTACGCATTTGAGCGGCGGTATAATTTCCGCGTCCGTACACTATAGTAATGTCGGCTTCTTTTTCAATATGGTATTCAAGTATATGGTTAAAGTCCATATTGACAATAACATTACAGTCGGTCATAAGTACGTATTCGGCGTTACTGCTACTGATATAGTTTTCAACGCCATGCAGAGCCTCAAGCCGTCCCCTGTACAGACCGCCTCCCACCTGCCCGTAAGGCGGCAAAAGCCCCAGCCCGCCGGTCTTTCGGCTCAAATCCCATTCATCGCCTGAGCCTAAGTGGTCAAGCAGGGATTGATAATTAGACTTTGTTATTACCCCCACGGTGGTAATTCCGGAGTTTACCATATTGGAAAGCGGAAAGTCTATAAGCCTGTAACGCGCCCCGAACGGCACGCTTCCCATCGTGCGCTTTTTAGTAAGGTCGGGTACTGTTTCGTCATGCAGATTCGCGAATATAAGCCCAAGCATATTATTTGACATTATAGCCATATTATTTCACCTCGTCATTAGTTATATTTCAACAATTTCTGAAAAATCGTTGAAAGAATTACCCGCGGCAAAGCTCATGCCGCCTATTTGTTCTCCGAAATCATCGCCTTGGGCTTGATTACCTCGTTAGGCGCTATGTCAATCCCGTGTCCTATGACCGCCACACCCCAGCTTTCCTTGTCTTCAATTGCTTCAGGGCGCTCTCCTACCCTCACGTTCTCACCTATCACGCAACCCTCGCCGACCAAGGCATATTCTATAACCGCGTTGCTTTTAATAACCGTGTTAGGCATTATAATACTGTCGCGTACCGTCGCACCTTTTTCAATTGTGACCCCCGCAAACAGCACCGAAAAGTCAACCCTGCCCTCAATGTTACAGCCTTCCGCAATCATAGAATTTTCAATAAAGCTGTTTTCACCCGCGTAATGGGGCGGCATAACAGGATTGCGCGCATATACTCTCCAGTTATGGTCGTGTAAATCCAAAGGAATATTAGGGTTTAACAAATCCATATTGGCTTCCCAAAGACTGTCTATTGTTCCGACGTCTTTCCAGTAACCGTTAAAATGGTAAGCTATCATCTTACAGCCATCTTTAAGCATATCGGGTATAATGTTTCCGCCGAAGTCTTTCTTAGCGTCCTTGTCATTTTCGTTGGCAATAAGATAACGCTTTAGGGTCTGCCATGAATATATATACACACCCATTGAAGCTAAGTTGGATTTCGGTTCTTTCGGTTTCTCGGCGAACTCGGTAATCACGCCGTTTTCATCCGCCGTCATAATCCCGAACCTTGACGCTTCATGCCACGGCACTTCTAAAACGGCAATAGTCGCATCGGCTTTGTTTTGTTTATGGGCTTGAAGCATTTTGGAATAATCCATTTTATAGATATGGTCGCCCGCCAATATTGCCACAAAATCAGGATTGTAGCGGTCTATAAAGCTGATGTTCTGATAAATGGCGTTAGCGGTACCGGTATACCAGCTTTTTCCGCTGGCGCTTTCATAGGGAGCCAAAACATGAACGCCGCCGTGCACCCGGTCAAGCCCCCACGGGTGCCCGTTTCCTATGTACTCATTCAACACCAACGGTTGATACTGGGTTAAAATCCCCACGGTATCGAACCCCGAATTCACGCAGTTTGACAACGGAAAATCTATTAACCTGTATTTTCCTCCGTAAGGTACGGCAGGCTTCGCCATATCCTGCGTAAGCGCGTAAAGCCGACTCCCCTGCCCACCCGCTAAAATCATGGCGACACATTCCTTTTTAACGTGATACATACAATATACCTTCTTTCTTTGCGTAATTTGCGAAATGACTGCTAACTATGGGTATTCCCTTGTTTAACCTTTATATTATGCTTTACCGCACAATTTTATTTCTTTTTCGGGGGAGGTTTTTTATTGGTTGTACTCTTTGAAGAATTTACATTTTTAACAGTACTTTTAACAGTGTTGCCTCTCGCCGGGCTTTTGGTGTTTTTAACAGCCGCTGAAACTTTATTAGTTACCGCACTTTTCGCCTTAGCAGAATTCGGGGTAGTTTTTGCCGGCGATTTAGCGGCTGTGGTTACAACCTTGGGTTTTACGGGTGCGGCGGTCGCTTTAGGTTTTGCAGGTGCGGTAGACGCTTTAGGTTTTGCAGGTGCGGTAGACGCTTTAGGTTTTGCGGGTGTAGCGGTCGCTTTAGGCTTTACGGGTGCGACGGTCGCTTTAGGTTTTGCAGGTGCGGTAGACGCTTTAGGTTTTGCGGGTGTAGCGGTCGCTTTAGGCTTTACGGGTGCGGCGGTCGCTTTAGGCTTTGCGGGTGCGGTAGACGCTTTAGGTTTTGCAGGTACGGCGGTCGCCTTGGGTTTTGCAGGCGCAGTAACAGCCTTAGTCTTTGCAGTTACGGTTTTCTTAGCAGGCGTTTTCGGCTTTTCACCCTTGAAGAACATAGCCGACATTGGCTTAATCTTAACCGTGATTGAAAATTCCTCGCCATGCATTGGAATCGGCTTTGCCTTTTGACGGCGGTTGACGGCTTTTCCCGTAGTGGAGAAAACTTCGGAGTAAAAAGTTTCAACAGGAACGCCGAAAGAATACGCTTCATGCTCCTTAGGCTGGAAGTTGCAGACTATAATAACCTCCTCGCCTGACCTGTTTATTCTACGGAAAGCGATTACTGAGTTAGCGCTGTCGTCGCTGACTATCCACTTAAAACCTTCCCAATCGGTATCGTTTTCCCAAAGCTCGTTATTCTTCAGGTAGAAATTATTAAGAGCGCGGACGAATTCTTTCATTTCCTGATGCTCCGAAAAATCCATAACATCCCAGTCAAGTCCGGTTTTGTAATTCCATTCCTTAAACTGCGCGAATTCCTGCCCCATAAACATCAGCTTTTTACCCGGGTGCGCCGCCATATAAGAAAGAAATGTCTTGAACGAATCAAAACGCAACTCCCTCGGACCGCTCATTTTATCAAGCATGGAGCATTTGCCGTGAACCACTTCATCGTGGGAAATAGGGAGTATATAATTCTCCGAAAATGCGTAATAAAACGAGAATGTCAGCATGTTATGATTATACGGTCTTCCCTCGGGAATCATTGCCATATAGGCTAACATATCGTTCATCCAGCCCATATTCCATTTGAAGTTAAATCCCAACCCGCCGGAATCCGTGGGCTTTGTTACCATTGGCCAGGCTGTGGATTCTTCAGCTATCATAAGAGCTGAAGGAAATTCCTTAAACAGCAGAGCGTTAAGCTTTTGCAAAAACGCAACCGCCTCAAGATTCTCATGTCCGCCCTTGTAATTGGGACGCCACTCTCTGCGGTCATAGTCAAGATAAAGCATTGAAGCTACGGCGTCCACCCGAAGTCCGTCTACGTGATATTCCCGTAGCCAGTAGGAGGCGTTGGAAATCAAAAAACTTACAACCTCATTTTTCCCCCAATTGAACACCCGTGTTCCCCAACTATAATGCTCCCGTTTCAACGGGTCATCGTATTCATAGCAGAAATCGCCGTCAAATTCATACAATCCCGCCGCGTCTTTCGGAAAGTGAGCGGGAACCCAGTCTAAAATTACACCTATGTCATGCTGATGGCAATAATCCACAAACTGCATAAAATCGTGTGGCGTACCGAAACGTGAGGTCGGAGCGTAAAGACCTATTTGCTGATAACCCCACGAGCCATCAAACGGGAATTCAGCCACAGGCATCATTTCAATATGGGTGTACCCCATCTCTTTAACATAAGGAATCAGCTCTTTCGCAAGTTCCATGTAATTGAAAAACTCGCTTTCCGGCGTCATTTTGCGCCATGAGCTTATATGCACCTCATAAATATTCATGGGTGAGTCGTATACATTGCCGTTTTTTTTCTTTTCACACCATTTTTGGTCATTCCACTCATATCCGCCTATGTCATAAATTTTGGTGGCGGTGTTGGGGCGGGTTTCCATGTGAAAGCCGTAAGGGTCGGCTTTGAGTTTAAGCTGACCTCTCGATGAAAGTACTGCGTATTTATAGGAATCAAACTTTTTCAGTCCGGGTATTAACAGCTCCCAAATACCGTCTTCTGAAATTTTCTCCATAGGATTTGCCCCGGCGTTCCAACGGTTAAAATCGCCCACTACCGAAACTCCGGCGGCTTTGGGCGCCCATACCCTGAAGATAACCCCTTTGCCGGTCATCTGCGAGCCGAAAAACTTGTATCCGTAGGTAAGGCTTCCCTCTCTGAACAAGTGCAACGGTATGTCGTATTCGTTACCGGATTTTACTGACATGGCGAACCTCCGTTTTTGTGGAAAAATTTGTTTGTTTTTGCATTATTTATATAATATCATACCTTATAAAATAAAACAAGTCTAAATTGTAAATTGTTACAAATCCTATAAATTTATTTATCCTGTTTTGTGTAAAAACACCAATATTTTTTGTTCTTTTTTTGTTAAAAAATGTTTTTTAAAATTAATTTAAGGTTTTTTCTTATAATTTACATAAAGCTCCCATATAATTTTCACCTGCATGTTAGTGGCGGAGGTTGTGTCCCCCAAAAAAACACCAAAAAAATCAAGATTGACTTTTTTATGGAAAAAGTATATAATTATCTAAATAACGAATAGACGGAAATTTTTGAAAATTCAGAAAGTCCGTCCTGCGAAAATGAGAGGAGCGGTTTAAATTATGGCGATTTTAAAGGAAAGTTGGGGATTTCACGACGGTTTTGCGGTTGAACTTTTTACTTTGGAAAATGATTCCATGACAGTGCGTGTTACTAATTTCGGCGCAACGCTCGTAGGAATCAGCGCCCCGGACAAAAACGGAGTTACGGCTGACATTGTTTTAGGCTATGACGACCTTGAGGGCTATGTGAACGGCAAATCCTTTCAGGGTGCTATGGTGGGTCGTTTCGCCAATCGTATAGGAGGCGCGAAATTCACCCTCGGAAAAGAACAATATACGCTCCCGAAAAATAACGGTGAGAATTGTCTGCACGGCGGAAATTTCGGCTTTAACAGGCGGGTTTGGGAGTATAAAATCAATAAAAAAAGGAACAGCGTGACTTTTAAGTACCGTAGTCCCGATTTGGAAGAAGGTTTCCCCTCTGCGCTCGACATAACGGTAAGATATACCCTGACCGAGAACAACAAGCTTAAAATAAAATATACCGCCAAGAGCGACGGTGACACAATCTTTAACCCTACCAACCACTCCTATTTTAACCTGAAAGGCGACGGAGAGGTGCTTGACACTGTTTTGCAGATTAAGGCGGTTAATTACACCCCCTTTGATGAGTTTAATATTCCTACGGGTGAAATAGCGAGCGTTCTCGGCACGCCTTTTAATTTCACAAAACCCAAGCGAATGGGAGCGTATATTGACAAGGGCAGAATCGAAAGCTACGACCATAACTACCTGCTCGGAGAGCCGGGAAACATGAAAAAAGCCGCCGTCGCCTACGAGCCTGAAAGCGGTAGAATTATGGCTGTTTATACCGATATGCCGGCAATGCAGTTTTATACTGCGGGCGGACTTTATGAATACGGCAAAAACGGAGTGTTTTTCGGGAACAGGCACGGATTCTGTCTTGAAACCCAGTTCACACCCGATACCCCGAATCTACCCGATTTCCCCTCCTGCGTACTTAAAAAAGGGAAAACCTTTAAATCTACAACGGTTTATTCGTTTGGGGTTAAATAGCAAAGCGGCGACTTGAAAGGAAACTTATAGAATAATGAAAAAATTCATAACCCTTATCCTTGCATTTAGCCTTGCACTTACATTAACGGCTTGTGAGGGGAATAATACACCCGAAAACAATAACAACAAAACACAAAATGAAACCTTAACGCCAAATCCTATATCCCCAGATGAAACCAATGAAGAGCCGAAGAACAACCAATCCGATTATGAAATAATCCGGTTCGGCGGCTATGACTGGCTTGTGCTTGACGTACAAGACGGCAAAGCGCTGATTATCAGTAAAGATATATTATCAGTGCAGGCGTATCATTTGTCTGACGACGATATAACATGGGAGCAATGCGACCTGCGCCAATATCTGAACGGTGAATTTTTAAATAATTCTTTCTCACCTGAGGAGCGGGAACGAATTGCTGAAACAACAGTTATAAACAATGATAATCCGGAATATGGCACGGCAGGCGGTAGCGACACCACAGATAAGATGTTTTTATTAAGTATTGAAGAAGCTGATGATTACTTTGCCGGCGACGCAGATAGAATAGCCTTAAACGCCAACGGCGGAGCTTCTTTGTGGTGGCTTCGGTCGCCCGGCGCCTTCGGCAACCATGCCGCCATTATTAACTATGACGGCTATATCAGCGTCGATGGTTACCACGTAAGTACCCAGATTGTCGGTTACGAGGGCAGGGGGCAAGCCGATGGTTACAACGAACATAGTAGTAGCGGCGGCGTTCGCCCCGCTCTGTGGTTAAATTTGGAATAGTATACTACAGCAGAATCGCTTATTTTGACATATAAAAATGAAAGGTAAATATTTATGGAAACACGCAGAATCGAAATCACCTCCCGCAAATACGACGCGATTAAAATCGGCATAATCCCCGGGCATTTCGCCACTAACCACTCTCATGTTAACTATTACGTCGATATGAACAGTCTTAAAAAACGCTACAAAATGTCAAAAGAAGCCGCCAAGGCTTTCGCGGCGGATTATGTCAATACGCCTGTAGATACTATAATTTGCCTTGAGGGAACACAGGTAATCGGGGCATTTTTGGCGGAGCAATTATCGGAATCCCGCCGTTCGGTCAACGACGGGAATGACATAAGCGTTTTAACGCCGGAGCTTAATTCCAATAAGCAAATGCTCTTCCGCGACGACACCCAGAATATGATTTGGAATAAAAAAGTCCTGTTGCTTATTTCCTCGGCTTCAACAGGAAGGACCATTGAGAGCTGTATTGAGTGCCTGACCTATTACAGCGGGGAGCTTGTCGGGGTGGCTTCGCTGTTTAGCGCAATTGAAAGCATGAACGATATGCCAATCAAGGCGATTTTCCATAACGATGACCTGCCCGATTACGAAACCTACTCTCCCGCCGAATGTACGATGTGCAAAGTGGGTAAAAAGGTTGACGCAATTATTAACGACCACGGGTATTCAAAAATATAATTGTTTTTGCGGTCGGGCGGCAGGTTGCCGCCCCTACGTTATATGGTGTGTATAATTTTAACAACAGGATTTTTATTATGTTTGAAATTTTAAAAACCGATTCAGAAGCGAGAAGAGGACGGCTCAAAACCGTTCATGGTGTTATCGAAACCCCTTTCTTCATGAATGTGGCAACCTCAGCCGCAATTAAAGGCGGTATTTCGGCTCTTGATTTAGAGAAATTGAAATGCAAGGTAATGCTTTGCAACACCTATCATTTGCACCTGCGCCCGTCGGACAAGGTTATTTATGAACTGGGGGGGCTCGGGGCTTTTACCAATTGGAAAAAACCTATTTTAACCGATTCGGGCGGATTTCAGGTTTTTTCCCTCGCTAAATTACGTAAAATAAAAGAAGAAGGGGTTTATTTTTCTTCACATATTGACGGCAGGAAAATCTTCATGGGACCTGAGGAAAGCATGAGGATTCAGTCCAATTTAGGCTCAACCATTGCAATGGCGTTCGACGAATGTGTTGAAAACCCCGCGCCTTATGAATACGTGAAAAATTCCGTCGATTTAACTACACGCTGGCTTAAACGCTGCAAAGCCGAACTAAACAGGCTTAACGCCAATAATGCCGCAGACGGCTCGCCAATTAATAGGGAACAGCTTCTTTTCGGAATTAATCAGGGCGGAACTTATAAGGATTTGCGTATTTCCCATATTCGTGAAATAGCCGAACTTGACCTTGCGGGGTATGCTATCGGGGGATTGGCGGTGGGAGAGCCGACTGAAATAATGTATGAAATTTTGGACTATACAGTACCCGAAATGCCCGTAAACAAGCCCCGTTACCTAATGGGGGTAGGTACGCCGTCAAATATTATAGAGGCTGTAGCTCGGGGAATAGACATGTTCGACTGTGTTATGCCGTCCCGAAACGCCCGTCATGCTACGGTTTTCACATGGCAAGGCTATACCCACCTGAAAAATGAGCGTTACGCCAAAGACGACCGCCCCCTTGACCCCGAATGTGAATGTCCCGTGTGCAAAAATTTTTCTTCGGCTTATATCCGTCATCTTTTTACGGCGGGGGAAATGCTCGGCGGGCGACTTGCAGTCATGCACAACTTATATTTTTACAACACATTGCTTGAAAAAATAGGCGCATCAATTGAAAACGGCAGTTTTACAGAATTCAGGGCTAAATATTCGCCGCTTTTAAGTCAAAAGAGAGAATAAATTTATGGTGGTTCAAATTTTTTTAATAGGCTTAGGCTTATCGGCGGACGCTTTCGCCGTTTCAGTAACCAACGGCTTAACAAATAAAAATATTTCAAGGAAAGAGGCGCTGAAAATAGCCGCCGCTTTCGGGATTTTCCAGGCTTTAATGCCGTTTTTAGGCTTTTTGCTCGGTACTTTTTTTGAGGAATTCATAGTAAAGCTTGACCATTATGTCGCGCTGATTTTCCTCGGATTTATAGGCGGCAAAATGCTTATTGACGGAATTACTGACAAAGGGAAAGCAGATTTTACCGAAAAAACCGATTGTCTGCCCGTGCGAACGCTTATAATACAGGCGATCGCGACCAGTATTGACGCTTTGGTTGCCGGAGTGGTTTTTATTTCTATGGGAATCAGAGGGGCATGGATTCTCCCCGCCGTGGCATTAATCGGCGTTATTACTTTTGTGATTAGCTTTGCGGGAGTTCGGCTCGGAAGGAAATTCGGCGCGTTGCTCGGCGGCAAGGCGAAAATCGTAGGAGGCATTATTCTTATAGGAATAGGGCTGAAGGTGTTTTTGGAGCATGTGTTTTTTTCGTAGTGCAATAAAATTATGCAAAAATGCAGGGGCGACAGTCTGCCTCTCCTACAAATATCACGCCCTACTTGATTTTTATGTCAAAATATGTTAAAATGAAAAATGCAAGCTTTTTAACGGGGGTGTAATCCAACTGAACAAAAGGGAATCAGTTATAAAAAACTGTTTCGGCTCTTGGCTCACAAAGGACATTTCCGGTTTTTGCGGAGTTTTCGCCGATGACGCCGTTTATATTGAATCGTGGAGTCCGGCTTATAAAAACTTAGCCCAATCTAAAACGCCGAATAATTACCCGTATAATTAACTTTAAACTGAGGAACGCTTTATGAACCCTTTAAATCTTTTAAACATAGGCTATGGCAACGCCATAAACCCGAATAGGGTGATTGCCGCCGTGAGCGCCGATTCTGCCCCCGCAAAGCGCATGGTGAACGCCGCAAGGGAGAAAAACAATGTCGTTGACGCTTCCTGCGGGAAAAAGACCAAAACGGTTTTTATAATGGACAGCGGACATATTATTCTGTCGGCTAAAAGCATTGAGGGGTTCGGGGTTTCCCCGCCTCAAAACAAAGAAAAATAAGCGGGGTATATATGATGAAAAAAGGCTTGCTGATTGTAGTTTCTGCTCCCGCAGGGTGCGGTAAGGATACTATTTTGGAGTGCGCGTTTAATGTTTGCCCTCATTTGCACTATTCGGTATCGGCTACCACGAGGACAATACGCGAGGGCGAGCAGGAGGGCGTGCATTATTTTTTTAAGAGCATCGAAGAATTTAAAAAGATGATTAAAACCGGAGAATTATTGGAGTATACCCAATACGCGGGGAATTATTACGGAACTCCCAAAGCTTACATTCCGTCAATGTTAGAGTCGGGAAAAGACGTAGTTATGAAAATTGAGGTGGATGGCGCGAGCAACATAAAAAAGCTTTTCCCGAGTTGCGTTTTGGTTTTTATTCTGCCCCCGTCTTTTGAGGAACTTGAACGCCGTCTTCAAAAAAGAGGTACCGAAGACGCCAAGACAATAAAAACTCGGGTCGATATAGCAAGGATTGAAATGTCATTTGTTAAAAATTACGATTATGTTATTATAAATGAAAAGTTGGAAGAAGCGGTAAAAGATTTCGCCGCCATTGTAAAATCGGAAAAGCTCTCGGTAAAACGCGGTTTTCCGACTGTAAAATAATTAAATGTAATGGATAATGAAAAAGTTAAACAGCGCGGTATCATAGCTCAAATTGCGGTTGAAAAGGCGCTCTACTCGTTTGATACGCTTTTTGATTACTTAGTGCCGCATGAATTAATTGACCTCGTAAGGGCGGGAAAGCGGGTTGTAGTCCCGTTCGGCAAGGGCTCAAACAGTGCGAATAAACGGGTAGGCATGATTTTTTCAGTTCGTGAGGCAGAATATGAACCGAAAAAGCTGAAAAAAATAACCACGGTAATTGACGACGCCCCCCTGCTTTCGTCTGAAATGCTCGGCTTGGTTAAATGGCTTAAAGACAATACTTTCTGTACATATTTTGATGCGGTGAAAACCGCCATTCCCACAGGCTTAGGATTAAAGTTATCTGATGAAACTGATGAAGTAAAAGCCCGCTACAAAGGCGATATTACAAAAATAGTTTCGCTTTCGGAAAAATTTATTTCAGAATTTTCAGAGGAAGTCCCCCCTGAAACGGGGCTTACCCCGAAACAAAAAACGGTCACCGAAATGCTGCTTGAATACGGTTCGGCTTGCATAAAAGAAATCTGCTCTGTCTGCAGCGTTACACCGATTGTAGTGACGAATTTAGTAAAAAAAGGGATTCTTACAGAGCGTTTAAGCGAGCGTTCAAGGGCGTTGAGCAAGGACTTTGAGGTCACCGCAAATCTTGAGAATATAATATTTTCCCCCGCACAAAAACAGGTCTTCGACGGCTTAAAAACGCTTACGGATTGCGGCGAGGCAAAGTGTGCCCTACTCCGCGGTGTTACCGGAAGCGGTAAAACTTCGGTATTTATAAAACTTATAGAGCATACTTTGAATAAAGGGAAAACCGCCGTTATGCTTGTCCCCGAAATATCGCTGACCCCGCAGATGACCGAAAATTTCAAGAGCCTTTTCGGGAACAAGGTTGCCATTATTCACTCGAATCTTTCAATAGGACAAAGAGCGGACGAATATAAGCGGATTAAAAACGGCGAGGCGGGAATAATTATAGGCACGAGAAGCGCGGTCTTCGCGCCGCTTGAAAATATAGGAATCATCGTTATAGATGAGGAGGGCGAGCATAGTTATAAATCCGACCGCTCGCCGCGCTATCATGCGAGAAATGTCGCCAAACAACGGGCTTTTCACCATAAGGCATTGCTTTTATTAGCTTCAGCAACCCCGTCTGTTGAAAGCTATCACTTCGCAAAAACAGGGAGGTATTCCCTCTTTGAGCTTCATGAACGCTACAGCAGGGCAATTTTGCCCGATGTATATATAGTTGATATGAAAACCGAGCAAGAATTCGGTAACCGCTCTAATTTCAGCCATGTTCTGCTTGAAGAATTAGCCGAGAATCTTCGGCGCGGCGAGCAAAGCCTGATTTTGCTGAACAGGCGCGGCTACCATACCTACGCCAAGTGCGTCAAATGCGGCGCAGCGGTCAACTGTCCGCTTTGTCTTATTCCGCTTACGTATCATAAAGGTAGTTCAACCTCTTCTATCGGCACTGTGCAATGCCATTACTGCGCTTACAACGCGCCAATGCCCGAAGTCTGCGAAACCTGCAAATGCAGGCATATTTACCAAAGCGGAACGGGAACACAAAGAGTTGAAGACGAGCTCGGCGCGCTTTTTCCGGAAGCGCGGATTCTCCGAATGGACGCGGATACCACTATTTCCAAAACCGCTTTTGAAACCAAATTCACGAAGTTCAGAAACGGCGAATATGATATAATGCTCGGTACTCAAATGGTCGCCAAGGGGCTTGATTTTGAGAATATAACTTTAGTGGGGGTTTTGGCGATTGACAAGGCGCTGTATTCGGGGGATTACCTTGGATATGAAAAAACCTTTTCGCTGATTACTCAAGTCGTGGGGCGTTCCGGCAGAGGGAGCAAAAAAGGCAGGGCGTATTTGCAAACTTTCACCCCCGACCATTATGTGCTGAATTTAGCCGCCGCGCAAAATTACGCGGAATTTTACGCCGAGGAAACCGAGGTAAGAAAAGCCCTGATTTTTCCGCCTTTTTGCGATATATTTTTAATTGGCTTTTACTCGGTTGACGAAAAATTATCCCAAAAAGCGGCAAATCAGTTTCTTGAAATATTAAAGCCGGGGGTAAATTCGCAAAAATTCCCCTATCGGGTTTTAGGTCCGACAAAAAGCGGAACCGGACGTGTAAACGGCAAATACCGACATAAACTTATTATAAAATGTAAAAACAGCGCAGCTTTCCGGGAGGTTATTTCCGAAACGCTAAAAACGGCGTATAACAGCCCGGAGTTCAAATACACCGGAATATATGTTGATATAAACGGTGAAATAATTTAAATTAGAAGAAAGTTATTACGGAATATGCTTGTGAAAAGGGAATATATAATTTAAAACAAGAGAAATCGGGCGGGCGGTCTTAGTATTTTTGCCAAAAATACCTACACCCGCGACAAGTATAATAAAAACTATAAATATAAGGAGACCTAATTTTGGCTTTACGAAACATTTTGAATTTGCCTGACGAAACACTTTTCAAAAAATCAAGGGAAATTACCTCTTTTGACGATAAATTATGGGTATTGCTTGACGACATGCACCAAACGCTGACCTCTGAAAACGGCGTCGGAATTGCCGCCGTTCAGGTGGGGATTCTAAGAAGGGCGATAGTTATAGATTTAGGAGAAGGCGAAGTGATTGAACTTATAAACCCGGAGATTGTCCAGAAAAAGGGCAAGCAGTGCGAATTGGAGGGTTGCCTTTCTTTTTCCGGAAAATGGGGTTATGTTGAGCGCCCCGCTTATGTCAAGGTCAAATCCCTGAACCGTTACGGCAAGCCCCAAACCCATGAGGGTACCGAGCTTTTGGCAATCGTTTTATGCCATGAATTAGACCACCTTGACGGAATAATGTTCAACGACATAGCGGTTGAAATGCTTGACAGAGAGCCTACAGACGAGGAATTTGAACAAAGAAACAAACGAATCGGCATAAAAAAAGGCAGAAAAAAACGTTAAAAATTAAAAAAATAAAAAGGTATAAAAAATTGAAAATTATATTTATGGGTACGCCCGAATTTGCCGTGCCCGCTCTTGACGGGCTTGTAAATGCCGGACATGAAGTTCTCGCGGTTTTTACCCAGCCGGACAAGCCGCGCGGCAGAGGACAGAAAATAAGCTTTTCCCCTGTAAAGGAATACGCGCTGAGTAAAAACTTAGAGGTTTTTCAACCCCTTAGTCTTCGTAAAGGCGAAGACGGTGAAAAAAGCCTTAACCTTATAAAAGAATCAGCACCCGATGTTATAATCGTCGCGGCTTACGGGCAGATTTTACCGTGTGAAGTCCTTGAAACCCCGCGATTCGGCTGCGTGAATATCCATGCGTCGCTGTTGCCCCGTTGGCGGGGAGCTTCACCGATTAACTTTTGTATCATGAGCGGAGATAAGCAAACAGGAGTGACCATTCAGCAGATGGCAGAGGGAATTGACACGGGTGATATGTTGCTTTGGGAGTCCTGCGAAATAGGCGAGGAAATGACCTCCGCCAAGCTTCACGACAGGCTGAAAGAAATAGGGGCGCGGCTTATAGTCAGGTTCGCCCAAAACCCGCAGGATTATATAAACCGCAAAACAGCGCAAAATAATTCTGACGCCACCTACGCGCCGCTTATTACCAAGGAAATGAAAAAAATCGACTGTAGCAAAACCTCAGAGGAAATTTATAACTTTATAAGGGGATTATCGGGAGAGGCGTTTGTTTTTTACGGTGATAAGAGGCTCAAAGTATTTTCCTCAAAAATCGTAGATTCCGGTATGGAAAAGGGAAATTTAGAAATTATTTGCGGCGATAAAAAAACTTTACGGCTTTTGGAAATACAGCCTGAGGGCAAAAAAAGAATGAGCGCGGAGGAGTTTTTGCGCGGTCAAAGGGAAATTTTACCTATTCGATAACCCGAATGGTTTTCAATCTTCAAAAAGATTGTATTTAAAAAAATATACAAATGTAAAGGAATGGTAACAATTATGTTTAAATTCTGTCCCGAGTGCGGGAAAGGGTGCGAAGGAATGAAATTCTGCCCCGAGTGTGGTTATAACCTCGCGTCAAGTAGCCCCGCACAACCCCAACCCGTTCCACCCATGCAACCTGTACAACAGCCGTTGCAAGACGATACCCCAAGATGCCCCAAATGCGGCTCTGCAAACCTTTCTTCCAACAAAAAGGGATTTGGCGTAGGTAAAGCCGCAGTCGGCAGAGCCGTGCTTAGACGTCCCATAGGGCTTGCGGCGGGGAACATAGGCGCTAATAAAATTCAAATTACCTGTCTTCAATGCGGTTACAGCTATACGGCAGGAAAATAAAGAGAAAGGATTTTACTAAATGGAATTTTTAGATTATTTGCTTAACGATTACTGGGCGGCTACTATGGCTATGCTTGTAGCCATCATTTTCGCCGGAATTTGTTCCGCTAACGTCAAAACTACTTTCACAAAGTATGAAAAAATAAGGTCTGCCAAGGGTATGCCCGCGCATATTATAGCACGGCAAATCCTTGACGACAACGGACTGCATAATGTTTCGGTCATACCCACCCGCGGAAAGCTGACCGACCATTACGACCCCCGTAAAAACGTCGTAGCCCTTTCTGAAAGCGTTTATAACAGTACTTCGGTCAGTGCAATAGGTGTTGCCGCCCATGAGTGCGGACACGCTATTCAACATGCGAAAAATTATATCCCCGTGAAAATCCGTTCATCGTTGGTTCCCGTCCTTAATATCGCAAACAGAACTTGGATGTTTTTAGTTATAATCGGAATGTTCATGTTTTTGCCCGGTATGATAAACGTAGGAATCATATTTTTTGCGCTGTCGGCTGTTTTTCAGCTCATTACCCTTCCTGTGGAGTTCAACGCCTCAAGCCGCGCTATGCAGACTATTTCAGCGCATGATATTCTCGATAAAAATGAACAGGTCGGCGCTCGGAAGACCTTAACAGCTGCCGCCATGACCTACGTTGCGGCGCTTTTAGTGTCTATTACCCAGCTTATACGAATCCTGTCTATTGCGAACAGAAGAAGGTAACCAACATGACACAATCAAGAAAAACAGTGCTGGAACTTTTAACCCGCATGGAACAAAGCGGGGCTTATTCTAATATAATTTTAGACAACACCTTTTCTCGGGACAAGCTTAACGCCCGTGACAAAGGGTTTTCCGCCGCGCTGTTTTACGGCGTACTTGAGCGAAAGATGACGTTGGATTACCTGATTCGCGAGTATTCGGAAATTGAATTTGATGAGCTTTCATGCGAAACTGTGCAAATTCTGCGAATGGGGTTTTATCAGCTTCTTTACATGAATGTTACTGAAAACGCCGCCGTCAATGAGTGCGCTGAACTTGCCGAACACAGCGCTAAAGGTTTTGTCAACGCTATTCTGCGTAATTTTATCCGCGATGGCAAGGTTATTGACACAAAAAACCTTGAAGGATACGCCAAGCTTTCAATTGAATATTCCTGCCCTAAGCGGCTGATAAAAAAATGGTCGGCGGCTTACGGGGAGGAAACTACCCTTGAAATACTAAAAGGCAGTTTCGGGCGACCGCCTATTTATCTTAGGGTCAACACCTTAAAATTTCAAACAGATGAAGTAGCGGCGGCACTGTCAAAGGAAAGTTTTGAGGTGAAGAAAAGTGAAATTATTGACGACTGCCTTTTATTAGAGCGTTTTAATTCGGGCGACGCAAACAGCATAGAACTTTCCGACGCTTACCGTAAAGGCATGTTCCATGTTCAGGATATTTCCTCACAGCTTTGCTGTAAATTAGCCCATCCGGGTTTTAACCAGACGGTCATAGACCTTTGTGCCGCGCCGGGAGGCAAAAGCTTTACAATGGCGCAAATAATGAACAACCGAGGCAGGGTAATTTCCTGCGACCTGTACGGGGGAAGATTAGCGCTGATAGAAAGCGGCGCCAAAAGATTAGGTCTTGACGTTATAAATGTAATGGAAAACGATGCGTCGGTTATAAACCCCGAATTTCCGCCTGCGGATACGGTTTTATGCGATGTTCCATGCTCAGGGCTGGGGGTAATCCGCCGCAAGCCTGAAATTAAATATAAGTCTTTTGAAATCTTTGAAGGACTCGCCGAAATCCAGAGAAAGATTCTTTCCGCCGCTTCCTCCTATGTAAAACCCAACGGTACTTTAATTTATTCAACCTGTACATTAAATCCCGATGAAAACGAGGCGGTAGCCGATGCTTTTCAAAAAGAGCATCCCGAATTCTCACCGTACATAGTTCCTGTCGGAGTAGCGGGATTAAGCGACGATTCAAGATATAATATGTTTCCGCATGTAACGGGCGGCGACGGTTTTTTTATAGCAATATTCAGAAGAAAACCTGACGGAATACCAATGTAATCTAAGTTTCTATATTTAAAAGCTTAGTTAAAATTTTACTAAAAAACTTAATCGGAATATAGGTAATAATTTGAAAAAAGACATTCTCTCTCTTTCCTTTGAGGAACTGCAAAGTCAAATCACAGCCGTAGGCGAGGAAAAATTCCGCGCAAAGCAAATTTTTGACTGGTTGCATGTAAAAAAAATAACAGATTTTTCGGAAATGTCGAATATATCTGAACAATTACGACAATTTTTGACAAATTATTTTTGTATAAAACCACTAATTATAAGAAAAAAGCTTGTATCTGAGTATGATTATACTGTAAAATATCTATATGAGATGGAAGACGGTGAAACAATTGAAACTGTTTTAATGCGCTACCGCCACGCTAACAGCCTTTGCGTTTCCACACAAGCGGGTTGTAAAATGAACTGCGCTTTCTGCGCTTCAGGTGCAAATGGTTTTATTAGAGACCTTACGCCGTCCGAAATGCTTTTACAGCTTTACGAAACCGAGCGGGACAGCGGAAAGTCCGCATCAGGCGATGTTTCTGTCGGAAACCTTGTTTTAATGGGCATAGGAGAGCCGCTTGACAACTTCGATAATGTAATCAGATTCCTTGAACTGCTCTCTGATAAAAATGGCAGGAATATGAGTTTAAGGCATGTTTCCCTTTCTACCTGCGGGCTTGCAGATAAAATAGACGCACTGGCGGAATTGAGGCTCGGCTTAACCCTTTCGGTTTCGCTTCACGCGGCGGATAATGAAACCAGAAATAAAATAATGCCGGTAAACTTCACTTTTAATATAGAAACTCTCATGTCCGCCTGCAGGAATTATTATGAAAAAACCGGCAGACGCATAAGCTTTGAGTACGCGCTTATAAAGGATTTAAACGACGATGAAAAAGCCGCCGAAAAACTCGCGGCGTTAGTAAAGCCGTTAAGCGCCCATGTAAATCTTATTCCTGTGAATAATGTATGCAAAAACGGCATATATTCTCCCGCAAAATCACCCGAAACCTCAAGAATAAAGGCTTTTCACACATGGCTGACCCGAAACGGTGTTAATGCTACGGTTCGCAGAACTTTAGGCACGGATATAAGCGCGGCTTGCGGGCAGCTCAGGAGCGATAATTAGTAAAACTAACTAAATATTTTGTAAACAATTTTTCCTTGTATTATCAAAAAAATATAGTATAATGGTATTAGTGGGGACTTATGAAAGTATTCTCAAAATCGGATATTGGTAAAAAAAGAACCGAAAACCAAGACAGGGTTTGGGCGTCTATTCTTAATGAGGATTATGAAGGCGCCGCTGTTGTTGTGCTTTGCGACGGAATGGGCGGGGAAAATGCCGGCAGTTTTGCCAGTGAAACTACCGTAAACTTTATTTCGGAGCGTATTAAGCGCGGATTCCGCCCCGACCTTAACCGTAATTCTATTCGTAATCTTTTAATTACGGCTGTAACGGCGGCGAATAACCTTGTGTTCGATTTAGCCGAATACGACCACGGTATGCTCGGAATGGGAACAACCTGCGTCAGCGTCATTGTGTACAAACTGCGTGCGTATATCATAAATGTAGGCGACAGCAGGGTTTATCATATTTTCGGTGGCGGCGGGGATGGCAAGTCCGCAAAATCCGCGTCCTACAGCATACAGCAGATTACCAAAGACCACTCTTACATAAATAAATTGATTGAGGACGGGCAGATTACCGAAGAGGAGAGCAAAACTCACCCAAAGCGCAACTGCCTTACCCGTGCGGTCGGCGCGGAGTCGCTTCTAACCCCCGACTATTTTGAAATAGATTTGCATGAAGACTCGATTTTAATGCTCTGCTCGGACGGACTTCACGCCTACGGCGAAGACGTCAGCATAGCCGAAATCATTATCAACAACCCAGTTCATAAGATTTGTGACAAACTTGTTGATTACGCGCTGAAAAAAGGCGGACGGGATAATATTACGGTGGCGGTGATTTCAGTGAAGTAAAATCAAGGCATACGTCAAACGCCGTTATGAAACAAAGCGGAATACCGCATAAATTTTAAAGGAATGAATGTGTATGGATAACAATATCGGAAAAAGACTTGACGGGAGATACGAGCTTCTTGAGCTGATTGGCGTCGGCGGTATGGCTGACATATACAAGGCGCGTGATATGGTCGAAGGTAAAATCGTCGCCGTCAAGATTCTCAAGAACGAACTTGCCGAAAATGAGGATTTCCTGCGCCGTTTCAGAAACGAAAGCAAGGCAATCGCCCTGCTCTCCCACCCTAATATCGTGAAGATTTTCGACGTAGGTTTCAGCGATAAGGTGCAGTTCATAGTCATGGAGTATATCGACGGCATAACCTTGACTGAGTATATTGAGCGTCAGGGTATTTTGAAGTGGCGCGACGCGCTCCATTTCATCACGCAGATTCTGCGTGCGCTTCAGCATGCCCACGACAGAGGAATAGTTCACCGCGACATAAAATCACAGAACGTAATGCTCCTCTCCGACGGCGCTATAAAGGTGATGGATTTCGGCATTGCACGTTTTAACCGTGAAACCGACAAGACAATCTCGGAAAAAGCAATAGGCTCAGTGCATTACATAAGCCCCGAACAGGCGCGGGGGGAAGCTACTGATGAAAAGAGCGATATTTATTCTGTCGGAGTAATGCTGTTTGAAATGCTTACCGGCAAGAAACCTTTCGACGGTGATAATCCTGTATCAATAGCTCTTTTGCACATGCAGACCCAACCAAAAAAGCCAAAGGAAATAAACGCCTCGATTCCCGACGGCTTGGAAGAAATAACCTTAAAGGCTATGCAGAAAGAACCCGCAAAGCGTTATCAGACGGCGGGGGAAATGATAAACGATATAGACGAGTTTAAGAAAAATCCGAGCATAGTTTTTGAATATAAGTATTTCGGGGCAGACCAAAACACCAAATACTTTGACAAGGCGCAGGCGGCTTCGGCTTCTGTCGCTGAAAAAAGGAATGGCAAAAACGAAGTCATTCCCGCTAAAAACGTACCGCCGGTACAGAGCAGTTTTTATGACGACGATGATGATGATTTTTATGACGAAGTGGTAGAGCGCCGCTCTCCCCTTTTGTCAATACTGTTCGCTACGGCTTCGGTTTTCGTAATAATGGCGGCGTGGCTTATTTTCCAAATCGTCACCAATACCATAGTAGACCCGGCTCACGGGGGAAGACAAATCCAAATGCCGCAGCTTGTAGGCAGGGATTTTGATGAAGTGCTGAGTGAATACCCCGACCTGACACTTGTAGCTGAACAGGAATATTCCTCCGAGTTTGAAAGAGGACAAATCATTTGGCAAAGCGCCGACCCCGGGAGGGAAATAAGAACCTCTCAGCAGATTGAAATAAAGGTAAGTATAGGTCCGAGACTTGTTGAGCTAAATAATTATGAGGGGCTTCATATAAATGAGGCTACCGAGAGAATTAAACGGCAGGGATTGCCCGACCCGCAAATCAAACGTGAGGAAAGTATGTCTGTTCCTGCCGATTTTGTAATACGAACCACCCCACCCGCAGGCGAAAGAATCCAAATGGATACCGTTGTAACCGTTTGGGTTAGTTTCGGAAGCCTTGATACAGAAAAAACAAATGTACCCAATATTATAAATCTAAGTTTACAAAACGCCGAAGAACATGCAAAAATGTACGACGTTAATCTTGTTGTCTATGAGGAATACAGCGATACCGTAGCCGTCGGCACGGTAATAAGGCAGAATCCCCTGCCCTTAGTAAGCGTCGATAAATTCAGCGATGTTGAGGCTTGGGTAAGCACCGGACCACGTCCCAACAAGAGCGGTGAAATATCGCACACCCTAACCAATCCCGCGATTACAGGAGATTATCGTTTTGAGTATTATATAGACGGCGTATTGCAGGAAGACCTTACGAGAACCCAGAACATGGGACTTAACAAGGAAATTCGCTGGGACGTAGAGGGTGCGGGAGTGCATAGATACGCAATTAATATTACTTCTTTGGAAACCGGAAAAAGCGGACTGTTCTGCGAGTGGGAATTCAATTTCACCGGGGCTGAACCCACCAAAACCCAGATTCAATTCAACGGCGGGATATTCACTTACCTCAGTACACCCGACGCTCCGACCACAACCACTCCCCCGCCCGACCCCGAATACCCCGGTTACAGCGAAGCTTATAACGATGAAAATTATTTTGATAATTATTGATGAGGGTTATTGATTGCAAAATTTAACCGGAAAAGTTATAAAATCTGTCGGAGGTTTCTTCCACGTTGAAGTTCCGGACAGCGGAATTTTACTCTGCGCGGCGCGGGGGCTGTTCAGGTTGCAGAACATCAGCCCCTCGGCGGGTGATCATGTCACGGTTGAAATAAAAGACGGTGCATCCGTGATTACAAATGTTCTCCCGCGTAAAAATCATATCGTCCGCCCTCCCCTTTCCAACCTTGACGCAGCGGTGATTGTGGTTTCTACCACCGAGCCAAATCCAAATCTTCTGATTCTTGACAAGCTGATTGCTATTTTTGAGAGCAAGGAAATTGAGCCTGTTCCGCTTTTCACAAAAACCGATAAAAAACAGGATGAATTAAAAGGGATTTATGAAAAAGCGGGATTCACGGTTTTTTCCGTGAGCAATGAGAGCGGCGCGGGAATTGAACGATTGCGAGAATATTTGCTCCTCGGCGGCAAAACCAGCGCTTTTATCGGCAATACAGGCGTTGGAAAATCCAGTACGCTGAACAGCCTGTTCCCCGAACTCGGACTTGAAACCGCCGAAATCAGCAAAAAGCTCGGACGCGGACGGCACACGACAAGACAGGTTGAGCTTTACGGACTTTGCGCTCCAAACGAAAAGTCCGCTCCAAGCGAAAAGTCCTATATCGCCGACACGCCCGGCTTTTCCACCGTTGAGGCGGCAAAATACGGTAAGCTCGCCGCCGCGAACGTTGCGCTGTGTTTCAGGGAATTTGTTCCTTTTCTTGATAAATGTAAGTTCGCGGGTTGCCGACACATAAAGGAAGAGGGTTGCGGGGTAATTGCGGCAAAAGAGCGCGGCGAAATTACCGTGAGCAGATTCGAGAGTTACGTTAAGATTTTTGAGGAAGCGTGGAGAGAAGAACGAAATTTTAAATAAAATAAAAGATTGAGCGGGGAGCGCATTGCGTCAAACCCCGCTTTTTTCGTTGCGTAACCGTTTTGAACCCAACCTTTGTGCAAATTAAATAAAAACGCTCCGACATATATATATATATATATATTCTATAGTAAATATTGCACAAATATGGTAAAATTATAGCATGTTCAAATTTTGGAAATTTTGTTATTTTTAAAATGTAAGGAGAAAAATTCATGAAAAAGATTCTAAGCTTACTTCTGGTGCTTTCGCTCGCGGCGACGATGTTCATCTTCCCCGCTACGGCGGCGGAATCCTCAACCACCTTGCAACTCAACGTATCGTCTTTATCTTTGGGTGTTGGGGAAACATTCACGATCGCGACAAGAACCAACTCCACAGGCACAATTTCTTGGCGTTCAAGCGACACTTCGGTCGCTACGGTAAACAGCTCGGGCAGGATTTCCGCGCTTAAAGAGGGAACGGCGACAATCAGGGCTACTGTTGGCGGCGTTTCAAGAGATGTAACCTTAACAGTCAGAAACGCACCTACGGCAATCCGTGCAGACAACGTGAGCGTTCCAAGGGGCAGTACCGCACAAATCAGATT
>WRLY01000001.1 GCA_009776305.1 Oscillospiraceae bacterium | reverse complement strand
TTACCGCGGCTGCTGGCACGTAGTTAGCCGTGGCTTCCTCCGCGGGTACCGTCATTTTCTTCCCCGCTGACAGAGGTTTACAATCCGAAAACCTTCTTCCCTCACGCGGCGTCGCTGGTTCAGGGTTGCCCCCATTGACCAATATCCCCCACTGCTGCCTCCCGTAGGAGTCTGGGCCGTGTCTCAGTCCCAATGTGGCCGTTCAACCTCTCAGTCCGGCTACCAATCGTTGACTTGGTGAGCCATTACCTCACCAACTATCTAATTGGACGCGAGCCCATCTTTAAGCGATAAATCTTTGGCAGTTCCTCGATGCCGAGGTACTGCATTATGCGGTATTAGCCCCGGTTTCCCGGAGTTGTCCCCCACTTAAAGGCAGGTTGCTCACGTGTTACTCACCCGTCCGCCACTAACTTGCGCAGTACACCCAGTTTCGCATTTTTTCTCTATCTTATTATGTGTTATTCGCTTTTTAAAAAGCGTGAAGCGCGAGAACTTCTTCTTTGCTTTTTTGCTTTACCGTCGCGCTTGAAACGCTGTTAAAGCTTTTGCGAAACTCGGTGTACCGCACAAGTCCGTTCGACTTGCATGTGTTAGGCGCGCCGCCAGCGTTCGTCCTGAGCCAGGATCAAACTCTTTGAAGTTTGTATAATCTCGTCATAGTTTGCGAGCAAACACGAAATTTGCCCCTACAACGCCATTACCTTTTGCTCAAATAAACGCTAACTTTTGCAGTTTTCTTAAAAACTGCCTAAATCAGTTTGCTTATCCGAAATTATTTTGTACCGACAGCCTTAACTGCCGCTACTCTTTTGGAATTTTCAGGTTTGCAAATCTTTCTTCAAGATTTGCTATAGTTCGTTATTGTTCAATTTTCAAGGTGCTCGGATTCTTAAAGAGAACCCGTACTTGCTTCGCAAGTGCATATTTACCTGTGCGATTCTTTGATTTATCGGGCTGTTTCGCATGACTGCATATCCAAAGGATTTTCCCGATTAAAATCGCTGTCGTTGTAAGACAGCTTAATCAGTATACCACCGTTGAACAGCAATGTCAATAGCTTTTTTGCAAATATTCGCTAAGATTTGCAAAATCGGCAATATGCACAATAAACATTTAAATATTTTGTGCATATACAATAATTTGTCATAAAAATATTATGCAAACATAAAATAGTATTTGTCATTTTGCTATTATTATATGTATCATAACAGAAAAATTGAATATATTTGCTAAAAATAGTTGTAATTGTCAAAAAAATATGTTATTATTGTATAAAAGAATTAAATATTTTAAATAAGGTAAAACCTAAGGAGCTGAAATGGCGACTATTGTGACAAGTGAAAACGCCCAAAAAATATTTTCCGCGATTGAGTATGCCGAAATACGTATTGATATGGCGAGAAACTTTCCTATAACTATTTACGACGAAAGCATTTCGGACAAAAAGAGCCGGAAGTTTTTCCTCGAAGACGTTATTTCAGCTGAAGACCTTCCGCTCTTAGCCGCTAAAATCGATGATGTTTTAGCTAACGGTCACAAAATACTACAGTCCCACACCAGAATCAAAACCGACGGCGTTGACCGCTGGTTTCTCATACGGTGCGAGCGGAAAAAGGAAAAGTTCGGGAAAATCCACTTTAAAGGATTTATCCTTGACGTTTCCGGTTATTCGGGCAATCTTGATTTTTCGTGGGAAGACAGCGTTCTGATTGAATATAAAAGAAAGGACGAAGAAAAAAGTGCGCGAATCAGAAACAGGGAATTAACCCTCTCTGATATTTTGGACAAGGACTATCTTAAACAAATACAAAAACCGCTGACAAGCGCCGGGGTTTATTCGGCTATTTACGACGAAAGCGGGGATTTAATCTGCTCATCTTTAGAAAATGAAGAAGATATAGCTATTATAAATAAAAAGTATAAGCATAAAAAACGGGTGGATATAAGAATCAGCCGCGTAATCGTCGCAAACTGGACAATTTCCGCTCCGAATCCTGGCTTAATTGAGAAAAACACCGAATTGCTAAACGTGCTGTCTCAGGCAATCATGAGAATCGCCAATTCTTTCGCGGTTCTGTATAGCGAGATGAATAATTCCGAGCATGCAAATAAATTATTAAGTGAGCACATTGAACAGCAAATACTTATAAATAATGTATACAATATAATTCTTAAACGCAAAAACGCTAACGAGGCGCTTGAGGCAGTGATAAAATTAGTGGGCGAGTACATGGGAATGAGACGTATATGCGTTTATCACGACTGCTCTGACGAAAAGATGGTTAAGCTTCATTATGAGTGGCGCTCGGCAATTTGCACCGACCCCGCTCCGGCTGTTTTCAGCTACTCGGAAGTTTCCAAAATCGTTGAGCGTCTTGATTATACCGATATATATATTCCTTCCTGTACAAGTGAGCTGGCAGAGTTTTTACCTGAAATCTGCACAATTGCCAACCTTAACGGCGACGGAAAACGTTTTGGTATAATAGCATACGCGCCTCTTGCTGTCGGATATGTCCCGACAGCGCAGGACAGCAAGGTTTTACGCAGTGTTTCACAGATTACGGCAACGCTTTTACTGCAAAAGCAGGCAGACGAAAGATTAGAAGAAACCGACCGTAAATTATTGAAACTGGCTTTTTATGACCCGACCCTTGATATACCAAATCGCGCAATGCTTGATAAACATATTGAAAACGAGTTGGCAACCGGAGATAGCGGCGCGGCGGCGGTGCTTAAAATTACCAACCTGAATACTTTTAACGAGCTTTTCGGGCACGAGTACACCGACAGTATGCTTAGGGACGTAGCACGGTATGTTACCGAAATGCCGGTATCAAACCTTACAGTTTACCGCTTTTCGGGCAATACGCTGATGTTTTTACTTCATAAAACCGATGAAGCCGGCGCGAAAAAGATTGTCGAGGCTTTGCTGTATCGGTTCAAAAACCCGTGGAAACATACAAGCGGCGAACATTACCTTGACGCGGGGGTAGGCGTTACGCTTTATCCCGGCGGGCATATTTCAAGGGATACGATTTACCGTGCCGCCGCCCTTGCTTTATATAAAGCGACCGAATACGGCGCAAACAGTTACGCATTCTACAGTCAGGACTTCGAGAGCGAGGCGGGTATAAACTACGGCTACGCGCAAAAACTGCGCGACGCAATTAACAAAGACATGAAAGGCTTTTCCCTGAAATATCAACCCATAACCGCCGTTGAGGAGGAAGACGGAGGCGACAGTCAATACATACAATACGAGGTTTTTGTAAACTGGGACGTACTTCCTACGCCGAAGTTGGTTCAGCTTGCGGAAAATATGGGACTTGACATAGTAATTGATACCTGGGTCATAAAAAACGCCTGCGCTTTCTGCAAAAAGATGAGGGAATACTCGCCCGACTTTTCTGTCAGCTTAAATATAACCCCAAGGGAATTGCGCTCCGGTTCAATAATAACAATGGTCGAAAAAGCGCTTGCCGAAACAGAGCTTGAAGGTAGCGCGCTTTCTCTGGAGATTCCCGAAAAAGCTTTCTCGGAGCGTCAGGACGGCGTTTTAACCGTGCTTAAAAAATTAAGCCAAATCGGTGTTCGTCTTTCAATTGACAGTTTCGGCTCAGATTTCACCGGACTGCGTATGCTGAAACACTCTTATATGGATATGGTGAAAATAGATTATAGTCTTTTTACCAATATTTTTGGGGATTTCGACCAGATTTGGGTCGATACGGTGGCAAAGCTTGCATCTTCCATTGAGAAAGGCATTTGCGTTAAGCGGGTGGAAAATAAAGAACAGCTTGACGAGGCTAAGAAATTCGGCGTGAAATACGCTCAGGGCTGGTTGTTCGCAAAACCCATGACAGGAGACGAATTGATGAAAAAACTGCAAAAAACTGCAAAAAAGAAATAGCACCGACAAATCCGACGCCAAGATTGTTAATTGTTAATTGTTAATTGATATATCACCGCATCGTCATCCCCATAATAGCCTCTTCTGCGCCCTGTTTCAATAAACCCCACGCTTTCATAAAGCCTTATTGCCGCCGTGTTTTTTGAGCGAACTTCAAGAAACACGGCGGTTTTGCATTTTTCCAAAAACCGTAAAAGCAGTTCTTTCCCCAACCCCTGTCCCCTATAATCGGGCAAAACCGCGATTCGGTAAAGCTCGCTCTCGTGGTCAAGCCTGATTCCCGCGGCGTAACCCGCAGGAACGCCGTTGACGGTTTTAATCAGAGTAGCCGAATTCGGGGAATTCAGATGTGATTTGACCATTTCCATGCTCCATGAATCAGAGAAACAGGCTTGTTCTATTTTATAAATCATTTCGGCAGTTACTAAATTTTTCATTTTAAATATTCATTTTTGTTAAGGGCGAATTCAAGACGGTCTTTCATTTTCCCGTCGTGCTTTGTTTTCTTGATTAAGCTCAATGTGCGTCATACCATGTCTTCGCGCTCTTTACCCCGACCGCCAAAGGCACGTCTAACTTTGCCGCCGCTTCCATTTCCTCTTTTAATATTTTCTCAACCTCAAGCATTTCGTTCATCGGTGTTTCAACGATTAACTCATCATGCACCTGCAAAATCAGCCGCGCTTTTAAGCCCCGCTCTTTGATTTTGTTAAACACCCTAATCATCGCAAGCTTGATTATATCCGCCGCCGTGCCTTGTATGGGCGTGTTCATGGCGATTCTCTTCCCCGCCGCCTCAATATTCTTGTTGCTCGCATTGATTTCGGCAATCTGCCTTTTACGCCCGAACATGGTGGAAACCCCGCCGCTTTTCTTAGCCCCGGCAATCGTATCGTCCATATAAGCTTTTACGCCTTTATATTTAGCAAGATAGCTTTTTATATAGTTGTCGGCTTGACTCACGCTTACCCCGATGTCTTTGGCAAGGGAAAACGCGCCGATTCCGTAAACTATGCCGAAATTTACCGCCTTTGCCGCGCTTCTGAGCTCGGGGGTAATCCACTGTGGCGGCTGATTAAAAACCTGCGAAGCCGTAATTGTGTGAATATCCTCGTCTTCCTCAAAGGCTTTTTTCATAATTTCATCGCCTGAAATATGCGCCAAAACTCTAAGCTCAATCTGCGAATAATCGGCGTCAACCAGCATACAGCCGTCCCCGCCCTTAAAAAAGCGGCGCATTTGCCGCCCGCGCGGAGTTCGCACAGGGATATTTTGTATATTCGGCTCTACAGAAGAAATGCGCCCCGTTCTGGTTATGGTCTGCATAAAAGTAGTATGGATTCTGTTATCCTCGCCGGTTAGCTTTAATAAACCCGTAACGTATGTGGAATTCAACTTTGTCAAGGCGCGGTATTCGGTTATGAGCGGTATGATTTCATGCTTGTCCGCTAAGTCCTCTAAAACGTCGGCGTTGGTCGAATAACCCGTTTTGGTCTTCTTGCCGCTCGGAAGCATTAACTTATTAAATAATATTTCTCCAAGCTGTTTTGGGGAAGAAATATTGAAAATTTCCCCCGCAAGCTCGTAAATTTCATTTTCAATTCTCTCAATGTCCCGTGTTAATTCCGCGCCGAAATTTTCGATCCCCGCCTTATCAACCTCAATTCCGTGCCGCTCCATATTCACCAAAACCTCAGTCAAGGGTATTTCTATTTCAGTCAGTACATTAAGCATATTTTCGGCTGTGATTTTACTGTAAAGCTGTTCGTAAGTGTATTGGTTCAAATCGACGCCGAGTAAATACGCCGCTAAAGTCATATCGAAAACCACGTTTTTAATTTCAATGCCGTTATCAAGCGCGTAACCCCATAAAGCTTTAAGGTCGTGGGTTCTTTTGGGCTCGTCACCGCTTAAAAAGGCTTTGTCGCTTTCATGAGTTGCAACGGGATATGACGGAACCGAAAAAGCGGCGGCGGATTCTGAAACAACGGATTCATGCGGAACGTCATCGGCGTTCACATTAAACTTTTTCATGAACGAAAACATTTCAAGCTCGGTTAAAATCCGCGCTAATTCCGCATCGTTCCGATCATTTGGAACATAATCCGCCAAATCTGCAGAAATAGGCACGTCAAGAGCAATTGTGCCGAGTTTCAGGCTTAAACGACACATTTCCTCGTCGTTTAAAAGCTTATTTTTTATACCCGCTGTAATCTCTAAGTTGTCAATATTCTCATAAATATAGTCTATGTTTTTGTATTTTTTAATTAGGTCGTAAGCTGTTTTCTCGCCGATTCCCTTAACACCGGGAATATTATCGCTTGAATCTCCCATCAGCGCCTTTACGTCGAGCATCTGCGACGGCTCAATTCCGTAGGTTTCTCGAATTTTCTCTATTGTAAAAACAGTGTCGTCGTTGGTTTTGGCTAAATTTACGCAAACCTTTTCATTAACAAGCTGAAAAGCGTCGCGGTCGCCTGTGGCAAGCACGCAATCACTGCCTGCGGCAGACGCAATATTGGATAAAGTTCCTAATATGTCATCAGCTTCATAACCCTCAACTTCAAGGACACTTACCCCTAAAGCTACGAGAATCTGCTTGATATGCGGCATTTGCATTGCAAGCTCGTCGGGCATACCTTTGCGGTTGGCTTTATACTCTGAGTATATTTCTGCGCGAAATGTCGGTTTTCGCATATCGAAAGCGACCGCCGTCGCGTCAGGCGCAAACTGTTTCATAAGTTTAAGATATATGTTCAAAAAGCCCGTTGTCGCATGGGTAAATACGCCCTTCTTGTTTGAAAGAGGGCGTATTCCATAAAAAGCGCGGTTAGCCAAGCTGTTGCCGTCAATTACAAGCAGTTTCATAATTATCTATTATACCTCATATTTTAAAAAGCAAACTGTAAAAGGAAGATGCGGATAAATCTGGGTTTTTGTCTGCTCAAAGCCGTATCTTTCATACCACTCCAAAAGCGATGTGTTTTCATAAATAATACCTATGGAGATTGCTTTTCCGTCTGCGTTTCTCACATATTCGACAGCATAATCCAACAAAGACACCCCGCCACCCTTATGCCTGTGTTCGGAAAGCACCGCTAACTTTTCAAGATTGTAAATATCGCCGTCATTTGATTCAATCTGAACGAAACCAATCTGTACATCGTCGTCAAATAACCCGAACATCTTAGCACCTCTGCGGAATTCCGCAAGCAACGTATGGTCTTTTAAAAACGAGCCGTTGGTGGGCGCGTTTTCTTCGGTTAATTCAAATTGTTCAGCAATCGTACTGCAAGAACGTCTTACTATTTCCGCGCTTAAAGATATATCCTTTTCTGCTATTTCAATTATTTTAAACATTTTATCCCCCTTTTCACAGCACTAACAAACTATTCGCCCGCAATAACCCTGCTATATTTTAAAAATTTTTAAGAATTTTGAAAGCCAAGACTTTTTCTCCCGCTTGCGCTTTAGTCCTTCCTTTTCCGTTGTCCTTTGGTAGGCGTTTTTATAAAGCTCAATCTGAGCGTCCCTGTCGTCGGGACTGATTTCCGGTTTGGAATAAGTCCCGTCGCAGTTTTGCACCCGTGCCTTTACATTGTTATTTAATAGCGCGAAAAATTCTTCCAAAATCCGCTCCCTTGCCCTCGGGTTTCTGACAGGCGCGGCAACCTCCACCCGTTTTTCGGTGTTGCGGGTCATAAAATCGGCGGAGGAAATATAAACCTTTCGCCTTTCCCCGTTACCGAAAATATAGACCCTCGTATGCTCTAAAAAGCGCCCGACCACCGACGTTACGGTAATATTTTCGGTTTCTCCGGAAACACCCGCAATCAGACAGCAGATTCCCCTGATTAAAAGCTGTACTTTAACCCCTTTTTTATTTGCTTCCACTAACTTTTCTATTATATCCCTGTCGGTTAAAGAGTTGAGTTTAAGCCCGATATAGCCGTTTTCTCCGTTGACGATTTCGGTATCTATCATTTCCACCACTTTTGATTTCAGTCCTTTTGGGGCTACCAAAAGGGCGTTGGTGTTACCAACCGCCGTCCCAACCGAAAGCGCGTTAAATATAAGCGAAGCGTCAGCGCCTATGTCCTGCGCCGAAGTCAAAAGCATTGAATCGGTATAAAGCCGAGCCGTGCGCTCATTATAGTTCCCGGTACCGACCTGGGTATAATATTTTATGCCCGAGCCGCTTTTTTTGGTAATAAGCAGTAATTTCGAGTGGACTTTTAAGTCGTCAAGCCCGTACATAACATTCACGCCGGCTTCTTCAAGGCGGAGCGACCAGCCTATATTATTCTCCTCGTCAAACCGCGCCCGAAGTTCAACTAAAGCCAATACGTCCTTGCCGTTTTCGGCGGCGGCAATCAGGGCGTTGATTACCTTACTGTCTCTTGCCACTCGATAAAGCGTTATTTTTAAGGAAAATACCGCAGGGTCGTTTGCCGCTTCCTCCAAAAGCTTTATGAAAGTCGAGATATTTTCATAAGGGAAAGAAAGCAGAATATCACCTTTATCCAATTGCTTAAAAATCTTTTCATCAGGCTCTGCCATAACCGCCTGTTGAGGGGTAAGCTTTTCGTAGAAAAGCACTTCCTGCTCTTTCAGCTTTTCCTCAAGGTCGCCAATATAGGAAAAGTCAAGCGGAGTTTGGTGTAAAAAGGTGAAATCTTCGTCAAGTTTCAGGCTTAACTTTGTGGCGATTTTGATATATTCGTCAAGCGTACCCTCCCCTTTAAAATCAATCCTGACCGGCGTAAGTTTTTTGCGTTTTTTTAATAACTCCTCCATGATTTCACGGAAGTCAAGTTCAATATCCTGGTCATAAACCGCCTCGTTGACGTCTATATCGGCGTTTCGTGTAATTTTGAAAATAGTTTTTCCTTCAACTATATAATTGGCGAAAACCCTGTCAAGATAATGCAAAATCAGGTCTTCTGCTAATATAAAGCGAATAGGGCTTACATTTTCGCTGTTCTTCCCTGTAAACGGAACATAAATCACCCGCTTAAAAACCTCCGGCGACAAAACAGGCACTATTCCTATCATGACATTGCCTTTTTCGCTGTCGGCGCGCCTTAAAATACCGGCGGCATAGACTTCAAGGTTCTTTAAAAAGTGAAAGGGATGCCTTTTCCCTATAACCGACGGGGTAAGTAGCGGCTGGATTTCTTTCTTAAAAAGCTCCGAAAGATGTTCCTCGTCGCCCTTGGAAAGAGCGGTTAAACCGGGCGTAGCTTTGGGATTATCCGGTCTGATTTGAACTAATATACGTTCTTTGGCAAATTTTCGCATTATATCGGAATAAACGTCTGTAAATCTCGGAATGATTTCCTTGACGTTTTCGGCAATCAATTCAAGTTGCTCCGATGCGCTGAGATAGGTTTTGGTGTCGATTTTTTCATTTTTCAACAACATTTGGTCATTAAGAGAGCCGACCCGTATCATAAAAAACTCGTCCATATTCGAGCGATAAATGGAAAGAAAGCGTAACCTTTCAAAAAGCGGTACGCTTTTATCCTCCGCCTCCTCCAAGACGCGGGCATTGAACTTGAGCCACGATAATTCGCGGTTATCCATATAAGGTTTAGCCAAGTTTAAAGTCCTCTCTTGCGGGCACTTTTCTTTTGTTTCCAACATAATTATGTACCTATACTATATTATTTACTAATATCTAACGCTGTTTTGAGCATGTCGGTAAAGAGCGGATGGGGTCTGTTGGGGCGTGACTTAAACTCAGCGTGAAACTGAATCCCCACATACCACGGATGTAGCTCCCTTGACAACTCGACTATTTCGGCTAATTTTCCGTCGGGCGAAACCCCTGACAAGACCATTCCGCTTTCCTGAAAGCGGCTTCTGTAAACATTGTTAAATTCATAACGATGTCTGTGACGCTCATACACAAGGCTGTCGCCGTAAGCCCCGTGCGAAATAGTACCCTCCTCCAACTTGCAGGGGTACAAGCCTAACCGCATGAGCGTGCTTTTGTCTTCTTTGCAGTCAGGTTCTATAATGACGTTTTCGCCACCCTCTGTACCGAATTCTTCCGAGTCCGCATCTTCCATTCCGAGGACGTTACGGGCAAATTCAATTACCGAAGTGTGCATGCCAAGACACATTCCCATAAAAGGGACTTTTTTGATTCTGGCATAACGCGCCGTTTCAATCATTCCCACCACGCCGCGCTCCCCGAATCCGCCGGGGACTACAATCGCCTGACAGTCTTTTAGGGTTACAGGGGCGTTTTCGCGGGTTATTTCCTCCGAGTTTATCAGCTTTATATCAAGGCTCGCGTCATTAGCGAATCCGGCGTGACGGAGCGCCTCAATAACCGACAGGTAGGAATCAGGCAACGCGCAGTACTTTCCTACAAGCCCTACAGTTAATGTTTTGGCAGTGTTTTCCTGCCTTTTTACCATATCGACCCATTCCGTCAAATCAGGCTTGGGATTATCCATATTAAGATGGTGGCAGACGGCATTTGTCAAGCCGGCTTCCTCCAAAATCAGCGGAACTCCGTAAAGGGACGAAGCCGTTAAGTTTTGAATAACGTCTTCCTTACGGACGTTGCAAAAACTGGCGATTTTCTCCTGCATGTCGGGGGGGATTTCCATCTCGCTACGGCAGATTAATATATTAGGCTGTATTCCCATTGAAAGCAGGGTTTTTACACTGTGCTGGGTGGGCTTTGTTTTAAGCTCGTCGCTTCCGCAGACAAAAGGCACTAACGTAACATGGATATAAAGCACATTCTCCCTGCCCTTTTCGGAGGCGATCTGCCTGATTGCCTCTAAAAAAGGCGTTCCCTCAATGTCGCCGACCGTTCCGCCGATTTCGGCGATAACCACGTCAACCTTACCCTCGGGCAGGCTTGCAACGCGGTAAATCCGCTCTTTTATTTCATTGGTAATATGCGGGACTACCTGAACCGTTCCTCCGTTATAATCGCCCCGCCGCTCCTTATTAATTACCGACCAGTAAATTTTACCGGTGGTAATGCTGTTGTTAATCGACAAATTCTCGTCGGTAAAGCGCTCGTAATGTCCCAAATCCAAATCCGTCTCAGCGCCGTCATCGGTAACGAATACCTCCCCGTGCTGATACGGGCTCATCGTCCCCGGGTCTACGTTGATGTAAGGGTCAAATTTCTGAATCGTTACTCTGTAGCCCCGATTTTTCAATAATCTTCCGAGGGACGCTGTGGTCAATCCCTTTCCGATTCCCGAGACGACTCCGCCGGTTACAAAAATGTATTTGGTGTCCATGATTTTTCTTCTCCTGTTTTAATTTTAGGTTTTTATTATGTTATCCATAAAACGGTTACAATGACCGCAACGATACGTTTTCCGCTCTACGTTTTCTCGATTAAATCTATCACATACGCAAAATCCGGAAAATCCTTGCGGATTCTTTTAGCACAACGAGCACAAAATGTTTCTTCTTCCTTTTTATTATCCCGCATAACCTGCTTTGCGCCCCATAAATGCGTAAAATCGTCCTGCGGAAAAAATAATCTGTCCTTGTCAAGCAGAGTTTCAACCCTTGCGTTAAGGTGTTCGGCGCACATAGACAGCAATCTCTGCTCGGCGTAAACCATATAACATAGAAAATCGGGGTTGTCAATCGCAGATTTCATAAAATCAAGCGAATTGCCGACATAAAACTGCTTGAAATCCTCGTCGGGCAGATACAAAAACGCGGTATTAAGCGGCAGTGCCGAGTAATTGAAATCTTTATTAAAAATATAGCCTTTTTTCATTTTAAACCGGCTTATATCGGGATAAATGCGGGGGCTTAGATTCTCGCGGTGCGCCGCGACTATAGTGTTTTTAAGCTCTAATCTTTTCCAAACAATAAAATCCATATCAAGCATAACAACAGGCGAAGGCGTTTCCCTCAGTGCCAAAAGCTTGCCCGCCGCCCAAAACATCAGCGGATTTATACCCTCCACTTCATCGGGAAGAGCTTGCCTGACATTATTCCATATAGCGGTAATCCCGACTTCTTCATAATACAGCGCCGACGCCTTATCACAGACTAAATCTATCTCGCCGTTATACTTTCTCCAGGTCAGCGCCGACAGGACTATATTATAAAGCTCGAATTTATCAACCGGCGAGCCGCCGGACACAATATTTTTCAATTCTGTACCTGTAGGTTTCAGCCCCTTTTTCGCAAAAAAAGGTACAAAGGAATTTACGTGAATAGCCTTCATGCTCACCTGCCCAATTATTTATATTATATCATTAAATTATGTGGATTCCGTAACCGTAGCGATTTAACGGGCAGTTATTAAGAAAACTTTCGAGCCATGCCCGCAGTGCGTCGTAACAGGAGCCAAATACATAGTCATTGGGGTTTGAAACAATTCTGTCAGCCGAAATATATGAACCTGAATCATAAGAACCAAAGTCATAAGAACCAAAGTCATAAGAACCAAAGTCATAAGAGCCAAAACCGTAAAACCCTAAATCATAAGAACCCAACCCGTAAGAGCCAAAATTGTACGAGCCGAGCCCGAAACCGTATAATCCAAAGTTATATGAGCCGAAATTATACGAACCGAAACCGTAATGCCCGAAATTATATGAACCTATTCCGCCGTAAATTCCGAAAGAACCAAAACTGTAAGAGCCAAGCCCCCACAGTCCGTAGTAACCGAATCTGTATGAACCCCAACCATAAGAGCCTAAACCGTAAAATTCAAGACCCGAGCCTAATTCATAAGAGACTAATTCGTAAGAACCTAACTCGTAAGAGCCTAACTCGTAAGAGCCTAACTCGTAAGAGCCTAACTCATAAGAGCCCAAACCGCTGAAACCAAAAGAACCAATTCCCTTAAACAAGCCTGCCCCGAACGAGCTTTGATTCAACGTTTCATGATTTATTTCGAGCGGTATAAACATGGGGTAGTCAAAGCCGTCCGTTTCGGGTAACTCCGAAATCTTTGACGATTCGGGCGGCTCTTCATCAAGCCCGAAAGCGTATTCAAGCCGTCGGGTCAGGTCGTCCGACCCGCTTGTTTGGGCAAGCCGACCCGCCGCCTCGCCACCGCCGTTGGCATTAAGCCAACGGATTAGACTGCCGCCCGAAAAATAACCGCGTAAAGAGGCAGCGTCGAAATTATTCTTTATTTCATCGGCGTGCCGAATCTTTACCCCGTTTAGCCATAAGCAGCAGTTCATGTCGTCTTCCTTAATTATCGCAATATTTATTCAGAGCCTGTATTCAATATCCGAAATATGGGCGTTTAGCGGTATTGAATACATGTTCTTAACTGTTTAGTTTACTGCCGTTAGCAGTACGCATTATTTTTTCGGCGGCTCCTATAAGCCGTATGCGGGTATTAAAGGCGGGGGAATCTATTACCATATCCAAAAGCCGTTCAAGAACCGCCTTTGCCTGTTCGGCGTTTTTTACCACACCTTTTTGCATAAGGTCATACCGATTAACCGCGAGCTGGTGCAAGGTATAACATTCCTTGGTGCTTATGATTTCATTCACCGCCTCAACCTGCCTTTTACACGCCATCGCCGCTCCCTCAAAATCGGGAGACTGCGCCTTTAAGTCAGCGTATCTGAACTGTAAAAGCATTTTCAGACGTTCGGGAGGCATTTCCCGTAGCTTAATTTTCAGAGAACGGCGGTCAAAGGTGAGTTCGGCGTCCTGATTTTTGATTAAAAAGCAGACCTCTCTTGTTTCGTCCTCCGAAAATCCCATACGGCGCATTATTCTCCCTGCGTAAATCCGCGAACGTTCGGCATGACCGTAAAAATGACCTTTACCGTTCTCATCCGTGGAGAAACAGTCGGGCTTACCGAGGGAATGAAACAGCATGGCATAGCGCAAAATTAAAATCGGAGAGGCGTAGCCAACGCTTTTAAAAGTATGCGTAAGAGCGTCCGAGCTGTATTCGGGACGTTTGAGGTCAAAATCCTCCAAAAGCTCAAATTCGGGGATTAAAACCTTAAAAACCTCGTGATATTCCTCTAAAACTGCACTTACCTTCTTGCCGCGTAAAACCCAACTGAACTCGGTACGCAAATCCGTTTCGGAAACTTTTTTTATGTTGCCCTTATACTTTAGTATAGCCTCGCGGGTTTCGGGAGAAATAACGTAATCGCCGGAAGAGTAATACCCGAGCGCTTGTAAAATTGACACGGGGTTTCGCCAAAAAGGGGACGGCATTTCCTGTTCTTCCTCCGGCTCGCCACTGATATTGACGGCAGTCCCTATGGTATGAACCACTCCGGTTTCCCCCGAAAGACACTCAATCCCGCCGAAAGGGTCGATAAACCCCTCCCTCGGATTATACGCTATAGCGTTAAAGGAAAAATCCCGCCGTTTCAAATCCTCGGTTAAGTCGTCGGTATAGACAGGACTGCCGTCCGCGCCGAAACCTTTTCGATAAGCGGCAATTAAGACCGGTATCCCGATGACCGTCACCATTACCTCGCCTTTGTCAATTCTTTCGGTATTAAGAGTATAAATATCGAAAATAGCGCGAATCCTCTCCGGCTCGGCGTTGGTTATTATATCAAAGTCAATTGAGTTGCCCGAGCCATGTCCGCTAATCAGCTCTCTTACGCATTTCCCCACTATATAAGCGCGGTAGGAGTAGGCGTTCAACCGATTCAAAAGCTCGTTTACCTGATTCGGGATTTCTATTTTAGGTGTATTTGCCAAAAATTTTCACCCCTGTCCCCAATTGTCTGCGCCGCTTTTTCTTAAAGCCCCGAAAATCCTCTGTTTAAAACCTTTGTCTTCTTTTTCCCGCGTTTCTAAAAACTCCTTGATACGCTGTCTCTCAGTGGCTTTATCAACGGGACAGGGCGATTTGATTACCTCAAAACCACTTTGTCTGCAACAGCTTTCGATTTTGCTCTCCGGCGCGAAGACAAGCGGTCTTATAAGAGTCAAGTCTTTCCGCGAAAGGTAGCTCTTAGGCGAAAAACAGCCGATTCTGCCCTCTCTGAAAAGGTTCATTATAAAGGTCTCAATCGCATCGTCGTTGTTGTGACCGAGCGCGATTTTGTTGCAGTTGTTTTCTTTTGCCGCGTCATGAAGAGCTCCCCGCCGCATTTTAGCGCAAAGGGCGCAAGGGTTTTTCTCACGGCGGATTTCAAAGACGATTTCGTAAATATCGCTTCTGATTAGCGTAAAAGGCACTTCCAGTTTCTCGCAAAACCTCTCCACAGAGGAATAATCCCCGTCCCTGCCGTAAAATCGCGGGTCAAGGCTGATTGCGTGAAGTTGGTATTTTTTCTCGAAAAAGAGCCGCATTTCAGCCAATGCCGCCAGTAACACCAAGCTGTCTTTACCGCCGGAAACCCCCACGGCAATTTTGTCGCCGTTGTCAATTAAATTGAACTCCTGGCAGGCTTTCCTCGTGTATCCGAGTATTTTTTGGATATTTGGCATATTATAAAATTATCCCTTACAAAAGCATACATTAATATAATAACATTTTTATTTGTTTTTTTCAACCTTTTTTTGTAAAATAATAAGGACGGCAATAGCCGTCCGTTTTTTATTTGGTTTTCAGCCCCGAAATTTCAACATCGTTTTTATAAAATATCAGCTCTTTTTCGGCGTCGTATCATGCCGCCGGAAGTCGCCGGGGAAAAAATACGGTCTGCGACGCGCTTTTTCTCGACTTTTTAGCTTTTTTAACTTTGATTATCAAACGCCGAACCCTTAACGTCAACTTTGGCGTTATGATAAAAGTTCAGCTTTTTCTTGTCTTTCTGCAAGTTCTCAAGCTCTCCGCGAATTTCGTCGTATTTTCGTTTAAATCGAATCTTATTCTCATCGTCTTTTCTGACAATATCGCATTGCAGGGAGCGCAGATTAATCACTTTAGTTTGCACAGCTTTTTCATCATCTGAAAAGTCAGCCATAACCGTCTCTCCCGTGAGCATTTTGCGAATCGCCTCAGCTTTATCGGTAGACTGTTTGTTAATCAGCTCGGTAATTTGAGGCTTAATCACCCTCATTTGCTCAATCAGCTTTTCGCGCTCCTCAAAAATCACATCCGTCTTGTCTGTGAGTTCAAGGTCAGCCACCGAAAGGCGGTTGGTAAGCTTTCCATATTTTGAAAGAATGTCTTCCAGATTATCGAATTTCTCGATTAATAAACCTACGTCAACTATCATGGTAATTCTCCTTTCTCTTTAACCCGCAGGGGCGAACCCGTGTTTATCTGAAGTTCGCCCCATGTCATTATTCAAAGGTTTACATTGCCGTGGCAGTTTTTTGCGCGGCAACCGCAGAGCTTTGCGTCATCTGCAAATTGATTTGCTCTCTCGGCATCTTGGAAATTTGCGAAAAAGCGTCTTTTAATTCCCCAATCATGGGCAACAGGGTTTTGACTTTTTCGGCGTCTTTTTTAAGGTTCGCCGCTATAAGCTCGCGGGTAAAGTATTCATAAAGAGAATCTAACCCCTTGCTCATCTCAATATCCATGTCTAAAACCGAACGCAGAGCGCCTACTATTTCGATTGATTTCATAAGAGAAGTATTAGCTCCGGCGTAATCCTTGCTGTCTATGAAATATACCCCTCTGTTCATCTGCCGCTCACACTCGTCATAAAGCTTTACAACAATTTCAATCGGTGTAAGGGTCGTAATAGACTGTTTTTTGTAATTAGAATAAGCATTTCCCGAAATCATAACAAGCACCTCGTTTTGTTATTATTATATAATTTGATTCTTGATTGTTGATTGTTAACCGTTCATGTTACCCATAAACTGGCTTATGTAGTCACTCTGCGAGTTGAGCTGCCCCATCTGGGTTTCAAGCGCCGAAAAAATTCTCCAAAATCTGTCTTGCTGTTTATCGTAGCGCATTTGCAGTGTGCTTATCATGTCGTTCAACCGCTTAATCTGGTCGTGAATGGCGTTATCGTTAGTTGACGACATATTAGCCATGCCCGCCTTTTGAATAAGCGAACCCCTGTCGGCACGTGCGCCGGTGGTGTTTACGGCAGATTTTATAACTTCGTCAAGCTGAGGCATAAGCCCTTTTTCGGTGTTTGTGAACAGCTCGGCAATCATATCTATATTGTTTTCTATAGCCGCCTTTAGTTCATCTTCAGTTATCTTCAGCTTTCCGTTATCCCTCCAGTTAGACGAGGTATTGATTCCCATACTGAAAAGCCCGAAACTGGTCCCGTCCCCGCGGGGTACGCCGGAAAACATAGCCGTTCTCATTTTCCCCATTATATCGATAAGTGTGCGGTCGTTATAGAGCAGTCCCTGCCTTGCCTTGTCTTCCCATTTCTTCTCCTGAACCTCGGAAAGATTAAGCTCTTCCCTATCTGCGTCGGTTAGGAAATAATACTCGTTATCCGGCTTTTGACCGACAAAGCCGTACACAAAGTCAATAAGGTCATTGTAATCATCAACGAACTGTTTAATCAAATCATACATCTGCGAGGTGTCGCGCCTTACCGAAATTTCAAACTCGGTTCCGGTTTCAACGGTTGGGTCTACGTTGATTACCGTGCCGTTGAATTCATAAGAATTAGAATTGGTTTCTATCGTTTCATCGTTGATGGTAAGCACCAAGTTTTGACCGTTTCTGATTACCAAATCGTCGCCGTCCACAGGGGAAACAAATTCTTCAAAGCCAAGCTTCCCGAACAAGCCCTCACTGTCGCCTTTTATGGTTATGCTCGAATCGGTACCGAATTCCCTTGTTTTGATTTCAAAGGAGTTTGTAAGGGTCGAGAAAGTCATGGTTACCCCTGCCGCCGAGTTGGAGTTTATAGTACTCATCATCTGGCTTATGGTGGTATTCTCTCCGAAAGAAAACTTTACGCCGTTTATTTCGATATTATAATCGCCGTTTTCATCAGCGTCAAGCCCTAATGTCCCTATTCTTGTAGAGGTTGAAACGGTGTTGGCGGTGCTTTTAGCTTCCACAAGACCAAAATCGTTGGTGCTGTCCGAGTTTACAAAAGCGCCGATGTTTTTATAATCTTTTACCCTTTCGCCGTCAGCGTCAAGTAAGGGCTTGCCGTCAGCGTCAACGGCAAGGGTGTAGGCTTTCAGCTCAACCCCCGTTACCTCGCCTTTGTCGTTGGTGGTTACGATTGGTTCAATCCTTGTGCCGTCGGAGAACGTAACATTCCCGAGTACCCTTTCAATAGTGGACTTATTAAAGTGATGGGCAAAATTTTCAGTACTGAAATTCGGGTCGCTCAAAAGCTTGCCGGCGACTTCACCCACGAATTGGTTAAGGGTTTTACCGTTTACAGCTCCCTCGGCGGAATAACGAGTATTAAAAGCCTCTTGTTCATTGTATGCACCGCGTATGAACGTAAGCTCGTTGACCGGATTGTCTTCAAATCTTTCCTGCGCTTCAATAAAGACCTTCTGCGTTACTTCAACCGCGTCCGCAAAGTCTTTACCATTCCAAAAATCCGATACCGTCTTGTTACGGTCAATGGTCGATTGTATGTTTTTTATTTCCGCCTCTAATTCGGCGATTTTTTCTTTATCGTCCTCGGGGTCTAACTTGCCGATTTCAAGGTTAATATCGCTGATTTTACTATTACCTTCGGCGGTTTTGTCTGCGTAATAATTTTGAACCGCAGTTCCCCATTCCAAGCTGTTGCTCGGTATAACGTCTTTCCAGTCCGTGCCTGCAGGCACATTATCGGGTATATTAAACATTTCCTTGAATTCGTTAATCGCAATCCAGTTGTTGTCGCCCATTTTTGAGCCCTGACTTTGTTGCCATTTCCAAAATTCATTATACGCCTTTGTAACCGCGTTATCATAGTCCTTTTGCGCGTTATTGTCGGTTATGCGCTTGACTTCCGCATCAAATAACGCCCTTTGCTCGGTTGACATTGAATTTTTGATTTCTGTCAGCAGTCTGTCGTCTAACGCTTTAACGGCGTTGGTTCTGTCGTCACCCTCAAGCTTACCTACAAAATCAGCCACAGCTTTAAGTCTGGCAGTTTCAAAAGCCGCATCGCCATTTTCGCCGTCTTCAAAATCGGCTCTGTTTATATCGGCTAAAGCCGTGTCTAAATCCGTAGTGTCTAAGCCGAGAGCCGCGCTTTTTAAAACGTTGACTCTTTGGTCTGACGTGAGGGTGGTGGTTCTGAAGTCGGCGTTATAATCGCCATGCTTCTGCCAATCCTGATAAGCCGCGAAACGCTCGGCGTTATACATATCGCTCAATATGTCATTGAGGACGCTTACTCTTGAATCGTATTCTTTTTGTATATCTTTGAGTAGCGCGTCTTGTTGCGCGGGGGTCATGGCGCGTTCTTCATCGGTTAAGTCGGCAATGGTGGCTGTCTTGGCTTCTACAGCCCACTTTCCGTCTTTTTCAACAATATTAAAACCTTCAAAGTATTCCTTGGCGAGCGTCTGAAAGCTGACGTTTCTCTCATGACCGTCAATAATAAGGGTTACGCTGTTGTTCCCTGTTTCCCATTCTTTGGCAAGACTGAAAGCAATCGAATCTTTCATTTCGGTCACGGGACTTGTGGAAATAGAACGCCTGTCGGTCGCGCCGAATTTCAACATGCCTCCGGCGTTATCGACAAAAACGATTCCTTTTCCTGTTGTGGCGGTGTCGTTGGTGCTTCCGAAAGCTTTTATAAGCTGTTGATTTATGTTGTCAATCGTTTCGGCTTCATCTGCGCCGCCCTCAAAAACAATCTGTTTTGTAGAGCCGCCTGAGGTAACGTTAATCAAAAAGGTTTTACCCGTGTTTGCGCCTCCCGAGATTTGGCTTAAATCTATGTCGCCGATGTTGAGCGAATCCATTGACTTTGAAGAAACAGACGTCTGGCTCGCCGCCTGATTTACCGTAACTTTATAATCCCCTGCCATAGCGTTGGCGTTGGTGGAAACACTGATTCCTTTCGGTGCGCCCTCCGTGCCGTTTGCGCCTGTTACGGTCGCCGAATGACGATTAAAGGTACTTCTGCTTCTGAGCCAGGTGTTATTGCTCAAAGGGCTAAAGTATTTGTCCTTTAAGCCGTTGAATTTATCTATAATAGAGCGATAAGCCTCCTGCTGTGCCTGAAGCTTTAATACTTTTCTTTGATTGGTTGTGATTCTCAGCTTTGTGGACGCGGTCATTGCATTTACAATAGCCTCGGTGTCAAGACCTGAATTAAGTCCGCCTATTCTGAGGGCGCTTCCTTTTATAGCCATAATATATTCCTTTCTGCGGGCGGGAATCGCTTACGACCAACCCGCCGCCCCTGCAACTTGTCTATTGTTTTTTAGCGGCGCTCATAAGCGCGGCTAAGGTGTCTTTGCCTATCGTTTCAGCCGATTCGCGGTTGGCGTTCTGAGCTGTTACAAGCTCGTTACGCATTACGCTTACGTCTCTCGGCGCACTCACGCCAAGCTTTACCCTGTCCCTTGAAATTTCCAGTACAGTTATTTCAATATTGTCCGATATTAAAATACTTTCGTCTGCTTTTCTTGTTATAACCAGCATTAAATTGCACCTTCTTCCGCTGATTTCACCGCTTCCGGCTCGTAAATCGGAAGTCTGAATTTATAGTCGTGCGGAAGAATAAATTGCGCCGCCACATTCAAATCGCAGTTTAAAACAATCGGCGATTTCATGTTGACCGTAGTTTCTCTGAAATTATTCGGAACTTTGGCTATAACAAGGTATCTGAGGTTCGTATCATTTTTTATATCAAGCAAAGCCTGTTCGCCCCTGCTCAAAGTAACATTATAGCTTCCGTCGATGATTGTCGGGTCAAATACCACAAAACAAGGCGTAACATCGTCGGCGGACTGTAACCACATGGGGTATACGTCGTCGCCCAAAGGGCTGATTAAAGCGAAACGTTTAGTATCCTCAAAGGCGAAAACCCCGTTTGGAAATTCAAATAACCTGTCGTCGTTGATTTCAATTTCTCCGAAATCGCGGGTATTTATTCTTGTCATTTTTACCGTTTTACTCCATTATATATTTTATATATATTTATCCTGTAACGTCGTAATAAGGGTCAGCGCTGGGGGGAACATAAATAGGTCTTCCCGTGTACTCTATTACGACCTGCGGCATCTGCGTCACGTTAAACTCAACTCTGCCGGGAATAAATTCCAAAGGCACGGCTCTCAGGTTCTCCCAGTCTATGTTTACGTCCCGCATCTCATAGTTTATGTTGAGCTGTCCTTTTTCAAATGTTACGTTTGCGCCCTCTTTCGGGATAAACTCCATGATGGTCTGAATAGACGCGCCCGCACGGTTATTCTGGAGCGCAATTTGCCCGGGCGTTGTACCTTTTGCGAGCTGATTGCCTTCCTGCACGATTCGCGCCGTGCCTTCATAAGCAAGCTTAAAGCCTCTTTGCGCTTCCTTTTTCTTTAAGTCGCCGGTGTTGTAATTCCCGTAACCCATACTTGAACGCGCCGCATAGGTATCAATATTGATTTTCGCGGGTTCTGCCTTTATTTTTATTCCGCCGTCCCCTGTTTGAACCTGTATTTGCGGCTTGGGGGCGCTCGGATTCCTAAGCTCGCCCTGAACTATATTGATTTCAACGGATATGGGTATTTTGGTGATGCTTAATAAATTATGATTCATGATTCCGACCTCCCTCTTTGAAATTTAAAACGTACAATTTTTTGCGTTGCCCGCAACGGCTTATTCAAAATCAGCGGATAAAGTTAAATATAGACGTCGGGACTATTTGCGCACCCATTTGCAGTTGAGCGCTGAACATCATTTCAAAAACCTTGATTAAGGTGATTTGTTCCTCCGGTTTAGAGGCTTCCATATCTGTTTGCTGTTCTTTCAGCGAATATATGTTATTTGTAGTTCTTTCAAGGTTGAATTCCACGAACTGCGAGGTGTTTCCTATTCCCGCTATGGTCATCGAAACATTAGTCTGTAAAGCGAAGAGCGCATCTGCGATTTGCGCCGCACGTTCTCTGTCGTCTGCCTTGAGTGCTCTCGCCGCGTCTAAGGTAAGCTGAATTACATTTCCTGAAAATCCGGTGGGAAATGTATCTATGCTCGCCTGCTCAAAATCCCACGGCTGTCCGGGCGGAGGCGGCGTATTTTCTATGGTTAAAGGCGGTCTGCCCGCTATGTTGTTTATTACCGTTCCTCCTTGAGCGCCTACGGTTATAAAGTTATTCCCGAAAGTTGCCAAAAACGCTTGGTTTATGGTGCGGGCAACCACTTCAGGGTCTGCGGGAGCGCCGGGGCTTGCGGGGTCGTCGGGAATGGTGAAAGTCATGGTTCTTTTATCCGCGCCCACGCTTACATCTAAGCTGTAACTCGCGCCCGAGGTGAATCGGTCAAGGTTTAATCTTATAAGAGAATTGTCAAGCCCGCAACCTAAAATATCAACGCCGCTGAAAGTCACGGGTATGGCAGACTGTTTGTCTATCGTGTCGCCGTCTTGTAATGTCATGCCTATTCCCACATCGGTATAAGAAGTCCCCGAATAAGGGAATAGCTCCGGAAGCTGATACTGATTTACCGGAACGCCGTGATACCTAACTATGCCCCCCCCTATATCGGTGTTGGGGTCCATCTCTATTTTAAATGCCAGGCTTGAGCTGTTCACTCCTCCGAAAATTCTTCTGTCAGCAACTATAACGTTCATAAGTTGCGCCATTTCCTCGGCGTTACGTTCAATCGTACCCGCCACTATTGCCGCGTCTGATTTACTGAGCGAGCCTGTTGCGCCGCGAACCAACGATTCATATACCGTTTGCATAATAGCCGAAACGCCCATAACCGAGCTTTCCGCCGTGGTGTATATCATATCTGCGGTTTTAAGGTTATCCTGATATGTTTCAAGGTTGTATAAGCCCTTGCGAACCCTTAGCGCCCTTGCCGCCGTTATGGGATTTTCACTTGCGCGGTTAAACAGGCGACCGGAATAAAGCTGATTCTCAGCCTTGTTCTTATTGCTCATATTCCTTTGAAGATTGTGCATATAGCGTCTTAAAGACGTATTTCCCGCTACTCTCATTTCTCTACCCCTCTTCACAAATCCTGCCGCCAAAAATGCGACTTCAAAAATTATTCATTGTTAAATGTTATTGTTATAGTCCGACCCTGCCCATTCCGTTTATAATTCTGTCAAGACACTCGTCAAGGGCGGTCATCATTCTTGCCGCGGCGTTATACCATTTTTGATAAATCAGCATGTTTATGCCTTCCTCATCATTGGATACACCCGAAATAGCGTCCCTGCTGTCCAAAAGATTATTGGTAGTGACAAGCAACGTCTCGCGCTGTTCGTCTATGAATTTCAGCCCCTGACCCAAACGCGTGTTGGAAATAAAAGACACGTAGTCAAACACTGTTCCCGAAAAATCCAACGCCCTGCCGAACTTTATTTCATCGTCAAGCGCCATAAGCAACTTGTTGGGGTTAGTTCCGTCAAGGTTTGCGGTCGCCTGCTGTCTTATGATTTCGTCATGGTAGGTGAGCCCGCCTGCGGGAAACGCGGCGTCGGGAGTGACGGTTACAGGTCGGTTGTCTATGACGTTTGCGATTAAACCGCCCATGGCAACAACTATTGTTGAATCATCAATAAGATTATGTCCGTTAGAGCCGAATCTGTCTGTAATTTGCGCGTTTAACGCGTCTATAGTCGCCGCTCTGTCAATTTCATCGGTGTCAACCATTGTACCGGAACCGGGAGGGTCTTCAATTTGAACCGGAATTGCGGTAAAGGTAAATGTTTCGGTAACAGTTCCGCCGATTCTAATATCCAATGAGTATGTACTGCCGGCTGTAAGCTCGTCAAAATTTATGGAGGTGTTGCCTTCTATAAAACTATGGTTTCTGCCAATTATGAGGGGGTCTTCCATCCATTCATTCGATATTCTTATGGTAGACGCCGTTATAGGTCCGCGCTCGACAATATTTCCCTCAACATCATACACATCTAACGACGAGCCGAACATTGCCCTTATTGAGTCATTATCGGTAACGCCGTTGGTGGAATTCATGAGATTGGCGAAACTTTCCGCGAAAGCGTCAATTGCCGACCTGTAATACGGTATTCCATAGCTTGAGTCCTGAAAAGAGTTGGCGTAAGGTCCGTTGCCGTTTACAAGTTCCATACGCGCTTTGATTTCGCCTCCTCTGAAATCAAAACTTTGTCCGTTGGAGGCGCTGATTACCGCCGCGTTGAACGAATCGAAATCCTGCATGACAAGATGCTCAAATTTATTACCGTCAATCATGAGTACGCCGCCCATTTGAAGATTTATGCTTCCGTCAACGTTTTCATCAACTCTGATGTTGATATAACCCGAAAGCTCGTCGAGAACTAAGTTTCTCTCGTCAATAAGCTCTAAAGGTCCGTAAGGGGAAACACCCCTGCCCGTATCTATATTTCCGAATTCGGTTGATTTATATTCCTTTACGATGGCGTTGTTAAGCGAAACCACCTTTTCTACAAGCGTATTTACATAATCGACCGTAACGCCGAGCTCAAATACGTTGTCTTCAAGTAACTTATCAAAATCCCTCGCGTAAGAGTTCAACATTCTTGTTATGTTAAGGGCATCTGCCCTTACGTTAGTCGCTAAGTCGGGAAGATTCGCCGAGTTTGTGGCGTACTTTGACAAAGAATCTTTAAACGCAGCCAAAACCTGGTCCATACCCATGTTTTCATAAAAGTCGATAGTGGTCTGCAATTCTTCAAGTACCGGCTGTTTTACCACCTGTTCCGCAAGGTAGCTGTTCATTTCGCGGAAACGCTTATCCAAATAGGGGTCTCTCACCTGCGCTACACCGAAAGCGTTTACGCCCTGCCCGCCAAGGGACAGCTTAGACGTTTTGGTCTGCCAGTTCTTGTAGGATTTAAGGTACATTGAATTTGTATCTATCCTTTGGCGCGTATAACCGTCTGTCATGATGTTCGCCATGTTACCGGTAGCTATATCTAAAGATTTCTGAGCTATTTGAATGGTACGTTTGGACATTTCAAGTCCCGCAAAAGATGACCTCATATTTTACTCCCTTCGTCTGTGTTTCTACACCGAGCCTATTATATTATCATCGTCTCCGCCTATTTTTTTTATTTTTGAGCCCGAATTGTTATAGGTGTCGCTTCCGGCTATTAAACTGTCGTCTAAAAGCTCCGCTTGGGTTTCAAGCTTGCGCCGCGCTAATTCCAGTACGTTTTTGTTGGTTTCTCTTATATAGCTTATCGAATCGTCGATTGAGTTTATTACGAGATTCATTCTTCCTTTTATTTCAGGCGGACATTCTTCAACAAGCCGCTTGGAATCATAATCTTTAACCCCTAATTTTTCAAAAAGCAAAAGCCTTTTGGCTTCAAGCGAGTTCCCGCGCATTATGAATTTCTGCTCTTCGGTCAGCGAATTCAAAAGCCACTCCAAGTCGTCCCCCCATGCTTTTTCCTGTTTCTCATTTATAAAAGAGCGTAATTCCCGAAAATGATTATCATATTTTTCCAAAAAATCCAGTATTTCAACGGCGGCGTTATAATCCATAAGCTTTTCCTTTGCTTTTAGTTTACTTTAAATTATTATTCAAAAAGACGCCGAAACGCGCCGCCAAGTTAAACAACTCAGCCAACTATCGTTTCGGCTACCTTTTCGGAGCTTTCCGGTACTGAATCCCCCGCGTAAGCAGCGCGGAGCTTTTCAATGCGGGCGCTGTCCGCGTTTGAAGAAATAGCCGCTTTTATGTCCGCCTTTGCGGTTTCTATTGAGTTGCCGACATTAAACTCGATTTTATCGAAGTTTACGCCCCCCGTCTTTTCCGACGGTGCGCTTTTCTTAGCGTCGGTCTTAGGAACGCTTTTGTAAGCGTTTATCATTCTGTTGCTTAAATTCTTGATTTCCATTCGTATACCTCCTATTAGGTTGCGGCAAAAGCAAATTCGGGCTTTTTGTCTTTTAAGCTTATTACGGTACATTTTTTTACAATACTTTTATGTCTGTATATAATATCGTACCATAAGGCTCAAAACTTTAGCCCGAATGTGAAATTTTTATGAAATATGCGTGATATTTTTGTGATAATTTGCGTTTTTTAGGTTTTTCACCATGTTTTAACCATACATATAGCATTCGCACCTATTCCTTTACCCGCAAGCCCCAGTCCTTCCTCCGTTGTGGCTTTTAGGCTGACGTTTTCAATAGGAATTTGGCAAATTCCTGCAATATTTTCCCGCATTTCAAAAATATAAGGCGCTAATTTCGGTTTTTCAGCGATTATGGTAATATCCAAATTAGACGGCTTATAGCCTTTTTGGTTTATAAGCCGGATAACCCGAGCCAAAAGCACAAGGCTTGAAATGCCTTTGTATTCCGATTCGCTGTCAGGGAAATGCTTTCCTATGTCGCCGAGCGCCAAAGCTCCGAGCAATGCGTCCATAAGCGCGTGAACGGCAACATCGGCATCGGAATGTCCCAAAAGCCCTTCTTCATGAGGGATTTCCACCCCGCAAAGGATTAATTTTCTGTTTTCCCCGAATTTATGAACATCATAGCCTGTGCCTATGCGTAAATCATCCATTTCGATTTCTGTGTCCCCGATAAATCCCCGCGCGATTTTCAAATCTTCCGGCGTGGTGATTTTGATGTTTTGGTAATCTCCCTCGGTTATGAAAACGTCAATTCCCGCTTTTTCAAATAATGACGCGTCATCAGTTACCGCCAGAGCCTTTGTTTTTTCAATGGCTTTGAAGTATTTTGATAATACAAACGTCTGCGGGGTCTGTGCCGCGTAAAGCCCGGCTCTGTCGGGGGTGGCAAGGATTTTTCCGTCGCCGACAGACTTAATCGTGTCCTTAACCCTAACCGCCGGAATTACCGCGCCTTTTTCCCGCGCAAGGGTAATTATTTCATTCACGAATTCAGCCGATACGAACGGTCGTGCGCCGTCCTGAACGGCAATTACATCTATATTCGCGCCAACCTCATTGATTGCGTTAAGCACCGATTCCTGCCTGTGTCTGCCCCCGCTGACTATGGTTTTCAGCTTTGAAATGCCGTATTGCCGACATAACATGTCGATTTTTTCCTTGTTTTGCGGCTTTTCGGGATTGACAGCAATTATTATTTCGCCTATGCTTTCGGCTTTCTGAAACGCCGAAACGGCGCGAATCAGCACGGGAATCCCGCCCAAATCCGCAAATAATTTATCGCCGCCATTCATTCTCGAACTTTTCCCGCCTGCGGCTATAATCGCCGCCGCTTTACACTCCATAATAATCAGGTTCGGGCAACAGCTCGTCTTCAATTTCAGGCTCAGGGGCAGGTTCAGGCTCGGGCTCCGGTCCAAGCGAAAAATAAACCGTCACGGTATCACCCACCGCTATATTTATAATATCCCCCGCCGCCGCACTGCACCTTATTACAAAATCCTTTTCAACCGAACTGCTATGTTCGCCCTTTACTTCATACTTGATTTTCGCCGCAGACAGTAAATTTTTATAGTCCGTGAGGCTGGTATTTGCAAAGACGGGCAGAACCGCCGTTTCAGGTCCTTTGCTGACCTTTACGGTTATTTCAGTACCTTTGACGACCTCGCTTCCGTGTGGCTTATCCTGCTCGAAAATCAACCCTTCGTCAAAATCATCGTTAAATTCATAAGTCGGGATAAATGTTAAAAACACAAAAGCGCTGTTATTCTGTATAACCTCAAAATACCGCGACCTAAAGTCGGGAACTACATACAACTCGTTTGAAAGGGTATGAGACGATGCGTCATTAATACCTGAACTCGGCTCGGAATCCTCCTCGGGCTCTGTTGAAACAGGAGGAGTGGTCGTACCGTAAGCGTTGTCCGAGGCGTTTTGCCCCTCTGCAGCGCTTGCCGCCGATTCTTCGGGCAACCACGAGTTAAATAAATCAGGATTGCGCGCTGAAAGCACTATTACAGTAATAAAAGTGACAAGTACCAGTCCGAGCATAACGCAAACCGTTATTGCGGTGGTGTGGGAAACATGCTTTTTTTCCTCCACCCGCCGTACCCCCGCGCCTGCCCCTCCGGGGGTTAGCGGACTTTCGGTTTCGATTGCACGGAGCGGTTTTTTAATCAGAATCTCATTGGTAGAATCGGGCATACTGAGCGGCGAGGATTCAAAAAGCTCGTCAATCAACAAACCGATTGTCTGGGTTCTTTCCCCGACGTTTAATATTAAGCCGTTCATAATTGCCGACGATACCGACATAGGCACATTGCGGTTTATCAGCGCGGGCTCGGTCAAAACGTCTTCTTTACACCTTACGGACGCGTCGGCGGGCATCTGCCCCGTTAAAACCTTATAAAGCACCGCCGCAACACCGTAAACGTCAGTCTGATTCCCGTGGCGCTCCACGCCGCTGTACTGCTCCGGACCGGCATAACCCGCGTAAACCTCATGGTTAATTTCATAACCATGGGTACGGCTGGCGGCGATTCCGAAGTTTATTAAAACAAGCTCGCCCTTATCGTTAAATAAAATAGTAGACGGACTTATCCCTCTGTGAATGATTCCCGCCGAATGTACAAGATTCAGGGTAGTAAAAAGCGGCGCGAAAAGCTCTTTTACCTGCTCCCACGGCAAAACGCCGCCGAGATTCGAGAGGTAGGACTTTAGGCTGATTCCCGCTATATATTCATAAACCGCATAAGCCGTGTTGTTTTCGATAAACACTTCCGAAACCTTTTGAATCCCGAGCGAGCGGTCTATACCCATAAGCGAGCGGTTAAGCTCTATAAATTCCGAAAGGTAGGTTTTATAAAGCGCTACATACTGCGGGTTTACTTCAATGGTCTCAGCGTCTTTTTTCCTGCCGCAAAGTGTATCGGGCATATATTCGCGCAGGGTGATTCTTACGTTTTTCAAGGTGTCAAACGCTATATAAAGCGCGCCCTCGCCGTTATATGAAATCAGCTTGCCTATTATATACCTGTTCGCCAAAAACGTAGTAGGAGCTAAATAAGACGATAGAAACACGCTGTTTTTGGCATAGCCGCAAACCGCGCATATATCGGGATTCCCGCTATTGTTTTGGTGAGTCGGTTTCATTTCCGCCATGCAACCCATGCACAGGGAAGTTTCTTTCTTCATGAACTTATTCCCTCATTTTGTTACGCTATTACACTATAATTTTATATATTGTGTTATCAATTAACATAATACCTTATAAAAGATTGAAAGTCAACACTTTTGAGGGGGTTTAACCGCTTTGTTTCCGAATTGTAATCATTTTGTAACTTTTTAGGTAGGCATAAACCGATAAATAGTAAGCGAGGCAGAGTAATCACCCCTGCCTCCTGACAATACAAAGCGGGGTCTGCTGGTCGCTCTGGTCAAGCGGATTGTCCCTGAAGACCTGCTCGGCGAAAGCGTCGGGCAGGTCTTTTCGGTTTTTCCCGAGGACGGTGCAGGCTATATCGTTTGCGTCAACAATAAATACGTCATGCCCGATATGTCTCGAAAGCCGTGCGGCGGCTTCATGAGGCTTGTCGGGCGCCATTTTTGCATAATTGTTGTACGGCGGAATAGTATAATCACAAGGTCCGTCTATTGCGCGGGCTTTCATTCCGCAGATTTTATAAAAAACCCCGCGCTTGCCGAAAAGCTTACCGATTACCGAGCAAAATCCCGCGAACAGGACTTTAACCCTACCGACCTCCCGTATGCAAAGCTCCATTGTTTCAGGCATACCCAAACCTATGCCGTAATCGGTCTTATGCACGAATTTGCTCAAAACCCGCGCCAATCTCGAAACTTTAATTTCGTCCAGCCGAAAAGCCCGCCCCTGCGTAATGGCAACTATTTTTTCCGCTATAAATAAAGTGTCGCCCTCTTCTAAGTACTCTTTTACGTATTCGTCCAAAACGTCCTCTAAGACGTCTTCTTTCATGATTACATGGGTTTTTACAGGGTAGCGGGCGTATTTTCCCGTGTAATCGCCGCCGTCGCCACTAAAATTAACCTCTATTATAAGCTCTTTCCCATGATTCGGCTCGAATTGCATATTTTATTCCGTCCTTAATTTTTCTATTTTTGTTTATTTTAACATAAATTTTTGTCAAAATCAAGGCTTTTATCTAATTGACAAATGCGGGAATTTATGATATACTATGTTTTGTAACCAATTTGTAATAATTTGATTTCGGGATTGAATCTGTTGATTCTCCCGACACCGGAGAAGATTTTTAAAAGAAAATGGAAAGTAATATAAATACAGAAAATAAAAACAATGAAAATGTTATAACAGAAGGTAATGTAAACATAGAAATATACAGCGAGACACATAAAACAACGCCGAAACCGCATTTTTATATAATTTTACTGAAATTTATCGCTGAATTTTTCTATGACCTCGGAAAAAGCATTTGTGAAATAATTGCCGACCTAATCAACGGCGTTTTACTCTTCACGGGACGGTTTATCGGATTCGTCTGGAGTAAAACCGAAAGCTTTCGGATTTTTATGCTCGGCAAGCTTAAATATGCGGGGATTTTCATAGTTTCGCCTTTTATGAAAATGTTCAGCCTTTTTTCCCGTATTAAAAACGACTGCAAAACCGCCAACCGTGAACAGGGGTTAAAAGGCGCGTTGCCTGTTTTTTTTAAGCATTTTTTACTGATTCTTTTTGGCAAACGCGGTTTGGCAGTCACTGTTTTCAACTATACCGTTCCTGTAATAAGCATTTTATTTTTAGTCAACGTTATCTCCTACGCCAGCGACATAGATTACGCCGTCAGATTAGACGTAAACGGCAGTTTTGTCGGGCATATAGATAATGAGTCGGTGTTCACCGAAGCGCAGAATCTGTTTGAGGAACGCATGAACTTTCTCGGCAGCGCCACCTTTGCCGAAATTACTCCGAGTTTCACTATTGAAAAAATCGGATATTCCGATAACAATTTAAATTCCTACATGGTTGCGGATATACTGCTTGAAAAATCGGGCGTAAGCGTGGAATACGCCTACGGTATTATTATTAACGATACTTTCATGGGCGCGGTAAGGGATAATTCCTCAATTCTTGTAACCATAGACAACCTCCTTGAAGTTCACAAAACCGGTGCGCCGGATGAGGAGGTCGAGTTCATGCAGACGGTAAACGTCTCACAGGCGGGGCTTTACACAACCGAAAGTATTATCGACCCGCAAACCGTTATAAGAAACCTCACGCAACCCAAAGAAGAAGAACAGTACTACATCGTAGTTTCGGGCGACAGTCACGGTCTTATAGCTGACAAGCTCAACATGTCCGAAGCCGAGCTTGAACGGTTGAACCCCGGTTTCTCCGAATTATTCCTTTTGCCGGGCATGACCATAAGGTACAGTGCGGAGGTTCCGGCACTCCCCGTTTCAGTAACCAGAACCGAAATTTTTGATAAAGAAATCCCTTTCAACACCGAATATACCGAAGACGACACAAGGTATAAAGACACCTCTCGCGTAGTGACCGATGGCGAAGTCGGACTTGAAAGAATTACTGCTCGGGTAACGCTTGTAAACGGGGTTGAAACAGCCCGAACCGAGACTGACAGCGAAACTTTAAGCCAACCTGTAACTAAGGTTATAGCGCGCGGAACAAAGCCGCTTCCGATAGGAGAAGTTTCAAGCGAAACCGCCTCCCATGGCAAGTTTATCTATCCCGTACCGCGCGGATATAGGGTTTCCGAGTGGGGCTGGTGGGACGGCGGCTATCCCGGACACTCCGGAATTGACATAGGTGCGCCTTACGGAACGCCAATATTTGCGGGAGACAGCGGCGTTGTGGTTTATTCCGGCTGGTACTACGGCTACGGCAATACCGTAATTATAGAACACGCCAACGGTCTCAGAACCCTATACGCACACGCAAGCACATTGCTTGTAAGCAAAGGAGAATCAGTTACACAGGGGCAAAGTATAGCGTTAGTCGGGCAGACAGGTCAGGCTTACGGAAACCATCTCCACTTTGAAGTGCGGCAGGGTAGCCAGCGATATAATCCAAGACATTATTTGGATTTTTGATATAATTTTTTGTTATTCGGCAAAATTCAACATTTTGCGTATAACTGCATATAATTAAAATGTACGGATTACTCCTTGAGTCCGTAAGAAGTTAAAAAGTATTCGGAATTTTAAAAACCCGCTCTGTTCAGAAGCACAGGGCGGAGGTACATAATAACCTGCTCTGAAACAGAAAGAAAAAAATGAAACTCGTTAAAGAAAAATATTTTTACTATAGTGTATTGGCGATTACCATACCTTTGGCAATGCAAAACCTTATCACTTTCACCATTAACATGCTCGACACTTTCATGCTCGGCAGAGCCGATGATTCAGCAGTCTGGATTTCCTCTTCAAGTTTGGCGAATCAGCCGTTTTTCCTGTTGGCGCTGTTCGTGTTCGGGCTTTCGGGAGCGGGGAACGTGCTTGCGTCGCAGTACTGGGGTAAAAAGAACATGCAGGCGATAAAGGTCATATTCGCCATAGTAATTAAAATCGCAATTGTATTTACCGTGATTTTCGCGGCTATAGTGCTGATTTTCCCGTCGGGCGTGATGAGTCTTTTAACCAAAAGACCCGAGCTTATAGAAAACGGGGCGGAATATTTATCCATAGTGGGTTGGTCTTATATCCTGTTTGCGATAAGCTCCACCATTATCTGCTCCCTAAGAAGCGTTGAAGTGGTTCGTATTTCGGTTGTTGCCAGTCTTGTCGCGCTTTTCACAAACGCGGGCTTAAATTATATACTTATTTTCGGGAAGCTCGGTTTCCCCGCCCTCGGAATACGCGGCGCCGCAATAGGCACTCTAATCTCCCGTGCGGCAGAATTAGTATTAGTCTTAACTTTCCTGTTTTTCATAGATAAACGGGTAAAATTCCGTCCTAAGGATATTTTCCTGCGTAATAAACAGCTTTTCACCGATTTGCTTAAACACGGCTCTCCCGTAGTTGTGAATGAAATGATGTGGGCGTTCGGAATTACGGTTCAGGCGGCGATTTTAGGGCATATAACATATACTGCGGGCGACCCCGTAGCCGCCAATACAATAGCCGGCGTGGCGCAACAGTTTGCCACCATCTTCATGTTCGGCGTGGCTAACGCCGCAACGGTGCTGATCGGGAAATCTGTCGGTGAGGGCGACCTTGAAGGGGTAAAAATAAAAGCCCATACTTTCAAGCTGATTGCGCTTTTGGTAGGCTTAATAGCCTGCGGTGTAATTCTTATCATTCGTAACTTCATTGTAAACTTATACGATTTCGGCGACGCAACAAATCAGCTTGCGCGGCAAATGCTCTTAGTCACGGCGTTAAGCGTTATATTTATTTCTTTCGCCGCAACATATATCGTCGGGATTCTGCGCGGCGCGGGCGACACAAAATTCTGCCTCGGAGTGGAAATCATCGCGCTTTGGCTCTTTTCTCTGCCGCTTGCGGCAATCGGCTCGGTAGTTTTTCAGTTGCCTGTACCTTTAGTTTTACTTTTAATGCGCTCCGACGAAATGGTGAAAACCGTAGTCTGCACCATACGTCTCAGCGGGAAAAAATGGGTCAAATCCCTTGCCCGTAGCGACATCAACATTGTCGGCGAGTAAAATCGCCGTTCATGCCTCCTAATTGAATGAGCGGAAAGCCGTCGGGAAACCGGCGGCTTTTCGTACATGGAGGAATTTTCAGGCGAAAAAAACCGCCCTTTTCAAAAGGCGGTTCTTATTCTGATAATAAAACTATTCCACATTAGGGTTTTTAAAACCGTTTACATCAATATCTTCGATTGGCTTGCCGTACTTCTCCTCGCCTATGTAGGCTATTTTCTTACCTTGGGAGTAGGTTGTTGGAGCGGCAGTCGCGCCGGTTGAACCGAATTTTTCATAACCGATGAAAAGGGAAGAGGTTTTTTGGGAATTGGAGCTTGCCCCTTCTGTTTTCTTTTCGGTGGTTACCTCGTCTTTCTTTGCGTTGATTTCCTGTTCCCATTGATCAAACATTTCAAGAACCTTATCGCGGGTTTCATAGCTTACACCGGGAAGCTTTCCGCCGCCCGCGCCTCTCCACGCGCCTTCTGCCTGTCTGAAACCTTTAAGGAAAGCATCTTTCATAGTCTGGAACATCTCGTCGTTATCCCCCGCCAAGGTTTTGGCAAAGGTGAAAATGCGCTCGGCTGTAGCGTCTACGCTCCAGTAATCGTCATGTTTCGCTGAAGAGGCTTCCGCCGCCTTGAACGCGTTCATGACGGTCTCATTTCCGCCGAATAAAGGCTTATAACCGCCTTTGTTGACCTGAGCGTTTATTTGAGACTGAACCATGCCCCTTACCGCGTCATTTTTAAGCTGACGCGCAGAAGCGCGGGAGTTTACCACGCCCTCGTCGTTGCCTATTCCGCGATAATCCGTCCTGTTTGCACCTTTATTATAGGTTTGGGAATAAGTATTGTTTTCAGGCTCGAATTTATCGGTATTATCCGCCGCAAGCGTGGTTTCCTTCTTTTGGGTCTCCTGAGATGCGGGTTTTGGCTGGTTTCCATGTGACATTCTTGCCACATCATACGCTTTTTGAATATTCATGCGGGTTCTCCTTTCCGGCTTGCCGCCGACGGTAGTTGCTAAAATACTTCATTTATTATATCGTACACAAACTTTAAAACTTTAGCAATTTTTAGAAAAAAATTTAAAATTTTTTAAAATTTTTTTAATTTTCTTTTTTGCTTTTGGCAATTTGTATAATAAAAAGCATTTTTGCCCGATATGATTTATATATAACAGATATTTTGTCATATATACTTGACATTATAAAATTTATATGTTACAATATGTCAAGAGAGGTCATTATCCCTTTTTATAAAGAAATTAAGGAAGTAGTGGTGCGTATGGCGAAAAATTTACGACTGAAAGCCGCCAGAGCGGCAAAAGACATGACGCAAAAAGACTTAGCCGACGCCGTAGGCGCTGTGCGGCAAACTATAAACGCCATAGAACTCGGCGAATACAACCCGTCCATACGCCTTTGTTTGTCGATTTGTAAAACCCTTAACAGGACGTTAGACGAGTTATTTTGGGAGGAGGACTGAATATGTTAAAATCAAAAAACGAGTACGACGAGCGGCAGCTTCAAGTACGCGGTGATATTTTCAAGCACGGTTTCTTAGCTACAATGTGTTTTCTTTTAATGAACGGGGTTTTAAACAGCAACGGCTTTGTGTGGGCGGGCGCGTTGGAACAGAATATTTTAATTATTATGCTTGCGTCAACCATAATATCAGTTGAATCCATTCTGCGCGGCGCGTATTTCGGCAGAACGCATAAACCGTGGCATGTCGTGATAGCTTTCGGCGGTTTAATTTTTTCGCAGTTGTTCTTTTTGTTCTCGCATTTAAAGGACGGCGAGACTTTTACCGAAAATAATATGCTGACACGCTTGGGATTTACAACCGGAATATTAATCTTTGTGGGGATTATCGCGGTTACCGGCGTAATTAAGCTAATCTATAATAAAAAACAAGAAAAGGAGAACTCATGAAAATAAGTGATTTATTATCAAAAAATATTTACGACGAACGGCAGTTGCGGATTTCCGCAGACGCTTACAAGCACGGTTATATTGTCACGGCAATAACCCTTGCGCTCAACGCCCTTTTAAATCGTTTGGATATAAGTTGGGCAAACGTGCCTTGGCAAAATATTATCATTTTGACGTTCATTACGACGACTATAACGGTCGAAATTATCCTGCGCGGCGCGTTTTTCGGAAAAAACAAAAAGCCGGTGCTGATTCTTATGGCGGCGAGCGCTCTTATAGGTTTTGCGCTCAGTTTTGTTTTAAGGATTATGTTCGTGCGTAATGATTCGGATTTGCAGGGAGCTGATTTCGCCCACGAAACCTTAGGGGCTCTTGTAAGCGATGGTACGCTGACCGATTTGGGTTCGACAACCGTTGTAATGGCTATGATTTCGGTTATTGCCGCCGCCGGATTTATTAAGTACATACACAATAAAATTAAAGAAAAGGAGAAAGAATAATGGAATGGGGATATGCTTTATTAATATTGGGTGTAGTGTTTACCATCAGGGTATTAATAACATTCGCGGTAAATAAATCAAAATAGAAAAGGAGAAAAACGAATGGCACTAAAGGTTGACAATCTTGTTAAAAGATACGGCGACTTCACCGCCGTAAAAGACCTCAGTTTCAGCATTGAAAAGCCCGGCGTTTTCGCCCTGCTCGGCGGCAACGGCGCGGGCAAAACCACTACCATACGCGCAATTCTCGGTATGCTTTCCAAAGAGAGCGGCACTGTAACCTGGAAAGGCAGAAATTTATCGGTGACCGACGAGCGGATTGGCTACTTAGCCGAGGAGCGCGGGCTTTACGCTAAATACACGATATGGGAGCAGATGCTGTACTTCGCCGAACTTAAAGGAATGAAAAAAGCCGAAGCCGAAGAAGCTATTACTTTTTGGCTTGAGCGGCTTGAAGCCGCCGAATATACTAAAAAGCGCGCGGAACAACTTTCAAAGGGAAATCAGCAAAAAATACAGCTTGCAATCGCGCTTATTTCCGACCCCGAATTGCTTATTTTAGATGAGCCTTTGAGCGGACTTGACCCCGTGAACTCCGAATTGTTCAAGTCAATCATACGCGAGCAAATTAATAAAGGCAAATATATCATTATGAGCAGCCACCAAATGGCGACGGTGGAAGAATTCTGCGAGGACATTGTAATAATGCGCCGTAGCGAGGTTGTGCTTCAGGGCAACTTAAACAAAATCAAGAAAGGCTACGGCAGGGTCAAGCTTTCGGTTAAGGCAGACGAGAATATTCTCCCGCTTGCCTTGGAGTGCGGGTTAATTGTCGAACGTCAGACTCCGAACCAGACCGATTTTAAAGTAACCGCACAATCCGAACCGGAACAATTCCTGAAAAAGACAATTGAGAGCAATATAACCATTGTAAAATACGAACTCAGAGAGCCTACTTTGCATGAAATATTCGTAGAAAAAGTCGGAGGTGAGACAAATGAAAACTAAAGGTTGGGACAAAGTTTTTAAATTTACTTATTTACAAATGCTGAAAAGCAAAGCCTATAAAATCAGTACCTTTATTATCGTTTTGGTAATAGCGCTTATGATGCTTGGGATTAATTTTCTGCCGGGCTTATTATCGGGAAGCGATACAAGCGGCGATGAAACTGCCAAAAGCGCCGTTTTCGGCATAGAAAGGGTTTATATAAGTGACCAAAGCGGGATTTACCCGCCGGCTGATTTCAGCTTTTTATCCGAATTAGAGGTTGAAGTAAATATGATTTCCCCTGATGAAACCGCCGAAATCACAAGCAAAGTAAACCAAAGCGACCAAGCCGAAATTTTAATAGAAATTACAAGGGACGATTCAGGTATTAACATTTTGACCTCCCGCCCCGAAAGTCAGGAGCTTATAACCTCCGATGATTGCCAGTCTTTTGTAAATGCATTTCTAAAAGGCTCTGTCTGGAGCGCCCACATACTTTCCCTTGGGGTGCCGGAGGATTTAGTGTCTGAAGCCGCGGTCAGCGTATCGTCACAGGTTACAATAGCGGGGGAAACGCCTAAAAATGAACTTGCTGTTATAATCACCTCATTTATACCTATAGTTTCATCGTTACTTTTGTTTATGTTTATAGTTTTATATGCTCAGTTCACCGCCAGTTCCATAGCTATGGAAAAGACCTCTCGGGTTATGGAAACCCTGCTTACCTCGGTGCGTCCGATGGCGGTAATATTAGGCAAGGTTCTCGGTATGGGACTGGCTTCTTTCACACAGTTCTTTATTCTTTTCGCTACCGGTTTCGGGGTTACGGCAGTTGTCGCCCCCTTGGGTACGCTCGGAGAAGTATTCGGTTCGGTTGAAACTGTCAGCCCCGATATGCAAATGGTCAGAAACGCTTTTGACGAGGCTTTTGCAAACTTTAACGCCATGACTGTGGTTTGGATTGTAGTAATATTTATTCTCGGATTCTTATTCTTCTCACTGATTGCGGGCTTATTCGGAGCTACCGTAAGCCGCATGGAAGATTTACAGTCGGCTATGACGCCATTGTCGCTTTTCGGAGCTTTCGGATTTTTATTTGCATACTATGCGTCTATTTTCAGCATCGGCTCCGACGGCATAAACATAATGGAGAAAGTAAGCTATTATCTGCCTATTTCTTCTCCGTTCGCTCTGCCGGGGGCTATCATTTCAGGGCAGATGAATTCGCTTGACGCGCTGATTTCGGTTCTTGTTTTAACGGCGTGCAACATCGTTATGCTGATTTTCGTGTCAAGGGTTTACGAAACTATAATCCTGCATACAGGAAACAGGGTTAGTTTAGGAGCTATGTTTAAGTTGGCTAAACAAAAATAGAAAGACTTGACACTGAGCGCCTTTTGTTATATAATTTAATGGTTAATAAAAAAGGAGACTTTAAACATGAAAAAAACGTCTAAAACAATTCTCGCGAGCATAACAGCAATTGCGCTTATGGTTTCAATGATTTCAACTGTTGGCTGTACAAGTGAAGAAGTTCCCGCTACTACACCTCCGCCTGAAACGCGAGAAGAACCTGTAAGCCAGCCCGCCGTTCATGACCTTAACGACGATGACGACCATGACCACACCCAATCGCACTCTCACGACTACGATTGCGGTTGTGATTATGACTGCCACTGCCATAAGAGCGCGCAAGACTGCGATTGCGACGAAAATAACAGCGAAACCAACGATATGACATGGGAACAATTTTTGACGGAATTAGAAGACGTAGTTGATTTAATCGTTGACATAACAGAAAAAATAGACGCCGACCCTGAAGATTCGTCAGTGTTTTCAGATTTTCTGTCCGCTTACGGACGGTTGATGGAATTAGCTTACATAGGGGAATCGATATACGCCGAATTAGAGGGTACTCCTGAACTCGCGGTCTTTGAGGCTGAAGTTGAAAGGATTTCAGAAAAATTGCCCGCGCTTGAAAACGACGAAACCGAATATGCCGAAGAATAATTAACCGACCATAATATAAAAAACGTCCGAACTTAAAAGTTCGGACGTTTTTGCGTTTTTTATAAGTTTGAAAAATCCAGTGTTCTGAAATAATCCTCCGTCGTTTCGGCTCTTCTAATCAGCTTAAACGAGCCGTTTTCACAGAGCAGGATTTCCGCCGAGCGAAGCTTGCCGTTGTAATTATATCCCATGGAATGTCCATGCGCGCCGGTGTCGTGAATAATCAGAATGTCGCCGACGTCGATTTTCGGCAGTTTCCGCTCAATTGCGAATTTGTCATTATTTTCGCATAGCCCGCCCGTCACGTCATAGACTTTTTCAAGTGGGGCGTTTTCCTTACCCGCCACTGTGATGTGATGATAGGCTTTGTAAAGCGCAGGGCGCATTAAATCGCAGGCACAAGCATCAACGCCAATATACTCTCTGTATATTTTCTTTTCCCTGATTGCTTTTGTAATAAGGTGTCCGTAAGGCGCGAGCATAAACCGCCCGAGCTCGGTGTAAATATCAACGTCTCCGAGACCGGCGGGGGTTAATATTTTCTCAAATCGCGCCTTTACTCCCTGCCCTATTTTTATAATATCGTTGGGCTTTCTGTCCGGCTCATAAGGGATTCCTATACCGCCCGAAAGGTTGACAAAACCTATTTCAACGCCTGCTTTTTCTTTAATCTCAACCGCCAGTTCAAACATTAACCCCGCCAAAACCGGATAATAATCCTCGGTCTGGGTATTGCTTGCCAAAAAGGCGTGTATTCCGAAGCGTTTTGCGCCCTTGGCTTTCAGGACTTTAAATCCCTCTATAATCTGCTCCCTTGTAAACCCGTACTTTGCCTCGCCGGGTATATCCATAACGTTGCCTTTTTCGTCCGTCTTGAAATCGCCGCCCGAATTAAATCTACAGCTTATAGTTTCGGGGATTCCGCAAAGCTTGTCAAGTATTTCTATATGCGTAAAATCGTCAAGATTTATAATCGCTCCGTTATTGTAGGCTAAAATAAAATCCTCGTCAGGCGTAACATTGGAGCTGAACATAACATTTTTAGAACCGACTTTGTCGGCAAGCACAAGTTCAGCGTAAGACGCACAGTCAAAGCCGCAGCCTTCTTCCTGCAAAATCTTCATTATGTAAGGATTCGGTGTTGCCTTTACGGCAAAATACTCGCGAAAGCCCTTATTCCACGCAAAAGCCTTGTGCAGATTGCGGGCGTTCTCCCTGATTCCCTTTTCGTCGTAGAGATGAAAAGGAGTAGGGTGTTTTTGGATTATTTCTTCTAATTTTATTTTGTTCACAAATGGGGTTTTCATGAAAATTTCTCCTTTGTCTGTTTATAAAATATCCCTTTTTTAATTATACTTTAAGCTGTTAGTCTTGTCAAGCGGATTAGTCGGCGGTTTTCAAAACCGTTTGCAGGATTACGTATAAAAACGTCATGTATAGCCCTTAAAAAACTATTTAGTGATTTGAAATTAAACGACAATATCTGTTGTAATTCTGCATTTATATTTTCGGCGATTTGCACAAATAGTTGACAATTTTCAATCTTTATGATAGAATTAATAAATATACACAATCGCCAAGCATAGCTTTTTAAAAAAGCAGGGAAGGAAAACAACATGGACTTTGAAATTATCACCGACTCGGCGTCAAATCTTTCCGCAGATTATGCCCAAAAAAACCGCATAGACATTATTTCCTTGAAATATAACCTTGGAGGTGAAGAATTCGACAGCTACGTCGAAAACGAAAACGACCAATCACTGAAAACCTTTTACGAGCGTATGAGAGAAAAGGTTTCCACTTCAACCTCCAACATTAACGCCGGCACCTTTGAAAAACGATTCACCGAAATTTTAGAGGAGGGCAAAGATTTTATCTATATATCCTTTTCGTCGGGACTAAGCTCCTCCTACTCTTTTGCCCAAACCACGGCAGACGCGCTGAAAGAAAAGTATCCTGACAGAAAAATCTATATTGTGGATTCCCTTTGCGTGACCTACGGATTAGGCTTGTACGTTGACTATGCCGTTAAAATGAGAAGTCAGGGTAAATCTATAGAAAAGGTCTATTCATGGCTTGAAAACAACAAACAAACTATGTGCCACTGGTTTACGGTAGACGACCTGTTTTTCCTCAAGCGCGGAGGTCGCATAAGCGCGGCAACGGCTGTGGCTGGTACGTTGCTCGGCATAAAACCGTTTTTGCGGGTTAATGAAGAGGGCAAGTTAGAGAATGTTTCAAAAGCGCGGGGACGGCGTGCGGCGCTTGCCATGCTTGTGGATAAAATGGCGGAAACGGCAATAGACCCTAAGGAGCAAACCATCGGAATTTCTCACGGGGATTGCGAAGAAGACGCGAATTATGTGGCAGAGCTTATAAAAGAACGTCTCGGCGCTAAAAATATTATAATAGATTATTTAACCCCCATTGTCGGCGCTCACAGCGGTCCGGGTACGGTCGCGCTGTTCTTCACAGGCAAAGCCAGATAACCAAACCAAGAAAGTTAAAAAGTTTTGAATCATTTGGATAATATTGATAACAACGGCAACCAAAGGCTTGACTTCCTGCGGGAAAAGGCAGGAAAACTTTCAAAAAGCCCCGGCGTTTATTTAATGAAAGATAAAAGCGGCAAAATTATTTATATAGGTAAAGCCAAAACGCTGAAAAGCCGCGTTTCAAGCTATTTTAATAACGCCGTTGACATTTCGGCTCACGGTATTAAAACCTTTAAGTTGGTTTCGGTAATTCATGACTTTGATTTTATTGTGACCGGAAGCGAACTTGACGCATTGGTGTTAGAAGCAAGCCTTATAAAACAACACAAGCCAAAATATAACATAGACCTTAAAGACGACAAAGGTTATAATTATATAAAGGTATCGGGCGGTGATTTCCCGAAAATCTCTTACGCCCTTCAAACCGACGACAAGAACGCGACTTATATAGGCCCTTATACAAGCGGCTATAACATAAGGCAAACGGTTGAAGAAACCTGCCGTATTTTCATGTTGCCGTCCTGTAACAGAAAGTTCCCGCAGGAAATTGGCAAATCCCGCCCTTGCCTGAATTACCATATTAAACGTTGCGTAGGGGTCTGTAAGGGGAAAGTTTCAAAAGAAGAATATAATTCAATAGTGCAAAACGCATTGGATTATATTAAAAACGGCGCTAAAAAAAGCGTTAGGCGGCTTACCGCCGAAATGGAAAAGGCGGCTGAACAACTTGATTTTGAGCAGGCGGCAAAGCTCCGCGACAGAATAGCCGCCATTACAAAAACCGAAACAGGACAGAAAATACAAACCGCCAAAACCACCGATTATGATATTGTCGCCATCGCCCTCGACGCCGAGCTTGCCAGCGCGGTGGTAATCAAGTATCGGGGCGGCAGATTGGTAGATAAGGAAAACTTCTTCCTTGGCGATGAATATGAACAAAAGCAAATGCTTTCGGATTTTCTTATGGAATATTACGATTCCGAAAACATGCCGGAAATTCCTCCTGAAATCTACGCCGAAGAAGAACCCGAAGACCGCGAGTTGCTTGAAAATTTCTTTGCCGGAAAACGCGGGAAAAAATTCAGTATAACAGTCCCCAAACGCGGTGAGGGCTTAACTCAGGTAATGCTTGCCAAAAGTAACGCACGGGAATATTTGGCGCTGAAGGTCGGGCGTTCGGTAAAAGAGCTCGGTGCACTTGAAGAATTAGCCAAATTATTAGGACTTTCCAAACCGCCGCTTTATATAGAAAGCTACGATATTTCCAATATAGGCGAATCGGTCAAGGTCGGCGGCATGGTGGTCTACCGAAACGGCAAGCCTTTTAAAGCCAACTACCGTAAGTTTACTATAAAGGAAGTTGCGGGACAGGACGATTACGCCTGTATGAAAGAGGTTTTGCAGCGAAGATTCACACGTTATATTGAAAAAGACCAAGATGTTGCATTTTCAACACTGCCCGATTTAATCCTTTTGGACGGCGGAAAAGGACATGTTTCAGCGGTACGCGAGGTACTGGGCAAACTTGAAATTGACGTAAACCTTTTCGGTATGGTCAAGGACGACAAGCACCGCACAAGAGCCATTGCCGCCGACGGGGGAGAGATTTCAATAGCGGCGAATAAGCAGGTTTTCGGGCTTCTGACAAATATACAGGACGAGGTTCACAGGTTTGCGGTCACATTCCAGCGGGCTTCCCACAAGAAGAAAAGCTACGAGCTTGAGCTTACCAAAGTCAGTGGCATAGGCGACAAAAAAGCCGCCGCGATTTTAAAACATTTTAAAACCAAACAGGCAATCAAAGAAGCGGGCGCGGAAGAATTAGCAACCGCGGCAAAGATAAATATAGAAAAGGCGCAAGAACTGAAAGGCTTTATTGAGGAGAATTTTTGAATAGGACATAATTATACGTCGGGAACAGGAAAGCGATTATCCCGAAGTTTACGCGCTTGTAAAAAAATCGTTCGTGTTTTCCTCCCATTCGGACGGAACCGACGCCGAAAAAAACGCGGAATGGTGCATGGTACGCGAATTAGTTGACGGCGCTCTTAAAAATATTAGCGGTACTGTAAATATTCAATAAGGAGTATACATGAGAGTCATAACCGGCGTCGCGCGCGGTCGTAAGCTTAAATCCGCCAAAACCTCAAGTCCTGAATTCCGCCCTACCGCCGATTCGGTAAAGGAAGCTGTTTTCAGCGCAATCCAATTCGAGATTGAGGGTAAAACAATAGCCGACCTCTTCGCGGGGACGGGACAGCTCGGCATAGAGGCGCTTTCGCGGGGAGCCGTCAGAGCCTATTTTGCCGACAACTCGGGGGAAAGCGTGAATATCATCCGCGAAAATTTAAAGCTGTGTAATTTTTCGGGCAAATCCGAGGTTTCGGCATTGTCCGTCGGGGCTTTTTTGAAGAAAACAACCGCGTGTTTCGATATAGCTTTCCTTGACCCGCCTTACGGGCAGGATTTAATAAACCGCACTTTGCCCGACCTAATCCCGAAAATGCGCTCGGGCGGACTTATAGTCTGTGAACATGAAAAAGAGTGCAAAATTAAGGGAAATGTTGAAAATTATATTGTCCGCAAAACCTATCCTCACGGTAAAAAATGTATTACTATTTATGAAGAAAGCACGGAAACATTATGAAAACTGCAATTTATCCCGGTAGTTTCGACCCTGTGACCTACGGGCATCTTGACATAATCAACCGCGCCGCCAAGCTTTTTGACAAGGTAATCGTTTTGGTTTCGGTCAACCCCTCAAAGCCCAACTGTTTTTTCACCTTAGAAGAGCGTTTGGACTTTTTGAGGCGCTCGATTAAAAGCGGGCTTTCTATTCAGCATTGCGGAAACATTGAGGTAGACAGCTCCGACGGGCTTTTAATCGACTATTTCAAAGAGCGCGGCGCAGACGTGATTATCAAAGGGCTTCGCGCTATGTCGGACTTTGAGGCTGAATTTCAGATGGCACTTGTCAACAAAGACCTTTTTTATAAAGCGGAAACGGTATTTTTAGCCGCTGACGTTGCCAGCACTTTCCTTTCGTCAAGCATGGTTAAGCAAATCGCCATGTTCGGCGGAGACATAAGTGCGTTCGTACCGCCCTCTATTTTGACCGACATAAAAATAAAGTTAGAACAAAAACGCTTAGAGATTACGGGGAAAAAATAATGGGTCGAACCCTTACTTACAAGAATTTATAATATAGTAAAGCAGAAAGGAAAATTATGAATATTGAAGAAATACTTGAAATGATGGACGAAACCATAGACAAATCCATGCAGGTGCCTTTTTCCAATAAAAAAAGCTTGGTTGATGTTGACAAAATGCGGGAGCTCGTGGACGAAATCCGACTAAGTATGCCTAACGAAATCAAGCAGGCGAAAAAATTAGTCCAGGACAGAAAAATCATCATAGAAGACGCCAAGGGCGAAGCCGATTCCATTATTAAAAAGGCGGAAGAAAAAGCCAAGCAATTAGTAACGCAACAGGAAATCACCCGCCTTGCCCAGCAACGCGCAAATGAAATCATGGCTTCGGCTCAAGCAAAATCCAAGGAACTCAGAAGTACAACCAACGAATACCTCGACAACACTCTCTCGAAAATTGAAGAGTTGCTTTCCGAAGATTTGGTCAACATAAAAAAGGCGAGAAATGCCTTAAAAGCCAATAAATAACGCCGCGCCGCCATGCCGTTTTCTGTGTATAAAACAACGCATGAGTTTTGGCATAGATTAAGACGGCAATTTCTTGCCGCCTTAATCTCAATTACGGTTTTTTATAAAAACCGCGTTTTATTTCCCGAAAAACACCGGTTGTCATTTACTTCAGCAGTTATTGCCTCAGCTTACACTCTGTTGTTGTTTTCGTAGCTTTCAATCATTTTACGAACCATGTGTCCACCCACAGAACCAACCTGTTTTGCGGTGAGGTCGCCGTTGTAGCCGTTCTGCTTAAGGGGTACGCCTACTTCATTGGCAGCCTGCATTTTAATGCCGTTCAGGGCTTCTTTGTTTTTACTTGCCATGATTTTCTCCTCCGGAATTATAAGAAACAAGATTTTTATAAATCTTTTTTAAGTTTCTTTATCAATTAATAACAAAGGAAAATTCCTTTGTGTTAGTATTATAACTCGCACGAATTTCATTATTACAGGAAATTTTTTTAAAAATTTTAATAATTTGTAATCTTGCACAAGTTTCTGCTCTCCCTTTATTAATGCTCTACAAAAAAGTAAGCAATATCTTTACTTTTTTTATTTTATATGCTATGATGTAATTGATAATGCCTTCTTTTGAAAGGAAGCTTTCGTACTATGAAAGTAAAAACTATGTTAATCGTTTCGATGGCGATTTTTTCTCTTTCGACTATGTTCATATTTTCGCTTGTTTCAAGTATCTTTCTTACGGCGTCCGCGGGAAATCGGTACAGGGATATGATGAAAGAATTGTCCGTAAAACAAGCATCAAGCCTCGAAATGTATTTAAATTCCTACACCCAAAGACTTTTGACAATTTCAAGCAATCCGGCTATAGTTGACTATATTAACTATATTGAAACATCAGGGGAGGATGTAATTCCTTACATTAACTACGAATATTACCAAAAAGCCCTCGACGCCCTTGAGGCTCTTACTCATGAATCAAGCGGCATTATGGGCGTTGCTATATTTAACGAAGAGAACGATGTAGTTTTGTCCGTCGGTAACGACCAGCGTGATTTCATAATATCCAACAGACGTGAAAGACTTGGAGAAAATCAGTTTGCAATAATTCCGGGCGATTTTGTCAGCGTAACCAATCAGGGCTACGAGCTGTTGCATTATACTAAAATCAGCGATTCTCATTACATGGCTTCTTCATTTGACAGTAGCGATATTGATATGTTTTTAAACCGTTCGCGTCTGCCGACAAACGGAAAGGTTGTTTTAGTCTGCCCTCTTCACAACTTAGTTGACCAAACATTTCGCGGAAACCTTGACGAAGGCAGTATGGGCGTCCCCGAATATATAACTATAAACAGCTATATAAAAGAAGGTCAGGAAGGGCGTTACAGGGACGGCTCGACCTTTTTTTCCTACGAAGTGGGGGCAAACAATTTCACCGCGCTGTTCGACAATGTGGGGGACACCGATTGGCTACTCGGCGTAATAGCAAGCTCGGACGATATGTATGTACATTCGGGCAACTCAATAAAAAGCCTTGTAAACTGCGTGGTTTTTGTCGGGCTTGCCATGCTCGCGCTTATTGTTTTGTTTACGTTAAGATTCACAAAGCCCCTTTTAGTTATCAGCCGCGCACTTACAAAGATTCGCTACGGCAACCACGAAATAAGAATGAGTATTAAGTCCGGCAATGAATACGGAGAAATGGCAAAAGAGTTTAACGACCTGTTAGATAATGTGGTGGTTGGCGAGGGTCGGTACGCTACGGTCGTGGAAATGTGCGACAATATTATTTTCGAGTGGAATTTCAAAGCCGATGAGGTTACTTTCTCCAACAACTTCAACAAAAGATTCCCTTACCGCGCCCCGGACAACTCTTATGAGGAAAGCTTTTTGGTTAAGGGCAGGGTTCACCCCGATGACGCGGAAAGTTATAAGGGTATGCTCCAAAGACTTAAAAAAGGCGAAAATATACATCATGAAGAATTCCGCTGGAAGAATATTTTCGGCGATTACATCTGGGTGCTTTTGCGCTCCTGTCCAATCAAAGGCGCAAATGACGAAGTTGTAAAAATGGTGGGGGTAATTATTGACATTGACCGCGCCAAGAAAAGCGAAAAGATTCTTTCCGCACGCGCCAGTTACGATGCTCTTACCGGGCTTTTTAACCGTGAAACCTTAGAGGGTCTTATTGAAAATGAAATGCAACTTTTAGCCGCCCGCAAAAACGAATTTGCAATCCTTTTCGTGGACGTGGACGATTTCAAGTTTTTCAATGATAATTACAGCCACGCCACAGGCGACCAGGTACTGAGGTTCACCGCGCTCACCATTAACGACATTGTTTCAAAATTCGGTATGGCGGGACGTTTCGGCGGCGATGAATTTGTCGTTGGTATACGCAATTCAGAAATCAACGACCCCGCCTCAACCGCCGAGCTGATTCTTGCCAGACTTGCGGAAGGCTTTGTCTGCGATGTGGGCGACCGTCTTTCGGTCAAGGTCAGTATCGGAATTGCCATCATCCGCGACACCTCCAAAACTGTAGAGGATATCATAGGAATGGCGGACGAAGCAATGTATAATATTAAGAAAAGCGGTAAATCGAATTATGGGTTTATAAATTAATCGGCGAAACCGCTGTATGCAAAATAAAAAACACCCTGCAGGGTGTTTTTTATTTATTGTACTATTCCTCATCTTCAATCGTAAACTCAATCGTCTCCCCGCAACTCGGACAGGTTACAGAGCCGCTGTCTAAAGCGTCATAATCCACCGTAATGGTCTTGTCGCAACTCCCGCAGGTTATGTCGTAAATGTCCTCGTCAAAACCGTCAATGTCACCGTATTCGGAGCTGTCACCGTAAACCTCGTCCTCCAGTTCATAAACGCTTTCCTCAACGTCGGCTAAAATTTCAGCCATGCCGTCAAACGCTTCGTCGTAACATTCTAAAATATCCGAAATCTCGTTCAACGCGTCTGCAATGGCTAAAAATAACTTTTCCTCATTGGTTTGACCTGCAAGTTTCATACCCTTGACCAGCCCGTTAAGATAAGCTAATTTTTCATTTGGAATCATCAAAAAGCCTCCCGATTTTATTTGCTTATACGTTCCATATAATCGCCTGTACGGGTGTCAATTCTGATTTTATCCCCGTTCTCTAAAAAAAGCGGAACCCTGACTTCCGCACCGGTTTCAACCTTGGCGGGCTTGGTCGCGTTGGTGGCGGTGTCGCCCTTAAAGCCGGGGTCGGTCTCGGTAATCTCAAGCTCGACAAAATTCGGTGGCTCTACCCCGAAAACACTGCCCTTATAAGAAAGCACCTTGCAACTCATATTTTCCTTTACGAATCTGAAACTGTCGCCAAGCTCGGATTTGTTTACCGGAACCTGTTCATAAGTCTCACTGTCCATGAAATAATATAAATCACCGTCGGCATAAGTGAAGTCCATGTCCTTGCGCTCAACGAACGCCGTAGGGAACTTTGCGGACGGGTTGTAAGATTTTTCAACCACTGCGCCGCTAATCACGTTCTTAACCTTGGTTCTTACGAACGCCGCGCCCTTCCCCGGCTTAACGTGCTGAAATTCCACTACCTGCATAACGTGACCGTCTTCCTCAAAAGTTACTCCGTTTCTGAAATCTCCTGCTGAAATCATTTTAAATACCCTCCCTTTCCGGCGTCAATAAGCCACGAAATGTTTTTTCTCTTAAACTTGCGCTGTTTTTCAAACTGCTTCCCTTCCTTTTGTAAAAATTGTTAAAATTTTCCTCTTTTTTCTATTTTACTATATTTCGCTTGATTTTGCAAGTATTTTTTACCGGTTATTTATACATCAGCGCTTTCGGGGTTTTGGTCATACAAATACACCCATCGGAGGTAATGTAAGCCATATCCTCAATCCTCACCCCAAACTCCCCGGGAATATAAACCCCCGGTTCTACTGTCACCACCATTCCCTCCCGCAGGGTGGAATCGCTTTTTGCCGAAAGGGTCGGCGCCTCGTGAATTTCAATCCCTACGCCATGCCCCAATCCGTGGGAAAAATGCTTATCATATCCCCATGCTTCGAGAGTGCTTCTCGCAACGTTGTCGGCAAGCTTGCCCGAAATGTCGGGACGAAGCGCCTTGAGCGCGTCGCTGTTCGCGCCCAGTACCGCGCTGTAAACCCGTTTCATTTCATCGCTTACACAACCAAACGCAATAGTGCGCGTCATATCAGCACGATAGCCTTTATATACCGCACCGAAGTCAAGGATTAAAAACTCCCCGCCGCATATAGCTTTATTAGTCGGTTTAGCGTGAGGAACAGCCGAATTCTTTCCGCTTGCCGCTATTATAGGGAAAGCAATATCGTCCGCGCCCGATTCTAAAATATAAAAAGTCAGCAGGGTGGATATTTGCTTTTCCGTGAGACCCGGCTCTAACTTATCCAAAATTTTGTTGTAAGCCCGCTCGGTTATTCTCAGAGCGGTTTCAATATTTTTAAACTCGGTTTCTGATTTTATTATGCGCTGTTTTTCAATAATATCCGAAAGCCACGAGGTAGAATCGAATTCCAACCCCGGGAATTTATCTATATACTTTGAAAGCTCGCTGACCGTCATGGTTTTGCTCTCGACAGAAACATGGCGTATTCCGTGGGCGCTGAAAATGAATCCCGCCTGCTCGGTTAAATCTTCCAGCAACACAACCTTGCAATCCCTGATAGCCTCAACCGCTTTTTCATAATAGCGCGCATCTATAATAAAATAAGAGCGCTCCTTGGTGATAAAAAGCGTTCCCGCACTCGAACTGAATCCGGTCGCGTAAAAACGATTAGTCTCCGAGGTTATGATTGCGGCGTGATTTTTATTATGAAGAGCCGCCATTATTTTACTTACTACGCTCATTAGACCTCCTCGGAAACTCGTTCGCGTTAGTTTTACGTTTTTATTTTACTTGCTTGATTTAATTAGATATTCCGCCGCCAAAGAATAACCCTCCGTGCCGAATCCGCAGATAGCCCCTCTGCAAACCTCTGAAATTACCGACTTATGGCGAAATTCTTCTCTGGCATAAATGTTGGAAATATGAAGCTCAATTACGGGGATTTGTATAGCCGAAACGGCGTCGCGTATGGCGTAACTGTAATGGGTAAACGCTCCCGCGTTTAAAATAACGCCTATTGCTTTGCCGCCTGCTTCATGGAGTTTATCAATCATTTCACCCTCATGGTTAGACTGAAAAAATTCACATTCACAGCCTAAAGATTCACACTTTTGCAGTATTTCATCATTTATGTCCGAAAGGTTCTTTTTTCCATAAATTTCGGGCTCGCGAGTTCCGAGCAGGTTTAGATTGGGACCGTTAATAATGTATATTTTCATTTTGGCAATCCTTCGTAGTATTTTTTCATTTCCGCCGCGTCCTCGGCTTGAGTCCCCTGCGATTCAGAAACTATAAAAGGCGTCATTTTACGCCTCTTTATTTCTTCCATGAGCGGCTCATAATCGGGACCGTATTCATTATCCTCAAAGGTCAAATGTGTTTTCTCCCCGCCCGCCGTATACATGATTTTACTGAAATGTATATGCAGACGGCAAAGTCTCTCCGCTCCGAGCTTGTTCTCAATCGAATCCAGTATAGCCGCATAATCGTCTTTATTCTTAATACCGCCGTGAGTTCGCGCATTCAGGTGCCCGAAATCAACGCAGGGCAAAAATCTTTCATCAAGAGCGCATAATTCAAGCACCTCGTCAAGCGTACCGAGCTGATTGATTTTACCCATTGTTTCGGGGCATATTACAATATCGCTCAACCCTTGTTCGTCAAGGGCTTTCTGCGCTTTTTCAAGGGTATCCTTTGCTAAAAAAAGCGCCTCTTCCCTTTTCATTTTCCCGCACGAGCCTGAATGTACCACTATTCTTTCAGCGCCGAGCTTTTTGGCGGCTTGCGCCGACTGCAAAACATAATTTATACTTTTGAGGCGGGTTTCTTCCTCCACGCTTGAAAGGGAGATGTAATAGGGGGCGTGAACCGAAAGGAAAATATTATGTTCAACGGCGATTCGAGGCAAAAGCTCGTATGTTTTAGCGCTTATATTAACCCCTCTGCCGCACTCGATTTCAAAACCATTAAGCCCGAACTCCGCCAAATATAGCGGCAAATCCTCGGGGAATTTCCGGTTTCCGTAACTGTCGGGTTTTCCGCCCGGCGCGAATACGAGTGGCATATTTGACATAATTACACGTCCTTATTAATTTGAGAGAAATCGCGCTTGAAAACCATGCTTTCTATTTTACGCTTAAATCTGAACAATTTGCCGCTCTCCATATAAAACGGTTCAACCAAAATCGTCGTAACGCCGCTTAGATTGCCGCCAATAATATCGGTGAAAATCTGGTCGCCCACCACGGCAATATTTTTTTTCGGCAACCGAAGGCTTTTTATCGCCTTTTTAATGCCGAAAGTCAGGGGTTTACACCCGAACGGAATAAATTTAAGCCCCAGCTCCTTCGCCAAAGGCGCTACTCTTTTTTCGGTATTGTTGGACACCACTATCATGCTAATCCCCAAACGCCGCATATCCGAAAGCCATTCCGCGACGCCTTCCTCGGCGGCGGGGCTTCCATGCATGGATAGGGTGTTGTCAAGGTCTAAAATAAGACCCCGAAGTCCCCTTTTTTTCAAAAACGCCTCGTCTATGGCGAATACGTTTTGAAACCAGATTGTCGGTTTAAACAGCGTTTTCACCCCTAAAATTTATTCACTGCCTTTTTTCCTTTTTCATGAAAAATGCAATAAGCGGACATAAAGCCCGCTTAGTTTTTTACTTGAATTTACGTTTGCGAGCAGCTTCGGACTTTTTCTTGCGTTTTACCGAAGGCTTTTCGTAATGCTCTCTTTTGCGAACTTCGGCGAGTACGCCGTCTCTGGCGCACGACCGTTTGAAGCGTTTCAACGCCGTGTCCAAAGATTCGTTCTTTCCAAGACGAATTTCAGCCACATATTTCCCTCCCAACGATTTTTGGAATATCTATAAAAATTGCGTTTGTTTGCACATATAATATTATACAATAAATAACTTTGGTTGTCAAGCAATTTTTACATTATTTTTCAGCCGTTATTTTCAGAGCTCCCCTGACTTTCGTTTTCATCTTTATAAGGGAACAACTTAACCGTTATTTTTAACGCCATAAAAAGAATTACGAGCGAGCCGAAAACCCCCGCGAGTCCGTATAAACCGAGTTGTAAAGCCTGTATAAGCATAGAGTTCCCCTCCCTTTATTGCATCAGCGTAGGTACAATAGCCAAAACCATGCCTCCCGCAATCGCCGACGCTACCTGCCCGGCGACATTTGCTGAGACAGCCGGCATAAGTAAAAAGTTGTGCGGGTCTTCCTTGACCCCCATTTTCTGTACTAACCGCGCAGACATCGGAAACGCGGATATGCCCGCCGCCCCGACCATCGGGTTAATTTTATTTTTGCTGAAAAGATTCAAAAATTTCACAAACAGCACCCCTCCCGCCGTGTCAAACACAAAGGCGGCAAATCCAAGACTCATAATCAGCAACGTCATAGGCTGTAAGAATTGCTCGTAACGCATGGTTGAACCTATGGTTATACCAAGGAGCAGTGTGACAAGATTTGCGAGTTCATTCTGAGCCGATTTGGATAATCTTTCGAGGACTCCGCTTACCCTTATAAGATTTCCGAACATCAACAGTCCCACCAGCGGCGCGCAAATCGGGGCGATTATACCCGCTATGACCGTCACGATTACGGGGAAAAGAATAATTGTGGTTTTGGATATTTTTTTATCGGAATACTCCATTCTGATTAGACGCTCTTTTTTTGAGGTCAGGGCTTTGATGATTGGCGGCTGAATAATAGGCACTAACGCCATATATGAGTACGCCGCTACTGAAATTGGTCCTAAAAGCTGAGGCGCAAATTTTGTCGCCACAAATATAGAGGTAGGTCCGTCCGCCGCGCCGAGAATACCGATTGCCGCTCCGACTTTCAGGTCTATTCCGAGCGACGGGAAAGCCCCGCCGATTAAAACAGCCACCACCACCGTAGCAAATATGCCGAACTGCGCCGCCGCTCCTAAGAATAACATTTTCGGGTTCTTCAAAAGCGGAGCAAAATCTATCATAGCGCCGATTGCGACAAATATAAGCACCGGAAACAACTCGGTAACTATACCGGCGTTATAAAGAATTTTCAGCACACCGTCGGCTTCCTCATATTCCCAAACAGCCGAAAAAGGCAGATTTACCAAAATCGCGCCAAAACCGATTGGCAAAAGCAACATAGGCTCATAATCCTTTTTCACAGCTAAGAAAATTAAAGTCCCGCCTATTGCAAACATAACAAAAGACTGCCATGTGAGATTTAAAAACCCTTGAAAAAGCGCTTCCATTTTTTGTTTTCCTTTCATTTGAATTAATTCTATTTTTTAATTTCCTCAATGTCTATAAACTCTCCGTCTTCCCACAATCTTTCCAAATCGTAAAACTCCCGAGTTTCCTCATGAAATATATGGACAATTACATCTGTAAAATCAAGAGCAATCCAATTTGCTCCCCTGTAACCCTCTGTGCGTTTTGGGGCGGCGCCTTTTTCGGACAGCCTGCGCTCAACCTCGTCCGCCAACGCCTTAACCTGCGTGGTGTTCGTTCCGCCAGCTAATATGAAATATTCGGCGATAATGGTTAAATCCCCTACCTTTATTATTTTAATATTCTTAGCTTTTTTATCCTGTAACGCGGTCACCGCTATTTTTAGGATTTCTTTGTTTTCCATGTTTTTTGCCTTTCTTTTGATTTTAATACGCCTGTAAGGGTCGGCGGGTGTTTTACAGAGTGTGTGCCTGTTTCGCACCCCCGTTTGAAATAAACGAATTTTAACATTCCCGTTATCAAACTTTTTAAATTCATCACGAGGAGGTTGAATTTACACGCTCTATTTCGGGGTGCAAAACGGGCGCACACTCTGTAAAACACCCGCCGACCCGACAAACAACTGCGAAATCATTTTGCAAATTTTACCTAACATAATAATTATACGCCTCGTAAGTATAACGTGAAATCCGCTTATCCCTTTGCATGTTGTCGTCAATCGCCCACTTTAGCGCCTCATACATGCCTTCGTCCAAATCCCAAAGGGCAAAACGCCTGTACTTTTCAACCTCGGGATAATCCCTGCCGTGTTCTACCAAATCACCAAGATAAATGATTTTCTCTAAGTCAGTCATTCCCGACCTGCCGACGGTATGAAACCTAACCGCCGCAATAATTTCAGGGTCTTGTATGCCGAAACTTTCTTTTATATAAACAGCGCCTGCGGGAGCGTGCCAAAGCTTGTATTCCTTTTTTTCAAGCGGGTCAAGCCCCATATCTGATTTTTCCAAAGTTTTTGAAAACGCAAGCTTCTTCATTTCTTTCTCACATTCCTCCTTGTAAACGTCGTGGAGGATTCCCGCCAAATACGCCTTGTCAGGGTCAAAGCCGTGAGCGTAGGCAAGCTCGCGGGACATTTCGGCAGTTTGTACGCTGTGTGTAAACCGCGCTTCCGAAAGTTTTTCTTTTATAAAATCGGTGTAAAATTTTATGCTTTTCATCTCATCGAGACTCCTTGGGGGTATAGATTTTCACAAATAATAGTTTCTTTCCTTAATGTACTTCAAAACGTTATCCGGTACAAGGTGGCTCACATCTTCGCCGTTCATTATTTTTTCCCTTACCTCGCTTGAAGAAACCTCGGTGACTTCAAGATTTAAAACCTTTACGTTTCCGATTCCGTTAGCGCAATTGTTCATCTCGGAAAACTGACCGGGTGAACGCGCCGCCGCTACTACGCGACATTCATTCAGAATCGTTCTGTACCTGTACCATTTTTGAAAGAAAAATAACATATCCGCGCCAATCAAAAGATAAAATTCAGTACCTTTAGGATATTGCTTTTTTAATAATCTCAGGGAATTAAGCGTGTAACTGCGCCCCGACATTTTCCCCTCAATATCGGTCACTTCAAACCCGGGAATACCCCCAAAAGCAAGGTAACACATATGCTCGCGTGAATAAAACCCCACCGACGCCGCACCTTTATGCGGGGAATTGCAGGTAGGCATAATCAGCATTTTATCTAACCCAAGCTCTTTTTTTGCCTGAACTGCAATGCTGATGTGACCGTTGTGCGGCGGGTTGAACGAGCCGCCGAAAATCCCGATTCTGAACATTCTGTCTCCTGTCTGTTTCACGGTTTTCGCAATTCTTCCGCTAATTTTTTTAAAGCGTTCCCCCTGTGACTGACGGCGTTTTTTTCGTCGTCTGAAAGCATAGCCATTGTAACGCCTTCGCTTACCTCGAAAATCGGGTCGTAGCCGAAGCCGTTTTCGCCTTTATTATCGAAGCCTATTTTCCCCTCGCAGGTTCCGTTGAAAATCTTTTCATTGCCGCTTTCGTCAATGTAGCAAACACAGCAGACGAACCGCGCCGTGCGCTTTTCATAAGGCACACCCTCAAGTTTTTTTAGGATTTTTTCACGCCTTTTGCCTACTTCCGCGTAACGTGCCGAATAAACACCCGGCTCGCCGTTCAAATAATCTACCGCAAGCCCGCTGTCGTCTGATATAACCGGCTTTTTCACAGTTTTATAAATCTCGCGGGCTTTGATAAGGGCGTTTTCCTCAAAAGTAACGCCTGTTTCCTCAGGGTCGGCATTAATTCCCGCTTCGGCAAGTGAAAGAACCGAAAAACCATAAGCTTCTAAAATTTTTTTTAATTCAACAAGCTTGCCTTTATTGTTAGTAGCACAAACCATTTCCATTTTAAATACCATCCTCTCCGAGCGCCAAAGAATAATAAAAAATTTCTCCTCTAATACTTTAGATTTTTTAATCTATTCCCCCAATAAAGCATCTGCAAACATTTTAGCGTCGAACGGCTGTAAATCGTCGATTTTCTCCCCCACACCAACGAACTTTACAGGTATATTCAGCTCGTTTTTTATAGGAATCACGATCCCGCCCTTTGCAGTGCCGTCAAGTTTAGTCAGCACAATGCCGGTTATGTCGGCGGTTTCTTTGAATAATCTTGCCTGATTTACTGCGTTTTGCCCTGTAGTCGCATCAAGCACCAAAAGGGTTTCAACCGTGCTTTCAGGCAGTTGTTTGTTTACGGTTCTGACTATTTTTTTCAGCTCATCCATAAGATGCTTTTTATTGTGAAGCCGTCCCGCAGTGTCAATGATTAAAACATCGGTTTTGCGCGCCACTGCGGAATTACAGGCATCAAAAACCACCGCAGAGGGGTCGGTGCCTTCCTTATGCTTAACAATATCAGCGTTCGCGCGGCGCGCCCACTCGTCAAGCTGTTCAATTGCCGCCGCCCTGAAAGTGTCAGCCGCCGCTATAAGAACTTTTTTATTTTCAGCGATTAAATTCGCTGCCATTTTCCCAATTGTAGTGGTTTTGCCCGCGCCGTTCACGCCTATAACTAAAATCACAGTCGGCGGCTTGGCGGTCACTTCCGGCGGCTCGGCATCGTCCTCCACCATTTCAGCCACAATATCCCGCAAGAGCGTTTTTATTTCGGACGGCTCGGTAAGTCTGCCGCGCTTTACTTCATCGCGCAGTCTTTCGCATATATCGCCCGCCGTCTTAGCGCCCAAGTCCGAAAGGATTAAAATTTCCTCAAGTTCCTCAAAAAAATCTTCGTCGATTTTGGTAAACGCGCCGATTATGCCGTCAACTTTGTCAGAGAAAGCGTCTTTGGTTTTGCTTAAACCCGCCTTGATTTTACTGAATAAGCCCATAATACTCCTAAAATATTTATTTGTTTATTTTAATTTATCTCCACATCAAAATCATCTGTAATCTCCTGTTTCAACAGTCTTGAAATCCCCTTTTCCTGCATGAAAACGCCGTAAAGCACGTCGCAACCCTCGATTGTGCCCCGCCTGTGGGTAATCAGCATGAGCTGTGTGCGGGTCGAAAAGCGTTTGAGATAGGTCACGTACTTAATTACATTAACCTCGTCGAGCGCCGCGTCCACCTCGTCAAGCATACAAAACGGCGTGGGTCTGTGCAAAAGAATGGCAAAATAAATGGTAATTGCCACCATTGCCTGCTCGCCGCCCGAAAGCGAAATAAGATTCTTTATTAGTTTGCCCGGAGGCGCGGCGAAAATTTCAATTCCCGAACCTAAGACGTCTTCGGGGTCGGTGAGTTCAAGCCTTGCTTTACCGCCGCCGAATACCTCGGTGAAAATCCGTTCAAAGTGATAACTGATTTGATTAAAACTTTCAAGGAATTTTTCTTTAATACTAACCGTAAGGTCGGCAATCAGCTTTTCAAGCTCGGATTTCGACTTTTCCACATCATCAAGCTGTTCGGCAAGGGTTTGATACCTTTCGCCAACCTCGGTGAATTCCTCAATTGCCGCGAAGTTGACGTTGCCAAGCGACGTAATCTGCTTACGGGTTTCGGCAAGCTCGGTTTTGGCGGAACGTATGTTTTCCAAAGGCTCGGCTAAATTCGCCGCCTCTCCGGTAGAAAGCTCGTACTTCTCCCAAAGGTCGTCCTTGATTCTGGTTATTTCTGCCTCGGCGTTTGCCCTGCGCTCCTTGGCAAGCACCAAAGCGTTGGAATAACGCTCTTTTTCGGCGCTTTTTTCGCGGATTTCCTTATTGATTTCGGAAATTTTGCTCTCGATTTCACTGATTCTCAAAGCCGCTTTTTCCACCATTTCCCGGTTCTCGGAAAAATCTTTGCTGATTTGTTCTATTCTTTCCTTGTTTTGCGTTTTTATTTTTAAAAGCTCGGAATTTCTTTGAATGAGTTCATTTATTTCAGCTTGGAGCGTGGTATTGTCCTCACCTAATCTGCGCTTGTTTTCAAAAACGCTTTCTGTTTTTTGTTCAAGATTTTCTATGTCTTTTTTAATTGACAGGGTTTCAAGGTTGAGGCGGGAAATTTCGCTGCTTGCCTCGGTTCTTATCTCGGCTGATTTTGCCTGTAAGGCGTTTAATTTTTCGGCTTTCTCCTCTTTTTCGGTAATCAGTACCGCCGTTTCGGCTAAAATCTGCTCGCAGTCCTTAATCAATGTTTCTTGAGCCGCCGCCTGAGCTTGATTGCGGTCAATTATAATTTTGGCGTTATGCTCCTGTTCCTCACACTGGGCTATAAGGTCGGAAACTCCGCTGATTTCGGCGTTTATTTTAGTTTCCTTGTTGAATAACGCCGCCGCTTTTTCCTTAAAGCCTTCGGTTTCAATCGCCATTTTATTCGTTTCGGCTGAAATCTGGGCGTTTATATTTTTAGCCTCGTTTAAAGCCGCGACAATTTTCGCAAGCTCTTTTTCAAGCGACTCTATTTCCTGCTTACGGCTGATAATACCCGCCGTTTCCTTTACAGAGCCGCCGGTGAAAGAACCGCCGGCGTTTATGACCTGCCCGTCCAATGTCACGATTCTGAACTTATAGCCGTATTTTTTCGCCAAAAAAGTAGCAACGTCTATATCCTCGGCAATAACCGTTCTGCCGAGCAGTGATTTTATTATTCCGTCGTATTTTTGTTCATAAGAAATAAGCTCATGCCCAAGCCCCAAATAGCCGTCCTCATCGGAAAGCTCGGGAAAGGACGACATATCAAGCTCCCTGCCCCTGATTGAAGTAAGCGGCAGGAAAGTAGCCCGCCCCGCGTTTGATTCTTTCAGGAATCTTATACAGCGTTTTGCGGTCTCTTCATTTTCAACGATAATATTCTGCAACGCCGAACCTAAAGCTATCTCAATCGCAGTGGAAAACTTCCCCCCCACGCTTATTACATCGGCGGCTGTACCGTGTATACCGCTGATTTGCCCTGTTTTTGAGGCGGAAATAACAGCCTTTACACTGGCGAAATACCCCGTCATGTTCCGCTCAACGTCCGACAGAACATCAAAACGGGATTTCTTTTGGTCATGCTCGCGGCGCAGTTTTGAGAAGTTTTCCTCAGAGGCTTGCAACTTTTGTTTCTTAGTTTCCAGAAGCCTTATGTAGCCGGCTAATTTATTTTCATTTTCCTGCTTTTCTTCGGCGGTTTCCCTTGCATTTTTTTGCAGTTCCGCCTTTTTTTCTTTATAACTGTTCAAAAGATTTTCACGGTTTTGGGTCTGCTCCGAAAATTCCGCAAGCTGATTTTGCAAATCCTCCCGCGTTTGTTTTGAGTTGGATAACGAAACCCTTGCTTCGGTCTGCTTTGCGTAAAGCAGGCTTATTTCGCGGTCAAGCTCCTTATAATCACTGTCGAAAACCGCGCTTTCCTCCGACATTTCCAAAAGGCTTTTATTTTGTTCATCGGTTTTTGAATGAATCAGGGTAAGCTCTTTTTCTTTTTCCGCGACCTCGGTTTTCAAAGTTTCAATCTGCTTATCGAACTCCTCCGCGCTTTTTTCACTACCCTCGATTTGCTCCCTGATAGACGCGACCCGCCCGTCATTATGAACGATTTCACTTTCTGTCAGAGCGATTTGCTTATCGGTTTCGGCGATTTCGTCCCGCGCACTTTCGTTAAGGCGGCTTAAATCGCCCATCTTAGCCGAAAGGCTCATTTTTTCATTTAAGTTTTCCTCGTTTTGCTCTTCCAACAAGGTAATCTCACGGTCATAATGCTCGCACTCGCCCTCGTTTTGCAGGATTTTATTTTCAGTTTCAAGCATGCTCTCGTCAATTTTACGAAGTTCGGCAACGCTTACCGAAATTTCGATTTTCTTTTCTTTTTCAATTAACACGACGGCTTTTTTTGCCTTTTCCGCCTGTTTTTCCAAAACGGGAAGCCTGTCCTCAAGCTCTTTGGTTATATCCAAAAGGCGCAGAATGTTCTCGTTAGCACGTGAAAGCTCGCGGGTGGCGTGGTCTTTTTTATGTAAGAATTTGGTCACGCCTGCCGCCTCTTCAAAGATTTCGCGACGCTCCTTGCCTTTACTGTTTATGATTTCGGCTACCCTGCCTTGTCCTACGATTGAATAGCCCTCCCGCCCGAGTCCCGTACCCATCAAAAGCTCGTGAATATCTTTCAGGCGTGATTTTTGTCCGTTGATTAAATACTCGCTCTCCCCGTCGCGATAAAGCTTGCGGGAAATTCCCACCTCGTCGCTGTTTATGCCAAGGGCGCGGTCGGTGTTGTCAATCAGCAGGCTAACCTTTGCAAAGCCCATCTGCTTGCGGTTTTGAGTGCCGTGGAAAATGACATCCTCCATTTTATCGCCGCGCAGGGTTTTAGCGCCCTGCTCTCCCATGACCCAGCGCAACGCGTCACTTATATTGCTTTTCCCGTTTCCGTTACTTCCGACGAGTGCCGTCATTTTTGAGTCGAAGTTCAGAATAGTTTTATCGGGAAAGGATTTGAAACCGTGAATTTCCAGTGATTTAAAGAACATTGTTTTGGGTTCTCCTGTTTTATCAATTGCGCATATATTTTAGTTGGCAGGTGTTGAAAATGCTTATAATGTGATGCGCCTTTGTCGTAGGGGCAAACCTTGTGTTTGCCCGATTATGTTTGCCTGCATATAATGCGGGGCGTTGGATTTCTCGGGCAGACACAAGGTCTGCCCCTACATTATGCGGAAAAATTACACCCCCGCAAAATATAAATTTTCTACCCAATCATAACCCCTACAGAGCTTCGATTTCCAAATCCGCGCCTTGCTTTTCTTCTATTTTAAACTCATAACCGAGCTCTGCTAATTTCAGTTTATTCTCGCTTTTGTGACCGTTAATTTTGCTGATATTGCGCCTGTCTGCATATATGTGGAATTTTTTCGCTTCACTGTTTTGCATGAATTTCAAGAGCCTGTTGAAATAATACCGCCCGATACATAATTCGCCTAATTGCAAGCCGTAATTACCACCTATAATTTCATTTTTCAGATTGCTTTTACTGCTGATGTTTAGTCCGAGGCGAATTACTTTTATATTGTTTTCGGTAAATCTGCGATAAATTTCCGCGCAAAGCACAATCGTTTCTTCAAGTGAAAAGGTTTTAAATTTCCCGCTCTCGTATAAATCGCCAAGCATGGTATTTTTCAGAATTACAGTCGGGTAAATCCGCGCGGTATCAGGCTTCAGCTTGATTAATTCATCTGCTGTATACAGCGATTTTTCCGCCGTGTCGCCCAATAATCCGGTCATCATCTGCAAACCTGATTCAAAGCCGAAACTTTTGATTAGCTCCGCGCTTTTCCGCACATCATCGGAGCTGTGCCTACGGTTATTAAGCTCCAAAACATCTTCGTCCATGCTCTGTACGCCGAGCTCAACGGCGTTTACACCGTAATGCCTTAGTTGCTCCAAAACCTTTTCATTTATATAATCAGGACGGGTGGAACAACGGATTCCCGTGAAGATTTCAGGGTACTTTCGCAAATATTGATTTGCTGTGCTAAGTAATTCTTCCCTGTAATCCCAATCAAGCGCGGTAAACGTTCCGCCGAAAAAACCGATTTGAGCTGTCAGCCCGCGCTGTTTCAGCGACGTTGCGTAGCTTTCCAAAATGTCATAAACATCTTTCGCGCTTACAGAGTTTTGCGCTTTTGTGGTTTGGTTCTGATCGCAGAAAGAGCATTTGTGCGGACAGCCGAGATGCGGTATAAAAATCGCGGCATTAGTCCGTTTGCGCCCCGCGCTTAGTTCCATTAAGTTGGCTCCCTTGTTCTCTACCGTTTTCATTCCTGCTCATATCCCATAAGCCTTATTGCCTCCCTTGCCGCTTCCTGCTCGGCTTCTTTTTTACTTCTGCCTGTCCCCGTGCCTATGCACTGATTGTTCAGCAAAACGCTTGACGTGAAAGTTTTGTTGTGGTCTTCACCGCTTTCACTTTCGAGTTTGTAGGTTATTTTTTCCTCCGGATTTTGCTGAATGATTTCCTGCAAAACTGTTTTATAATCGTTGAACAGAGGCTTGCCGCCCATCAATTTTTCTTTTTCAGGCAAAAACGAAAGCAGGAACTTTTCGGCTTGCTCTATTCCGCCATCAAGAAAAATGGCGGCGATTAACGCCTCAAAAGCGTCCGCCAAAATTGAGCGACGACGACGCCCGCCTGAAGTCTCCTCGCCCTTGCCTAAAAAAAGTTGCTCCCCTAAATCTATTTTTTGGGCAAAGCCGAAAAGCGACTGTTCACAGACGATTCCCGCCCGCAGCTTTGTAAGTTGCCCCTCGGGTATATCGCGTAACTGCTCGAATAAATACTTAGACGTTACGAGCGACAAAACGCTGTCCCCCAGGAACTCCAGACGCTCATTGCTGAAACGCTTTTTGCCCGATGAGTGTGACGAATGTGTCAGCGCTTCTTTAAAGAGCGCTTTATTTTTAAAGGTATATTTAATTTTTTTCTCAAATGTTGTTGCCAAATGATTAGCCTCTCTAAACGTTAATTTTGAGGATTCAGCCCTGCGATTGCCGTTTCGATTTCATCAATCGCGACGCAGAAGTTAATCGCCTGCCTGATTGCGTTCTTGAACGCCAGTGCATCGCTTGAGCCGTGTGCCTTAATCACAGGCTTTTTTGTACCTAAAAGGGGAGAACCGCCCACTTCCTTATAGTCCATCTTTTTACCGAGATTTCTAATCCCCTTTTTACTTAAAAGGTATCCGAATTTGGTGCTTGTATTGGTGGTAAAAAGCTCTTTCAGTGAAACTTTTATAAGCGCACCCATTCCCTCAACACCTTTTAAATAGACATTGCCGGTAAATCCGTCAGTAACCGCCACATCGCACAAATTGGCAATGGGGTCGCGCCCCTCAACATTGCCCACAAAGTTAATGGGGGCGTTCTGTAAGGCTTCGTAAGCCTTTTGTTCAAGCTCGCGCCCTTTTTCCCGCTCCGCACCGACATTCAGAAGTCCTACACGGGGATTTTTTATACCCATGATTTTTTCCATGAAAATACTGCCCATAACCCCAAATTGCACTAACATTTCAGGGCGGCAATCAAGATTCGCGCCGCCGTCAAGGAGCATATAATGACCGCTGAACCCCGGCATAAGCGGGGCAAGCGCGGGGCGTTTTACCCCTTTCATTCGCCTTACAATAGTAATCGCACCAATCACGAGCGCCGCCGTACTGCCCGCGCTGACAAAGGCGTCGGCGTCGCCGCTCGCCACAAGCTGAAATGCCTTCCCCATAGAGGAATTCTTTTTCGAGCCTCTTATCTCAATAGGGTCGTCCTCAATTTTGATTACACCATCGGCTTTTACAATGGTGATATTTTTACCCGAAACACCCAGCTCTTTCATGCGGGATTTAATAATTTTCTCGTCGCCCGTCAAAATTATTTCCGCGCCGTATTCCTCTACCGCCGCCGCCGCGCCTAAAATCGGCATATCCGGCGCGTGGTCACCGCCAAACGCATCTAATGCTATTCTCACCGACGAACCGTCTGGGGCGGACTTTCCGTCAGGGGCGGACTTTCCGTCAGGGGCGGACTTTCCGTCAGGGGCGGACTTTCCGTCGGGGGCGATTCCTTTGCTGTTGCTTGTTTGTTTCATAATAGTCACCTCGTTATTTATTGATTTCGGGCTTATCCGTCCGCCCGACTAAATAATCCAATGATACGCCGAAATAATCTGCTAAAATAATAAGCGTGTCCAAGCTCGGTCTCAATGTTCCGTATTCAAACCGCTGAAACGAAACCTCCTGTACACCTGCAATTTCAGCCGTTTTTTTTTGCGTTAGCTTATTTTTTACTCGTAAATATTTTATTCTTTCACTAATCATAAGAAAAACTCCAAAAAGCTTGACACTGTTCATCGGATAGTGTATAATTGAATTACACTATTTAACAGATAGTGTAAAACTAACTCAAAAAGGAGAAAAAACCATGAAAAACATACTTGATACAATTTACATTGCCTATGCCGAAAATATTGACAGCGATTTGTTAAAGCTTACAGGAGAGATTAAAACAAGGCTCAATCAAAAATTAGACGACGAAAGCAAAAAACTGCTTGAAAAATTAATCGACGCGCAGAACGAGTTACTTGAATATGCCTCGCGTGAAAGCTTCAGGCAGGGCTTTTGCGCCAACACTCTTTTGACATTTGAAATGCTTAATCGCTGACGGCGGTTTTCAAATCCTTGATTGCCCGCTCGGCAAGCGCCGCATAACGTTCTTTTTTCCCCTTGATTCTTTCGGGGAGCGGCGGCAAAAGCCCCATGTTCGCCCCCATAGGCTGAAAATTCGTAACGTTTTGGTCGCTGATATACCTTGAAAGTGCGCCGATGATTGTCGTTTCGGGTAATTCAAGCGGTTCTTTCCCGATGAGTTTGCGCGCTAACGACAGCCCCGCTATGATTCCGCCCGCCGCGCTCTCGGCGTAACCCTCCGTCCCCGTAATCTGCCCCGCGAAATAAACGTTGTCGGAATTGTTCAGCATAAAATGCCTGTCTAACAGCCTCGGACTATCCAAAAACGTATTGCGGTGCATAACACCGTACCGCATGAAATCGGCATTTTCCAAGCCCGGTATCAGGCGGAAAACCCTTTCCTGCTCTTTAAACTTCAGATTAGTCTGAAAGCCGACTATGTTGAACAGCGTTTTTTCCGCATTTTCGGCGCGAAGCTGTACAAGTGCGTAAGGGCGTTTGTCCGTGCGCGGGTCTGTGAAACCCACCGGTTTCATACAGCCGTAACGAACGCTGTCCCTGCCGCGTTTCGCCAATATTTCAACAGGCATACAGCCCTCATAAACGTTTATTTTGTCAACTTGATGCAAAGGCGCGGTTTCGGCTTTTATCAGCTCATTGTAGAAAAGATTATATTCTTCTTCGGTAAATGGGCAGTTCAAATAATCGCCTTTGTTTTTATCATCACACACCGCCGACGTCAAGTCGGAATTGCAAACCGAGGCGCTCGGCTTGCCGTATCTGTTGCCGAAAAAGGCTTTATTTAAATCTACGCTTTCAAGCGTTACAATCGGCGCGGCTGCATCGTAGAAATATAAAGACTTGCACTTTTTGCTTATTTCAACGGCGAACAAATCGCTTGTCAAAGGTCCCGTGCATATAATTGCATTTTTTTCGGGGAATTCTATGACTTCATCATTTATAACTTTTATTCGGGGGTGTTCAAGAATTCTTCGGGTAATTTCAAGTGAGAATTTTTCCCTGTCAACCGCCAGGGCGTTTCCCGCCGCTACGGCGGTTTTTTCGGCTGTTTTTATAATCAGCGAGTTTAAAAGCCGCATTTCGGCTTTTAATAAACCCGAAGCTGTGCTTTTGTCGTTTGACTTAAACGAATTGGAGCAGACAAGCTCGGCAAAGTTTTGGTTTTTGTGAGCGGGGGAAAATGTTTTGGGTTTCATCTCATAAAGCAAAACCTCAAAGCCGTTTTCGGCTAAAACCCACGCCGCCTCAGCCCCCGCAAGTCCCGCGCCGATTACGCTAACTTTCGGCATTATCGGAATTCTCGCTACTTTCGGCTTCTTTTTCAAACCCACAATTCTCCACCGCGCAGTACAGCGTACCTTTTTTGCCGCCTTTTTTGAAAAGCTTTTTCCCGCACTCGGGGCAGGTTTCGGACACCGGAGCGTCCCATGTCATAAAGTTGCACTCCTTGAAGTTTTCACACCCGAAATAAGGCTTGCCCTTTTTGGACTTTTTACTAATCATTCTGCTGCCGCAAAGCGGACATTCCCCGCCGGCTTGGTTCACAATTCTTTTGGTGTTTTTACATTCGGGAAAACCGGTACAGCCGAGAAACTTCCCGTAAGGTCCGATTTTGATTGACATCATTTTTCCACAAAGCTCGCAGGGTATGTCGGTCGGCTCATCTGGAATTTTTACCCGTTTGCCTTCCATTTCGGTTTCGGCTTTTTTGAGGGTCTTCTCGAATTCTCCGTAAAAGCCGCGCAAAATTCTTGTCCATTCTTCAGAGCCTTCCTCAATTTTGTCAAGGTCGGTTTCCATCTGCGCCGTGAATTTGGTATCGACTATATTGTCAAAATGTGCCTGCAACAAATCGGTGATGACCATGCCTAAAATTGTAGGCTTTAACTGCTTTTGCATACGCTCGACATATTGTCTGTCCAAGATGGTGGAAATGGTCGGTGCGTAGGTTGAGGGTCTGCCTATGCCGTTTTCTTCAAGAGCTTTGATTAAACTCGCTTCGGTATAACGGGCGGGAGGTTGGGTGAAGTGCTGATTGCCGCTTAAATCTTCAAGTTTCAGCGTTTCGCCTTTTGTAAGCGCGGGAAGCGCCGCGCCCTTGCCGCTGTTTTCAGGAATGTCCGGATTTTCGCTTTCTTCCACATAAAGTTTCATGAAACCGTCAAATTTAACCGTGTATCCGTTTGCCTTAAAAAGACAGCCGCCTGCGGTTATATCAGCCGAAACAGTGTTTAGTTGAGCGTTTTCCATCTGGCTTGCCATAAAACGCTCCCAAATCAGTTTGTATAATTTATACTGGTCGCCCGAAACATGGCTTTTAATCTGCTCGGGGGTAATCTGCGGCACACTGGGGCGAATGGCTTCGTGAGCGTCCTGGGAATTAGCCTTTGACTTAAAGAGCCGCTCGCCGCCGTAAACATATTCCGCGCCGAACTTCTGCTCTATAAGCTCCTTTGCCGCCTGCCGCGCTTCGTTTGAAATACGCAGGCTGTCGGTTCTCATATAGGTTATAAGTCCGATTGCGCCGTGTTCGGGCAGTTCCACGCCCTCGTATAATTCCTGTGCCGCTTTCATTGTACGGCGGGAATTGAAAAACAGCTTGCGGGAAGCCTCCTGCTGCAACGTAGAAGTAGTGAAAGGCGGCGCGGGGAGTTTTTTTCTTGTTGATTTTTTGACCTCGGAAACAACAAATTCGGCGTCCTCCAAGCGTTTTAAAACCTTATCGGTTTCTTCTTTATTATTCAGCTCCGCTTTTACGCCGTCTATTTCGCTCAATTTAGCGGGAAAAGGCTTTTTGCTGCCCGAGGTAAGCAAAGACGCGTCCACGCTCCAGTATTCCCTGCTCTCGAAAGCCTCTATTTCCTTTTCCCTGTCAACAATCAGCCTTACCGCCACCGACTGCACCCGTCCCGCCGAAAGACCCCTGCGTACCTTTTTCCACAAAAACGGACTTAGCATATAGCCGACGATTCTGTCCAAAATACGTCTTGCCTGTTGGGCGTTTACAAGCCCCATATCAAGACTGCGCGGTCGCGCCATGCCGTCCTTTACCCCTGTTTTAGTAATTTCATTAAAAGTTACCCTTATGGGTTTGCCTGTGTCAAGCCCGAGAATATACGCCAAATGCCACGAAATAGCCTCACCCTCTCGGTCAGGGTCGGTTGCGAGGAATACCTGACCTGATTTGCCCGCCTGCTTTTTTAAGTCATTAATAAGAGTTGCTTTATCTTTTTTGTTTTCATAAATAGGTTGAAAATTATTTTCTATATCCACGCCAAGCTTCGACTTGGGCAAATCCCTGATATGCCCCACCGAAGCCATGACCTTAAAATCTTTGCCGAGATATTTCCCGATTGTTTTCGCCTTTGCTGGCGATTCCACTATAATTAAATCTGACAATTGTGAATTTCTCCTTGTTAAATTTAGACAACAATATTATCAGCGGCAATTCGCCGACATTTCATATATAATGATTGAAGCGGCTACAGCCGCGTTCAGCGATTCAACATTTTTCACGGGGATATAAATTTGAGCGTCGCATAGATTTAATACTTCCCTGCTTATTCCCGCACCCTCATTACCTATAACTGCCACGCACTTTTCGGGAAAGGTGAAGTTTCCGAGCCTTTCGGCGCTTTCACTTAAACCTGCACCGATTAGAACAAAGCCTTTGCTTTTCAGTTCAGTCAGAAACTCCGTCAGTTCACCCCTGCAAACAGGCAGGCGAAAACTCGAACCCATAGCGCTCCTTATAACTTTAGGAGAATAAATATCGGCGCAGGTTTCGGACATGAGCAGACCGTCAATGCCGAAAGCATCGCAACTCCTTATCATTGCGCCAACGTTGCCGGGTTCTTGCAAACCATCGAGCGCAATTAGACGTACACCTTTAATTGTATTCAATTTTACGGATTTGTCAAGCGGAGCAGGCAAAGGAATTGTAAAAAATACCCCCTCCGGTGACTTTGTGTCGGAAATATATTCAGCTAAATCATTGCTTATTATGTCTATATTGCATAAATTTGCGGCTTTTTCAATTAATTCATTATTTTTTTGTGAAAATTTTTCTGTCATTAATAATTGTGTGGGTTCCAAACCCGAATTAACTGCTTCACAGAATAATTTCCCGCCCTCTACGGCGAATACACCCGCTTGTTCTCGGGCTTTTTTACTACGCATAATAGCCCGAAAAAGGGCGATTTTTGGGTTTTGGCGGGAGGTGATGACGGGGAATTTCATTGTTTTAAACGCGCCCCCTTTAAATCACCGCGCCGCTATGATTTACATAGGGCGCGGTGTGCTGTTGTAATAAATTTTACGCCTGCGCTTTCGCCTTTTCGCAAAGCGCGGTAAAACCATCCGCGTCGTTAATGGCGATTTCGGAAAGCATTTTGCGGTTAAGGGTGATGTTAGCCTTTTTGAGACCATTGATAAATGTCGAGTAATTCATACCATTAATTTTACAAGCGGCGGAAATCCTCGTAATCCAAAGCCTCCTGAAATCTCTTTTCTTGAGTTTTCTGCTTATATAGGCGTACTGCCCCGATTTATAAACCGCCTCTTTAGCGGTTTTAAAAAGCCTACTCTTGCCGCCCCAGTAACCCTTAGCGAGTTTTAATGTTCTTTTCCTTCTTTGACGCGTAACGTACCCGCCTTTTACACGAGCCATAATTTATTCCTCCTTCATAAGGACATGTTGTTCTGAACCTTTCGGGACAGTGTCAACAAACCCTTTTGTTCTGCAATTTATTTATATGGAAGTAATGCCTTTACTTCCGCAACGTTGGTTTTGTCAACGTAATTTGCCTTGCGGCTGGTACGCTTACGCTTTGTGGATTTCTGCGTAAGTCTGTGTATGCGGTTGGTACGTCTGTACTTTATTTTACCGTTTTTAGTTACTTTAAAGCGTTTTTTTGCCCCGCTGTGAGTTTTAATTTTGGGCTTTGACGATTTTGCTTTTGCCATGGTTTCTCCTCCTTTATTTTCTCATTTTTCAATATTCTTTTTGGGCGCTAATATAATATTAAGATTACGCCCCTCAAACTTTGAGGGTTTTTCGGAAACGCCGAGTTCAGCGCAAGCGTCAACGAACCTTACCATCAGCTTTTCACCGAGCTTGGGGTGGGTCATCTCTCTGCCCTTAAAGCGAATCGTAACCTTTACCTTATCTCCGGATTTCAAAAACTTCAAAGCGCTGCCGACCTTAGTGTTAAAGTCGTTGTCGCCTATGTTGAGCGACATTCGCACCTCTTTAAGCTCGACGTGCTTCTGGCTTTTTCTCTGCTCTTTTTCCCGCTTGGACTGCTCAAAGCGAAACTTACCGTAGTCCATAATCCGGCAGACGGGCGGATTACCCTGAGGTGCTATAAGCACAAGGTCTAAGTTTTTGGTGTCAGCCATTTCCTGCGCCTCTACGCGTTTCATAACGCCGAGAGCCTCATTGTCCTCTCCTACTACGCGCACCTCTACAGCTGTGATTTCGTCGTTTATGAGTAGCTCCTTGTTGCCGATGATTTACACTCTCCCTCCAATAAGCTTGCTGTTTATTGTAAAACACAAAATAAAGCGCGGAAGAATTTCTCCCGCGCTTTAGATAACCTATTTTATTACCGCAGTTTTAAAAACCCGGCAAAAGATTATATAAACAACGTAATTACCGCGTCAAGGCACTTTTAAGCCGACGGGTGAGAGAACTTCTCTGCTTTGTTTTGAATACTTTACAAAGTATACTATGTTTTTTCGGATTTGTCAATAGGTAAAATTAAATTTTATTCTCAATACCAAAATTCCGTAAGGCTCGCGCCCGCAGTGCCAACCGCCGCCACACATACCGCTACACAAATAATAACAAGTACGGTTAATGCGACGCCAATAACGCCGAGAATAAAGCCAGCTACCGCCATGCCTCTGCCGGGAGTGCCTTTAGGCATAGCTTTCATGACGATTATACCGAGAACAATGGCTACAATAGATATAACCAAAGTAAAATATCCCACAACGGGAATCCAACCTCCGGCAAGACCTACAATTCCGCAAACCAAAGCGCCTATCGCTTTGCCTTTGTTAGGGTCGTTGCCTCCGGGCGTTTGATTCCACTGATTTCCCGGAACAGGATTATTCCACTGATTTTGCGGAGGCGGCACATTACCCGCATTGTACATATTGGGCTGTTGAGGCTGCTGTGGCTGCTGTGGCTGCTGTGGCTGCTGTGGCTCGGGATTAGTACTGAAATTGTTGTTATTGTTTTCCATGAAAATTCGCCTCCTACAATAAATAATTAAATGCGTAACTGTATGTAATTTTATCACAGTTTTTTCACATTGTCAACATTTTTTTACAAAATCTTTAATTTTTCGGGTTTTTTCTTTTCTTTGCACTTGTTTTCACAAACATAAAAACCGAAACGGCAAACACCAAAACGCTTATCAACTGCGAGGTTGAAACTCCGTAATAGATTCCGCGTATTTGGTCGCCGCGAAGAAACTCGAGAAAAAACCTGCCTGCCGAATAGATAATAAGATATATGTAAAACAAGCGGTTTTTAAACCTGTTTGACTTAAATAAAAACAGCAAAACTGCAAAAATTGACAGCACGAACAAGGATTCAAGAAGTTGAACCGGGAAACGGGGGACTCCGTTCGCCTCTTCCACAAGAGAATGATGATATGTAAAACCATGTTCCCACTCGATTCCGTAACAGCAACCGCTTAGAAAACAGCCCATGCGCCCGAAAACGTGGAAAAACGGTGCTACAAGCGCCATAACGTCGGAATACGCGCCTAAATCAAGCTTTTTGGCTTTAATAAAGATTAAGCCTGCGGCGATTCCGCCGAGCAAGCCCCCGTAAAACACCGAACCTCCGAAAATCGCGACGGCGAGCGCAAAATAATCGGCGGCAGACTCTGCCCGCGCAAAGACTTCGGGGAGCCTGTTAAAATGATTTACTATGGTCGTCAGCCCAAACAGCAAAATTCCGCCGAAAAAAACGCCGATACAAGTAACCAGCATGAAAATAAGCATGTCAACGCTATCTATTCCGCGCTTTGCCGAAATTTTGCAACCGAAAAAGCCCGCCACAAATATACCCGTAAGGGCAGTAAAAAAATAGGGCGTGATGATTTTGCCGAAAATTTCAACACTCGGAATCATGGCTTATACCCACTTTTGAGTGAAACTGTTTTGTTGAAAACGCCCTTGTTCTTGCTGTCGGCGCAAAAATAGCCCGTCCTTACAAACTGGAATTTTTCGCCGGATTCGGCTTGATTTAAGGACAGCTCAACCTTAGCGTTTTCGGCAAATATAAGCGAATCCTTATTCAGATAATCGTCGAATTCTCCATCGTCACCAAGATTGTCGAAAGCGTCGGAAACATTCTCAACATTAAAAAGCCTGTCGTAAAGCGCAAGCTTTGCGTCGGCGCAGTTATTTTCCGAAAGCCAGTGAATAGTACCCTTGATTTTACGTCCGTCGGCGGGCATACCGTTGCCGGTTTCAAGGTCAGCGGTGCAAATCAGCTCGATTATTTCGCCGTTTTGGTCTTTTTTTACATCTTTATACTTTATAATGTAAGCACCCATTAACCTAACTTCCCCGCCGGGCTTTAGTCTGTGGAACTTAGGTGGAGGGATTTCCTCAAAATCGGAACGCTCTATATAAATTTGCCGTGTGAAAGGTAATTGCCTTTCACCTGTTTCTGGAACTTTGGGATTGTTTGGAAGAGAAAAATATTCGGTTTTGTCTTCGGGAAAGTTTTCAATCGTAACTAATAGCGGCTCTGTCACGGCTACCCGCCTCAAAGCGGTTTTGTCTAATTCCTCCCGCAGACAGAATTCGAGCAGAGCCGAATCGACTATGCTGTAAGCCTTTGCAACACCCGCCCTTTTGACAAATTCCAAAATGGACGAGGGGGTATAACCCCGTCTGCGAAGCCCCGCCAAGGTCGGCATACGCGGGTCGTCCCAGCCGTCAACCAAACCTTTCTCGGCGAGTATACGCAAATAACGCTTACTCATAGTGGTGTAGGTCATGTTAAGCCGCGCAAATTCATACTGGTGAGGCTTTTCATGCTCCTCCAAGCCGATGTTATCCGCCACCCAGTCGTAAAGCGGGCGGTGATTCTCGAATTCAAGAGAACAACAGGAATGGGTAATCCCCTCAATCGCGTCCTGAATCGTATGGGCAAAGTCGTACATGGGATAAATCTGCCACTTATCTCCCTGTCTGTGGTGAGGGACTTTAAGGATTCTGTAAAGCACGGGGTCGCGCAGATTCATATTTGAAGCCGCCATGTCTATTTTCGCCCTTAAAGTACACCCGCCGTTTTCAAATTCTCCGTTTTTCATGCGCTCAAAAAGGGCTAAATTTTCGTCAATGCTTCTGCCGCGGTAGGGGCTGTTTTGTCCCGGCAGGGTTAAAGAACCCCGGTATTCGCGCATTTGTTCATTGGATAAGTCGCAGACATAAGCCTTGCCGTCTTTAATCAGCTTTACCGCATATTCGTAACACTGAGCAAAATAATCCGAGCCGTAAAAAATACCGCCCGACGGTTCTTCGCCAATTAACCACTTTACGTCCTCTATAATGGACTTAACATAGCTTTCGTCCTCTCTTACGGGGTTGGTATCATCAAAACGCAGATTGAACAAGCCGCCGTATTTTTTCGCGGCTTCATAATTAATATAAATCGCCTTGGCGCTTCCTATATGGATATAGCCGTTGGGCTCGGGCGGGAAACGGGTATGCACGGTTTTGCACCGCCCCTCCGCAAGGTCGGCGTCTATGACGTCGTGGATAAAGTTTTCATTGCGGGAAGTCCGCTCCAATTCAATTTTTTCTTCGGGGTTCATTTTTATTCTCCTTATCGGACGGCAGATAACCGTTCCTAATCATAAATTGATTATAATAAAAAAAAGGCCGTCTGTCAAGAGAGCGTTTTTTTAAGGTCGCTCTCTTGACAGACAGCGTTTGAAAATTTAACACCGACTTGACAAAATCATCTTTTTGCGATATAATAAAATTGTACCTGACAAAAAAGTGTTTTACTGATTTGAAAGGCGCGAAAGCATAACGGCATAATTATGCAATTTTGTCTTTTAACGCGTCTTTTTTAATAAAGGACGCGTTTTTGTTTGTTTATTAAAGCCCTTTTTCGGGAGGTGATGTGAAAATATGAAACGGATTGCGGTGATTGGAATCGTGCTTGAAAATCCGTCGAAAAATCAAGACGAGTTCAACCAAATTGTTTCCGAGTATAACGAAATAGTTAAAGGGCGCATGGGTCTGCCCTTCAGCGAGGAAAATATCGGGGTTATATCATTAGTGGTGATTGCAGATATGGATAAAATCAACGGTCTGACAGGGCGATTAGGGAAAATCGCGGATATTTCTGTCAAAGCCGCCGTGTCTAAGCGCGAAATATAAATACAAAAGGAGTGTTATTATGAACAAAAAAGTACTTTGGATTACCCGCACGGGGCTCTTCGTTGCCCTCTTGGTAACGTTGCAATGGGTGACAGGAACTTTGACTTCCGCAGCGCCCCCGCCATTTAACACGCTTGTAACCGGCTCTGTAGTTAATTTAATACTCATCGTTTCGGTTATGACCTGCGGTCTCGCTTCAGGAGCGGCTGTCGCCGTTCTTTCTCCTGTGATGGCTTTCATTATGCCTATTCCCATCGGTCCGCAATTCCCCGCCATAATACCGCTCATCTGTTTCGGAAATTTGGCGCTTGTTATTCTTTGGAGCTTAATAGGCAACTGTAAAATCCCTTATAAATATTTAGCTTATGTTATAGCTTTGGTGGTCGGGGCAGTCGGAAAATTCTTGGTTTTATATATCGGGGTTGTAAAAATAGTCGCACCCTTAATTTTAGACTTGCCTCCCGCCGCGCCGATTTATGTCATGTTTTCATACCCCCAGCTTATCACGGCGTCAATAGGGGGGGCGCTTGCAATATTAGTACTGCCGATATTAAATAAGGCAATAAACAAAAATTAAAAAACAGCGGTCGGCTTTTGTCCCGCTCTTTTTACCGTGTAACGGTGTGCTACGTGCACAAAAAGGAGCGGGACAAAACACCGACCGCTGTTTTTTATTATTCAGCCCAAACTACTCCTGCGTTAATTCATAAGTAACTTTCATTGTATTCAGGCTGTTTTTCGATACCGGCGACGAAAGGTTGTTTATGGTCGCCAAATAAGGCGTGACGTATTGTATAAGCGGGTTGTTACTACCGTTTCCGACAATGTCGCGATGATTGACAAAAAGGGGCGGTTTAAAGCTTGATGTTCCCGAGAAGTACTGCGTAGGGCTGCCGGTGTTTGCAAACGGGATTAAAAAGTGATTTTCCCCGTCAGTCAAAAAAGAGGGAGGGTGCCCGATACTGTCAACCCTGACGTATAAATATTTATCGAAGCGGGAAAATCTGGAAGTGGTTGTGGAATTCAACACCCTTTCCACAAACTGCCCGTCGGTGTTGAATTTGCAAATTCCCCCCCTTGCGGTTGAACTGCAATAAAGATGATTTTTCCAAAAAGCGTGAGAGAGGTTGTTTACATTTTCACTTAGCGTAAAACTTATGTCTCCGACTATTGTTTTGCTAATCAGGTCGATTGATATTACCCTCACATTTCTGTTGTTTGTCAATCGCACAGATGAAAAAATATTGTTTTCGTCTACGAGGGAAGTTCCTGAAAAACTCATAAAATCCGTATCTGTCTGAATCGTGAACAATGTTTCGGTTGCGTGGTCGTGGTGAAGATTTCCGGCTTTGTCGAGAATCCCGATTTGACGGGGGTTGGCAAAGGTTTGCTCAATCACTCCGAGCTGTCCGCCGCCAAGGTTGGAAACATAAGTTTGCACCCCCCGTCTCAGCTCTCCTACATATATTGAGGAGTTTGGCGTATTACGGATGGTTTGTGTTCCAAAACTGCCGCTCGCGATACTTAATTGAAAAGAGTTGCCGCTTTCGGCTTCGGTAAACCAGCCCATATCCCCGCCCATAACGGACGTAAGCGAAACGGCTCTTATACTGCCGTTTGCCTTGTCCGTGGGGAAGTCCCAGACCATCCTTACGCCGTTTTCTAAAACCTGCGTTTCGTTTAAATTCAACGTCCCACGAGTCGTCTTTGCTCCTGAATAACCCCCGCCTGCGTGACCTACGCATTTAACGCCCGGCGGCGCAAAAATAATATCAGGATTTTCGGGTATTGCACTGTCCCAAAGCAGTACCCCGCGCAGGAAAGTCGGGTAAAGCGGGGTCATGCTGTTCAGCATACCCGAAAGGTTGACCCCCGACATAAGTAATTCCGAGCCAAAACCTAACATGTTTTTTATCGCGTTTGTAACTAAGTTTTGGTCAACCCGCTCTGCTACCTTTTCTCCGGTTGCGGCGTCGAAAAGCTCTATTTTTGTTTTTCCTTTTAGCATAATTTCCTCCTGTTTGTTTTAAATGCCGTCCCAATAGAAAGAGTGCCGATTTTCTATTGGAACGGCTTTTTATGAATTATTTCAGCGACAGATTTATTCCCGATATCGAGAGTTTTTCAAAATAATCGTCAATAACGACTTTAGTGTCCGGCACAGGCGGGATTCCGAGGGTTTCCGAAAGTTCCACCGCCCGCAGGTTTAACGCACTTATTGCGTGTTTCGTCATAGCCTCTGAAATATTGATTTCGGGTATTTGCGGTTTCGCGTCGCCAAGCATATACTGCCCGCTGACGGTGGCTATTAATTGTCCCTGCTCAATAACCGCATTTCCCGCGCTTATACTTGCCGTAACCGAAAGGGTATTTCTTCCCGTCCGCGCTCTTTCAAAGCAATTATAAAGACTGACGCTTAAAGGCTTGTTCGCTGACAGGTTTGTCCTCGGCTGTTGTCCGACGTTGATATTATTTACGTAATAATTCAGCGTCAAAACAGCGTCTGTATTCGCCGTTACGGTAAACTGCGAATTAAAAACAACAACCGAGCTTGTTTCAAGACTAAAGTTTATGCTTATAATCGAAAGCGCCGATTGTGAAATCGTTACAATCCTTTCGTTTATGAAATTATAATAACGCATGCGAAGACTTTGGCTGAGGCTTTCCATAAGTCTTTGTTGCGTCATTGGCTCTTCGTAGTCGTCTATGGGGTTTTTGGATTTTGACACTAACGTGGCTCTTAAAGCCCCGTCATATTCAAGGGTGTAATCGCTTATTAACGCCACATAATATATGTTCTCAAAATCGTCTTGAACCAAAATGCTGAAACCCGACTCCAAAAAAGGCAAACCCTGCATTTTTACCGTCATTCCGAAATAGGTAAAGCCGTTCCATTGGTCAAACACCCGCTTTGCCGCGTCTTTCCCCGCGAACGGGTTATGCTGACGGTAGGTGGTGAGCTTAGTCCCTTTCCCTTCTGAAAACGTTTCATCCTCGTTCATAAACTCAATCTGCCTGACTTCAAGCTTATCAGCTTTAAGGGACAGCGACGTATATTGGCTTCGATTAAGCAAAAAGTCGCATAATTCAAGCTTCCTTAACCTTAAAACCGAGGTACGGTCAAACTTTGCAAACCCGCCGTTAATCCCCGCGATATAACCGATAACCTCGCGGCAGGTGGCAAGCTTGGGGACTGATTCCACCACATCGTTCGCCGTCGCAAACCCTACCTTAAAATCGTGCTGTTCAGCTATGTCAGAAAGAAGCTCGGCGGTAGTGCAAGGGAAATTAACCGTCGGGCGGTATCTCGCATCAAGACGAAACATTTTGTCGTAGCAGGTTATACTGTACCGCTCCCTTTTACGGTAGCGCCGCGAAATATAAAATTCGCCGAGCAGACGAAACTCCGTAACAGCTCCGGAGGCATCTTTCGTAAAAGCCACATAAGGGGATATAACCGCCGACAACGGGATGTTGCGACGACTCCACAGCTCAAAATGAAAGCGGTTGGCACAGGTCGTCCCGAAACTCATGTCTTCAGGATGCACCACATCGTTAAACTCAAACGACAGAATATCCTTGTCGTCGTAAGCATGTCCCCCCGCCAATATTACGCACTGCACATCCCGCCCGGGACTAAGCGATTTTTCCATAAAGTCCGGCGAAACTTCAATCATTATGTTATTCACTCCTTTCACAGCAAGCGACTTAACGCTCTTCTAAAACAAGCTTTAACGCTTTATAATAAGTTATTCCCTGAAATACGAAATCGGTTTCGGCGGTCTGCTCTTTCATGTGGAACTCGGCGCTCATTTGCCCGATTACGGGACTTTGAAAGCTTACCGTAAAGAAAATGTCGTCGGTTACGGCAAAAATTTTTCGCAACTCCTCCGCCGAAAGCCCGCCAAGATGAATGATAAGAATATGCTTTCTGCTCACAAGGTCGATGAGCATATCACCCTCGGCGTTATATTCGGTTCTGGTGTTGCGGGTTACCCGCTTTACCGAGCAGGAAATAACGCCCGGAAGCCTGTAGCCGTTAAAAGATATATTCACTTTTTATTCCTTTCTACCTGAGAGGATTTTTCCCCCACTGCCTGTAAAGATTATTCATGGTATCGGCAATAATTTGGGTGAATTCATGGTCGCCAATTCTTAATGTTACCTCGACCGGTCTTCTGTCAAATTCATTTAAATCCGCCCTGTTCATGTCGTTTTTGAACGCCTCCGATTGCACCGCGCCTTTGTTAAGCGCCGCAGCTCCTCCCGCCGCTTGAAATGCGGCGTTTTCAGAGGCGGTAAGCACCGCCTCGCCCTTATGCAAAAGCGCGGGAAAATCATCGTAGGGTATGTATTCAGTACCCACGGCAAAAGAGGGCAAAAGTCTTGATAAAATCGATGTTTTCGCAGGCGTTTCTGTAGATTTGGGCGTTGAAGCAGGGGCGGCTTTGCCCGTAACCTCACCTAAATTCGGCAGGTTTAAGTTAGATATGTTCAAAAGCTCTCTCGAAACGGGCGCCAAAGCATTTAATAGAGGTGCCGCCGCGTTTTTCAGTTTTTCAAAGCCCGCGCCGAGCCTTGAAACCGCCCCTTCTGCATAATCGGCGCTTTTCCCAAAAACATCTCCCAGCATCTTCCCGAAGTTCAGCGAAACGCCCGCCGCAAGTTGGTGTATTTCTTTAGTGCCTTTTTCGAGCAAGCCGCCCGCCCGTGCAAGGTCTCCGTCCACATTACTGCTGTCAACCCGCACTTCATAAACAATACTGCCGTCAGCCATTTGTTTCTCCTCCCGATAACTTATTAAACAGGATTTCAAGCCCGTCGTCTATGTCTTGGGTGATTTCCGTGTTTTCCGTTCTGTTTTTCATCACGTTGAACAAAGCCGTGCCTTCGGGGATACAGCAAAGCAGGCTGCAAAATGTTCGCCAGTCCAACCCTTTTTTGTTAAGGTCAAGCCCGTAAGCCTGTAAAAAAGCGCCGTAAATTAATCCGCCGTCTTTTATAAGGGAAAGTACTCGTTTAGTACCGGTGGTTTCTTTTTTTTCGCCCGAATCCGGATTTAACACCTTGAAAATTCGATTTAACAGCGCCGTTCTTCCCCCAAAACTAAGTAAGCGGGCGCGACGAAACGCCATAGGTTTTAGTAAGAGTTTCAGCGCGGCGTTTACCCGCATTCTTTCGGAAATGCTACTGTCTTTTAATAATTCCACTGCCCGTATTACATTCCTGAAATCGGCGTTAATCTTAAAAGCTCCGAAAAAATGCACCTCCGACAACGGCGTTAAACTAACATGTTTTTCAAATGAAAAGCCAAGCCTCATAAATACTTCTTCACTCCCCGTCTGTCCTCGAGTCTTCTTTGCCGCTTTGCCAAAGGATATAAGCCACACTTTATAACGCGTTTAAGCTTTTTCATGATTCTTTCGGAGCTTTCGGGATTTTCTTTACATAAAAGCAATAATTTCTCCGTAAGTTTCTTCCCGAAAAGCTCCAAAAACATATTGACAGCCGCGTAGCCCGCGTCTGATTCCGAATTCTCGCCCGATTGAACTGAAAAAGAAATTGCCTCTAAGTCTTCATAAAGCCTACCGAGGAGGTTTTGGGCTTGCTCCCCGGTTATTTCTTTTTTTATTTTTTCTTTTCCGAGTTTCAGGCGGATTTTTTTAACCGGCGAACTATCGGAAGCAAGTTTCCCCGCCTCTGCAGGCGGTAGGTTTCCATTAAGCGGAGCATTTAAATCGTCCGCTTTTATTGAAAGTTTAACCCTCATTAATTCCCCGTATCCTCGGGTCTGCCCGCGCCTTTAAGCTCCAGTACTACGCTGTTAGGCTCGTTGGCGTCGCCGCCCGTTTCTTGAATTTTGGTCATGGTAACGTTCCAAACGACAGTCCTCGTGCCTTTAATCAATCTTAATTTTGTCTTTCTCGCGTCGCCCACACCGTAAAGCACATCTCTTGAAAAAATGTACTTAATAACAGGGTCATCTCTTATGTAATCCCCTTTGAAAGTTACGGTGAAATTTAAACCTGTCACCTCGCTTGACGAAAACCCGCCGTCTGACAGGTAGCTTGCAGTATAAACGTTCTCCCCCAACGTCTGGGTTACGCTCTTAAACGCCTTGCCGAGGCTTTCCCATTTGCGCGACGCACCTTTAGGGGTGACGTCAAGTTCGGCGGTTATTTGGTTGTTTAACTCTAACATTTTTCTTTTCCTTTCTGCGTTTTATGATTCAAGCCCGCCGCAAAGCGGCGCACCGCACATATAGTCTATATTAAATATCAAGCTGTAAATATAATCCGCGCCGCTCCTCTGCACGAATTCAGGTCCGGTACCCATACTTATGCCGGCGACGCTTTGGTGGATTTTTTCGGTTTTGCAATCCCCGCTTCTCCTCACGGCTTCGGCAATATTAAAGGCTGTTTCAAGCGCATTTTGCCGCCTTTGTTCCCTTATAATCAGCAAAATCGGCATACGCTGAAAAACCCCGCCCGCTAAATAAGCCGACTTTGCGTAACCTGGCGCGATTTCAGCACTTATTCCGGACTGCCCCGCCACCATCCCCCCCATTACAATGGGCGAAAATCCCGATAAGCTTTCAACCCGCCCGTTCAAATATTCTATAACCGCGGCAATAATTTGCGTTTCCAAGACCATTTTTAACTCCCTCCTTTTACCTAAGCATTGCTAAAACGAATTTTTGTTTCGCCGCCGCCCGCCATTTGTCCGAATAGAGCGCCGCCGCCTTATGCGCCCAAAGCCGCGAAGCTAACGGGTTTTTGCTCCTGTCAGCCTCGCCGAGGTAATAGGCGTGACGGGCGTAAGGGGTATTCCAGATTAGCCTCCCCTTTATAAAATCGCTGGCTTTTAAGCTTGAGTCGCGGGTTTCCCCTGTATCGAATTTGCAAAATTTATTGCAGTCCTCAAGCGCGGTTTTTGAAAGCTCAATCTGGGTTTCTGCGGCGGCTTTTGTAAGCTTAATTCCTGCCCTTGCCATTTCGTCCCGAATGTTCATAATTTTAAACCTCCGACTTAAACCATTTCTATTCTGTAATGGTGAATATGTGCCGCCGCCATAACGGTCTTGACCGCCTCGATTTTATAAATTTCGCCGCCAAAAAGTATGAGTTGCTCCGATTTAAACTCAACCCCGCAGGGGCTTGAATTTACCCTGTCATAATAGAGCGATGCGCCTCTTGTTCTTATTTCCCCTGCATTGCCTTGACGGATTTTTTCATTTTGCTCTATACGGACATTATAAAGGGAGGTTTCATCATACGCCCCGTCGGCGAATATTCCTCCGCTACGAGGAGTTCTGAGTATGGCGTTATGCGGGAGCAGAGCTTTAGGAATAGGTCTTGATAAGTTCACTTTAAATCCCCTTCCTTTCCCGACACCAACCAGTCGCGGAATATTTTTCCTCTTACGCTTGTTTTATTTTTCAAGCTACCTGACCTCCGTTCCCGCGTAAAGAAGTCCCGAAAGCTTTAGCGATGCCATTGCCACGGGAGATACGCTTTGGATTATGCCGTTATTTCTGCTTTCATAGGAGAAATCGCCTATCTTTACCTTATGGTCAATCGCCCCGCCGTTATCGAATCCGTTTATGAGATAATTCTCCGCCTGCGCGCTGACAGCGTATCTTAACCTGTCTCGCGCCTGCTCAGACAAAGCGTCATATTCGTTGCATTTCCCCCCCGTAATAAGGTCAATTAACCTTTCTGCCCGCGCAAGGGCTTTTTCGAGCAACTTGTCGTCTCCCGCAGGATTATCAAAGCCTTGGCTGTTATAATAATCAATGTCTGCAATCATGTTGTCAGTCCTTTCTAAATGCTTGGGGCGGCAGTTTGCCGCCCCTGCAACAAAGCGCCTCTACCTTGTGCTTACCGATACAACTTCCCGCTTGTTTTTCGGCAGGAATAAATCATGATATTTCCTGTAATCTATATCCCACGCATCAGCAAACTGATTGCTTTCAGGAGGGATGATTTTTACATTATCCGTCTTGGAAACGGCAATCGGCGCATTTTTAGGACAGATAATCCAGTTTATATCCTTAGCGGTGTTAGCGGGCGTAAAACCTCCGTCGTTGCCGCTGAGGAAATTATAAGCCGTTTTCATTCTCGCGCTCGGCACCGGAATAAGACATGCGCCGTTAAGGTATCTGACCTCAAAATCAACCTCTCCTTGTGTAAAGCTCCCGAATTCAATGGTTTTGAGAATTTCGTTAGAAGAAAGCAGAACATCATAGACAGGTCGTGATATAATCACCACTATTTCGCCCTCGCCGCCGGTTATGTCCATAACGTTGCTAATCCCCGCCGTAAGCTCCGATAGTATATCGTCGGCGTCGGGGACATACTCGCTTTTGATTTCTGCAAGCGCCGCCAATTTTGAGTATCTGTATGCGTCAACTTCAGGTATAACGCGGGTGCGCTGAAATTCTCCCGCCACATTAGCAGCAGACAGCGCGAACGCCGTTTCGTCAACGTCAATTGCGTCCAATCTGAAACGTCTGCCTCTGTCCTGTTCCATTTTATAGGTTTCGTAGGTGAAAGTAACCGCCCCTGCAGAATAACCTGTATCACGGTCATAATCCGCAAGCCCCTGGGTAGAAACGATAGGTAATTTTATTTCCTTGCCTCCGTTATAAATCACCTGTCCCGCATTTTCCTCCATCCAGCCGGAAGTCGCGCCCTCTAAAACCTGTTTGTCTAATTCTTTTTGAAATACCGAGCCGTATTCAATCGTGTTAATTGCCATAATAAATTATTTCCTTTCATAATTAAATTTAGAGCCTGTATTGAATACAGGTTCTTAACTGCCCTGTCAGTAGATGCAATTTGGGGGTTCTCCCGCTAATTACCAAACTTTCCAAAAGTAAGTAAAAGCGGGCAATTTTCATTAATCGGCGGTTCAAGCCATCCGTTTTTTACAATGCTGACTGATTTTACCGTCTTTTAATAAAGGGGTTGTTGTTTTTGAACGCCTCCCTCACGTTTCCGTATTTGTCTGAACGCTCCTCGGTTTTAACCGAGAATTCAGGTAGCGCCGCCCTTGCTTCAAGCAGGGCTTCAATTTTGGCTCTAAGCGCCAGATTATCCGAGATAAGCTCGGCGTTATCCTTAACAAGCAGGTCTGCACGGCTTTTCAAAGATTCGATTTCAAGCTTTAACTCTTCCGCGTCAGAATCGGTTTCAACTTCGTTGATTTCAATTTCTTCTTCAGTGTTAATTGGCAATTGTTCATTGTTCATTATCTTCACCTCCTTTCGCGGTAATGACATTGGGATTGACCGCGTTTAATTCGTCTGCCGATAAGCCGTAAACCTCCATTAGCGCGCGGTTTCGGTCAATAATCCCCGCCTTGAAGAGTTTAACGGCGTTATCGATTCTCACGCTATTATCCTGCATAACGCTGTCGGCAAAAACCACGTTGATGTTACTCTCGGTTTCGCCAAGCGTAAAGGGAAGCTTTCCGGTAAGCTTCCCCAGTAATGCTATATTTTCAAGTAAATCGCTCAAACCCTCGCGTATAAGCTGCTGGTGCGCCGTTTTGGTGCGGTGGGTTCTTGTCCCCTGGTTTATAACCTCGGTAGCTGTACGATTACCCGCGCTCTTATAAGACAGCGCTCCGGGCGAAAGCCCCGTCTGCATACAAAGTAAATCCAAAAGCTCTTCAATCGCATCTATATGCTCCCGAACGCGCAACTCGGAAGAATTATCGGTTATTCTTAATTCCTCGCGGTCATTTGCGGAAAACGCCTGATATACCTCGTCCGCCGTATCGAAAAATTTATGCAGCTTGCCGTCTTCACCATACTCGCCTTTGATTGCCGAAGTAGGTACTATAATGCGCTTTTTCCCCAACACGAATTCCCGTTCAAGGCTGTCGAAAACTATATCAAGACTTTTCAAAATATCGGCGGCGTTTGCCAAGACCGACATTCCCAATGGGTTATCCCCCACGTTATTAACCGATGCGGGTCTGAAATAAACAAAAAGCGGCTTTTTAAGGTTTTTGACCCTTGTTTCCTTTTGCAGATTCGGGAAAAATTCTTTTAGTTCAAGCTCTTTATTGCTGTCAACGTCATAAAGCGCGTTAGTGATTAAATAGTCGCCGCCGCAATCGGTTCTTTCATGTTTTTCATGCAAATGAAAACGCTTGCCATCCCGCTCAAAACAAGAAATAATCACCCCGCCGTAAACCCCTTTTTCATCATACTGAGTGGGGATAAAACGGTCGCCGCCTATGTAATTCAGACGGATTTCTTCTTTCTCGCAATATACTTTTATTACCCCTGCGCCGAGGGCAAACATTTTTTCAAGAAACAGCGGAAAGCACCGCCAAAAGCCGTTATTTCGCAAAACGTCGCCGACGAAGCTTTCAACCTCTTTTGAAACAAACCCGAAATCTGCCTGCTCCGAAAAGCAGAGTGCGGAAAGTTCAGTGCAGAGTGCCTTTGCCGCTCCAAGGGAATTAACCCTCCTCATGCCGCCCTCAATCCCGCCCTTTCGGGCGTACCGCCATTCGCCGCCCCCCGCATAAATATGCTTACAGCGTTCAATGTCGCTTAAAGTATAAGCCTGATGTCCCTGCGGAGTGCTTATATTTTTTCTGAATATATTTCTGATGTTCATAAAATTTCCTTTCGTTTTAATACTAATCCCCTTTAAAAATGGCGACAAAAAGACTGAAAATATATCGTTACTTTAAAGGGGGATTATTATAAATTAGAATTTAAACAATTCCCTCTCGTACCTTTCAATCGCGTATTCAAACCCGTCTAACGAGTCAATATTAACGCTCCCGTCGTCAAGCCTCACATCTTTGCCCGGTTTGGAGGCTGATTCAGACTTAGATGCGACTCCCGCTCTTCCGCTGTCCCAAACGGCTGTTTCCATTGACTCAATAAACTTCACGCAGCTTGAATTCACAAAAAACCTGCCTGCTGAAATAAGTCTGCATAACATTGCAACCCGCTGATTAACAGGTCTTTTCAGGGCATTTTTAACCTCCACGGGTACGGCGTGACGAAAACTCTTGACCAAAAGCTGTTCCGCGCTGTCACAGTAGACCGCTTTGAGGGGCGGAAATTCTTCCCTCCATTCGGAAATTTTTTCGGTAAACGCCTCTATCAAGCTTTCCGCAGACTTGTTCTCCTTATCGTAATATTCCCGAAGTAAATATACGTTTTTAAACCCTTTGTCGAACCCCACAAGGCTGAAAACACTGGCACTCCTGTTCCCGCCGAAATCCACCCCGACCACAGTGAACAGCGGCGGGTTATATTCAAGACGGCGGTGCAATTCAACCTCGCTTAAAACCGCCCCGCCTTTGTCGAACTCGGAATAAATTCTGCCCTCTGCCGCTACCCACAACCCCAAAATAAAGCGCTCATAATACATGCCCTTGTATTCTTTTTTGAGGCTTTCGACATATTTTTTGTCAAGATGGATATTATCATCAAGGGTAAATTTCACGTCTAACAAATCTAATTCCCGATTATCGAGATAATCCCTTTTAAGCCAGTGATTAGGGTGGTCGGGGTTGGTAGTCGCGAAAAGCTTTGCACCGTGCTTTGAAAGCCTTGACAACAGCATTTTGAAAAAGTCCTCCTCAAACAGAGAAAGCTCGTCGCAATAAGCTCCGTCAAGGGTCAGCCCACGGATTTTACCCTCGCTCCGAGAGTCGCTGACCCCTTCCAAATAAATACGCCGCCCGAAAAGCGACGCTTCCTTTTTACCTGTTGAATAATTAAAACTTTCCGCCCCGAATATATCCGCCAGCGGTTCAAGGACATTGCGTTTTAGAGTGGTCAGCGTCTTCCCCGCCATCATAAAGGTGCAGGAGGCTTCCTTTGTGACAATCCAAAACCCCCATAAGAGCAGGGAAATATATGTCTTACCCGAACGCACACTCCCCTCAAGGATATTAATTCGCTTTAAGCCGCCGCTTTTCAGATATTCAAGGCACTCCCGTTGTCTTTTTGATAATAAATCTTTCAATAACGCCCACCCCTTTAATGATTTTTAAAAATCCCCAGAATTTCCTCCAATACACGGTTTTGCTCCTTTTCGGCTTTTTCCTCTCCGGCAAAGCTTTTGTCAAACATCAGCTTAAATATTCGCGCTAACTTTTCCAAATCCTTTTCAGCTAAATTGTCAAGCAACTCCCTGTCCGAAAGCTTTTCTAAAAAGTAATCGCCGAAATCGAGGATTTTCCCTCTGTTTTCGGCGAAATATGCGGAAAGGGTTGTAGTGCGCGCTTTTGAGTAAGCTTCTTTTTTTGAGTCGGCTTCTGTCTTTCTCATGTGTTCAATCCTCCCATGATATATGTTAGCACAGTTTCATGGTGCATTGCAATGCAAAGAAATCAGAGGCGGTATAAACAGGATTTTACCCTGTGAGGATTTAGGTTAAAATGAATTAAATTCAAAAGAAAGGACTGATTCCGATGATTGTATAAATCTTCCCGTTCTCTATTGGTTATCTGATATTATTACATTGCCCGCACGTAAGTTATAGTCCTTTAAAATTTAAAAGACAATAACTGCATTGTGCGGGCTTTTTTTGCTATTTCGGCAAATATCGGCTAAATTCACTCTTTAACGGCGGTATTATAATAGCAGTCGAATTATGTTGAAAAAAGTTATCGGTTGCGCCGAAAGAAATCCGCCCTTTTTCTCGCGAACTTGACTTAGGTCACTTTATCACAGCAACACCTATAAACATGGTTTTTCGGCTTTAAAATAACCTCTATAATAAAAACCATGACATGACCCGCTACGCAAGAAAGGAGTGACATAAGTGATAACTGTTTTGAGCCGTCGGCGCATTACCCAAAAATTCCTGCGTGCCAAAAAAACAGATGAAATCATCTTGGTTACCGCCCCTCTCCTTTTCGGTAAAACCACTGCGGTGATTGACGCTATGGAAACCTTGCAGTATAATTACTTGCATCTGCGTTTCGAGCCTTTCATGAACCGCCCGCCTTTTTTCTTAAATCATATAACACGTCTTCTTCTCGAATTTAACCGTAAACCTTCAGGCGGCATTATAAGCGACCCCGCCTGTCTGCTTGACAAAATAAGCGGCTTTGTCTCAGGCGAGTCGTCAGTTACTATGCCCGACGCGTTTATAATAGACGATTTTCACCTTTGCCGCTCGGAAGAAGCCGCCGAAACCTTAAAAAGTTTCTATCGCTTATGCGCGGGAAAAACATCGCTTATTATTATCAGCCGAACATCTCTGTCAGCCGTATTTAACGAAGAACAATGCAGGGGAAAAATAAAACAAATAACTGCAAAAGACTTAGCTTTCAGCCAAACCGAAATCAAAAAATCAGCCGAGCATAACAAATTACATATAAGCACCGCAAACGCCCTGCGCCTCGCACGTCAAAGTTGCGGTTCTGCCGGCTTTATTGCCGAAACGCTTTACGGCGGCGGACTATATGACGAATCGCAATTCCCCAAACACTTTTGTGCCGCGCTTGACTATTTAACGCTGAGAAGCTTGTCCGAAAATTCTGTAAAAACCCTCTCCGCCTTGGCGTTTCTTGAAAATATACCTGCTGGCATTTTAAAAAACATGCAAGATAATGAAGCCCTGCTAAATCAGTTAAACGAACTATCACGCACAACGGGGCTTATTGATATATCGTATGAAACCTTTACGTTTCACGGCTTGCTAAAATTATATCTTGAAAAAACACATCGTGTGAACGCCGAAGAATCTTTAAAAGTCTGCGCTGAAATAAGCCGAAAGCTCTTATCTATGCAAAAATATTCAGAGGCTCTTACATGCGCCTCGGCTTCAACACAATACGGCTTAATCGAAGAAATTCTGCAAAAACACTTAGAACAGGGGATTGGTCTTTCTTTACCCGCTCTTGAAAAACTACAGCAAAAACCCGGAGAAAACCCCGGACAAGCCTCCGGATTTCTCATAAATCTTTACAACGCCGCCCACGGCGACATAAAAAGCCTGAATGATATTTCCGTATTCCGAAAGCATTTCCCTAATATAAGCAATATTTTAAACACCCATATTTTCACAAGCCCATATCCAAATGAAAATACACGGCTTTATTCCCATATTTTCTCCGGCGTTTCAAGCGAATCTTCAACAGTTCATGATGCCCTTGTAAAGTGCGGCGAACTATATTTTAACATGGAATTTGAAAAGGCGTTTACGATTTTAGAAGATATAAAAAACAAATGCGATAATCAGCTTCAACCCGCATATTTCACCCTTTCAATCAATGTATTGCGCGAGCTTTTCGCTTACGGGCAAGCCGACAGTGAAACTCAGGCTTTTCAAAAACGGGTTCTAAGCTGTGATAATCCCGAAAACTCGCAAAACTACAAAGCTTTCAGGCGTTTCCAAGCCGAGCTGTTTATTCTGAAAGGCGATATTTCCGCGGCAAAAGAATGGCTGTCATCACGCGCCGAATCGGTAAGTCCGAAAATATGCTTCGCAAACATCGAGGACTGCATTACCGACGCGTTGGCGTTTATCGCGGACGATGATGAAAACACGGCAATTATACGTCTAAAGGATTTATGCACTTTTGCCGAAACTTTAAATTTGCCCCGCATAGAAACGACCTGCCTTGTACTTTTCGCGCTGGCGTTTCAGAAAAAACAGCAATTACCAAAAGCTGTACGCTACATGGAAAAAGCCATAGCCCTTGCCGAAAAAGAAAACCTGCCTGCGGCAATCGCAAGGTTCGGAACAGGCGTATCATTCCTGATTGAAAAATGCTACTGGCGCTCCAGGAAAAAAGCTAAACCCCACGCAGGAGAAACGCAAATTTTACAGCCGTCCCAAAAGATACTCCTGCATGTAAAAAACAAGAAAAACCGCACGGGCGGAATTTTCCTGTCGGACAAAAATCTGTCCCTTTCAAAAAGGCAAAAACAAATGCTGTTATTTTTGAGCCAAGGCTTTACCTATAATAAAATCGCCGAAGATACCGCTCTTAAAATAACGACGGTGCGAGACCATATAAAAAAGCTTTACGAAAAGCTTGAAGTGAGAAATTCTGCCGACGCCATAATTAAAGCGCAGGAGAAAGGACTTATATAATGCAAAACAGTGACGAATATTCAAGCTCAGAAGACATATTGCAGACAGAAGAGACTAACTTTGACGTTGCCCCCGACCTTGACGATTTTGAAGATACCGTTACCGAAGTTTTTTCCAAAATTAACGACCTTTATTGCTACGATGAATCACATTCAGTTGATTCTCATATTTCAGCCTTCTCGGAAATCATGATGGAAGTAATCCGTATTGAAGAAACATTGAGTCAGGTAGTCAACAGCGGTGGAATAGATACATCAAATATTATTATCGGCATAGTCGCCATTGTTTCAGCCGTAGCCGCATTCAGGTCAAAATTTCAGAAAAACCCGAAATCCGACAAATTGTCCTTAACTGAATCGGGGTTCACCTGCAAAACCCCCGATAAACAAAACCCATTATGCCGCCGTTGCGGATTTAACCTCAAATCCAAGTCCTGAATCAAAAATTATTAAGGAGAACGAATATGAAAAATAAGAATTTCCCCGAAAACACAATAGAACTTAACCAATTGGTATATGCCCCCCTGAAAGCTGTTTCTGAAGCCAACGTAAGACTCGGCGCGAGTATAATGGACTTTATATCCGGTGCGGGCGACCTTGAATACGACCCGTCAGGCAAATCGGTTGTTCATCTACGGACTGTTCAAATGCTTTATGACCAAATCCGCTCCGACGCTCTTGACAACCCCGTATCTGAATGTATCAGCCTTGAAATACCGCTACTATCAATCTATCCGCCGAGCGGACTTAAAATTTCAAAAACCAAGGTTTCTTTCGATGCTGAAATCACAGGCGTTCAGGACGGTGAAGACGATACAAAGCTGTTCACCCGCGTTAGCCCTAAGAATCACCGCGAGGGGGCATTCTTCCCCCGTTTAAGCTATGAGGTAGAACTCAAAAGCGTAGACATCCCCGAAGGACTTGCTCGTTTCATAGACACCCTGAACGCCCAGGCGATACCCAAAAAGCTTCACAGCAACCCCATTGACGACAGCGGACGCAAGCTTACAGGCGAAAATCTCACGGATTATAACCGCCTCCTGTCCCTAAAAGATCGGGAAAGAGAACTTGCCGAAAATCTTGCCAAAGCAAGCGAGATTTTCCGCGCCAAGAATAATGTCTTAAAAACCGAAACCGGGATGGATTATGAAGAATACAGCGCGCACATTGAGGACTCAAAAGAACCCTGCCAAATCCCCGAGATTTACCAAAACATGCAGGAATATGACCAAACTATATGCGCCCTTGAAAGCGAACTTAACGCCACACGAGAAGAAATCACCGCCCTCGGAATAAGCCAAATCAGCCGCGAACAGGAAAACTACCTTCACTCCAACGACTACAACGATGAAAATTCGCAAACTGAGGAATATTCCTCAGACAACGAGAATTCACTTTATGAAGAATACTTACCCCGTAATGAAGATTCGGAAGATTCGGAAGATTCGGAAGATTCGCAAAATGAAGAATATTTTTCCGATAATTCAGACGACAGTGAACCTGTAATCGAAGATTTTTTCCCTAACGATGAAACTTCATCAACCGACGGATATTTTTCCGAAGACGAAGATTCCCCGACCGTGGAATACTTCCCCGACGAAGAAGAGCCCACCTCAAAAGAAACAAAGGCACACCAAAATGATTCCTGCGGAGCGCACAGCGTACCGAAAAACTGCCGTTTAAAAAACTGCCCACATTATAAAGAAAAGGAAGCACGAGAAAACCATGAATAACAGTAACACGAAAAAATCAGATATTCAATCGGTAAGGTTCATCAAAGACGTTTCCATTGGCAGCATAAACCCAAACGCACTGATTTCGGACGAAACCCGCGCGGCACAGACGAAGTTGCTCAACAAATGTCTAAACGACTACCCCAAAGGGTTCATCATCGGCAAAGATATTTCCATCGGCAGATATATGCTCGGTGAACATGAGCTGACCATGCAAAAAACCACATATCATATAGGTTTTTCACGAAAGCCGGTTTGGCTCGTTGAGGAGGAAAAAAATGCGCGCAACTAAACTCACAGGTAAAATAAAATTAGGTAAATTTATCGAGCTTCTCGGTCAATCGGCTGTCGAAGCTAATGATAAACTTTTATCCCCCGACAGGGAAATCCCAAACTCTTTTCCGTGCAACGGTGCGTTTCGCGCACAAAAAAGTGTGGGACAAATCAGGGAGAACAGGGAAGCGCAAAGCCGACCGTTTCAGATAAAAAAAGTAAAAGCGGTATTTTCCGCGCGAATTTCCGCGGGAAAAAACAGCAATACGCAAGAAATAGGCGAAGTCTTGCTTGATTTCAGAAAAAGAAAGCATTGCTTCACCTGCGAGGTGGAAATAACACCCCTTGAAAACGGCACGTTTCATGCCGAAATAAAAAATAATTTTAAAAATTCAAAAGGAGAAATTTAAAATGGGTATAGGTCAACAATTTGCGGGACTTGATATGAAAAATCTTATCGGAGGTCCTTTATCAGCCGCAGCTGAATCCAGCGTGATATTAGCCAAAAGTACAGCAAGCTTTATAAACGAGGTAGGTTTTGACAGCAACAAAAACGCCAGAACCGTAAAATTCAAATACACCCAAAAAACCCCCGACCCCGACGGTAACGTAAGCGACAACGAAATGGCGATTGATATTCCTCTGCTTGCCATCGTGCCGATTCCGAATCTGCAAATCGACGAAGTAAACATACTTTTCGACATGGAAGTAAAAAACAGCGAAAAATCCGAAAGCAGTACCAACATGAGTGCCGAAATGAGCGCTTCGGCAAGAATCGGACCTTTCAACATATCAATCAAGGGTAGCGTTGCCTCCAGCAGTTCCAATACACGGAGTAGCGACAACTCGGCTAAATACCACGTAGATGTTCGCGCCACCAACCACGGAATCCCCGAAGGCTTGGCAAGGGTTCTCGACATGATGGCGGCGTCCGTAGCCCCTAATGTCGTAAGCACTAAGGCAGTTGACGCCTCCGGAAAAGAACTTCAGGGCAAGGCAAAAGAAAAGAACACTAAGCTTAAACTACTACGCGAAGAGCGTTTCCGCCTCGAAGACGCCGAAAGCTCGGCGCAAAGCAACTATGAATTAAAACGCAACATTCTGACCGACAAAGCTAAAAATGCTCGCGACAAAATGGTGAGCGATTATCAGGCTGAATTAAACCAAATCGTTGACCTAAAGGACGCGGACGAAGCCGCTAAAAATGCCAACGATGAAAAAAGAGGGAAAATCACTAAAGAAATGGAAAGCTACGACAACTTCTGGAAAAACTTCAACTCGAGCATAGCTAATAACCTTTCGGCTTACGGCGACCCGAGTTCCGAAACCTCTGCCACACTTACGGCTATATACGGCGCTAAGAGCGAAGAAAAATTCATTCCCGACGTTTCGCCTATGGAAATCGAATTCACAAACGCCATTGAAGCTATGAAACAGTGGAGAAAAAGCAGTCAAAAATTAAGCGACAACAAAGCGGAATACAACTCGGTCATGATACAAAATTAGGAGGACTTCACAGTTTGAAAAAAGAACAAGTGCGAGAAGGAAATATACTTTATGGTTCGTTTGTATCGGGAAGGAGCAATGTTTTAAATGTCTCACATGACTCAGCTTAAATGCACAAACCCCATTTTCGCCAACGGTAAAACCAAAGTAACCTATGGGTTTATGGACCCTCAATACGGCTTAAACCATTATGGCGCCGACTTAGTTCCCGGTACCGGTACGGAAGAAGCGGTCATAGCTATTGAAGAGGGACGGGTGATTAAAGTAAAAGCCGATGTTAACCGAACCCTCTCGGTCAATGTAAAAGAAAACTGGAGCAGTCCCGACGCACTCGGAAACTATGTTGTGCTAAAGCATCCTAACGGCTATATTTCAAAGTATTGCCATTTAAAATTCCGAAGCCTGTGCGTAAAAATCGGCGATAACCTGAAAAAAGGCGCAAAGCTCGGAATCATCGGCAGCACCGGCTTGTCAACCGCCCCGCACGTTCACTTTGAAATATGGACAAATGAAAATGACCGCAGTTCACGCATTGACCCCGAGCCGTTTATAATCGGAACAAAATCCCTAAAAGGCTCTGCTCCGTCTCCCCCAAAGCCGGAAAACCCGTCAAAAGACGTTGACGTGCGCGTTTTAGCCTATAGCGCCAAAATGCGTGAACAACCCTCAATGTCCTCGCAAATATTAAAAGTCATTGAAACCGGCAACACGGTTAAGGTTTTACCCGGCGGTGAAAAAAGAGACCGGGTCTGCGGACTTATTTACATCAAAGTAGACTGCGGAGGCAAAATCGGCTGGATAGTCAAATCGGCTTTGAAATAGCCAAAATAACAAAAAATGCAGGGAGCGGGTTAAAACCCGTTCCCTGCGTAAATTTCTAATACCCCCTCCGCCCGCTCTTTTATAATTTTAACAACACTTTCAGGTGAGAGCACCTTTACCGAGCCGCCAAACGATAAAATATAATTGTAAATCCACTCTGAATCGGGGAAATTCATCTCAATCGAATAAGTCCCGTCTCCGTTATCAACAATCAGCTCGTCGTCAAAATCATCGCAAAGCCTGTAAAGGGCATCCCCTGTAAATTTCATTGAAAGGTTTATCATGGTTTCTTCCTTTGAATCGGAAGCTTTCTCGCCATTTTTAATAACATGCTCCTTTTCACGTTTAAAAACCTCGTCCGTAACCCGCACACTTTTAATTCGGGAAATCCGAAACAGCCTGTAATCCCACTTTGCAAGGCAATACCCCCATAAATACCACGCCTGCGACTTAAAAATCAGCCGCAAAGGCTCAATTTTACGCCGGCTTTTCTCATTCAGCGCGTTTATGTAATCGACTTCAATCACCCTGCTCTTTAAAATCGCGGCTCTTATATCCGAGAATTTATTCTTAGTATTCGGGTTGCTCCCCCAGGGTGAAAAATCCACCGAAATCCAATCCGAATCGGTGTTTTTTGCGTTTTGAAAGATTCCCCCCAATTTCTCCAAAACTGCGTTTATTTCAGGATAACGCGTAGCCTCTAAGGTTTGCAAAGCAAGCAACACGCTGTCCCGCTCACTGTCGGAAAGCACGGCACGGCTGACGGTATAACCCTCCAAAATCGAAATACCGCCTCCCGAGCCCTGAGAACAATAAACAGGCACCCCCGACCCGCTCAACACGTCAATATCACGGTAAATCGTTCGGGTACTTACCTCGAACCGTTCTGCCAATTCTGCCGCCGTCACGGTTTTTTTGTTTAATAAAATCGTGGTTATTTCCAGCAATCTGTTTAATTTCAAAATATTACCGCCTTTTCATGTTTCTTATATCATATCATAAAAAATCAAACCTGACAACAGCTTGTCAGGTTTGAAAAGTTTTTATCTTTTGTTTGCTATTTTTTATCGTTACCACTGTAAAAATACGCTCCCAATCCTCCCGCAATCGCCCCGAATATAAGTCCCGCGACAGGCCATATCAGCCAGCTTTTGTCCCATGAGTCACCTAAAAAACTCCACAGCAGATAAGCCCCTACAACCAAAGGCCAGTAAACAGAGGCGACAGTTCCGATGATTTTTTCGGCTTTGTTGTTAGCTTGCTTATTACGGGTTTGGTTTAAATCGGTTTGCCCGCCTAATGCCTCCGCAATCTCGTCTATATTCCCGAACTCCGAAATAACCGTGCCTACCGCCTCGTTCTCGGACTTGCCCGCCGCTTTAAACTCGTTGTACTTTTCCTCCATGTTGATTAAAAGCTCATTTTTGAACCTGAAGCTCTCCGCCGTCTGCGGTAAAGCCGAAAACATGGTTTCAAGATATGTTTTAATGACTTCCATCTGATTTTTCCCCGCTTTCTGTTAATTTCGCGATAAATTTACTGATAATTTTTTTGGTAAATTCCCACTCCTCCAGTTTCTCTTGGCGGAATCCCCGACCCTTTTTGGTCATACGATAGTATGTGCGGGGTTTTCCGTGGGTTACGCTACCGGGATAGGATTCAATAAGCCCGCCTCTTTCCATACGGGTAAAAGCGGAATACAGCGTGGTTTCTTTTATAATGTATTCGCCCCCCGTGATTTCACGGATTGATTTACCGATTTCATACCCATAGGATTCGCCTCCCTCAAGTACGCAAAGAATGATTAAGTCAATATAACCGCGAATAGCCTCACTGCTTATCATGAAATCCCCCCTTTTTTCGATAATTACTTCACCACAAGTTATACGCGTGACGTAGTAGTTGTTGATTTAAATATACCATGATTACTACGTCATGTCAAGTACTTTTTGGAAAAATTATTGAACTTTTTTAGGACTTTTATAACATTTCTACAAAATTTTAAAAAATACTCTTTACATTTTGTACTTAATATAGTAAAATGTAGATATGCTATGTATATTTTATTTTTCGAGGAGGAAAAATATATGTTTTGTCAAATATGCGGAGGTCAGGTGCCCGAAGGAATGGTATGCGCCTGTACTGTAAATAATCAACAGCAACAGACTGTACAACAAGCGGCACAGTCTGCCCCGCCCCCAATACAGCAACAGCCCATGCCGAGCCAACAACAGCCCGGACAGCAATATTACGCCCCCCCTCCCCAAAATCCGATAGCCCCGCCCGACCCGAAAGTCACATGTATGAAGTGGTCTTACATATTCGTTTTCTGGCTACTCTGTTTTAACAAGGATTATAAAGACGACCCCTTGGTTCGTTTCCACGCAGGACAAGGCATAATGCTTACAATCGTTACCGCCGCCCTCTTAGTCGCGAGAGATGTGATTATTTCAAGTTTTTCTTATATGATAAGCTTAATGTTACGCATGATTACTTTTTCTTATCTTTCAAGTTTCCCGAGAATTGTTGACAACGCCACTTTCACAATAGGCTTGCTTATTAACGCGGGTATTCTTACATTCTATTTAATATTCATGTTCACAGGCATAAGCAACGCCTCCAAAAAAATTATGAAGCCCCTCCCGATTTTCGGCAAGGTGGCATTTTATAAGTAAAATATTTAAAATATAATTAAGGAAAAGGTTAAGCTATGAAAATTTGCAAAAACTGCAAGCATATTTTATTTAAAGCAGGCGCAGCTTGCTACAATTGCGGTGAGCCTCAGGAGTCTGCCGCCAAGAACCAATCAAAACAGGAAATACGGGATTCCGCACCGCCTTCTAACGAAACACCCCAAGTTCCCGAATTTGAGCCGGTATACACCGCTCCATCCGAGTCCGAGCCTGTTTACACAGCTCCGCCCGAGCCTGAACCTGAGCCCGAGCCGGCTCTGCGCGAGCTTTTATTTGAAGCGCCGTCCGAAAGCGAGCCTTCCGAACAAACACAGCCGTCAGAGGAAAATACCGCGCTTGAATCTTTTGCACGTGCGGCAGAGGTTTCAGAAACCGACAGCCAAACTAAGGAAAAGCTCCCCCCTTGGAAAATCGCCCTGCAAGACCTTACGGGAGAAGGGGCAGAACCCGCGCAATCTGCCTCAGCGCAAAAACCTAAGTCCTCGTCAGCGTCTGCTCCTGCATCACCGTCTTTCACCCCGCCCGCAGACCTACCCGAAGAGGAAGAATATGAACCCGAAGAAGACGGTGTTGAAACTTTCATCAGTAAAAAGCACGCCGACGCTGAAAATCCGTATGTTGACCTGTTAAAAAAATACGGACTTTCGCCCTTGTTCCTAATCGGGGCGGCTATATTCTCCTTTCTTTCGATTTTCCTTACATATATAAAAGTTGGTGAATTTTTAGAGTATATACGCAACACTATGCAGTACAAGGACTCAATGTTGCAATATGCTGCGCTTATGGAACTAAACCCGCTTGAAACCAAAGAGGCGACGGCGCAAGCCGACCAAATGCTGATAACAGGATATATTAACACCGTAGTTTATTTGCTGACGCTCATACCAACCTGCCTTTATCTGATTGGCTTTATTCTCAATACCATCTCCCTGTCAGGTTCTGACCGCGCACGCAAACGCGCCCCCGGCTGTTTCTACATCAGAATCGCGGCAACCTGCGGTATAGTAGCTTCGGGAATAATTTTGTTAGCGTACATGAGAGAGGCTTATTTAAACCTCACGGGTTTGCCGACTTTGTACCAAACTGTTCAAATCGTATTTTTCCTCGCAATACAACTTATGAGCATTTACGTAAACGCTACGGTAATAAAAATTACCAAAAATTTAAATCACGTTATAACCACCGGCAGATACTCCGAAGACTTCAGTCGGTTTTTACCGAAAATCGTTATAATTTTAGCTTTTGTTCAGCTTGGCAACTTTGTATTGCTGTTCGGAAACGCCACGCTTAACGACTGGTTAGCGTTAGTACAGGCGGCAGGTACGGTACTTATGGCGTTTGCATTCGCGCAGTTCAGCACGGATTATAACCGACTTCACGAAATGCGAAAAACCATAAAAAAAGCCTGATATAATCCCCGTTTAATTAAGTTGCAATATAATAATACTAAGGGACGGTAAAGCCGTCCCTTAGTATCCACTTCAAAAGGAGAAACCCCCATGAATTTCTGCACAAAATGCGGTTACCCGATGACTGACGGCGGTACTTTCTGCACCCAATGCGGCGCTAAAACAACCGAAGATTTCCCGCCGCAACAGCAGATTTACCCCGTTCCGACGGCTTACCCGCAGCAGGAGCAACAACCCTTTCAACAGCCTTATCAGCAACCATATCAAAATCCTTATCAGCAAAACATTCCCTACCATAACCCTTACGCAAGTTACAGCCGGCAGAGCCCATACGGCGACCCTTACGCGGTTTCCGTTCCGGACGCGGACGCTGTTTCCGCAGTTGAGTTAATCAGGAAATGCGGCTCGTCCCCGTTGTTTTTAGCCGGCGTAATTATATTTACCATTTCTATTTTTGTGAATTTTTTCTCCTATATTTTCGCAACACAAACCTCGTTCGGCTCACTTGCCGATTACGGCTTGTCGGAAATTTTTGACTATTCACACGGCTTTGACCACGCTGCTGTGAGCAATTCTGTAAGCGCCGAAACCGAAACCTTTTTGAATTTTAACTATGAATACTATGATGATAATTACTATTATTACGACGATTATTTTGTGTCCTTAGCCATGATTATTGCTACGGTTTTTATGTTTCTCGGAATTTCCCTTCCCCAAATTTTAATCGCCATAGGCTTGTGGCTTATTTACACGCGATGTACCAAACGGGATAACGCCCCATTAAAAACTACAGGGTTTTCAATGGTCAAGGGCGTACATATTTATTTCTTAATAGCTCAAATGGCTTTGGCGGGCTTGCTTTTGCTGTTCATTTTACTGGGAATCATGGTGGATATGGCGAATTATTATGACGCCGACCCTTTATTTGCGTTTATTATAGTTGGGGTGGCAGGTATATTGGTTGCCTACTTCTTAGCCTATAACATAGCGGTTTTCAAAATAATAAATAATATCAAGTCCATTCTGCTCCGAGGAAAAACGCCGCCGGATTTCAGCCTCATGCTCCCCATACTCGTGTTCATAACCTTAGGGGTTCAACTGTTTCTCCCCTTCCTGCTGACGCTCATTGGCTACGACGCGACTTCATTCAACTTCTTCTCACTTATAAGAGTAGCCGCCTCCGCAATATTAGCAATCACTTTTATAAAGTTTCGGGGGGAATATAAGAATATGAAGTCAAAAACACAGAGCTTTATACAAACGCAGTAAAAACAAAAAACAGCCGCCTGAATTGATAAGGCGGCTGTTTTTTATTACAAGCTAATAACAAATCGCGTCTCCGTCTATCCGTGCTCTGTAAAGATTCCTGTCTGCCTGAACTACAAAGTAAGACAAAGGCTCGCCTTTTCTCGGCTCGCGTGAAGAAACCCCGACGCTGAAAGTCACCGATTCGCCGTTTTCAAATCCGTCAAGTCCCTCAAGATTTAAATCCCGCGCCGCTACCCTGATACCCTCCGCCACCTTAATCGCACCGTCCTTGGGCGTATTGGGTAAAATTACCGCGAACACCGTATCACCGTAACGTGTTGTTATATCGGTAGCGCGTTTCAGGCTTGACTTTATAACGTCGGCGGTTTTATGCAAAAGCGTGTTAAGCCCTTGATTGTTCTTATACAAACTGATTTTATCAATTTCAATCATTATAAGGCTGACGGGATTTTTCTCCCTTACCGCCCTTGCCCATTCCACACCGAGCTGATGGTCAAAGCTTTTCCTGTTGGGGATGTCGGTCACCTCGTCAATCGTGCCGAGGTCTTCAATCATGCGAATTTGTTCAGCCATCTCTAACTGCATTTTTACCCGCTCTTTTACCACATTGTTGTTAAAGGGCTTTGTAATGTAGTCCGCCGCACCAAGGCGCAACCCCCGGCTTTCGTCTTCTGAATTTGTCAAGCCCGTCACAATTATTACCGGAATACGCGCAGTCAATTCATCGGTTTTCAAAATCTCCAAAACCTCAAAACCGTTAATATCAGGCAGAATTATATCTAACAGAATCAAATCGGGCATCGTCTCAAACGCTTTTTTCAAGGCGTTTCCCCCTGTCTTGGCGGGGTAAACCGAGCAAAAGTCTTTAAAAATATGAACTAAAATATCAAGATTAGACTTTTCATCGTCTACTATTAAGACTTTAAACTTTTTCTTCTCGCTCACTTTTTCCCCTCCTTTTAAATATGTAATCTGCTAAGACAAATGCGCTTTTATTTTCTGCAACGCTTTATAAGCCTCGTCAAATTCATAATCCAGCATATACGTCACAAGCTCTGAACACAAATCCCACGAAATAACTTCCTTTAACTCGTCTATAAAGTCTAAAGCCTCGGAATTTCCATCGTTCAAAATCGGCTCTAAACGCTTAATAAGCTCTCCGGCTTTAACAACATCGGTAACCCGCTCTGACGGCGGCTTTTCTCCCGCCTCTTTATACGCCTGCGCCTGCGGCAACAACTCTTTAAGCACAAGCTCCAGCCGTTCCCCGGTAAGCGCCAACGTCTGCTCGTCCGCCTTGCCCTCGATAAAGCTTTTTTCAAGCTCTCTCGCCGCCTCACTAAGCGCGTTAGCGCCAATCAGCGTCGCTAATCCTTTCAGCGTATGAGACAGCCTGTGGGCAATTTTGAAGTCACCGTCTTTTACCGCGCTTTCTATTTTTTCAATAATGTCCTTGTTGTCAAAATAAAAGTCGCTTTTGATTTTTTTATACAGCCGCGGGTCTCCCGCGGCTTTTTCAAGCCCTGCCTGTTGGTCTATTACCCCTGTTTTCACCTTCCTTACACCCTCGGGTAAAATATCCTCAAACCTAACAGGCACAAGGAATTTTAACAGACAATCCCATAAATCACGCGCTGAAAACGGTTTGCATATATATTCAGACATGCCGCTTCCGAGAATAAGCTCCTTATCCTCCCGCATTACATTTGCGGTCATTGCAATTACAGGGGTTTTACAGCCCGCCTCAATAATCTTGCGGGTCGCTTCCATTCCGTCCATGACAGGCATGTGTATGTCCATAAGTATTATATCAAAAGGCTTCCCTGTACGCATACGCGTTTTTACCATGTTTAAGCCGATTTTACCGTTCTCGGCGACCACGGGATTAATCCCGATTCGCAAAAGATGCTCCTCTATTACCTGCCGGTTAATCGCATTATCCTCGCATATAAGCGCCTCCGAAGCAAAGACCGGCTTTTTGTCCTTGCTTTTCAATTGAGCCATATTGGCTATTGCGGATACCGAAGCTTTTTCACTTGCAAGCGGAAAAGTCAGGGTAAAGCTGAACGTACTGCCCTCCCCCTGCTTACTGTCAACCGTCAGCTCCCCGCCCATTAAGTCAAGCAGGCTGTTGGTAATCGACAGCCCAAGCCCCGTGCCGCCATATTTGCGAGTTGTGCTTGCGTCTGCCTGTGAAAAAGGCACGAATATTCTATTTATTTGCGCTTCGCTTATGCCGATTCCGGTATCTTTCACCGCGAAATTCACGGTGATTTTCTGAGCGTCTTTCTCTGTTACCGACGCCGTCAATTCCACTTTGCCTTTTTCGGTAAACTTGAGAGCGTTGGAAAGCAGATTTATAAAAATTTGCCGCAACTTTGTCGGGTCGCCCATAACCTTTATCGATTCAAGCTCTTTACAATTAAACAACAAAGTAATATCCTTGCCCTCGTTGCTCAACACCGCGTCCGACTTACAGCTTTTTAAAACGCTGTCAAATAAAAACTCAACTTTTTCAAGCTCTATTTTACCCGCTTCTATTTTTGAAATATCCAGAACATCATTGACAATAGCAAGCAACCCCGTTGCACTGTTCCTTATTTTTTCGAGATAATCGGCTGTTTTTTCGGTCAGTCCGCCACCGTCAAGCGCAAGCTCGGTTAAACCGATTATGCCGTTCATGGGGGTTCTGATTTCATGGCTTATGTTGGCAAGGAACATGGATTTAAGGCGCGAAGTCTCCTCGGCGCTCAAAGCCGCCTCGCGCAGAATTTCCTCCTGAACCTTCTGCCCCGTCATATCTATAAAGCAAACAGCGTAGGCTATTTGGTCTTTATAGACAAAAGGCTTAGAAAACACCTCAACCTCAACTTCTGCCGACGTTTCGTCGCGCTTATTTAAATAACCTTTGAATTCCCCGCTACCGAGAAGTTTTTTTATGTCCTTGCCGTTCTTCTTTTTACCGCCCTTTGAAACGCTTTCATTTGTGTGCTCGGCATTATTGTTAATCAGATAGGTTTCGATTTTGCTACCTTTAAGCTCATCCTCGCTGTTAGCGCCGCAAATTTTAACAAAAGCTTTATTGCACCCGAGAATAACGCCGGTTTCTCTGCCCACCGCACATATCGGCGCGGGGATTTCACCAAGAATCGCCTCGGTATCGCGATAGGCTTTTTTAAGTTCGCCGTCTTTCTTCACACGCTCGGTAACGTCGCTCTCTATACAGGCGAAATAATTCTCACTCGGCGAATAGCACACCACGTCCAAAGTCTTCTCTTTTGAGGCTATGTATTTTGTAAAGGTCGCTTTCCTGCGGTTAATCGCCACGTCGGAATAAATCCTGAAATATCTTTTCCATTCCTTGGAGCTTATTTCTGACAGCTTTTTGCCAATCAGCGACCCGGGTTCAAAGTCTTCAAGGGTTTCATAAGACTGATTTATGATTTCAAAAATAACGTCGGCAGGCTTACCGTCTTCATCGAAAATAATTCTGCCCATGCAAAATCCCGCCGTCATAGAGCCGAACAGCATAGCCAAGTCCTTTTCGCGTTTTTGGAGCGCCTCCTCAGCGGCGACAAGGTTTGTTCTGTCGGTAAGCAGTAACGCCACCTGCCCCCGCGAGGGTGAGAAAACCATCTCGTTCATGTTTATTTTCAGGGTAAAATTATAGGTCTCATTATTCCTTCCGCCGCCAAACTTAGCAACATTTATGTAATAAGAAAGCTCCTCCAGCGCCGCGCCGTAAATCTCCGTCATGGTAAGTCCCGTCAAATCTTCTCCCGTGCCGTCGGGGCTGTTATATTTATTGGAAAACTTTCTGAACGCCTTATTCGCCATTAATAGCTTCAGATTCTCCCCGCCGCTTTCGGAAGTGAAAAGCTCAAAGAGCGCGAACCCGTTGGACAGATTCTCAAACAGATTAAACAAGGTGTTTTCAAGTTGCTGATGCTCTTTTTCAATTCTTTTCTTCTCTGAAATATCATGGAAAACAGATACATACCCCGTAACCGTATCGTTGTCAAAAATCGGTGTATAAGAAACCGAACAGTCTACAATTCCACCGTCTTTGTGAGTATATTCTTCCTCAAAGTGGGGAATATGCTCGCCTTTAAGCAAGCGCGCCGCCATAGCGTCAATGTCGCCGTACCATTCATAAGAGGTATAATCCTTAGCGGTTTTGCCGAGCATTTCTTCCCGCTCGTAGCCCAAGATATTCTGTGCGCCTATGTTCCATTCGGTAATAATTCCGCGTCTGTCTTTTACGATAATGCCCGCGTCCGCAACCGAAATGATTGCCGAAAGATTCTTCATTCCCGTTTCATAAGCTTTGAGTTTGGTTATATCGGTCGCCATCTCAAAGTGAGCGGTTTTTCCGCCCGCCCATTTGATTAGCAGGCCTTGAGTCCAGTACCAGCGTTTGGTAATCCGATTATAATGCTCACGGGCATAAACTCCCCCTTTGTTTTTAGCGTTCGGGGCTTTTTGAATAACGCCGCTGTTCTTTTCAGCTAAAAGCTTCGGCAACGGGCAAAACGGACAAGGACCGGGCGCGTTTTTATTCATGACCTGCCAGCATTTTTTACTTTTTATTTCCGAAGCCGAAAGTCCCGCAACCTCCATGAGTTTCCTGTTTGCGAAAAGTAAATCATAGGTTTCTATATCGCTTACATAAACTAATGAATCTATGTTTTCCACAATCGACATAGGTTTCCTGACAGCTTCATCCACAACCGCAAATATACCGTTAAGTCCGCTTGTTTCAGAATCCGCAAAACCTGAAATCCCCATAGCCAAAGCATTGACGGAGTTCCTTATTTTCTCAAGATTTCGCGCCGTAAGGTCTGCCTCGTCGCTAACAACCGAAAATTCAAGCCTGTCCGTATTTTCAAAATCCCCAGCCGCCATGCTTTCCGAAACCTCGGCGACAGCCCTAAGCCTTTTCCCGAAAAGCCGCCGCGATAAAAAAGCCGCCGCGATTGACAAAATAATAAACAGCACGGTTAAAAAAACCGCACTGCAAAGCGCAAAAGACAAAGCACCGGAAAAAATAAGAACGGCGCTTATGTCAACGCCTAAAACGCCCGCTACATTGCCGTAACGGTCAAAAAGAGGTGCAAACGCTGTAATGATTTGTTCTCCGCCCGAATCGTAATATTCGTAAACGCCCGAAACAACAGCCTGTCCATCGCTGAAAGCGGTTTCCGCCTCAGGCGCGAAACTGTCGGCGCTTTTAACAATACCTATATCTATATCGCTGAAAGACAAAGCCACAAGGGGGTAACCGTCGCTCTCAAAAACAGGCGCTCCTAAAATGTAAGCGGTAATCGCCTCGGTTTGGTCGGTTATGCGGTCAAGTTGACTTTTAAGTGCATAATAGACGTCGTCCTTGATTTTCTCCCGCAAAATTTCCGAAACTTCATCGCCGTCGATTATCGCCGACTTTGCGATTGCCAAAGCGGTGTTACTGTAAGCCTTTACGCTCTCATTTTTAAAAAAGGCATAACTGAAAACGCCCGTCGCGAGCGCGTTAAAAAGGAGCAACGCGGCGAGTAGGACAGCTATTTTCCGGCTTATTCCGAACTTGCCGATTTTACCGAAAGCCTTTTTTTCGGAAACCATAACGTTTTCTCCGCCCTATTAGTCGTTAACCAAAGAAACGCATTTTAAATCCTTAGATGTATGAATAATTTCCCCGTCCGCCTGAACAATAGGATACGCGAAATTCGTTGAGTGAACAAACATAACCGTACCGGTCTTGCCATTTGATAACAGGACTTTCTTACCTTTAAACTCGTCAACCATACTTTCCAAAAACACCATGACATAATTATAATCAAGCTCGGAATAACATCCGTCCGAAAACCACGACAAAACCTCAAAAGGCGAATGAGCACTTTTGAAAGTCCTTTTGGTAATCATGGCGTCATAAACGTCGGCGATTGAGGTGATTCTCGCGAACTCGCTAATCTTATTTATATTCAGTCCGAAAGGATAACCCATGCCGTTGACCCTTTCGTGATGCTGAATCACCCCCGTTAAAATCCGCTCGTCGGTAAAGCCCGACTTTTTCAGCAAATCATGGGAATAAATAGGATGGTTTGACACTAAATCAAATTCCTGCTCGGTAAGCTTTGTGGGTTTATCTAAAATAGCCTTGGGGATTTTAAGCTTGCCTATGTCGTGAAACAACCCGACTTTCACAAGTGCCGCAAGCTCTTGCTTTTCAAGCTTGAGCCACCTGCCCATAACGCCGTTTAACAACGCCACGTTGACGCTGTGGGTATGTAGATACTCGTCAATCTTACGAACACTGTTTATGCCCTGAATAATATGCGAGATTTCCATTGTCTCGACCTGTTTGTTTACGGTCTGGGACAATTCTTCAGCAATTTCGGCAGGAATACTGTCCTCTGCCGCAATTCTTTCAAGCATCTTAGCGGCAGACTTTTTAGCCTGCTCGTAGCTTCTGAAAAAAATCCTTTTTTTAACCTTGTCTTTCTGATTGTTTCTTTCCTTTATAATTTCGTCATATTTATTACTCGGGATATAAATTTCATTATAAGGTTCGGTCAACATTCTGAACCTGTCAAGCAACTCCTCGGTCAGCACAGCGTCTTTGCAAAGCAGGAAAAACTCGCGGTTTTTCTCGCGATAAATACTGTAGTCAATCACCATGCCGCTTTTCAGAATATCTAAGCTTACAGGTATATAATCACCGCTTATAATGCTCATGGCGTTCCCCCCGTATTAATATCACCGTATAAAATTTTATAATTTTTTATCTTTTCCTTAACCCTTTTTAACAACTCTTCGGGGTCAACCGGTTTAGCGATAAAATCCGCCACGCCAAGTTCCATAGCCGCCTGTAAATTCATAACCGTAGCGTTTCCCGTTAAAAATATAATAGGGGTGTTCTTATGCTTATCCGAATCCCTAATAACCTTAACCAATTCATACCCGCTCATGCCGGGCATTTCTATATCTAATATAAATAAGTCGGGAGTAGTACGTATAAGAAACATTCCGACATGTTCTGCCTTGTTAAGCGTATAAACCTCATAATCTTTGCCGAGTGCGACATTTATGGCGTTAAGTACTACCGAAACATCGTCAACAGCCAAGACTTTAGGCTTTCTTGCTTTTGATGTCCTGTTCATTCTACTTGTCATAACGCGTATAACTCCCCTTATTTCTTGAATCTGATTGAACCTCTCCGTAAACTCCAAGTAATGCTTATTATATTTCAATAATAAAACCTTGCAACTTTTCCATTGCCGAATCGTAATCGTAATCCTCTAAATCATATTTGATTGCATCAAATAGCTTGTCGGTCTCCTCACCGAAAGTAAACCCGATTGCCCTGTCGGTCTCCGCAAGTGCCGACGTCCTGTCGAACCGCTCAACATCATCAGTCAGTTTTTCTATGAGTTCTGCAAGGAGGCTTCTGTCGCCCTGCTTTTTAATTATTCCCGCGCTTTCGGCTGTCTGCGGGAAAACCTCATTAAGCCGCGCACCCAAATCATTAAGCTTGCGCGAGAAATTCGGGAGCTTCTCCCTGCAAATTAAATCAGAACTGTCAACTTGGTCATTTTTCGCTAAAAATTCAAGTTCTTTCGCCAACTCCGAAAGTTCTTCCAAGCCGTTTATGGCAAGCGCGCTTTTCATTCCGTGGGCTTCCGCCGCAAAATCCCAAAGCCTGTTATCCTCTGTTAAATCGCCGAAATCTGTAATATCGGCAAGGCAACGCTCAAATATAACCAAGCTCTTGGGTATATGTCTGCATAAAAGCTTGAGGGATGTTTCAAGCTCCCGCATACCGCCCCCCACCCTACGCAGGGCTAACCTTACATTTAAGCCGTCTATTTCCTCCGCCGCCTTTAAAGCCTCTGTATAGTCATCAGGCTGTATTTCGGAGAAGATTTTTTTAGCTTTTATTTCGTATTTGTCGGGAGGCAACCATTTCAGTAACATTCGGTTCAGCGAGGTTTGGGTCATCGGCTTGGGTAAAAAATCGTCCATTCCCGAATCCAGCAAAAGCTCCATAACATCAACCGTAACGTTAGCTGTCAGTGCAATTATTTTAAGCCCCTTTTCACTTTGGGAGTATTTTCCCCCAAAACTTCTGATAATCTCCGAAGCTTTCCTGCCGTCTGTTTCGGGCATCATGTGGTCCATAAAAACAATGTCATAATCTTTCTCGCAGACCATCTTTATTGCCTCTTTGCCGTTGGTAGCAACGTCGGGGGTTATATCGTGCAGTTTCAAAAAGCCCGTCCCGACGGCAAGGTTAATGTCAATGTCGTCAACAAGCAAAATCTTTGCCTCGGGGGCGCTTACATAGGCGTACTCGTCCGTTTCCTTTGCAACAAGATTGCCGTCGCCCGCCTCAAAAGGAATCTCAACCCTGAAAGTCGTACCGAAATCCGGAATACTTTCAATAGTTATATTTCCGCCCATAATGCGGATAATATTATCGGTTATGATTAACCCGATTCCCATACCGCTGAATCCGCGGTTCTTGCGAGCCTCAATTTGTTTGGTCGAGTAAAAAAAACGCGCCGCATCCTCCGCCATGATTCCGACCCCTGTATCTTGAACACGGAATTCTATCAGATTCCCCCCGTCTTCCTTAACACCGACCGAAAATGTCACCCCGCCTTTTTCGGTGAATTTTACGGCGTTAGATAAAAGATTGATTAAAGCCTGCTTTAATCTTGCCGCGTCACCTCTTATGTATCGGGGCAGGTCTTCCGAAAATTCCGCAGTAAATTCAATCCCCTTTTCCCGCGCCCAATGCTTTATTTCGGCATTTATTTTCATTAAAACGACCTGAAAATCGTAATGCTCGGGTAAAAGTTTAAAACTTCCGTCTTCTATTTCTGCAAAATCGCGCAAATCATCAATTTTACCCAACAAAACGTCCGAATATATTTTTATATTTATGGCTTTTTCAAGTTGTTCACCGCTGAGGTCTTCCTCAGACAAAAGCTCGGACATTCCTATTATGGTGTTCATCGGCGTACGGATTTCATGGCTTATAGAGGCGAAAAAATCGCTTTTAGAGCGGTTTTTATGCTCGGCAAGCCTTGTGTGCTCATTTGCGTCGTCAAGCTCCCGGGAAAGCTCCCTTATCCGCTTGTCCTTTTCATTTAAAGCCGCAGCGCCGGCTTTTTTCATTTTACAAAAAATAACCGAGCTCGCAATAATTAAAGCGACCAAAACCGCCAAAGTGACAATTATATAAATTAACATATATGAAACACTTTCGTAATATTTTCGTCATAGTTTCAACCCCACACTACTTTAATTATATTATACAACAATTTTGAGTAAATGTCAATAATTTAGGATATTTTTAACAAAGTCGATAATAATAAGATAAAAAGGAGCTTCATGAACAGAACAGATTTAGCGCTTGAAAGCGTCTCGGCTTCAAAACACACCGACTCAGGCTTGCATCACGGGCAGGGCGGAACGCTTAAAAAGTCGCGGGTGAACGGTATGGCGCTGACCGAAATCGACCTTGAACAAAACAACCCCCTGAACAAGCCGGCAGGTTCTTACGCCACCCTCACCTGTGCCCTGCGCGATGAAAAAAACGAAATAGAAGCGCTTTTTAAAGTTCTTAAAGGCTTTATCCCCGAAGACGGGCGAATTTTAGTTGCGGGCTTAGGCAACGCCAACATAACCCCCGACAGTCTCGGAGTTCGCGCCGCCGCGCGAACCTTAGCCACCGCCCACCTTTCCGAAAGCCGCGAATTCAAAGAACTTGAAATGCGGGAGGTCTACGTGGTGGAAACCGGCGTTTTAGCCCAAACCGGCATGGAAAGCGGAGAACAACTGAAATTCATCACCGCAGGAATAAAGCCCGATATGGCGGTGGTTATAGACAGCCTTGCCTGTTCTGAAACCGAACGATTAGGTCGAACCATTCAGGTCACAGACACGGGAATCGCTCCCGGTAGCGGCGTCGGAAACTCCCGCCGCGAGGTTTCAAAAAAAAGCCTCGGGATTCCTGTCGTCGCCGTAGGCGTCCCGACAGTCATAGACCTTTCCGCCATAGCCCCCCATATCGCTAAATCCCGAAATCCATACGAAGCTATGGTAGTCCCCCGCGACATTGACGTTGTAATCAACCATTTTGCCAAAATAATCTCAAAATCCCTCAATCGCATCCTTATACCTTCATTATCGGACGAAGAGATTGAGAAATTAAGGTTTTGATAAAAATTTTCCCTCTTTATTCAAGGGGGAAATGCAATACAGTACAAAAATCGGCGGAAGACGGACGTTTTAAACCGTAAGACAATTTCTAATACTTAGGGGCGGGTTCATAACCCGCCCTTTTAATTTTAATCCAATTCAGCCGAATTCGCAAGCTCAATTTCAACAATAATACGCCTTTGGTTTCCCGCGTCGTTAAAACGAATAACCGTCAGTTCAACTATATCGCCCGGTTTATTGTTTCTGATTTGGGTCTGAACGTCGGCAACGCTCGCTATAGCGGCGCCGTTTACCTCTACTATTATATCCCCGACCATAAGGTCGCTGTTAATAGCGGGAGCTTTGGGGTTAATCCACGTAACCCAAATCCCCTCGGTTACGCCGACTCCGTAAAAAGCCGCCGTATACTCGTTAAGCACTATGTTGGTAATTCCAAGCATTGGACGCGACATAACCTCGCCATGCAAAAGTAAATCATTAATTATGGGTTTCGCCTCGTCAATTGTAATCGCAAGCCCGATATTATCTACATAATTTTCATAAATCAATTTCTTATTAACAACCCCGACCACATTGCCGTACATGTCGAATAATGGTCCGCCGGAATTACCAAAATTTACCGCCGCGTCAAATTGAATAGAACTTAACTCAAACCCGCCGCTTTCAAATTCGCGGTCAAGCCCCGAAACAATTCCGAAAGTCATGGATTTTTCAATCCCGAGAGGATAGCCGATAGCACAAACAAAAGCGCCTACCTCAAGGGTTGAGCTGTCTCCTATAGGCACCGCCCTAAATTCCTCGTCACGGCTTATTTTCAAAACCGCAAGGTCGGTAGAGCTGTCCGAACCTACAATCTCAGCTTTATAACGATGCACTTCGGACGGGTCGTCATAGTCGTTGACAAGCACCACTACACTTGTCGCGTCCTCAATAACATGGTGATTGGTAAGCACATACCCGTCGGTGGTGAAAATAAAGCCTGTTCCCACAAGCTGAGTTTCCTCAAAAGTAGCGGTGAATCTGCCTCCGAGGCTCATCGAAATTTCAATCCCCACAACTCCTTCGTGTACTTTTTTGTAAAGTTGCGCGGGGGTCAGTTCTGTATTGTTATTATTAACCACCAGCGTATCATCGGAAATTAAAGAAAGCTCTCCCGAACGGTTGGTGGGATAGTCTTCGGCAACATTTACGTTTCCGGGCAATTGCGGAACATCGCCTAAATTTCTCGAGTTTGAAGCTTCAGCGACTAAAATATGCGCCGCCAAAAGCGTTCCTCCAACACCCGAGCCGAGTCCGAAAACCGCAACCAGTACGCAGGCAATTACCGCAGTAGCAAAACGCTTGCTTTTCTTATTTTTGCGCTCCTGCCACTCATTTTCAGCAACAGCGAGGGAGGGCGTTCCGGCATTATTATCTTCCGCATGGTCTTTATTATCTGTATTGTTAGTATGATAGGCAAAATCCTGATTATCTTTTAAGAAGTTTTCCATTATGTTTCTCCGTTTCTTATATATAAGTACTACAATTTAATTTTAAATTCCCAATGTGACGATTACGTGTTTTTATCCGCAAAATATTCTCAAAATTATATGTATAATCAATTGTCAGCCGCCAACTGCTTCACCGCCGCAAGTGCAATGGCGCACTCGGTTCTTTTTTTCATAAGCTCGCAAAAAAATTCCGAAGGTTTTCTCGCGTCCCCCTCAAAAACAAAGCTTTCAGCGTTACAACCGCCACCGCAGTAAAACCGCGCCCAACATTTTGAGCATTTTTCTTTTGTGTAAATGTGGGTCTTCGAGAAATATTCCTTAATCGGTAAATTTAAGGAATCGCTCATTCTGATATTGCCCATTTTCCATTCATCTATACCGACATAGCGATGACAGGGGAAAATATTCCCGTCGGGCGCAACGGCTATGTACTCGTTTCCCGCGCCGCAACCCCGAAGCCTTTTTAAGATGCACGGACCGTTTTCCAAATCAACCGTAAAGTGAAAAAAATTCCATTGATTCCCGTTTTTGCGTACTATTTCAAAAAGCCTGTCGTATTCGTTCTTAATACGCGGAAGATGTTCATGATGTAACGCAAACGGTAAATCCTCCGTTCCCGTTACAGGCTCAATCGAAATATTCCGAAATCCCTCGCCCGCAATCGCAAGCACATCGTCCGAAAAACCCAAATTACAACGGGTAAAAGTCCCCCGCACAAAATAATCGGCGCGGTCTTGCCTGTTTTGTTTTATGCGGGAATCAACTAATTTCTTAAATTTTGGCAAAACGACGTCATAGCTACCCTTACCGTTCATACAGGGACGCATTTTGTCGTTTACTTCCCTGCGACCGTCAAGCGACAGTACCACGTTACTCATTTCCTCGTTTATGTAGGCGATTTTTTCATCATCTAATAAAAGCCCGTTAGTCGTAATGGTAAATCTGAATTCCTTGCCGTGAATCTTTGCCTGCTCCTTGGCATATTCTACGGTTTCCTTAACCGTGCCCCACGCCAAAAGCGGCTCACCACCGAAGAAATCAATTTCAAGGAAATCGCGCCCTCCCGAGCCTGAAATCAAAAAATCCACCGCTTTTTTAGCGGTTTCGCAGGACATTAAAGACTTACCGCCCCCGTTTTCTTGCAAAAGCCCTTCGGCAAAACAATATACGCACCGCATATTGCAATCGTGCGAAACCTGCAAGCACATAGCTTTCAGCGGCGCGTCAACGTTCAAAACGGCATATTCATCATAATTGTCTTCAACATTTGATAATATTCCGGCAAGTTCCGGACTGTCAAAGGGCAAATTATAAGTTTCCTCATCCAAAACATATACGCCGCCCGAACAAACATCAAGCAGTATGAATAACCCGCCCTGAGTAAATTTGTAATAATCAGGCATTTATTTGCCGGTTCTCTCGCAGGACTGATTTGCCACCGTGCAGGAAGTCTTACAAGCCGACTGACAAGAAGCGCGGCAGTTACCGCAGCCGCCGTCTCTCACGGACTCACGCAGAACAGCTCCACATATTGTTTTAATTTTCGGGGTTGTTTGGTTAACTGTTTTCATTTTGATTTCTCCTTAATAATTTATAGTCTACAACCAATAAAAGTATAGCACATAATGAAATAATATGCAATAAAATTTTACAAAAAGATTTTCTTGAAAAAAAACTTTTTTTATGGTATACTGTATTAGAAAATTCAGTGAAAAGGGAATGTAAATATGAATTGCAATTGTAAAAACTTCACCCTGCTTGAGCCATATCTGCAAAAATATGAGGGAGACTCCGCAAATAAAGAGGGTAATCTAATACCGCTCCTGCAAAAAGCGCAGGATTTATACGGTTATCTCCCCCCCGACCTGCTGGCTCATATAGCAGAGCGCACAGGCATAAAGCTTGCGAAAATTATAGGCGTAGTTACCTTTTACACCCAATTCAGGACAAAGCCCGCAGGGAAGAACCTGATTCTGCTCTGTCAGGGTACCGCCTGTCACGTCAACGGCTCACCCGCGATAGAGCAAGCCCTAAAGGAAGAACTCGGGGTAAATGAAGACGAAATTACAGATGACGGACTGTTTACTTACAATAACGTCGCCTGTCTCGGCTGTTGCAGTCTCTCCCCCGTTATGATGCTCGGGGACAAAACCTACGGTAATCTGACCAAAGACGGCACGGTTGAAATCCTGAAAAACGTAAGACGCGAAGCCCTCAATATTGAATCAGCGGAGGTGAAATCATGAAGACCTCTCCTAAAATAACCGTCGGAAAAGGCAGTTGCGGGATTGCCGCGGGCGCTTCCGAAATATTTGAAATTCTCAGCAACACCATAGCGAATCATGCCCCCGACGTATTTACTCCGTCGGTTTCTGCCGTGGGCTGTATCGGTATGTGCTACTTAGAACCGATTGTAAACGTTGATGACAAAACTTTTATTAAAGTAGACCAAAAAGGCGCGGGTGAAATTTTAAAGCTGATTAAAGGCGAGGAAAACCACGCCGAAAATTACGAAATACGCCGTGAAGACCTTGAAATCTTGTCGGCGCAAACCCGCGTAGCTCTGCAGAACTGCGGTATTATAAACCCCGAAGACATACGGGAATACATAGAAAAAGACGGCTATACCGCCGCCCGAAAATGCGTTCTTGAAATGTCGCCCGAAGATATAATAGCCGAAATCAAGACTTCGGGTTTAAGCGGGCGCGGCGGCGCGGGATTCCCCACATGGTTTAAGTGGCAGGCGGCGCGGAACGCCTCTGCCGGCAATTCGGTTTCGCCGGAGCGCAAAGCTAAAAAATACATTATATGTAACGCCGACGAGGGCGACCCCGGCGCGTTCATGGACAGAGCGATTCTCGAGGGCGACCCCCACGCCATGCTTGAGGGTATGCTCATAGCCGCCCGTGCAATCGGCTCAGACGAGGGAATTATCTACGTCCGCGCCGAGTACCCTCTGGCAATTATCCGCCTTGAAAAAGCAATTGTTCAGGCGCGTGAAAAAAACTTCCTCGGGGAAAATATTTTCGGCAGCGACTTTAATTTTAATCTGAGAATTAAAGCCGGCGCAGGCGCTTTCGTCTGCGGGGAAGAAACCGCGCTGATTGCCTCTTTAGAGGGACAGCGCGGTATGCCGAGACTTAAACCGCCTTTCCCTGCCCAAGAAGGCTACAGAAAAATGCCAAGCAACATCAACAACGTCGAAACCTACGCCAACGTCCCCTGGATTATACGCAACGGCGGCTCAAAATTCGCCGCTATGGGAACTGAAAATTCCAAAGGCACTAAAGTTTTCGCCCTTACCGGAAAAATCAAAAAAGGCGGTCTTGCGGAAGTTCCTATGGGTAAGACTATTAACGACGTGGTTTTCGGCGTGGGAGGCGGCATACAGGGCGACAGAAAACTAAAAGCGGTGCAAATGGGCGGACCTTCAGGCGGGTGTATCCCCGCTGAACTGGGAAATACCCAAATCGACTACCGAACGTTAGCCCAAACAGGGGCTATTATGGGTTCGGGCGGCATGGTGGTCATGGACGACACCACCTGCATGGTTGATATGGCTCGGTTCTTCCTCGATTTTACCTGTAAGGAAAGTTGCGGAAAATGCGTACACTGCCGCATAGGCACTCGCAGAATGTCCGAAATCCTTGAAAGAATCTGCGGCGGCGAAGGCAGGGATGGTGATATTGAACTTTTGGAGGAATTAGCCGAAAACATTAAACAAGGCTCCCTCTGCGCCCTCGGGCAAACCGCCCCCAACCCTGTCCTGACCACACTCCGCTATTTCCGAAATGAATATGAAGACCATATTACTGGCAGAAAATGCACCGCACTGCAATGCAAGGCTTTGCTGTCTTATAACATAGAGCCGAAAGCCTGCGTCGGTTGTACTTTATGCGCTAAAAAATGCCCTGCGGGCGCTATTACGGGCGCGGTTAAAGTGCCTCATAAAATTATTCATGACAAATGCGTAAAATGCGGCGAATGTGTAAATGTATGCAAATTCAACGCGGTTGCAATTAATTAGCAGAGACGGCGTTTCGCCGTCCGCAAGGAGAAAAATGAATGAATGAAATAAAAATAACCATAAACGGTCGCGAATTAATCGGGCTTGAGGCTCAGACGATTTTAGAAATCGCCCAAAACAACAATATAGAAATCCCGACCCTGTGCCATGACAAGCGGATTGAAATCTACGGCGCGTGCGGAATCTGCGCGGTCGAGGCAGAGGGAAGCCCAAAACTTCTCCGAGCCTGTGCGGTTCACGCCTCCGATGGAATGGTGATTCGCACCGATACCGAACGGGTTCTGCAAAACCGCAAAACAGTGCTGGAGTTGCTTTTAAGCGACCATGAGGGCGATTGCCTGCCGCCATGTACACTTGCCTGTCCCGCCGAAACCGACTGTCAAGGCTATGCCGCATTAGTAGCCAAAGGCGAGTACGGCAAAGCTGCAGAGCTTGTTATGGAAAAAATCCCCCTCCCCGCCTCAATCGGACGGGTTTGCCCTCACCCTTGTGAAACAGCCTGCCGCCGACAGCTTGTGGAAGAACCTGTATCGCTGGCGTCACTGAAACGTTTTATAGGGGATTATAATATAGGGAGAACAGCCCCCTGCGCCCCGCAAATTGAACAGGAAAGCGGAAAACATATCGCAATAATCGGCGGCGGTCCGGGCGGGCTTTCAGCCGCCTATTACCTGCGGCTGAAAGGTCACACCGTCACAATATATGAAGCCGAGAGCCGAATGGGCGGTATGCTCCGCTACGGAATTCCCGAATATCGTCTGCCTGATTCCATACTGCAAAAAGAAATAGACATTATCCAAAACACAGGGATAATTTTCCGAAATAATGTGCGAATCGGACAGGACACGAGCCTTGAAGAATTACGCCAAAACCACGACGCCGTAATCGTCGCGGCGGGTGCGTGGTCGGACTCAAAACTGCGCTGTCCCGGCGAGGAGCTTGACGGTGTTACGGGCGGGATTAAATTCCTGTATGAAGCCGCAACAGGCAAAATAAAACCCGAAACTTTTAAAGGCTTAAAAATCGCTGTTGTTGGCGGCGGAAACACCGCTATGGACGTTTGCCGAACAGCGGTGCGTCTCGGCGCGGAAAAGGTTTACAACATCTACAGAAGAACACGAAATGAAATGCCCGCTGAGGAAATCGAAATAACCGAAGCCGAGGAAGAGGGCGTAATCTTCAAAAACCTGACAAATCCCATAGAAATATCGGCAGGGAAAGCCCCTGCCGACCGACCGCTGACCATACGTTTGCAGATTATGGAACTCGGCGAGCCTGATTCAAGCGGTCGCCGCGCACCCGTTCCGGTTTCGGGTAAAGAAGAAACGATTGAAGTAGACATGGTAATATCCGCAATAGGTCAAAAGCTCAACCCAAAAGGCTTTGAAGAGCTTTCAATGACAAAATGGGGAACTTTAATCGCTGACGGGCAAACCTTTCAGACTAATTTTAGCAATGTTTTCGCCATCGGCGACGCTACAAACGACGGAGCGGACATTGCCGTTTCGGCAATCGGCGAAGCCCGAAAAGCCGCCGAAGCCGTCAATAAGTTCTTATACGGACAAGATGTGAACCCTTCCCCGAAACGCCTCGTAAAAACAGAAAAAACCGCCGAAGACTTTAACGACAGGGAAAAACTTCCCCGCCATAAAACCCCTTGCAGAAATCCGAATGAGCGGCGCAAAGACTCGCTTGAAATCAATTCAAGTTTCACCGCCGGGCAAGCCGAAAAAGAAGCCTCCCGCTGCCTTGCCTGCGGCTGTCTTGACTTTTACGACTGCAAATTAATTAAATACGCTAATCAATTTGACGCTAACCCCGTAAAATACGGCGTCAGCGCGCACAACCGCTCTGACGTAAAAAACAAAGAAACGCTCCCGAACATAACCCAAACCCCCGAAAAGTGCATTTTATGCGGGCTTTGCGTTCGCCTTTGCGAGGAAGAAGTCGGCGAGGGCGTACTCGGCTTTGTCGGACGCGGTTTCGGCACGGTGGTCATGCCCGCCGGAATTTCAGACGTATGCCGCGACTGCGGTAAATGCGCCGAAATCTGCCCTACGGGGGCGTTGATGAAAGCTTACCAATAACGCAAGCCTCTGTTTCTGTCATAAATCCTTGTCACATATTTGCCGTCATACCAATCATACCACGTGCGACTAATTACTATATCAAATTCGGAATAGGTTTCGGCTACATATTCCCTGACAATTTTACTGACAGGTATTGAGTGTAACGGGAAACCGGCAAGAACATACCCGAAAGCAAATGAATGAAACATAACACACCTGCTACGCTCCCTAAACTTTCAAAAATAATATACCGAAAGCACGGGGGGGTTACAGTTTTCGGAGAAACTTCTCTCATAGCAGTGCCCTCTTGTTATACCCGATTAACTTAAAAAACATTTCTTGTTTCTTAAGTTAAAGGATTATAATAGCTTTTCTGCTTAAACCGTCCTATAAGGGCGGTTTATCTACCTTAACTCCGTACCCGGATAATAATACTCTAAAATCTGCCTGTAATCATACCCGTAGTGGCGGGCTAAAATATTCGCGCCGTTTTGACTTAATCCCACGCCATGCCCATAACCGTAGGTTATGAAAGTAAATCTGTCGGTGGCGGGGTTATATGTAAACTCAAAAGCGGCTGAACGCAATGCCCTGAGCCCGATTATATCGCGGAAAGTTTTCCCAGTGAACCTGATTTCCGCACCTCCCGGCGGCGTATAAGAGGATTGCCCGCCTACCGTCATCGCGCCCACATATACGGTATCCACATAATCAATGATTTCAAACCAATCGGCAGGCTCTCCCGTCAGGCGAATCCCCGTCTTGTCTAAAATCGCAATTCTAATTTCATTGGCGGGTATAGAGTTGGTCAGACCGTGATTGGGGTCGTGCTCTTTTACAAAATCGCTCCTCTTGCTCCGCAGGTAAGGGAAATCAGCCCCCCAGACACTTTTCGCCGACGCGGTGTACTCTGCGCTTGAAGCGCAATAGACCGTCTGCGCGAACTCACCGTCGTAATAAAGAGCCTGTCCGATAACCTGCTTTACGTTGTCCATAACGCGTTCAGATGCGGTAGCGGCAAGCTCCACCCGCGCAGTTCGTCCCTGACTGTGTGAAAACATCACATAAGTATAAGCCGCCACGGTCTGCGCTTTTATAGCCTCAACGTCGAAAGAACTGCCTATTTCCTGCTGAACAATTCTCGCGACTATATTAAGCACCGTGTCGTTGACCTGCCCGTTAGGCGTAATAACAGTAAGCCTCTCCGAAGCCGAGGGCGGCAGAATTACATTTGCGGCACTTTCGGTATGCGGAGTAGTGGTAATTATCGGGCTGGGAGTAGTTGAAGTCGGCGGGGTGGTCGTAACCGGCGGAGTTGTTGTAATGTGCGGAGTAGTTGTCACAGGCGGAGTGGTAGTCACGGGCGGGGTGGTCGTGGCGGGTGGAGTTGAGGCAGTTGGAGGAGTAGTTATTGCAGACTCGGATTCTTCTAAGCTACTTGCGGCAAAGGCTAAGTCTTCAAGACCGGACCAAACCGTCTGCGCCGGCAAATCCCTATAGCCCGGTTTCGGGTCGTTCACGGGATTAACCTGCACATCACCCGCGGTTATTACCTCGCCGCCCCTGCCCATAACATCTCTTGCCGACGGAATAAATTCAAGGCTTTGGTCGGCGAATACCTGCTCCACCTCTTCCTCAATCACGCCCGTTATTCCGAAAAGCCATATATAAACCGACAGCACCAAAAATGCCGCCGCACAGCGAAGTAACGATGAATTAGACAATTTTTACATACCCCTTTTCTGTTATAGTCGTTCAGTTTAAAATTCTAAAAGTATAACTGTAGGGGCGGCTATAGCCGCCCTGTGAATAAAAAAACAATCTCAAAATGTGTAGCCTATAGTCGGGTTTAGCCCTCAAAATCTTTTATATAGTTTAAATCCCAGTTCCTACCGCCCCATTCCACCGAGCGCAGATTGTAATAAGCCTCGAACATTCTTCTGTTTAACTGTCCGTACTCATTATTACCGCGATTGTCAATGAAAGCGTCTAATTCGTCCTGCGTAAACATAGGGTCTTCGCCCTCTCTGACCCTCCTTGCCGCTACAACAAGCCGCACGCTTGAATCCGCGCCGTTGGCGAACATGGAGAAATCGCAGGTTGAAAGCAATAAGATTTCGTCGCCATACTCTAAGTCTACGTTGGTAAAATAAAAGCTTCTGTCAAGGCAGTCGGCTACAAAATTATCAAAATGCTCCTTGTCCTCAAAATAAGGACTTCTCCAATAGTCAAAAACTTCTCCCTGAACAGCCTTTACGTTTGACTGAAAAACCGCGAAAATTTTATACTTGCCGCGTTCATAAAGCGTATCAAAAGTTATAATCGGGTGCTGTTTTAAAAATTCAAACGAGTCAACCCCCGAAGCGCTGTTGGGGCGGTAATAGGTCAGCGGCTGAAAAAGGTTCTTAGTCAAAAGGTTATGCCCGTAAATAACCGAATTATGCGGACGCTCAGTCGCCGAAAAAGTCCCCCTGTAATCGGCGAAAACAGTCCCGTTGGCGGTAGGGGTTTTATCATGATTATGATTGAGATAAAACTCGTTGTCGTCCGCCTGATAGACGGGATACTGTATTATGGGATAAATTTCCAAATAGCCTATAAAATCCTCATTTTTAAGAAAAAATGTTTCATAATACTCCCCAATAACCTCTACCTGCTTAGGCTCTATATAATGCGAACCTTCCTCAGGTTGAATATTAATCGACAAAGAATCGGGACCTTCGTATTCCTGCAGACTTTCCATCAAGGAATCCCGCTCACGGTCGGTTCTTATATCATTAAAGACATAGAAATCCAAAATCTTGATGGACGCATAAACAATCAGCGTTAACGAAAGGAGAAAAACTAATTTTCTTACAATGTCCCCTCCGTCGTCGCCTTTCCACGGAATAAGCCCGCGAAAAATCCCAACTGCAAGGTTCTCCTTGCGCCTCGCCACTTTTTGAGCGCCATGATTTTTAGAGTCTTCGGAAACTCCGGCGGTTTGCTTTGCCGGTCTTTTATCAAACTCGGGCATTTTTTATACCACCCCTTACAAACATACGTATACTATGAAATATATTTCCTTTTGGACTTCTTATTTTTTCAAGCTATATACCATCCCTTACAAACATACGCGTACTATGAAATATATTTCCTCTTGGACTTCTTATTTTTTAAGTATGTCAGCCCATTTGCAGGGGGTCGGGCGTAATACGCCCCTCGGCTTCCGCTTGTCTAAGCATTTCCTCGGTTAAGCCCGAAACCTTGCTTATATCCCAAGTCCTGCCTGCCCAGCTACCGCCGATTGACCTATAGTAAATGTCAAAATACAGCGGACTTTGGTTGACTATAGCCGCGTCAACATTTACGTCGGCACTTTCGCCCTCTCTCACGCGGCGGGCAAATACAGCTATACGGGCGTCAACGCCTGTCCCGAGAGGCGCGTAATAACAGGTGGAAAGGGTTAATATTTCGTCGCCGTATTCCAAGTCCACATCGGTGTAAAACGCACTCCTGTCCATTATATTTACTATAAAATCATTGAAAGAATCCCTGTCGGGGAACTCTCTTTTTCTGAAATAATTATAAACATCGTCGTACTTATCCTCTTCCACATGAACATACATTACGGCGAATACTTTATAAACGCCCCGTTCATAAAGGGTGTCAAAGTAAACCAGCGGGTGTCTTTGGTAAAAGTCTATGCTTCCGCTCCAGCCTGTGTAAAAAGGATAGTAATGCGTAACCGCCGCGAACATAGAGCCATCTCCCATATTATGCCCGTAAAGCACGGTGTTGTTGGGGCGGGTTACTCCGATTGGATAACGCCATTCGGCGTAAATCGCGCCGTGCTTGGAATCTTGATGATAAAAGTTTTTGTCAAGATAATAGAAATTGCTACCTGTTACAGAGCCGTCGTCCTTATAGTGGCGGTATTGCAGTACAGGGTAATCAATTTTTGTCCCCGGTATGCTGACCCAGCCCACGGTATCGTTATTTTCATTAAAAACGGCTATGTAATCGTCTAAAATATCCGGAATAATTTCCCCTGTTTCCTCAACTATACCGTCAGAAAGAGAAACCTCCCCCTCTAAAGCCACCATTGCCCTTATTCCGTTATAAAGCTCGTCATTTCTTCTGCTGGTGCTCATATCATGTAAAATAACCGCAACGCACACAATCACGACAATGAATGAAATTATAAAGACGAAATTGCGGATTATCGCTGCCTTGCCGCCTTTCATCGGGGCTATCGCCCTTGCCGACGACTGTGACCTGCCTTGAGGTTTTGAGTCGGAGCTTCGGGAATTCTGCGGTCTTTGCGGTCTTTGTTCAAATGACGCAGTTTTTTCGGGTTTTTCGGTTTTTTGCAATGTTATTGATTCAACGCTCGGGGCGGCGTTTTCTTTTTTTTCGCCTGTTTCGTTGTTTAATTCAAGTCTTTCTGACATAATAAAAATTCCTCTCTTAACTAATTTTATTTATAATTTTTTATATTTTATTCACCGGATTCATAGCTCAGCAGATAACTTGTATCCCAGGTTCTGCCGTACCATGTGTTTCCGATTCTTCGCCTTTGTTCCTCAAACTGATAAACATTGGGGTTATATTTTGCCTTATCGGTATTTACTATAGGACTTTCCCCCTCCCTTACCTTGCGGGCAAACACCGCGCAACGGGTGTCTACTTTTTTGGTGAAAGGATAATAACAGGTCGAAAGGGTTAGAATATGGTCGCCGTAAGTAAGGTCAACATCGGTAAAAATTACGCTCCTGTCCATAATGTCAAGGATAAAGGTGTTGAAGTCGTCCTTGTCCCTGAACTCGGGGAAATTGTAATTGTAAACCTCGCCATATTGTTCCTGGGTGTTAAACAATACCACCGCAAAAACCTTCCATTCGGATTTTTCGTAAATAGTATTGAAAGTCACTACAGGGTGTCTTTTATAAAAAGACAGGTCGTCTGCGGTTGAATAATACCGCGTAAGCATTGTGAAATAATTCCCTGTAGTCATATTATGACCGTACAAAATCGTATTCCCCGACAACTCGCCGTGCTCAAACCGATTGCGCCAGTCGGCTAAGATTGAACCGCCCTTGCTGTAAGAGCCGTCAAACGCGGTTTCAAGATAATGCTCGTTGTCATAAGACTGTACAACAGGGTAGTCGATTGTAAAAGTACCGGGAGCCGAAAGGTCGGGCAGTCTTATATGTCCCACAAGGTCAGGGTTCATATTGAACCATTCCATGTAATCGGGCAGGATTTCAGGCTCTCTCTCAAGGACTCTTCTTACTTCATCTTCGGACAAATTAATTACGCCATTATCCCAGTCCTTGATTTTTTGGGTAATTTTCCATTCCTGATAAAGGTCGTTCCCCAAGTCGATAACCACGCTGCCGCCGAAGTAAATCAAGCAGCCCAGCGCAATCAAAAAGCATAATTTTCTCATAACCTCAAAAGCTCCGTCCCCCTTGCAAGGGAATAACCACATAAGTAACCGCACAAAAATATTGCGCTTTTTGCCGTCTTTATACATATTACTTGAGTGCGGTCTTGAGTCGTAACTTGCAGTAGCCATTTAGCATCAATCCCTTTTAAATTTTATAGTGTTTTTAGTCAAATTGTGTAGTAATGGTGTCACTTACCAGAATTAGCGCCTGTCTCACCGATTCAAGGCGTATATATTGCCGTTTTTGTTCAGCGCTGATGCCGTCCGCGTTAATCAAGAGTTCCAAAACATCTAATCCGCCCTTATGCGAACAGGCAAAAAACACCGTACCTACAGGCTTTTCGGGACTTCCGCCGTAAGGACCCGCAATACCTGTTACTGAAACGCTTATTTTTTGCTTGGTTTCAAACAGCCCTCCTGAAACCTTACCCGCTCCGAGCGCCATTTCAGCGGCACATTCTGCTGATACCGCACCGTGTTTTTCCAAAGTTTCAGCCGAAACACCTAACACACGTTTCTTTATCTCATTGTCGTAGGCGCAGATTCCGACTTTAAAAACCTCCGACGAACCCGAGGCTGATGTGACAGCCCCCGACAACAGCCCCCCCGTGCAACTTTCCGCCGTATTCAGTATAATATTGTGCCCGTATAATAATTGTACTACATTTTGTGCCGTTTTGTCAATATCGTATTGCATTTTGTTAATAAGTGTGTTCATAAATTTACAATTATTTTCTTTCAATTTTTTGTTAAAATAGTCAATTTTAACGGCAATAGCTTAAAAAACCATGAATTTAGTTACCCGAAACGCTTTATTTCCATATTTTCCGAATAATTTTCAATAAAATCAGGGTTCAGCCTTTCCTCAAGTTTTTTAACTTCTGCAAGCGACGGTTTTAACTTGGGTCTTCGCGGCGTAAAAACAGTACAGCAGTCCTCGTATGGCAGTGTTGAAACGTCAAAGGTGTTGATTCTGCGCGCAATTGCAGTAATTTCAATTTTATCCATTCCGATTAGCGGTCTGTAAATCGGCAAATTCGCCGCGTCATCAGTGCAAATTATGGCGGCGGGGGTCTGACTTGCCACCTGCCCTACGCTTTCCCCTGTAATCAGGGCTGAATATCCGCGTTTCCCTGAGTTTTCACACACCTTACCGGCAATTTTAACCATAAGCCGCCTTAAAATCACCGTCATGTATTCCTCAGGGCAGACGTCGCGGATTTCCTCCTGAGCCTCGGTTAAATTGACGTTAAAAAGCTTTATTTCTCCGCAATACTCCGAAAGCCGCTCACACAAGCTCTCAACCTTCATAAGCGCCCGCTCCGACGTATACGGGGGGCTTTGAAAATGTAACATATCAAGCGACATTCCGCGTTTTGCCATCATATAAGCGGCAACAGGACTGTCAATCCCGCCCGAAAGCAAAACTAAGGCTTTCCCCGACGTACCGACAGGAATTCCACCCGCACCTTTCAACCTGTCGGCGCAGACAAAGGCGTTTTTGTCGCGGATTTCAATTCGCACCGTTACATCGGGGTTATGCACGTCAACCTCTAAATGCGGATAGGCTTCCAACACCTTTGCACCGAATTCCCGCATTAGTTCCATAGAATTCATAGGAAAGGTTTTATCGGCGCGTTTTGCGTCTACTTTAAAACATTTAGCCGGCATGAGCCGCTCTTTCAAATAAGGTATTCCGAGCCGCACTATTTCGCCGTAATCCTTGGATGCAGGTAGAGAACGCTGTACCGCGCCTATACCGAATACAGTCAGCAAACGTCTTTCTATCTCGTCTACAGGCAAGCCGCCACAGGCAATGTTTGTTCCTGCGCTTGCGGGGGTTGGGTGATTTTGTGAATTTTCAAAATTATTTCCCAAAACCGGCGTAATATAAAGCGTCGATTGATGCCGTTCATACCTGAATTCTCCGAGGCTTGAAATCCGCCGCTTTACATTTGTTACAAGCTGTTCTTCAAAAATACGCTTGTTATTCCCTTTTAAGGCGATTTCACCATATTTTGCCATGAATACTTCCATGCTTTATTTATCGGAACGGAGCATCGTTCCCTACCTCCTAAATCTTTTTATCCCTTCTTCTAATGTTTCCAAAAACACAGCGACTTCATCAAACGTATTCTGCCGTCCGAAACTTACCCTAAGTGCCGAATCTATGTCCTGTCCGCCTATTCCGAAAGCGGGCAGAATTTGGCTTTTCTTCCCTCGCGCACAGGCAGAGCCGCTCGAAACGTAGATGTTTTTTTCGGCTAAGAAATGCAACATGATTTCACTTTTTACGCCGCAGGAGAAATTAAGAATATTATAAACCCCGTCCCTGCTGTTTATTTTTATATTCGGTAAATTCTCTAAGCCACGGCGTAAACGTTCATTCAATTCTTTAAAGTGAAGGTTTATTTCCCCGCAGTATGAGTCGGTCGCTGCCGAAAAAGCCGCAATTAAAGCCGTGGGCTCGGTTCCGGGTCTCACGCCTTTTTGCTGTTCACCGCCGAACATCTGCGGCGTTACCCGCACGCCCTCGTTTATGAATAAACCGCCCACTCCCGCTACACCGCCTATTTTATGAGCTGAAAGGCTGATTAAATCACCGTTTATATTCGTTTTCAAAAAACCCTGCGCCCCGTCGGTGTGAAAAAGGCAGTCGGGAAAACGCCGCTTTATTTCTCTGTAAAGAAAATCGACGTCGGTCAAAAATCCCGTTTCTCCGCAAACTGAAGTTACGCTGACCATAACGGTATTATCATCGACGTTTTCAATTATATATTCCTCAAAGCGCCCTCCACCGTCCTTAGGCGACAACCTGACAACCTCGAAGCCTTCTTGAGCCAACTTGTCAACAGCGCGGCTTACGCTCGGATGTTCTGTTGCCGTGGTGACGATTCTGTTACCTTTGCGCGATTTAACCGAATTTAAAAGCGCCAGAGAATTACTTTCGGTCGCCCCCGACGTGAATATAAGACTACCCTTTTTCCCAAACCCCGATAACCTTGACAGCAAATTCTCTCTCGAATCTGTAATGATTTTCTCGGCTTCAATCCCGCCCTTATGCAGTGCGGACGGATTGGCGTAATTAGAGGTTAAAACCTTACTGAGGGCGGCAATAGCTTCCTCGCAGGGCTTTGCGGAAGCCGCATTATCAAAATAGAGCATTAAAAATCCTTGTTTTACACATCGTTATTTTTTAAGTATAGCGTAATTATGTTTCAATGTTTTCAGGCGGCATACGCCGTACCGCGCTTTAGCACAGCACAACCGCGCCGGATTTTACGTGTACGCAAAACAGCCGTTTCCGTTGAAATAAAATCACCTTTGCGGTCGCCAAACGCCAAAGCGTTTGGGTGAGTGATTTTATTATAACACATTTATATAAAAATTAAAACAGTATAATTTAAAATTTATGTGAAAAAATAGTGTTTATGGGCGAGACAGGCCGCCCGCTTACCCCTAAAACAAGGAGTTTACCTTTATGATTCACATTACAAAACGCGGTCTGGCGCGCTTAATAGCCTTTCCTGTTGCAATTGTCGCCGCGCTTTCGATTATGTTATATGTTAATTTAGCGCAGACAGAAACCGCGAAACGCACACTCGAAAATAATTACGCCCGCGCCGTAGAGGATTTATCCCGAAGTCTCGAAAACATAAAAAACGCCCTCAACAAAGGCATGTACAGCAATTCGCCGCTCATGATGAGCCGTCTTTCGTCAAGGCTTTCAAGCGACGCTTCGGCGGCAAAGGCTAATATTTCGCAGTTACCCGTGCACGAGGCTGATTTAACCGACGCTTATAAGTTTTTGTCACAGGTTGGGAATTATTCCGACTCGCTTTCAAGACGCGCCGCCCTCGGCTACGAGCTAACCGCCGAAGACAGGGAAAATATGGCAAAACTTTATAACTTAGCCAAAACAATTTCCGAAAACGTTTGGGAGGCGGAAAGCCGTCTGCGGGACGGAACCCTGACCTTTGAAAAGGTGGAGAAAACAGCAGTCGGGGCAGGAACGGCGGCGGGAACGGGCGCGGGTAATCTTTTGCACGTTGCGGACAGCTTCAGAGAGCTCGAAGACGCATTTGAAGATTATCCCATGCTTATATACGATGGACCTTTTTCCGACCATATCATGCAAAAAGAGCCGCTTATGCAAAAAAACGCCGAAATCGTCAGCATGGAGCAGGCGCTTAAAAAAGCCGTTAAAATAACCGGCATAACCGACCTTGTCCTAATTTCCGAGGAGGACGGCAAAATGCCCTCTTACATCTTCGGCGATTCGTACAGTAACACGGCAGCCGTGACAAAGCAGGGCGGATTTTTAAGCTATATGCTGAGTTACCGCCCCGTTGACGCCGAGCGCATAACGGCTGAACAGGCGGTGAAAGCAGCTGAAAAATTCCTTGAAAAATCAGGTAAACTCAATATAACCGAAACTTATCACGAAATACGGGACGGAATATGTATCATTAACTTCGCCGGGATTCAAGATGACGTTACGCTTTATACCGACTTAATTAAAGTAGGCGTGGCTATGAACACAGGCGAAATTTTAAGTTGTGACATGCGCGGTTACCTGACCAATCATAACCCGAACGGGCGCGATATAGGAGAACCTGCTTTAAGTCGGGAAGAAGCCGCCACCAAATTGTCCCCCCTGCTTACGGTCTTAAATTCCAAGCTTTGCGTCATTCCCTCCGACGGCATGAAAGAAATATTCTGCTACGAATTCAAGTGCGTAAATAGTTCAGACAGCTCTGAACAACAGCTTTTGGTCTATATCAACGCCGACACGGGGGAGGAAGAGCGGATTCTGCTGCTCGAAATTACAAAAAACGGAATATTGACCGTTTAATCCAAAATACCCATAACCTACGGTTTAATCGCTGTTTTTGTATACTATTTGTCGATTTAGGTAATAATTTGTAATAAAATTGTAGCATTTGGATATTGAAAAATCATATCGACTTATGTTAAAATATAGTAAAGATGTTTATGCACAGGTTTAATTTTACGCAAATTTGTGCAAATTCTCAAAAAATAAAAACAAATAAATCGTTTTTCAAGAAAGCGGTACAAATTATGAAAAAGACAATTAAAGTAAATCAGGCGAAAAAAACGCTCATACTGTTGCCTGCGGCTATTTTGACAATGGCGTTATTGCTGTTGTCGAGCGGTTGCAGGGGCGAAAAAATCAATATAACCGACAGCAATACGCCTCCGCCCCCTACTTCCCCCGTTACTTCTCCGCAAAGCGACAGCCCTACGGGAGAAGACGTCCCTTTACCGCAAACGCCCGAACCGGACACGCAAGAGATTCCCGCTGAACCGAATCCGGCGTACCAAACCGAGCCAATAACCGATATTACAACAGAACCACCAACAGACGGCGAAACATCGGTTATGCCCGCCGAGGAAAATCAGATAGCCAATACGGCGAAATCACTTCTCGGAATCCCTTTCACGGACGGCGGCAGTTCCCCGTCAGAGGGCTTTGACAACTCGGGATTCATCTACTACGTTCTGCGCCAAAACGGCTATGTGAACAGCCCGCGCGGTTTGCAGGAACAGTCGGTCATGGGAAACAAAGTTGATTCAATTTCGGAGCTTCGCTCGGGCGACCTGGTTTTTTTCGCCGAGAACAGCGACAAACCGCAATTCGGCGGCATCTATATAGGCGACGGGGTTATGATTAGTTGCCGTATGCCCGGCGAGGATGTAAGAGAATTTGACATTTCATCGGGTTATTATAAAGAGAATTTTCTTACCGGCGTGAGGGTATTATAATATTTTAAAGTAATCAAAGGGCGGGGACGACACACTGTGCTCCCCGCCATGTTTTTATCAGATGCTTATCAATAACACCAAAGCACTATTGTATTTCCCCGCACGATTTTATATTTATTTAAAAAACCTGTGAATTTTCCAAAAAAGTGTTGACAATCTAAAAAAACTATGATATACTGTTATTGCTGTTCTAAAGACAGCAGGTTTGGCGTTTCTTAAATGAAACACTGTAAATCCTGCCGAGGAATGGGGCGATATTGTATTTTTGTCCTTTTCCTTTTAGGGAAAAGGTTTTTTTAATGTGAACAGCGAGAAATAATTAAGGAGGGAAAACATGCCGAGCAATCAAATTTTACGCGAAAAAGAACAGTTTGTTGACGAGCTTGCGGGAAAGCTGAAAAAATCAGCCTGCGGCGTTATGGTCGATTACATGGGGATTAACGTTTCCGACGATACAAAGTTACGCAAATCCTTGCGTGAAGCGGGCGTAGATTACTTCGTTGTAAAAAACTCAATGTTGAAATTCGCGCTTGAAAAAGCAGAAATAAGCGGACTTGACGGGCATTTGGCAGGACCTACGGCAATTGGTCTTTGCGAAAGCGACGTGATTACCGCGCCTAAGCTCCTGTACAAGCAGGTCGAAAAATCCAAAGGTAAGTTTGCAATCAAAGCCGGATTTATGAACGGCGCGGCGGTTGACGCCAAAACTATTGAAGATTACGCAAAACTGCCAAGCAAGGAAGAGCTTGTCGCAAAACTCTTGTTTATGTTGCAGTCGCCTGTACAAAGGCTTGCAATCGCGGTTAATGAAATCGCAAAGAAAAGTGAAACCCCGTCGGCAGTCGAGAGCGAAGTTAAGGCTGAAGCTGAACCGGTAGCAAAAGCAGAACCCACAGCCGAACCGGAATCCACAGCAAAAACAGAGCCCGTAGCCGAACCGGAACCCGCGGCTGAAACCGTAGCTGAAACGGCAACTGAAAATTAAAATTTTCAAAAATTACACAATTAACTTAAATTTTTAGGAGGAAAATAAAATGGCATCGGATAAAGTAACCAAATTGGTTGAAGAAGTAAAAGCTCTGACGGTTTTAGAGCTTAATGAATTGGTAAAGGCGCTTGAAGAAGAATTCGGCGTATCGGCGGCGGCTATGGTAGCGGCAGGACCTGCGGCAGGCGCGGGCGCGGCGGCGGCTGAAGAAAAAACCGAGTTTGACGTTGTACTCATGAACTTCGGCGAATCCAAGATGAACGTTATAAAAGCGGTTAAAGACCTTTGCGCTCTCGGACTTAAAGAAGCTAAGGAATTCGTTGAGGCGGCTCCCAAAGCTCTCAAAGAAGGCGTTTCTAAGGCTGACGCTGAAGAACTCAAGAAAAAACTTGAAGAAGTCGGCGCGACTGTTGAACTTAAATAATAAAATTCAAAGAAAATCCCGCCTAATCAAAGGCGGGGTTTTTTTATTCGCTGTTTTCAGAATGTGCCCCCTCGACAATCTCTTTAAACAATTTCATAGCCATCTGGCTCTTATCTGATTCATCATTTGGCTCATTCACCTCATCAGAGAAAATCATAGCCTCTGTTTTAATCTGCACGGCTTTTAACAAAGTCGTTTCCCTTTCAAGCACTTTTATTGTGTCGGTAATTTTGTTAAAAAGCTTTAAATATTCAATTTTGTAGTCCATAATAAAGCCCCCCTTTTTGCAGTTATTAATTTAACTGTTTATTTTTTTATATTGTGACATATATTAAATATACCGTCAATATAAATTTATTAAACTGTCAGTTAATTAATTTTTCCTTGCAAAAAAGATAAAATATAATGGGGTGATTTATATGGATGAAAAATATATGGAAAGTTATATGCAACTCGGTCTAAATATCCGTTTCTATAGAAGATATAAAGATTATAAACAAGAGGGGTTATCAGAAAAAGCGGGAATTAGCACTGTTTATTTATCAAAAATAGAAAACGCACATTCCGTACCATCGCTTCATGTAATTTTCAGCATAGCGAAAGCATTGCAAATTCCTGTTCATAAATTGTTTGAGTTCAGAGAATAAGAGCGGGACAAGTCCCGCTCTTCTGCTAATCCCTCAATAAAAACGAAATATGTGCCAAACTGTCCATTCCCGATAATATATAATTATCAGTCACGTTTTGAATCATACTGCTGTGGTTAGTATGCCTGAAAACTTCGGTTATTGTTTTTATAACGTTCGCATCGGTTATTTCTCCGTCAAGCCCGGCGGGGGCGCATAAAAGAATCCTGAACAGCGCGTAGGATTCCGCAAGAATCAAAATCTGATGCTGAATACCAAGCGATATGGAAAAAGGAAAAACAGTTCCGAAAATATGATTTACAAAATAGTTCTCCAAAATATGACCGCGCTTTTCTAAAAAATCACTCCAAAAAACCGCCGCCGCTTTATCGACCATTTGGCTCATTTCAAGATGGGTCAGTTCCTCCGGCTTTTTGTTTAAGTTTTTGGCGTGTTTTTCAACACAAGGGATAAAATGGGGGAATGTGCGTTTTTTGCCCACGGAGCTGACGGCGGTGTTGAATAATATAGCTTTTACGTCCGCTCTTATTATCTCGTTGTCGGCGAATGAAGCCAATAGGTTGTCAAACTGCCCGCTTTTCGCCGATGCAACATATTGCCCTGCACAGCGGGAAATCGAATCTTCATCGAAAGTTCCGACGTCCGACAGTTCGCGAAGCTTTTTCAGCATCATGCCAATAGCGAAAAGCCTGTCGGCAACCGAAATTGTACGGGTCTGCATTATTTCTATACAGCAATGTCTCAATATTAGTGCATGTTTGGCAAGAATATTTATTTTCTCGTCAAAGTGAAGTATCGGCAGTGAGGCGAGCGCCTTGCTGTGGGTCTTTTCAATTTCAATGAATTTAAAAGTCATTTTCTCCGACGGAAACAAGCCCACTCGAATAACTTCGGGACAGGCGACCGAGAGAGCGCTTTCTATATTCCCCCCTAAACGTTTGAGCTGTTTACGCGGGAAGACAAGGCAGGTGACCGAAAGGGTTTTAAACCCGTATTTCGCCTGAATCGAACATATTCCGTTTTCAAGGAATTTACAGCGTCCGTTATCATCTAAGATGATTTGGGCGTAATTTTTATCGCTTGCGTTTTCGCCTTTAATACGCTTAATTCTTTCCGGCAGTTCTTTTTTGAATTTCGGCTCTTTTATGTTTCGGTATAAATTATAAGTGCTTTTGTCAATGAAAATTTTCCAGTCTGCTTCACAGCAGTTATCCTCGCACGCACTGCCTATACAGAAAAACTTTTCATAATAATCAGGGACTAAAACCTTTATCTTTTCCATGAAGTTCCTCCGGAAATATATTTTTCAGGGCGGAAGTTTATCTGCCGCCCTGAATGTTTAGTATATTATAGTGTCAAATATGTCAATTTCGTCAAATTCTTCCAAAGTATCTGTATTTTCCGTATATTCGGGCTCGGGAATGTCTTCCGGTTCCCGCTCGGGGTCGGGCTCGGGAATTTGCGGCTGTTCCGGTATGAAATTCGAGGGGATTTCAGCCGTTCCGTCGGCGCTGTAGGTTACCGAACTGCGGGACAGATAGGTTTGAATTCCTCTGACAATCGCATCAGCAATACCATCCTGATGCGCGTCGTTGGCTAAAGCCATAGCGTCCTCAAGGTTGCTTACAAAGCCCATTTCCACCAAAACAGAAGGGAAATCCTGCTGAACCGTTACCCAAAAATAGCTGTGCTTTGCGCCTCTGTTTTTATCCGCGCCGTCCGAATAGACGTTCTTGCTGAAATAACTTGACACACTGCCCGAAATAGCCTCCGCCAACGGTTGCGAAAACGGCGTGTAGTAATATACCTCAGTTCCGCGCGCGTCGCTGTTTCCGGCTACCTTGTTGGCGTGCAGTGAAATAAACAGGTCGCAGTTATAACTTCGCGCCGCAACAGGGCGGTTTTTGGTAAGAATAAAGCTTTGCTCGGATTTAAGACGTATGACGTTCGCCCCCATAGCCGTAAGCTTACTTTCAAGCCTTTTCGCCACTGCCAAATTTGCCGTCTGCTCGGTTATATGTCCAATCGCGCCGGGGTCAAACTTGTCGGGGCTTACGCCGTAACCATGCCCGGGGTCTATTACTATAGTCATGCCCGCAAGGCTGTTTGTTAAAACCGGAAATGTCAGCATTAAATTTCCGTCGCTGTTATAATAGGCGCTGTTGCCCGCGTAAACGCCACTGCTCCTAAGTTGCAGGACAAGGCGGAATTTGGCTATGCCGTCGATTGTCACCTGCTCCCAACGTCCCGAACTGAAAACGTAGTTTTTCTCAAAACTCGGCAATTTTGTAACCGAGGTTACATTGTCAAAGGTTATATAAATAAATTCCGAGTTAAAGTTTCTTATATTATAATCGCTTCCCCAGTCGCTGAAGAAGTTAAGCCCCGCAACCTCGACATTGTAGCTTATTTTAGTGTCAAGGGAGATTTCAAGATAACTTTTACCGTTAAAAGTCCCGCCGGCTTTAACCACTAACGGGTTCTCGCCGATTCCCGTGCCTTCTGTTAAGGAAGATTCATCGGCAAGAAAACGCTTACCCGATTCGGTCGTGTAAAATCCCCCGACGTTTGAGCGATAATAATCCACCGTCCCTGCGGGAAGCTGTCCGAATCTCGGGTCGAAAACCGTACCGGTGGTTTTGGCGTCAAAAATCGTGGTATTGTTATTGTTTATACGGACTAAAGTCACCTGCTCATCCCTGCCGCGCACAGGGTCGATTCTACCAACTACTTCTCCCGTGCCGAGCGCGCTTTCGTCAAACATGACCGCTTTTATATCCTGTTTCGGGGGTTCGGGTTTGGCGTTGACAAATACCGACGCGCCGAGTATTGTTCGGGATTGCCCCATGAAAGAGGCTTGCACGCTGATTTGACCCAGAGCCTGCTCCGTTCCTATTACCCCGTCGGGTACTTTATATCTGCCTCTGAAAGTTGTGTAAGACGAGTTTATGTCCTCGTCCTGAATACCGGTCTGCTCGGTGAGCTTTACGGTCTGCCCGTTTATGGTAGCGGTAACAGTCGCCCCTTTATATGCAATAGCCTCGAGGGTAATTGAAGTCCCTCCGTCTACCCTAATCGTTTTCCCCTCGATTATAGACGCGTTAATTTCGCGCATTACAATAATTTTACGCTCTATTCTGTATGTATAGGTTCTGTCCTTGTGTCTTAGGGTGAAAATGTTTGTGCCGATTTGCAGGGGCTCTTCAAAATAGAAGTTTCCCGCGTCGTTAAGGGTGATTTTATTGCCGTTAAAATAAACGTCGAAGTTTTGGTCAAAGCTCCCCATAAAGTCCACGGTAGGCTCGTAAGTGGTAAAGTTGAAGTTTTTCGGAGACTGCATTTCGAGGTCTTTTAAAAGGCTGTCTTCATCTATAAGGTCGGCGTAATATTTTTTCAAGGTTTCGGCTGAATTAAGCGTGTTTTGTCTGATTGCCGAGTATGAGTTAAAAATACTTCCGCTATATGCCGTTACGCTTTCCTTGGCGGTTTTTAATTGTCTTAAAATCTGGTCTTCCGACAGCCAACCGGGGGAATTTCCACCTAATTTCTCGTTATAGTGAATCAGGTACATGGGAATATTATTTTCTTCACAAAGTTCGCCCCACCACTGCGCCGTCTGCTCAAAGGGCAGGTTGTTGTCGGTCAGCGAGCCGTAACAACGCAGGGTTATAAAATCCGCAAACCCCTGCTCTATGTATTTCTTTGTATCGGCGAAACCGTCAAAAAAGGCTTGAACACTGTCCTCGGTAGGCGAACCGTCGGGCATGGACGATGAATTCGCCCACGAGTCATTAATCATAACCCCTACAGGCACGCTGTTGTCAGTCATGCGGACCACCTCGCCCGCCGTCTCGAAAAGGTATTCGGTGCTGTCATAAAGCCAGTTTTGATACCCGATTCCCGAACCTAATTTCATATATCTTGAAAAGTTATTGACTTCAGGGTCATTATAATAATTATCAAGGATTATGCCGTCGCAGGGGTATTTGATTGTAAGCCGGTGTACTTCGGAAACTAATGCGTTTATTGCCGCCGCCGAGTTTAAATCTGAATCAGAAAGAGGGTTTACAACATGCCCTATATCATAAATCAGATAAACCCCGAGATAGTGGCTTTGCGCTGTCTCAACGGCGAGTTTTAATAAATCTTCCTTGCCATTTCGGTTCATATCAAGGTCGTAATAAGGTCTGCCCTCCACCGAAGTTTTTATTATAACCGAGTTCAACCCTATGTCGGAAACTCTTGAAAAAACTTCATCAAGTTGGGCTATGACCTCGTTTTTGCCGTCCTCCGGTGTAAGCAGGAAGTCGGTTTCGGGGCTTATTATAACGCCGCGCATATTATGGGGCAAATAAAACATCGGCGCATAAGTAACCGGCTCGGCAAAATCGTTATATTCATCAAAACTTTCGCCGAAATCCTGCAATTGCGCCCCCCCTGACTCAAAGGCGCTAACCCCCCCAGGTTCAGATTCAGAAAAACCCGAATTTTCCAAGCTTTCCGCAAACGCGGAAAAGCAACCAAGCAGATAAATTCCCGCTAAAATCAGCGTGAGCTTTCTTTTAAATTTTTTCATTTTTACAAGTCCTTGAATTTTATTTATAGGTTTTATACAACCTTTATATATGTAGGAAATGTTTGTTTTTCATAAAGCAATTCTATTTACTTCAAACGATGATTGAGTTACTGCAGGATATTTTTCGCTTACTCTTTTCATAAAATCATTAACCTCGTCAGGATGATTATGCAAAAACCAATCTATATGGTTTAAAATGTATTCCTCCCGTATTTTTTCGTCGTTTAAGTCATTTGGTATTCGCGTCATCCGTTCGTCTATGCTGTCAAATCCGTTGAACGTTTTGTTTAAACGCTCTTTGGTCATTTGCACATATTCATTATTTATTTCAATTCCCATACCTTTTCTTGATGTTTGCTGACATACCCGCAAGGCGGTGCCCGAACCGCAAAACGGGTCTAAAACAAAATCGTCCTTGTCGGTTGACGCAAGTATCATTCTTTCAAATAATGCTTCGGGCTTTTGCGTGGGGTGATTTTGGCGGTTTTCCTGACAATAGTGTATATGCGAAAATTCCCATACATTGCCCGGATTTGCTCCGCGCATATTATTTACGCTTCTATAATATTTTTGAGGAACGCGTATATTGTCCAAGTTAAATTTAAAATCCTTTGTTTTTGTAAACATAAGAATATCATCATGTCGCGGACTAAATCCCTTTGTTTTTCCTATACCTTGCGTATAACACCATGAAATCCATGAATTAAAAACAAAGTTTAGTTCTTGCTCAAGAATTTTATAAACATAAGAAATATAACGAACTCCCATAAAAAGATAAAGCGTTCCCGTAGGTTTTAATACTCGTTTTGCTTCCTTTAACCATTGGTGTGAAAAATCAATGTATTCGTCATGCGTAAGCTTATCGCTATCGTTTCCGTAATCCTTTGAAAGATTATAGGGTGGGTCAGTCACAATCAAGTCAACAGTTTCGTCCCCTACGCCTTTCATAATGTCAAGGCGCGGACAGCTTTCAACATTTATCAAATTAAATAAATTGTTTGTATCGTCCTTTATATCTAAAAACACTTCATATTTATCTCTCTTTCTTTATCTTACTCCCGCCTTGGTCAACTGCGTATTAATCGCAGGGGTGTTAAATCCCGGAGCGAATAAATAATTGTAGCTGAAAAAGATTACGCCGCCGTAATTTTGCGCTTGTACGGCTAAATCCATTTGGCGTTTTAAAATGTCGTCGTAATTGAGCCACTCGGTTCTCCCCGAATCGCCTGCCCAAGCGTCTTCGAGCCCTATTTTATAAATCGCAAGACCCGGAATAAGCTTAACACCGCTGTTTTTCACAAGATTCTCCCATTGTTCAAGACATTTGTCAAACGGTTGCGTAGCATTATTAAAGCCGTAATAAAGCTGCGGCGCGATATAATCGCAATACCCTACCTGAGACGCCCATTTCCTTACGTCGGCGTAAAGGGCGTAGCAGTTTTCAATATTCCCCTGCGGACTGATTCCGAAAAGCAGGGCGGGATTTGCGGCTTTTGTGACTTCATAAAGTGATTTTACCATTTTGGTGCAGTTTTCAAGGCGAAAATCCGAAAGGTTAGCATGACCGCCGGAAAGTCCGACGTCGCTTGCAGAAAAAGCCGCACGGTCAAAGCTTTCAGCCGTGTTCGGCGGGTAAAAATAATCGTCTATGTGAAGTCCGTCAATATTATAGTTTCTGAGAATTTCCGCCGCACCGTCGGTTATCAGCTTTCTGACCTCGGGGTAGGCGGGATTTAAAAACCAGTTGTCTCCGCTTTTAACAATAAAAGTACCTTTTTTATTTTCAGCGCCGCCGTTGTACCATTTACCGAGCGGCAAATCCGTGCTTATTTTGCTCATGTCCGAATCGCCGGGCAGACGCATGGGATTTAGCCAACCGTGGAAAGAAATACCCCGTGCATGAGCTTCTTCAAGCATTATTTTGAGCGGGTCAAAGCCGGGGGCTTGTCCGATATTTCCGGTTATTGGTTTTGCCCACGGGAAAATTTCCGATTCATAATAAGCGTCGCCGAATGCACGTAAATGCACATAAACAGTGTTGATTCCGAGAGATTTGCAGTTTTCCATCTTCTCGGCAAAAGCCGCGCGAAAACTTTCTGCTGTTCTGCCGGAAAAAGAACTCTGTAATTCTATATATGAAATCCAAACACCCCTGACATTGCTGTGATTAAGCGGCGTATTTCTCGTAGTAGTCGGGGTCGGCAGGGTGGTTGTTGCTACTGTAGAAGTAGTTGGCGGGGTGGTTGTGACGGGCGGGGCAGTGGTTTCTGACGGAGTTGCGGCAAAGGTTGAGGGGAGCGGCGCGGTTGTTGCCGCAGTAGTAACCGCAGGAACAGTCGCGGCAGGGGTTGTTTCAGACGTCGAAACCGGCCGCTCGGTTGTGGTTGCGGTCGTAACAGCAGGAGGGGTGGTTTGCGAATTCTCCGCAATTTCAAGCGGAGGCGGCAAATCATAATCCGAGTTATTTATAACAATTTCTGCAATTTCCACACCGTCAAAGCCCTGCGCGTTCAAAAGCCGCACCGGAGTTTCCTGCGAGCAGGCGGCAAGCAAAATGCAAAAGACAAGAACAATGGGGAGAATAAATTTTAACGATTTTGTTATCAAAATAAGCCTCCGTATAAGATATACTGATTTATTATAGCATTTTCGAGCGAAAATGTCAACTTTTTCACACAATTTTAAGGAAAATTGCTTAAAATTGTTAATTACTTGACAAGCAGTCTGATTTTATAGTATAATTTAAGAGATTGCAGGGCGGGTTTGGTCGCAAGCGGCTTCCGTCCTTAAAAAAGAAAGGAACGTCAAAAAGTGGGCTTAACCATAACAGAAAAAATAATAAAAGAACATCTTACAGACGGCACAGCCGCCGAAGAAATTCCTGCTAAAGGCAGGGAAACAGGCTTAAAAATCGACCAGACGCTGACCCAGGACGCAACGGGAACTATGGCGTATCTGCAATTTGAAGCAATGGACGTAAGTCGGGTAAAAACCGAGCGTTCGGTGGCATATATAGACCACAACACACTCCAGTCAGGTTTTGAGAACGCCGACGACCATCGTTATATACAAAGCGTCGCCAACAAATACGGCATATATTTCTCACGCCCGGGAAACGGAATCTGTCATCAGGTGCATCTCGAACGTTTCGGTAAGCCGGGGAAAACCCTTATAGGCTCAGATTCCCACACTCCGACGGGCGGAGGCTTGGGTATGCTGGCAATCGGGGCGGGGGGCTTGGACGTTGCCGTGGCAATGGCGGGCGGCGCGTATTATATAAATATGCCCCAAATCGTCAATATAAAACTTAAAGGCAAGCTGAAATCTTTCGTAAGCGCCAAAGACGTTATTTTGGAAGTTTTGCGGCTTTTGTCGGTTAAAGGCGGCGTGGGCAAGGTTATGGAATACACGGGTGAAGGCGTAAAAACCCTGTCAGTTCCCGAACGCGCCACAATTACCAATATGGGCGCGGAACTCGGCGCGACCTCTTCCCTGTTCCCATCTGACGAAATTACGAGAGAATTCTTGAAAGCGCAGGGGCGCGAGGAAGATTATATCCCCCTCGATGCCGACCTCGACGCGATTTATGACAGCGTTGTCGAAATAGATTTATCGGAATTAGAACCTATGGCGGCTTGCCCGCACAGCCCCGACAACGTGAAAAAAATAAAAGACATAGGTAAAATAAAAATCGACCAGGTTTGTATCGGCTCTTGCACAAATTCTTCGTTAGCCGATTTGTTGACTGTGGCGGCTATTCTCAAGGGCAAAACAGTCCACCCGAATGTTGACCTTTCGATTGCCCCCGGCTCAAAACAAGTTTATCAAATGCTGGCGGAAAACGGCGCTTTAGCTGATTTAATCGGGGCGGGGGCAAGAATCTTGGAAAGTGCCTGCGGTCCTTGTATCGGTATGGGGCAGTCGCCTAAGTCGGGCGGCGTGTCACTTAGAACGTTCAACCGCAACTTTGAGGGCAGGAGCGGCACAAAAGACGCGCAGGTTTATCTCCTTTCCCCAGAAACGGCGGCGGTTTCAGCAATAAACGGAGTTTTGACCGACCCGAGGGAATACGGAAAATTCCCCGAAACAGCACAACCCGAAAAGTTCCTCATTAACGACAATATGGTCATAAAGCCCCTTGACGAAAAAGAAGCCGCAAAAGCCGAAATTCAGCGCGGTCCGAACATAAAGCCATTCCCGAAAAATTCTCCGCTTGAGGATTCAATAAAAGCCGAAGCGATTTTAAAAGTCGGCGACAATATCACCACCGACCACATCATGCCGGCAGGCGCGAAAATCTTGCCCCTGCGGTCTAACATACCCGCTATAAGCGAATATTGCTTCACTGTCTGCGACGAAACTTTTCCGAAACGGGCAAAAGAGGCGGGCGGAGGGATTATCATAGGCGGCGCGAATTATGGGCAGGGCAGTTCAAGAGAACACGCGGCTTTAGCCCCGCTTTATCTTGGAATAAAAGCCGTAGTTTGCAAGTCTTTCGCCCGTATTCACAAACAGAATTTAATAAACAATGGAATTATCCCCCTCATATTTAAAAACCCCGAGGACTATGAAAAGGTTGCACAAGGCGACCGATTAATTCTCGAAGGAGTAAAAGAAAAACTGCAAAAAGGTGAAGAGTTTGTCCTTAAAAACCTCACTACAGGGACAGAAACAGCGCTTTCAGGCGGCTTTTCCGAAAGGGAAAAGGATATGATACTTGCCGGCGGTCTGCTGAATCTTACAAGAAAAGGGAATTAGTTTAAAAAGCTCAAGTATCAGAGGATGGTATTTAATATGGAAGACCTTAATAAAAAGTACGAAAAACACCGTGTAATGCCAAACATATTTTTCGAGAACGTAAAGGAGGACACACCCGCTTTCTATAACAACAACGGGCTCGGAATAGGCTTCGTGAAACTCGGCAAAGACACCCATACTATATACAATACAAGCTTTAACCTCGGCGGGGTTTCGCAAAGCGAAAAAGAGGGCAACGTGATTTGGTACGGCAGAGGAGCGCTCTTAAAAAAGGCGGGATTTATTACAGAGGACGGCAATGTTTACTATGATAAAGAAGGCGCTGTCTTGGATATATTTAAAGATGGCAGGCTCAAAAAAACCAAAGTAAAACAAGCCGAAACAATCAAAATAGGCAGGGTTGAAGCCACGGGTAGCGGCAATAACGCCGTCGCGGTAGCTTACGACCTATCCGGCGCGAAAGTCGGCGAGGTCAGAAACGGCGGGGAATCAGCCGCATTGTATGCGGGAGGTATGCTTGCGCTTGTCATAAATTATGATGAAAAAAACGCGCCATATTCCAAGTCTTATTGCGGTTTTTTTACACCTGCGCCTCCTGCCGCCGCACCTGATGCGCGGCGCGATACACCCTCTGTCCCCGCACCCCGAAAGCAAGAATCAGGTTTGAAAAAATTCTTTAAATTCTTATCTTCATAACTAATTTTAAAATAAACCAAGAAAGGAATCCCGCACTTATGGAAAAAATCAAAATGACCACCCCCCTCGTCGAAATGGACGGCGACGAAATGACCCGCGTTATATGGAAGATGATAAAGGAGATTTTGCTCCTGCCTTACATTGACCTCAAAACCGAATATTACGACTTAGGGCTTGAAAAACGCAATGAAACAAACGACCAAATCACAATCGACAGTGCCAACGCCACCAAAAAATACGGCGTAGCGGTAAAATGCGCTACAATTACCCCAAACTCCCAGCGCATGGAAGAATTCGACCTGAAAGAAATGTGGAAATCCCCAAACGCCACTATCAGGGCTATTCTTGACGGCACAGTTTTCCGCGCCCCAATTATCGTAAAAGGGATTGAGCCGCTCGTGCCGAGCTGGAAAAAGCCCATCATAATTGCGCGTCACGCCTACGGCGACGTTTATAAAGGGGTAGAGGATATAGTCGCTGAGGACGAAAAAGCAGAGCTTGTTATAACCGGAAAAAATGGCGAGCGCCGACATCTAATCCATAATTTCAAAAATTCGGGCGGGATTATTCAGGGGCAACATAATACCGAGGCGAGTATTGAAAGTTTCGCACATTCCTGTTTCTGCTACGCGCTTGAGGTGAAATTTGACCTTTGGTTCGCCACCAAAGACACCATCTCCAAGAAATACGACCACAGATTTAAAGATGTTTTTGACGAGCTTTACGAAACCGCTTACAAGAACCTGTTCAAAGAGGCGGGGATTGAATATTTCTACACACTCATAGACGACGCGGTGGCAAGAGTTATGCGCTCTGACGGCGGATTTATTTGGGCTTGCAAAAACTACGACGGCGACGTAATGTCTGACATGGTGGCAACAGCTTTCGGTAGCCTCGGCATGATGACGTCGGTATTGGTTTCACGCGGCGGCGCTTATGAATACGAGGCGGCACACGGCACGGTGACAAGGCATTATTACAAGCACCTGAAAGGCGAGGAAACCTCAACCAACTCGGTGGCTACCCTGTTCGCGTGGACGGGCGCGCTTTATAAAAGAGGCGAGCTTGACGGCAATATGGAGCTTACCATTTTTGCCCTCAACCTTGAAAAAGCCGCCAAGGAAACTATAGAAGATGGTATTATGACGGGAGACTTATACTCCATTTCAACCCTGCCGCAAAAGGTAAAGGTTAATACCGAAGAATTTTTAGTTAAAGTCGGCGAAAGACTGCAAGAGATAATGGAAAAACAATAAATTGGAGGTGCCGAAAAAGTGCCCGCGAAAAAATATGTTTCAAGCTCTGTAATCAGACGTCTGCCGCGCTATTACAGGTTTTTAGCCGAATTGCAGAAAGAGGGAATCAATAAAATTTCCTCGGGGGATATGTCGGCGCGTATGAAGCTTACGGCTTCTCAAATCAGGCAGGACTTAAATTGCTACGGCGGTTTCGGACAACAGGGTTACGGCTATAACGTGTCGGAACTGCGCCGTGAAATCGGCGAGATTATCGGCGTTGAGAAAAAGCTGAAAGCCATTATTGTAGGCGCGGGAAACCTTGGCAGAGCTATGACCATTCACTTCGACTCCTCAAAAAACGGTTGTGAACTTATTGGGATTTTTGATATAAATTTACAGCTTGAAGGCATTAATATAGCCGGGGTTGAGGTTCGGCACATGTCTAAGCTCGGGGCGTTTTGCGATAAGGAAAAACCTGAAATCGCGGTTTTATGTATACCAAAAGAGAGCGCGGGTACGGTTTCGGAAACTCTTATTTCCTGCGGGGTTAAGGCTTTTTGGAATTTCTCAAGTTATGACATTCATTTGCACTATGATGATATCATTGTGGAGAACGTGCATTTGGCGGACAGCCTTTTGACGTTAGCCTACAGCGTTAATAATGACAAGGGGCGCGACGATGATATATGACGTTGTAATCATAGGGCTCGGACCTGCCGGCTCGACTTTGGCGCGCTTTTTACCGAAAGAGTTTAAAGTAATCGCTTTAGATAAGAAATCCGATAATCAAGACAATGTAAGCTTCCGCAAACCTTGCGGAGGCTTACTCGCGCCTGATGCACAAAAAGCCCTGTCGCGGTTCGGGCTGACGCTACCTAAAAGCATTTTGGTAAACCCTCAGATTTTCAGCGTCCGCACCATTGATGTTAAAAGTGGACTCCTGCGGCATTATCAGCGGTTTTATATGAATATGGACAGACATAAATTTGACCTTTGGCTAAAGTCGCTGATTCCCGAAAATGTTGAGATAGCGGCTCCCTGCATTGTAAAACGAGTGGAAAAAACTAAAAGCGGCTGGAATGTTTCTTACAGCCAAAACGGCGAAAATAAAATGGTGTCCGCAAGATTTATTATAGGGGCGGACGGTGCAAATTCCATTGTCCGCAAAAGCATTTTTTCAAACAAAAAAACAAGAGCCTATCTTTCAATCCAGCAGTGGTACAAAAATAAAAACCCCGCCCCTTTTTACGCGAGTATATTTGACCCCTGCACTACAGATTGCTACGCCTGGGGGCTTTCTAAGAACGAGCATTTTATTTTCGGGGGCGCGTTTGAACCCAAAGATGCGAGAAAAAGCTTTGAAAAATTGAAGCAAAGGCTTGCGCCGTTTGGGTTTGATTTCAGCAATCCGATTAAGACCGAAGCCTGTCTTGTTTTGCGAGCCGCAAGTCCCTTTCAGTTTTGCATGGCTCGCGACAACGCCTTTTTAATCGGAGAAGCGGCGGGGCTGATTAGTCCCAGCTCCCTTGAGGGAATCAGCTACGCCATTGAGAGCGGATATATTTTAGGAAAGATTTTCGGTAAAGCTTTGGGTAACGCCAAAGCTTACCAAAAAGCCTATAAAAAAGAAACGGCGGGATTAAGATTTAAGCTGACGCTTAAACTGTTGAAATGCCCGCTGATGTATAACCGATTTTTAAGAAAAATCGTTATGAAGAGCGGGGTCGGCGCGATTGATATAGTCGGAGGAACAGAAAAAGACTTCGGGGAGATTTAAAATCTCCCCGAAATTTATTTTCACTTAAAACATTTTTCCAGTTTCAAAAGCCTCTCCTTAATTTCAAGCCCTCCCGCATAACCTATGAGCGCACCGTTTGAACCCACCACGCGATGGCAGGGGATTATAATATGTAAAGGGTTTTTATTGTTTGCCATACCGACGGCACGACATGCGCGGGGGTTTCCTGTAAGTTCGGCGATTTGCTTATAACTTCGGGTTTCACCGTAAGGAACGGACAAAAGCACATTCCATACGGTTTGCTGAAACGCAGTTCCGCAAGGTCTGAGAGGCAAATCAAAGCATCGGCGTTTTCCCCAAAAATACTCCTCTAACTGTCTTGCCGCAAGGTCAGTCAGCGCAGTGGTAATCGTATTGCTTTGAAGATTATAATCCGCCGTATTTATAAACTTCAAAGTACTGATTACGCCGCTGTCCGCTCTTATCATTACACGCCCGAAAGCCGTCTCATAAACCGCCGTATTAACCGTCAGTGCGCCTCCCAGCTATTCAAATACCGCTCCTGTACATCGGTCAGTTTATCAATACTTATATTCCAGTTTACAAGCTGTCTTCTTGCTACTTCCAAATCAACCTCACGCGGCACCTGAATAATAAAATCTTTGAGTTTCCCCTTATTCTTCACCAAATGCAAAGCCGAAAGCGCCTGAATCGCAAACGACATATCCATGATTTCGGCGGGGTGTCCGTCGCCTGCGGCAAGGTTTACAAGTCTGCCCTCGGCTATAATATAAACCCAGTTGTTATTTTTGAGTTTATAGCCCATAATGTTATTTCGTGCAAGTTTTTCCTCGACTGCGATTTTTTTCAAGCCCGCCACATCAACCTCAATGTCAAAGTGTCCCGCGTTACAGCAAATCGCGCCATTTTTCATATTATAATAATCAGCCTCGGTAATTACGTCGCGGCAGCCTGTTACGGTGATGAAAATGTCGCCTATTTTCGCCGCCTCGTTCATAGGCATAACTTTAAAGCCGTCCATAACCGCCTCCATAGCCTTTATGGGGTCAATCTCGGTGATGATAATATTGGCGTTCTGTCCCTTAGCGCGCATTGCCACGCCCTTGCCGCACCAGCCGTAGCCCGCGACAACAACATTTTTACCCGCAACAATCAGGTTTGTAGTACGGTTGATTCCGTCCCAGACCGACTGCCCCGTTCCGTAACGATTATCGAACAGATATTTACAATCGGCGTTGTTTACCATAACCATCGGGAATTTCAGTTTCCCCTCCTTGTTCATGGCAATAAGGCGGATAATACCCGTAGTGGTTTCCTCACAGCCTCCGATTACATTCGGAATCAGTTCGGGGTACTCGTTATGAATCAGATTTACCAAATCGCCGCCGTCGTCGATAATTATATTGGGACCTACCTTAACCACCTCGGTAATATGCCGCTTGTATTCTTCGTCGGTGGCGTTGTACCAGGCAAAGACGTTTAAATCGTCCTGCACTAACGCGGCGGCTACGTCGTCCTGAGTTGAAAGCGGATTACTTCCCGTGATATACATTTCCGCCCCGCCCGCCGCCAAAACCTTGCACAGATATGCGGTCTTTGCCTCTAAATGCACCGACAGTGCAACTTTTAAGCCCTTGAACGGTTGCTCTGCCTCAAAATCTTTTTTAATTTGACGGAGCAAGGGCATATTGCCCTCAACCCAGTCAATTTTACGTTTTCCGCTTTTCCAAAGGGTGATATCGCTGATTTGGCTCATTTTAGTTGTCCTCCTGAAAATTTAATATTATGTTTTGTAAATGGGTATACAGGTAATGCTTATTTCATTTTTGCGTTTTGCTTATTAGATTTTCCACTTCCTCTAATTCAGGCGGATTCAACCCAAGCGGAAATTTTGTGCAGGCAACCGCTGCCAACGCCGCCGCAAATTGCACAACCTTGTCGTCATCATAGCCTTTCAACAAAGAATAAACGCACCCTGCCTTAAATGTATCACCTGCGCCGAGTGTGCTTACAACATTGACCTTATATGCACTGAATTCCTTAACTTCACCGCCTCTTCCGTAATAGGTCGTGCCGCCTCCGCCTGTTATAATTACAAGTGCGTTTGTATATTCGGCGTATTTTTGCAACAATTTGGCTTTGCCGTCTTTTTCATTTTCCGGAGTGTGGTATTCCGAAATATGGTCGCGGATATACTCGCTCGAAACTGCGACTATACTTGCGTTTTTTATGACATCATTATCGGGTCTTTCATCAATCGTAACGTAGGGAATATTATTCTTGCGGCAATATTCAGCGGCAAGGTTGGATTCTTTGCCGAAAAAAGCATCCAGTCCCGCGACTTTGGCGGCACAAATATCAGTTTCATCGGGAGTGTTCCAACGAACAATGCCCTTCTCCCAGTAATCTGCATGAAATGAAGCGAATGTAGAAAAGTTAGTGCGAGTAGTGCTGTCAACCATGACAAATTCGTCCATGCCGTCATAGTCAGGGTCATAATGCAATGAGGAAACGTCAACGCCGATTTTGCCGTAGAAATCATGAGTCAAATCCCTTGTGTACTTGCCTAGATAATTGCCGTCCACCTTAACAGTGCAACCGAGCGAAGCAAGTACAATCGCCGCTGTGCCGGTTTCACCGCCCGGGAGCATATAGCGTTCCTTGACTTCACAATAATGGTCGGCTTTCGGGAAATCGCCTTGTAACAAAAAGCCGTTGGTTTTAGTGACCATGCCGTATAAGTATATTTCGTAATTTTTCATGTTGACATCTCCGAAAATATAAATTCCCCCATGTACCCATACTTAAAAATAAACATTACAATCCGGCAACGCCGCCCTTAATACAATATAATCGCTCTCCTCAATAGAGTTGTCGTTTAGATATAAATTATTTAAATTGGTAAGCTTTTTAAGCGGCGTAATGTCCATTATATCGTTCGAGCCTAAATTTAACTCGGTAAGATTTTCAAGATTTTCCAACCCGCTCAGGTTAGAAATTTTGTTAGCCCTTAAATCAAGACGGGTTAAATTTGTCAGTCCCGAAAGGGGGCTTATATCCGAAATATAGTTAAACCCCAAATCTAACTCCTCTAATTTTGTAAGCCTTGAAAGCGAGCTTATTTTGGTGATGTCGTTGATTTTCAATTCTAAAAAAACCAATTCCCTCAGATTCCCTATAAGCTCAACGTCCGAATCCGAAACCTCTTTGCGTGAAATGGTAAGCCGCGCTATATCCAAAGGATACTCGGTGTTTTTTATAATTACGAATGTTTCGAGACTCTCCTGTTCAAGCTCGAGGTCGGGGTCGAGGATTCCTGTTTTTTTACAGCCGGGTAATGTTATAATTAAACTTAAAATTACAAATATAATTAAAATTTTTTTCATATTTTTCTCCCGAAATTTTTACACACAATTTAATTATACCACATTTTTTAAAAAACGCAATAGAAAAAATAAAACCCCGTCCGCATTTATACGAACAGGGTTTTGATGTTATACCCGATTAACGCCGATTAGTACATTCCGCCCATGCCGCCCGCAGGCATTGCGGGAGCGGGGTTTTCTTCCTTTATATCGGTAACTAAGCTTTCGGTAGTCAACACCATAGCCGCAACTGAAGCCGCGTTTTGAAGTGCGCTGCGGGTAACTTTGGCAGGGTCCACTATACCCGCCTCAATCATATCGACATATTTGTCGCTGAGTACATCGTAGCCATAGCCGACTTTACCCGAACGCTTAATCGCGTCTATAATTACAGAGCCTTCAAGTCCCGCGTTGAGTGCAATCTGGCGAATGGGTTCTTCTAACGAACGCAGGATAATGTTCGCACCGGTTTTGCGGTCACCCTCCAAGGTTTCGGCAAGCTTTTCCACAGCGCCTATGATATTGATAAGAACCGCGCCGCCGCCCGGGATAATACCTTCTTCAATCGCCGCCTTGGTAGCCGCCAAAGCGTCTTCAATGCGAAGTTTCTTTTCTTTCATTTCAACTTCGGTAGCCGCGCCGACCTTAATGACAGCTACGCCACCCGAAAGTTTAGCGAGACGTTCCTGAAGCTTTTCCTTGTCAAATTCGCTGGTGGTGTCTTCTATAGCGGACTTAATCTGACCGATTCTCTCCTGAATGTCTTTCTTCGCGCCCGCGCCGTCTACGATTATGGTATCTTCCTTAGACACCTTAACCTGTTTAGCAGTACCGAGTTGTTCAATAGTCGCCTCTTTGAGGTCTAAGCCTAATTCCTCCGTAATAACTTCACCGCCGGTAAGAATAGCTATGTCGCGCAACATTTCCTTGCGTCTGTCGCCGAAACCGGGAGCTTTTACACCTACGCATATAAACGTTCCACGCAGTTTGTTGAGTATAATCGTAGTTAGTGCTTCACCCTCTATGTCTTCGGCTATAATCAGCAGTTTTTTCCCGCTTTGCACAACCTGCTCCAAAATCGGGAGAATTTCCTGTACGTTAGAGATTTTCTTGTCGGTAATGAGAATATAGGGATCGTCAAGTTCGGCAATCATTTTATCGCCGTCTGTTGAAAGATAAGGTGAAACGTACCCGCGGTCAAACTGCATACCCTCAACCACTTCGCTGTAGGTCTCGGCGGTTTTGCTTTCCTCAATGGTGATTACTCCGTCGCTGGTAACTTTTTCCATAGCGTCGGCAATCAACTTGCCAACTTCCTCGTCGCCCGAAGAAACAGTAGCCACACGAGCTATGTCAGCACTGCCTTTAACGGGGTGCGAGCTTTTCTTTATTTCCTCAACAGCCACGTCAACGGCTTTCTGTATGCCTTTTTTAACTATCATTGGGTTAGCGCCGGCGGCTATGTTTTTCATGCCCTCGTTTACAATTGCCTGCGCGAAAAGGGTCGCTGTCGTTGTGCCGTCGCCCGCCGCATCGTTGGTTTTAATTGAAACTTCCTTTACTAACTGCGCGCCCATGTTTTCAAACGGGTCTTCAAGCTCAATTTCTTTGGCTATTGTCACGCCGTCGTTAGAAATAAGCGGAGCGCCGAACTTTTTGTCAAGGACAACATTTCTGCCTTTAGGTCCGAGGGTAATTTTCACGGTATCGGCTAATTGGTCTATACCGGATTGTAAAGCCTTACGGGCTTCTTCGCCGTAAATAATCTGTTTTGCCATGATTTGTTATTTCCTTTCAATTATGAGATTATAAGGGCGAATCCTGTATTCGCCCGAGATTTGCCCCTGTGGTATTAATCTACTATTGCGAGAATGTCGGACTGGCGCAAAATGGTGTATTCCACACCGTCAACTTTTACCTCTGTGCCGGCGTATTTGCTCATGAGCACCTTGTCGCCCACCTTAACGACCATTTCCCCTACTTCCTTGCCATCGTAAATCCCGCCCGGTCCTACTGCTACGATTTCGGCAAGCTGTGGCTTTTCCTTTGCCGAGCCTGCTAAGATGATTCCGCTTTTGGTTGTTTCCTCGGCTTCCAGCATTTTTATAACCACCCTGTCAGCTAATGGCTTAATGTTCATAGAATGTGCCTCCTGTTTCTTTAGTTTTGTTTTTCAGGTTTAGCACTCGATGGTCAAGAGTGCTAAAGCCGCTAATACTTATTTTAATCATTTCCATCAAAAAAATCAAGTGATTTACGTTAATTTTTTAATTTTTGTAAATTATGTACAAAAAAATAATGTCGAATTTGTTAGAAACGGAGACAAGTTAATTAAGTTTTAAATGTTTATTAATAATTCTTTAATAAACTGTTGATTTTTTATAGAAAATATATTATACTGAAAACATATAGAAATTATAAGGAGCGTTGGAAATGGAAAAAATTCTGATTGTAGACGACGACAAGAGCGCGTGCGAAATGCTTTCGTTAGTGCTTGAAAAAGAGGGCTACAGAACATTGCAGGCGTATAGTGGCGCAGACGCGCTCAAACAGTGCGAAACCACCCCTCTTGACCTTATGATTTTGGACGTTATGATTCCTGACAAGGACGGCTGGGAGGTCTGCAAAGAGGTTCGGAAGTTTTCGGATATACCTATAATAATGCTGACCGCCAAAGACGACATGTTAGAGAAAATATTGGGCTTGGAGCTTGGCGCGGACGACTACATCACCAAACCCTTTGACGTAAAAGAAGTATTGGCACGGGTCAAGGCGCTTTTACGGCGCACAAAAAACCTGAAAAACACAGCCGAACAGGATAAAAAAATAATAGAGTACGATAATTTAATTATAGACATGAACCGTTATGAAATGCGTCTCGCCGGAAAGGTGCAGGAAGCCCCCCCGAAAGAGTTGGAGCTTTTGTTTTACTTAGCGTCAAATCCCAACAGGGTTTTCACCCGCGACCAGCTTTTAGACGATGTTTGGGGTTTTGAATATTACGGGGATTCGCGCACGATTGACGTACATATAAAAAGACTGCGTTCCAAGCTTGAAGACGCCTCCGAAAGGTGGAAACTTAAAACCGTATGGGGCGTAGGGTATAAATTCGAGTTGGAAGAATGATTTTACAGGCAGCATTTTTATGAAAAAAATTCTTTGGTTGCAGGCGGGCGGAACTATCGCCTGCGTAAAAACCCACGTCGGGCTTTCGCCTGTTTTGAATTCAGATTCTCCCGCAATTGAAAGCATTTTACCGCATGGTATTTCGTATAAATCCGAGAACGTTTTCAGTATAGACAGCGCCGATATAACGCCCGCCCATTGGAAAATACTCGCCGGAACGATTTTTGAAAACCGTGAAAAATACGACGGCTTTGTTATAACCCACGGTACCGACGCCCTGCAATACAGTGCGGCGGCGTTGTCATTTATGCTTGTAAATTTTGATAAGCCTGTTATTTTCACCGGCTCTATGAAACCTTTCAGCATCAAAGACAGCGACGCGCCTTTTAATTTAGCGTCGGCGTTCGCGGTGGCGCGGGATTTATCCGATTGTGATTGCGGCGGGGTTTTTGTGGTTTTCGCCGGGAAAATAATCGGCGGCGATTCTTGCGTTAAAATAAGTTCAAGGGACACCGACGCTTTCACAGGCGTAAACGGTTCCGCGGGTAGTGCAAACTCTGACGGCGCAAAGCTATTCGCGACTTTACCGAATTCCTGTTTGCCGCCTGTTTTGAAAAATAATTTTTACGAAAAAGTTTTTTATCTCAAAGTTACCCCGAATATAAGCGGCGACATTGTGGATTTTTTACTTGAAAAAGAATATAAGGGCGCAGTTTGCGAGGCTTACGGTCTCGGGGGAATCCCTCATGGTTTTCTCGAAAGGTTAGGGGGACTTGTAAAAAGCGGCGTGAGGGTTGTTATTGTTTCGCAGTGCCTGTTCGGAGGGGTGGATTTAAGCGTTTACGCCGCCCACAAAAAGGCGTTGGAATTAGGAATTGAGGCGTGGAATATGACGGGCGCGGCGGCTTTAGCAAGGCTTATGCTTGAACTCGGTGAAAATTAATATCAGGGGCGGGATAAGTCCCGCGCTTTTTTCTCGCGAAAGCGAACGTTATACGCAAAAAAGGGCGGGACAATAGCCGCCCTTTCTGTTTGACTGAATTAAAAATTGGCGGTAAATCCCCTTTTTTAATTTTTTTAATAAATAATTTTTTAATTTCTGTAACGAATTTGATTTTGCACGGTCTTATATATGAAAGCAGGTGAAAACGTGACTGAATTCGACGACGTGTATATCAGGCACTTCAATTATGTGTACAAATATGTATTGTCATTATGCAGAAATCAAACCATTGCCGAAGATATAACCTCGGAAACCTTTCTGAAAGCGCTTAAAAGAATCGGCGATTTCAAGGGTGAATGTAAAATGCAGATTTGGCTTTGTCAAATCGCCAAAAACACATATTTCTCATATCGCAAAAGGGAAAAGAAACGCGCCGATTACACCGAGGAGTGCGAGCTGTCCTATACCGAGGACTTCGAGCGGAAATTTTCAGACAGGGAAAAGGCTTTTGAGATACATAAGGCGCTTCATAAGCTTGAAGAGCCGTACAAGGAAATATTTACCCTGCGCCTGTTCGGAGAATTATCTTTTTCGCAAATCGGGGAATTATTCGGAAAAACCGAGTCATGGGCGCGCGTCACCTATCACCGCGCTAAATTAAAATTAAGAGAGGTTTTACTATGAATGTACCATGCGAAGTAATCAAAGACCTGTTGCCCCTGTACCACGACGACGTATGCAGTGCGGAAAGCCGCGTTTTAGTGGAGAAGCATATAGCAGAGTGTGATTCATGCAAAGAGACGCTGGGCGCGATTTCGGACGAAATGGAACGCCCTGTAAACGCCGAAGACGAGGCGAAACCGATTAAAGCAATCGAAACCGTATTTAAAAAAAGCAAGGCAAAATCATTTATTAAAGGGGTTTTGATTGCGGTGCTGACCTGCGGGCTCTTTGCGGGGGTATTGGTAATATTTACCTCGTGGAAAATTACGACGGTTTCGGCGGAAATGATTGACGTGACCGACGTTTATCAGCTTTCCGACGGGAGAATCGCCTATCGTTTTAACATATTGGACGATAAAGACCTTAACACAATGTATTTCATCACTACCGAGAGCGGCGAATATCACATTATTCCAAGACGTTCAATCATTGAAGGAAAGCGCGACCCTGATTTGAATCTCATGAACCGTTATCATACGATTGACGTGGAGGAGATGAACGACTATTATCGTAAAGGCGACTTCGACGGTTTGCAAATCACCTCTATTTATATCGGACCGCCGGGCGGCGGGGTTAAAATCTGGGAAGAAGGCGCTCAATTACCCCCCGCAAGCGAGGAAATGGAGAAAGGTCTAAAAAGGCATTACTTTCCGGACGGTAGCGGTTGGCTAACCGAATGGTAATTGACATTTTTCCCCTGATGTGATATAATTTGATAAAATATAATCGCAAATGTCCGTCAGGAGGGAATATGAACCTAAACCGCTATAAATTCAACGGCAAGCAAAAGGTAGAGCTTACCGCTTTTGACACCAAATATACCGATTGTTTCACGACCTCCGATGACGTGAAAAGCATTGTGGAGGAAAATGTAAAGGAAATCTCAGAGTTACAATCCAAGCTTTACGCCGAGGGCAAAACAGGTCTGCTGCTCATCTTTCAGGCAATGGACGCGGCGGGCAAGGACAGCGCCATTAAGCACGTCATGAGCGGAATCAATCCACAGGGGGTCAATGTCCACAGCTTTAAACAGCCGTCCTCCGAGGAGCTTGCTCACGACTATTTGTGGCGGGCAGTCAAGGTTCTCCCCGAACGCGGTAAAATCGCTATTTTTAACCGCTCTTACTATGAAGACGTTTTGGTGGTCAAAGTACATAAACTTTATGAAAAGCTTAACGTCCCGCCCCGCTGTAAAACCGCCGACACCATAAAAAAACGCTATGAGCAAATCAAAAATTTTGAAGATTATTTATGGGAAAACGGTATTATAACCATAAAGTTCTTCCTGCACTTGTCAAAGGAAACTCAGCGTAAACGCTTTTTGCGGCGGATTGACAACAAGGATAAAAACTGGAAGTTTTCCGATGCGGATATTCGGGAAAGAAAATTCTGGGACGATTATCAGGAGGCGTATCAGTCGGCAATCGGGGCAACAGCAACCGAAAAAAATCCGTGGTATATAATCCCCGCCGATAAAAAATGGTTCTCCCGTGCGATAATCTCAAACATTTTGCTTCAAACCATGCGGGAAATTGACCCGCAGTACCCCGTAATTACTCCCGAACAGGAGGCGGTTTTGGAGGAAAGCAGACGAAAATTGACTAAGCAGGAATAAGAATATCTGAAAATAAAAAAGGCGGGGACGGCACATTGCGCTCCCCGCCTTTATATTTTTCTCTTTAATCTCGCATAAGGTTTTTTCTCATTTGTAAGCCCGACTAAATAATCAACGCTGGTATTATAATACCGTGCAAGCTTGATAAAAATTTCTATAGGCATGCCTCTTTCTCCCCTTTCGTAATACGAATAGGTATTTTGATTTATATTCAGATAATCCGCGACAGTGCTTTGTTTTAAATCGTTATCTTCTCTTAAATCGCGTATTCTTTGATACTTAAATATTCCGTAGTTCAAATAAATCACCTCTACATAATATTAAAATATCACAAAACGCCCTATTGACAAATTTGGCATTTTGTGATATAGTTATTCTATTAAACTTTTTGGAGGTGTCAAAAAATGGGTAAGAAAATTTTATGTTTGGCTTTGGTTATGGCGGTGGCAGTTACGATGTTCGCGTTTCCCGCGGGTGCATCTGATTCAAAGTGGGCGGGGTGGATAAAAATATCCACGCCGGAGGAATTATCTAAAATTAGTAGCGGTAATAATTATTATCTCACAAACGACATTAATTTAAAGGATTATGGGTTATGGCAACCGATATATTCGTTTATGGGCACACTTGATGGCAATGGTTATGCAATAAGAAATCTTACGAGTACGCGCGGTGGCTTGTTTAGGGAATTAGGTGCAGTAGGTGCCAACTCCGGCGATGCAACTATAAAAAACCTCGGACTAATTAATGTAGATGTTATGTGTGACGGAGATGTGGGAGCTTTGGCAAACACCTATGGTCGTACCGTAACAATTGAAAACTGCTACGTAACAGGAAAAGTGGTAAATTCTTCGTCCAGCAGTTATGCCGGAGGTTTTTTTGGACGCGATTCTTTCTGGTCTAATACTCTTTCTCTTAAAAACTGTTACAATAAAGCCTCTGTGACTTCAAAATTTGGTGCGGGCGGAATAATTGGCAATGGTCGCGGTTACTCGCTTGTCAATTGTATAAACGAGGGGGCAATCACAGGCGATAGTGAGTTTGTCGGCGGTATTGCTGGTCATCTTAGGGGTAGTCGAGTTAATAACAGCTACAATTTCGGGGCGGTAAAAAGCACAAATTCCTCTAAGGTATATATTGCGGGCGGTCTTGTGGGAACTGCGGGTAGCGGTGCAAATGTATCAAACAGCGCAACGACAGGCAAAACCGCCGTTGGATATGCGTTGGACGGCAGTCACACAAGTCAGATAAAAACCAACGTCCCCCGCGACGACTTCAAAAAGCAAGAAACTTATGTAGGGTTTAATTTCGACCGAGTTTGGTATATCCACCCCAAAGTCAATAACGGCTATCCCATTCTCCGTACTATGATGAGGCTTTATGATATTCCCGATGATAATAGCGACAGCAAAGCCGCAACAGCGCTTAGAATTACGATAAACCTTAAAGTTGGCGATACGCTACAGCTTGGAGCGGCGCTGAACCCGTCAGATTCTACAGACAGCGTAAAATATAATTCGAATACAACTTCGGTAGCTACGGTAAACAGTAGCGGCTTAGTTACGGCAAAGGCGAAAGGTACAGCGACTGTAACGGTTACAGCGGGCGGCGTTTCACAAAGGGTAAATATCAGAGTTACATAAAACAAAAAAGGTGCGGGGAATTTAAATTCCCCGCACCTTGCTATTTTCAGGCTTTTTTAATTATAAACAACCTCTTTGATTACCCTCACCGTCACCACTGTGTCGATTTCCTCTATTGCCGTAGCAAGACCGCTGGCGTAGCCGCTAACGTCAAGAACGGTATAGGCGTAGTCTTTTTTGGATTTGCTTTCCATGTTTTCTATGTTCACCTTAGCGTCGGCGATTGCTTTGGTGACTTGGTTGATAACGCCGTCCACGTTTTTGTGAATCACGCAGATTTTAGCGTCCCCTGTCATATTCATGGATAGGTTGGGGAGGTTTACGCTGTTCTTTATGTTACCGTTTTCGAGATAATCTATTACTTGATTTACCGCCATAACAGCGCAGTTGTCTTCGCTTTCGGGGGTAGAAGCGCCGAGGTGAGGAATCGCCACAACACCGTCAACGCCGAGCAGTGCATCTGTGGGGAAGTCTGTGACGTAGCAAGCCATTCCGCCGTTCGCGAGCGCGTCAATCACCGCGTTATCATCGGCAAGCTCTGCCCGCGCGAAGTTGAGGATTCGCACATTTTTCTTCATACGGGCTATGGTTTCAGCGTTAATCATTCCCTTGGTTTCGGCATTAGCCGGAGCGTGGACGGAAATGTAGTCGCAGGTTTCGTAGATTTCGTTTAAGGTTTTGACATATTTTATTTTTCTCGATAAGGATAACGCGCTGTCAACCGACAAGAACGGGTCGCAACCGTAGACTTCCATATCAAGCTCTAATGCCGCGTTTGCCACTAACGCTCCGATTGCACCGAGACCAATCACGCCTAATTTCTTACCTGTGATTTCGGGACCGCCGAAGTTGCTTTTACCTTTTTCCACCAAAGCTCCTACTTCGTCCCCTTTGCCTTTAAGGGTTTTTACCCATTCCATAGCGGCGGGTATTTTCCTGCTTGAAAGGAATAATGCCGCCAAAACCAATTCCTTAACCGCGTTGGCGTTTGCGCCGGGGGTATTGAATACCACGATGCCTTTTTCGGTGCATTTGTCAACGGGAACGTTGTTAGTACCCGCGCCCGCTCTTGCAATTGCGCGCAGTCCGTTGCCTAATTCAAACTCGTGCAGGGACGCACTGCGTACCAAAACCGCCTTTGGGTTTTCCACATTGTCTCCGATGTTGTATCTGCCCGCGTCAAATAGGCTTGTTCCGCATTTTGCTATTTTATTTAAGGTTAAAATGTTGTACATTAAGTGTTCTCCTCTTCAAATTTTTTCATAAAAGCTACTAACTTTTCCACGCCCTCTATCGGCATAGCGTTGTAAATCGACGCCCTCATACCGCCGACTGAGCGGTGTCCCGCAAGATTCACAAATCCCGCCGCTTTTGCCTCGGCGATAAATTTTTTGTCGATTTCTTCTTTCCCCGTAACAAACGGCACGTTCATCAGCGAGCGGAATTTTTTCTCAACCGTGCTTTTGAACAGCCCCGAATTATCAAGATAATTGTATAAAACAGCCGCTTTTTTCTCGTTATATTGTTTCATAGCGGTAAGTCCGCCCTTGCTTTTGACCCATTCCAGCACTAATTTGCACATGTAAATGGAATAGGTCGGCGGGGTGTTGTAAAGCGAGTCGCTGTCGGCGTAGGTTTTATACTGTAACATAGTGGGAACGTTTGAATCCTTTAAATCGCGGATTAAATCCTCGCGGATAATAACCACCGTTACTCCCGCCGGCGCTACGTTTTTCTGGGCGCAAGCGTAAATCAAGCCGTATTTTGAAACGTCAACCGGCTCGGAAAGTATGCAGGACGACATATCGGCTACCAAAGGCACGTTACCCGTTTGGGGGAGTTCGGGGAATTTCGTACCGAAAATAGTATTATTAAAGCATATATGGAAGTAGTCCGCGTTGGGGTCAAACTTTGAACTGTCAAGCTCAGGGATATACGAAAAGGTCTTGTCCTTTGAAGAAGCCACAATGTTTGCCGTGCCGTAGCGTTTTGCCTCGGACTGGGCTTTTCCCGCCCATTGACCCGTAACGACAAAATCAGCTTTGCCGCTATTCATAAGGTTAAGCGGAATCATGTCGAACTGCATGTTTGCGCCGCCCTGTAAGAACAGAACCTTGTAGTTGTCTGGAATCGCCAGCACTTCGCGCATTAATGCCGTGCATCCACTGTGAATCGCTTCGTACTCCTTAGAGCGGTGTGACATCTCCATTACCGATTGCCCCGAATTTTCGTACTCGAAAAGCTCCGAAGCGGCTTTTTTTAGAACTTCTTCCGGCAGTACCGCCGGACCCGCGCTGAAATTATAAACTCTCATACTTGCCTCCTTGTGATTTTTATATAAATATATTATACGTTAAATATATGTCAAAGTCAATATGTTAGTTTTATTTTTTTGGAGACGTTGCACCAAAGCGCCTTGCACCCGCCCGTATCGGCAAAAAGTTTATTATAACATAAATTTATTGACGAAACAATAAATTTATGTTATAATAAACTCAATCACCCAAACGGTGGTTTTATAGCCGATTTATGTTATAATTAAACAGAATTATTATCGGAGGGCTTTTACAGGTGAAAAGGCGTGACAAAATCAACTACTATCTTGATATAGCCGAAACGGTCAGCGAACGCGCTACCTGCATGAGAAGATGCTACGGGGCTATTATAGTAATAAACGACGAAATTATTTCTACCGGTTTCAACGGTGCGCCGAGAGGACGTATGAATTGTAGCGACTTAGGGACTTGTCTGCGTGAAAAATTGAATATACCCTCGGGACAGCGTTACGAGCTTTGCCGCTCAGTACATGCCGAGGCTAACTGCATTATTTCCGCGCCGCGTGCCGAAATGCTTGGAGCTACCATTTATCTCGCCTGCAAGAATCCCGAAACGAGTGAGCTATTAAAAGACGCCGAGCCCTGCTCTATGTGCAAGCGGCTGATTATAAACGCGGGACTGACCACGGTAATCATAAGGTTGACCCGCGACGAATTTCGTACTATTAACGTGCAAAAATGGGTTGAACACGATGAAAGCCTTGAAGGTTCAAATGGTTATTGACGGCAACCCGAAAAGGACAATTTTACGGAGGTTAATTTTTATGAAATTAGTTTATGCGATTGTAAACAACGACGATTCTCACCCGGTTTCAAACGCTCTGACCCAAAACGGGTTTTCGGTTACTAAATTAGCATCAACCGGCGGATTTTTGATGGCGGGAAACACCACGTTTTTGGTTTGCTCCGAAGATGAAAAGGTTGACGAAATCATTGATATAATCAAGGAACATTCGCGCAAACGGCGGCAATTCGTGCCTTCCACCACTTCTTATGGGGCGGGGAATTACACCAGTTTTCCCGTGGAGGTAAGCGTTGGCGGCGCTACTATTTTCGTGACCGACATAGAGCGGTTTGAGAAAGTATAGGGAATTATGAGCCTTGCTAAAAACGAGCTTGAGGGGTTTATTGTTTCGGGGAGAATACCGCACGCCTTTTGTTATGTCGGTGATAATTCAGCTAATTCGGAAGAGTTTTCGGAATATGCGGCACGGCTCATTTTGTGTGAGCGGGGCGGAGTAAAGCCTTGCGATACCGCCGCGGACGGTTCGCCCTGTAAAAGTTGTAAAAAACTGCAAAGCAAAACCCATCCCGATATTGTTCGCGTAAGGGAAGCTATGCCCGACGGTAAATATAAAGTGGACGCACTGCGTAAAATAGTTGCGGATTCGGTTTTTCGTCCTAACGATGGGGATTTAAGAGTTTATATTTTTGAGCAAGCCGATACCATGTCGGCGGTTTGCCAAAATGCGTTGCTTAAATTCACCGAAGAGCCGCCCGAATATGTCAAAATTATTTTTACCGCCAAGTCTGCCGACTTATTTCTTGACACCATAAAATCGCGGTTAGTTTTTATAAACGCCGAAACGTCTGAAAATTCGGAAATTTCGGAAATTTCCGAAAAAAACAAAGAACTGCTTTCAATAGCGCGGGATTTCATGAACGCTGTCAGCGCAGGCAACGAGTATATGGCGGCGGCGGCATTGTCAGGGGTTAAAACGCGTGAGGATTTGAGCGGGGTTCTCGGCATTATTGCCGGAGAAATAAGAAATTGTATGATTAACACCGGCAATTCGTCTTATAATATGAGCATCGGGGACTTTGCCCGAGCGCAGAAATTTTTACAATCATGTATTGAGGATTTAAAGTATAACCCTAACGTTGCTTTGGCTTGCACTCATGTAACGGCGGGCATTTATAAAGAAATATGCAAAACATAAAAACGAGGAAAAAATATCTGTAGCCTTTTGGCGCAGGGAGGAAAAATGGCAGAAATCGTAGGAGTAAGATTTAAAAACGTCGGAAAAGTATATTATTTTTCGCCCGGCGACCTGAAAATACCTGCAGGTGGAAAGGTGATTGTAGAAACTGCCCACGGTGTTGAATACGGCGAGGTGGTGATTCCGAACAAGCAGATTAACGACGACGAGGTGGTTTCGCCGCTTAAGAGCATTATGCGTATAGCAACCCGTAAGGACGCGCAAATCCTGGAAGCTAACAGAAAAAAAGAAGCTGAGATTATGCACGTTTTCATAAAAAAAATAGCCGAACACGGACTTTCAATGAAGCCTATCGGCATAGATTGCACCTTTGACGGCAGTAAGATTTTATTTTATTTCACTGCCGAAAGCCGCGTGGACTTCAGAGAGCTTGTAAAGGACTTAGCCTCGGTTTACAGGACGAGAATTGAACTTAGGCAAATCGGCGTGCGCGACGAGGCGAAAATGCTCGGGGGCTTGGGCGTTTGCGGACGCGGACTGTGCTGTTCAAGTTTTCTTGGGGAATTTCAGCCGGTTTCCATAAAAATGGCGAAGGAGCAGTCGCTTTCCTTAAATCCTACCAAAATTTCGGGAACCTGCGGACGGCTTATGTGCTGTCTTAAATATGAGCAGGACACCTATGAGGAGTTATTGAAAATCACCCCTAACATCGGCGCTTACATCGAATGTAGCGAGGGCAGAGGCGTTGTTGAAGAGGCTAATTTATTGACCGGGAAATTAAAGGTTAAATTAGACAAAAATAAGGACGCGCCGCCTGTTTTAGTAGGCAGAGATGAAATAAAGGTAATCCGCGACGCGCAGATTCGGCTTGAGAGAGATGAGATTAACGCGCTGAAAGGATTGGAAGATTAATATTGACATTTACCTTTCCCTATGTTATACTGAAAAAAACATATTTTAAGGAGGAAAAATCATGGCTTACACAATCAACGACGATTGCATTTCCTGCGGAGCTTGCCCGGGGGAATGTCCTACCGACGCGATTTCCGAGGGAAACGGCAAATATACAATCGACGCCGATAAGTGCATAGACTGCGGCGCATGCGCCCCCACCTGCCCCGTTGAAGCGATTAAAGGGTAACGGGCAACTGCAATAAGGCATAGCCCCGTATAACCTGCGGGGCTGTTTTATTTTTAAAATTGTAGGAGAGCTCTATGAATTTCACCACCAAAAAATTAGTTACATTAGCCTTGTTAAGTACAATTGCATATATTGTAGCTTATTATTTCAGCATATTGGGTATATTTGTTTTTATATCCGCGCCGTTTTTGACGCTTGACCCCAAAGACGTTATTATTGTCATGGGCGGGTTTCTCTACGGACCGCTCGCGGCTTTGATGATGTCAGCGGTAGTTTCATTAGTTGAAATGTTTACGGTGAGCAGAACCGGTTTTATCGGATTTATTATGAATATGCTTGCATCATGCGCTTTTTGCTGTACGGCAGCTTTGATTTATAAATACAAGAAAAGCTTTTCAGGTGCTGTAATCGGGCTTGCGGTGGGCTGTGTTTGCATGACCGTCGTAATGCTTATTTGGAATTTTTTATTGACGCCGATTTATACGGGAATGCCACGGGAAGCCGTTGTGGTTATGCTGATTCCCGTGATTTTTCCGTTTAACTTAATAAAAGGCGGTATGAACGCCGCATTGGCGGTAGCGCTTTATAATCCGTTTAAAATAGTTTTTTTAAAGGCTAAGTTGTATTAGTAAACGCGCTTTTGATATTGTTGACGAAATATCCGATTTATGTTATAATTTAAAACGAGTGACTTTGAAGAAGACGGAAGGATAGGGATATGCGGGATAATATAAAGGGGAATTATGTTGCAGAAGAGCAAAACCGAAAAATAAAGCAAATCATCGACGAGGTGGAGAAGGTAATTATTGGTAAGCGCGACGTGGTGAAAATGCTGGTGATTGCTCTGCTTTCCGGTGGGCATGTGCTGATTGAGGACGTGCCGGGTGTGGGTAAGACTACGCTTGCTACCGCGATTTCAAAGTCTACGGGGCTACAGTGCCGCCGTTCGCAGTTTACCCCCGATGTTATGGCGTCGGACATAACCGGCTTTACTATTTATAATAAGGATACCAATGATTTTGAATACCGCCCCGGAATGGTTATGTGCAATTTACTGTTAGCCGATGAAATCAACCGCACCTCGCCCAAAACCCAGTCCGCGCTTCTTGAAGCTATGGAAGAGCAAAATGTCACCGTTGACGGAATCACCTATCAGCTTCCTCAGCCTTTTATGGTTATAGCCACCCAGAATGAACTCGGTTTTGTCGGAACTTATCCCCTACCTGAAGCCCAGCTTGACCGCTTTCTTATGAAGATTTCGGTAGGTTATCCCACATTGGAGCAGGAGGTCAACATAATCGCCTCCCGCCAAACCGCCGACCCTCTTGAGGCGGTTAATGCCGTTTGCACTAAAAAAGAGCTTATCTCCTGTATCGAATCGGTACAGTATGTAAATATAGAACAAAGCGTCTATCGTTATATAGTTCAGCTTGTTTCCTCTACGCGCAATCACAAGTCGATTTTGCTCGGGGCAAGTCCGCGCTCCAGCTTGCTTTTGATGAGGGCAAGCCAGGCGTGTGCTTTTCTGTCGGGACGGGCTTATGTAACTCCGGAGGACGTACTGCGGATGACCCCCCACGTCCTTGAACACCGTCTGCAACTTACACAAGATGCAAAAGTACGCAAAATGACCCCGCTTAATGTGCTACGGGAAATCGCAAAATCTATAATTCCTCCCTACCATCGCGATTAGCCCGAATTTATTGTCCTTTAAATTGAACGACTATACCCGAGGTAGATTTAGTTTATGAGAGAATTCCGTGTTTTTTACAGCGTTTTGGTAATAATCATGATGATTATGTGCTTTGTTTATCAAAGCCGTCTTATGCCGTTGTTACTGCTTATACTTGTATTATGCCCTGTTTTGAGCCTTATCGTGATGTTGGTTAATTTTGCCGCGATAAGGCTTAAAGTCGCGCCGGGTGAATTAGTTGCCGAAAAATCTGAGGAGTGCATCTTGGAAATAAGACTGCAAAACCATTTTCTGTTCCCTGTTTCGCCGATTAGAATTATCGGCGATTTTCAAAGTTTGCATGATAACGAAATCGGATTTTCAAAAAAAATACTGATGACCGACATTCAGCCGCTCGGCTCGGCAGAGATGCAAATTCCTTTTAAATTGCCCTTTCGCGGCGAGTACAATGTAAGAATTTATGAAATCTGTGTTTATGATTTGCTGAAGCTCTTTCGTTTGCGCCGCAAGCTTGACGTTTGTGCCCGAATCATAATACTCCCGCGTGAAAAAGCCCCGAGCGACGGCGGTAGGGAAACCGAAACTGACATAGAAAGCCCCGCAAGCATCATAACCGCCCACAGGAGCAATATGTTTAACTCTCTAAGGGAATACCACGAGGGCGACAGCGTGCGTAACATACACTGGAAACTTAGCGCCAAACAGGACGAGATTATTGTTAAGCAAATGGAGCAGTCGGTCAATAACAGCGCGGTGATTTTCTGTGATTTTTCCGGCAATTTCGGGGACAACTTTATGAACAAAAGAATGTTGGACGCGGTTTTGGAAACCTCTCTTGCTGTAACTAAAAAGATTCTGCTTGATGGAAACAGTGTTATAAACTGCTGGCAGGGTGCTTACGGCAGTGAAAAATATGAAGCCGCCGAATTTTCCCATTACAGTTATTTGCACGGCGTATTTACGGTTTTACCGCAAGAGCCGTCGAAAAAGCGGTTTGATGAATTGATTTCGCTGTTTTCCCCGGAAATAAAGGAACATCATAACATTTATATAATTACCCCGGACCTAAATGAAACGCTTTTGAAAAAGCTTGAGGAAACGGGGCTTTCCATGCGGAGCGGAATTATGATTATTACATTCGACGCCGTAAAGGCGGGGGAAGATATGGTGAACTTCATAAGCGAGAAAACCAAAATCAAGCTGATTGAAATTAATGACTGCGAGTCGGTCTTCAGTTTATAATATGCCGTGCGGGGGCGGGCGGTTGTCTGTCCGAAGAGGTACAACTTGAAAGAAGAAAAAAAGCCAAAGCAAAAGAAGAAAAAAGAAAAAAAACAAGCCCTGCAAATTTGGACCAGTGGGCAGGAACAACAAACCGATTTCGTGCTGTTTATGAATGTAGCCGTGCGAATCGCTTTGCTGTGCGCGGCGGGGGCAGGAACGGCGCTTTTTCTTGTTCAGCTTTACAAAATCCCCGTAAATACAAGTGCTGTTATTTTGTGGACGGTGTTCGTTTCGCTTTTTTTTAATATTCTTTTTATATTCCTGAAATTCAGGTACTCATTGCCGTTGCTTGCTTTGATTTTTTACTTTTATCAGCGCGTTGAAGACGTTTTGTTTAACCTCAGATGCGTTTCGGACTATTTGCTGAATTACATAGACGGCGGTATGCTGAGTACCGCCGGTTACGCAACGAGAAATTCCTACGAAATATTGCTCCCGTCTTTCTATGAGCCGTTGCAAAAGGGGTTAATTCTTGTCTGCGTTATTTTTGCCCTGATTTTCTCTTTGTCGGCGCGGGGGAAATTCATAGGCTCTATTTTAATCACCAACATAGTCATACTGATTCCCGCCATAGCGGCGCAAAAGGCGAGCTATGTCCCCGCTATGACCCTTTTGGCGGTAAGCATGATGGGGCTGTACAGCATTTGGGTAAGTCAGGAGCAGAGCTTCTTAAAAAGTGCAAAACCTCGCAACCTGAAAACCCCGCCTTTTATCCCGAGGGTACACCGTCACGCCGTAAACGGTGCGGCGATGGCGGTAATTGCGTTAGTTTCCGCTCTGATTGCACAGACTGTCCTCCCTCCTGAAAAAACTCATGATATAATAGACTTCTTCGGCGGATTAGCCGACGGCATGGTTGAAAAGACTTACGAAATAGGGGAGCGCTTCGGCGGAGACTTCGGTTTGAATTTTCCGACGCTGAACCATGGCGGGTATATGCCATCGGGGAGTATAGACGCATCACTCTCTATAGACAATCCCTCAATCGGAAGGCAGCGTGTTTTGAATGTTACACTGGAGGACGATAATAACTTTGTTTACCTAAGAAACGGTATAGGCGCGTCCTTTAACCCCGCTACGGGTCGCTGGAACGTAAACAGCGGCGCTAACCGCATGAGAAGTTTTGACAACAGATTTTACCCCGAGCATGAATATCTGGTTTTCCGTCAAAAAGCAGGTCAGGCTCTCGGGTATGACGCCAACGCGCTGATTGGGTGGCAACAGGTTGATGTTGAATATCTTGTGAACGCCGAGCATGTCATGTTGCCGACCTCGCTTTCTATTCCCGATTATAAATCAGACCCTCGTTTTACATGGAGAAACGACGCTATTTTAATGAAACGGGGTTCAAACAGAGCCGAAAAATATTCATGGGACGTATTTTACCCCATTATGAGCCGTGAACTCATGAGCGCAATAAACGACGTTCAAAATGTCATCATCACCCAAGATGTGCTAACGCCCGCCAACGCTATATCATATAATACAGAGGGCATATATGAGGATTATATTCATCTTACGCTTGACCCCGGCGCGGGTGGGCGGGGAGATGTTCCGGAATCGGGCGCTTTAAGGATTTTCGTTGAGGATTACGGTCTTACGGCAGAGCAATATCTCAGCATGATTTATGAATATGAGAAATTAATATATGAAGTTTATACAGAGACCGCGCCGTCCGAAAGCAAAAACATGCAAAAGCTTTTAGATGATGTGCGGATTAATTACAGCTACGGCGCAGAGGCGGATAATTCGGACAGTTTATTTATGTTTGCCGATTTTGACGAAATGAGCAGATACGGCAAAGCTGAATATATAGAGAGTTATTTCAAAAATATGTACACCTATTCTTTAATTACAGATAATAACAGCGGTTCTAATACCATGCTCGGGAACTTCCTGTTTGAAACCCGGTCGGGACACTGTGCGCTTTACGCTACGGCGATGACGCTTGCACTGCGTGAAATGGGTATTCCCGCCCGCTATGTGACAGGCTATGTCGCGGGCGGAGGAGGAGGCATGAGCACCGACGACGGGAAATTTATTTATGAGATTATCGAAAGAGACCTGCACGCCTGGGTTGAGGTGTATTTTGAGGGAATCGGCTGGTTGCCGTTTGACCCCACGCCGCCTATATACGAATATAATTTTATAGAAGCCGAAAGAACAGCGGGAACTGAAGGGACTTTAGCCACGACCACCCCCGCTACCACCATACCGCAATCTGCAACAACCACTGCCGTAACTACAACCCCGCCTCCTGTTACCACGCCGTCCGAAACCACTCCGCCGAATATGACGTCGCCTGCGCAAACCACTGCAATGACCGCCCCCGAGCCACACACCCAAGCCCGTTCGGTATTGCCGGTGCAAATACTCATGTTCGCAGTAACGGCGGTTTTGTCGGGAATATTAATAATGTCTGCGCTGATGTTTATTAACAGCGTACTTCGGGCTGAAAAGAAGAGCTTAACAAAATATGCCGGTATTGACGACAGGAATACAGCGGGAGAGACATACAGATTTATACTCAGGTTGTTGAAAATGGAGGGATTGACAGGTTCTCCCGGGGAAACCCCTGTAAAATTCGCAATCAGGGTTGACAACGCCATAAAAGGGCTTGGACTGACCCCTGTTATAAACGTAATACAAAAATTAGAATTCAGCAATGAGGAGCTTTCCGAGCTGGAATATGAGAAGATTTCGGTATGCGCCGCAGACCTTTATAAGAAAATTGTAACCGAAAAGCGGCTGTTAAAGAGGTTTGTGAGGAAAATGATTGCTTTTAAAATTATAAAATAAATTAGAAAGACAGGTTCTGAAAATTAAACTGTTGCCTTAGAGCCTGTCTAAATTGTTGAATATGTGAAATTTATTAAAAACCTTGCAAACTCTGTTAAAATTTGCTATAATTATTTTGTTAAACATTAAATAATAGAAGCGGGCGGTTCAGATGCTCTGCTTTGCGTAAAACAACCGCTTTAAAAGCGGTGTTCGGCTCGCCGGGTAAAGTTTTTATAAAAGAGGTGTTTCACTTGGCAATGAGATTAATTACCCGTTCGGACTTTGACGGGTTGGCTTGCGGGGCTTTATTGCTTGAGATAGGAATAATAGATAATTATACTTTCGCGCACCCTAAGGATATACAAGACGGGTTAGTACCTGTCACCTCAAACGATGTGTTAGCCAATGTTCCTTACGCGCAGGGGTGCGGCTTATGGTTTGACCACCATTCAAGCGAAAACGAGCGAAACGAGCTGAAAGGCAAATACAAAGGAGAGAGCCGTTCAGCGCCGAGCTGTGCCAGAATAATTTATGAGTATTACGGCGGACGGGAGCGTTTCCCTCAGTTTGACGATTTGATGGTTGCGGTTGACAAGGTGGATTCGGGCAGTCTTACCCGCGAGGAAATCCTAAACCCCGAAGGATGGATTTTAATAGGTTTTCTTATGGACCCACGGACGGGATTGGGACGTTTTCGCGATTTTACTATAAGTAACTATCAGCTTATGGAAAAATTGCTGATTTGTTGTCGAACCATGACGACAGAGGAAATATTGGACCTGTCTGATATAAAGGAGCGAGTGGTACTCTATCACGAGCAGTCCGAGCTTTTCAAAAAAATGGTAGAAGAACATACGAGGATTGAGCGGGACGTAATTATTACAGATTTGCGGGGACTTCAAACCATTTATACCGGCAATCGTTTTATGATTTACAGCCTTTACCCCGAACAGAATATATCGGCATGGATAGTTTCGGGCAGGGGCGGCAAGGGTTGCGCCGTGGCGGTGGGTTATTCCATTCTCAACCGCACAAGTAAAGTCAACGTGGGAAGCCTTATGCTGAAATACGGCGGTGGCGGACACCCTATGGTTGGAACCTGCCAGTTCGGTGACGAGGCTGTTTCGGAAAAACTGCCGAAATTGCTTGACGAATTAGTTAATTATGATAAGTATTATGAGATGTAAATTAAAATAACGGGTGCATTTAGAAAAATGCACCCGTTATTTATCTTTAAACCAATGGCTCTAAAATCTTGCAAATCCTTCTGACGCCTTTTTGGAAAAGTCCCGTATTGTTATGCTCTGCAAGGGTTACTTCGTGGCTGTTCTTTTGAGTTTTTTCAAAATCTTGTTTTATTTTGGTTATAATTTCTACAGGGGCAGAATCTGCTTTGGAGGCAACTTCTGCCTTGGAGGCAGCTTCTGCCTTGGAGGTAGCTTCTGCCTTGGAGGCAGCTTCTGCCTTGGAGTAAAAGCAGATTCCACATTCATGGTGCATATAAAGTGCGCGGTAATCGAAATTTACGGTGCTTACAGCCGCTCTTTCATCGTCGGAGACAATGTTCTTAGAATGTATGAACCCCGGCGGATACTCGAAAATTCTCACACCCGCCTCCAAAAGCGGCAAATAATTAGATTTGCTGATAGCCTGAACGACAAACTTATCGGGGAGAAAAGGCAACATGATACGCACGTCCACCCCCATTTTCGCCGCCATAGCAAGAGCGGACATGATTTCCTCCGAGGGGGCGAGATACGGCGTTATTATATAAACGTAATTTTCGGCGCGGTTGACGAAATTCAGCAGAATCCGCTCCGAAACAGGTTCATTGTCTAAAGGTATATCGTGCCATACCGATGCGGCATTCTCTCCTGATAACCCGGCTTGATTGGGAATAAAAGGGGTGTAATCCTCCCGCTGTCTTGTTATAAACTCCCACATTGCCAAAAATGATAAGGTGAAATTCCATGCCGCCTGTCCTTTAACCATAACCGCGCTGTCTTTCCAATGACCTGTTTTCGATTTGGCTTTGGGATTGGCGTTAATGTAATTATCACATAAATTAAGTCCTCCGCAGAACGCCGTAACGCCGTCTATCACCGCGAGCTTACGATGATTGCGAAGGTTTGCCCTGAAAGAAATAAGACTTCGCAGGGGATTAAAAACCACACACTTGATTCCCATTTTCCTCATGGTTTTATAATACCCGCGAGGCAGGGTATAAAGGGTAGCCGAGCCGTCGTAGGTTAGACGAACTTCAACCCCTGCGCTTATTTTTCTTTTAAGAACCTCAAGGATTTCACCCCACATTTTGCCCTGCTCAATTATAAAAAATTCTATAAAAATATATTTTTCAGAGCGTTCTAATTCTTCGAGAAACCGCTTTAGAAAATCCTCGCCCTGAGGGAAGTATTCCGCCTCATAATAGGAAGCGGGCGGGATTCCCGTAGTTTTTTCTATATAGACGGCAAGGCGTGAATTATTCAAGCTGTCAGAGGGTTGAACAGGGTACTTATGCGAATATTTTTGTGAATTTTTGCGTGCCGAAAGCAGTTCTGCTTCGATTTTCCGCCCTGTAATCCGGCGGTTATAAAACAAATATACCACCCCCATTACGGCGGGCAAAAGCAGAATAAGCACACTCCAGCTCAACCGGTAAACAGCCGCGTCGCGTCCGCTTAAAATAAAAAAAACGCATAAAATTCCAAACGCCGTCATTGTGACATGGATAAGCGGCGACAAATTCGCCATTGTATAAACCAAGGCGAATAAATAAAGCATCTGCAAAACTACAGACAAAATAATAAGATTTGCTAATTTAAAAACATACTTCATACTTGTATATTTTCCGAAAAAACGCGAAATATCTATAATATGTTTATGAAAAAAATTCTTATATTTTTAATCATCATTTTTATTACGATTTTACGCGGGCGAAAACTCAATGTGGTCAAATACAAAATAAAATCCGGTAAAATTAAAGGAAAAATCAGGCTTGCCGTGCTTTCAGACTTGCACAGTTTTAATCATGGCAGTAAACACGAGCCGCAGGAAAAGCTTGTCCGCGCCGTAAAGGCGCAAAACCCCGATGCGATTTTGATGGCGGGCGATATTGCCGACCATATTATTCCCCATGCCAATACAAAAATTTTACTTCGCAGGCTTTCGGAATACCCAAAGTTCTATGTAACGGGTAATCATGAATACAAAAGCGGCGAAATCAACGAAATAAAGCGGTTTTTCCGCGAGCTTGGCGCTGAAGTTTTGGAAGGCGTAAACAGAAAAGTAAGACTCGGAGAAAATAAAATCAACATAGCGGGGGTTGACGACGCTGTGATTGGCGGTGAGAGGTTCAAAAAACAGCTTCAAAACTGCGCCCAGAACATTGAGTATGATTTATTTACAATTTTTTTGGCGCATCGCCCCGAAAAGGTTAATTTGTACAAAAGGTTGAATCCTGACCTGATTCTGACGGGACACGCGCACGGCGGACAGATTGTAATCCCACATGTTGTAAATGGCATTTACGCCGTTAATCAAGGTTTTTTCCCGAAATACACCGGCGGGCTTTATGAGGTTGGCGGTAACCCCAAAACCAAAATCCCCTGCAAAATGGTAGTAAGCAGAGGATTAAGTAAAAGCACAAGAGGGATTCCGAGGGTGTTTAACCGACCTGAACTGGTGATTATTGATGTTGTAGGGAAATAACTTATAACGATGTTGTTGGGGAGCGTTTTCCGAAACGCCGAGCAGATTCCGCACGCCCGTCGCATAAACTGCTTAAATTTTATTATCTTTTACTTTTTTAGAATTTACAATCTTTAAAACCACCACCAAAATCGCGCCGATTACAGCAAGACAGCCAAGGGTTATAAATCGCAGGATTTGCTCTTCTATTTTATTAATCACAACAGGGAATAATAACGCCGAAATCATAAATCCTACCATTACCGCGCCGTAGTTAGAGCCGATGTTTTTGATTCCGAAGTTTTCGGATGTAAGCACGGGATAAAGCCCCGAATAGCCCCCAAAACAGAACGCGACCACGGCGATTATAGCAACCAACAGCCCTCCTTGCGCGAAACAAAGTCCGAACGCGCCCAAGGCTGTCGCCGTGAGAATAATAATATCCGCCTGTTCTCTGCCTATTTTATCCGACATGAGCGGAGCGCCGAGCCTGCCCGCCGCGTTGGCTATTCCCGTGAACATTACGAGATAGGTCGCGAAAGATTCAAGCCCCCTGTCTTTCGCCAAATCGTAAAGGTCGGGGTTAATTATAAAAAACACCGAAGTCCCGAGCATTAAAGACAGTGCAATAAGGTAAAAGCGCGGACTGCCGAGCATTTCAAACGTTGTGTACTGCCGCCGAGCCGCCGGCGGTAATTCTCCTGCTTTTATTGCAGGCGCAGGTAGGTCAACAGGGGCTTTTATAAAGCTGAAAAGCAAGAGAGTCGCCGCCGCGAAAACCCCCGACAAAATCATCAGCGTGACATTAACCTCAAATTTACCATTCAGCAACTCCACGACAGGCGCAAACACTACAGTTGACGCTCCGAAAGCGCAGACAGATATGCCTGTAGCAAGGCCCCTGTTTTGGGGAAACCACTTTTGCGCGGTGGAAATGGCGGCGTTATAGCCCATTCCCACGCCAAATCCACCGATTATGCCGTAGAATATGTATATAAGAAATACAGGAACTATGGGAACAAGGGTAACCTCCAAATAGCTACTGAATGGGGTTTCGGGGTCAATAAAACCGAGCAATTCTCCTTGAGGAATAAGCGCAGTCGCAAGCATACCCACCGCCACCATAAGTCCGCCGATTAACGCCGTAAATTTTACGCCGATTTTCATTTGCAGTTTCCCGCCCGACAAAATTCCTATAACAAAAAAGCAGAGCATAAACGAGGCGGTAAGCCCTACGTCGGAAGGCTCCCAGCCGTAATAAAGGCTGACAGGATTTTTAAAAACGCTCCAAACATAGATTATCCCGAGAAAAAGCTGCAAAACCGTGCCTGCTATAAGCGTCTTTAAGCCTTGCTTGTTTTGTGTGATTGCCCCCATATATGGCGTCCTCCCCAAATTCGATAAATATTAAAATCCGCAATTTATTGTACAATAAATTGCGGATTTTGTCAAGTAATTGCAGGGGCTTAATTATTCGCCGCCCACCTTTTCAGCGTCTTATAGCTGACCAACATATCTTTTCTTGCCTCAGCCTCGGTTTTGAACGCTCCCCCTTTAATGGCATACGGTATACAGAACTCAACCATTTTTTCCATTGTGGTATCCTCTTTGAATTCGCCGTTCTCATAACAATATTTGCAGTAATCCGCACTTTTTACGCCGTCTTTTTCCGTACCCCACTCTTCATCATTTTGCATTGGCATCATACAGCTTTGGCAAAACTTCACATTTTTGAAATCTTTCATGTTTTTCTCCTTATTAATATTAGAGCCTGTTCAAAATCAGTATTGAATACAGATTCTAATTTTATTATACAGTGGGCAATCGGACAACAGTATGTCATATTGGAAAATTTTTCTCTTTTTTAAATTTTCGTATTTGTTGAAAATTTCCGTGATTTGTGTTACAATAAAATTTATGAAAAAGTTTTTAATTTTAACAATACTTGTGTTTTTATTTAGCTTTACAGTAGCAGCAAGCGATTCGGTAAGAGAAAGCGTCACATATCAAAACGCGGGTCTGCTGATTATTACCCAACCGGGCGAGAACGGTCGGGTTACTTCGTCTGCTAATATCAGTATTTTAGGCGCGTCTGACCCTGATTTCCCTTTATACATAAACGGGGAAGAGGTTAAAACTACACTAAACGGCTTTTTCACGCTGTATGCCGAGCTTGAATCAGGGAAAAATGTTTTTATCTTCACAAACGGAGAAAACGAGGAAACCATAACTGTAATACAAGAACCTCCCGAGCCTTATCTACCGCCTGTAACTATATATTTTGAAGTCCCGATTTACGGCGCGGTTGAAAATGATAACATTTCCCGTTTTGCCGATTTTGACGACGACTTGAAAATGCGTACGCCGCTTGCCCGCGGGACTATAGTTAAAATAATAGCCGAGCGGGGCGAATTCTATGTGATAGAGGACGAGACCTGCATTTTCAAAAAAGACGTATATATGTTAGACCGAGCCGTCCCCGAAATTACGGTAACGGAGGGGAGAACACAAAAGACCGATAACGGCGTTTCGGTGTTGTTTAATGTCAGCGACAATCCGCTTTACAGCCTCGAGCTTGAGGGTGAAAAAGCCCTTTTGAGTCTTTACGCAAATGACCAAACCGACTCATGGACAGGGCTGTATTCGTTTGACGACGGTTATATAAAGCAAATTAAAAAAACCGCCTCATACGAATTGTCGATTTACAGTTTCACCTTTGAAAAACCGCCTGTAGGCTATGCCGTAGGATTTTATGACGGCGTTATGGAGGTCGAGTTCAGGTACGCGGCTACGTCATTGTCGGAAGCGGCGGTTTTACTTGACGCGGGACACGGCGGGACAGACCCGGGTGCACTCGGACCTCCCGGCGAATTTGGTCCTATGGAAAAGGATTTTAACCTTTATGTGGCGGGGGTGGCACGGGATTATTTGGAACAGCTCGGGGTTGAGGTCACTTTCATAAGAGAATATGACGAGTATATAAATATCATGGAGCGGATTGCTCATTTCGACAGGGGAAACAGGTTCGATATATCGGTCTGCGTGCATACTAATTCTATGCCGCTTAGTTCTGATTTTTCCTCTGATGACGGTCCGCTGATGTTTTACACCTTAGACTTGTCCGAAAAAGCCGCCGACGATATGATTAGGCTTATAGCCTCCGAAACGGGCAATCATTACCGAGCACCAAAACGTCAGAATTTTGCTATGGCGCGCTATACCGCTGCGCCGTCTATGCTGTTTGAAATGGGGTTTATGTGCAACCCCGAGGATTATGAGCGGTTGCTTGAAACAGGCTATCTTGACCTTATGGGGGAGGCTTTGGGGAAATCAATAGAGTTATATCTTACACAAACGGCTGAAATCAGCGGAATTATTCACGATTTCCGGGAAATTGAAGAGCCTGAGCCGAATTTTGAGACCGAGCCGGAGGAAGAACCCGCCGTTCCCGCGATTGGCGGACAGGGCGAGCAGGAGGCTGAATTGCCGCCTGCGTCCGGTTACGACGATTTCGGCAGAGGGGTTAAAATATTTATAATCATAATTTTATTTATGTTTTTCGGGGGCGCGGCACTGTTTTGGAAAAACAAGGATTCTCTAAATATAAAGTAATTTGACATGAATATCTAAGTATGATATAGTTTTAATATGAAATAAAAAAACAACGATAGGGGATTTGAAAATGACAAAATTCAAACAAACCATGCAGGAGTTTAAAAAAAGCAAAAGAAGTAGCGTAACGGTATTTGTAATTCTTCGGGCGCTGATTATCGTCTGTGCCGTTATGCAGGCGATTCGGGGGAACTTCCACGGAACATTTTTATGCCTTTTTGCTTTAGTTTTGCTTGTAATTCCTGTCTTTTTGCCGAAAATCTTAAAAATAGCTCTGCCCAATACGCTTGAAATAATAATATTTTTATTTATATTTTCCGCACAAATTTTAGGCGAAATCTATAATTTTTACGGTAATATTCCCCATTGGGACACTATGTTGCATACAATCAACGGTTTTCTGTGCGCGGGAATAGGTTTTGCATTGGTTGACCTGTTAAACAAAAACAGCAAAAGCATAAAGCTTTCGCCGTTATACATATCATTAGTCGCGTTTTGTTTCAGCATGACGGTGGGCGTATGTTGGGAATTTTTAGAGCATAGTCTTGACAGGCTTTTTCTTTTGGATACCCAAAAAGACACCCTTGTAACCACCATATCGACCGTGTACCTTGACCCTTTGCAGGACAACAATGCCGTAATCATCAAGGACATCGCCGAGACGGTACTGTACGACGCCGACGGCAATGTGCTGACGGCAATCGAGGGCGGCTATTTAGACATTGGAATCTACGACACCATGAAAGACCTTTTTGTGAACTTCATAGGTGCGGTTGTGTTTTCGGTTTTGGGGTTCTTTTATGTTAAGAACAGGGAGAAGTTTAAATTTTCGGAGCATTTTATTCCGGAGAGGGCGGGGGAAACACCCCGAGAATAATAAATGAGAATCCCCGTCGCTTTTCAACAAAGTGGCGGGGATTTATTACCGCGTTTGCGGACAGACTGCCACAATCCAAATGCGAGCCCCGACACTTAACGCTCAACAAACTTATAGTCGTGTGAGAATATTGCGTGTCGAGGCTCTCGACCGGAGTTTGATGCTCTATAAATGCGAACCCCGACACTCCAACTCTCAACGAACTTATAGTCGTGTGAGAATATTACGTGTCGAGGTTCTCGACCGGAGTTTGATGCTCTATAAATGCGAACCCCGACACTCCACTCTCAACGAACTTATAGTCGTGTGAGAATATTACGTGTCGAGGTTCTCGACCGGGGAAGGAGGGAATTGAACCCTCGCGCCGTTTTACCGACCTACTCCCTTAGCAGGGGAGCCCCTTCACCGCTTGGGTACTTCCCCATTGTCGGCGCAAATTTTATTTTATCACAAAAAAAATGACTTGTCAAGGGTTTAGTTTTTACTTTTTGTTAAAAATTTTGTCAATATTACCGAAAACACTTGACAACGGAAAAATTATACTATAAAATAATAATGATATGCTTGTATAAATTACCTGAAAAATTAGTTAATATGGATAATTTTTAATATAAAGCAAATCAATATTTTTTTCCGTTCGGGCGATAATTATTTAATTATCACCGGACTTTGAGGATACAATAAAGGAGGATGCTGCCAATGAACGGGCAGATAGTGTTCTTGTTGTGCTTACTGAGCTTTGTCATAGGAGCCGCGATTTTAGGCTTTATCATGTTCAAAGTCGGTGAAAAACATCGCAAGAAGTTCGCGGAGGCGCATGTAGAATCGGCTGAAAAAGAAGCCCTGCGTATTATCAATGAAGCTAATGAAAAAGCCGAAACAAAAAAGAAAACGGCGCTTGTAGAAGCAAAAGACGAAATCTATAAACTCAGGGGAGAGGCGGAAAAAGACATTGCCCGCCAAAAACAGGAATCGGAAAGGGAGCTGAAAGAGCGCAGGTCGGAGTTAAACCGAACCGAAAGAAGACTACAACAAAAAGAAGAGAGCATTGAAAAGAAAAACGACAAAATTGAGAAACTTGAGGAGTCGTTGGTTCACAAAAACAAATTGCTTGACGAAAAACTGGAAACGGCTGAACAAATGAAGGTCAGCCAGCGCGAAAAATTAGAGCAAATATCCGGCTTTACCACCGAGCAGGCAAAAGAACACCTGCTTTCGCTTCTTGACGGGGAGCTTGACCATGAAAAAGCCGTGCGGATTTTGGCGCATGAGCAAAAAGTTAAGGACGAATGCGACGCGAAGGCGCGCGGGTACATTTCTTTAGCAATCGCAAGACTTGCCTCAGAGACCGTTTCGGAAATCGCGGTTTCAGTAGTTCCGCTTCCGAGCGATGAGATGAAAGGGCGCATAATCGGGCGTGAGGGGCGTAATATCAGGACGCTTGAACAGCTTACCGGCGTTGACTTAATCATTGACGACACCCCCGAAGCCATAACCCTGTCCAGTCATGACCGCGTAAGGCGTGAAATCGCTCGTATTTCGCTTGAACGGCTTATTCAGGACGGCAGGATTCACCCTGCCCGCATAGAAGAAATGGTCGAAAAAGCCAAACACGAAATTGAAATGAAAATCAAGCAGGAGGGCGAACGCGCAATCCTTGACACCAACGTAAACGGCGTAAACCATGAAATCGTAAAATTGCTCGGACGGCTTTACTACAGGACTTCCTACAGCCAAAATGTATTGGCGCACTCAATTGAGGTGGCGCACCTTTCAGGAATTTTGGCGGCAGAACTCGGAGTGGACGCCAATTTAGCGCGCAGAGCGGGATTATTGCATGACATAGGAAAGGCGTTAAGCCACGAAATAGATGGCTCTCACGTCCATATCGGCGTGGAAGTCTGCAAAAAGTATAAGGAAACCCCCGAAGTCATACACGCGATTGAAGCTCACCACGGCGACGTAGAGGTTAAGACCGTTATAGCCGCAATAGTTCAGGCGGCTGACGCTATAAGTGCCGCAAGACCCGGCGCGAGAAGTGAAAACTACGAGAACTATATTAAACGTCTTGAAAAATTAGAGGAAATCTGCACGTCCTATAACGGAGTTGAGAAATCCTTTGCTATTCAGGCGGGGCGCGAGGTTAGGATTATGATTAAGCCGGAAACCGTCAACGACGACGGAATGGTGGTCTTGGCGCGTGAAATCGCACAGCGCATAGAGGGCGAAATGGACTATCCCGGACAAATCAAGGTACATTTAATCAGGGAGAGCAGAACAATTGATTTTGCCAAATAAAGCAAAAGCGGGACGATACCCATATCGTTCCGCTTTTTGAAAAGGGGAACAAAAATGAAAATACTATTCTCCCTCTTCATAAATTTCTTCAAAATCGGCTTATTCACCTTCGGCGGCGGCTACGCCATGTTGCCTATGATGTCGCGTGTGATTGCCGGGCAAAAAAAGTGGGCGACAGAAGAAGAGTTGCTGAATTATTACGCCGTCGCCCAGTGTACGCCCGGCATTATCGCCGTTAATACTGCTACCTTTGTCGGCGCGAAACAAAAAGGCGTCTTAGGGGCGGTTGCCGCGACATTGGGCGTTGTTTTTCCGGGCGCTGTTATTATCATAATTATAGCTGTCTTTTTAGAGAATTTCAGTCATTATGAAATAGTGCAGAACGCTTTCGCGGGAATCAGAATAGCCGTCAGCGCGCTGATTACGGTTTCGGTTTTCAGGCTCGTGAAAAATACGGTTAATGGAATTTTAGCGGCGACGGCGGCTTCAGCGGCTTTTGTTTTGGTTGCGTTTTTGGGAATTTCTCCTGTTATAATTGCGCTTGGCGCGATTGTTTTAGGCGTGGCTTACTCGCTTATTGCTTTCTCAAAAAACAGAGGTAAAACAAAATGATTTATATAAACCTCTTTATTGAATTCTTCAAAACAGGACTTTTCGCCATTGGCGGAGGCTTGGCTACCCTGCCTTTCCTGCATGAAATCGCCGATAAATACGATTGGTTCACCCAAAGCGAGCTTATTGACATGGTCGCCGTTTCGGAGTCAACCCCCGGACCTTTAGGTGTAAATATGGCGGCTTACGCGGGCTTTAACGCGGCGGGAGTTTGGGGTTCAATCGTTGCCGTGACGGCGCTTGTTTCACCCTCGATGATTATTATTTTAATCATTTCACGGTTTTTAAAACGTTTTGGTGAAAGCCGAATCGTTTCGGGGACGTTTAAAGTACTTCGCCCTGCCGCTGCAGGGCTGATTTTGGCGGCGGCGTTGTCTATTATAACCCTCACTGTGTTTAATACGGAAACCCGCAGGATATTACCGATTCCGCTTATTTTATATGCTATTTTAACCACGCTGTGCTTTTTGGGCGAGCAACTTCATAAATTGCCAAAGCTTAGAAAGCTAAGACCTCACCCTGTGTTATTTATAGCAGTCGGCGCGGTTTTGGGCATTGCGCTGTTGTAACAGCGTGCGCAGTCCGCAGACTGCGGAATAAAATTGAATGACTGTAACTAAAGCCTAACTAATTAAAACATAACACTAAATTGCACTTTTATTGATTGAATTATGTCTTTTCTTATCGTATAATTATATAAACCCGAAAAATACAGGGGGAAAATAATTAAACAAAAAGAAAGGCAGAAACAAAAAAATGACATTCAAGGAATATCTTTCGCAAGCTGTCAAATTGAACAAGGCAATCGACAGCGCCATTCTGAGGTTGGAGGAATGGAAAAAATTCGGTTTAAAATCCCGAAGCTTTTTAAAAGCAAGCTCTGACAACCATTACGGAAAATCAAGCGGCGTGGAGCGGATAATTATGAAAATCACCGACGCCGAGGAGCGAATTAACCAAGACATCGACAGATATGTGGATTTGCAAGATGAAATCCGCGATTTAATCACGCTACTCGACAATCATGAGGAACGGGCAATTCTCGAACGGCATTATTTGTCGGGGCAGACGTGGGAAACTGTAGCGGAGGAATGTTTTGTAAGTCTTCGCACGGTGCATTATCTGCACAACAAAGCTTTGAAAAAGTTAGAGCCTTTTTATTTGGAAAAAATAAAAGAAGCGGGATAATTTTCGGAGGCGACCTTATGCTAAAGGTTATTATCTCACCTCCCGGAATGGGAAAAACCACCTACATAACCGAAAAAATAAGAGGGGATGCCGCTATTCGCGGCGGCATCCCCGATTTCCCTGCGCCTATTTTGCCAATTCTGATAGTTCCCGAGCAAAGTCATTTTGAAACCGAAAGAATGATTTATAAAAAGCTGGGTGCGGTTTGCTTTTGCAATACCGAGATACTGTCATTCACAAAATTAAGCGCCAAAATAGTTTCGGACAGCAAAAAGGACAAAGCCCCCTACGCGGAGGATGCCGTAAGAGAAATAATCATGTTCAAGGCGGCTTTGGAATTACGGGAGCAACTAAAATTTTACGGCGCGGCGTCGCAAAAACCCGACTTTGCCGCCCGTATGCTGAGTGCGACGGGTACTTTTCAGCGGGAGGGAATATCGCCGCGCGAGCTGTCAGAAGCGGCGGCAGGTATAAAAAATCCCCGCCTCAAAGCTAAAATTTCCGACCTTGCGGCTATTTATGAAAGGTATGTACATTCTGTATCGGAGAATTTTTCAGACCGCCCGGACGAAATAAGAATAGCGGCAGAGCTTGCCCTCGGGGCAAAATGCTTCACGGGCAGGAATATTTATATCGACGGCTTTGACGGGTTCACAGGCGGGCAGTTTTTGTTGATTGAAGCCATGCTTGAACAAGCCGAATCGGTTTCAATCACGCTGACGGCGGATAAGGCGGACACTTATTTGCCGCACTACAAAACCACGGCAAAATTAATTCAGAAACTTAAAAACGCCGCCGAAAAGAGGAAGATTGAGGTTGTAACCCAAAACCTTTCTGTAAGCCCAATGTTTCCCGAACGTAGTCCAAAAGAAACCGAAATTTATTTTCTCCCCGATATTTACTCCGAAAGCAATTTCGTGGGGGCGAAAATACGGGAATTAATTACAACCAAAAACTATTTTCAAAGCCAAATAGCGGTGCTTAACGCCGCATCGCCGGAGACGCTCGGCGGGGCGTTTTCGGCTTACGGGATAAAAGAATTTTCTGATATTCCCGAAGCCGTAATTGAAAAGCCTATGGTAAAATTTATAATAACCGTTTTGGAGGCGGCACAAAACAAACCCCAATCGGGAGCGATTTTGAGCCTGATTCAAAGCGGGTTTATAAGAGTATCGGCGGCGGCTTTTTCAGGAAATTATAAAAGAGCCGTACTCCGTAAAATAACGGGGAAAAGAATCTATGACTGCGCCCGACCCCAAAAGAAATCTTACCGCCTCGGGCGCGGGCATATAAAGGCGCTGACGTTTGCCGCTCGCGAATGGCAGTTAGATGAGAAAGATTGGCACACGCCATTTCCGAATTTTCGCAAAAGAGATACGGATACCGCCGTTGAACTTATAAGAGCCGAAATAACCGGGAAAATATCAGCCTTGGGTGAACGTATGCAAAACACTACAGGCGATAAAATAACCGAGGAACTGGCGGATTTCTTAATAAATGATATGGAGCTCGGCAGAACCGTAGCGGATATAGTTTATCGCGGGCAAAAGGTCAGTAGCGCGCTGAATGACGAATACCGCAACCTTTGGGAGACGGTTATTTCAATACTCGAGTCAATGCACTGCGCTTTAAAATCGCAGGCAATTTCACTCCGGGATTATACCGCCATTTTGACCTCGATTTTCGGGAAAACGCTGATTGCCAAACCACCGCAGGTGCTTGACGCCGTGACAGTCGGCGATTTACGCCGAACCAGAACGGGCGGAATAAAAGTAGCTTTCCTTATGGGCGCGAACCGCGGTGAATTCCCCAAAGGCTCTTTTGCGGGGGTGGAATTCACCGAGAACGAAACCGAGGAGCTTTGCGAGGCGGGAATATTCATTGAGGAAAACCGTGTTGACAGATACTATCGGGACAAGTTTTTAATCAACCGCGCCATGAGCCTGCCGACTGAAAAACTTTACATTACCGCGCCTCTGAGAGATGCGGCGTGGAAAGAAAAGAAAGTTTCAAGGATTGTACTCGACCTTAATATAAAAGCGGTAAATTTTGCCGGCGGCGGCTCGCCTGCGTTTTGGGCAAGCCATGAAAACGCGCTGAAATTCAGGTGTGCCGAAAACCCAAGCGAGCGAGCGTATAAAGACGCGCTTTATGAAATCGCGCCGTTTGAGTTTACTCGGCTTTTCGCTTATGGTAATAAAAAGGATTTTCGGCATAAAATCAATTCCGATGACGCATTAACGCTTTTGAAACGGAGGAGTCTGTCGCCGAGCGGTATAGAAAAGCTGAATACCTGTTTGTTTAAATATTTCTGCTCCGAGGGACTTATGATAAGCGCGGGCAGAATCAAAAACGATATAAGTCCCGACGCACTCACAAGGGGCAGTATGGTGCATTATGTGCTGGAGCGGGTGTTAAGCGACAATGAATTTATTAAGTTAGAACCGGAGAAGTTCACCCAAACAACCGAAAGATATATAGCCGAATTTGAGCAAAAAGAATTCTTCGGCGGTTATGCCCGCTCAAACAGGAAAAAGGAAATTCTCTTAATGCATGCGGGGGGAATTGCGGAGGTTTTGCGGCAAATGCGGGAGGATATGAAGCTGTCGGATTTTCGCCCCTTGGAGTTTGAAAAGAGTTTTGAGTTTATGCTGGGCGATATTCTTATAAAAGGTAAAACCGACAGGCTTGACATTCTTGAAGACGGAGATTCCCGCTATGTTCGGGTTATTGACTACAAAACCGGCAGTAAGAAATTCAGCTATCCCGAAATCGAATACGGTCTTAATTTGCAGGCTCTGATTTATTTATTCGCCATAGCAAGTCTTGATGAAAATTATAAGCCGTCGGGGGCGTTCTATCGGCTTGTAAACGGAGGCAAACTGAGCCAAAAAGCAAAGCCTTACGGCGTTCTTGAAAGCGTGCCGGGGGATTTAAATAAATGCGATTTATACAAAAACAGAATGGAAACCCAAAGCACAACGGGGATTCAGTTTATCGGTAAAGACGGAGAAACCCGCCATGATTATTCTGACATTGAGGCAATCAATAATGAGCTTCGGCAAAAATCTTCAGCTAATAAGGACTTTATAAAGCTTGTGAATTTAGAAGAAGACGAATTCAGCCTGCTTGCCGAAAAAGCCGCCGAACAGCTTAAATCAAGGCTTGCCGCATTGTACGGCGGCGACGTCAGCGCCGTGCCGACTTACAGCGGGTTGTCACCCTGCCCTTATTGCGATTACAGGGATATTTGCGGGAACGCGGGAAAAGGCGAGGAAATAAAAGTTTGAAAGAAAATAATAAGAAGCAAAGAAAAAACGAGACCATACGGGCTTACATGGCAGTGTTGCGTACAGAAAGGGCATGGTCATAAATATGAGCATAAAATGGAGCGCAGAACAGGAAAAAGCCATAACCTATTCTACCGCCGAAAGCGGTTCAGCTATTGTTTCGGCGGCGGCGGGAAGCGGAAAAACCGCCGTTTTGGTTGAGCGTATTACTCGCATGATTATAAAAGAAGAGCCTAAAATCCCCGCAGACAAAATTGCCGCCGTGACCTTTACCGACGCCGCCGCAGGGGAACTGAAATCAAGGCTTGAGGAAACGCTCAACAAGCTAAGGCTTTGCGCCGAATCGAATTCGGTTTCCGCCGAATGGCTGAATCGGCAGTTAATAAGCCTTGAAAATGCGCGGATTTGCACAATAAGTTCGTTTTGCCTTGCTCTTTTACGGGATTTCGCGGAAGACGCGGGGTTAAAACCCGACTTCAAAATCTGCGAGGGCAAGGAGAGCGAGAGCTTTTCCGACAGTGCGCTTAATTTTGCCCTTGAAGCGATTTATGACGGTGTTAGCTTTACGCCCGAAGAAAAAGCGGCTTTGCGCTCCATGACTGGGGAAGCGGGGGACTCAAAACTCGGGAATGCGATTTTGGAGCTTTATGAGGAATATGTAAAACAGCCTTTCCCCGAAAGTTGGCTCGGTGAAAAAAAATCACTGTATAAACATCCCGAGAGCTTGAAAAAACTGATTGCCGAAACTTCTGAAAACGAAATAAGGGAAAAAGCCCGCGCCTGCCTGCCTGACATAGAAGAATGTTTTAATTATTCCTACAGCGATTCCATGAACCAAAGACTTGAAACTGACAGGAATTTCGCCGAAAGCTGGGCGAAATTAGAATATGCGGATTTATCAAAAGGTAAAAAAGGTCTGCTTAAATACGGCAATTCAAGCTATGGTAATCCCGCCGAAAAGCATAAAGAAGCTAAGAGCGTCATAAAGGAGCTCAGGGATAGCTATATACCTGTTTTTAAGGAAATTATTGTAACCGCAGGACTGCTTATTGACTTTGATTTTGTGGTTCGGAAACAGGCGGGGCAGGTTGACGCTTTTACAAAGCTTTTCAGACTTTATGAAACCGAATTTAAAAGGCTTAAAACAGAAGCTAACCGCATAGATTTTTCAGATGCGGAGCATTATTGTCTGGAATTAATGCAAAATGAAACAATAGCCGAAAAAATTAGAGCGGCTTTTTATGAAATCATCGTTGACGAATTTCAGGACAGCAATGCCGTTCAGTATGAAATCTTCAAGAAAATAAGCAGGCAATTCAAAAACCTTTTCTTCGTGGGCGATGTTAAGCAGTCTATTTATCGTTTCAGAAACGCAGACCCGAGAGTTTTTGTAGGTGTTACGGAAGACAAAGCGAATTTTAAAACCCTTACGCTTAATAAGAATTTCCGTTCGTCGCCGCAGGTAGTCAATGCCGTAAACAATATTTTTGAAAAAAATATGACAAAAGAAATTGGGGGCGTAGATTACAATGAAGACGCAAAACTCGTTTTCGGGGCGCAAAACGCGGGTGGCAAGGAGTGTGAAGCGGAGCTTGTAATTATAGAAACTGAACAAGAGATTTCCGGCAAAAGTGCTGAAGCCGATTATATAGCCGAGCGCATTAACAAAATGGTATCGGAGAAATTTCAGGTTGCTGATAAGGACGGCAAAAAGCGGGATTGCAACTACGGGGATTTCGCGGTTTTAATAAGCGGGCTTTCGACCGTGGAGGAGGAATTTTCAAACGCTTTTGAAATCCGCGGTCTTCCCTGCGACAAGCAAAAAAGCGGCGATTACGCCGAGGTAAGGGAAGTCAAAACAATTTTGTCGTTGCTTACAATAATAGAACGCCCTTTTGAGTGTCTGGAACTTTTAAAAACGCTGATGTCGCCGCTTTACGGTTTTACGGCGCGAGATATTGCCGAAATAAGGAGAGATGGCAGAAACAAAGCTCTTTTTGACAACATTGAAGAATACCAAAGCTCTGAAAAACCCTCCCCCGCCTATAAAAAAGCAAGAAGATTTTATGAGGATTACCGCCGCCGTTCTTCCTATGTGAAAAATTACGGCGCTTGCAGATTAATTCGGTTGCTCTGTGACGAAGGGGCGTTCAATCCGTTAATCGCGGCAAGCGCGAATCCTGAGAAGACGCTGATTAATGTAAGGTTATTACTGCATTATTCGGAAAATCTGAAAAGCCTTACAAGGGACACGCTTTCGGGGCTTATAAATGTCCTTGGCGGTAAAAGCGGCGCAAAGCTCGAGGAGGCGCGTTTCCCCGGCGAAGCCGACACCGAAAAGGTGAAAATTATGACAATCCACGCGTCAAAAGGTCTCGAATTTCCTGTTTGCTTTGTTGCGCGTAATAATGCTAAGTTCAATCTACGGGAGAATTATTCGGATATAATTTTCAGCGAAGAAATAGGCGTTGCCATGCGCTATATTATCCCTGAAACCAATACCCGATGCGACACCCTAACCCACGCCAAGGCAAAGCTGGAAAACGAAACCTCCGCAAGAGCCGAGGAAATGCGTAAGCTTTACGTAGCGTGTACGCGGGCAAGGGATAAGTTGATTCTTACCGCCGCCTGCGAAAATTTTAGCGAAAACCAAAAGGTAACTGAAAAATCCTATCTTAATTGGCTGATTAAAACAGATGTTGAAAAGTTCATCATAAAAGCCTCGGAAATTGAGCCGATTGTAAAAAATGGGAAAAGCGCACAAGACACGGAAGAAGAAATAAAAATCTCCCGCGAGGAACAAACGCGGGAAATTATAAAATCCGTAAAAAGAACCTATTCGCGTCAGCCGTTGACTGAAATTCCGCGTCGGGTCACGGCAACGCAAATAGGCGTGCGGCATAACTCCGCCGTTTCGGAGGGTTATAAAGAAGACGGCGAAATTTTATTAAGCGGCGGAACCGACGATATGGCGGACGAGCCGACGGTATTCCCGAGGAGTCCGTCGTTTATGGGCAACAAAAAATTAACCGGTAAAAAGCGAGGCGACGCCTATCATAAGATGATGGAGATTATTGATTTTAAAGAACCCGATTATGAAAAACAGATTGAGAAGCAAAAAAGCCGCTTTACCGAAGAAGAATTCGCGGCGATTGAGCCAAGAAAAATTATGGGCTTTTTCAATTCCCCCCTTGGGAAACGGGCTGTAAAAAGTCCTAAAATACACAAAGAATTTATGCTTTGTACTGAAATAAGCCTTTCGGAACTCGGATACCCGAAAGAGTATGATGATATTTTCGATGACAAGCCGTTTGTTCAGGGTATAGCCGACATGTTCTTTTATGAGGACGGCGGAATAATTCTTGTGGACTATAAAACCAACAGAAACATAACCTGCGAAAAGCTCATTGAACAATACAGCGGACAACTTGAAATTTATGCGCGTGCAATTGAGGAAATGACGGGGGGCAAGGTGACGGAAAAGTGGATTTATTCCTTTGAAGTCGGGGAAATCAAAATCATTGATAATTGAACATATATTCTGACATTCACACCAACTGTTTCTTCAACTCCTCCAAAATTTTCCGTTCTCTTCTTGATACCTGAACCTGACTCATTCCGAGAAGACTGCCTGTTTCGCCCTGGGTTTTGCCGCCCCAGTATCGCAGGATAATCAGCTTCCTGTCCTCGGGGGAAAGCCTGCCCAAGGATTGTTTGAGGGCGATTATTTCGGTAAGTCTTGTCTGGGGAGCTTCTACGGGCAGGTCGTATTCGCCCCCTGATTCATCGCTGTCTGTGAGTGAAATGGGCGGCAGATTTACCGAAAGCGCCTCGCTTACCTGTTCTATAGTTATGCCGAGCGCCTCGGCAATTTCCGAAAGATGAGGCTCTGAACCGTTTTGCGCTAAGATTTCACGGGTTTTGGCGACTTTCAAAGACAGCTCTTTTAAGCCTCGGCTTACCTTAACCGCGCCTCCATCGCGAAAAAGGCGTTTTATTTCGCCTAAAATTACAGGGACGGCATAAGTCGAAAACTGCAAGCCGCGGCTCTCGTCAAAGCCCTTCCCCGCTTTCACAAGTCCCACACAGCCCGCCGAAAAAAGTTCTTCATACTCGATTCCCCTGCCCCTGAAACGGTTGGCAAGAGAGTGTACCAAACCCATATTGCGTTCGGCAAATTCATCATCAATTCTGTTCATATCGTGATTTTATGCGCTTGGTCATTGTTACGCTTGTACCTTTTCCGGGCTTTGATGTAACGCGGAGCTTGTCCATAAAGCTTTCCATAACCGCGAAACCCAAACCCGCGCGCTCTCCTTCCGCACACGTGGTAAACAGAGGCGTCATTGCCTGTTTTATATCGGCGATGCCGCATCCCTTATCCTTTATTCGTATGTAGAAAATATCAGGCTCAAGTATTCGGGCTAAAATTTCTATATTTCCTATTCGGTCGGCGTAGGCGTGTACAATCGAGTTTGTCACCGCTTCGCTGGTCGCCGCCTTTATGTCGTTTATTTCCTCGACGGTAGGGTCAAGCCCTGCCGCGAAAGCCGTAACCGCCGCCCGCGCAAAGGCTTCATTTTGTGAGCGGCTTGGAATTATAAGCCTCATAAAGTTATTTATAATCATGACTTATACAGTCGCAAATAACGCCGCTTATGATGTTATTTGCGACACACCTCCTGTTGCTTTGAAATCATAGCGCCGAGCCCCGCTAATTTTATAAGCTTTTCCACGTAGCCCGAAACGTTTTTTACAACGACCTTTCCGCCGTAGCTTTCGGCTATTCGTCTACGACCGAGAATAAGCCCTATGCCTGAACTGTCCATGAAACCGACCTCCCTGAAGTCAAGCACAAGCAATCGCGGCGTGTAATTTTCAAGCTGTACGTCGATTACGCCGCGCAGGGTTTTAAGACTGTGATGGTCTATTTCACCCGAGAGGGCGACAATAAGACGTTCGCCGTTGTTAGTTATTTCTGCCGTTCCCAAATCATAACCGCCTCCTTGTATTTAAAAAGCCCTTGCTATTATTGTAGCAAGGGAAGGTTGAGAATATTGTCAAAAAAGGGAGGGGGAGAAAAAGAAAAAATCGGCAAGGGTTGACGCCCTTGCCGATTTTTATTTTTATGAATATATAGGATACAGAAAATCGCCGTCCTTTGCTTTTTGCAACCGCTCTATACAGTTGCGGCATACGCATTTTCTGCCATATCGTACAAGCTTTCCCGCAGCATTGCATAAAATACAGCTCGGAATCAGGCGGTTGATAATAATTCTGCCCTCGCAAAGATTTATCTCAATTTCGTCCCCCTCGTTTAGCCTAAGCTCCTGCAAATAATCCATAGGAATAAAGATTTTACCGACTTCTTCGATTTTGATAATCATAATTACCGCCTACAGACATGGTGTGACCATGTTTTTCTTACAAGTATAGCATGGTGTCGCTATACTTGTCAATAGGGGTGATGATATGAAATTTAAAGCAAACGATTATTCAAGGGGCGAGATTATCAAGTTTATGAGGGAATGGACGGAATTAACGCAGGAGGAATTTGCCGATAGGATAGGAAAAAGTAAGCCCAGCGTTCAAGATTATGAACTTGGAAAAACCAATTACGGCATTGACGTTTTGATGAAAATAGCCAAAGAGTTTGATGTTACAATAACAATTGAGAAAAGGAAATGATAAAAATTGACATGAGTGGGGAGGCTGTGCTATAGAGGTGCGCGTTATGGTATACAATATTAAGGAAGGCACGCGCATGGAGAAAGAGTTGCAAGATACGGGGGTTGTAATATATGAGCAATAAAGATATAAAGAGCGTTGAAAAGATAATAAGATACGCCAACAGTATAATAAAATAACAAAAACAACCGGAAACGATTCAGTCGCAAGCGACATCTGTTCCCGGTTGTTTTCATGTGGATTTCTCAAATCTTAAAATTCAGCTATTGCGTAATAAACTCCATCGGGTCAATCCACTCGTCATTCTTTTTTATGCCGAAGTGGAGATGGGGACTCTCGGCAATCTCAATCTCCGCCGTATCTCCCACAGCGCCGATAACATCGCCGGAGCTAACTTCCTGCCCGACAGAAACCATTACGTTTTTGTCCAAGCCGAAGTAGCACCCCAATATACCGTCCCCGTGGTCAATGACAACGCAGACGCCCCAAAGGGGGTCGGAATAAACCTCGCTCACCACGCCGTTTGTCATTGCTTTTACCTCAGTGCCGAGAGGGGCGGTAATGTCAACGCCGTCGTGGGTTTTCCACACGCCGAGGGTTTTTGACTTGACTAATTCCCCATTTGAAAAAGGCTGAACGACTTCACCCTCTACGGGTGTAACAATTGGAGGCGTGGAACGAATGGGGTTGTTTGCTTCCTCGGCAGAATCGCCGGCAAAATCGTTGACGTCGCTGACATCAAAAAATTCATTCTCAAAATCAATTACGGACGGCGAATCGTTTTCTTCATTCAGCGGTACGCCCGTCTGCGGCTTGTTTACAGGGCTTTCGCTTTCGTAAACAAAGGGTTCATAACCACCAAAGCTCGGGGTTTCACCTATTTTATTAATCGCCTGATTATAGGCAATATATGTCGAAACGCCGACCGCCATGACCGAAATCCCCAGCGCTATGACGAAGCCTTTCCCTCTCAACGCCCGCCTTACGTCGCCGAATTTAACTTTTTTCATAAATCCATTCCTTTCAGAATTATCAGAACACGCTGACACAGGTTCTTAATGTATTACGATTTTAGTTTTAACAGGATTTTCAATATTATTCAATTAAAATTGTAATTTTTTATACACCATTGAAAACCTCTTATAAAAAATTTGCCCCTGCAAAAAATAATAACGTATTCTGATTTATTATGAAAAAGCGAGGATTTTTTATGCGTATAAATGACTCGGAAAACGGGATTCCTTTAGGGCTTGGTATGGCGCTTGCTCAAAACAGCGACGCGTTAAGTCATTTCGCGGGGCTTTCAAAACAGCAAAGACAACAGATTATCGACCGAACCCACGGCATAGGCTCAAAAAAGGAAATGAGAAGCTTTGTGGATAATTTATCCAAAACATGGGGAATAGAATAAATTATACGGGCGGGGAGCAATTAAAACCCCCGCCCGTATAAATATGATTTTTTCACGTCTTAGGTTCATATATAATAAGCTTGTATAAGAAAATTATACAAAAATAAAAATTATTCGGAGGAAAAACAATGTATCAGTTTACAAGAGTAGAAGACCCTGCAAGACTTATCGCGGAAAAGGAATACATAACCGGCATACCTGCCGCAGGCGGTATTAATTTCACGAAATTTACCTCATGCTTAGGGGTCGCGGTTTATAATTCGGAAACCGGCAGTATTTCGGGGGCGCATTTAGTCCCGCCGACCGAAAGCGCAACAGATGACGAAATAGCGACGTGGACAGCCGAGCTTGTGGCAAATCTCGGCACTCATACCGAAAGCTTAATTTTCGGGTTTTATGACATTTGGAAAAACGTTGGAAACGGGAATTTATACAAAATCCTGAAAAATCTTAAAAACAACCTTACCAATTACAGCAAAGATAAGCTTCCCGAATCAGCCGCTACGGCAGATTATAAAGTAAAGTATATTGCGGGCGAATGGGATATAAACAAATAACAGAAAACTGCGGACGTTTTAAAGCGTCCGCAGTTTTCTGTTATTTAATAACAATATTAACAAGCTTATCCGGTACAACGATTTCTTTAACGATTTCTTTACCTAAAAGCGCGGCGCAAAACGCCTCGTTTTCCTTTGCGGCGGCGAGCAATGCTTTTTTGTCCGCACCGCTTTCGATTGTCAGACGTCCTTTTATTTTGCCGTTGATTTGGAGTACGACCTCAACCTCGTCAAAAACGCATAATTCGGGGTCGAAGTCAAGCCATTTTTCATCATGCACCTGTTTTAAGTCGCCTGTTTCCGATTCAACTCCGTCACCGAATCCAAGCATCTCATACATCTCGGAACAAATATGCGGCGCGAAAGGCGAAAGCAGAATCAGGAAGTCTTTAAGCTCGGCACAGTTAATCGAGCCATTGTCATAAATTTCGTTAATCAGCGACATCATGGCGGCTATGGCTGTATTGAACTTCATCTGTTCAATATCTTCACTCACCTTTTTAATCGTGCGGTGCATTGCGCCTTTGAGGGAATCGGAATATTCCCTGCTTTCATGACCTCGGAGTATGTCCGCGAGCCCGAAAGTGCGGTCTAAAAACCGCTTACAGCCCTTGATTCCCGCCGTGTTCCATGTAGCGGTTTTCTCAAAGTCGCCGATGAACATTTCGTAAAGCCTTATGCTGTCCGCGCCGTACTCGGCGGCTAAGATGTTCGGGTCAACCGTGTTGCCGCGGGATTTTGACATTTTTTGGCTGTCCTCGCCTAAAATCATACCGTGGGCGGTACGCTTTAAATAAGGTTCGGGAGTATTCACCTTGTCTATGCCGAATAAGAACTTGTGCCAGAAACGGGAATAAAGCAAATGCAAAGTGGTATGCTCCATACCGCCGTTGTACCAGTCAACAGGTAACCAGTATTCAAGGGCTTCCTTAGAAACAAATTCGTTTTGATTCAGGGGGTCTGCATAGCGTAAATAATACCATGACGAACCAGCCCATTGAGGCATTGTATCGGTTTCGCGTTTAGCGGGGCTTTTGCAGACGGGGCAGGTGGTGTTTATAAAACTTTCGAGGGTTGAAAGAGGCGACTCACCATTTTCGGCGGGCATATAATTATCCACTTCGGGAAGGGTCAGGGGCAGTTCTTCCTCCGGTACGGGAATCCAGCCGCATTTTTCGCACCAAATCATGGGAATAGGCTCGCCCCAGTAGCGCTGACGGGAAAAAACCCAGTCGCGGAGCTTATAATTTATTTTACTTTTGCCTTTGTTGTTTTCTTTAAGCCATTTTTTGATTTTTTGCTTTGCTTCGGGTACGTCAAGGTCGTTCAAGAAACCCGAATTGACCATAACACCCTCTTCGACGTCGGTGTAGGCTTCTTTTTCTATATCGCCTCCTTTTACGACTTCAACAATGGGCAAATCGAATTTTTTTGCGAATTCCCAGTCTCTTTGGTCGTGTCCCGGCACAGCCATAATTGCGCCCGTTCCATAGCTCATTAAGACATAGTCTGAAATAAAAATCGGGATTTCTTTCTCAGTTACGGGGTTTACGGCGTTTACGCCGACGAGCCGTACGCCTGATTTTTCTTTTACAATTTCACTTCTCTCAAAGTCGGATTTACGCGCCGCTTTTTCGGCGTATTGGCGGATTTCTTCTATGTTTTCAAGAGAATCAGCCCATTTTTCAATATAGGGATGTTCGGGAGCGATTACCATATAGGTCGCTCCGAAAAGGGTGTCAGGGCGGGTTGTAAAAACCCGCAAGACATCTTCATCTGTACTAATATCACCGACGGCGCGTGCCGTGAAATCCACCTCCGCACCTGTGGAGCGTCCAATCCAGTTGATTTGTGAATATTTAATCCGCTCGGGATAATCAACGTCTTCAAGCCCATCTATAAGCTGTTGGGCATATTCGGTGATTTTAAGCATCCACTGGCTTTTCACCTTGCGGACGACCTCGCCGTGACAGCGTTCGCACTCGCCCTGAATAACCTCCTCGTTGGCAAGCACTACTTTGCACTCGGTACACCAGTTGACCGCCATTTCTTTTTTATAGGCTAAACCGTTCTTGAAAAATTGTATGAAAAGCCACTGCGTCCAGCGGTAATAATCGGGGTTTGTCGTATCAACCTCCCGCTCCCAGTCAAACGACCAGCCGAAACTCTTGCACTGCTCGGTAAAGCGGGCAATATTATCTGCTGTGATTTTTTTAGGATGAATTTTATTTTTAATAGCGTAGTTTTCGGTAGGCAGACCGAAAGCGTCCCAGCCAATCGGGAAAAGCACGTTATACCCCTGCATACGGCGTTTTCTGGCGATGATGTCCATAGCCGTGTAGGGGCGCGGGTGTCCCGCATGCAGTCCCTGCCCCGACGGGTAGGGGAATTCAATCAGCGCAAAAAACTTCGGCTTGGTTTTGTCGATTTCGGCGCGGAAGGTTTTGTTGTCCTCCCAGTATTTCTGCCATTTTTTTTCGATTGCGGTAAAATTGTAGTTGTTCATATTTATTCTCCAAATAATTTTCTGTTTTTCCAAATCATGGTAAAGCCGCTGAAGACGGTCAGAGCGGTGCAAATATACATAAGAAAGGCAGATATTAAGGCAACCCAACGCGCATCAATTATATGTTTATCAATCCAAAGAGACAACATCACTAAAATCACACAAACAGCAACCATTGTAAAAGCAGTTTTTATTTTGCCCCATATATCGGCGGCAATCACCGCGGTGTTATCTTTGCTTACAACGGCAAGCCTAAATCCCGTCACAATAAACTCACGTGCTATTATAACGGCAACCGTCCATGCGGGAACAAATCCGACAAGACATATAAGCGCGCTCGACACAAGAACCTTATCCGCAAGGGGGTCTAAAAATTTGCCGAAGTCGGTAATCATGTTATACTTTCGTGCGATAAAGCCGTCAAGCCAGTCAGTAACGCTTGCTAAAACGAAAATAATCAGCGCCAACCAAAAGAGCCTAAAACTCATAAAAAATATGAAAGGCGGGAGCATCAAAACCCTTAATATTGTTAGCCTGTTCGCTAAATTCATGTCACAACTTCCCCTATTAAATTATTGTCAACCACGTCAGTAATTTTTACGTTTACAAAGTCGGAAATTTGCAGATTTTTGCCCGTAAAGTAAATCATTCCGTCGATTTCGGGGGCGAACATGTAACTACGCCCAAAGTACATTTCAAACAATCTGTCGTAGCCCTCGACAACCACCTCGTATTCCCTGCCAATGAGGCTGTTGTAGAATTCACCCATGCGGATTTCCTGTTGTTCGTTGATGATTTCAGAGCGGTGAAGACGCTCTTTTGGGTCTACCTGAAATTCAAACTCCGCCGCTTTGGTGTCTTCTTCTTCAGAATATGCAAAACAACCAAGCCGCTCAAAGTTCATGTCGTTTAAGAATTCGGCAAGCTCGGTGAACTGCTCTTCGGTCTCGCCCGGGAAACCCGCTATTACCGTTGTTCGGATTATAACGCCGTCGATTTCTTTGCGAAGTTTGTTTATTAATTCCCTCAATGACTGCTCGTTTTTGCTCCTATTCATGGCGCGGAGGATTTCCCCGTTGCAGTGCTGAATGGGAATATCCATGTATTTAGCGATTTTTTCTTGTTTTTTTATGACAGAAATAAGCTCGTCGGTTATTTTTTCGGGGTAGCAGTACATGATACGAATCCATTTTATGTCCTCTATTTCGCAAAGGCGGTTCAAAAGCTCCGGCAGTTTATATTCGTTGTATAAATCAATGCCGTAGCTTGTAGTATCCTGCGCCACAAGAATCAATTCCTTTACGCCTTTTTGGGCGAGCTCTCTTGCTTCGGAAATGATGTTTTCGATTTTGCGCGAGCGGAATTCCCCCCTTATTAAAGGTATAGCGCAATAAGAACAGCGGTTGTTACAACCGTCAGCGATTCGCAGATAGGCGTAATGGGACAGGGTGGAAAGCAGTCGCCCTCCCTCCATATTGAGTTCTTCAGGCTCGGTGAAAGCGCTGATTTTTTTATCAAGTAAAACTGAATGAACAGCTTCTACAATGTCGTCGTTTTTGCCGATTCCGAGAATGGCGTCAACTTCGGGAAATTCGTCTTCCATTTGCGCTTTATAACGCTGGGCAAGACAGCCGGTTACAATGATTTTTTTATTGAACCCGTCACTTTTACGGCTGACCGCTTCAAGGATTTCAGCTATTGCCTCTTCCTTTGCGCTTTGAATAAATCCGCAGGTGTTTATTATTACCACATCGGCAAGTCCCGGCTCGCTCACAAGCGGGAACCCCGCCCTTGTTATTTTGTCAAGCATAAGCTCGGCGTCGCACTGGTTTTTTGGACAACCGAGAGAAACCATACCTATTTTTGCAATGTTTTCGTTATTCATAATCTATTTCCATATCCTCGCAAACGCGTTCTATTCCCGCTTTTATATCGTTGTATTCGTAGCCGCGGCGGGCTAATGCATCTATTATTTTTTTCAAATCCCGCCTGTTTTTCGCCCTGTCAGTGCTATCAAGCCCTTTAATAATATTAAGATACTTGCGGTTTAAAACCTCAATGATTTTTTTCGGGATTTCATCCTCTGTGTATTTTTCGAGGGCGCCGGCTATGGTTTCGGCGGAAAGCCCTTTGAGTTTCATTTCATAGCTAACCCGCCTTATGCCGTAGTACTTGGTCTCAACTAAGTAGGCGGCTAATTTTTCGGCATACTTAAAATCGTCCTGATAACCTAAATCACGCACCCTTTCAAGGGCGGCAAGGCAGGTTTCTTCACCGTAGGTTTTATTCAGCTTATTTAATAGTTCTCCGCCTGAATAATCGCGCATACTCAGAAGCTTTAGCGCGTAGGCTTTGGCTTTATCAAAATCGTTTGACAGTTCTATCATAATTCGTCCGGTGAAAATTCTTCAAAATTATCGTCAGCTTCAACAACGACAGTCTTTTTGGATTTTTTTGCGGGTGCGGGAGGGCTTTCGGACGATTGCGGGGTTTCAGGGGATTCATGCGGAGTGGTGCTTATTGCGTCTTCTTCGCCGCCGGAAGAAAGCTCGACCTTATCCGCCTGTTCGCGGACTTTCTTTTCAATTTCTTCCATTAAATCGGGGTTCTGCGAAAGAAAAGCCTTGGCGTTTTCTCTGCCTTGCCCAAGTCTTTCGTCACCGTAATAAAACCATGCGCCGCTCTTCCGGGTTACGCCGATTTCTGTAGCTATGTCCAATATTTCGCCTGTCTTTGAAATCCCTTTGCCGAAAATCATATCAAATTCACAGGATTTGAAAGGTGGGGCGACCTTGTTTTTCACTACTTTGCACTTTGTCCTCGCGCCGATAATCTCAGCGCCGTCCTTAATAGGCTCGCCTTTGCGGACTTCAATTCTTACCGATGCGTAGAATTTTAACGCTCTGCCGCCGGGCGTGGTTTCAGGGTTGCCGTAGCCGCCTATTTTCTCACGGATTTGGTTTATGAAAACCGCTACCGTGTTTGTTTTTGAAATAACGCTGGTAAGCTTTCTAAGCGACGACGACATTAATCTCGCCTGCATACCTACGATTGCCGAACCCATTTCCCCCTCGATTTCGGCTTTGGTGGTCATAGCCGCAACGCTGTCTAATACGATTATATCCACTGCACCCGAGCGGGTCAGCGCTTCTATAATTTCGAGCGCCTGCTCACCTGTGTCGGGCTGTGAAACGATAAGCTGGTCTACATTAACCCCGAGAGACCTGGCGTAAACGGGGTCTAAAGCATGCTCAACGTCTATGAAAGCCGCAATACCGCCTTTTTTCTGGGCTTCTGCAACGGCGTGAAGTGAAACAGTGGTTTTCCCGCCGCTTTCGGGACCGTAGATTTCGGAAATTCTGCCTTTGGGTAATCCTCCGATTCCGAGAGCTATATCAAGGGTCAGCGAGCCCGTTGGCAGGGACTCAACGTTCATTTTGCTGTGTTCACCGCTCATGTACATGACAGCGCCCGCGCCGAATTGCTTTTCGATGTTGGCAATTGCAGTTTGCAACGCTTTTTGTTTTTCGTCCGCACCAGATGATATGTTTACGGTTTTTTTAGGTGATTCTTTTTTGGGCATTTGGGTTTTCTCCTTATTATGTTTTTATCGCGTAAATCACGCGTTCAATTCCTGAATAGTCTTTTTTTATTTTAGGGTTAAGACCGATTTTTATCATTAGCTTGCAGACAGCCTCCGCCTGACCGTCGCCGACCTCGCAGGCGAAAAGAGATGCGTATTGTAAGTATTTCCAAACACTGAAAAACTGCCTGTAAAAATCAAGCCCGTCGTCGCCGCCGTATAATGCCATCTTTGGCTCGTACGTGACTTCTTTTTGTAAATTTTGCATATCCTGTTTCGACAAATAAGGTGAGTTTATTAAAACAACCTCGTTTTTTATTAGCGAACGCGTTTGCTTTAATACATCGCCTTGTATTATTTCGACCTTGTCTGAAACATCATTTAGTTCTATGTTTTGCTTTAGATAATAAATGGCTTCTTCTGATTTTTCAACTGCAATGACTTTGCATTTTATTTCTTTTGCAAGTGCAATTCCCACGCAACCCGTTCCGGCGCAAAGGTCCACAACAATAGTTCTTCTGTCGCAATGCTCTTTTGCCAAATCAACTAAAAGCTCCGTTTCGGGGCGTGGTATTAAAACCCCTTTTCCAACCTTGAAGTTATAACCGTAGAATTCCCACTCGCCTAAGATATACTGCAAAGGCTCGCCGTTTTCGCGGCGTTTTATAAGAGCGTCAAAATTCTGTCCGCTTTTTTTCGCAAATTCATTCAGCCATTTTGTTTCCTGACGGGTCATGACACAATGTCGCTATCGGTTTCATCCGACTCTTCGCCGCTAACCGCTAATTGTTTGTCATGCGGGGTTATATTGCGGGCGTCTTCTTTCGGAAGAACCGGTAAAAACGCCGCCACGGCTATTTCAATCTGCTCGAGGCTCGGCTCTTTGGTGGTTAGCCGCTGAATACCGAGACCCGGGGCTGAAATGATTTTCATTACAATATTTTTGTCATATTTTCCCGCAAGTTTCAAAAGCTCGTAGGAAATTCCGACTAAAACGGGCAACAGCAATAATTTGAAAACAGTTCGTATTATATCCGCGATAAAGGCATTAACGCCCAACAATTCCACGAAAACCTCACTGTTAATCGGCAGAACCGAATAAAACAAAATACTGATTGCAAGCGTCAGAAAAATAAAGCTTGTTCCGCAACGGGGGTGAAAACGCTTATAATTTTTTATGCTTTGGGGTGTTAATTCCGCGCCCGACTCGTAAGCGAAAATAGTTTTATGCTCCGCGCCGTGATACTGATAGGTTTTGCGAATATCTTTCATAAAAGAGGTGAAACCCAAATACCCCACGAAAATTATAATTTTTATTATGCCCTCAAAAAACGAACGCCATGATGTTATGTCGGTATTGGGGAAAAGCGATTTTATTCCGGTGAAAATCCAGGTTGGTAAAAACATGAACAGCAAAAGCGCCAAAGCCACCCCGAGAACAACCCCGAGCACCATGATAAACGACATCAGCTTATCCCCGAATTTCTCCTCTAACCATTTTTCAAATCTGCCGGGCTCGGCGGAAGTTTCATCTTCGTCAAACGCGCCCGAAATTTCAGCCGACTTCATCATATAGCGATAACCGTCGCCCATTTGGATTACAAAATTAAAAACCCCGCGTATAAAAGGAGCCTTTTGATACCATTTTTTCTTTTTTAACTCCCACTCCTCAACGTGAATCGAGCCGTCTTTTTTACGGACAGCCATAGCACCCTTTGTCTCCCCGCGCATCATAATGCCGTCAAAAAGGGCTTGACCGCCGATTTTGCATATTTTTGCGTCCTTGGTTTTATTGCTCATGTTCTTTTGTTCCTTAAATATATTATTTATTTCATTAAAGGCAGGGTAATCTTAACCGTCGTTCCTTTCCCCTGCACGCTTTCTATGTCAAGTGCGCCGCCGTGCATGACTATGATTTCATCAGCAACGGCAAGACCGATACCTGAACCTCTGACGGAATTATTAGCTTTGAAAAAGCGGGTTTTAATCCTCGGTAAATCCTTCTCGGAAATGCCGCAACCTTTGTCGCTTATGGTAATGATAAGCCTTGTGCCGCTTATTTTCGCGTCAACCGTTACAGAGCCGCCCGGCGAGCTGTACTTTACGGCGTTGTCGATTATATTTATAAAAACCTGCCGGATTCTGTTTTTGTCACCGTGAATCACAACGATGCTGTCAGGCTCTTCATAAACAAGTTCAATTTGCTCTTTTTTAGCTTTTTCGGCATAAATCGAGAGCGCGTCCGAAAGTTCCGCAAGTGCGTCCATATTGGTTTTTTGAAGTTTAAGCCGTCCGCTTTGTATTTTTGAAAAGTCTAATAAATCCTCAACCAAAACCGATAAGCGCGAGGTCTCGGACACTATTACCCTCATGCCTTTTGAGAAGGTCAGGCGGGATTCTTCATCGGCGCAGATTCCTGATTTGACCGCTTCGCTTGATTCTCCCGATTCGAGAATGGTTTCGCTCCAACCTCTGATTGCCGTCAAAGGTGTGCGTAGTTCGTGCGAAACCGAGGAGATGAAATCATTTTTTATTTTTTCGGAATTTTCAAGTTCGTCTGCCATTGAATTAAAAATCCTGCAAAGCTCGCCTATTTCGTCGTCGTTTTTGGTGAGCGGCACGCGACCTGAAAAATCCCCCGCCGCTAATTTCTTTGCCGAGTTGCCTATACGCCGTAAAGGCGAAACTATGGATTTTATAAAATACATTCCCAAAAACAAAACAAGGAACATGACCGCCGCGCTTAACAGCGCGATGATTAACGTGGCGGCGTAAACCTGCGCGTCCACGCGGTCAAGGGAGGAAACCACCCGAATCGCGTCATAAACGTCTCCCGACAGCATAACCGTCATTGCCATATAACGCTCTGAATTCGGCATAAAGCCCACAAAATCGCCCGTGCCGTCCTCCGAAATCCGCGCCCTTTCATAATCGGGCATGTCAATGCCGCTACTCGGGGAGAAACCGCTGGAGGTTATGTCAACCCTGCCGTCGGCGGTAATCGCCATAAGCTCGGCATGGTTTTTACTGTCGAATTCTTCAATAGCCCGCCTTATTTCGGGCGCGTAATCGTCCATGTAAGACAAAACACCGTAGGTGATATTTGCCTGCGTGTTGAGGTATTGCTTTACCGCGCTGTAGTAATAATTCCTGAGCGCGAAATAAACGCTGACATTCACTATTAAAAGGAAAACCACTACTACGCTGAAACTATTGACAAACCAGCGTCCCGCGATGCTTTTTCTTATCATTTTTCCACCAATCGGTAATTTTTATAAAATATGTCGCCGAAATAATTGATAATTATTAACTGTCAGCCATCCATTTGTACCCGTAGCCCCACACGGTTTGAATAAAAACCGGCGCGGAGGGGTCGTTTTCCACCTTCATGCGGAGTCGTCTGATGTTTACGTCAACTATTTTGTCGTCGCCGAAATATGCGTCGCCCCAAATATGCACTAAAATACTTTTTCTGTCTAACGCCACGCCACTGTTTTTTATAAAATATTCAAGTATTTGATATTCCACCTGCGTAAGTTCAAGGCTGTCGCCATTCTTGGAAATTATACGGCTTTTGGTGTTGACTTTGAATGGACCGGAATTAATTTCTTTAACGCTTCCGTCGGTGGAAGAATTAATATTTACACGGCGGTATATGGCGTCAACCCGCGCAACTAATTCCGACGGGGAAAAGGGCTTGGTGACATAATCGTCAGCGCCGAGCATAAGGCAGTTTACCTTGTCCATTTCCTGCGATTTCGCCGACAGCATGATAATACCGACCGCCTTGCTTTCCTCGCGAATCTGCCTGCAAAGCTCTATGCCGTCCATTCCGGGCATCATTATGTCTAAAAGCGCAACGTCGAAAGGACGCTCTTCGGAATCCAAGGCTTTCCTGAATTCGGCTAAAGCCTTTTCACCCGAATTTGTATCGACTACCTCATAATCGGCTCTTTTTAAATTAATGACCACAAAGTCGCGTATGGCGTCTTCGTCCTCGCAAACAAGTATTTTTTTCACAATTTCACCTCGCTGTAGAAAATGCTTTTTGGTTGCATTAATTTTACTGTATAATCATTAACCGACCATACGCTGTCATTCCACAGAAATCAAATAATAATAAACAGGCTGTCCGCCGTTTACAAGCCCTATTTCTATATTTTCGCCGACCTTTTCACGCAGGGCGGCATAAGCTAACTCCGCCGCCTCATCGGTTACATCCGCGCCGTAGATGACCGTAATATAAGTCGTGTCATTTTTAATCATTTTTCGGGTAAGCTTAACCAACGCCTTTGAGGATTCCTTTTCGGTAAAGGACAGCTTGCCGTTTTCGAGAGCCATTATATCGCCCGACTTTATTTTTCTGCCCTCAAAAGTGCTGTCCCGCGCCGCGTAGGTGACGGCGCCCGTCCCAACCCTGTCTAAAGCCTTTGTCATGGCAACACTGTTTTCGCCGATGTCCGTATTTTCGTCAAAGCACAGCATTGCGGAAAGACCCTGCGGGATTGAGCGCGACTGCAAAACGACGACTTTTCTGTCTTTTGCCAATTTTGTCGCCTGTTCCGCCGTCATAATTATATTTTTGTTGTTTGGCAAAACAAAAACATTATGGGCGGGCGTGGCTAAAACAGCCTCCAATATATCCTCTGTGGAAGGATTTTGTGTCTGCCCGCCGCGAACTATATGGTCAACGCCTAAGTCTTTAAACAGGTTTTCAATACCCGCGCCGCTTGCAACCGCCACAAAACCGTATTTGTTTTCGGGCTTTTGCGGCTCAAGGACGCGTTTTTTCTGCAAGCCCGCCTTGACGCTTTCCTGCTTATGCTGTTCTTTCATGTTCTCAATTTTCATGTTTGTGAGCGCACCGAATAAAAGCCCCTCCTCCAACGCCTTGCCCGGATTTTCGGTATGGACGTGGACTTTTATTATATCGCCGCCGTCAACCACAACGGCGCTGTCGCCTATGGTTTCGAGATATGCCCGTAAAATCGCGGAATCTTTAGCTTCCTGTGATTTCACGACTAAATATTCAGTACAGTAGGTGAATTTTATATCGGCTTCGAGAGAACCTGCGGCGTTTGTGACAACCCGCTCGGTTTCTTTGCCGGGAGAGGCGGCTTCAATCACCGCGCCGCCGCTTATAACCTGTCGCATGCCTTTTAAAATAACCAAATAGCCCATTCCGCCCGCATCAACTACGCCGGCTTTTTTCAGCACCGGCAGAAGCTCGGGCGTTTTTTCAAGAGAAGTTTCGGCGGCGGTTACAAGTATATCGAAAATTTCGGCAATACTGCCGCCCTTTTCAGCTTTTTTCAAAGCCGCGTCGGCTGACTCTCTCGCGACGGTTAAAATCGTACCCTCGGTGGGTTTCATAACCGATTTATAAGCCGCGTCAACCCCCATTTTCACAGCTTTGCAATATTCTTTTGGTGTGGCTGAATTTTTTCCCTCAAGACCTTTCGCAAGCCCCCTGAAAAGGAGTGAAAGAATAACCCCCGAATTTCCTCTCGCGCCCCTCAGCATAGCTGAAGCCGCGGTTTCGGCTACTATTCCGACTTGAGAATCTTCGGGCAAAAGCTGTAATTCGGCAACAGCGCTTTTTATTGTCGCCGACATATTAGTTCCGGTATCGCCGTCGGGTACCGGAAAGACGTTCATTTCGTCAACCGTAATTTTTTGATTTACTATATTATTTGCGCCTGAAATTATGGCGTTTTTTAATATTTTTCCGTTAATGCTCAAAACCTTTTCCCTCGCATTGAATTATTAATTTATTTTGCGGGGGGCTACCCCCTAAGATTTTATTGCGTCAATAAAAACATTAACCCGACCGACTTTCATACCGGTTTGCTCCTCGACGACGTAGGTGACTTTGTGCTGTATACTCTTTACCACCGATGAAACGTTTACGCCGTAAGAAACTGTAATATGCAAATCTATGTGAATCATGCCGTCGATTGCCTTGACGGTTACACCCTTGTCTGCATAAGGTTGTTTTTTAGAGCGCAAAAGCGGCAGAAACTCAACCGCGTTTTGCCACGGACTGCCTGAGTTCATTCCAACCACGCCGAAACAACCCGTCGCCGTGCCGCCGATAAGGGTAGTAAAAAATTGCTTGGATATGCTTATACTGCCAAGATGATTATTGGAAACAACCATAATGAGCCTGCCTTTCGGTCTTTTTTGATGTATTACGCGGGCTTTAAGTTTGCCCCTAAAAGATATAATACTATAAAATTAATTAATTTTCAAGTCTTTGGAGCGGAAACGCCATGAATTTTTCCTTATAATTTAACTTTTCAAAGGCTTCCTCCGCTTTTTTCATGTTGTCAAAAACCCCGAAAACAGCACTTCCGCTACCTGTCAGACATGCGCCCGACGCCCCCGAGCCCATAAGCTTACGCTTTATTTTCTCAATTTCAGGGTTGTTATAAAGCATTTCAAAGGCGTTGTAGAAGTACTCGGTCTTTTCTTTTTTAGAGAGCGGATTTTCAGAGTAAAGAGCGTAGGCTTCCTTAGAGGAACAGGAAAACTCGGGCTTAATAATCACAAAAGCGCAATTTAAAGAGGGCAAAGTTTCCGCTATTTCAGTTCCCGTGCCTTTGCATAAAGCAAAGCCGCCGTGAATACAAAAAGGCACGTCCGAGCCCGTTTCAGCGCCGATTCGCAGAAGCTCGTCCAAACTGAAAGGGTTACCGCAAAGCGCGTTCAGCGCCCTTAAAACCGCAGCAGCATCGGCACTACTGCCGCCGAGTCCCGCCATAACCGGGATTTTTTTGATAATATTAATATCTACGCGCTTTTTCAAACCTGTTTCAGAAAAAAAAATCTGCGCCGCTTTATACGCGGTGTTTTTGTTGTTAAGCGGGATTTTGGGGTCGGAACAGGTTATATGAACTCCATGTCCGTCGCCGATTTTAACCGTTACATCATCGGCTAAACTGATTAATTGCATTGCGGTTACAATTTCATGGTAGCCGTCGGGGCGTTTTCCCAAAATATCGAGAAAAAGATTTAGTTTGGCATAAGCTTTTACGGTGATATTCATGAGTTCTGCTCTTTCAAAAACTCCTCGATTCTACCCATAGCGTCGGTCAGGTGACGGAGCGAATAGGCGTAGCAAACCCGTATAAAACCCTCGCCGCTTTTCCCGAACGCCTCGCCCGGTACTACCGCCACGCGTTTTGAGCGAATTAGCTTTTCGCAGAATTCAGCGGAGGAAAGCCCCGTGGATTTAACACAAGGGAACACGTAAAACGCCCCCTCGGGGTTGAAACACGCTAACCCCATATCGTTGAAAGTTTTGACGCAAAGGCGGCGGCGCATATCGTATTCGCCTACCATGTAGTCCACATCTCGCCTGGCTTCGGGGTCGGACAGGGCGGTTATTGCCGCGTACTGGCTGATGGTGGGACTACACATAACGGCGTATTGATGAATTTTCAGCATTTGGGTCAGGATAGGCTCCGGGGCCACAGCCCAGCCCAACCGCCAGCCGGTCATGGCAAAGGTTTTTGAAAAGCCATTTATTACGATTGTCCGTTCTCTCATACCCTCAAAGGAGGCGATTGAAACGTGTTTGTCGCCGTAAGTAAGCTCGGCATAAATCTCGTCGCTGAGGAGCATTATGTCGGTATTTCTGATAATTTCCGCAATTTTTTCAAGTTCGTCATACCTCATAACCGCGCCGGTAGGGTTATTGGGGAAAGGCAGGATTAAAACTTTGGTTTTCGGGGTTATTGCGGCTTTTAACGCTTCAGGCATTAGTTTAAAGGAATTTTCCTGTTTTGTAACAATTGGCACGGGAACGCCGCCCGCGAAAGAAACGATTGGGGAATAGCAAACAAAACTCGGCTCAGGCACTAAAACCTCATCGCCGGGGTTTACAAGTACGCGGATTGCCAAATCAATCGCTTCCGAGCCGCCGACGGTTACGACAGCTTCGTTTTTAGGGCAATAATTAACGCCTATGGTATCCCGCGTGTATTCACAGATTTTTTCCCGCAGTTCGGCTATGCCCGCGTTTGACGAATAGTTGGTACGCCCCTTTTCAAGGGATAGAATGGCTTTTCTGCGGATTGCCCACGGGGTTTTAAAATCCGGCTCGCCCACCGACAAAGAAATGATATTATCCATGGTGGCGGCTATGTCGAAGAATTTTCTTATACCCGAAAATTCAACATTTTTTACCCTTTCGGATAAAATATTTTCATAGTTCATAGTTTTTACTGACGCCCTGCGTTGTCAAATGACAACGCGATATCTTTGTCGCAACTTTACTATAAGCGCAAAAGATACAAATTAAGGGGACACAAGACTCCTTTCGTCGTCGTTGTCGGAGAAAAACACCGCGCCTTTTTCTTTGTACCGTTGTAATATAAAATGGGTGGCGGTACTGAGTACGCCGTCCATAGGGGCAAGATTTTCGGATACAAACAGTGCAACTTCGCGCAGGTCTTCTCCCCTTACCGTTACCGCTAAATCATAAGAGCCGCTACTCATAAGCTGAACGCTCTCGACCTGCCTGTGTTGCGCGATTTTACTTGCCACCGCGCCGTAACCGTTTTTTATCTGCGGAGAAACTTTCAGCTCAATAACCGCCGTAACGGCGCTCCTGTCGTGTTTTTCTTCATTGATAATCGCCGAATAACCTATGATGATGCCCTTATCCTCAAGGTCGTTTATTTCTTCCTTAACCTGTTCGGGCGTGATGTCGAGCATAGCCGCGATTTGCCCGTCGGTAAGACGGGCGCTGGTGCGAAGAATGTTAATGATTTTGTTTCTGAGGTCGTCCATGATTCTTCTCCTTTACATGTAATTTTTCTTTTGTTTCAGCGGGGGGTAAGGAAATCTCCCGTCCTAAACCAAGCGCTGTAAAATCAAAGCAAGTCTACAAAAACAGGTTTTCTTTTCTCGAAAAAAGCAATCTGCTTAAACCTCGCCGACCTTGCGATTTCAGCGCCTTTTTTGAAATTTGCGGCAAGGTCGCTTATACGATGGGCATCCGAGCCTATTGTTATAATTTCCCCGCCCGATTCACGGAAAAGCTTGACATAATAAGAATCGGGGTCGGCTTTGCCGTATTCGGGCTTTCTCAGACCTCCGGTGTTTATTTCAAGCCCGATTCCCCTTTCGGCGGCGGCTCCGAATATATCGCGAATAATATCGTCAAATTCGCCCATATCGACCTCTATGTTATAATTCCCGGTAATATACCGCAGAGGATATGTCAGGTGAGCTATAACGTCAATGTCGGCGTTTTTAACCATATCAAGGGTTTCGGCAAAATAAAGCCGCAAAAACATCATTGCGTCATGCTTATGAAAATTCAGAAAATAAAAATCCTCATATCCTTTTACGCTGTGGGTAGAGCCTATTACATAATCAAGGTTGAAATCCCTTATAAGCTTTTCGGCAAGCGGCGGGTTTTGCATAAACTGCCCGATTTCCCCCCCGAAACCGATTCTGATTTTATTTTCATACTCGTCTTTAAGCGGCGGGATTGCTTTGGCGGCTTTTGGCATGAGCGTGCTTTCTTTATAGTAAGAATCGTAGTAATCGTTCACGTCAATATGGTCGGTAAAGGTCAGAGCTTGAACACCGAGTTCAATGGCTTTTTCCGCCATTTCGCGGGGCGTGTTTTCCCCGTCGAAAGAAAAACTTGTATGGGTATGGGTGTCGATAATATTCATTTAATCTCCGAAATAATATATTAATATTATTTATTGTACCACAAATTGCAAATTTTGTCCATTGAAATATTTACATTTGCTAAAAAAATGATATAATATATATTAGACCATTTTCAAATTCGGAGGAAACAACATGAAAGCCGTTATTACCGTTATAGGAAAAGATACCGTGGGGATTTTGGCAAAAGTTACGGGGATTTGCGCCGACGCCAATGCTAACGTCATGGACGTGACCCAGACAATCATGCAGGATTTGTTCGCTATGACCATGCTGATTGATATTTCGTCGCTTAATGAGAATTTCGGGGGTTTTTCGGAATTGTCGGACAGGCTGAAAGCTATGGGCGGGGACATGAATCTTCAGGTGCATGTAATGCACGAGGATATTTTTAATTCGATGCACAAAATATAGAGGACATTATGAAAAAAACAGCCTGCTTTTTAATTGCCGTGGTGTTAATGGCGGCTTGCGGGGGCGACCCGCCGCCCGCTGAACAGTATAATGAACTGTTTATGACGCCGACGCCTGCTGAACAGCATAATGAACCGCTTATGACGACGACACGCGCAACAACCGAAACCGTTTACGAATCGGTTACCGCGTCACCCCAAACCGACCGGTCCTCTATTGTTTTCAATCTTCCCGATAACCCCGCCGACTGGCAAACAGCTTATGTTGATTATTTAAACGGGGATTTTGAAGCCTTGGGGATTGGCGGCAAAGAGCAATGGTGGAACATTTTCGTAAGCGGCTTATATGTAAAGGACATGGACGGCGACAGTATTCCCGACTTGTTTATTCAGTCCGCCGGTTGGAATTATCCAACACATCTTCTACTATACGGGGAAAACGAAATTGTCGATAATTTTATCTATTACCCCACGTCCACCTCGAATTATGCCCTCTTTTTGCAACCCGAAACAGAACGTATTGTGGTTTTTTACGGCGGTCACAACTCAATGTGGGAAAAAATCATTTATTACACAGTTCTTGAAGCCGGAGCAGGCGGCAATCTTGAGGTGGTAATCTTAATAGATGGCAGTCCCGAATATGAAACTTTCAGATTAGACGACGCGGACGTAAGCCGCGAGGAATTTTTTGCCGCGATTGACGAGTACATAACACCCTACGAAATGGTTGATTTTAGAGATTTAGTGTTTACGGGCAGTCCCGAGGAGCGGATGACGTATTTAGAGGAAAATATATTTTATTAACGAGGTATTTATGCTTAATAACACCGACATTTTAGAAACCATAAAAATGATACAAGAAGAAAACCTTGATATACGCACGATTACAATGGGGATTTCCCTCCTTGACTGTATCTCTCCCGATATTGAAAAAACCTGTGCCAGGGTCTACGATAAAATTACCCGCGTGGCGCAAAACCATGTGAAAACAGGGAAAGACATAGAAAAACGCTACGGAATCCCCATCATAAACAAGCGGCTCTCGGTGACGCCGATTGCCGCCATATTGGCGACTGCTTGCGACCCCGTAAGGTTAGCCTTAACCTTAGACCAAGCGGCTAAAGAAACCGGCGTGGATTTTGTCGGTGGGTATTCGGCGTTGGTGCAGAAAGGCTTTTCGCCGGGGGATTTGGAGTTGATAAAGTCCATTCCCGACGCGCTTTCGGTAACCGAGAGGGTTTGCTCGTCGGTCAACATAGGTTCGACGGCGGCGGGCATCAATATGGACGCCGTGCGGCTTATGGGAGATATTATAATTGAGGCGGCTCGGAAAACCGCCGATAATTCCTATTTCGGCGCGGCTAAAATTGTGGTTTTCTGTAATGCTGTTGAGGATAATCCGTTTATGGCGGGGGCCTTTCATGGTTTTGGAGAACCCGACGCGGTTATAAACGTAGGGGTAAGCGGTCCGGGCGTGGTTCGGGCGGCGGTTGCTAAAATGCCCGATGCTAATATTGACCAAATCGCCGAGCAAATCAAACGCACGGCGTTCAAAATCACCCGAATGGGGCAGCTTGTAGGCTCTGAGGCGAGCCGTGCGCTCGGAGTGCCTTTCGGCACTGTGGACTTGTCGCTTGCCCCTACGCCCGCGATAGGCGACAGCGTGGCGTATATCTTGGAGGAAATAGGGCTTGAAAAATGCGGAGCTTACGGGACGACAGCCGCACTTGCTTTGCTCAATGACGCTGTTAAAAAGGGCGGGGTAATGGCTTCTTCTCATGTTGGGGGGCTTTCAGGAGCGTTTATTCCCGTTTCCGAGGACGCGGGCATGATTGCGGCAGTCAAGGCGGGTGCGCTCTGCCTTGAAAAATTAGAGGCTATGACGGCGGTTTGCTCGGTGGGGCTTGATATGGTGGCTGTACCGGGGGATACGTCTCCTGAAATAATTTCAGCCATCATAGCCGACGAAGCGGCAATCGGCATGGTCAACAACAAAACCACAGCCGTAAGAGTTATTCCCGCAATCGGCATGAAAGAAGGCGAAATCATTGATTTCGGAGGGCTTTTCGGTAGCGCGCCGATTATGGCAATAAACAAATTCTCGCCGCTCAAGTTTATAAACAGGGGGGGGAGAATCCCCGCGCCTTTGCAGAGTTTGAAGAATTAAAAAAATCCGTTGAGAACTGCGACCTTTATGAAAGATTGAGGACGCGTATGAGTCGGGGTGTATTTGAGTGACCATGATATATTTATTATAAATTATTTTTTTTATTAATTTTTAGCTAAACTTTTTCTTTCCCCTGCCGATATAATAATTACGACAAGCGTAGAAATATAAAAATATCGTAATTTTCGGTTGAAATTTGCCGAAATTCGGGGAGGGTAATTTATCATGTCAGTAAATTCATTAAATTCGGTGTTTTCAAACTTTGCGAAAAGCACCTTTAAGTCACAAGCCGGCGCAAAGCCGCAACCAGCCTCAAAGCCCCAGGAAACATTCAGCGTGCAAAAAGCTGAAAATACCGAAAAAATTGAGAAATCGGGTTTAAGCGAAAAGGCACAAGCCTATCTCTCTAATCTTCAGGAAAAATTCGGCAATATAAACTTTGTCATAGGCGATTTTTCCGATAAGGATACCGCCAATTACAAAGGTGGCGGCAAGGAATATAATTGTTTCATTAGCGCGGACTTGCTTGAACGCATGGCGGCTGATGAGTCGGTAGCCGAAAAATATGAGGGCATCATCTCCGATTCGGTTTTAAAGGTAGATGAACTTAAACAAACCATAGAGGATAAAGGTCTTGCAAAATACATCAAGAGCTACGGAGTAAAGGTCAACAACGACGGAACGGTGGATTATATACTCACTTTAAGCGACAGCTTAAAAGGTATGTATGAAAAAAAAGCCGCCGAAAAGTCGGAAAACAAGAAAATCGACAAGGGCTATAAATCCGGCGATTCACCCAAAACCCTCACCGCAGGTTCAATCGAGGAGCTTTTGGCAAAGCTTGAGGAAATCATATCGGCAAAAAAAGAATTGCTTATCGAAAAAACTGCAAACGGCAACGACCGGGACAAGACAGCTGAAACAAAATCCGATATTTTTGAAGAAATCATATACATGAACAACCACAACCACTCAAAACATGATTTTTCGTATGTGAGAGGAAGAAGAGACGGGTTTGTGTCGTGAGTTAAGAGGATAAAAACAGGGCGGGGAAAATTTCCCCGCCCGTTTATTTTAAATACTGTAAAGATGTGAATTTTACAAAGGTCATGGGCAATTTTAATTTTATATAAGTCAAAACAACCCTCCGAAGAAGTGAATTCTTCGGAGGGTTGTTTTTTACTCAAACTTAAAATCATCGAACGCGCCCGTACCACCATCTCCCCAAGCTTTTATATCCTCGTCGTCATTTCGGTAATCCGCCTTTTTTTCATTAAATACAGTCACGCCGAAAAGCTCCTCCTGAATGTCCATAAGCATATTGTAATACTGCATTTTTTTGAGCCAGCGCTTGGGAATTGCCTGAACGCCTCTGTATGCGCCGAAAAGCCCCCCCGCCAACGCCGCGCAGACGTCGCTCGCGCCGTCGTGATTGGCGGCGAGACGGATTGCATTTACAAAATCGTCCGAGTGTAACGCAACGCAAAAAAGCGCAATCGCAAGCGCCTCTTCGGCGCTTTTTCCGTTTCCGAGACGTTCTACTGCCTCGCGAGGTCCTGTGGAATCGTCATAAATCAAGGTCAGCGCCGCGTCTATTGCGAGATAGCATTGTTCATGAAATTCGTAGCCTTTAAGAATCCGCAAGGTTTTCTTTATGGCGTTGTCAAGGGGTTCCCCGTTCAAGAGGTCTGCAATTATTGCACAGTAACAGCCCGCCGCAAGGTAGCCCGTTGGTGCGGTGTGGGTAATTGCGGCAAAATCCGCGCCCGCCCGAAAAGCTATTTCGGAGTCATAGTTAAAATAAAGCCCTGCCGGCAACACCCGCTTTAATCCGCCGTTATCTGAATTATCATTTATTTTTGAAATAAGTCTGCCGTATTTGCTGTCGCGTGCTCCGAGTAACGCGTCTATATTTGTACGGTCGGCAAATCGGTTTTGATAAAGCCCTTTGGCTTTCAGTAGGCGACATTTGTGGTGGTTTTTCTGGTTATCGAAAAGCCAAGCGTATTCCTTGCCTGCTATTGTGTTAGTCTGGGTGTAAAGCCAGTACTGATAGGCATAAAAAACGTAGGTGGTATAATTGATTTCACCGCCCTTAGCCTCTCTGTCCGCCCAGACTATTCCGTCCGCCGTAAACAGCGCCATTTGCGTAGCGTCGGTAAAAAGCGCGGTTTCGGTCTTTTGGCTGACGCTGAGTTCAAGGCAGCCGTGTTTTTCAAACCTTTCACACATAGTTTCAAAATCCATATCCCTGATGGGATAACCGAAAGAGTCCCCAATCGCGAATCCTAAAAACGCGCCCTCAAATCTTTCGTTTACGGTGATTTCTTTTGCCATAATTTTGTATTCCTTTCTGATGTCAGAATTTTTTGTACATAGACGGGCGGGAAATGTGTTTTAATTCAACACCTATTCCGCACGCAGTTCAACCGGCAAATCCGAATTTTCAATAGCTGCTAACATTGCGCGTTCACGCTTGCGCTGGGCGGTGCGGGCGATACGGCTGTGTATAACTCGCGAGGAAACTATACCGTCTTCAATGAAAAACTGATTCTGCAAATAGTCGAAATAAGAACCCGGCGTGATTATGCCGTTTATTTTTATTAGGTCTGTTCCCGCCTTGCCTAAAACAGAATCGGCAAGCAAAACGCAGTTGGTGCTTAAAACAAAGTAATTCTTAAACCGCCCTGTTTTGAATTTATAGCATTTTGAGTCGGTACTTTGCCACATACGAAGCCGACGTTCGGTTTTAACGCGGCTCTTTATTTTGCTCTTGCCGTCGCCCTTATTCTCCAAATCCTCTAAGGCGGGTGGTTTCCATTCGTAGGTCTGTTCTTCCAATAATTTTATTTCATTTTTAATAAGCTCTACCTGATTTGGGTTAAGGCGCAATCCGTAACAAATCACTATTTTATTTTCTTCTTCTACCGAGTATTCTATGTATTTTTCCTTGTCGGCTTTGAACAGTACGCCATCTCCGTATATTCGGAATAATTTAGACGAGCTTATATCGTAATTTCCGTAAGAATAAACCTTTCCGTCGGTAATCAGGTCGCAGTGCCCCATTCTCCCGGCTCCGCGGCTCGAAACATGTATGAGGAGTTCAATTTCAGCGGGTTGGGGGTCTTTTTGCCGGATTACAAATTTTTTGTTAGGCGGCATTTCCTCGTCTTCGCCGTAGGAGGAAAGAAACCTGTTGAAAGAATTCATGAACCTGTAAGGCATGAACGCCGAAACGAATACCGGCAGGGAAATCCGAATCCCGCGCCGCAACCCCGTTTTTTTTCTTTGGTGTACTACGAGCGCTAAAAAATCATTAAGCTGACAAAGCCCGTAAAGAATCAAATAAATCCCTGCAACCACAAGCAACGACCATATTCCGACGCTCGCCATAACCGTAACTACCCCGAAAACCGTGAAAAACACTGCTCCGGCAAAATGTGCGAAAATTCGCCGCGAGTTGTTTTTTTTAGCGATAAAAAAGTCGATATATTTTACCGTAGCGTTCAAAAAAACGTATACCGTAAACAAAAACATTAAAGCACGAATGGTTAAATAAGGAAGAAATATTGCCGAAAGCCCGCAGACAACGTTGAAACCTCCCGCAATCAGAGCGGGCAACAGTTTTTTAGCAACCTCGGGGTTTGTTTTTCGGGAGGTGCGAAACGGTCCGTGTTTCATAATTATGCTGAAAAATATATGCGCGCCGTGGAGAATCAGGATTACTCCGCCGAAAACCGAGGCAACCTCCAACACTACCCGACCTTGCGCCAATACTACGATTCCGAGGGTTACCAGGAGGACTCCGTAAAATAAAAGCCCCGCTTTGTATAGGTATAATCTGTACATTTTTACTCCCGGACGGCAGAACGCCGCCCCTTATATTTTATAATTTTTCTATTTATGATACTTCCCGTTGTTTTGTATTGAAAAGGCGCGGTAGAGCTGTTCAGAAAGCATAATCCGCGCTAATCTGTGCGGAAAGGTCATGTCCGAAAGGGAAAGGCGTAAATCCGCGCTTTGCTTTACGCTATCTGACAACCCTTCTGAACTGCCTATTATGAAACTGATGTTATTGCTTTCAATGTTAAAAAGCTTTTTCGCCAGTCCCTCGCTCGTGAATTTTTCACCTTCAAGGCATAGGGCGATTTTAAAAGACTTGAGGGTTTTGGCGTTTATCATTTCGGCTTCTTTTAAAAGGGCGGCTTTTATCTCCGCCGCTGACGGATTTTGGCTTATTTTTACCGGAGAAAGCTCCATTATATTTAATTTGCAATACGCCGACAGCCTTTTTTCGTACTCGGCGCAGGTTTCTTTAAAATAATCTTCTTTAAGCTTGCCGAGCAGAATTAAATTTATTGTCATCTTCTTATTTTGCGGTTATTACGGTTTTTATTACTTGATTTTTTCATAATGCGAAGTATCGTCACAAAAATGATTAAAACAACGATAATCCCTGCGCCGACCTTAAACCATGTTTCACTGAAAATCCCGGCTATTTTTTGCGCTACTTCGGCGGTGGTGGATTTTTGCACATCGGTTGCGGCGACAAGGTCTATTCTGCCGTCAATAAGGGTTTCCCCCATAAGTTTCAGCTCAACGTAGCCGAGAACGTCTCCTTTGGCAACGGGCGCCTCAACCTCCTCATCAAACAGGGTTATGTCTCTTAAAATAGCTGTTCCGTCCAAATTGTTCGGCAGTAAGGTGTTGTAGTCGCGTGCCGGTTTAAGTTGTACCCGGTCGGCTTCCTGCCCGTTTCTCACGGCAACCTGGGAAATTACGTCGTCCGCCGACAGCACCGACTGGTATTCAAGGGTGGAAAACGCCCACCTGTAGAGCGATAAGTGGTCATCATAGGCATAGAGCGCCCTGTCAGACATGTTGTCCGTAGGCGGGTTGCTATAGGACGGGCTGTCAATTTTGTGGAAAGGCGCACCGAGGGTAACCAACATGTATGTATAGCCGCCTCTTGATGCAGTGGAAACGAGGCAGAAGTTCCCCTCCGAGTATTCGCCTGTGTCAACATCGTAGAACCAGTTCATACTTCCTGTTTTTACGCCTCTTGCGAATTCATAAAAATGAGAATTGCCCTCAAAGTTGCGAATCAGGCGATTGGTATTATGGATTGAGTAAGGATAAGCGTTTCTGCTGTTTTCGGGTAGCTCGTAGGTTGTGGTATTGGCTATTTCCATAAACTGAGGGTACTTCTCATAAGCGTGTCTTGTAATCAGGAACATATCATAAGCGCAGGAGTAATTATTCTTTTGGTGCAGCCCGTGAGGGTTGGCGAAATTAGTTTTGACAGCGCCGAGCTCGGCGGCTTTTTGATTCATCATTTCCACGAATGTCGGAATATCTCCCCCGACGCTGTAGGCTAAAATATTCGCCGCGTCACATGCCGAATGAACCATTAAGGCGTAAAGGCAGTCCGCGTATGTTAAATTTTCCTGTCCGACCGCGAAGTCGGCAACCCCCGCCCCCGTGAAGTTGGGGTTTTCACCGAAACCGGTATTCATGGCGTTGGTTACGACTACAGGTGTGTTAAGGTCGCTTACGTTATCGAGTACGACTAAAGCCGTCATGATTTTGGTGGTGGAAGCGGGATAAACGGTTTCAAACTCGTTTTTCTTGAAAACGGTCAAATCGGTATCTAAATTCACCATAAATACGCCATGACTGTAAATTTCGGCGTCGGGAGCGAAAGCTGAAGATTTTAAAGTTATGTTTTGCGCCATTATAAGCAGAACGGCGCAAAAAATAATAAGTTTTTTTGCATTTTTTAGACTTTTTGCGTTTATCATATAGACAAATTCCTCCGGTTTATATATAATAATAAAGAGCGGGCTTGTTATCTTTATTATTCTATCATAATTTCTTTATAATTTAAAGCCTTTTTTGAAATTTGTAATTATTTTATAATATTTTCAAAAATAGGAAAGGAAAATTATGAAAAACAGACTATAACAAATATTTCACATAAGGTAAAATAATGAAAAAACATCAAAATTACATTTATATCACGGGCGACACCCACGGGGATTTTACCCGTTTCAAAAAACTTAAAAGGCTTCGTAAAGGCGATTTTCTAATCGTCTGCGGAGATTTCGGCTTTATTTGGAGTGGCACAAAAAAAGAAAAACGCATGTTAAAGCGTCTTGGCAGGAGGAAGTTCCACATTCTTTTTGTAGACGGCTTACACGAGAATTTTTCGGAGCTTAATTCTTACCCCGAAGAGGAATGGAACGGCGGCATGACCCGTAAAATAAGCGGGAATCTGCGTTATCTTATGCGGGGTGAAATATTTACACTTGGGGGCAGGACGCTTTTGGCGTTCGGGGGAGGACGGCTTGACGAAGAGGAAACGCTGTCCGAGAGGATTGCCGAAAGCGAGCTTGAAACACTCCCTGAAATTCCCAAAGAATCGGAATACAGAAACGGACTTCAGGCAATAACGCGCCACGGCGGCAAGGTTGATTACATAGTAAGCCACGAAGCTCCCTGTAAAATCGCCGAGTTCCTTGAATTACCCAATTCCGATAAAAGCCGCGCTAACGCGTATCTTGATATATTAGGCGAAAGTTGCTCGTTTGAGCGTTGGTTTTTCGGGAATCATCATATTAACAAGGTGGTAACCAGTAAATACTACGCGCTGTTCGACAGGGTTATGAGGTCTGATGAGGTAATAAAATATAACCAATAGGGGCGCGTACTGCGCGTCTGTAAATAGGTCAAAATTTAAAAAACGCAAAAGGAGAATTTTTCATGGCAGAAATCAAGTATGAAATCACAAAGGAACTCGGCGTTATTTCCGAAAACCAAAAAGGCTGGAAGGTTGAACTTAATATGGTAAGCTGGAACGACCACCCGCCAAAGTACGACATTCGCAACTGGTCGCCGGGACGCGAGCGCATGGGCAAGGGCATAACCCTCACCGAGGAGGAGATGCAGGCATTGGTAACGCTGTTTAACGAACGGGACGAGGAAGATTCTTTTGAATGAACGCTCCTGCTTTTCGGAAAAACGACAACACTCCGTATAATTTAACGCGAATTATACGGAGTGTTGTCGTTTTATTTGGTTTTAGTCTTCAATCCGCCAGTTGACAGGTTCTGCTTTATTTTGTTCGAGGAAAATATTTGCCTTTGAAAAATGACGGCAACCGAAGAAACCGTTATATGCCGAAAGCGGACTGGGGTGCGCCGAAGTTAAAACTATATGTATCGGGTTGGTTAAAATCTGCGCCTTTGCTCTGGCGTTCATGCCCCAAAGAATGAAAGCTATAGGCTTATCCCGTTGATTTAACAGCTCTATGATTTTATCGGTGAAATATTCCCACCCTTGCGCCTTGTGGCTGTTTGCCGCGCCCTGCCGAACGGTCAGGACTGTATTCAAGAGCAGTACGCCGTTCTTTGCCCAACTTGATAAATCTCCGTGACTCGGCGGGATTATGCCGGTGTCGTCGGTCAGCTCCTTAAAAATGTTTTCAAGTGAGGGGGGGCGTTTTGTACCTTTTTGTACGGAAAAGCAAAGCCCGTGCGCCTGTCCCGGTTCGTGGTAGGGGTCCTGACCGAGTATAACCGCCTTTACATCAGAATAAGCGGTTAGTTTCAGCGCGTTGAATATATTGTTCATATCAGGGAAAATGTTGAACTTTTCGTACTCGCGTTTCAGAAATTCCCTGAGATTTGCGTAATAACGTTTTCGGAATTCATCTTTTAAAAGCTCATTCCAGTCGTTTTCAAGATTCACCATAGTTTCAAAACCCTCCGAAATAAAGAGTGGCGAAAACTCCGCAGGTCACAGATAAAATCCCGATTACGACAAGGCAAAAAATGAGTGCGGGCTTTCCGAAGTATGCTTTTTCGGGTTTTAAAAATGGGGCGGGTTCAGCCTGAAAATCATTTTCTTCGATATTATCAAAAGCGTTGTCCGATTCCGCAGCCCGGAGTTCGGGTAGCGGTGTTGAGAAAGAAGCTGTTTGCGGCTCTGCTACGGGCTCGTTTTCAGGGAAAAGAGAGGCTGCCTCGGGGGCTACTCCTTCGGTTACCGCCGTGTTTTCAGCGGTAAAGGGAGGTACGGGTAAATTTGGTGCTTCAGAGGGCTCATGAATATCCGGAAAAATGGGAGCTTGCGGAAATATAATATCGGGTACGTCTTGACCGGGGTAGGCTTGGGTCGGTAGCGGGTAAACGTTTATATCGGGAACAGGGTTATTAACCTGCGCCGTTTTAGCCCCGCAAGAATGACAAAAATTACTGCCGCCGCTTAAACGGCTTCCGCATTTTGAACAGAACATAAGATTCCTCCATTTATAATTTATAATTATTGTGATTGTTTCGGATATATTCAAATAAATACTGCTGTGCCAACCCCTCGTTACCGATTATGCAGTCGGGGAGTCCATCGGGGTAAAATTCAGACAGTACGCGCTTGACCCAAATGTCTTTCGGGAAAGCGCCGCTTTTACCGTAGGCAAACAGCAGTACGCAGTCGGCTACCTTTTCACCTACGCCTTTTATTTTTAAAAGCTCCTGCTTTATGTCTTCAGTTTCTTTTTGGTAAAGCGCGTTTAAATCAATCACACCGCTGTTTACTTTTCTTGCCGCGTCGATTATGTATTTTGCGCGGTATCCGCATTTAAGCGGCTCTAAATCGGACGGTTCAAGGGCGGCTAAAACCCGCGCCATCGGGAAAGCAAAATGATTGCCGCGAATTTTTTCGCCGAATCCCTCGCACAGTCTCTTTATAATCATCTTTATGCGCGGTATATTGTTGTTTTGGGATATTATAAAGCTTATTAAGGTTTCAAAAGGCTCCTGCCGTAAAAGCCGCAGTCCGTAGGCATAGCGGCAGGCTTTTTTTAAGAGCGGGTCTTGCGAAAAACGTTCAATAACGCTTTTATAATCCCTGCCTGTATCAAAATATTCTAACCAAAAAGGCAGAGCGTTATCCGCAACGCCTATAAGCCTTATGCCGTCAGGTTCAAATAAAAGCTCAAGCGGGCGGTTTCCCGCTATTCCGAAATAGCGATTACCATTACCCGCCGTTTTAGTCCAGCGAAACGCCTGACCGCCCGCGAGGGTCAGCTCGGGCTTGAAAAAATCGGTTTCAATAAAAAAATCCATGAAAGTTCACAAAACCTATTGATTATTCTTCTATATTATAATACAATTTAATTATAATTACAATATATTTTTATGATTTTATCGGCGCGCCGCCCCTAAAAGAGGTGCAGGCGTCAAAGCCTATATTAGGCGGTGAAGTCAGAAATAGGCACTTATGTGTTTTAAAATTTCAACTGCAAATAATTATTCCGGAGGAAAACTCAATGAGAGAAAGCATACTGACAATCCCCGTAAACGAAGTTTTTGAGCCGAAAGAGGGTTGCCCGATTTGCCGTATGCGCGATACGGTGGAGGGGCATATTTCCGAATACATAATGGGGGCGGCAATGATGGAACCCGACGTTCGGGAGGAAACCAACAAGCTCGGTTTCTGCCTCACTCACTTTTCTATGCTGGCAGAGCAGGGAAATCGGCTGTCCCTCGGGTTAGTGCTTAATTCCCACCTTAATGTGACGAGGCAGAAATTTCTTGTTTCTCACGCCGGGCTGAAAAGCTTAAAGGGGAAACGCACCGACAATCTTTCAAGTACCTGCTTTGTCTGCGAAAAGGTTGACTGGGGCATTAATCACATGTTGAAGACTGTTTTTACGCTGTTTGAAAAAGACAAAGATTTCAGAGAGCTTTTCAGCGGGCAGGAATTTTTTTGCCTGCCGCATTATCATTTTCTTGCCTTTAAGTCCGAGCATATTTCTAAAAATGCCCGCATTGAATTTTTGAAAGTTCTTAACAAGGTGGTTTCGGAATACGCCGAAACGCTGAACTCCAATGTAAATGATTTTTGCGACAGCTTTGACTACAGGAACGCAGGACGGCTAAATACTCCCGATATGGAGCATATCTCGACTTCTCCACAACGGGCAATCAGATTTTTGACCGGCAGGGATATTTGATGAAAGGCGTGACAAGAACAAGGACAAAGCCCCTTTTATTTTATTCTCCAAATATTCTCGGCGTAATCCTTTATCGTACGGTCGGAGCTGAACTTGCCCGCGCTTGCCATGTTAAGCCAGCATTTTTTGTGGAATTCTTCCCGCTTATCTCTGTAATCGGCGTTTATTAAAAGTTTTGCGTTTACGTAAGAATTAAAGTCGCCGAGCAGATAATAATGGTCGGGAACATGCCATGAAGCGCCGTCCAAAAGCGAAAAATACAGCTCGCGGAAAATATCGGTGGCGTCGTTATTAACCTGACTGCCATGATTGACGTGGAAAATTCCGTCAATTAAAGTATGCAAAACCCTGTCGATTTGCTTATCGGTGGCAACAATCTTGCGCGGCTCATAATCGGGCATAATCTTCTTTAAACCCTCGGCGTCCGCTCCGAAAATGTAGTTGTTTTCAGCACCCGCCTCTTCCACGATTTCAATATTAGCGCCGTCCATAGTGCCGAGCGTTACAGTGCCGTTGAGCATGAATTTCATGTTACCCGTGCCGGAAGCCTCTGTTCCCGCCGGCGAAATCTGCTCCGACACGTCGGCGGCGGAAACCAATCTTTCGGCGTAGGAAACGTTATAGTTCTGCACGAAAACTACTTTTATAAGCTCTCGCACGTCCTTGTCTCTTTCAATCAGCGCAGATATTTCGTTTATATATTTTATAATTCCCTTTGCCCTCGCGTAAGCGGGGGCGCTTTTAGCGCCGAAAATAAACGTGGTGGGGTGAAAATCCTTATATCTTCCGTCCTTGATTCCGAAATAAAGATAAAGGACAGAAAAAGCGTTTAAAAGCTGACGCTTATATTCATGCAGACGCTTAACCTGTATATCGAAAATGCTGTCGGGGTTGATTGTAATGCCCTCGCTTTTTTGGATATAATCGGCAAGCTCTTTTTTGTTTTGGTGCTTGATTTCGGCAAAACGGTTAATCACGCCTTTGTCGTTGGCGTATTTGCGAAGCTCTTTCAGCCTGTCAAGGTCGTAAGCCCACTCGCTGTCGCCAAGCAACTCGGTTATAAGCCCCGAAAGCTTTGGATTACAGAGTTTTAGCCAGCGGCGCGGGGTTATGCCGTTGGTCTTGTTTTGGAATTTATCGGGATATAACCCGTACCAGTCTTTCAAAACAGAGGTTTTAAGTATTTCGGTATGAAGTTCCGCCACACCGTTGACCGCCGCCGAACAGTAAACCGCCATTCTTGCCATGTGCAGGGTTGAGGGGTTTTCCCCGGCAATAATACGCAGCTCGTTGATTTTCTCGGTGGAAAAACCGCGCGCATACATCTCGGCGATAAAAGCTTCGTTTATTTGCAGACATATTTCATATATTCTCGGGAGGAGCTCCTGAACCAGTCCGGTATTCCATTTTTCAAGTGCTTCCGCCATAATCGTATGGTTAGTATAGTTAAATATTTTTCGGGAAATATCAAGCGCCTCGGAAAATTCCAAGCCCTCCTCGTCAATTAAAATCCTGATTATTTCAGGGATTGAAACTACGGGATGGGTGTCGTTAAGCTGTATGCTGACAAAATCGGGAAGCTCTTTTATATTTCTGCCGTTTTGTTTGTGATTTTTTATTATATCCCGCATTGAGGCGGCGCTGAAGAAATATTCCTGCCTGAATCTTAATTTCAAGCCCTCGTAGGTACTGTCGTTGGGATAAAGACAGCGGGAAATATTTTGAGCTAAAACCGCACTTTCGGACGCTTTTAAATATTCGCCCCTGTCGAACACGGCGAAATCGAATTCTTCAACAGGTTCAGCCTGCCAAAGCCTTAACGTGCGGATATTTTCCGTACCCCGCCCGATTATCGGCATGTCGTAAGGCACGGCTTTAACCGTCATATCGGCGTAAATCAGCTCTACTGCGTCTTCCTCGCGCCGCACGCTCCACGGGTCGCCGTATTTTGTCCAGTCGTCGGCTTCTTCCTTTTGGAAACCGTTCTCAAAGCTTTGTTTGAACAAACCATATTTATAGCGGATTCCGTAGCCGTCAAGAGGTAGCCCCAATGCCGCCGCACTGTCTAAAAAGCACGCCGCCAACCGCCCTAAGCCGCCGTTTCCGAGGGCGGCGTCCTCAGCATCTTCCATTACTGAAAAATCCGCACCGATTTCCTCAAAGGCTTTTTTTACCTCTTCGGTAAGCCCAAGACACAGCAGGTTGTTATAAACCGCCCGCCCCATTAAAAATTCCATTGATAAGTAAAAGGCGCGTCTTGCCGATTCGGCTTTTTTGTCTGATGTCGCGTCGGGATTTGCGCTTTTTTGCCAGTCGTCGGCAATGCCGTCCATAACCGCCGCAGAAATCGCGTTGTGAATATCATGGGGGCTAACGTTTGGAGCGGCGTGCAGACTTTTCAAAAGAGCGGTAAAGCTCATTTTGCCGTCGGGGACTGAAAGCGGTTCTCGAATCCTTTCCGCGCCCTGCGAACTGCTACGCATATTTTTAATCATATCGGAAAAACCCATAATTTTGATTCCTCTCAAAAAATAATATTCATTATAAATGCCGTATTATTGAATTTTAACATAAATAACCGAATCTGTCAATTGCATAGCAAGCCCCGGAATGTAAAATAATGTTGACAACACGGCTTTGAACATGATATTATATTAAAAATACGCTGTTGCAATAATATGAAAGGACTTTTAAATATGAAAATCAGCTTTTCCACACTCGCCTGCCCCGACTTTTCATGGACGGAAATTTACTCTATGGCAAAAGACCTCGGCTTTAACGGAGTTGAAATCAGGGGGCTCGGAGACGATATATTTGCGGTAAAGGCGAAACCTTTTTCGGCGGATATTGATAACACCAAAGAAACTTTAAAGAGAACAGGGCTTGAAATACCCTGCCTTTCCTCCGGCTGTTTCCTTAAAAACGCCGCTCGACAAAGCTGTAACCATGCCGAAATAGAGCAGTATGTAAAACTTGCGGGACAGCTTAATACGCCTTATATACGGGTTTTGGCAGATTCCGAGCCGCACGCTTCGGAAGAGGTTGACGATAAATTTATTGAAAGCGAATTGCGCGCCTTAGCCGAAATAGCTAAAACAGGCGGGGTAACACTTTTGGTTGAAACTAATGGGGTTTACGCCGACACCAAAAGACTTCGCAAGCTTTTGGACGGGGTGAACTCCCCTCATGTGGCGGCGTTGTGGGATATGCACCACCCCTACCGCTATTTCAACCAAAGCGGAGAAGAAACTATAGCCAATCTCGGCGATTATATAAAATACGTTCATATTAAAGACAGCGTTTACGAGGGCGGGAAGATTAAATACCGTTTAATGGGCGAGGGCGATTTGCCGCTTGCCGAAATGCTCAGAACCCTTGAAAAATCGGGCTATGACGGCTATGTTTCACTCGAATGGGTAAAGCGCTGGTCGGACGATTTAGAGGATGCGGGGGTTGTTTTCCCCCACTTCGCCCGATATATGGAGCCGTGGATAATTAAAAGAAAGACGGTTTACGCCGATTTGCGCGATACGGGCTATTATCCGTGGGAGAAAAATGCCTTTATCGACGAGACCTTTCCCGATGTGCTTGACAGGGTTTGCGATGAATTTCCCGACCAAATTGCCTTTAAGTACGTGGAAACGGATTATACCAGAACCTATCCCGAATTTCGTGAGGACGTGGATAAATTCGCCGCCGCTCTTATAAAAATGGGGGTGGAAAAAGGCTCGCATGTAGCTATTTGGGCGACTAATGTACCCCAATGGTTTATTACCTTTTGGGCGGCGACTAAAATAGGCGCCGTTCTTGTTACCGTCAACACCGCCTATAAAATCCATGAATCCGAATATCTTTTACGCCAATCGGATACCCATACGCTGATTATGATTGACGGCTACAAGGATTCGGATTACATAGGTATTATTAAAGAGGTTTGCCCCGAACTTAAAACCTCCAAACCGGGGAAGCTTGAAAGCAAGCGGTTGCCGATGCTTAAAAATATTATAACCGTCGATTCAAAGCAGAACGGCTGTTACACCTGGGACGAGGCGTTTAACTTAGGCGGGGAAGCCGAGGCGGCGCTTGTGCGTTCAAGGCGGCTTGCCCTTAATAAAGACGAGGTCTGTAATATGCAGTATACCAGCGGCACGACGGGATTCCCAAAAGGGGTTATGCTGACTCATTATAACGTCGTCAACAACGGCAAGGCTATAGGCGACTGCCTTGATTTTTCCAATCATGATAAATTAATGATACAGGTTCCGATGTTCCACTGCTTCGGAATGGTACTCGGCATGACAGCGGCAATGACCCACGGCACTTCTATGTACCCTATTACGGCGTTTTCTCCCTCTAAAGGCTTGAAATGTATAAACGAGAATTCCATAACCGCCTTTCACGGCGTACCGACTATGTTTATCGCCATGCTCGAGCATAAGGATTTTGAAAAAACCGATTTTGCACAGGTTCGCACGGGTATAATGGCGGGTTCTCCCTGTCCCGTAAAGGTCATGGAGGACGTGCTTAATAAAATGAATATGAGCGACATTTGTATTACCTACGGACAGACCGAAAGCTCTCCCGCCATCACCATGAGCATGACCTCCGACACGGTTGAACAAAGGGTAAACACGGTGGGCGGACCTATTTTCGGGGTGGAGGTAAAAATCACCGACCCTGTGACGGGCGAAGAATTGCCTGACGATACAGACGGCGAATTATGTGCGCGGGGTTATAACATCATGAAAGGGTACTACAAAATGCCCGAAGCCACTTCTGCCGCTATTGACGGCGACGGCTGGCTTCACACAGGCGATTTGGCGCGGCGGCGAAAAGAGGACGGCTATTATAAAATCACCGGAAGAATACGTGACATGATTATCCGGGGCGGGGAGAATATTTATCCCAAGGAAATAGAAGATTTTATCTACACCAACGAGAAAGTCCGCGATGTGCAGGTGATTGGCGTGCCCGACAAACAATACGGCGAGGAAATTATGGCTTGTATCATTCTGAAAGACGGTATAGAGGAGAGCGAGGAGCTGAAAGCGGAAATTCAGCAGTTTTGCCTTGACCATATTGCCAAGCACAAAAAGCCGAGATACATTGACTTTGTAAAAGAATTTCCCATGAACGCGGCTGGGAAAATATTGAAGTATAAGATGAGGGAGCAGGCGGTTGAAAAGCTTGGCTTGGAGGCGGCTAACGGGATTGTAACGGCGTGAATAAAAACAGGGCGGGGATTTACTTTTTCCCGCCTTTGGCTTTGAAAATCAGCATAATTAAAATATTATATTAAATTCATCATATTTTTATTTCCCCGTCAAGTCAAAAAATTATAGACTCCACGCGGAATAGAATATTGACAAAAAGCTACATTCTGTGTATAATAGATTATGAACGCATAATCGAAAGAAGGGAAGGCAGTATATATGGCACAACGTAAAATTATAATCATAGGCGCGGCGGGACGCGATTTTCACAATTTTAACACTTTTTACAGGGATAACCCCGCTTATAAGGTCGCGGCTTTCACCGCCGCGCAAATCCCCGACATAGCCGGTCGTAAATACCCCGCGAGCCTCTGCGGCAAGCTTTACCCTGAAGGTATTCCGATTTACCCGCAGGAAGACCTGGAAAGACTTATAAAAGAACTTGAGGTTGACGAGTGTGTTTTTTCATACAGCGATGTTTCGTATTCCACGGTTATGGGCATTGGGGCAATGGTCAACGCGGCGGGCGCGGATTTCTCCTTAATGGGTTATAAAAACACCATGCTCAAAAGCACAAAACCCGTAATCGCCGTCGGAGCTACTCGGACAGGCTGCGGCAAAAGCCAGACATCTTGCCGCATAGTGGAAATTCTGATGTCTCACGGCTTAAAAGTAATTGCCGTGCGTCACCCCATGCCTTACGGCGACTTAGAAGCGCAGAAGGTTCAGCGTTTTGCAGATATAGAAGACCTTTCAAAGCACCGTTGCACGATTGAGGAAATGGAAGAATACGAGCCTCATATAAAGCGCGGAAATGTGATTTACGCGGGTGTGGATTATGAAGCAATTCTGCGTGCGGCTGAAGACGACCCTAACGGCTGTGACGTGATTCTCTGGGACGGCGGAAACAATGATTTTCCGTTTTATAAGCCCGACCTTATGATTACCGTGGTTGACCCACACAGACCGGGACACGAGCTTGCTTATTATCCCGGAGAGGTAACGTTAAGAATCGCCGATGTTGCGGTAATAAATAAAATAGACAGCGCAGACTTTGACAATATACAAATTGTCCGTGAAAATATTGAGCGGGTCAACCCTAAAGCCGTCGTAGTTGACGCGGCTTCCACCATAAAGGTTCAAAACCCCGAAATTATTCGCGGCAAGCGGGTTTTGGTTATAGAAGACGGTCCCACCCTTACCCACGGTAACATGAAAATAGGCGCGGGCGTAGTCGCGGCAAAGCGTTTCGGTGCGGCTGAAATTATAGACCCCAAGCCTTATGCGGTGGGAAAATTAGCCGAAACCTATCGGCTTTACCCCGAGATAGGCAACTTGTTGCCCGCTATGGGCTACGGCGAGGAGCAAATCCGCGACCTTACGGCTACCATTGAGCGTGCAGACTGTGATTCTGTGGTAATTGCCACGCCCATTGATTTAACGCGGGTTATTAAAATCAACAAGCCTAACACAAGGGTGGAGTACGCTTTGCAGGAAATCGGAAAACCCGACATGGAAGACGTAATGAAAGATTTTATTAAAAAGGTGAAATAGTTTTAAACTCAAGCAAAAGAGAAGAAATATTTCATGGTGCGTTGGCGCCGGACAGGTATGGTATATTAAGATGAAAAAATTCGGCAGGAAAACAGGCAGATTTATATGCGCCTTGCTTTTTACGGCAATGCTGTTATCTGTGTTTTTCTGCGGATTATCCGCCTCTGCCAATGTTTCCGTTTCGTCGGATAAACCTAATCCTTCGTGGCGCTTTTCTTCTTTCCGCGACATTCCCGGCGTTACAGGCGAGGAAATTGCCGCGATTGAAGCATTGCAGGCAAATAATGAAGCTTTTGTTTTCGGGGTGTTGCTGAACACCGAGGCATTTCTCTCCCAGGACGGGGAACTGAGCGGGTTTTCGGTTCTTTTGTGTGAATGGTTGAGTGAACTGTTTGAAATAGATTTTGTCCCGACTAAGGTTACATGGAGCGATTTAATCGGCGGGCTTGAAAACGGTAAAGTAGACTTTGTGGGAAATCTTACGCCCAATGAGGAGCGCAGACAAATATACTACATGACCGATGCGATTGCACAGCGTTCGGTAAAATATTTCAGATTGACGGATGCCGAGCCGCTACAGAATATCATTGAAAACCGCAAGCCGAAATACGCGCTTTTGTCGGGTACGGTCACGGCAGATAATGTTATACATAACATCATTGAGGAATTTACGCCCGTGTACATATCAGAGTATCGGGAAGCCTACCCGCTTTTGAAAAGCGGGGAAATAGACGCCCTTGTCGCCGAAAACACGGTGGAAGCCGTCTTTGACTCTTACGAGGACATTACGGCAAGGGATTTTTTACCGCTGATTTACAGCCCTGTTTCCCTGACGGCGCAAAACCCCGAGCTTGAGCCTGTTATTTCGGTCGTGCAAAAAGCGCTCAAAAACGGCGCAAACAGCCATTTAAGCCAATTATACAGTCAAGGTTACAACCAGTACAGGAAACATCAGCTTTTCCAACGGCTGACCGAAGAGGAAATCAAATATATAGAAAACAACCCCGTCATACCGTTTTTAGCGGAACATGACAACTATCCCGTAAGTTTTTACAATTCCCGCTACGGAGAGTGGCAGGGGATAGCTTTTGATGTACTTGAGAGGGTGAGTGCGCTTACAGGACTTGAGTTCAGAATCGTCAACGACCGAAACACCGAATGGTCTGAAATGATGTGGAAACTTGAAACCGGAGAAGCCTATATTCTTTCGGAGCTGGTTCGTTCAAAAGAACGCGAGGGACGGTTTTTGTGGTCGGAGCGTTCGTTTTTAACCGACTATTCCGCCCTTATATCAAAAGCCGATTATCCCAATATCAACAGCATAAATGAAATATTATCGGCAAGAGTGGGGTACACAAGGGGCGGCGTTCACGCGGAACTGTTCATGAGATGGTTTCCCGACCACCCATATACGTTTGAGTACGCCAGTCAGGAGGACGCAATAAGTGCCCTCGAGAGCGGCGAATTAGACATGTTGATGACCAGTACCGTCAGCCTTTTATACCTGACAAATTATTTAGAGCTTGCGGGTTATAAGGCGAATTTTGTATTTGACAGTAAATTTGACTCTGTCTTTGGGTTTAATAAAGAGCAGGAGATTTTACTCTCAATAGTTGACAAGAGCCTCGGAATGATTGACGTTGACGCTATTTCGGGGCAGTGGCTTCGCAAAACCTACGACTATCGCGTAAAGGTCGCACGGGCTCAGATGCCGTGGATAGTAACTGCGGTAATCATTATGGGGCTTATGCTGGTGTTTCTTACAATCATATATATTAAAAACAGGCGAAAAAGCAAAACCATAGCGGGACAGGCGGCAACGCTTACCGCCATATATCATTCAATACCCGCAATGGTGTTTACCAAAGACCTGCAAAACACCTACACCAGTTTTAACAGCAAGTTTTTGGAGGAAGCAAATGTCAGCGAGGAGCATCTGATAGGCAAAGACTTTCAGGATATAGCGGTACACGACAGAAAAGCCGTAAACGAGTTTGCCAACGCAAACTTGAAGGTTATTAACGAAAAGGTCACTGTAGTGACCGAGGGTTGGTATCAATATATCGACGGAACTCGCCGTGCTAAGGAAATTACCAGAGCGCCTTTAATTCAGGACGGCAAGGTAATAGGGCTTTTGGGAATTGCCGTAGATATAACCGAGCGCAAAGAAGCTGAAAATTTGGCAAAGCGCGTGTCTGCGAGATTGAGCGCAATAATGGACAATCTGCCCGGAATGGTTTTCCAAAGCGTTTATGCCCCCCCCCATTACTCCTATACTTTTGTCAGCAAGGGCTGTCGAGAGCTTTTGGGATATTCCCCTGATGAACTTGTGGACAACAAAGAGGTAAAGTTTTTCGATATACTGCACCCCGACGATATTAGTTATATTGAAAAAATCAGCGCCGAAACATTGCTTGCGGGTCTGCCGTTTGAGGCGACTTTCCGTTTCATTACCAAAGACGGCAACGTTAAATGGATATGGGAGCGCAGTCGCGTTGTTGAAAGAGGAGCGGACGGTAATTCAAGTCTTGTGGAGGGCTATTACACCGACATTACCGAGCGGCGGCAACTTGAAGCGGCTGAAATGGCAAACCATGCCAAATCGGAATTTTTAGCCGTTATGAGCCATGAAATCCGTACCCCTATGAACAGTATAATGGGATTCGCGGAGCTTGCTCTTGATAAAGCTGTAAATCCGCAGGTCAGGGATTATTTGGAAAAAATAACCGACAGCACAAAATGGCTTTTGAATATTATAAACGATATTTTGGATATTTCAAAAATCGAGTCGGGGAAAATGGAACTCGAAAGTGTGCCGTTTGACCTCTACGACGTTTTCTCCCGCTGTCAGGCAGTCATATTGCCGGTCGCTAAGGAAAAGGGGCTTGAGCTAAACGTATACGCCGAATCCCCTGTTGAGAAAAAACTGCTCGGAGATGCAGTGCGTCTTTATCAGGTATTGATGAATCTTTTGTCAAACGCGGTGAAGTTTACCGATTCCGGAAACATAAAGTTTTCGTCGCTGTTAAAAAGCTCAGGCAAAAACAGCGCTACTGTGTATTTTGAGGTAAAAGACAGCGGCATAGGTATGAATGAAGAGCAGAAACAAAGAATCTTTAAGCCCTTTGTTCAAGCCGATTCCAGCACCACCCGCAATTATGGCGGTACGGGGCTCGGGCTGACCATAACCGCGAATTTGGTAGCGCTTATGGGCGGGGAGCTTAAAGTGGAAAGCGCCGAGGGCAAAGGCAGTACTTTCGGCTTTGAAATTGTGTTTGAAACCGTAGATTCTTCCGTACACGGCTCTGACGACAATCAATTTAATACGCTGACCAAGCCTCGGTTTGAAGGTTCAATCTTAGTCTGCGATGACAATAAACTGAATCGCGAGGTGATTTGCGAGCATCTTATTCAGGTGGGGATTGAATCAAATGAAGCCGAAAACGGCAAAATCGCAATAGAAATGGTTCGCGGAAGAATGGAGAGGCAGGAAAGCCCTTATGACTTGGTTTTCATGGATATGTTCATGCCTGTTATGGACGGAATCGAAGCCGCCACTAAAATAAATGAACTGAATGTTGAAACCCCCGTAATCGCCATGACCGCCAACGTAATGAGCGGCGAGCTTGAAAAATACAAAAAGCACGGAATGCCGGATTGTTTAGGCAAGCCTTTTACTTCGCAGGAATTGTGGCGGCTACTTTTAAAGTATATGACGCCGGTAGGCAGCACCTTAATAGATGAAAAAACACGGGAACAGCATAAAAACGATTTGCTTAAAAAATTAAGGTTGAACTTTGTTAAAAATAATCAGAATGTGTTCTCCGAAATCAAAAACGCTATTAAGTCAAAAGATATAAAAACAGCCTACAGGGTAACCCATACGCTTAAAGGCAACGCAGGACAAATCGCTGAAACCGCCTTGTATAACGCCGCCGCCAAAATAGAAAATCTGCTAAAAAAAGGTGATTCCTCAAAGGTTACGGAAGAGGTAATGAGCCTTTTGAAGACTGAGCTGACGTCGTCTTTAGAGAATCTTCGACCGTTGCTTGAAGAACATGAGGCAAAGCAGATGCCCCCTCTTAACCCTGAACAGGTGATGTCTTTATTTGAAACGTTAGGGTCAATGCTCGAAAATATAAGCCCCGACTGCAATGACTTGATTGACGATTTAAAAACCGTACCCGGCTCGGAAGAGCTTGTACGCTACGTGGAAAATTATAACTTCGAGTCCGCGTCGCAGGCGCTTGCCGAACTAAAGAAGAAATGGGTGTAAACAATCATGGAAGAATTAAACAAGTACAGTATATTAGTTGTTGACGATGAAAGCTCAAACATTACAGCGCTTAACGCTATATTAAGCCCCGAGTATACTGTTTATGCGGCAAAAAACGGACAGAGCGCGATTAATGCGGCGGAAAAACATCTCCCCGACATTATTTTGCTTGATATTCTTATGCCTGAAATGGACGGCTACTCTGTAATTGAAACCCTGAAAAGCTCAAGCATTACAAAAAAAATCCCCGTTATTTTCATAACCGGATTAAGCGACACCGACGATGAGGAAAAGGGATTAACACTGGGGGCGGCGGATTATATCAGCAAGCCGTTTTCTCCCGTTATTGTAAAATTAAGAATCCGCAATCAAATCATGATGCTTGACCAACTCCGCACTATTGAGCGGTTGAGCATGACCGACCAGCTAACCGAATTACCCAATCGTCGCAGTTTTGAAGTAAGGTTACAAGCCGAATGGGGACGCGCCTTGCGCGAGCGCGAACCGATTAGCGTTTTGATGCTTGACGCCGATAATTTCAAAAACTATAACGACGCCTACGGGCATCAGCAGGGTGACGCTGCGCTGAAAGCCATCGCCGCAGTTTTTCACGATGTATTGAAGCGTTCGGTTGACTTTGTGGCGCGTTGGGGCGGCGAGGAATTTATTGTATTGCTACCTAATACTGATTCTTACGGGGCTATTGGAGTGGCTGAGAAAATACGCGGGAAAATCGAGGGAATGGAAATTCCGAGCGTGAGCGGCGACGGTGTGACCGGACTGACCATCAGCATAGGCGTTAATACGCGGGTACACGGTCGCAGTATTACCACCTGCGAGTTTGTTTCGGGAGCGGATATGGCGCTTTACGCCGCCAAGCAAAAGGGTCGGAACAGGGTTTGTAATTTTGAGAAGAAATAAAAAAAGAGCGGGGGACAAGTCCCCGCTTTTACATATTACTTAATCACAAATCCAAATTCGCAAACGCGTTCAAATCCATTCCCGCCGTATTCCCCGCAAGGTATTCATAATACCCCTGGCTTGCAATCATCGCCGCGTTATCCCCGCACAGCGATAAAGGCGGAATATAAATTTCAAAATCCCCTCCCGCACGCTCGGTCAGCATTTGTCTTAACCCCGAATTCGCAGCCACCCCGCCCGTAAGGGCGATTTTTTGTCGAGAGCCTCGACCCGCTTGTCGAGAGCCGCCCCCACCAGCGTTATTTTGCGTTATTTCAGCGGCTTTTAAGAGTTTAGTTGTTAAAATTTCACAAATCTTGTTCTGAAACGCGGCGGCAACGGCGTCTTTGTCTAATTCTTCCCCCCGCTGTTCCGTATTGTGAATAAGGTTAATTACGGCTGTTTTAAGTCCCGAAAAACTGAAATCAAGCTCATTCGGGGTTTTAGGATAAGGGAGATGATAGCTTTGGGAATTAAGCGAAGTATTGCGTGTCAAGGCGCTCAAGGCGGCTTTGTCAATATAAACCCCGCCCGGATAAGGAAAGCCGAGCGCCCGCGCCGCTTTATCAAAAGCTTCTCCCGCCGCGTCATCGATTGTTCTGCCGATAACGGAAAATTCGGTATAGCTTTTGACCTCCATAATCTGGCTGTGCCCGCCCGAAACCGCAAGGCAAAGATAGGGCGGCTCTAATTCAGGGTAGGCAAGATAATTAGCGGCGGCATGACCTTTTATATGATGTACGGGAATAAGGGGCTTGTTCACAGCAAGAGCCAAGCCTTTGGCAAAGTTTACGCCTACCAAAAGCGCGCCGATTAACCCCGGAGCATAAGTCACCGCAACCGCATCAATATCCGAGAGCTTACAGCCTGCCCCCGCGAGCGCCTCTTCGCACACACCTACAATGCTTTCGGAGTGGAGGCGGGAGGCTATTTCAGGCACTACGCCGCCGTAGAGCTTATGGGCGTCAATTTGAGAGGCGATTATGTTTGATAAAATTCTGCGACCGTCCTCGACGACAGCGCAGGCAGTTTCATCGCAGGAGGTTTCTATAGCTAATATTTTCATTTTATTCCCCGCTATCAGCGTAAATTTTCATTTAGAAAAACCCATAAGTTTCAATATCATCAAGTGACATAAACCCGTCATGGTGAAACATTCGCGTTCCGTTTTCAAACATTTCGTCCATGTCATTCTCCTTTAAACCCGTTAAACCATGCCCTTTCTCCAAAAGGCTTTTTATTTACATAATTTAAAGGCTCTGCCGCTTGTCCTAAGGGCAAAAAGCAGACCAATTCGTAATCGTCGGGAACGCCTAATATGTCCGCCATTTTGCGCCCGATTTTGTCGGCGTCGGTAACATGCCCCTCATACCAACAGCTTTCATAACCAAGTGCCACCGCCGCCAGTAGCATGTTTTCAATTGCCGCCGAATAATCCTGAATGTAAAAACACCGGTCTCTGTAAGCAATGATTTTTTTCGTCAGCACACAAATCATTGCAGGAGCGGTTCGAGCGGCGCACGGTTTAATGACCCTGAGCAATTTCCGCATTAAATCAGCATTGTCTACGGCAATCAGGCTTGTCGTTTGCATATTGCACCCCGACGGCGCCGAAAGCCCCGCCTCCATTATTTTTACAAGGTCTTCCCTCGGAACTGCTATGTTTTTGTATGCTCCGCGATAACTTGTTCTGCCCTTAATAGTTTCTAAAATATTCACGGCAATAGCTCCTTTATGATTTTATAAAATTCCGCAAATTCCTCCAACGTCAGCTCCTCCGCCCTTGCGGTTTTATTAATTCCGCAGGCTCCAAGTGCGTTTCTAACCGATTCTTTGGAAAGCTTTAAATTTTCCGAAACGGGATTTACCAATTGCTTGCGCCTTTGCGAAAAAGCCGTGCGGATTATTCGGAAAAACAGCTTTTCATCGGCTATGTCTTCCCTTGTTTTTTCATGACATTTAAGCGTAATAACCGCGCTGTCTACATTCGGGGAGGGCATAAAACTGCCCCTTGACACATCGAAAAGCTTTTTAGGCTGGCTGTAATACCGCACCGCCGCGCTGACCGCGCCGCAATCGCGTGTTCCCGGCGGGGCACACAAACGCAAGGCGGCTTCCTTTTGCACCATGACGGTGATGGATTTAAGAGGCAGACGCTCCTCCAACAGCCGCATGATGACGGGCGAGGTTATATAATAGGGCAGATTCGCGCAACATATAATCTCGCCCTGCCCATTAAACCGCTCCGCGAAAAGCCGTTTTAAGTCCAACTTCAGCACATCGCCCCAAATTATTTCCACATTGGAAAATTCGGCAAGGGTTTCTTCAAGAACAGGTTTGAGTGTTTGGTCTATTTCAACCACTACTACTTTTTCGCAGGTTTTTGCAAGCTCTTTTGTAAGTACGCCGATTCCCGCCCCTATTTCAAACCCGAAACGCATTGCCGCCGAAGATTCGCCGCCGCCCAAAACCGCGTCGGCTACAATTCTCGGACATATTGAGGGATTAATTAAAAAATTCTGCCCAAGCGACTTTGAAAAAGAAAAGCCATGACGTGAAAGTAGCTCTTTTATAGTTTTTACAGATGTTAGGTTCATGTTTTTATTATATAACGACAAACCGTAATAGTCAACATACCCTATTGATTTTTTTCCTCGTTTGTGATATTATTGTTTTAACGGGGGTTTTTAAAAACATGAAGAAAAATCTTTTGGTTATAAGCGATTCGAGAAATTTCCATTTAATTATCGAGGCGGTTTTCAGAGGTCGGCACGCGGTATTTTTTGCCGAAACCGAAGAAGACGCTTTTTCCCTGCTTGAACAATACCCGCTGAATCTTATCATTCTGACCCCGAACATGAAAAAAGCGGACAGTTTCCGCTTTCTTGAACATTTGCGGGGCAAAGATTCGCGTTATAGTCAAATCCCCGCACTTATGGCGGGCGCTTTCATCACCCCTGAAATTATATCAAACGCGCACAAAAATAACATCTCGGATATAGTAAAACTGCCTTTTGAGCCTATAGAATTCGACATTAAGGTTGAAGAGCTTCTAATAAAATTCTCTCCCTCCCGCGAACGCCCCGACCCCGTTACGGGTCTTCCTAAAAGATATGTCGGGCAGGAGCGCATTTCAAAATTATTAAGCGATGGGAAAAAAGGCGCGCTTATGTTAGTTGACCTTGATTATTACAGCTTTTTAAGCACTTCGGTCAGTGACAATACCATGATTGCCTGTCGTGACGTTATTCAGGAGGAAGTCCGAAAAGACGATGGGAACGCCGTGCTTTCGGTAGTTAAGGGCGGCGGGTTTCTGCTTTTTGTACGGGACTTGCGGGAGCGGGAAAAGGTGCAGGACTACGCAAACCGACTGATAGGCAAAATCCTTGAAAAGGTCAACGAAACCGTTTTTGTTTCAATCGGTCTTGCTGTTTCGGAACGCCACGGCAAAAATTACGAGGATTTATATAAAGCCTGCGACAAAGGTCTCGGAGAAGCCCGTAATCACGGTAAGAATATCGCTAAATTCTACACATGGTAAAGAAAAAGGAACATTTCTATGAAAAATGTATTAATTATAAGCGACAGTATAAGGGAAATAAACCGACTCAGGCGGTTTTTCGATTCCGATTTTAAGGTCAGCGCGACAAATTCAGCTGAAAGCGCCGTAAATGTTTTGCAGGGCAAAACCACTGATATTACGATTTTTCATACCGGGACGGATTTAAGTCGTCTGTTTGAATTTTACAAGCAACTAAGACAAAACGCCGCCACGGAGAATCTGCCGTTGATTGTACTGGCAGATGCGTCTATATTAAAAACATTGGTAGACACAGTAGAAATGAAAAACGCCGCCGTAACAGGTACAAGCATTACGTCGGATAATATGAAAAACTTAATAAATTCGTTTTTCGTTTAGGAAACGACATAAAACAAGCCTAACAAGCATATAATCCACCAAATACTATTCTCGTCTTTTACCGAGCCTCGGACGCAATGCGCCCACCTCAAAGTTGGCGGCGCGTCCAAATCGCCCGCTTATTATTTAAAGGTTTAAGCGTAAAAGCCAATGGAAAGGGGATTTATATGTTTGTTTTAACTATGTCCGGAAAGCGCGCCCTTCGAGCGGCGTTAATCATTTTAGCGGTGTTCATCGGCGTAGCCGTCGGAATTGCCGCCGTTCTCACATCAATAAACACCGGTGCGTCAGAAACCAGGCTTCCCATTTATTCGGTCGAGAGGAACGACAATAAAATTGCTCTTTCTTTCAACTGCGCCTGGGGAAATTCAAACACCGATGAATTGCTGGCTATTTTAGATGAGCATAATGTTTTCGCCACGTTTTTTATAACGGGGGAATTCAGCGAAAAATTCCCCGACGACGTTCGCAAAATAATGAACGCCGGTCATGAAATTGGCAACCATTCCGACGCCCATCCTCACTTAAAAGGCATGAACATTAACAAAATAATCGAGGACACGCGGGAAAGTGAACGCAAAATCATGATGATTACAGGAAGCCGCCCCGCGCTGTACCGCGCCCCCTACGGCGAATATGACGCAAACGCCTTGAAAACCATTGAGGGATTGGGCTATAATTTCATTCAGTGGTCGGTGGACAGCATAGACTGGCAAGAGCCCGACCCAGCTACCATAGTAAAACGCGTGACAGACAAGACCGATTCGGGTTCAATCCTGCTTTTCCACAATGACCTTGAAAACACAACCGAGGCGTTGCCTGAAATCCTTACAAAATTACGGCAGGGCGGTTTCCAGTTTGTTCGGGTAGGAGATTTGATTTATAACGAAGATTATCACATTGACCATTCCGGCAGGCAAATCCGCGATGTGAAAACCATTATTCCGGTTTCGGGCAATGATTCGGAAAACACGGGCAACATTCCGAACTTCCCCGAATTGGGAAATCCTCTCCTCAACGAAGCCATTGCCATAATCGTATCTAATCTGAGCCTTGAGGAAATCGCTTCTCTTAGCCACGGGCTGTCTGAAATACCTCAGGAAATCACCGATAAGTTAGCGCCGCACCTTTCGAGCGAGCATATTGCCGCACTTTCGGAGCTTACGGCGGAGGAAACCGAAGCCTTGATTGCCGCTATTTTAGCGGCGGAAAACCGCGTAACCCCTGATTTCAACCAAAAGGACGGTTATTCCGAGATTGAACACTCGGGAGAGAGCTTTAACGCCGAAGAATTTGAATTTGAAAAAGGCGAAGACTACGAAAACGTCGAGGGGCTTGAACAGGAAATTGAAGAGGAGTCCGGATTCGAGCGTGAGGCTATTGAACAGTTTTTCGATATGAGCGGGCAGAATGAACAGAATATGCAGAATAACCAAATGAACGCGGGGCAGGTTGAGAGGTTGGCTGAGGATTATTTTGTAAAAGATTAAAACAAGAGAAGCGGGGCAGTTTAAGCTGCCCCACCGTTTTTATTCTTCCACGTCGTCTTCCGTCAAAATAATTTCCCCGTTCTCGGTTTCATATTTTTCAATGCTTTTGGCAATAAAATATTCCATCATATTATTTGCCGAACGGCGTTCTTTGGCGGCGATGATTTTTAATTTCGCATGTAAAATTTCATCAATTCTTAAATTTGTTTGCTTTTTTGTCAAATCCATAACAATATGTTCCCTTAACGTTATAATAATGATACTACAATAATACTAATTTAATATTGACACGAATAGCCCCTATGTGTTATTATAATGGTAACACATAGGGGGGCGAGTTTATGAATGAAGATTTATGCAAGGAAATAAAAAATCTCTTCCCGAGTTTAAAAAGAAAATTAGGAAAAGAATTAGAAACCTTCAAAAACGCAAATAGGGACGAGTTTTATAAATATCATTCGGGAATCGGATTATGGCTGCGAAGTAATAAAATTTGCCCGAATCGGGAATTTATGGAAATGTTCAGAGCCAACGGCATACAGCATCCCGACGATATGGCAGAGCGAATTCTCGAAATGTTTCACGAGCATTTAAATTACAGTTGACAAAACCGTCGCGATGTGTTATTATATTTTATGGTTGACTTTCAGAATTTGGAGGTGTACCGAAGTGGTCATAACGGGGCGGTCTTGAAAACCGTTTGGGTGCAAGCCCACAGGGGTTCGAATCCCTTCACCTCCGCGAATCGGTTTATATACGAACACCATAATATTCAACGGCGGGTTTGCTGTTTGGGTGGATTTATAAACCGAAAAGAGAACGTCAAGGTGTTTACCTTGGCGTTCTTTGTCTGCTATTTTATCAAAATCACCAAATCAAACCCAAAAATTTCTGCAAATCTCCCATTTACAAATACTTTCAATATGTGTTATACTGGTATTGCAAGGCGTTGTTATTTATGACGGGGAAACAAACCGCGGTTATTATGTATACCGCATAAAGCGTGAAAGCGGCAACATAATTCTTTATTTCACCAAACAATCCTTGACTACTTCCTCTTCGGGAAAAGTAGAATTACAAACAAATCGCAAACCAGTCGGGCGCGCGTCAATTTTATCCGTAAACGCCTCGGATAATAAAAAATACGAGTGTTACCAAGAAAGTACATAACATAATGGAGGATTCAAACCATGAAAAAACTAACAACTTGCCTACTTTTATTCGCGATAGCACTTTCGGTATTCACATTGCCTGCGTCCGCTTCCTCTGCAAAAACAGTAGACGAAGCAGTAGCGGAAATCATGAAAACAGTTCCGAAAAATGCTACTGACCTTGAAAAGATTACAATATTTTATGATTGGATGAATGATAATGTCATATACACAAGGTCAAAGTCATCAATTCATTCTGCGTTGGTAGAAAAGCAAGGGAATTGCGACGGATTTGCGCGTAGTGTACAGCGTCTGCTCACGGAAGCGGAAATAGAAAATATGTATATCGTGGGTACCGCGTCAGGGACTTTCGGGAGAGAAGGTCATGCTTGGAATCTTGTTAAACTCGACGGCAAGTGGTATCACATGGACACATTGTTTAAAGACATGAATAAATATAACAATTTCCTAATTTCTGACGACGCGTTAGCAAGAAAAACACACGAATGGAATCGGGAACGGTATCCTGCCACAGCAAAAAATTCATACGCCACCAATACCAGAAGTTCAGGCGAATTCGTCCCCGCAGGCGACTCAGTATACTACTTCGACCGCGACAAAAAACAAATTAAAAGATACAACGCAACCACCAAAAAAACCACCACCTTCGAGTCAAACATTACCGACCCTTGTCTCGGAAAATACGGAGATTACATTGAGTACAAAACCGCCAACGGATATGTTTTCTACAACTACCGCACCAACACCAAAACCCCTCACTCTATCGAAGGCAACCTCATCACCGTCCAAGGCGACACCGCTTTCTTCTCCAACACCGAAGACGGCTCCGCTTCCTTAACTGTGTTTGACATAAAATCAAAAACAACTCGTACCCCCACTCCCCCGAAATCCGCAGGCGGAAACCTGGAATATATCGGTATTCACAATGGGAAAGTTTACTTCAACGACTGGTATGATATTTATGCGTATGATACGGCGAGTGACAAGTTTACTAAATTAAAACGTCCTGCAGATATTATAGTCGCTGATAGCGGAGACCAGTATTTTCGTTCCGTTGAAATTATAGAGAAGAATGGTAAGACCTATTTAAAATGGGAAATACGTATACCAATAACTGACGAGCAACTAAGAGCGGGAGTCGCTACTTCAGTTTCAAAAACTCGCGAGATAAAATAAAAATTATTATGTGCCTACCCTCTATTCTTTGTAAAAAAAGATTGAGGGTGGCCTTAATGAGTATTGATTACACAAGATTAAATCGTATTATCGGGCAATTAAAACGTCATAGGAAAGTCAATCAACGCATAGGTTTAGCACGCCCGACAGTTCCTATACGTGTTGTTGGCGTATCACCACATGCGGCAAAAAGAGCGGCACAGCGCGGAATACCTGCGAATAAAATTATTGTCACGGCGCAGGGTTACGTTAATTCAGCTATAGTAATGTTTGTTCAAAATAACGGACTACAAAGACTATATCTATCTGCGGACGGTAATGTGGTAGTTCAAGTAGATAACGGGTATGTTGTTACAATCTACACGCGAAATGAGTTCGATGCGTCAATTCGCAGGATTATTGAGGAGGTAAAGAAATGCAGAAAAAAATAGACACACGGATTTTGTTTCAGGAATTTTACCCTTGCCCCCTGATAAAATCCGATATTGACCGAGGGCTGTGCTATGATATTCAGTCGGTTAGGGGTAAAATGATGAAAAAAGATTCCCTCGTTCCTGATTTTGACCCTGCACTTGCTGATAAGCTATGCGAGTCGTGTCCATATTGTCAAATGCAATAAAGATAATTAATTGCCTGCGGCGGGGTTATCTACGCCGCAATACTTCACGGCGAGTTTCCCTGCAGGCGGGGTTATCCACGCCCCTATACCAAACACACCAACACCTTATCTGATTTTTCGGATAAGGTGTTTTTATTTTGCACTTTACCGTATGCCTATACAAGTTCCCTAATAAAAACTTTTTTAACACGCTCTTCAGATTCAGGCGTGTGTTACTCCTTTTATCAGCTATTAATCAGTCTTTTATTATATAGGGGGACTTCAGATATGTTCAAGACAGCCATTAAAAGAAAATTCCGTACAGCAATAACCCTATTGCTTGCAATGGTCTTTGCCATACAAATGTTTACAATCGAGGCGTTCGCAAGTAATAGTGACGGTGTCGGCGGTACACAAGGTGCAACACTTTCGACCACTAACATACGTGTAGGTTATTCAGGTTTTGCCGTCTTCCTCACAAACAACCCAGATTATATAATCGACAGAGACGAAAGCAAGCTTCAAAAGAAAGATACTTCATTAGAAAAACCGGCAAATACGTCTTGGAATGAAGGCTATGACGGCATGTCAGTAAATACCGCTTTAGCTCAACAATTCAGGCGCTCTTATGTGTCATGGACGAGACCCGAAGTACAAAACAGTATTATGTTCTTCGGTGTTTACCCCTACCCCCGCCCGTTTTCGCGGCAGTCAAGGGGCTTTTGCGGCATAAACCCGCCACTTCTTCTATCAATAAAATTATCATCTGCCGACGTCGCAAAAGCATATAAGCCCTCCCTTGTTTATTCCACATTCCCCTTGACTGCCGCGAATTTTCGTGCTTGTGGCGGTTGCCGACGGGGGCAGCGGGGTGATAACATGTAGACCGTCCCCCGTCGCCCCTGCAAGTTTAGCACGAAAACCACGGGCTATGCTTGTATAATGGGCGAGGTGGTTCACCTCGGGGGAACAACAGAGCGATAATTTGTAAAGGAAAACCCCGCCAATTTGGGCGGGGCTGTTCTATTTGGCGGGTGTGGTTGAGTTGCGTTTAAGGTTATAATTTTCATAAACTATCTTGTTAAATTGCCGCGAATTGTGGTGTTCGTCACGCTCCCCGCTCTCGACAATGACAGTTTGGGCGTAATCAGGCGGTCTGTTGCCGACTAATTCTTTAGCCTCGCCGTATGTAATGTTTTGCGTTTTCGGCGGCTTTATTTCGCGGGAACACCTATATATATTTGTACCGCTCGGATAGAGGTGTAGACGCCCGCCCTTAACAAATTTTTTCGAGATTTTCTTGCCGTTTGCGCCTGTAACCTCTTTTTCCTCAATCGACAAATCCCGCCCGCTCTTATAGACAGTATCAAAGATTTCTTCGCGGTTTTCCTCTGAAATCTCAACCGAAGAAAGATAACCGCCGAGGTAAGCACCGATATTATCAACACGGTTTAGGCTTTTGGTCTTTGTCCAACCGTGACCCCAAAGCGGAAATATGACTTCGTTGTTGTCAATTCGTATTTGCGCGGGACTTTTCCAATCGGTAAATTTTACCAACAGGTGCCAGTGCCAAGCCCCCGAAGCTTGCGGCTCTAAGACCGCAAGCCAAACGGCATCGTGAAATTTCCGCTTGAAGCGTTTAATGAAAGTTTGAAAATCACGCGAAGCCTTTTTGGTGTCGGTCATGGGTTTCCCGTCTACAAGTGCATATGTAAGCGTTATGAATAACTCATTTAACCCGCCTGTGAAATTGTTGTTTATTAGGTCACGTATTTTTTTCATGCTACGCTTTAATCCCGCTATATTTTGGGCGCGATTTTCCTTTATTTCATAGTCCTTGACCTCTAAGACTTCACCCGTCTCACGCTCAATTACAGCATAGGAATTTTTGTCAAGTTTGACGTATTTTTCAAGTGTATTTGAAACATTATGGGTATAAACCAATTCTACTATGTGGTTCATTTCCGTGACTTTTACAAGTGCTTTTCGGGGTATTGGATGCGCTTTATTTTGACGGTTGAAAGTTGCTTTTGACACGGTTCACCTCCTATAATCTGCTTGCTTTCGCGGTGAGAAGTTAGCGTATAAACAAGATAATAGGGCGGCAAGCTCCGCGCCGTTGGCGCTACACTCGCCGCCCTTTTTTCTTACAGCTTTTCGCCAATTCTCACAAACTTACCGCCAAGCGATTTAATAGGATACCGCGCGCCCGAAGCAAAAGTAATTCCACCGTCGAAGTCAATCCGCACCTTTTCAAATACCCCGCCGCTAAGCACTTCAAAAGAGTCGCCGAATGTCACATAGTGAACTTTTTTTGAGATAACCTCAAAATACTCACTACCCTCACGATGATTAAATACGCCGATACAAGAACCTAAACCCTTATGTCTGTATGGTCTTTTCGGTTTACTTATAACGTCGTCAACCTTTACAAGATAATCCCCGCCCCTTTCTTCCAGGGTACACTCCAAAGGCACACGAAAGGGGGATAGCGCACTCTTAAACCGCTTTTGACCTATAGCGTTTGCGGTGTCCTGTATGACGGAGATATGGGGCTTCTCGCCGTCACAAATCACTTTAGGAATTTTGTAGTAGAGGGAATTTTCGTTTACATCTTCGGCTTTGGTTGTAAGAAGAATCTCGCGGGGCGCAGTTTCATCAATGCAACCAATCACTTTTGCCGTTGCATTGAAAATCTCGCTGATTTCTAACGCTATAAATTTGTACATTATCGCCACAAACCACAGCCTACTCACCCTTTTAACCCTTTCCTTGTCTTTCGCTTTCTTTTCAACCGAATCGGTATAGGCTGATTTTATTGTTGCCGCGCCCTTGCCAATTCCCTCACTTATCGCGCTCATTGCTTTGTTCATAATTTCCTCCAAGTTATATTTATTTGACTTGCCTCGTCAGCGGCGGGTCAGTCACACCCGACGGACACCCGCGCGGGCGGGTGTTTCGGCTATTACCGCGCCGCGGGAGTTGTTGCCGCGGTTTTGGTTACAGCGGGAGTCAATGTCACAGAGCCGTAATTACCGTCAAAATCGACAATCGCTGCGTAGTCGCGCCCCTCAACAATTGCGGCGGCGTTTTGTCCCTCAGCAAGCGTGAGCTTGACTTCAAGTACTTCAAAAGTTGACTTATTCGCGAAAGTCACGAAAGTCAGCTCGTTGCCAGCTTTACTTGTAATTTTTTTAAGGGCGGTAACCCTTACAGTTTCGGGAACTTTAAATTTCATTTTCTTTTTTCCTCCTTTCTCCAAAAATAATGGTTACACCAAAGAATATATATTACACGCCGTTATGGCGAGATTGCAGAAAATTCAGCGCGGATTGCTTCATAAAACGCTTGTGAAATATAACGTGCATGAAACCCGTTGACTTCTCGGAGCATAAAGACGTCGTCAGCCTCCCGCCATGCCACAAGAAATTCTTTGACACCTATATTAATTGTTACCTCGCCTGTTTCCATTTTCTTCATTACGACACCTCTTTCCGTTTACGTCTTTTTATAGTTGGGGTGGGGATTGGTTGATTTCTTGCTAAAAATTCCTCATATTCTTGTGGGAAGCGGGCGGCGTAACCCCTTATATCTTCCATAACAAGCCGCGCCAGTATCTCCGCGCCTGTTTTGTCTAATGTTATCACTCAAACCCCTCCTGAATATTGCCTTATACTCTATATTTGCGACGAGCACAAGCGATAATCGTTTTATATGGTTGATATACGATTTTTTATTTACTCGTTTAAAAAAACATTATATTACCTTATTCACAAATGTTTAAACAAAAATCGTTTTCGGTGGTTGACGTCGCTGAAAAATTATGATATAATTAAAAAAAGGCAATATGGAGGTACACTAATATGAGTAATAACAACACCGAAAAGCCCGCCTGTTTGCAATGCAAAGAGGTTAGGGGCATTGTGGCAAATGGGCGCACCAGCGCTTTAAGGCAAAGGTTTTCATGTAAGCTATGCGGTATGCGCTTTACGGTTGATACTACCGAAAGCGAAGATTTTAAGCACAACAGAAAAATAGAAGACAGAGCAAAAGCGCGGGCGCGGATAGAATCAATTTTGCATTGTCCTTATTGCAAGAGTAAAGATGATGTGATAAAAGATGGAGCAATTAGCAAGGGGGATTTTGACGAAAAATTACAGCGTTTCAAGTGCAGGAAGTGTAAAAAATATTTCACTAAAGAAACAATAGAACGGCTCATAGAAGAAGAGAAAATTTTAGCAAAATATTTAGTATATGTTGACGGCAAAAAAGGCGAGGACGGGTATCATATTCACGCATGGTTTGTAACTGAAATTGCAGAACGTTTGAACATATCGGTACACACGTTAAGAAGAATCGCTATAAAATATGACGATATAATTGTAGAAAGAGCTCAAAAGCGGAAGGAGAAGTATAAATGATTAAAGCTGTAACTTACTATAGGTACTCGTCGCGAGGACAGAAAGAGACCTCCATTGAGGGGCAACGTGTAGTTGTTGAAAAGTTCGCAAAAGATAACGGATTTGAAGTAATTCGCGAGTACGCCGACAGAGCCAAAACGGGAACAACAGACCGCCGCGCAATGTTTCAAAAAATGTTGTCTGATAGTGCAAAACAAAAATTTGAGGTTGTACTAATATATAGTACTGACCGTTTCGCCCGTAACCGCTATGATTCAGCTATCCACAAATCGCACTTAAAAAAGCACAACGTCAGAGTAGTAAGTGCGACTGAACCGATAAGCGACGACCCCGCGGGAATTATGGTTGAAGGTGTGCTTGAAGCAATGGCTGAATATTACAGCGCCGAACTTTCAGCCAAGGTCAAACGGGGGCAAGCTTTGGCTATAGCGGATTGCAAGCATGTTGGCGGGGTTGTGCCTATAGGCTATAAATTAGACGACAACAAGAAATACATAATAGACCCCCTAACCGCGCCCGTTGTTCAAAAAATCTATGAATTGTACTCCGCAGGGTTTACTATTAGAAAGATTGACACGGCTATAACAGAACAATTTGGTAAAAAGTTTTTTGGGAATATCAGCAACAGCATTAACCGAATATTAGACAACAGGAACTACATCGGCGTGTATACTCGAGGTGCAGAAGTCAAAGACGGTATGCCTCGAATAATTGAGGACGGTTTATTTGAAAAGGTTCAGCAAATCCGAAGCAAAAAGAAAAAATCCCCCGCAAGTACGAGGGACAACGCAGAATATTTGTTGACAACTAAGTTGTTTTGCGGGTATCACGGACGAGAACTTGACAAGCGAGTTATGCTTGTAGGTGTTTCAGGGACAAGCAAATCAGGCAAAAAGCATTGTTACTACACATGCAAGCACATTTGGAATAAAAAGGGATGTAACAAAAAATCGGTGCAAAAAGAGTGGATTGAAAACTTCATACTCGAAAAAGCGCGGGAGCAGTTGACGGACGATAATATTAACTACGTTACAAAAATATTGCTTGAAATTTCAAAACTGGAAAACCATACACCAATTATTTCAGACCTCAAAAAGAAATTAAAGGAAAATGAAAAGGCGATAGAAAATCTTGTAACAGCCATTGAAAACGGGGAGCATATTGACTTGTTATCGGAGCGAATAACACAAAAGAAACTTGAAAAATCGACACTTGAAAACGCCCTTGCCCGTGAGCAATGGGAAAAAACCGAAATCACCGAAAGCGAAGTTAAATTTTTCTTTGAGCGGTTGAAGAATGGCGACGAAAACGATATAAAATACAAACGCGCCCTTATATCTATTTTTATCAACGCCGTTTACCTCTACGACGACCACGCTGTTATATTTTTCAACGGGATTGACAAAACGCTGCAATTTGATTATAATATACTTAGCGTGTGTGGTGAAAGCGGTGGCAATGGGGGCGGGGGGTGTTCTTATTGTGAACCGAGTCCCCCGGCGGTGAGCCACCGCAGGCAATATCACAGCTCCACTACAGGAAGCAAAGATGTTGACGTTGGTGGTTCGTATTTAGAACATCAGACTCTGGTCGAGAGCCTCGACACGCAATATTCTCACACGACTATAAGTTCGTTGAGAGTTGAGTGTCGAGGTTCGCATTTGTTTTTTCGCTTAACTGACCTGCTTTGATGTGCTATATAAAAATTCAACTATACCTATATCCGTTCTCCCCATCAAATCTCACGCAAACCCGCTTGGTAAATCCGGCGGGGTTTTCTTTATACTTTTCGATAAGCAGGCTCGCCCCTGTTTCGTTCAAAATTTCAAAAGTGGTACTAATGCCTATCCCGCTGCCGCCCTCATCTTTGCGTGTGGTGATTCTTTTTTTACCTAAATACCGCCCAAAGTCCCGCAGGGTCTCCTCTTCAAAATCAATGCCGCTGTCCGATATAGAAATTTCATAAAATCCGCCAATTTCCCCTATTGAAAAAAGGATTTTTTTGTTTTCGGACGATTCTGAAAATTTGCAGGCTTTAACCGCGATAATGGCGTTATCCAACAAATCAGCTGTGACGGTGCGAAGATTTTCTTCCTGTATTAGGTTTTCGGTCATATAACTGATGTTTCCTCTTATAATGGTTTCAAACTTAATATTATGCTCCCGCGCTTTCTGCCCCATGAATTTAAGTATAATGTCAAGGGTGGGGATTTTGGTGACGGGGACTTCTTCCTGCTCTTTTTCGCTTTTATTAACAGTCTTCAAGCGCTCCCGCTCTATTTTTTCAAGAATTGACAGAATTTCATCTTTATTCTTAGGCGAACCGAATTCCGCAAATTCCCGTACCGCAAGCGCAAGCGCGGGAATTAATTTATTGTCGCTGTGTATGATTTTAGCTAATTCCTCGTTGCTTTTTGAGAGTTTGGCGATACATTCGTCCCTTTGGGCAATAATTATATTCAGTTCCTCAATCTCCCGCGTAAACAATCCGTCCCTGTAGGTTTTGGTAATCCCCGTCCGCCACCATATAATTATAAGCACGGCGCACAAAATAATCCCCGACAAAAACATCAATATAAAAGCATCCATAGTATCATATCTGTTAATCAGAAAAATTATAAAAGTATAATATAAAGGTATGATTAAGCTTATAAAAACACCGATAAAGCTTATGTTTTTTTGAATTAAAAACGCAAAGCCTTTCCTGAATCTTTTGATTTTGAATAAAATAAGGACAAGTAAAGCCGTAAGAATAAAGCTGTAAACGAAAAATATTATTAGATTAGTTTCTATTCTAAATGCGAAATTAAAAATACCGACAATAAAAGAAACTATAACGTTTGCCGCCGTATGAAAAGCGTAGCCTATCCCGCAGGATATAACAGAAGTTATTATCGTAATATCCCATTTGTTTTTAAAAGCAAATTTGTTAAAAACGCACGCCAAAAAAAATATAAGCAAGGTTGTAGCTTCGGGAAAATTTATATACAATCCCGTAACCGCAAAAGCTGTTAAAGCAGAATAAATAATCTGCGATATAAGCATTTTATAACGTATTTTATAATTCAGTGATTTCGCAAAAACAACTAAAGAACAAAAAATGATTGCGAAATACCTTAAAACTAAAGCCTCCATTTGCCCTCCGAAAAAGTCATAAACAAATAAATTTCCGACAGAAACCGATTACTTAAACAAATGCGTTTTTTTTTGGATTCACTGTACAATGTAAATAGATTACATTGTGGAGGTGAGCTTGTTGTGACTTTTTTTGAAACTTTCATGAAATATATCAGAGCTGCTTTCGGATAATAAAGCAAAAACCAAAACAACCGCCGTCGTTTCGATGAGCGGTTGTTTTGGTTTTGGTTTTGTTAAAGTAATTTATATTTTGTAATCGTTATTCATTTTTTCAGCGTAGTAATGAACAAATTCCATAACCGTCGGTATTCCCCGCACAGGGTTGACTTTAGCAGTATAATGCTTGCTTAAATCTTCAATACAGGAACTCCTCCAAGCGGCGATTATGGCGGTCTGCATGGCGCGCTCGACGCTGGCGGTGGTTTTGCCATGCTTTTTGGCTATTTCGCTCGCTACATTCGGTCCTATTTTTACCATAACCCTTTGAACAGCCTCGGCTAAATACCTGCGCCCCATAACCCTGTGGCTTATGCCCACCAAATCAAACTCGGCGTTTATTTTCTTGGCAATTCTTTTTTCTTCTTCCAGCTTTTCCTCCGGCGTCAAAAATTCAAAAAAGCTTTCATTTTGCCGCTTTTTTCTTTGTATAACGCTTTTTACAGACTTTAGAAATTCAATCACGTTCTCGGCACTGTAATCGTCCTGATACTTAGACATAATAAAATCCGCGCCGACTTCCCGTGCCATATCGTGAGTAACCGAACTTAAATTATTGGTTGTGACCAAAATATAGGGAAATGCGGGTATCTCCGAATCCCGCAACTCCTGCATAAAAGAAATGCCGTTACCGCTACCCTTGTGTAACTCTATATCAAGAATAACAGCATCGGGAAGACTGTCTTTCACATGTTCGACAGCCCTTTCGGCGCTGTTTGTTACACCTACAAGTTGTACCCCATCGGTGCTGTTTACATAACGGATTATGGCTCTGCACTCGGCGGGCTCGTCTTCTACAAGCAACACTTTAAGATTTCTTTCCATGCCACGCTCCCATAATAAAATAGGGTTTTAATATTCTATTTCCATTATACGACAAAAACCAACAAAATTCAATGCAAAACAAGCACAAAAACCCACCTTTTGTTAATAATTTTTTCGGCATTATTTACAAACCCGTTAAAGTAATAATAAACTCTTTAAAAATAAAAAAATTTTTTCAGTTATTTTTCGGCAAAAAAACCACAAAAACCAACAGCTAAAAAATAAAAAAGCGGGAACTTTAAAAGTTCCCGCTTTTTTATACTTTATTAATAGAAAGGGTGGATAGTGGGGTTCGAACCCACGGCCTTCAGAGCCACAATCTGACGCGCTACCAACTGCGCCATACCCACCAAGATAATGAATAGTTAATATTACTACGGATTGCCGTTAGGAAAAAGCTATCATCGCCCGTCATAGCTCGCGACCACGCCAAACAGGATTCGAACCTGTGACCTACCGCTTAGAAGGCGGTTGCTCTATCCAGCTGAGCTATTGGCGCAAAATGAAAAAACCAATATAGAAAAATCAAGATAAAAACCCCGCCACCAATCAAGCTTATTATCGCTTGTTTCATAGGGCGGCGGAATAAAGCGCCGCAAACTCGCGGCAAGCGGGTGATGGGAATCGAACCCACACGACCAGCTTGGAAGGCTGGGATTCTGCCATTGAACTACACCCGCAAAAATTAAAACACTTACGACATACATTATAACAAGCATTTTTATTTTTGTCAAGAGTTTTTTTCATTTCGGAACCGTCAAAACATTTTTTGTGTGTTTTTAGCCTTTAAACAATTATATGATTGACAAATTAATAATGTGATTCGATGTATTTTTTGGTGATTTTGCTGATTTTTCATTTTAATGGTCATGCTTTTTAAATATTTCCTTGAATTCTGCACATCTTTATGTTATTATGTATACATAAAAAGTTTGGCACACAATTTGCACACTATATCTTGATTTTTGCAAATGACGGCGTGCCGTGAATTTACTTGTGTTGAAAGGAATTTTATTGGCATGGCAGATGATGTAAAAATCACAACAGTTGTTAAAACCCCTACAGTTAGCTCGAAAGAGCAGAAAACTGCGGCAAAACCCGTAGCAACAAAACCTGTTGCGGCAAAGCCGGCGGCAACAAAACCTGCAACGGTAAAACCGGCAGTAGCAAAACCTGCGGCGAAAAAGACAGCGGCGGCTAAACCCGCAACTAAATCTGTAGCAAAACCTGCGGCAAAAAAGACAGCTCCCAAAACCGAAACTACAGCCGCGAGAGGCGGCAGGAAAAAGGTGATTCAGCCCTCCCTTGACCTCGTTACGACTGCGCTTTGGCAGAAAATCGAAAAGGTTGATGTTTCCGGGGTTGAGGCGCCTATAGCTATTCAGGTTATAGTAAACGATTTCGGAACGTTCTTCATTGCGGTTAAAGAAGAAGACGGCAAAAAAACCAAGCACATTATCCAAGAGGTTTACAATGACCGCGACGGCACGCTTGAAGTTTCTTACGATGAAATCATGAAAATTGCAAAGGGCAAGTATGATTTTTCAGCCGCTATCAATAAAGGTGTTATAAGCTATCAGGGCGATGTGAGAAAAGCGCTTATTTTAGCAGACCTGTTCGATTAAGTTTTTAATTAAACCTAAAATTCCGCGCGGATTGTGAAACGCAATCCGCGCGGTGTTTTGCCGATACGCAGGAGAGCTTATGTCCGAATTTTCAGCCCGCGTCTTTGAATTAGTCCGCAAAATCCCCCAAGGCTGTGTATCGACCTACGGCGATATAGCTTTCGCGGCGGGGAAACCGCGCGGCGCACGTATAGTCGGTTACGCACTGCACCGCAACAACGACCCTGAAAATACCCCCTGCCACCGCGTAGTCTTCAAAGACGGCTCGCTTGCCGATGGATATGTGTTCGGCGGAAAAGATGTTCAGCGCGTTCTTTTGGAAAAAGAAGGGGTTATTTTTACTCCGGACGGTAAAGTCGATATGAAAAAATGTAGGTTTGTAATGGTTTAATTTTAAATTAAGCTACAATATTTCCATTTACCACTTGACATGTGTGAAAAATTATTATATAATTATATGGCTGTATTCATGTACGGCATACCCACATTTAAGCTACAAAGCGGCAAATTGCGTGTTAGGACTATCGGCTACGCGTTAAAGCTATCGACTGCGCGTCGGGGCTCCCCGACCAAACGATGACTTCTATTATATCGTAATCGTATTTATGTTTAAAAAGGAGGCGGAGAATAATGAAAAGGACATATCAACCCAAAAAACGTCAAAGACTCAAAGAACACGGTTTCAGAAAAAGAATGAGAACGCGTACAGGCAGAAAAGTTCTGGCGAGAAGACGCGCCAGAGGCAGAAAGACTTTGTCTTATTAATCGGCAAAAGCCTTATATTTAAGCTGTGCTAAGTATAAGGGTGCGATTTTTTTGATGAAATTTATCAGGTTTCACAGGTTAAAATGTCAAAATTTGCAAAAAACTACTACAGCGTCAGAAAGAACGGGGAATTCCAACATCTGTTCAAAAAAGGGGAAAGCATAGTCACCTATGCCTTTGTCTGTTATTATAAGGAAAGCAAGCGGCGGGGAAACCGCCTCGGTGTTATGGCGTCCAAAAAAATCGGAAACGCGGTAAAGAGAAACCGCGCAAGACGCATAATTAAAGAAGCTTTCCGTCTTGCAAACCCTCTTATGCTTGAAAAAACGGACAAGCGCTACGATTTTGTGTTCGTAGCGAGAGGCAAAACCCCCGAGCTTGATTCAAGACAAATTTACGGACTTTTGATAAAACAACTTCTACCTCGCGTGTAGACGGCAATATGTTGCCGTTGTTTTAACGTGTAAAAAATAATATAAAATGAAATATATTTTTATTGCTTTTATCAGACTCTACAGAATAACTTTGTCAAAAATCTTACCGCCTTCCTGCCGCTTCACGCCAAGCTGCTCCGCCTACGCTATTACAGCGTTGGAACGCTTTGGCGTGGTCAAAGGCGGTTATTTGGCGTTCAGACGCTTAATAAGGTGCAACCCTTATAACGGCGGCGAGGATAATGTGCCGCAGGTTTTCACATGGAGACAAAAATCCAATAACAAAAAAAGGTAAAATAACAGCAAAATTAAAAAAGGCGGGTGATTCCCCATAGGATTTATATATTCACTAATAGGTACTCCGCTCGGTTATGTAATGTGGCTTTTGTATCTTTTGGTCAACAACTTCGGCGTGGCGGTAATTTTATTTACCATCATAGCAAGAGCGGCAAGCTTTCCCTTAATGCTCAAACAGCAGAAAAACATGGCGGTTTCTCAGCTTTTCATGCCCCGTGTACAGGAAATACAAAAAAAGTACCGCGGGAATCAGCAGAAAATGCAGGAGGAAATGCAAAAACTCCAAAAAGAGGGCTACAACCCGATGGGCGGTTGCGGACCTATGATTCTTACCATGATTCTCCTTTTCGGTATGTTGGACGTGGTTTATAAGCCTATGACTCACGTTGAACGTTTCGATAAGGAAACAATAGCCGCTGTGCAGGAGCTCGGTATACAAACCGAATATACCTCTATAGTGCGTTCAAGCGAGGGGGATTTTGAACTTTTTCTTGAATTTGCCGAAAGCGAAGATGTTGAAATTTTCAAAAAGGTTGAGGACAATCCGGACAGGCAGCAGGTCGTCTATAATTTTGACGGAACGCTTCCGGAATTAAAAGATGTTATTGTTTCCACCTCCGTTTCCAACTATGAGCGGGAGCTTGTGGGGGAATATGTAGCCTACAACTTGAGCTTTCTGACCGGCGCTGAATCACGACTGTCAGAACCCGTGAAAATCGCACTTAAAGGCGTGGATGCGAAATACAGAGGTTTGCAGAGCGAGCTTCATTCCATTTTGCAGTATTCCCGCTCCCCCGAAGCTTTTTCCACCCTTAGTCAGGATAATGGGGCAAAGCTTAAAAGATTAAACGAAAACATGGTTTTCCTCGGCATACACCTTGGCGAAACACCGCATTACACGACATTTAACAGGCTGTGGCTTCTTGCCATGCTCGGCTTTGTTTTCTCGGTAGCTCAGGTGGCGGTACAGCAATTTATCCAAAGAAGAACCATGCCCGAAGTGTCAAAATCAGGCGGCATGAAAGCAATGATTTTAATGGGTCCCATAATCACCCTGTTCATCATATTTGCCGTACCGGCAGGGGCGGGGCTTTACTGGTCAATCGGTTATCTGTTCGGTATAGCCCAGAGTGTAATCATATATAAGTTCTGGCCTCCCGAAAGAATGAGGGAAGAAGCCCGTGCAAACGCAAAAATCAAAAACGGCATGGTTGACGCCACAGCTAAAATCGTAGACGTTGACCAAGACGGTAACGAGGTCATAAAGGAAGAAAAGCTTTCTGACATGAGCGGTAAGGAGCAAAAGGAATACTTCCGCAAAAAACTTGAAGAAGCGCGTAAAGCCGACCTTGAAAAATACGGTGAAGTTCCTGATGTAGACCTTTCAGAATATGACAAGCCCGAACCTGAACCCGATAAGCAACCAACAATTGATGACGAAAAACCAACTGATGAAGGGGAAGAATAAATGGAAAAAAAATTCAGCGGTAAATCCTTAGATGAAGCCAAAGCGCAGGCTTATGAATTTTTCGCAAAATACGGCGTTGACGAGCTTGACGTAAAATATAACGTGATTGAACAGCCTGTAAAAAAGCTTTTCGGCGGCACTAAGGGCGATTATATCATCAACGCCGGCGCCGACGTAAAAGAGGACGCAGTTGCGGTAAAAGCATCAAGTTCCGCAAAACCGACAGCGCAATCGCAGTCGGCGGTTTCGGAAAGCGGCGACTATTCCCGCGTTATTACCTATATTGAGAATATACTCAAAGGTCTCGGCGCGGACGGTTTCCACATAGACGTTATTGAAAAGGAAGATTCCGCAGTTCTCGACATAGTCGGTGACAAGCTCGGCATAGCAATAGGGCGCAGGGGCGAAACCCTTGACAGTTTGCAGTATCTTGCAATTTTAGCTAATAATCGCTCAGGCGGGCATTTTAAGCGCATATCGGTCGATTGCAACGGATACCGCGAAAAACGCCGCGAGACCCTTGAAACCTTAGCTGCCCGTACAGCAAGCAAGGTTTTAAAACAGGGCAGACGCATTACTCTTGAACCCATGAACCCTTACGAAAGGCGTATTATCCACAGTAAAGTAGCGGAAATACAGGGCGTTTTCAGCAGTTCGGTGGGTGAAGAGCCTTTCCGCAAGGTGGTAATTTCCGCAAATGTTCCGAAACCCAGAGGCGGACGCGACAATCGGGACTTCAGAGATAACCGCGGCGGCAGGGACAATCGGGATAACCGCGGAAACCGCCCGATTACACCGGGACGCTCCTACAAACAGTCAAGCGGCTTTCAGACTTCATTTGAGCGCGAATACAAGCGTAGCACAAGCCCTTCCGAGAACGTAGAAATTTCACAGGATACGGTAGATTTTGAAAAGAACGCGTCGGCAGGGAAGATTGAGTTATAAGTTAAATAAGTAATATAAAAAAACGGTTGCTTTCAAGAGCAACCGTTTTTTATATTACATTCCTATTCTCCAACGCCCTCACAAGCGTCACATCATCTGCAAACTCTAAGCTCGCCCCCACAGGCAGTCCGTAAGCTAACCGCGTTACCTTTACCCCCATGGGTTTAATCAGCCTACTGATATAACTCGCCGTCGCCTCGCCCTCAACCGTCGGATTAGTCGCCATAATCACCTCGCCGACTTCTCCTGAAAGTCGCGTCATCAGCTCTTTTATGCGAATATGCTCGGGTCCCGTTCCGTCCATAGGCGACAGCAATCCGTGCAATACATGGTATGCTCCCTCAAAGCCGCCTGCCCGCTCAATCGCACTCACGTCCCGAGGCGCTTCAACCACGCATATCACCGTACCGTCACGCCTATTATCGGAGCAAACGGCGCAGGTTTCCTTTTCGGTAAAGTTTTGGCAAACCGCACAGCAACGCACCGCCCGCCGCGCCGCAACCAAGGTGTTCGCGAATTCCTCAACATCTTCGTCGGGAATGGTCAGTATATGATAGGCAAGCCTCTGCGCTGTTTTCATGCCGATTCCGGGTAGCCGCGCAAACTGCTCCGCCGCTAAAACAAGCGGTAGGGGGGTGTATTCGGGCATTTATTCTTGTCCTTTCTTATCGTCCAAACGTCCCAAAAAATAATCCGCCGATATATCAAAAAAATCAGAAAGTGCAATAAGCGCATCAAAAGAGGGTTTCGCGCCTTCGCCTTCATATCTTTGATAGGCGCGTTCAGATATGCCCATACCGTTGGCAACCTGTTTCTGTGTTAGTTTTTTCGATTCTCTCAACACTTTTAAACATTCGCTAAAATTTTTCATAATAATCTCCAAAAACTATTGACACGGAGCGAGCTTCGTTATAATCAGAAAGGATTTAACACCATGAAAAACATACTTGACGAACTCTATTATTCGCTTGAACCCCTGCCTTTAAATTACAGCCAAGCTTTCACTAAAAAATTAAATTTAAGCGAAAAAATATCCGAACATCTTGACGAAGAGGGGAAAAAGCTGTTTTTTGAATACGAAACCGCCGAGGGGGATTATTTATCGGAAATAAGTTTAATAAACTTTAAACGCGGTTACGGCTACGGCTGTCGCCATATTTTTGAAACGATGTTGCGCGAATCAATCAACCTTTAAAGCCCTATTCCCATTCCCAAATCCAAGCCGCCCGTAACCTTTTCCATTTCAGCCGCGCTTTCCTCATCAACCTTTTGTATCATCGCGTTTACGCCCGCGATGACCATATCTTCCAAATCCTCGGGGGCTTCAGGGTCAATCAGGTCGGGGTTAATTTTCACCGATTTCAGCTCATGCGCACCCGTCATAACAAGCTCAATCATGCCGCCGCCCGCCGTAGTGGAAAACTCCCGCTCGGCAAGCTCTTCCTGCTTGATTTTAACCTGCTCCTGCATTTTCTGCGCCTGACGAATCATGTCGTTCATATTTCCGGCGCCTTTGTTTTGGTATTCTTTGGGTAATCTCGCTTTCATTTTTCAATCACCTTTATTCCTTTTTGTTTTAGTAAATCCATTGTTTGGTTTAATTTTTCATGCTGTTCGCCGCTCTCTGCGATTTGGGGCGGAAAGTCGGGTTTTCCCACGCTCCTTTTTATAAACCGCAGTTCCGCGTTTTTTCCCGTTACTTTAAAAACTGCGGCAATGATTTTAGCCCTGTTGTCGGCGTTTTCAATCACGCCTCCCGTGAATTCATTATCGGTTATTTCAAGTATGTCTTCACTTAAATTGACCTCCGCATCCTCCAACATTCCCGCTAAAAACGCAGGCAATTCCCTTAAAACCGCTCCCCACAGCGGCGCTACGCCACCGACCGCCTGTTTTTCAAAGTCCGCGTGCTGATTGGTCTGCGGGGGCAAATCCGGTTGCGGTTCGGGAGGCAAAGGGGCGGGGATTTGTGCTTTCGGCGGCGCGGGCTGTTGGATTGGTTGTTGGATAGCTGCCGCTGTATTGTGTGTGTCTTCATCTAAGCACATTTCAATTATGCACATTTCTGTCGCAAGTCTTTTATCCCGACGCGACATTTTCTCAGAATACTCTTCTAAAAAAGCAAGACATTTCAATATACGTTTTAAATCATATTTCCCGCAAAGGCGGCGGTAATCTTCTACCTCTTCGGGAAACCACGAAATCATCTCGGTTTCATTCGGCATAAGTTTAAGCAACATAAGATTCCTGTAATGCCGTATAAGCTCAACCAACAGTCTCCCCATATCTTTTGACTGCTCGTAGAGGGAATTTACAACTTTCAGCGCCGCGCCGGTATTACCCTCTGAAACGGCGTTGGAAATCCCGAAAACATGCTCGCTACCCGCAACTCCGGCAGCGTTTCTGACTATTTCTTCGGTAATTTCCGATTTATCAGCGTTACCGGAAAGATGAGAAATACAGGTTTCCAAAAGCGACAGCGCGTCCCTCATTCCGCCGTCCGAAAGCCTTGCAATCAGCTCGGCGGCACTGTCGGTCATTTTCACGTTCTCCGATTTAGCGGCACTTTTCAGCGCGGTCGCGCAGTCGGCTGAATTAACCCGCCTGAACTCAAACCGCTGACATCTTGAAAGTATGGTGGCGGGGACTTTATGATTCTCGGTCGTGGCAAGTATAAAAACAACGTGGGCGGGCGGCTCTTCAAGCGTTTTTAACAGCGCGTTGAAAGCACCCGCACTTAACATGTGAACCTCGTCGATTATATAAACGCGGTATTTAAGACTTACGGGTGCATAACGGGTTTCATCACGCAAAACCCGTACATCGTCCACGCCGTTATTAGAAGCCGCGTCTATTTCGCTTACGTCCTGAGCACCGTTTTCAATCATCTCACAGGCTTCGCATTTAAGACAGGGGTTGCCGTTCTCGGGAGAAAGGCAGTTGATTGCCTTTGCCAAAATTCTCGCACAGGTAGTTTTCCCCGTCCCCCTCGAGCCTGTAAAAAGATAGGCATGCACAGTCTGGTTGTTTATAATTTGGTTTTGCAGGGTGGTAGTTATATGCTCCTGCGAAAAAACGTCCCTAAACGTCATAGGACGGTATTTTCTGTATAAGGCTAAGTAGATATTATCACCGACTTTATTCTGATTTTGCCTGAATCCTGCTTGCAACCGCAAGCTTTAACGCAACACAGGTCGCTGACCGCTTAATGCTGCTCGGTTCCCCGCCTGACATGGTTCGCGGGGCGTCCTTGTGCGGGGCTTGCGGCTGCAAGCAGGATTCAGGGCATTTCTTAATTTTTCATCAACGCTATAAACGCCTTTGCCCGACTGACAATCACCCGGTCATTATCGTATGTAAGGTGTTTGTTTGCTTTGCCTATTTCCACCCACTTTATTTCGGAAATTTCACCCGCCTGCGGGGAAACCTCATAGTTCTTTGCCCTTGCAACAAAATAAACAACTGTTTTTGTGGCGTCGCGCCGCGGAGAAAAGGTTACAGTTTCGCGAAAACCCGAATCTATAAAAACATCAAGTCCCGTTTCTTCCTTGATTTCCCGTTCGGCGGTCTGGACTTCTGTTTCACCCTCCTCCGCGTGACCCTTAGGGAATGACCAGTATCCCGACTTTATGTGCCTGATTAGTAAAATCTCTGTATTGCCGTGAAATTTCCTGTAAACTATGGCGCCGCAAGACTTTTCGTGTACCAAATCTATCCGCCCTTTCCGATATTGTAGACGCCGAAACAGAGAAGTTATACGTCCATCCCGGCAATATTATACCCAGTATAGCATAATTTTTGCGGTTTGTCGAGAGGTTATTTTCATTTTCCCTTTACAAATTTTAAAAAAAAGACTATACTATATAACATGAATTATAAAAATAATTACCAAAATTTACAGGGCTTAACATCATACGAGGTTTCTGACCGCGAAAAATCGGGGCAAGTCAACGGAGAACAAAATATTCCCTCCAAATCCATAGCCGAAATTTTTCGGACAAACACGCTGACGTTTTTCAATATGCTGAACCTTTGTTTGGCGGCGGCGGTTTTTCTGACGGGCGAATATGAAAACATGTTGTTCATAGGCGTAATCATTGCCAACATCGCTATAGGCATAATTCAGGAAATAAGAGCCAAACGGGTCATAGACCGACTTTCGCTCATAAGCGCGGCAAAGGCAGCGGTTCTGCGCGATGGCAAAATAACCGAAATACCCATTTCACTTATTGTCCTTGACGAGGTTATAATTCTAAGCGAAGGTATGCAAATTCCCGCCGATAGTGAAATTTTAACAGGCGAAATTGAGGTCAATGAAAGCCTTGTTACAGGCGAGAGCCATCCTGTAGGTAAAAAAGCAGGGGATTCCCTCCTTTCGGGCAGTTTTGTAATCTGCGGGGAAGCCGCCGCCATAGTAAGGAAAATCGGAGAGGACAGCTTTGCTTTTTCTATAATGAAAGGTGCGAAATACCTTAAAAAACCCGTTTCAGAAACGTTGCGCTCAATTGATAAAATCATAAAAAGCATGACATTTGTGATTGTCCCAGTAGGAATTATTCTTTTTATAAAATCCCTGTTTTTCACAGGCGACGACATGGCTGACGCCATCAACAGCTCGGTCGCGGCTCTGATTGGCATGATACCGCAAGGGCTGATTTTAACCACCGGTATAGTCATGGCAATCAGCGTTATAAGACTTTCATCCCATAACGCACTCGCACGCGACATGTACTGCGCCGAAACCCTTGCGCGGGTTGACCTGCTCTGCCTTGACAAAACGGGGACGATAACCTCCGGCGACATGAACATTGAAAGCCTTACCCCGCTTTATAATTCAGACTTACGCGAAATCGAAAACGCGCTTTGCACCCTTATGAGTGTTCTTCCCGACAAAAACCCCACCGCTTCAGCCATAAGAAAGACATATTCAAAAAGCACCGACTGGCAAGCCGAGAAAACAGTCCCCTTTTCAAGCTCCCGCAAGTGGAGCGGCGCGAGCTTTAAAAACAAAGGAAGTTATATTCTCGGTGCTGAAGAGTTTATTTTAGGCAACTCCGTTTTATCCAAGCAACTCATATCCGAGGGCAAAAGAGTTTTAATATTAGCCAAATCCCACCTTGGCATTGATGATAATAATAGCCTGCCTCAAGCCTTGAAACCTGTCGCCGTTTTATCCGTAAGCGATGTGGTTCGCCCGGAAGCTAAAAAAACCCTCAATTATTTTCACAGGCATGGCGTTAAAATAAAAATAATATCGGGGGATAACCCGCTGACGGTTAAAAGCGCGGCTCTTTCGGCAGGGGTAAAAGATGCGGAAAATTATATAGATATGAGCAAAATCTCCGTAAATGATAATCCGTCGCAGGATAAAAATTATACTTATAGTGTAAATATCGCAGAAATCGCCGAAAAGTATACAATTTTCGGGCGGGTCACGCCGCAAATGAAATTAGAGCTTATAAAAACCCTCAGACAAAACCACACCGTCGGCATGGTCGGCGACGGTGTAAACGACGTGTTGCCGCTTAAAGAAGCTGATTGTTCTGTAGCTATGCAATCGGGCAGTGAGGCGGCGCGGAATGTTTCAAGTCTTGTGCTTTTAGACAACAATTTTTCTTCCCTCCCGAAAGCCGTAGCGGAGGGACGGCGCAGTATCAACAACCTTGAACGCGGCGCGGCGTTGTTTTTGGCTAAAACCGTATATTCACTGCTTTTGGCTGTAATTTTCCTGTTTTTAACCGTGCCTTACCCTTTTTTGCCGGTTCAAATGACGCTGATAAGCAGTCTTTTTATAGGATTACCCGCTTTTATATTGGCGTTTGAGAAAAACCGTAGCCTTGTACGCGGCGGATTTTTACAAAACGTACTCATAAAAGCCGTTCCATACGGTCTTTGCGCCGTGATTGGAATAGCTTTACTGACTTTATTCGCAGGGATTTTCGATTTCTCTTTTGAAGAGACCCGCACTGCGGCGACCATTGTTCTCGGCATGGTATCCTTTGCGATTCTATGCGGAATCTGCCGCCCTATAAACAAGCAAAGGCTTGCGCTGATTGCACTTTGCGGGGTTTTGTTTTCGCTGTCGGTAAATATTTTTGACGACCTGCTTTCGGTAACGGAGTTCACCGCTCAAATGCACGTTGTAACCTTTTTTCTTTGCGTATTTACGCTCCCGCTTTGTATCATTTTCCCACGATTGGCGGAAAAAATTGTTTTGCGGTATAAAAGTAAAAAGTAACCGGTGGGTTTGCCCCAATAATAAAGGAGGGAAAAATGGAAAAAGTTTGTATTTTCACCGACGGCGCGTGTTCGGGCAACCCCGGTCCTGGCGGCTGGGGGGCTATTCTGCGTTTCAAAGCTCGCCAAAAGGAACTTAAAGGCGGCGCACCCGATACCACCAATAACCGCATGGAACTCACCGCCGTGATTGAAGCACTTTCGGCGTTGAAATATCCCTGCGACGTGGTTTTACAAACCGATTCGCGCTATGTCGCGGACGGAATCGTCAAAGGCTGGGCAAAAAGCTGGAAACGCAACAACTGGGTGAAAGGCGATAAAAAACCCGCTTTAAACGCCGATTTATGGGAGAAACTTCTTGATTTATGCGACACGCATAATGTCGAATTTATTTGGGTCAAGGGTCACGCGGGTCATCCCGAAAACGAACGCTGCGATGAACTGGCACGTTCTGCCATACCATAATTATGGGCATTACGCCTTAAATTTAGGTAAAAAACTGACAAAAACTTTATCTTTTTATTGAAAATCTTCATAAAACACAATTTTCCTTGACAATGCGGTTATATTATAGTATTATTATTATAGCAAATTACGCTTACTTGTAATCAAATCTATGTAAGTTATAAATTCATAAAAAGATTATTTTCAGAAACCGGAGGGAATCCTTTTGTATCTCGGAAGCGTCAGGTTCTTCAAACACTTGATTGTCAGCGTTTTTCTTCTAATCATATTAGGGCTTGCAGTCTCTACAATACTTTTGGCGTTAGGACACAGCGAAAAGTCCCGTGAAATAGAAAAATTGAATTCGGATAAGAACGCGTTGCAGGCTTTATATAACATGGGCGGTAGCTCACGAAACACAGAAAGCGAAATAGATGAAATTCTTGAGGCTTTGGAAGTTTTAGGAATTGATAATAAAGATTTGGTAAATACTATATATCAAACCGACAGGCAAGCTTTCAGCGACGTGCTTGAGGATAACGACGAAACGGACGTTTCGGGCGTCGATTCACAATCGGACGGCAACACCCCTGAAACAGGCATACCGACCGACGCGGGAGTTGTTTCAGATGATTCTGACGAACAGTCTTTAACCGGTGAAGAGTCGCCTTATGCGGAGCTTTTCCCGCACCTGTACTCCGAAGTCGTTACTCCTGCGGAGTACATGGACGATACCGGTTTTGTTTATCTTACTTTTGATGACGGACCGACTACAGGCGTTACCGACAGTATTCTCAGGTATCTCAACACGCACGGCGTAAAAGCGACTTTCTTTGTTATGCCTGACGATACCGAAAACGGGAAAAATTTTCTTAACTCCATGCTTGACAACGGTCACGAAATAGGCATACACTCCATGAGCCATAAGTATGATGAAATCTATTTGAGCGTAGAAGCGTTTTTAGACGATTTTAATCAGGCGTTTAATTTGGTTTATGAACAAACGGGCTACAAACCTTATCTCTACCGTTTCCCCGGCGGAAGCATCAATGACTACAACAGGCATGTACGCGATGATATTATAGCCGAAATGACGCGGCGCGGTTTTGTATACTTCGACTGGAACGTTGACAGCCGCGACGCCTTTGACGAGAGCTGGACGGCTATGTACAATTCAGTACCCGAAGACGTGAGCAATTTAGACCGCGCGGTTATACTTTTTCATGACCGTCCGGGTGGACACAATACCGTTTCCGTAATTGAAGATATAATAAAGGTATTGCTTGCCGACCCGAGAGGTTACACTTTCAGCGTAATAACCCCCGAAACCAAACCCGTGCAATTTTAAGAGCCTCTATTCAATACCCGAAATATGGGCGTTGAGCGGTGTTGAATACCCGTTCTGAGAAGTAAGAGCGACTAAGTGAAAGGAATACAAAAAAATGGGAATCAAGGAGAATTTCACGCAAGCGGTTAAAGAACTGACCGGCGGAGCTAAAGAGCAACCCGAAAAATCCGATAGAATAAAATCCTCACAGGTGGAGGATTTGCGCCGTGCGGTAGAAGACGAACCTGTTGGTCAACGTCTGCAACCCGCGCCGACTGAACGCAACGAAAATTCGGAGCGTCCGGAACATGCCGCCGCTACTGCGGAGCGTGCTGTTTCCGAAAAGCTTTCCGCAGAACAGCAAAGTGCGGCTTTCCCGCAGAATCTGCCGCTTACTCCGAATACGCCTGCGAACGGTGACGCTTTTTCTCACGGTTCGCCGTTTTCAAGCGCGTCCTACACCCAGAATGTTTCTAACAGAGGTCAGGATATGAATCAGGATTTCCGCAATATGAGTCTTAATCAGCAAAACGGAAACGACCCGCTTTATCCCTCGCCCATTTACGGCGGAGGAGGTCAGGCTATGCCTAATTCATTTAATAACGCGCCGTTTCCAGTTCCGCCCGTAAGAACTGCTCCCGTTCCGCAAGGCAGAGATGCAAGTTACGCTAACCCTAATACCAACGTGTTTGGAGATTATGCTAATAATTACGGAATGAACGGTTTGGGCGCTATTCCGCAACCCCAGCAAAACGATTCAACCATGCTCAACCCCTATCCGGCAGTTGACGCAATGGCGGGCTTGAATGAAGAATTGACGGTGATTTCAAGAAACACCGTCATTGAGGGTAATGTCCGTTCTTTTGCCAACATGAATATTGACGGAAACATTCGCGGGGACATCGAAACCACTAAGAATATCGAACTTAACGGCAAGGTAATAGGAAACCTTACCTGCAATAACGCGCAAATGCTAACCTCGCAAATTCAGGGTAACATCCGCATGAAAGGCAATGTCTTAATGGGACGCGATACCCTTTTAATCGGAGACCTTGTGTCTACATACGCAAAGGTCAACGGAAAAATCAAGGGCAATCTTGAAATTGGGGGGAAAGCCGAACTTAAAGGCGACGCGGTTATTTTCGGCGACATCAGCGCGTCTACCATTACAGTAGACGACGGAGCAATTATACAAGGTTACGTCAGTACCACTTTCCTCAACAAAGAGGAAAGCAGAAATATTTTTCCCGAATCAATCAGTATAGCAGAGTAATTAATACGTTTATGTAAAACCTTTAGGGGCAGACCTTGTGTCTGCCCAAAATTTTAATTATCTGCACTTGCTTTTCGGATGAATACAAGGTTGCCCCGGGCGAATACAAGGTTTGCCCCTACTTGATTTTTTTACAAAAATAGTGTATTATATTATATAAGAATTCAGAAAGGCTTTTAAAGACATGAGCCCGAAAACCGGAATGAATGACCCGATTACTAAAATAAAAGAAAAACTCGGCGGTTTCTCAAAAGGACAAAAGTTGATTTCGGGTTATATTTTGGAGCATTACGAAAAAGCTTCCTACATGACCGCGCTGAAATTAGGAGAGGCGGTCGGTATAAGCGAAAGCACGGTAGTGCGTTTCGCTATAGAATTAGGTTTTGAGGGCTATCCCGAAATGCAGAAAAGTCTGCAAGCCTACACCAAAAAGCGCAGTACCGCCCTCCAAAGGCTTGAAATCGCCGACAACAGAATTAATAAAAACAATATTCTGCAAAGCGTACTAAATCACGATATAAGCCAAATCCGCACAACCCTTGAATCGGCTGATTCAGAGCAATTTGAGCTTGCCGTCGGCAAAATTGCCGGAGCTGATAAAATATATATTTTCGGTGCTATGAGTTCAGGGCTGTTGGCGCGGTTTTTAGATTATTACCTGCATTTAATTTTCGATAATGTTATTCTAATACATGCGGCGGACAGTAGCGGCATAAAACAGCAGCTTATTCGCGCAGGGAGCGACGACACACTGATTTGCATTTCATTTCCGCGTTATTCAAATTCAGCGGCTGAAACCGCCCGTTTCGCTAAAACCAAGGGGGTCGGAATTGTAGCGATTACCGACAGCCCCGTTTCACCGCTGGCACCTTTAGCCGATTGTCTTTTGCTTGCAAAGAGCGATATGGCGAGCTTTGCCGACAGCCTTGTCGCGCCGCTTGCGTTGATTAACGCGCTGATTGTCGCTGTGGGAATGAAAAAGCGCGGTGAAATAGAAAAAGTCTTTTCCGAGCTTGAAGAAATTTGGAAACAAGAGAATGTCTATGATACCGGCATGCCGCCGAATTAAATTACCGCTAAAAAATACAGGTAGATTTCTTATGGAAAATTTCGATATAATTATAGCAGGCGGCGGAGCGGCAGGCTGTTTTGCAGCAATTACAGCCGCCGAAAATTCTAAAAAAGTGCTTTTAATCGAACATAGCGGCAAGCTTATGCGAAAGCTTGCCATTACAGGAAAAGGTCGCTGTAACATTACTAATAATTCAGGTATTGAAAATATTTTAAAAAACATTAAAACCAACCCGCGTTTTATGCAGAGTGCACTGAATAAATTTGACAGCGCGGCTCTAATGGGCTTTTTTGAAGAACTCGGAGTACCCCTCAAAACAGAGCGCGGAAACAGAGTTTTTCCGGTTTCCGATAAAGCCTCCGATGTTGTCGAATCGTTAAATTCTCGGTTAAATATACTCGGTGTAAAAACCATAAGCGACCGCGCAACCTCAATTCTTGTTGAAAAAAATGTTCTTGTCGGCGTAAAATGTGAAAAAAGCTCGTATTACGCCCCCAAGCTTATTCTTGCTACAGGCGGGCTTTCCTATCCCAAAACAGGCTCGACAGGAGACGGTTATAGGCTTGCCCGCACGCTCGGTCATACAGTCATAAATCCCAAACCCTCGCTTGTACCGATAGTAACCCGCGAAGATTATTCGGAACTTTCGGGGTTGTCGTTGAAAAATGTGAAGGTTTCGCTCATATCGCCAAATAAAAAAATCGCGTATTCCGAGCAGGGCGAAATCCTTTTTACACATTTCGGATTGAGCGGACCGTTAGCGCTTTCAGCATCGTTTTATATTAATGATGAAAATGCGCCGTATAAAATTTTAATAGACCTCAAACCCGCCCTTGATGAAAAAAAGCTTGACAACAGGATTTTACGGGATTTTTCCGAGAACAAAAACAAGCAGCTCCAAAACGCGCTTGGCGATTTGCTCCCTAAAAAACTTATACTCCCTGTAATAATTAAATCAAATATACTGCCCGACAAGCGCGTGAATGAAATCACAGTAACAGAACGGCAAAGATTACTTAGCGTTTTGAAAGGCTTTACGCTGACTTTTGCGGGTTTTAGCTCAATTGACGAGGCTGTAATTACCGACGGCGGAATTGACACGCGGGAAATTAACCCTAAAAATATGGAATCCAAACTAATAAAAGGCTTGCATTTCGCAGGGGAAATCATAGACGTAGCAGGTTTTACCGGCGGGTTTAATCTGCAAATTGCGTTTTCGACGGCTTATGCGGCGGCTGTAGGCAATTAATAACGGAGGAATGTTAAATATGTCAAAAGAACAGAATTGCCCCCCTCGACTAAATGAGGAGCCCTGTTCCGCTACTGCGGCAGGCGAGAGCACTGCGTCCGCCGGTATGGCGGTGGCAATAGACGGTCCCGTAGGCGCGGGGAAAAGCACTATAGCAAGAGAATGCGCCAAACGGCTCGGTTTCGTCTACATGGACACAGGCGCGCTTTACCGTGCGGTCGGGGTTTTTTGCAAGGAAAATGATGTTGACGCTTATAACGAAAAAGCCGTTGAGGACATACTTAATAAAATTACGCTTGAAATTAAACTTATTGACGGCGTTCAGTACATTATAATAAACAATAACGACGTCACAGGAAAATTGCGTACCCCCGAAGCCTCCATGTTAGCCTCAAAAGTATCGTCTTACGGTGCGGTGAGGGAATTTCTGCTTGATTTACAGCGGGATTTCGCCCTTAAAAACAACGTAGTCATGGATGGTCGCGATATAGGCACGGTCATTTTGCCGAACGCCAAGGTCAAAATTTTCCTTTCTGCCGACCCCCGTGAACGTGCCCGCCGCCGCTTTGAAGAATTGAAAGAAAAAGGCGGCTCTGATATATCCGTATCTTTTGACGAGGTTTTGGCAGACTTGGAAAAACGCGACAAAGACGATTCCTCACGGGCGCACGCCCCGCTTAAACAAGCCGAAGACGCGATTTTACTTGACACTACGGAATTTAATTTTGAACAGTCTGTTGAAAAGATTATGGAAATTATAAAACAAAAAATATAATCACACAGGAGAAGACAATGTATCTTTTAGTGCAAAGCTTAGTAAAAATTTTCATGCTTTTAAAGTACAAGATTTATTTTCACAACAAGGAAAAAATCCCCCCTCGCGAAGTTTCGCTCAAAGGTGGTTTTATTGTAGCCTGCAATCATCAGTATTACTGGGACCCGCCAATTGCCGCAGCGTTTATTAAAGGGAAATATTCTTTCATGGCAAAGGCGTCCCTTTTTGAAAACAAGCTTTTCGCAAAGTTAATCAGAACCCTCGGGGCGTTCCCCGTAGTGCGCGGTCCGGGTAGCGAAAAGGCGATTCAAAGGGCGTTTGAGGACTTGCAAAAGGGCAGGATTTTCATGATTTTTCCCGAAGGTACCCGCTCCAAAGACGGAACCCTCGGCAAGGGGAAAAGCGGGGTCGCGATGATTGCCTCGATGGCTGACGCGCCTGTTTTACCGATTTGCTTAATGTACAGGCTGGGCGGCAGGAAAAGGCGGCTGGACTACGCCGTGGGGGACATGATTCCCGCGTCGGAGCTCAGAATTGAAAACAAAGAGGACAGGCGGGAGCTGAAAAGGGTTTCGGAAAGGGTTATGGGAGCGATTAAGGAATTGCAGGAGCAAATATACAAAGAGGTTGACCATTGATAATTTGAGCTTTGCGGTAATTTAAAAAAATTAACATAAAAACAATTTTTCAGGGAAAAATACAATGAGAATTGAAATTCTGACCGCTGAAACCGCCGGTTTTTGCTACGGAGTAAAGCGCGCCGTGAGCCGCTCCGAGAAATTAGCGGAAAACGGCGCGGTATACGGCAAGCTGATTCACAACAACGACGTTTTAAAGCGGCTCGAATCCCTCGGTATACTCAAAATAAATAAGATTTCCGACTGCCCGCGTGATAAGACCTTAATCATCAGAAGCCACGGCATAGGCGCGGACGAATACGACAGCATTAAGGCGCTTGGGCTTGAATACGAGGATTTGACCTGCCCGCATGTTTCAAAGATTCATAAAATCGTCTCTGAAAAATCAAAGGCGGGTTGCTCGGTCATTATTGCGGGCGACCCCCTCCACCCCGAGGTTAAGGGAATTATCGGACATTGCTGTAAAGGTACTGTCTGCATTACCGTAAATTCACCTGAAGAAGCCGAAAATTTAATAAACAGCCAACCCAACCTTGGTCATAATGCACTAATTTTAGTGGCGCAAACCACCTTTGCTCGGTCAAAATGGCAAGATTGCAGAGAAATTATCAAAAAACACTATACAAACCTGCAAATTTTTGATACAATATGTAGTACAACTATCAGAAGACAAAAGGAGGCGGAAACCTTAGCCTCCAAATGTGATGTTATGGTGGTTCTCGGCTCTGCCGAAAGCAGTAATTCAAGGAAATTAGCCGATATATGCGAGAGGCGTACCGAAACCCTTTTTATTGAGAATTCGGCTCAACTTGATATAGAAAAAGTCAAGATTTTATTGTCCGGAAAAAATAACAGGGACGTTAAAATAATAGGATTAACCGCAGGGGCTTCCACTCCGGCGGAAAAAATTGAGGAGGTTCATAGTATTATGAGCGAGGAATTAAAAAACAATGTTGAGGGCGTTGAAAGTAGCGGCGACATTGATTTTATGGCGGAAATTGACAAAACCTTTAAGAGAGTATATATAGGGAATAGGGTCAAGGCTACGGTTGTGTCGGTAAACAAAACCGAGGCTGTGGTTGACATCGGAACAAAACATTCGGGCTACATACCCGCGGACGAGCTGTCAAACGACCCGGGCAAGTTTCCGGCTGACGTTGTAAGCTCCGGGGACGAAATTGATTGTGTGGTAATTTCAATCAACGACGCGGAAGGGGTGGTATACCTTTCCAAGAAAAAGGTTGATTCGGCGTTGGGACTTGAAAAAATCGTTCAAGCCGAAACCGACAACACGACCCTGACAGGGAACGTCGCGGCGGTAGTCAAGGGCGGCGTAATTGTCGTGTGCGAGGGCGCGAGGGTGTTTGTTCCCGCTTCTCAAAGCGGCGTACCTAAAAGCGGTAAGCTTGAGGATTTAAGCAAAAAAGAAGTTAAATTCAAAATCATAGAAGTAAACGAGAGCAGAGGTCGCATAGTCGGCTCAATTCGCGCCGCCCAAAGAGAAGAAAACGACGCTAAAAAAGAACAATTCTGGGGGGACATCAAGGAGGGCAAACGCTATAAAGGCGAGGTTAAGTCGATTGAAAGCTATGGCGTTTTTGTTGACCTTGGCGGAGTTGACGGTATGGTTCACCTTTCAGAGCTTACCTGGAGTCGAATCAGACATCCGAAAGAATTGGTTTCGGTGGGCGATAAGCTTGATGTTTACGTTAAAAGCTTTGACCCCGAAAAGAAGAGGGTTTCCCTCGGCGCAAAAGACCCCGATGCTAATCCGTGGTCTAATTTCGCGAGAGATTATGCGGTCGGCGATATTGTAAACGCTGAAATCGTAAGCCTGACGCCTTTCGGCGCGTTTGCACAGATTATCCCCGGCGTTGACGGGTTAATTCATATTTCGCAGATTTCCCGCGAAAGGGTTTCTAACGTGGCTCAGGTTTTAAGCGTGGGGCAAAAGGTTGACGCTCAGATTACCGACATAGACGAGGAAAAGAGCAGAATCAGTCTTTCGATTAAGGCATTGCTTGAACCTGAAGAGCAATCGACGGTTGAAAACTCGGACGAGGCTTTGGGGATTCCGCCTGAATCGGAATATATACCCGTTAGCGAGGGCAGTTCTATGAAGGAGTCTGAAGTTGTTTATTCCGACGACGACAAAAAACCTGATGAAAGCACCGGAGAATTACCTGTACAGGACGACGATGCTGCTATTGGCGGCGAAACTGCTGTTCAGATTTAATATTAATGAAAAACATGTTTGATTCTACAATAGACGCGCTTTCCGAGTTTTCGGCGGGCGGTAAACCGGTTTCCGATTTAAGCCGGTTTACCGCCCTTTGTGACGTTCTCGGAAATCCCCATAACCAACTTCGTTTCGTACACATTGCCGGCACTAACGGAAAGGGTAGCGTTACGGAATTCATTTCTCGCGCCTTGATAGACTCGGGGTATAAAGTTGGAAAATTCACCTCTCCGTATATTTTTGACATTCGGGAACGCATACAATTGCAGAATCGACTTATTTCTCAAAAGGACTTTGCCGAGAGCGTAGAGGCAGCAATTCACGCGGCGCGGCAAATAAAAAATTCAAACGATTGCTCTCAATTTGAAATATTGACGGCGGCGGCGTTTTTGTATTTCAAAAAGAAGAAAGCCGATATAGTAGTGCTTGAAACGGGAATCGGCGGGCTATTAGACTGCACCAACACAGTCGCATCCGAAATAAGCGTAATCACCGCTATAGACTACGACCATGCCGATATTCTCGGCATGACGCTTTCCGAAATAGCGGCACACAAAGCGGGAATTATAAAGGACGGCAAGCCTTGCGTTATGTACCCCGTTCAGGGTAGAGCGGCGTATGTGGAAATAAAAACCCGCGCCGAAAAGACAAACGCCGAGCTTATTATTCCGGACGCCGACCAAATCGGCGGCGCGAAAACCTCGATTTACGGCAATTCGTTTGTTTATAAGGGGGAAGAATTTTCCACAATTATGGGCGGTGCACATCAGGTTTTAAACGCGATAACAGCTATTGAAGTACTAAAAACCATTGGAATCGAAAGCAAACATATAAAGCACGGCTTAAAATCTGCGCAAATACCCGCGAGACTGCAAATTATAAGAAAAAACCCGCCCGTAATTATTGACGGCGCACACAACCGTCAAAGCATAATAGCGGCGAAAGCGGCTTTTGACGGTTGGCGGGTGAGAAAAGCGGTTGTTTTCGGAACGCTGAACGGCAAGGATTATCTCGGCGCACTGGAAGAATTGGAGCCTTTCGCACATTATATTATACTCACTGATGGTTTCGCCGAAAACGCGGTGAGCTGTTCCGACCTGTACCGCGCCGCGACCCTCTTCGGGTTTGACGGCGGGAGCATTTTCACCGTGAGCGAAACAAGACGGGCGGTGGAATTGGCAGAGGAGTTATGCGGCGGCGGGGTGGTGTTGGTGACGGGAAGCTTGAGGCTGGCGGGGGCGGTTTATAAGAAAAGTATATAAGGGCGGCAGTTGCCGCCCTTATTTTTATCCTGTTATCCGATAAACGATGTTTATCGGATAACAGGGATTGTACTCACAAGCCCCCCAAATATCTATTTAATGAAATATTGCTATTATTCCCCAAAAACCTCCCTCAGCAAACAAAAATACCACCCCGCGCTCCCCGTATAAAGACTCCACCCGCCCCTTCCATACGCCTGCGGATTAGTATAAATATCCGCCACCATATAATACGGCTCGGTCTTGTATTCCGCTCCCCTGCCGAACGGCGCGAGCATACGAGAAAGCGCCTCGGCTTTCTCCTGAAAACGGCTTTCCCCGTTTTTACCCGCTCTGTGAAACGCCAGCGCTAACCATACCGCCGCATGGGTGTACTGACCGCCGTTTTCCCGTACCCCCTCGGGGTAGCTCTCGACATAGCCCGGAGTCTGCCATGATTTGCCCTTACAGAAAGGCGGCGTGAACAGCTTGATTATTTTATTTCTCATATCGCAAAGCTGTTCGTCTGCGCTGTTCAGCGCGGCTGATTTTCTTTGCTCGTCGGGTAATTCGGCTAAAACCGCAAATGCCTGCGGCAATAAATCTATTTTACAGCGGTCATTTTTTGCCGCGCCCATTTCCCGTCCGTTGTCGTAGAATGCTCTCAGGTAATGCTCGCCCTCCGAATCCCACGCAAAAGCCTCAATTGCCGAAACTAATCCTTTGGCGCGGCTTTTAAGCTCCTCGGCGTAATCAACATCACCGTTCATCGCGGCAATTTTGGTGAAATTTTTGCAAACCATTACATAAAACATCGAAAGCCAGACGCTTTCACCCCGACCATCTTCCCCGACGTTATTGTACCCGTCGCACCAGTCGCCGCACCCCATCAGGAGAAGCTCGTGACCGCCCTTGGCATAAGCCTTGTCAAGAGCGCACTTACAGTGGAGGTAAACGCTTTCTTTCGCGCTTGAACGCGCCACCTCAATATACTTTTCATGCTCGTTATCGGCAAGAAGCGGTCCGTGGCAGTAATGAACCGTGATTTCCAAAATTCCGTAATCCTTGGTGAAGTCAACATATTCCGACACGACATAAGGCAGCCACAGCAAATCGTCCGAATAACGGGTTCTTACGCCTTTGTTGTGGGTTTCCATATCGTGCCACCAGTGCAGAACATCACCCTCGGGAAACTGAGCGCAACAGGCGCGTATAATTTGGCTCTTGGCTATTTCGGGGCGGATGTGCATAGCGCAAAGGCAATCCTGAAGTTGGTCTCTGTAGCCGTAAGCCCCGCTGTTCTGGTAAAATCCCGTCCGCGCCCAAATTCTGCAACCGATTGTCTGCCACGGCAACCACCATCTGTAAAGCGCATCAAGCCTTTTGTCCCCGGTGTCAATTTTCTTAGCCTCAATCAGCGGGGCGGGATGTTTACCTTTCAGCGCGTCTTTTATGGTCAGCGGATTCTTCATGTTTTTGGTAAAGGCAAGAATAAATTTTATTTTATCCTTATGCTTTGGGGGGAGCTCGATTTTGACTACTACCGCTCCAATTATATCATGAGCGGGGTGAATTTCAGGTTTTTCAGTTTCCGTCCAGTTTCCCTCGAAGAATTTTTGTCTTTTAGTTATATACCTGCAATTATTACTTTCTGTATATAAAAGCATCGCTCCCGAAAACACACCGTTGGACGGGTTTTTAAATATCAGCGTGTTATCGCAAATTTCAGGCTTTATGAGTCCCGCGCCCTCCCTCGTAACGCCGAGAACAGGCTCGGCGTAATAGGCAATCTGAAAGCTCCTGGTTTTCCCTGAGCGGTTTTCGAGCTCTAAGACGATTTCCTTACCTGTGCCTTTTTCGTAGACATAAACGCTTGTTTTGGCGTAAACGCCTTTAACCGCGCCGTAATATTCTGCCCTGTTGGGGGAAAACACAGCCCTGCTACCGTCAATAAGGTCGTAAATAACCTTTTCCGAATCCGGTTTCATTAAAAGCATTTCGCCTTTATTATCGGCACGCAGGTCATTGTTCCAAGGGCTCATTTTATTCTCGCGGCTGTTCAGCGCCCATGAGAAGCCTAATGATTTATCCGACACCAATGTCCCGAAACGGCTCGACGCAAGCACATTGCACCACGGAAGCTCCGGACTTTCCTCTATTATAAAGCTCTCCCCCTCAAAAGCAGAAACTGCCCCGTGGCAATTTTCTTCCCTCTCAGGCTTTTCACAGCTTATAACCGGCAAAAACTCGGGCTCTTTTACCTTGAGTTTAGCCGTGGGAGCAAGCTCGTCCGAGCGTTGGGTATAACAGGCGGCGGCGCGGATTAGGTTTAACAGTCCGGGTTCTGCCGTATTTTTACCTATAATGAAAGCCTCCGCGCCGATTTCGCGCCTCAACTGCTCGGCAAGCCGTCTTTGCGCCTCGTTCCCGTAAAGCATGACTAAATCAAATTCCACCCCGCATAAAGACAGTGCCTTTTTCATTTCAATAACAGCGTCAGCACCGGCGGCGCAAGCGCCGCCCACGCTCCTTTCATAGAAGTCGAAAAGCACTATGGGGTAATCCCCCGATATGCCGAGTTTCCAAAGCTCTTTTTTGTCTAAGTTGTTTTTCATTACAGCTTTTTTGCCCCCGTCCGAAATATGAGGGACATACAGTATATGGGGCAAAATCCTTGCCGCTAACCTGCCGTACATGGTTTCCCTCACAAGCGGAGAAATGATTTCCTCGCTTGGATTGTTTACCTCGCCGCGCCTCATTTCAGTAGCTAAACTTACAGCTTCTTTTTCGCTTGTTCCGTAGCATATAAATAATTCGGCTTCTTTTTTCCCGAAAGCGTCAAGCGGGAAATCGGCTTTAATAAACACGCAGGGACAAGGCACGAAAGCGACGTTTATATCGCGCTCCCGCGCCTTTTCCAATGCTGAAAGCATACCGCCGTTTCTTTTTACAATGTCTTCGCGGTTGAAAGAAAATGTAAAGTCCTCATCGTTTTTGAAACCTATAGCCATAACCGTCTCGGCGTCGCCTTTTCTTTCTTTTCTCTTTACGATAATAAGGCTGTTTTCCTCATCATATTTTAATTTCAAAAACAAATCCATGAACGCCGGGTGAGCCGATATATCGCGAAAACGCGCCAACGCGGGTTCGAGGTATATCGCAAGGGTCAGTTGCCTTTTCATGCCCGTAAGATTTTCAGCGGCAAAACGGCGGATTTCAATAGCTTTTGAGGGATGCAGATAAATCTGTTCCCCGAGGTGTAAATTCTTGTAATTCAAATAATGCTCGGTACTGTTTTGCATGAAAATTACACTTTTTTCAGGATTTTGTATGGTTTCATTCCGACGGCAGACCGGGTGGTTGAGGAACGGCATTATATTCTCGTTTTCCGCAAAGGCAAACAATGTCCCGCGGGGATTGAACAAATCCTCGGTCTTATAAAACGCGCTTTTTTTATTAAACAGCGTAGCGCTTATACCCATGTCGGTGGTTAAAACCGTTAAAAGGCTGTTTGAGAGCGGATTCACTTTTATTTCAAACGGACTGAACTGCGTGAACTCGGTTGAATTGATTCTGTAAGTCTGCTCCTCCTGCCATTCAGGTGTGGCAAGAACAGGTTCTCCCGCCATTATTTTTTCCTCCAGTAATTCTTCTGCCCGTTTCATATCGGGGTCGGACAGAAATAGTTTTTGCAGTTTCCCGTCAGAGAGCGCGTTGCACACCCCCGCAAGAGACATTCCTACATGGTGCGCCATATGGCTTTTGACCACCGCGAACCCCGAGCCTACCCTGTGCTTAGTGAAATCCGCTGCCTCGTAAAACCCGTACCGCTGGTGTGTAACGCCGAGTTTCTCCAGTCTTGCCAAATTATTATAAGAGCCAATCGGGTCGGTCGCAAGGGATAAAAAGCTTGAATAGGGTGAAATCACCCTTTCTTTGTTTAAGCCGCCTTTAAGCCCTACCGTTTGTACGCCGTGGGCTTTATACTGGTAGTTCAAAGACTCGTCAAAGGCATAATACCCGCTCTCGGACATGCCGAAAGGCAGACCCGTTTCCCGCCCGCGCTTTTGCTGACAATGCAGGGAGAACCTTAAAGCTTCGTATTCCATACTTCCCTCCTTTGAGCCGAGCAGTAATTCCGGCATAAAATATTCAAACATAGTGCCCGTCCAGGCGACGGGGGCAGCGTAACGCCCGCTTCTTCCCATAGTCCGCCCAAGAGCGCGCCAGTGGGTTTTTTGAACCTGCCCCGTCGCAATAGCGTAATAGGACAACATTCGCGCCTCTGACATAATCAGGTCGTAATTATGGCGGGAAAGCTCCCCCTTTTGGACGTCGTACCCAATGCTGAAAAGATTCCGCGCTTTGTTGTAGAAAGCCTTTAAGTCGGTGTCAGCGGCGATTTTTTCAATCCGTGATATTAAATCGGTGGAAACGCTTGCGTTTTTAAGAGCCTCTTTTACAGCTACAAGACAGCAGACAAAATTCCCGCTGTCAACCGAAGAAACAAAGGGGGAAATCACTTTCAGCCCTCGCGTTTCATACCAGTTCATTAAATTGCCGTTCCATTTGTCAAGCTTTTCGATGGTTTCTATTGTATCGGAAACCCGTTTTTCAAATTCGTGATTGTTTATGAATCCGAAAATATTCGCCACCGCACAGGAAAGCATATACATTCCTATATTAGTCGGCGAAGTCCGCGCCGAAACGCGATAAACAGGGCTATACTGCACATTGTCGGGCGGTAAAAAATGATGTTCCACCGTGACGTAGTCCTCATAAAATCCCCACATCTTACGCGAGTTTTCTATAAGCTCCCGCCGCATATTCTTAGTGATTTTAGGTTTTGCTGTTCCGACGGTTCTGTCTATATAAAGTGTCAAAGGCAAAGCGCAAAGAAAAATTACACTTAAAATAAACATTAAAACGTTGTCACTTATAACCGCAAAAATCAATAAACCTGCTGAAATAATTTCAGCCGCGAGTATGTGTGAAAATCCTGTTTTCAGCCCCTCGAACGCCGCCGCTGTAGCCCAGTCAAGCAGATGCTTTTTAGATACAAGCATACGCCATAAAGTTCTGATTACCGCGTCGGCGGATATAATGGCGGCTTTGGGCGCGAACATGATTTCAAGCAGACATTGCCGTAAAAGCTGTTTGGTCTGAGAAATAACGGGGGAATAAAAACGCCTGTAAAACGCAAATCTCCTGCCCCTTATTACAGAGGGGAAAAAGCCCATTAAAAAAGGCATGGTAATGGCAAGTAACCCCGCGACGGCGATAATGTAGGGGCGAGCCGAGTTGTTCGGCGTAAAAATAGGCATAAGAGCCGAAACAATAAAGCATATAAAAATAACCGGCGGCGTTACCGCCCGCCTGACGTTATCTAAAAGCTTCCATCTCGTAAGCGGCGAAAAGCCTTTGTCGAAGACATATCTGAAGTTTTGTAAATCTCCGCGAAGCCATCTGTGTTGGCGCTTAAAATAAGCCGCCGAGGTGTCGGGAAAACTGTCGTTGAATTCCACGTCCCCCGCATATTTTACCCCTATGCAGCCCCCCTCTAAAATATCGTGGGAAAGTATGCGTTCGTGGGGGAAACGCCCCGAATCATCACAGTTTTTAAGGAGTAGGTCAACGTTAATCAGTCCTTTTCCTGTGAAAATCCCCTCTCCGAAACAATCCTGATACATCTCCCCCGAAAAGCAGTCGTAACTTGACGCGCCCGCACAGCCTCCGTTACCCGACATAGCGCGGGAAAATCCGGTTTTCAAATAACTGTCGAGCGTAGTTGTTATTCTCGGGGCAATTATTCCGGTGTTCTTGTGAAGGGGGTGAAGAGCTATTCCCACAAGTTCCGAAACACTGTCCATGAGCGGCATAGTGTCATAATCCAGCGCCATTATATATGCAATGTCATGCAAGGCGGCGCGACTACCGTAAACTGCGCGAAAGGCGGAATCCGCCTCCTGACAGTTCCGCTTTTCTTCGTCCGCCCGTAAAAGCCTCGCCAGCGCCAAAATCGCGCCTCTTTTTCTTTCTTCCCCCTGCCACAAACCTTGCGTCTTGCAGTACTTGCGTGCTCTGAACAGGATTACAAAGTCGCCTTTGGCTCTCCCGAAGACTTCGCAAGCATAATTCAGTAATTTCTCATCTTCGGGCATTATTTCTTCCCCTGCGGGTTTAAGGTCGCAAAGTAGCGCGAATTTTATATTCTCGGCTTTATTTTTAAGCTTGGCGGCATTTAATTTTTCAAAACCGCTTATTATATCCTTTTCGGAGGCTATAAGGGTAGAAATCACGCATAAGGTTTTTGCCCTCGGCGGAATTTTACCTTTAAGGTCTAAGCGGGGCAAAAGCCCCGCGCCTTTAACGGACTTTATGGCTATATAATCTGCGAGCGGCTTTACAATGGCAAGTCCGGGTATATACACCAGCAAAAACACGAATGTAAAAAAGAGGGGGTTAAGGTTTGGGGAAACTGTAAAAAAAGCAAAAATAGCGGCAGGAATTACCGACGTCAAAAACAGTAACAGTAAATATCTTTTCAGCTTAACAAAAGGGAAAACCCGCCGATAATCAAGGGTGATTATTTCTCCTATATGGGTGTTGTTATTATCAGGGGCGGCTGTTTTTCGCAGACTCATGTATTCGCGGGAAAGCCTCGCCTCGTCTATGCCGGTTGCAATCGCTATTTCGGAGGTCATTCGCCTGTATTTGGCGCGGGTTTCTTCGGTTAATTCGGGGTATAGCTTATCCTCCGAGTAGAGCAATTCCACCGGATTCAAAGCCACGCAAATCGCCTCGGGGTCAAGGTCGGACAGTGCGCCTAACTTTCCCGCACAGTCGGCGTAATTTGTTTCCGAATCAGATGAATTTGAATTTAAGGAATTCACCGCATCGGTTATAATGCAGTATTTCGCCTGCCAAATAAGAGTGTCAATGTCCATTGAGGACAGGGGCTTGACCGCCGCAACTTTTGAAACCGCGTCTGTTACCGTTCCCTCGTCAATAACCCTGAGCGAGCTTATAACTCCTCCGAGAACCGGAGTTATGGCGGGTTTCCCGAATCCCGAACGTTTCGGGTCGGCGGTAAACGTGTTTATATAAACCCCTTTATGCGCCCGTATTAACATGCCTAATTCTTTTTCGAGCAGGCGCTTTTCCGAAACGCCGCCGTTTTCGCCGCTTTTAGCCAAAAGGCGTCTTAGACGCCTGAGCGAGGCGTACAGCGCACTTATGGGACGCGTTTCCCACGGGGACGCGGTTATTTCGTTTATTTTTTCAGTAATCATGAGTTTAAGTCTTTTCTCCGAATTATTGTGCTTGCAAAACCCTCTTTGCGGTACTGCATAAGCAATATTCTGCTAATATTCTGCCCTGTTTAAGGTAAAATATAAAATTTTTTAAAATAAACCCTTGAAAAATTAAAAATTATATTGTATAATGATTATTGTGATGTCATAAGAGTGTCGCGATTTCCCGTAATGTGTTGAAATTAAAAAATAAATAGAAAGAGAAATGTTTTATCATGAACAGCAGTAAATCTGCTTTTATTGCGACTATCGTTGTCTTCTTGCTTGCCGTGACGGCGGCGATTTTCGCATTTTTATTAATCGGCAAAGACAAAGACGAGGGTTCGGACGCCGCCCACAGAAATTATCATTCAAACTACAGACCTTCTGATGAGCTTGAGGACGAAATGCTTGATGCGGCAGAGCGTTTGATTCGGAATAATCACGATATTATAGGGATTTATGTAACCCGAGGACTTCCTGTTAAGCCCGAGCCTTACGGAAACCGTCCTGAAAACAATACCTATTACGTTGACAGCGAGGAATTCAAAACCCTTGAAGAATTAGAAAGCTTTGTTGACAAAACTTTTATACCCGAAGAAGCCGAAAGGGTCAAAAACAACATGCTTGACGACGGCAGCGATTATTACAGCAACTTCGGCAGGATTTATTTTGATAAAAACGGACAGCTCGGAATCAACGCCGACTTTGCCGAATTTGTTCCTTATGATGAATTCCCTGTGAACTGGAATAACCCGTCCTATTCCTTAAAGGCGCTTTCAGCCACCGAGGCGGCTCTTGTTGTACAGCTTTCAATAAGCGATGTTGATGTTATCTTTGAGCGCATTATGTACAAGCAGGACGGTGAATGGCTTTTAGACCAACTTATACTTGATGAGTGACGGGCGAAAGACATGTCTAATAAAGAAAGTCCTTTTTCTGCTTATATACTCGTCAGTCACATCGCCTTTGTGGTGATAACTCCGTTGCTTTTATTTATCGGCGGTGGCGCGTGGCTGTCGAACAGGCTGAATTTACCCGATTGGTGTATTATAATATTTATCTTTTTGGGGATTTTCACGATGATTTTTTCATTGGTTTCGTACCTTTGGAAGATTATCAAAAAATACGGCGACGGTGACTCTTTAAGCAAAAACGCAAAGCCGGAGCAAGACCCATTTCATCGTTCGCTTAAAAATGACCCGAAAGACTATGATTATTACTATGAAAACCGAAAAAAATAACCTGCCTTTCCGTGAGCTTTACGCCATGCGCTTGACCTTTTTAATCGGCGTTTCGGCGCTTGGGTTAATCGGACTTATATACTCGGCTTTTGCGAAAACCATAGATTTCAGGATTTTCACCGGTATCTTTTTCGGTGCGGTTATATCAGGGGTAAACTTTTATCTGCTTGCCTATTCCACCGAAAAAACCCTTAAAAGAAAAAACGCCGTAAAAGCGCGGGCTTCGGCGGGTGTTTGGTTCGGAGTGCGTTTTTTGGGCATGGCGGGAATTTACGCGATTTTATTCGCTTTCGATTTGGTGAATATATTCACGGCTCTGCTCCCGCTTTTTTTCCCTAAAATCCATTACACTGTTACAATACTGAAAAATAAGCCGTAGAGCTATTCAATAGGGGGGATTTTATGCCGCTGTTTTTGAGTGTCGGCGCTAATATTGAAGTTGAGACTATTGCGGAAAAGGCTTTTGAGGTTGACGGTGCGGCTTTAATAACAAGCTTTAATCTGTTCGGCGTAACCATTAATCTTTCCGAAACAATAGTGGTTCAATGGGTTGTCATGCTCCTTCTCGCAACGCTTTTCTTTATACTGGGGCGGAATTTAAAGGTTATTCCCACAACCCGCAGACAGATTTTGGCGGAACTCATAGTCGGTTTCTTCAATGGCTCGGTGTTGGAAACAATGGGCGCAAAGTACGCAAAATACGTTTGTTACATAGCCGCGCTTTTCTTCTTCTCGCTGCTTTCGAGCCTTATGGGTCTCCTCGGAATGAGACCACCGACGGCAGACTTGTCAATGCTGGCGTCTTGGGGTTTACTGACATTCTTCCTTGTTATATACAATAAGTTTAAGACCGGCGGATTTAAGGGCTTTTTGAAAAGCTTTGCCGAGCCTGTGCCGTTCATGTTACCTTTTAACATAATCGGCGAAATTGCAAACCCCCTGTCGCAAACCCTGCGTCATTTCGGTAATATTATGGGCGGTTTCGTAATCATGGGGCTGATTCAGTACGCGCTTTCGGGGATCGCTTTCGGAATATTTCAGGTCGGCGTTCCGGCGGTATTGTCGCTTTACTTTGACCTCTTTGCCTCGACAATACAGGCTTATGTATTTACGTTGCTGACCATGGCTTACGTTTCTATGGCGGATTGCAGTTCGGATTAAAACCGACTATAACCATGTTTCCAAATTAGTGATTATACAAAACTATTCAGGAGGATTTTTAACCATGAATGAAGCATTATTGCAGGCACAAGGACTTGTATTGGGCTTATCGGCTTTAGGCGCGGGGTGCGCTATGATAGCGGGTATAGGAGCGGGTGTAGGTCAGGGTTATGCAGCAGGTAAAGCGGTTGAGGCTATAGCGCGTCAGCCTGAAGCCGGCGGAACCATTACCAGGACGCTTGTTATCGGTGACGCTATTGCCGAAACGACCGGTATTTACGGGTTGGTTGTGGCGTTGTTGCTCATGTTCGCGAATCCGTTGGTCGGCAGATTAACCGGTTGATTTTGTAAAGACGGAGGACTTGTCTATGAACCCGATGTTTCTTACAACCTTGCCCCTTGTGGGTATAGATTTGGGCACAATTGCGTTCACTCTTACCAACACATTGATTATCCTTTTGCTTTATCGTTTCCTTTTGCATAAAAAGGTTGTTGAAATGCTTGACAAAAGGAAAGATATGATAAGCCGCGAGGTCGAGGCGGCTAAGGTTTCGAGAGAGAACGCCGAAAAGGTTGAATCGGAGTATACCCTTAAACTTGCCAAGAGCAAAGAGGAGGCGCAGGAAATCGTTTCTGCGGCGACCTCGCGTGCCTCTGCAAAAGAGCAGGAAATTATTTCCGAGGCTAACAAAAACGCCGTTATGATTCGTGAACGCGCCGAGGAAAGCATCGAGCTTGAAAAGAAACGCGCTGTCAACGAAATCAAAGACCAGATTTCCGAGCTTGTCATCATGACGGCTTCTGCCGTGGCGCAAAAGGAAATTAACGAGGCGGATAATAAGGCGATTATCGAGAGCTTTTTGGTTAAGGTTTAACAAATTATAGCGGGGGTGACGGGTTATGCCGCCCCCTAAGGTCAATAATTCTATGCTTTTAGAGGTGTTTAATGCCAACATCTGTCGAGAATATTTATTCCTCCGCGCTGTTTGAGCTGTTTGAGGAAAAGCACCAAAACGACAAATCAGGTTTTGAGGTTGCGCTTTCGGAATTAAAGGTCGTAAACGACGCCCTTGTCGATGCGCCGGAACTTGTTAAGCTTTCCCTTGTCCCCACGGTTTCGCGCGGGGATAAGCTTGATGTGGTTAAAAAAGTGTTTGATGGGAAAGTTTCGCCATACACCATGAACTTTCTGTGTGTCCTCACGGAAAAAGGCAGATTGGGGCGTTTCAGCGGAATATATCGCGATTTTCGGAGAAAATATCACGACAAATTCGGAATAACTCCTGTTACCGTAACCTCGGCGTTTGCTCTGAGTGCCGAGCAGCGGGACAAGATTATTTCAAAGATGGCGCAGATTACGGGGAATCAAATTGAGCTTTCAGAAAAAACCGACAAAAACCTGATTGGCGGCGTAGTCGTTGATTACGGTGGAACGCGGATTGACGGAAGTGTTAAGAACCGCCTCGAATCTCTCAAGAGAGAAATCGCCGAGACAATACTGTAACATCGTTATAACAAAATTGGACGGTAAAATGAAACCTACACGTATTTATATCATAAGAGCCTCTTATTTGGAGCATTTGAAAAAACATAATGGTGATAACTCCGACAGGCGTCAAATGAAAAAAGAACTGAAAGAGTTAAAAGTATGCGCTAAAATTTCCGAAAAGCTAACCGAAACTTTAAAAAAGCATGATTGTAAAATAGGCTATGTAAAAGAAAGCGCTTTTCCCGAGGGCGGGTATGAGCAGATTTATAAGTACATAAATTCCTGCGATTGTTCGCTGGTCTTTACCGACAGCCTTACTTTTGCGGGAGACGAAGGGACATGGAGAGCCAATGAGCTGACCCATTCGATTCTTACGGCGGCGCTACCGGTTTTCCTGTACACAGGGCTTGACGATTATTATGGTAAAAGCGAGTTGTTTAAAGGCGTAAAGGATTTGCCGAATGTCTATCCTTTGCCCGACAATATAAAGTCCGCGGCGGAGTTTATCGCGGAAACTATGTCAAAGCTATAACAAATGCGAATATGCGAAAGGAACATGAAACTTTATGGCAGTGGATTTACGCCCTGATGAAATTACCGCCCTTATCAAGGAGCAAATTAAAAACTTCGGGGAGAAGATAAGCCTTTCCGACACGGGAACAGTTGTGACCGTGGGTGACGGCATTGTGCGCTTGCACGGGCTTGAAAAATGTATGCTGGGGGAACTTCTTGAGTTCGAGAACGGTATACGATGCATGGCTTTAAACCTTGAGCAGGACTTCATAGGCGCGGTTATGCTTGGTAGCGACGCCGAAATACGCGAGGGAGATACAGTAAAGCGCACAGGGAACATCGTTTCTGTTCCCGTGGGTGGTCAGCTGTTGGGACGTGTTGTGAATTCCCTTGGTCAGCCCATTGACGGAAAAGGACCTATTGACGCCTCTGAAAGCCGCCCGATTGAAAAAATCGCGCCGGGCGTAATTACAAGAGAGACGGTTCGCGTTCCCCTGCAAACAGGGATAAAAGCAATTGACTCAATGATTCCCATTGGGCGCGGACAGCGGGAGCTTATTATAGGCGACCGTCAGACGGGTAAAACCTCAATTGCTATCGACACTATTATAAATCAGAAAAAAGAAGACGTTATTTGTATCTATGTCGCTATCGGACAAAAAAGCTCAACCGTTGCTACCGTAGTTGAAGAGCTTAGGGCGGCGGGTGCGCTCGGTTATACCATTGTCGTTTCGGCAGGTGCGGCTGAACTGGCTCCGATTCAATACATCGCGCCTTACACCGGTTGCGCTATGGGTGAATATTTCATGGAGCAGGGCAAGGACGTTTTGGTGGTCTACGACGACCTGTCCAAACACGCCGTAGCTTACCGCGCTTTATCGTTGCTCCTGAAGCGTCCGCCGGGACGCGAGGCATATCCGGGAGACGTATTCTATCTCCATTCAAGGCTTTTGGAACGCGCCGCAAAGCTTAACAAAGACTACGGCGGCGGCTCGTTGACCGCTCTGCCGATTATCGAAACCCAGGCGGGTGATATTTCGGCGTATATACCTACCAACGTTATTTCAATTACAGACGGGCAGATTTTCCTTGAAACCGAGCTTTTCAACGCCGGAATCCGTCCTGCGGTAAACCCCGGAATCTCGGTATCGCGTGTAGGCGGAAATGCCCAAATTAAACCTATGAAAAAGGTTTCAGGTACGCTGAAATTAGAATATTCCCAGTATAAAGAATTGCAGGCTTTTTCACAGTTCGGCTCAGACTTGGACGAGGACACCAAGAACCGTCTGGCGCAGGGCGAGCGTATTGTGGAGGTTTTAAAGCAGGGTAAAAACGCCCCGGTAAGCGTTGAAAATCAGGTAATAATCATCTACGCGGTGGTAAACAACTATCTGAAAAATGTTCCCGTAAGTAAAATACCCGAGTATGAGGTCGAGCTTTCTAAGTATATCGACCAAAATCACCATGAAATTCTTGACGGGATTAGGGCGCAAAAGCAATTAGACGCCGAAAGCACCAAAGCCGTTAAAAAATTCCTGACTGCGTTTACCGAAGATTTTATAAAGAAACACGTGGTTTAAGTTTTAGGGAGGTTCTCTCATGTCAAAAGCAGCTTTGGTTTTAGGCATTGTTTCGCTTGCTTTTTCGGCGGCGGCGCTTGCACTTGTGACTTTATCCTTTGTTTTGAGAAGGATTGCTTATTTTGAAGCTTATTAATATTAATTTAAGGTAAAAGTATTATGCCTAAAGGAAACATGAAATCCATTAAACGCCGCATAAAAAGCGTCGGTTCCACCCTGCAAATCACCCGAGCTATGGAAATGGTGGCGTCGTCCAAGCTTCGCCGCGCAAAAGCCAAGGCGGCAATTTTGCGTCCTTATTTTAACGCGCTTGACGAACTCCTCAAGGAAATAGCGGCTGAAAAGAAAGATTTCGCAACTATTTTCACGGCAAAACGCGAGGTCAAAAACAGACTTTTTATCGTGATTGCCGGCGACAGAGAGCTTGCGGGTGGCTTTAACTCGAATATTTTACGCCTTGTTTCTTCAAATAGCGCCGACGATAGCACGCCGCCTAAGATAATAGCCATTGGTAAACGAACCGTCGATTATTTCAAGAAGTATAAGCATGACATTGTTGCGGAATATCCTTATTTTGCCGAAAACGTAAAGGCAAGTCAGTGTGCCGATATAGCCAATATCGCCTCCGATTTGTTCAAAACCGGCGAGGTTGACGAAGTGAGGATTTTCTATACCGCGTATATTTCAGCGCTCCGACAGGACGCTACTGACTTAAAGCTTTTGCCGTTTGATACAACCAAAGAAAAGGCAGAGGGAATTACCGAAAAACCCGAAATGGTCGAAAGTTCCGACCATTCGGATAGTAAGATTGCTCGGTTTGTAAATTATGACCCCTCTCCCGAGGCGGTTTTCGACAGGATTATACCCATGATTCTGTTAAGTATAATCAACTGCGCCTGTGTTGAATCTTTTGCATCCGAGCAGAGCGCCCGCCGTAACGCAATGGAAAGCGCCTCGGACAACGCCGAGGAAATGATTGAAAAGCTTTCGCTTCAGTATAACCGCGCACGGCAGGAAAAAATTACAAATGAAATTAATGAGATTGTCGGCGGGGCTAACGCCATTTCATAAAAAACCGCTAATAGTTTATAAGGAGACATATTATGTATACCGCCAATCAAACCCGTTACGAAAAAATGCCCTATAACCGTTGCGGAAGGAGCGGCTTAAAGTTGCCCTCTGTTTCCCTTGGGTTTTGGCACAATTTCAGCTTTCTTGACCCGTTCGCAAACGCCGAAAAAATGTGTCGTACCGCGTTTGATTTGGGAATCACCCATTTTGACCTTGCCAACAACTACGGCAACCCTTACAACGGCTCCGCTGAGGAAAATTTCGGGAAAATACTTGACAGGGGCTTGCGCCATTACCGTGATGAAATGGTAATTTCAACTAAAGCGGGCTACGATATGTGGGACGGTCCTTACGGCGACTTCGGTTCGCGCAAGTACCTTATTTCCTCCCTTGACCAAAGCCTTAAACGTATGAAACTTGACTATGTGGATATATTCTACCACCACCGACCCGACCCCGACACACCGGCAGAGGAAACCGCTCTTGCTTTAGACCAAATTGTTAAAAGCGGAAAGGCACTCTACACCGGATTGTCTAATTACAACAGTGAGCAGATGAAAGCTATTCTACCCATTATTCGTGAGCTTAAAACGCCTTTTATAGTTAATCAGCCGTCTTATTCCATGCTTAACAGGTGGATTGAGGCCGACGGGCTTGACAAGCTTGCCCTGAAAGAGGGCTTCGGGCTTGCGGTTTTCCAACCGCTTTATCAAGGTTTTTTGACCAACAGGTATCTTAACGGTATTCCCGCAGACTCAAGAATCGGGAAAAATCGCACATGGCTAAAGGATGAACTTGACGACGCTATGATTAAGCGGCTGAACGGACTTAACGATGTTGCGAAATCGCGCGGGCAGAGCCTTTCACAAATGGCGATTTCATGGGTTTTGAACAATGAGGCGGTAACTACAGTTTTAATCGGTGCAAGTAGCTCCGAGCAGATTGTCGAAAACGTAGAAGCAGCAGGGAAAGCCGAATTTACCAAGGAAGAAACTGCGGCGATTGAAAGACTTTTAAATTAACGGCTTAGTCATAAGCGGGCGGTTTAGATGCGCCGCTTAAAAAATTCCGCTATCTCAGAGGTGCAAGGCACTCGGTAAAATATAAATTGCGAGGACAAAAACATGTCGAAAAACATCGGAACAGTAGTACAAATTATAGGCGCAGTGCTTGACATAAGGTTCGAGCCTGAAAAACTGCCCAAACTCCTTGACGCTATTGAAATTGAGCATAACGGCGAAAAGTTGGTGGTTGAAGTAGCGCAGCATATCGGCGACGATATAGTCCGCTGTATCGCTATGGGCAGTACCGACGGATTAGTTCGCGGTATGGAGGCTGTTGATACCGGCGCTTCTATAAAAGTTCCCGTCGGCAGTTGCACCCTTGGCAGAATGTTCAATCTTTTGGGCGAACCTGTTGACAACAAACCTGCCCCCGAGGCGGAAGAACATTGGACTATTCACCGTCCCTCACCCGCTTATGAAGAGCTTTCCCCGACAAACAACGTCCTTGAAACAGGGATAAAAGTAGTTGACCTGATAGCGCCTTATCTTAAAGGCGGGAAAATCGGTCTGTTCGGCGGTGCGGGAGTGGGGAAAACCGTGCTGATTATGGAGCTGATTAACAACATAGCCAAACAGCACGGCGGGCTTTCGGTCTTCACAGGCGTAGGTGAGCGTACCCGTGAAGGAAACGACCTCTATCAGGAAATGATTGAATCCGGCGTTATTAATAAAACAACCCTTGTCTACGGGCAGATGAACGAACCGCCCGGTGCAAGAATGAGGGTGGCGCTCTCGGGACTTACAATGGCTGAATATTTCCGTGACAAAGAGGGACAGGACGTGCTTCTGTTCATTGATAATATATTCAGGTTTACACAAGCCGGCTCGGAGGTTTCGGCACTTCTCGGACGTATGCCGAGCGCGGTGGGCTATCAGCCGACCTTAGCGACCGAAATGGGGGCGCTTCAGGAACGTATAACTTCCACCAACAAAGGTTCTATAACCTCAGTGCAGGCGGTTTACGTCCCTGCCGACGACCTCACCGACCCTGCCCCCGCAACGACTTTCGCCCACCTTGATGCTACTACAGTGCTTTCCCGCGACATAGCCGCTATGGGGATTTATCCTGCGGTTGACCCCTTGGACAGCACTTCGCGCATACTAACCCCCGAAATTGTGGGGCAGGAACATTATGACGTGTCAAGAGCAGTTCAGGGCATTTTACAGCGTTACAACGAACTTCAGGATATAATCGCAATTCTCGGTATGGACGAACTTGATGAGTCCGACAAACTCACGGTAGCAAGAGCCCGTAAGATTCAGCGTTTCCTGTCACAGTCGTTCTCGGTTGCGGAACAGTTCACCGGCATGGAGGGAAAATATGTTCCCCTCAAAGAAACAATCCGCGGATTTAAGGAAATCATCGAGGGCAAGCATGACAATCTGCCTGAATCGGCATTTTTATTCGTAGGAACCATTGACGAAGCGGTAGCCAAGGCGAAGAAGAAAAAATGATGAACAAAAGCTTTACATGTGCTAAAAGGAGAACGTATGAAAAAGTCATTAGTTCTATTGCTCGTATTATGTCTTTCGGTTACATTGTTTGCAGGCTGTGATTCATCTCTGAAAACTGATATAGTCGGTAAATGGGAAACCAATATCGACATCGGACAGCCTGGGACAGTTTTTGTTGTAACTTATGAATATAAAGCTGACGGAACGATTGATATTGGATATGTTCTCACGGCTGACGGCAGAAACGTTACCGGTACAGGAAACGGTGAATATAAAATTAGTGGCAGTAATATTAAATCCACCATTCGTTTGCTCGGCGACTCCTATTCCCAGGACGGTAAGGTTGAAATCAGCGGTGATAACCTCACCCTCGTAAGCGAAGTTGAGACTATGGTTTTCAAAAGGGTAAGTTAGCAAGCAGCCTCTCTTGACAATATACCAATATTATGGTATATTTTGCATATATTGTACGTCTTATCCACTCCCGCCGCCCCCGCAAATCTTTTTAATGAAATTGATTTTGAGGTATCATAATGACCCCATTTAAACTTCAAATAATCACCCCGCGCGGCGTCTTTTTTAAAGGCGAAACCGAAAACGTAATTGCGCGTACTACTGTCGGAGATGTGGGTATACTTGCCAAACACGAGCCTTATGTTGCGGCGCTCGGTATTGGAAAAGTCAGAATCAAGATTGACGGTCAGTACCGACTCGCGGCGGTGTCGTCCGGTATTCTTAAAGTAGGATTGGACAAAACCACGATTTTGGCGCAAAGCTGTGAATGGGGCGATAAAATCGATGTGGAACGCGCCGAAGAGGCAAAGAAAACCGCCGAAAAAAGGCTTTCCGACGTTTCACTAAGCGCAAACGAACACGCCGTTGCTGAATTTAAGCTAAAACGCGCCCTTAACCGCCTTGATGCGGCAGGAAAATAAAAAAACAAACCGCCCGAAAGGGGGCGGTTTGTTTTTTTATTTAAGAGCAAATTTAATTCGCTTCCGTAACCGAATTAATCGCGTCATAGACCATATCTTTATCCTCGTCCATATAGGTCATGCAAAAAACTATAAATACGTTTCCTTGCTCGCGTATGGCAAAGTCCTGGTTAAGCGTTATCGTTCCGATTTCCGACTTCGTTGAACCTAAGAAGTATTCCTGACCCGCGATTTCAATGCTTGAAGACGGTAATACTTCAACCGCTATACCCATAGATTCGTATGCGACAAGCACCGCGTCAATTGTAATCTTAAAAAAGCCTTCAACGCCTAATGAACCGATAGAATCCGCCTGATACATAAGGAAAATCTGAGGATACATATTTTCGCCCATAAGGAAAAATTCATAAGCGTATGTTGACTTTGAAAAGTCGATTTCAGCCTCGGTAATAGCGCCGCCGCTCACCATAATGTCCTCCCCGAGACCCAAAACCGCTTGCATCTCGCCCTCGGAAAGCCTTGTAAAGCCTTCGGGAACAGTAAAGGATATGTTAGCCCATTCATTTATAAGCGTGTCTCCATCCCATGTGCCGAGCCTTGCGCCCATAGGGTTAGAATCTGCCGAATCCGTGCCGCTTTCATCTTCATTATCTTCATCTTGGTCGTTTTCATTAACGCCCGCCTCTCCGGAAAGAGCGCCACCGGTATCGTTATCGGCAACATAAGGGGTTGTGTTTAAAGCCGCAGGTGCTTGAGTGTCGCGGGTTCGGGTAGTCCGGGTTTGCGCGGGTGGAGCAGCGCCGCCGTCACTGCAAGCCGTAAAGCTCAGGCAAATAGCTGTTAAAATCGCTAAAATAGTCAGTAATTTTGCTGTTTTCCTCACTTTAGTTTTTCCTCCGTTCAATATACTAATTCAAAACCATTCCTTTTCTCGCGTCCAACGTTGCCGCTACACCACTTTTAAGGATTTTGGTGGCGTTCTTCGCCCCGACTATTACGGGAATATCCAGCGTAAGTCCTACAATCGCTGCATGGCTGTCAGCTCCGTCTTCCTCGACTATAATTCCGCTTGCCGAGCGTAAAATCCGCATTAGCGAGTTGTCAGTCTTAGGCGCGACTAAAATGTCGCCTTTCGCGAAATCGCGGAGCGCGTCCTCCACTGTCAGGACAACGCAAAGTGGCGCGGTCACTATTTTTTCGGTTATACCTGTCCCGCTGACTAAAATATCGCCAACGGTATGCACTTTCATGAGGTTGGTAGTACCCGAAAACCCAACGGGAACTCCCGCAGTTATAACCACAAGGTCGCCGTTCTCAAGATAACCCTCTTCAACCGCCCGCTCTACCGCGTGTTGCAAAAGGTCGTCGGTGTTGTCCTCTTCCTCCGCCATAATCGGTCTCACGCCCCAGCTCATACTCATCTGCCGCCACGACATCTCGCTTGGCGTACAGCCTAATACGGGCTGATGAGGACGGAATTTGGATAACAGACGCGCTGTATTTCCGCCGTGAGTTACGGTTAAAATAGCCTTTGCCTCTAAGTCAAGCGCAGTCGTCACCGTGGCGTGGGCTATCGCGTTGGTCACGTTCATGCCTTTGTCAAAAGCCCAACTGCGAAAACGTTCGGCGTAATTTATATTAGCCTCGGTACATTCGGCTATTTTTACCATTGTCCGAACAGCTTCTATAGGAAAAGCTCCCGCCGCTGTCTCGCCCGAAAGCATAATCGCGCTCGTGCCGTCATAAATCGCATTAGCAACGTCGGTGGTTTCGGCTCTGGTCGGACGCGGGTTTTTGACCATAGATTCAAGCATTTGGGTTGCCGTTATTACAGGCATACCCGCAAGGTAGGCGCGCCTGATTAACATTTTCTGAATACGCGGCAATTCCTCAAAGGGTATTTCAACCCCCATGTCGCCGCGGGCTACCATTATACCGTCGGCAACGCGAATAATGTCGTCTATATTGTCAACGCCCTCCTGATTCTCGATTTTGGCTATAACCCTAACCGCACCCCCGCCGTTTTCCTCTAAAATCTTACGAACCTCCAGCACGTCCTCGTCACACCGCACAAAAGAAGCGGCTATAAAATCAAAGCCGAGCTTTGCCCCGAAAATTATATCTTCCTTGTCGCGGTTTGAAATATAGGGCATAGAGAGTTTTTTGCCGGGGAAATTACAGGATTTACTGTTTTTAAGCACCCCGCCGTGAATAACGCGGGTTATAATATCCGTGCCTTTTTTGCCGGTTTTAGCACACTCACAAGGGACAAAATCCATAACTTTAAGTTCAATTAAGCCGTCGTCCACAAGAACCGACGTCCCTATTTCAATGTCTTTGGGTAAATCAGCATAAGTAATGGAAACCCGTTCGGTATCGCCCTCACATTCAATGGTGGAAAGTATAAAGTTTTGCTTATCAACCAAGGTGACATTACCGTTCTTAAAGGTCTTGACCCTCACTTCGGGTCCTACGGTGTCAAGCAGAGAGGCGACAGGCAAGCCTAATTCCTCGCGGATTCTTTTAACCTGTTTGAAAATCTTGGCGTGATTTTCGTGGTCGCCGTGAGAAAAATTCTGCCTTGCCACGTTCATTCCGCTTTTCATAAGCTCACGCAGAACTGCGTCGTCTTCGGTGGCAGGACCTAAAGTGCAAACAATTTTTGTCTTATTCATAAATTAAAATGTCCTCTCTTACCTTTTGATGATTGAGGTTGAAGTCGGCGTCTTGTGCGGCTAATTCATATTTCACTACCGCATAGTCGTAAGGGGCGACATAAACCCTTCTGCCGTCCTCCTCCGAAGCACGTATGAATTCCGGATTTCTTATCTCCCCGACTACCGACTTTAGCGAAAAGCGGCGCGGGGCTTTGGATTTATTCAGGAATATTACGGCGGCTTGATTAATCTCACGGTCTTTACGCAAAAACACACAGGTTTCGGCAGTGACTTCAATAAATTCCAAATAGCCCGAAGCAAAAACCTTACAAGCTTTCCTTACAGCCGCAAGCTCGCGGGTGAATTTAAGCAAATCGGTGTTTTCCCCGCCCCAAGGGTAGGTTCGACGGTTAAAGGGGTCTTTGTACCCTTCCGCCCCCGCCTCGTCACCGTAATAAATACAAGGGATTCCGGGCAGGAAGAACTGCAAAACCATAGCACACTTCATGAGTGCGATTCCGTACATGTATTCGGCGTCCGAAAGGGTGTTTTTCGCCTGCCATTCGCGGTCGTTATTGCCGAGCTCTTTCCCGGCAAGGCGGGTCAGGGCGCGTTCTATATCATGGGTGGAGAGAAAATTCATTAATATATCAGCCGAAGCTTTAGGATAACGTTCGAGAATGGTCATAACCCCGTCCCGAAGTAACTGCGCGTCCGAATGTCTTACATAATTTAAAATACATTCCTTGAAAGGATAATTCATCACACTGTCAAGCTGTCCGCCTGTCAGATAACGTCGCCTTGTCCCGTAGCTTTCCTTTGTGGTCGCGTCCTCCCACACCTCGCCGTAAATCGCCTTGTCTTCGCCCACGGCTTTAACGGCGCGGTTAAGGTTGTCAATAAACTCGTCCGGCAATTCATCAACCACATCAAGCCGCCAGCCCGACGCGCCGAGCTTCAGCCATTTTTGCAAAACACCGTCTGTACCGCAGATAAATTCGGTGTAATTGGGGTCGTTCTCTTTGACGTTGGGCAAGGTTTCAAAGCCCCACCATGATTCATAGACATTGGGGTAATGTATGAAATTATACCACGCCCTGTAAGGACTTTCGGGGTCGCGGAAAGCCCCGACGTTAGAGCCGTAACGCCCGAATTTGTTAAAATACACGCTGTCGGCTCCGGTATGGCTGAAAACGCCGTCCAAAATGATGCCCATTCCGAGCCTTTTAGCTTTTTCGCAAAGGCTGACAAAATCCGCCTCTTTCCCCAGCAGGGGGTCGATTTTATGATAATTCGCGGTGTTGTATCTGTGATTCTCGTGAGATTCAAAAATAGGATTTAAGTAAATGCAGGTAACTCCGAGCGAATAAAGATAGGGCAGTTTTTCCTCAATCCCTTTCAGATTCCCCCCGAAAAAATCGGTGTTGGTAATCATGCCCTGGGCATTGGGTTTCCAGTCGGGCGTTTGATTCCAGTCAACATGCAGGGTTCTCCCTACGGGGGAGGGGGGGCGGTCTTCATCATTTTCGGGGACACTTTTATTAAAGCGGTCAGGGAAAATCTGATACATGATTCCGCCTTTAAGCCATTCTATAGGCTTAACGCTTTCGTCGTAAACTGTAAGGTGAAAAAGTTCCGTCCCTTTAAGCGAGCCCTCGCTTGCTCCCGAGCGCTTGATTAAGCTGCGAGTTCCCCCCATTACTACGGAAAAATAATATTGATGCAAGCCTACGTCCTGCGGCGTATAAGTACAGGTGTAAAGGTTATAAAGATTGTCCTCGTTGGAATAATACTCAAGCGGCAGGAATTTTTCCTTATGACCGGGACGAAACATGATAAGTGAAACCTGTTCCGCCTGCATAAAATTCGGAAAGCGAAGGGTAAAAACACAGTCGGTATTCCTTTGCACCGCCCCGAACGGGGTTTTATATTCTTGCTTAAAAGAGTCGTAAATTGGTACGGGTTTAGTCATATAAACGCTCCTTAAAAATTTACACTAAATTCCAGATATTAGTCGCATATTCCGAAACCGAACGGTCGGCTGAAAAGTATCCCGCCTCGGCAATGTTGACAAGCGACATTTTGTTCCAGTTGCCCTTGTCAAGATAAGCGCGACTGAGTTTTGCCTGGGCGTTGCGGTAACTGTCGAAGTCGGCAAGACACATATAGCGGTCGCTGGTCTTAAACATTTCTAAAACCTCATCAAATTGGTTTCCGTTTATGCCGTTTTGAATACGGTTGATTGCCGATTTTATTACCTGATTATGGGTGTAATACCCTTCGGGAGTATAGCCGTTGGCACGCATAATATTCACTTCCGGCGTACTCATTCCGAAAATAAAGATATTGTCATCGCCGACATGCTCGTGAATTTCCACGTTAGCGCCGTCATAAGTGCCGAGGGTGATTGCGCCGTTTAGCATAAACTTCATGTTCCCCGTACCCGACGCTTCAGTTCCCGCAAGGGAAATCTGCTCGCTGACCTCAGCTGCGGGCATCATAATCTCGGAGAGGGAAACGCTGTAATCCTCAAGGAAAGCCACGCTTAATTTCTCGTTAATCTTAGGGTTCTTTTTAAGCTCTTCCCCCAAGCACCAAATCAGCTTGATGATTTGCTTTGCCAAATAATATCCGGGCGCCGCCTTAGCCGCGAAAATATAGGTTTTAGGCGTGAAGTCGGCGTCGGGGTTTTCAAGCAGTAAATTATAATCGGCGATTATATTTAAGGCGTTAAGCTGTTGACGCTTATACTCATGCAGACGTTTTGCCTGAACGTCAAAAATACTGTCGGGGTTTAAAACTATGCCGTAGCGTTTCTTAACCCAGGACGAAAAATCCGATTTATTGCTCCGCTTAATTTTAGCAAGCTTTTCATGAACCACCGAGTCATTCTCAAAAACCCGCAGTCTGCTTAGTTTCTGTCCGTCTTTCTTGAAGTCCTCGCCGATTAAATCCGAAAGTAAGTTCGTAAGTTTCTTGTTCGACTGTAATAACCAGCGGCGATAGGCTATGCCGTTCGTGACGTTTTTGAACTTTAACGGGTGGTCTTCATACTGTTCTTTGAAAACAGATTCCTTTATAATGTCGGAATGAAGTCTTGACACTCCGTTGACCGAGTGTGAGCCGTCAATGCAAAGGTTCGCCATATTGACCTTGTTATTACTGATTATAGACAATTTGTCTACCTTTGTCTGGTCTTCATAACGCTCCATAAGCCCTTCGCAATAGCGACGGTTGATTTCACAGATAATCGAATAAATGCGCGGTAAAATCCTTTGAACCAAGTCCTTGTCCCATGATTCAAGAGCTTCCGCCATTACCGTGTGGTTGGTATAGGCGAATGTATGCTGTATAATATGCCACGCCTTTGCCCAACTGTATCCGCAGTCGTCAAGCAAGATTCTCATAAGCTCGGGAATTGCAAGGGTCGGGTGGGTATCGTTAATGTGGATTGCCGCTTTTTCGTGCAGATTATCTAATGTTCCGTAGGTATTCATGTGGCGCATTACGATATCGCCTATAGAGGCGGCGCACATGAAATACTGCTGACGAAGCCTCAAGGCTTTACCCTGACGGTGATTTTCATTGGGATAAAGCACCTTGGTCAAGGCGTTGTCTATATTATTTCCGCCCATAGCCGCGTCATAGTTGCCCTCGTTGAACTCGCCCATGTTGAACGTCATTGCCTGCGACTTCCAAAGGCGGAGCTTAGACACGCCGTTGCTGTCATAGCCTGAAATGTACATGTCGTGAGGCACGGCATAAACCGTGTTATAATTAACGTGGGCGATGTGGTGATAGTTGTCTTCCCAGTATTCTTTGATTTCGCCGTCAAAATTCACCGCAATCGCGTGGTCGGGCACGGGGTTAAGCCAAACGCCGCCGCCGGGTAACCAGTCGTCGGGGAACTCGGTCTGCCAACCGTCCTCAAGCTTTTGTTTGAAAATCCCGAATTCGTAAAGCAAAGAATAACCCGTAGCGGGAAACTCACAGGTAGCCAGCGCATCCATATAACACGCCGCAAGCCGCCCCAAACCGCCGTTACCGAGCCCTGCGTCGGGTTCGGTTTCATATACTTTATCTAAGCTTACGCCTAATTCTTCTTTTAGCGCCTCGCTTACAACCTCGTTAAGTCCGAGATTGAAGATATTTGTTTTAAGCGAACGCCCAATCAAAAACTCTATAGATATGTAATACGCCTGTTTTTCTCCGCTTGAATTTACGCGGTTTAAAAACTTGTGCCGTTTTCCTTTTAGGTAGTTGACCATAATTTTAGACAGCGCTTTGTGAATTTGATTAAGATTGGCGTCCTTGGGGGCAACCCGCAAATCAAACTCAAGAATTCCGTTTAGCTGATGCTTTAGCTCTTGCTTTGTAATTAATTCGTTCATCTCGGTGTCCTTTCATACTATATTGAATTTCAATCATTTAATGTGAATACGGTAAATTTTCAGCCGTCTTTATAATTATACTACAAATTAATTTATTTTTCAAGAAGAAAATTATAGGTTATGTACGATTTTGTATAGTTTTTTCACGATTTTTACATAAATTTTACATAATTTATAAAAAACGCCGCTTATATAAGTCCTTTAAAATAAAAACCATCGTGTTTTTATTTTAAACAGGAATAAAAGCCGCGTTTTATTTTTTATTGTCAGAATTCGAGTTCCTCGCCTGCCCGCAGATATTGAATCTGGTCGCCGAGGTGAATTTTCAGGCGTTCGTAGCCTTTTTGCCCCGTGCAATGACAGACATATACCGGACCTATATCCATTGCCTTTATTTCAGAGGCGGTTTTTTCTATTTCTTCAAGTGGACATATAAGCTTTTTACCGGAATTTTTTGTCAGATGTATTCCCCCGACAAATCCCAAAACAGGCGCACCCTCCCAAGTTTGGCGTGCTGTGTTCAATATATTGACAATACCCGAATGGGTACAGCTTGAAATTATAACATATCCGTCTTTTGGCTCCAAAGTAGGGAAAATCACCATAAAAAGCTCATGCGAATAGTCGTCGGCAACGATTTTACCATACTTTTTCATAAGCAGGGAATTGTCTTTAAAACAATCATCGAAAACCTCGTTTGACATCAAAAAAATACCGTCCGCAATCTGCTGAAACCTGTTAAACAGCACAAAATTATCCGCACGTTTGACAAAATATTCCTTGCCGAGACCTATAGGTACGCTGAAAAATCCCGCTTTTTTATAAAATCCGTTCAAAACGTCTTTTTTAGCGTATATTTTTATTTTGGGGCAAAAACCGAGAAGCGCGTCAAAGCCGCCCGCGTGGTCAATGTGGTTGTGCGAAAGCACTGCCGCATCAAGCCTTTCAAGATTTATTAACATTCGCGCCGCATTTTTCGCGAACAGCCCCGAAGCGCCCGCGTCTAATAAAATCCTTTTCCCTTTATGCTCTATGTAAAAAGAAAGCCCGTGTTCGGTATAAAGCTTCTCGCTGGCGGCGGTGTTTTCGATTAAGGTCAGAAGTTTTATTTCTTATTTTCCTCCCTTTTGCAGTAACGGCTTTTTAGTACCGTTTCTGCTGAATAAAATTTTTACAAAATTTTTACACCTTTCACCGTGGACTTTACCTCCACCTTTCCGTCTTCAGTATGGAAAAAAACCGTGCGTCCGAAGTTTGAACCTGTATCAGACGACATAATCGGAATTTTCAATGCCTGAAGCGCCGCTTTTACCGCCGCGACATTACGCTCACCTATATTGAATTTCTCGCTTGACGCCGCGAACATAAGCGCACCACCTGCTATTTTTGCGGTTATGCGGGTTTTGACCGCGCCCATTGTCAGCATTTTAGCTAACATGTCGGGGATGGCGGTATCGGCGAATTTCATTCGGTTTACGGCGGCGCTTGCCGTAACGCCTTTACTGTCGGGAAGCATGATATGCGACAGCCCGCCGATTTGGTTGGTTTTGTCGTACAGGCAAATTCCCACGCAAGAGCCAAGGGCATAAGTGACAATCACACCCTCGCCTTTATTTACTTTCCAGTCTGAAATACCAACGTTTAAGGGTTTACTCATAATAGTCCCAGCCTTTTGAACAGAAGCGAAAGCGAATCAACGGTAGGAATCAGCATCATATTCGACTTTATGCTCACGCCGTCTATTTCGATTGATTTGTCAATGCAAAGCAGTTTGTCGCCTACCTCGCCGAACTCAATCACCGGCACGCTCATAATCGCGCCCAGCATATCAACGGTAAAGGAGGGCGCCTCAACGCCCACACTAAGCCCCGTTAAGGTGGCAATCGCGCTGACGTAAGAACTGCCCATTATATTTCCGATTTCAGACAAGGCGGAAATGTCGCCCTCGTCCAAATTCAAAAGGTCAATTTTTTCTTTTCCGAAGAAAATATTGAGTATAATCTCAGCGAATTCTTTCTCAATCAGCAACAATATCATGCCCTGAATATCTTCCTTGAGCCGTATAAGCACCCCCGCCCTTAATTCTTCGGGCGAGCCGCAATGCTCCAACGCTTCCTGAAATTCGAGTATTTCCACTGCGGGCATTTTAATTTTGATTTCCCTGCCAATCATGGAAGACAGCGCCGTAGACGCGTTGCCCGAGCCTATGTTCCCTATTTCCATTAATACGTCGATGTGCATTTCATTAAGGTCTTCAAATTTCTGAATCATAAGGGTTTCCTTTCAGTTTTTTTAATTAAACATTTAGGTCAGAAACAGGCGATTGGATCGCGCCGCTTAAAGGAGTCCCGCCATCCCCTAAGGTGGGGGCGTTGCGCTCGGTTATAGTCGTTCAATTTAAAGGACAATAATCGGCTATATTATTAACTTCTCAAATTATTGGCGATTCTGATAAATTCATCAGAGGTCTGAATAATTTTAGCCGAAAGCTGATAGGAACGTTGAGTTTCTATAATCCTCACCATATCACCTGCAAGGTCTACCGTTGACTTTTCAAGAGCCATTCTAACCTTGTCGTATTCGGGGGCGGGAACGGCATCTCCGGAACGCTCAGTGATGACAAACCTGTTCTTGTCGGCGTTGTCAAGTCCCCAGTTATTCGGCACGGTAAAGACCCCGACCATTTCTTCAAGGGCGGCGTAATCGACGAGCGTCGTCACTGTTTGGTTGCCGTCCTCGTCTTCCGTAATTTCAAAGGGTATTTGTATACGGTTCTGTTCGTAATCCAAGACGTACTCGCCTGCGGCGCTTATAAGCTCCCACGCACCGCTGTCTTCGTTAAAGGTCATGGCAAATGCGCCGTCGCGGGTCAGCAGGGTTTCTCCGTTCCTGTCAATTACCATAAAGAACCCGTCGTTCGGAAGCGCGAAGTCAAGAGGCTGGTCGGTGGAAGAAAAAAGCCCCTCCTCCCACATGAGGTCAGTTTTCATTAAGTACTGACCATGCCCCGTTTCCCACTGCGGCTCGGTTTCGCGATACCTTACATAAAGACATTCAGCGAATGACGGGCGCATAGCCTTAAATCCCACGGTGTTGACATTAGCTATATTATTGGCGTATATATTCATGCCCTCTTGCTGGGCAATCATTCCCGAAACGCCGGTGAAAAAAGAAATGTTCATAATTCTTCCTTTCGTAATCCGTTCGCAAAGCGAACACCGTAATTGTTAATTTTAAGAAACCGTTCTGACAGGAAACGCGCCGGAAAAACGAGCAGATTTTCTATTGGGGCGGCTTTTTAAACCTTTAATCACGCCGTTCCCGATTTCGCAATCGATGTTGACCTTGCGTTCATGGTATCTAAATATCTGAGAATTTGACTGCTTGCCTCATACAAACGTTGAATTTCCATCATACGCGCCATTTCTTTGTTAGCGTCAACATTGGATTTTTCAAAAGCGCCCTGTATAATTTCAAAGGTTTCACCCTCGGGTAATCCCTCACCGCCGTCATAACTGAAAAGGGTGTCGGAAATCTTTCCCACATCGGCGTCGGGCGGAATATAAGTAAGCAAAAGCGTGTCAATTATGCCGTCATTGTTCCTAATCACGCCGTCGGAATCGACTATAAAGTCGTCGCTGCCGATATAAATATCACCGTTTTGACCCTGTACCCGCCCTGCTCTGCCGAGAATCAGATAACCCTCGTTGTCAAGCTCAAACTGACCGTTTCGGGTTTGATAGACGTTAGGCTCTTCGGTCATGGTGCGTACGTTGAAGTATACGTTGCCCCAAATCGCCATATCGAAACGGCTCTCAGTAAAATCAAAGTTAGACTGCTCCAAATTAACATAATTGTTTTCAACATAAGTCTGACGGAAAATCCCGCTCAGTCTGGTTCTTCCGCGCACTAAAATAAGCTCTTCCATAAAGGTATTTGTAATCACATGGTCTTTACGGTAGCCGGGGGTGTTTATGTTGGTTACGTTGTTACTGATTGAGTCAAGCTCGCGCTGACGCAAAATCATGGATTGCGCAGCGTTGTAAAATCCTCTGTACATTTTTACCTCACATAGTTGCTGTTGTTTTTACAGGGGGAAAATCTTCTGTTCGTCCGCAGACGCATCCCTACATTTTGATATATTCCTCAAGCTTGCGTTTTAAATTCAGCATAGATTTTGAATGAATCTGGCACACCCGCGATTCCGAAACACCAATTACTTTGGCGATTTCGTTAAATTTTAACTTTTCATAATAATGCAGGGAAATAACCTGCTTTTCCTTTGGGTTCAGCGTATCTATGGCGTCGGCAATTATTTGTTTCAACTCTTTTTCGTAAAGCCTTCGGTCGGCATCGTTACTCGTAAGCCCCTTGTCACTGAAATTGTCTTCGTACAGCAATTCCTCAAAGGAAAGGGTCACGGTGCTTGCCGCGTCCGCCATGTTCTTTGCGAATTTTTCTCTTGTCAGCCCCATTTTCTCTGAAATTTCGTTATTAGTCGGGGCGCGTCCGAGCTCGTTATAAAGGTTATTATAGGTTTCATCAAGCTCTTTGCCGAACTTTCTGACCTGCCGCGGTATCCAGTCCTGCTTTCTCACGTAGTCAATCACCGCGCCTTTGATTTTCAAATTGGCGTAAGTCTCGAATTTTACGCCCCTTTCGACGTCAAAGGTGTCTACGGCGCTGATTAACGCTATTACCCCCTCGTTCACAATGTCGTCAAGGTCTCCGTATTTGGCGTATACGTTCCTGAGCGACATGGCGACATACTTGACCACGTGCATATACATAAGTACCAGCTCATTTCGCAATTCCACATCACGGGTAACTTTATATTTTTTGAATAACGCAGTGCTATCCGCCCCCATAAAACCCCCGAAGAAACAATTGACAATGGATTATTGACAATTGACAATTTTGGTATCATCTGCGGCGATGATTTTAAATCGCTATGTTGCCTACGGCTTGAATTTGGGTCGTGTTATCTATTTCGTTATACGAAAGCACGGTAAGTCCGGGAATATACTGGTCTATAAGCCTCTTAAAGTATACGCGCACTATAGGCGATGTGAGAACAATAACACTCGGAAGCACGTCCTTGACCTTTTCCACTTCCTCGGTTGTCTTGGTTATAATGCTCTGCGCCGCATCGGGGTCGGGTACATAAACACTGCCCCTGTCGGTCTTCTTGACGCCCGCGATAATTGAATCCTCTATTTTCGGGTCAAGGGTAATTACCCTTAAAGCGTTTGCTTCCGCAAAACGTCTTGTAACAGTTCGTTTGAGCGCCTGCCTTACATATTCAACGGTAATATCCATGTCTTTCAATGCGGAAACGTTTTCCGAAAGGGTTTCAAGTATGGTTTCCATATCCCTTATGGGAACACCCTCTTTAAGCAACATTGAAAGCACCCTTTGCAGGTAGCCTATACTTATCATGCCGGGAATCAGGTCTTCCACCACGCTCGGATTGGTTGCCCTCATATTCTCTACCATAGTCTTTACGTCCTGACGGGAGAGAATTTCGTGGCAGTGCTGTTTTATAACCTCCGAAAGGTGGGTTATCATAACCGAAACAGGGTCAATAAGGGTGTACCCCGCCACATCCGCCATTACCTTTTTGTCTTCGCTTATCCAGCGGGCGGGTATGCCGAACGCGGGTTCTATTGTATCTATGCCGTCAACAGGCGTTGTGACGTCTCCATTGTCAAGCGCAAGATAGTGGTCGGACAGGATTTCCCCTCTTGCCACTTCCTCGCCTTTGATTTTGATGACGTACTGATTAGGGTTTATTTCGGGGTTGTTTCTCATTCGCACCGACGGGAAAACCATTCCCATAGTCATGGCAAAGTCTTTTCTGAAGATGACAAGACGTTCTATAAAACTTCCGCCGCTCTTTTCATCAACAAGGTGCAAAAGGCTGTACCCGAATTCCATTTCAATCTGGTCAACCGACAACAGCTTAAACACGTTGTCTATATCGCGGTAATAATCATCTCCGCCCGCCGCCACGGCTTGCTCTTCCTCAATCTGCGCCTGTTTCTCCGCCTCGGCGGTTTCAAATGCCAGCAGATTTTTTTTCTGGCGACCAAGCGATAAGCCAAGCACCAAAAGCGACGCACCGATTATAAACAATATAGGCTTCGGGAAACCCGGGATTGCCATAAGCCCGATTACCACCAAGCCTGCTATAATCATAACCGTAGGATTTTGGGTAAACTGGGTTTTAAGCTCTAAGTTAAAGCTACCCGTACTTGCGGTTCTTGTAACTACCATACCGGTTGCGAAAGCGATTAGGAGCGCCGGAATTTGAGAGGCGAGACCGTCGCCCACGGTAGCCAATGAATAGGTAGCCGCAACCTCGCCGAAAGTCATACCGCTACCTACCATTCCGAAAGCCATACCGCCTATAAGGTTAATCAGCGCGGTAATGATTGACATAATCGCGTCGCCCTTTACGAATTTAACCGCACCGTCCATGGCTCCGAAGAAGTCGGCTTCACGTTGAATACTTGTACGTCTGTTTTTAGCGTCCTCGTCGGTAATAGCCCCCGCCGCTAAGTCGGCGTCGATTGCCATTTGTTTACCCGGCATAGCATCCAATGTAAAACGCGCCGCAACTTCCGACACGCGTTCCGCACCCTTGGTAATAACCAAAAAGTTTACTAAAACTAAGATAATAAAGATTATAAAACCCACTCCGGGGTTACCGCCCATTACGAACTCTCCGAAAGTTTTTATGATTTCACCCGCGTAGCCCGAAGTCAAGATACCTCTTGTGGTCGATATGTTCAAAGCTAATCTGAAAACCGTAGTTATGAGCAAAATGGTCGGAAATATAGAAAACTCCAAGGCTTCCTTTATATACATGGTAATAAGCAGTATTATAAGAGAAAGCGCGATATTCAAAGCGATGAGAAAGTCTATGAGCGCCCCGCCCATAAACTCGTTCATGGGTATAACCAAAGAAAGCACGATTACTATAACAAAAACCGCGAATACGTTATTTAACATACGTTTAAGCATAAATACGCGCTTCCTTTCATTTTTTACTCTTACACTACCGGCGAACTTTATATATTTTTGCCGCCATTACCCTACGTCTAATTTTTTCTTTATCGAATCTAATTCCGCGAAAATTGAGGCTACCGCTGTATACAGCGTGTAGGGAATTTCGCCTCCGACCTTGACCGAATCGTGCAAAGCGCGGGCGAGCGGTCTGTCCTCAACTACGTGAACGTCATTTTCCTCGGCTATTTCTATAATTTTTAACGCTAATACGTCCTGCCCTTTTGCGACTACTTTCGGCGCGGCAAAGGCGGCTCCTCCCGTATCATATCGGAGGGCTACGGCGTAGTGGGTAGGATTTCTCACCACCACGTCCGAGGTCGGTACTTCCTGCATCATGCGATTTTGTGCAATTTCGCGCTGTTTTTGCTTGATTTTGCTTTTAATTTTAGGGTCACCCTCGATTTGCTTATATTCGTCTTTGACTTCCTGCTTAGACATTTTCAGCTTTTTCTCATACTGCCACCACTGGAAGACATAATCCCCCGCAGATACAAAGGCAAAAATCATCATAATCGTAAGAACTATTGAAAAGATGTTCTTAGCTGTAAACAGTATGCACTGCAAAAGTTCCATTTGCGGCATCTTCAAAATTTCCGGCATTATCGACCTGAGCCGTAAAAATACAATTACACAAATGGCGGTAATTGTGATTATGCCTTTTATTACCCCCACCGCCGACTGGATTGAAAACAGCCTTTTCATACCTGTAATCGGATTTAGTTTGGAAAACTTAGGTTTTAACGGTTTCATGGTGAAAAGCCCTTTTGTTTGAATAATAGGGGGGATTATCCCAAGAAACATCGCTATAATAAGGATTGGACCCACAATTAAAACGCAAGACTTCACTATGTTTAAGGCTATTTCGGTAAAATACTCGTTGTTGATAGCTCGGTTTTCACCTGCGCTTGAAAAAAAGTACCTTAGCACGCTTAGGATTTCCCTTAACATAAGGGGTCCGAGCAACGACATGGCGAAAAATATTCCCAAAATAGAAAATGTGGTGTTTATTTCTTTGCTTTGAAGTACGTTGCCTTCCTTTTCACGCGCATCACGGCGTTTTTTCGGGGTGGCTTTTTCGGTTTTTTCCTGACCGGGCAAATTTAATCAATCCTTTTTCAGAAGTTCCCGACGGCTAAAGGTTCGCGGAAACATCTGTTATATGAAATTATATAAAATCGCGTATAAATTCTCCCACAGCACTCCGAGAAGCATATCAATAAAGCTTGAAATAGGTCCTGCTAACGCGAATATAACAAGAATTCCTACAAGGATTTTAAGCTGAATATTTATGACAAAAACCTGAATGGTGGGAACAGCTTTCATAATAACCCCGACGCAGATTTCAACAATCAATCCTGCGGCTACAACCGGTATGGCAAGCTTTAAAGCCAGCGTCAAAACCGTGCCTAAAAACAAAACTATGTTATAGCTTAAGGCTACCGTGGTCAGATTTATCTGAAAGCCTATGGGAATTATATCATAAGACAAAACGAAAAGCCTTATGTATTCAAGATGACCGCCCGTCACAAAAAAATAAAGTATAAATAAATAATAGTATAGGTTGGCGAAAAGGGGCATTTGTATTCCGCTACCGGGGTCCATTACGTTTGCCATTGCAAGTCCGATTTTATTATCCGTGACCTCGCCCGCATAAATCAGGACAGTCAGAATGAGATTGGTCATGAACCCGAAAACGAGTCCCAAAAGCGCCTCGGTAATAAGAATAAACACAAAACCCGGCACGCTTTGCGGTATAAAGCCGGTTGTGCCTCCCATTCCCGCTAACACGCAGACCGACAGCGTCATAGCCATCATAACCCGCACTCGCATAGGCACATTTTGCCGCCCGAATATGGGATTAAAGGTGAAAATCCCTGTAATGCGGACAAAAACAAGCAAACAGCCTACAAAATTATATATTATAAGATTCCATAATTGTTCCATAAACTACGCAAGTTCCATGCTTGACATTAAACCGAATATGTATCTCATAAAATCTATGATTTCGTTTGTAATCCAAGGACCTGCCGCAAGGAGAGCTAAGGTAATTGCCACGGCTTTCGGGGCAAAGGTCAGCGTCTGCTCATGCACCTGCGTCGCCGCCTGCAAAATGGCTATAATCAAACCCACCAGCATAGCTATTAACAGCATTGGCGCGGCGATTTTCAATGCCAGTGCCACAGCCTCGGTGAAGATTTCCATTACCGCTTCCTGGGTCATAAAATCACGCTTTCATTAATTTTTCATCGGGTTATTAACTTATATTGAACGACGTCGCTATGCTTTCAACCATTAACTGCCAGCCGTCAACCAACACAAACAGCATGATTTTAAACGGCATTGAAATCATGGCAGGCGGCAACATCATCATACCCATTGACATGAGGGTACTCGCCACAACTATATCTATTATTAAAAACGGCACGAAAATCATAAATCCCATCTGAAACGCCCGCGAAAGCTCACTGAGCATAAAGGCGGGGACAGCCACTTGAAACCCGATTTGCTCCTGATAATTATCAAGGGTTATTTCGGTGTTTCGTATGTCGGCTTCAACAGGCTGGTCGGAATCCGCCGTTTCGGGCGTATACACCACCGCGTCAGCTAAATCAAGGAAAAACGACATGGTGCTAGGCGACGTCTGTTTTAACATAAAGGTCTTTAAAGGCTCACCCGCAAGCTCAACGGCTTCCCATGTGGTTATTTCGCCGTCGGAATAAGGCTGGAAAGCGACTTGATTGATTTGGGTAAAAACAGGCCACATGATGAATATTGTTAAAAATAACGCAAGCCCCACTAAAACCTGGTTCGGCGGCGTCTGCTGGGTCGCCATAGCGTTTCGCATAAAACTAAACACAATGATAATCCGCGTAAAGCAGGTCATCATCAGCAGAATCGACGGCGCGATTGAAATGATTGTTATTAATAACAGGATTTCAAGCGGCTGTGAGGCATCCACGCCAATCATATCGTAAAGCACACTGCTTTCGTTCGGGGCAAGCTCTGAGTCGGGGTTGGTCTGCTGTACCGCTTCAGGCGAAAGATTAGACACATCGCTCTCGTTTATCAGCCCTGTTTCAAAAGAGCCTTCCGCCGCATAAGAACTCAAAGAGTGGTTTAAAGCAAAAACGACTGAAAATAACGCCGCAGTTAAGGCAAGGGACGCGAAAAAGCGAATAAAGAGTTTGGTTCTTACGGCTTTAAGCTTTTCCTTTCGCTTAGAGCCTTTCTCCCTCATTGCTTTTTTGATTATCCGATTCAACGGTATCTTCCTCTCCTTCGCCTTGCGAACGGCTCTCACCTTTGGTTTTTTTTTCGGTCAATTCGCGCTTTTTCGCGCCAAAAACCATGATATTGCTCAACACGTCGGAAAAATTCAAACCGGGCTTGTCCGTTTGGTCTTCCGGTCCGAAATATTCCTCCTCGCTGAGGTCTAAATCGCAAATTTTTTCTATATTTCCCGTCATTTTGCCCGAACTTACGCCGAGCAACATAAGCTTTCCGCCTACACTGACTACAAGCAACGAAGAATCCCTGCCCGTAGCCGCCCTGTCGATTATTTTCAGTTTGCTACCGCTTGTCGTCGCGACCTGCTTGTTAATTTTCCTCAAAAGGTAAAACAACAGGAAAATCAGCCCTATTACCCCGATTAAGGAAATAATGACTTGAAGCCAATTCATAATTTTTTACCGCCCCCGTTTACAATATGTAAACCATTTAATAATAACAGGGGGTTTACCCGAGAATCTTACCAACGGTCTGAAGAATTCTGTCAGGCTTAAAGGGTTTCACTATGAAGTCAAGAGCGCCGAGTTTAATAGCCTCGACAACCATTGCCTCCTGTCCCATAGCCGAACACATAATCACCTTAGCGGCAGGGTTTTTGCCTTTAATTGCCGCTAAAGCCTCAATACCCGTCATGTTAGGCATGGTAATGTCCATGACCACAAGGTCGGGTTTCTCAGCATCGTAAACCTGACAGGCAATAGCTCCGTCAGCGGCTTCGAGAATATTAGTGTAGCCGTTCTTTGTCAAGGTGTCCTTTATGAGCATTCTCATAAAAGCCGCATCGTCAACAAGTAAAATTTTCTTGTCCATTTGTGATTACTCCTTACCTAATGAATCCATAAATTTTGATTTTAAAATCTCGGTTATTCTGACCGCAAAGTTATCGTCTATAACCACGACGTCACCTCTCGCGATTAGATTGCCGTTTACCACTACATCGACCGGCGCGCCCGCCTGTCTTTCAAGCTCGATAATCGTGCCTTGTGTAAATTCAAGGATTTCCTTTACCTTGCGCTTGGCTGTTCCGATTTCGACCGCAATCTGTAGCGGAACGCCTAAAAGCAGATTAAGGTTATCCCCTTGCTCTCCGGGAAGATTGAACTGTGGGGCTTCAAACTGATGAAGCTGTGCGTTTTGTATATTAATCGGCTGTCCGGGTGGCGCCCCGTAGCCGTAGCCGGGCGGCGGGTATCCGTACCCATAAGGAGATGGCATTGCACCGGGCGGGGGAAGTGCACCGGGTTGGGGAGGCGCTCCTCCGAAAGCGGTTGCGGGCGGCGGGGGAGGAGGCTGCCCGTAATTCGGTTGTGCCGCGGGTTGCTGGGGCTGCTGTTGCGGCGGCGGAGAGGGCGCGGCGGCAGGCGCGGGTTCCGGTACTGCCGGCTCGGGCTCTTCCGGTTCGGGCTCAAGCATCTTATTGCATATAACCTCCGCCAATTCAAGGCTCATGACCGACACATACTCAGACTTTATTACCCCCTCTATTGTAATATCAAAGGTAATGGCTACAACGTCCTCGTCAGTATCGTAATCGTGAATGTCTGAAAGCCTTATCTCATTCATTATATACGGCGTGGGCACCGAAATGTCTACCTGTGTTCCCAAAAAATTCGACAAAGCGGTGGCGGACGAACCCATCATCTGGTTCATAACCTCGCTGACAGCGCTTATATTCAACTCGTCAAACTCAAAGTCGGGAGTGACTTCAAGCGGCTGTCCCATAAGCTGATTCAAAATAAGCTGAACATCGTCCTGCTTAAAAATCATCATATTTGTGCCTGAAATACCCTTGACATACACGATTTTTACGCATATAGCAGGTTCAAGCGATTCGTCGCGGAGCGTCTCGGCTTTTTGTATAGAAACGCGCGGGGTGGTAATCCAGACCTTAGCGCTCAACAGTTCCGACGCGGCGGTCGCGGCGTTGCCCATGCTTATATTCATGACTTCCGCGATTGCGTCTCTCTGCATTTCAGTAAGTTCGGTCAATGCCATATAAGAGATTATCCTTTCCCTTGGTTTCTGTTATATATGTTATAACTGTTTTACAAGATTATAGTCTGCGCTAAACAGGTAAGAAACTGACTTCTTACGCCTTTTGAAAACGAGGGCTGCCGCTCCGGCGTTAAAGCTCCATTCCGAAAACGTTTTCTATTTTCACGGCTTTTTTATTGTTAAAAATTCCCATTTTGCCGTCGAACCATCTTTTGCCGCCGACGGTGAGATTTATATTGCTTTCTATGCTTTTGCCTAAAGGGATTATATCATTTACCTGAAGCCTTAAAACATCAAGCATATCAAGGTCTACCTCGCCGAGTACCGCCGTAATGTCAAGCGCTGTATGGGTCACGCCGTCAAATATATTGCCTCTACGCTCTTTTTCCCTGCCGGCGTCGATTTTTCGTCCTGAGCGGGTCTGCCGCGTGGTGTATTTCTGCATGATTTCGTCAAGCCCAATCGCGGGCATACATACCGTAATCAGTGCCTTGGTTTCAGTTATCATTATTTCAAGTACGCAGATAATCATGGTGTCGTCGTACCCTGCGGAAGAAATAACTCTCGAGTTTGTTTCGATAGCGTCAAGCACCGGCTCAACCTCAACAAAAGTTCCCCACGGCTCTTTCATAAGCGCGAGTGTGTTTTTGACTATATTCTCCATGACGCTTACCTCGATTTCGGTAAACTCACGGTCGGTATCCTTATATTCCCCCGCGCCGCCTAAAAGTCGGTCTATCATTATGTATGTCAATGAGTTTGAAAACTGTACTATAACGTTTAAGTCCTCAACCTCGTCGTCCTGTATGCGAAGCTCCGCCATTCCCATCATAACGTAATCCGGCAACGCATTATTAAATTCAAAATACTTCTGTTCCTCGATTGAGGCTAAGGTGACTTTACAGTAAAGCCGCAAAAGTCCCGTCAGATATGACGAAAGCAGTCTTGCATAGTTGTCAAATATACTGTCTAAAGTTTTTATGCGCTCTTTGGTGAATTTTTTAGGCGAGCGAAAGTCATATTCCTTAATATCAACGGGTTTTTCCGCTACGGCAATTGAACCGCCCGACTGGGCGCTACTTAGCATGGCGTCTATTTCTTCCTGCGTCAACACATCCGCCAAACCAAATCACCTCGCTTTTATAATGAACAATTAATCGTTAGTAATGAATAACTTCGGCGTTTCCCGAAACTAACGTAATCGGGGGAGTGCTCATTCGTCTGTTTCCTCAGGTTCTGCCGGGGGAGCGGCTTGCGCCGCGGAACTTGCTCCGTTTTCCTCGTCCTCGGGCGGCATAAAGTCGCTTTCGTCCACATAGGTTAAGCTTCCCGTGTCGGGTCCTACAGGACTTGACGGCTGAATCGGGTCTTCCGCAGACGGATTATGCCCGTACCGCTCATCAAGGTCACTTACTATTCCGTGAATTATGCTTTCTATAGGCGTTCCCGGAGGTTCTACTCTGTCACCCTTGTAATCCACGTCGAAAATAGGCTGATTGTAGTCGTATTTCATTATATCGTCTACAAACTGATGCTCTTCGGGCGACATGTTGTTGCGGTTGATTATTATTTCTACCCTGCGGTTACGCGCCCGCCCTTCGGGGGTATCGTTCGGGGCTATAGGCACATACTGGGCAAAGCCCTCGGCTTTGAACTTTTCGCTGTCAACCATGTTTTTAACTTGGTCGAGATATTTTACTACCGAAGTAGCTCTCATGGACGATAAATCCCAATCGTTTATAACAGTATTCACCGAGCCTACGTCTGCCGTATGTCCCTGCACCTGAACCGAGGCTATGTAGTCCCGCGTTGCGCTTATTGCGGGGGAAATAAGGTCGAGCGCTTGCCTGCCGAGCGGTTTTAACTCGTAACTGTCCCCGTCAAACAAAACATCGTTTTGCAGGCGAATCCGCATCTGCCCCGGCGTTGCGCTTACTTCAATAGAGTCCTGGAGGTCGTTTTCCTCTACAATATCCGCTAGTACCGCGTACAGCGACTCAAAAGTATACGGCTGATTGGTCTGTCCGGGCGAAGCACCGTGCTGGTCGCCAGGTTCAATGGGAGGGACGTCGTCGCTGAATTCGGTATTATCGCCCTCTCTCGGGGTTTCGGGCTCTTTACCTACGATGGTGTTAATGTACCTGCCCTCGCTACTGAACGCCTGAAATATGTACTGAAACCTTACTTCGTCCTGAGTTGAGGAGGCATAGAGCAAAACGAAAAAACAGAACAGCAGCGTAATCATGTCGGAATAAGTCGCAAACCATTCGTCAAGACCTTTTTTAACCTCAGGTCCTTTCTTTTTCTTGCTCATCAGACTCTCCTTTCAATAAGTATATCATAAAATAAAGAAAAAAGCAATTATTTTTGTTTTTGAAATTTTTACAAAAACTTGTTATTTTTGTAAAACCCTTTAATTACGCCGATTTTTCGTCTTTTTTTCCTGTGCGCGGTAACATAAATTCAAGTTTTTCCTGAATTAATTTCGGGTTTGAACCCGCCGCGATGGACATAACGCCCTCAATTACAATATTCATACAGAGTTCCTCGTCGGCGTGGGCGCTTTTCAAAGCTTCTTCAAGGGGGGCAAAAATTACGTTTGCGGCAAGCGAGCCGTAAAAGGTAGTTATAATCGCCACCGCCATAGACGTTCCGAGGGTTTCGGGGCTTTCCTGCATGGTGTTAAGCATGATTACAAGCCCTACCAGCGTACCGAGCATCCCGAAAGCGGGAGCGAGAGACACGCCGCGCGCGAAAAACGACGAACCCGTGCTGTGCCTTTCGGCGGTGTGGTCAACCGCGCTGTCAAGCATTTCACGGACTTTATCGGGGTCGTTGGCGTCAACAATCAGCATAAGCGCCTGTTTCATGAACGGGTCTTTGGCGTTGTTTGCACTTTCTTCAAGCGCCAAAAGCCCTTTACTTCTTGCTATGGTGGCGTATTCTACAATTTCTTTTATGTACTGACGCGGGTCAAATTTTGGCGGGAATATACAGATTTTGAATAATTTCCCGACTTTTTTCAGATGCATGAGCGACGTAGTGGCTATGAGTGCGCCGATTGTACCGCCGAATGTAATCGCGGCACTGGGTACGTCAAGGAACATTCCTATTTCTCCGCCCTGGAATATTCCGAACACCACCAGAGCGATACATATAACCCAACCGATAATGATAGTTAAATTCAAGGGATACCTCCGCTTTTAAGCGTTTTTACGCTTTTATTCGTTACCGCAAGACCTGCGCCGTATCATACGGCGAAAGTCGGTAATTTTTCTCATTATTTCGTCTAACGTATCGGTAACAATATAGGTGTGTCCGTTATTCATTACAATGACCGTGTCAGGCGTTTCGTGCGCCGCCTCTATAAGCTGTTCGTTTATGAGTATTTCCTTGCCGTCCAATTTTGTTAAGACAATCATTTTATATCGTTTCCTCATTTATTTTTAAAAGCTGTTCTAAACAGCTTTTTAACCCTCGAAAGCGGGGCGGAACGTTAATTCCGCCCCCGCTTAAAAGGGGTTAAAAAGTTATCTCTTGAGATTTATAAGCTCCTCAAGCATGGTATCCGAAACGGTGATAATCCTTGAGTTTGCCTGGAATCCTCTCTGGGTTATAATCATATCGGAAAATTCTTGCGAGAGGTCTACGTTTGCCATTTCGAGCGCGCCTGAAACAATTTCACCCGCCCCGTCGCTTTCGGGCTGTTTTACCTCTGCCGCGCCGGAAGCAAGCGATTCTTTATAGTATGACGTTCCGTGTTCTTGCAGACCGTTGACGTTTTGGAATGTCGCGATATCAATACGTCCGAGTAAAAGTCTGCCGTGTACGGCATGTTCCCCGTAAATTACCCCGCCCGAGTCGATAAATACAAGGTCAAGGTCGCGCACGGTTTGCGGTCCTGCGAAACGTCCACCGTCCATGACCACGGTGCTCATTTGGGTAGCCATTGTACGGTAGAAGTTGTCACGACCGCCCGACAGTCCGATTCTCATGTTTCTGCCGCCGATTAAGTTTGCAAGGTTGTTGGCGTCGGGTGTGCCGCCGGTCACGGTGTCGTTGAAAGTGCCTGTCGCCGTAACTGTAATCATGCGCCTTGCGTCGTCACGCGCTGCGGCGTCTATGGCTTCCTGTATCGCTTCTTCCACAGTGGTCGCGCCGCCCGCAGTTGGTAACGTAAGGTTTCCCGCCTGGGGAACGGTTACGGTAAGCACATCGCCCGACCATCTCGCGACGACGGTTCTCGCGCTTGCCGAGCTTGAAACGGCAAGGTTGACTTCAACCCTGTTGCCCGCAAGTCCCGCAGGCGCTGTAAACGTCAAGCCGTGCAATGTCGGAATATTATCGTCGAAAGCAAAAGTATTGGTAGCAGACACTCTGTCGGTAGCCGATACGGGAGGCGTGCCGGTAGTGGGAGCGCCCGCCGGGAAAGTAATCGTCAGAGGGTTGTTACTGCCGAGGTCTATACCGCCCGCCCGAATAGCCGCGTTTACTGCGTCCTGAAAACCGTCGGGGTTAGGAATGGAAACAGCACCCGCAGGGGGATTGGCTTGGTCGGCAGAAGGGGTGAAAACGCCTGCGGCGTCATAAGTACCCCATGTAACATAGTCCTGAGTTAAGTCCATTTGTACCGTCAGTACACTGCCGCTCATGGTGGCAAAAGGCACTTCATTGTGAACAATGTTTATAGCTATGTTACCCTGCGGACCGAATTCATGGAATTCAAACTCGATTTCATAATCCCAGCCGTCGATTGTGACGGTTTTAACTGCGGTGGCGAATTCATTCTGAACGTCGGGTATCATAAGGTTGATTCTCTGTGAACCCGCGGGTACACCCGTCGGGTCGCCCGACACACCGAGAACTATGTAACCATTTGAGTCAACTAAGTTCCCGAAGTTGTCAACGTTGAAAACACCGTTACGGGTGTAATAAATGTTACCCGAGGCGTCCATTACCTGAAAGAAACCCTCACCCTGTATAGCACAGTCATAAACGCTGTCGGAGAAAGTAAAGCCCGACTGCGTCATGACCTTGTCAACCGAACCCATAGCCAGACCATAACCAACCTGACGAGGGTTGACCCCGCCCGATACGTTAGTTCCGGAAGATGCAAAGGTTCTGGTTTGGTAAAATACGTCCCTGAAAGTTACTGAGTTGCCTTTATAGGCTGTGGTGTTGACGTTGGCAATGTTGTTACCTATAACGTCCATTCTCACCGTATGATTTTTCAATCCGGACACACCGGAAAAAAGAGATTTCATCATAGCGATAAATCCTTTCTTACTTGTGCCGGCGCTTGCCGCCCGTCAATCGGTCAGGGAGGCAAAGTTTTCCCGTTAGGGACCAACTTTATAATTGCCGGCTGTTTGTTTAAAGCTTACATGATAACCGCTGAGTCTATGTTTGTGAATAAATTCCCTTTAAGTTCCTCCATTTCCATTGCGGTAATAACCTTGTTGTTCGCGACATTAACGATAAACGCGGTAGAATCCACTAATACCAGAGCCTCGTTGCTTCCTTTTTCGGCGGCGATTCGCGCCCCTTGGTTAAGTCTTTCTAACTTATCGTTCTCCTCAATGTCAACGCTTCTGCTGTCTAACCGTCTGATTGCGTGATTTGAAAACTCTACTTTGCTTGATTTGTCAAGCTTTTCACGCAACGCATCGGCAAAGGTTTGCCCTTCTTGATTTGTTGCGGGAGCTTTTGCGGGGGTGTTGTTAGGCGTATTGTCGGTAACGGGCTTGTTTACGCTTATTTGCTGACCGCGCAGTTTTAGAAAATCGTTCAGCAACATCTTATTTCCTCCTTTCCGAAACCTGCCTTTTTGTTCTTTTAATTATGAACTGCCTTTCTTAATCCTCAAACATTTCCCTCAGCTCTTCGTCCGATTCCCCGGGATTTACTTTTTCCGTGATTTCGGTTTCGGTTTCAGGTTCAGCCTCTGTTTCTGCCCCCTCCGTTCCGGTTACGGTTACTTCAGTTTCTTTTTCTTTTTCGGTTTCGTTTGCTTTTGGGGTGTTGCTGTTGTTGTTTGAGTTGCCGTTGGCGGCGTTGGCGGATTCCGAACTGTAATAATCGTCGTCCTTTTCTTCTTCAACCGTTTCAACCTTAACCACACTTGCAAGAGAATAAGCCAGTCCGTCAATTATTACCGTGATGTCGTTGTTGGCGATTTCTATGTGGCTGACTATGCCTGTTTCGGTAATCCTCGTACCCGTCGAGTTCTGTGTCATGACCGTTACCTGTTTGCCTATCAGGCTTGTGGCGTAAGCTCCGTCGCTTCCCGTTACCGCAAAAGGGTTGGTTGAGGGCAGAACCTCCATTATGTGAGAAAGCGCGTAGTTTTTGCCGTTGACCTTGACCATGAATTCGCCGTCGGACAGGCTCATAGAAGTTACGATTCCGCTTTCAACACTAAAGTTTGAACCTTTTCCCGAGGCAAGCGTTACTGTTTTCCCGACTAATGATTGGGCGTAGTTGGCGTTTTGGTAATAAAGCGCGTCCTGCTGTGATTTGAGTGAAGTAAAGTTTGCCAGTTGGGATATAAATTCGGTATTGGACTTAGGCTCCATCGGGTCTTGGTTGGACATTTCCGCCATAAGCAGGGTGAAAAAGTTATCCATTGAGAAAGAGTCTTTATCCTTTTTCTCGAAATACTTTGCATATCTTTCCCTGTTTTCGGCAATACTTTGTGTGCTGTTTACTCCCATTTTTTTCCTCCTTTCGTTAAAAAGTTCACATGCTTCCGATTAATTCCGCAAAACTTATACCGTTTTCGCCGTCGTTTTCGGTTTCTTCTTGCTCGTTCTGCTTGTGTTCCGGCTGTTTTTGCCCTTGATTTTCCCGTTGCTCGCTGTAATCGGGGCGATAATCAACCGTAATGTTTTCAAGTCTTACTTCCGCTCTTTCAACAGCTGCTAAAATATTATCCTTGGCGTTTTGCAACATAGCCGCCGTTTGCATTTTTTCCGCCGTGATTTCCGCCGTCACACCTGAATCCTTTAATACAAGCTTTATTGTTATTTTGCCGAGTTCTGCAGGGTTTAACGACATTTCAAAGGTTGTTGTGCCGTCGCTTGCGGTACTGAGCCTTGCTATAGTTCCATCAGCGATTTTTTGAATTTCACTCTGCGGTAAAATCATTTTTTCGGAAACTGCCGAGAACTTTTGAGCGGGATTGAATTCTGCTGTTTTGAGCGTGATTTCGGGATTTCCCTGAGCGGCTTTGTCGGATTTGGCTTTACCGAGCAGGTCGTTTAGTTCTTCGGAGTTGGTTCTGACGTCTAGGTGGTTTTTTTTGTAGGATTGCCACATCTTGACGGTTTCGGGTTCTTCCGTATTTACGTCTGTCGTCTGAACTAAGTTTTCCTTACCGTGGCTTGTCTTTACTTTAAACTCGCCCGTCAGGTCTCCCAAGCTTCGGTTGTTTAGCGCGATTTTTGACATTTCCCGCGCTTTTGCCCGGTTTGTCATGCTTTGCGAATGTGCGCCGTCCTGCCCCTGTCCGTCCTGATTGTTTTGATTACCCTGATTGCTTTTTTGGGGGGGTGAGGTTTCGTCAGACTTTACTTCGGGAAGATTTTGTGAACTTTCCTGCGGTTCGGATTCCGAAGTTTCGGGGTTTTGTACGCCGCTTGGGCTTTCCGCTTTTTGAGCCGTCTTGTAATCCGCGCCTTTGCTTGAAACTGCGTTTTCAGCTGTATCCTTGCGAATTTCAGGGTTTGTTTCGGAATTTCGCGCCGTGCTTACTTTTGATTCTTCCGCGTTTTCCCTTTTTGCTTGCCGCACCGTTTTGAATTCCTGTTGCTCCGAATTACCATGGACTTCGGTTGTTTGAGGGTTTGGGGCGGATTCGGTGTTTTCGGGAGGGTTTGCCGCTGTTTTTGCATTTGCATAGCTTTGCGGTTTCTCAAAAGTCTTTCCCGTATCTGCGTCAATCAGGTAGTTCGTGGCGGTTTCCTCGGTTGTTTCGGGGGTTGGGTTTTCTTCTCTCGCTACCATGCTTAAATCAGCTAAAGCCGCCATTGCCGTCAGATAATCGGCGGGGTTTTCTCCCTGTTCCTCTTCCTCCATCAGCCAAGAGACTTTTTGCGGTTTGGGTATGTTTTGCAGAAAATTGGCTAAATTCAGCTCTACGTTGTCGGTAATATCGGGGGTTTCCTTGTTTTTGGTTTTTCCGTTTAATGGTTTTGCGGTTTCCCGTAGCCCGATGTTTCCCGTGCCTTTTTCTTCACGCTCGGTTAAAGCCTTGCTCATGTACTCGCCGAAATCTTCTGCCGTGTACCCTGCCGCTACTTCCGCTACTGCGGGGATTTGGGGTGCATTCGGAATAATGCCCGTGCTAATCATCAATTCCTTACACCTCCTTTCCGTGTAAGTTTTTATATATCAAGCCCTAAAGCTTAATAACAATTAATGACGTTTTTCTTCATCTTTATAGATTATACACAAAAATCTCTCAAATGTCAACGTTTCCTTGTTGATTTTAACATTTTGTTTATGAATTTTTTATTAATTTTCACTAATTTTTTCTAAATCGTTCTAAATATCCTTGTTTTGCTTGCGAAAATCAGCGTTTGTTATAAACTCATCAATGAACAGCTCAACTTCTTTCTGCTCGGCGGCACGGTATTCCTCAAGCTGTGCTTCCTCTAATTTTTCAAGAGAGGCTACCTCTTTTTGCAGTTCAATGACCACTTCCAACTGTGCCTGAACCTCGTTTTCTTTTTTTGTAATATCAATTTGCTTTAGCGCCGCGTCCTGCTTTTTCGAGGTGAGGAATCGCTTGCGAACCGATATATCAACGGGGGTAGTTCCTTTTTTCATGGTTTCGTTTAGCTCGTCATGCTTGATTTCGATAATGCCGTTGATTTCGCTTAACTGGTTCTGCAACCCGACCAAATCCCGCCGTAATATTCCGAGGTTGTTTTTCTCAGCTTCAAGCATACGCTCTTTGTACTGTTTTAGTTTAGCCAGAGAAAATGTAAATTTTTTCATTTTAAACACCATCCCTGCCTGACATCAACCCGCCGTGAAATATTTTCCTCTTTCGCTTATTGTTTTTCAAGCTATAACCTTATATTAATATATCGACTTAAAACGCCAAAAATTAATTGTAAAATTGTACAAATTTGTTAATCCCGCATTGTAAATAGTTACCGAGTGCCTCGGACGCTGAATACAGGTTCTAAATACCGGTCACGGCGTGTCTTAACATTTTCACGGTTTCCTCTAAGTTGAAAGAATCCTTTGTCCTTTGTTTCAAAAAACTGTTTATAGCGTCGATTTTGCCGATTGCGGCGTCAAGGGCGGGGTTGGTGCCTTTTTTATACGCGCCGATTGCAATAAGGTCGGCGTTGGTTTCATAAAGGGAGAGCAGGTTCCTGAGTTCGTTTGCCAAATCCTGATGCTCCTGTGGAGTTACAAGTACCATAAGACGCGACACGCTGTTTAATATATCTATTGCAGGATAATGGTTTCTCGCCGCTATTTTACGAGAAAGCACTATATGCCCGTCGATTATTCCCCGCACCGTATCGGCAATAGGCTCGTTTGTATCATCACCCTCCACCAAAACAGCGTAAATGCCTGTTATGCTCCCTTTTTCAAAACAGCCCGCACGTTCCAATAACTTAGGTAAAGCCGAATAAATGGACGGGGTGTAACCTCTTGCAATTGGCGGTTCTCCTATGGACAAGCCGACTTCCCTCTGCGCCATTGCGAACCTTGTCAGATTATCCATCATCAAAAGCACGTCCTTGCCCTGCTGCATGAAGTATTCGGCAATCGCAGTGGCGGTCAGCGGGCATTTATTCCTCATCATGGCGGGCTGGTCGGAAGTGGCGACCACAACTACCGAACGCGCCATGCCTTCCTCGCCCAAATCGTTCTCGATAAACTCACGAACCTCACGCCCGCGCTCCCCTACGAGAGCTATAACGTTCAGGTCGGCTTTGACTTTTCTGGCAACCATTCCCATAAGGGTGGATTTACCCACGCCCGAGCCGGCAAAAATCCCTATTCTCTGACCTTTTCCGAGGGTCATAACGCCGTCTATCGCTTTGATTCCGAGTTCAATCGGCTCGGCTATTTTGGGACGGGTTAAAGGGTTGACCGGTTCTCCCGAAATAGGTACAGTGCCTGTATATTCAATTTCGGCTCCGTCGTCAAGGGGCTGTCCGATTGCGTCAATAATCCGTCCGATTAACTTTTCCCCTGTTTTTACCATTAGTTTTGCGCCTGTGTTATCGACGATACTGCCCGGACCTATTCCCTCGATGTCGGTATAGGGCATGAGCAACACGTTCTCGGAATTGAACCCCACCACCTCGGCGAAAATATGGCTTTGCATATCCTTAGCAAAAATACGGCAGACGTCGCCTATATTACAAACAGGTCCGCTCGCCTCAATGGTCATTCCTATAATTTTTTCAATCTTACCCATATTGCGGTAAGATTCATAATTTTTAAGCTCTTTTATAAATCCGGTTAAATCCATTTTCTATTCACTGTTCTCCGCCTTATCGCGGAATTTCCCCTTGCCCAGTTTTTCAATCATCATCAGTTGCGTCGCCACGCCCGCGTCGGTTATTTCACTGCCGTCGTCGATAATAAGCGTTCCCGACGGCGCATCCTTGACGACCTCGAATTCAACATACTGCTGCTCTTTGAAAAGCTCGCGCAGGGTGTCTAAGCCCGCCGTTCCGAACTGCTCAGTGTCAAGCTTGGATAACGTAATCTTTACATACTCCGAATTTCGGAAGTTTTTAGCCGCCTCACGCAACATTTTGGTAATGACAGACTTGTCCTTTTGTTTTAAGCTGTCTACGGTTATTTTATTGGCAATCGTAAAAATAACGTCGAAAATTCGGTTTTCGTATTCTTTGAAGAACTGCTCCCGCTGAACGTCAGTCTGCTCAAGTAACGCCATAAGCTCTTTCAGCGTATCCTTACACTTACGAAGCCCTTTGTTATAGCCCTCGTCGTAACCTTTTTCATTGCCTTCGCCAAAGCCGCGCTCGTAGCCGTCCTTATACCCCTGCTCATCGGCTTCTTTCCTTTTCTCGGCACATTCCTTTTCGGTTTCGGTGTAGGTTTTGCGTATATCGTTTTCGGTGGTTTCAATCAGGCGTCCAGCCCACTGCTTTGCGTCTTCCCGCGCTTTTTCCCCCTCTGAAATATACTGCTGACGGAGCGCGTCGTATTCTCTTATGATTTCCTCGCGAAGTATGAGCTGTTCCTGTTGGCTGAGGGGCATTTCCTGAGTTTCTTCAATATTCTCCGAATCATCGGGGCTTGCACATTCCTGCGGTATAGGTTCGGGCTCTCCATTGGGGATACTCCTTACCCCCGCTCTCATAATCGGTTTTGCTTGAATTTGCGGGTAAGCTTCCGCCTGCCCTGTGCTTGCGGCGGGGCGCAAGGCAGGGTTTGCTGATTGCCCGAACTGCCCCGGGACAAATACGAAGTTATTGTTTTTCAGTACATGAGCCATTCAACACTACCCGCCAATTACAGCTGTAAACAGCCGTTTATAATTTCAATTATTGCTAAATGAGTTCGTCGGCTCCGCCTCTCGATATAGTTACGCCGCCGTCTTCCTCAAGCCGCCTTATAACCGCAACTATACGCTGCTGCGCCTCTTCCACATCGCGCATACGAACGTTGTTCAGATATTCGATGTCGGTCTGCAGGGTCTCTCTTGCGCGCTGTGACATGTTCCTGTAAATGGTTTCCGCAACCTCGGAGGTTGAACCCTTTATGGCAACCGACAAATCCTTGGGGTCTACTTCTTTCAGGAAAGCCTGAACCGATATGTCGTCGAGCATTATAATATCCTCGAACACGAACATTCTCTGACGGATTTCTTCCGCCAATTTGGGGTCGCGCTGGGAAAGCTCGTCGAAAATCTGTTTTTCCGTACCTCTGTCCACCGAGTTCAAAACATCGGCTATGTAATTTACGCCTCCGACGTCCATGCTTTCTGCCGTTACAAGGCTTGCGAATTTTCGCTCTAAGGTCTGCTCTATGGAGCGCACCACGTCGGGGGATGCGGCGTCCATTTTTGCGATTCTTTCAACCACTTCGATTCTTATATCTTTGGGTAGTTCAGAAAGAATCGCCGAAGCCTGGTCACTTCTCGCATAAGATAATATTAACGCTATGGTCTGCGGGTGTTCGTTTTGGACTATAGCCAAAAGGTTTTTATAGTCTGCCTTGCGGACAAACCCGAAAGCCTTGGTTTTAAGCTGTTTTGTAATTTTCTCGAAAAGCGCCGCCGCCTGTTGCGGACCGAAAGCTTTTTCCAAAACCTCCCGCGCATAGTCAACTCCGCCCTCCGAAATAACTTTTTGGGTGAGGCAAAGCTCGTAGAAATCATTCAGGACTTCCTCTACGATTTCCATAGGCCAGTAGTCGTTTTTGGCGACTTCAAGCGTTAGTTTCTCTATTTCGTCATCGGAAAAATTCTTGAAAACCAAGGACGCGTTTTCCGTACCTATAGAAGACAGCACTAATGACGCTTTTTGCATATTAGTGATTCCCTCGGACATAAATGATGCACCTCCGGCGGCGTCCGCTTTTAAGCGGACTTTTTACAATTTTCAATTGTTAAATATTAACTATTCCCGTATCCATGTTCTTATAAGTTGCGCTACGATTTCGGGGTTGGTTTGAGCAAATTCACGGATTTCATTTTTAAGCAGACCCTCGCGGGTTTCGCCCTCACCCGCGCCTATAAGGGACTGGATTTTCAAGGATTCATCTTCTTCCTCCGGTTTACCTATGGAGAAAGCTCCGAAACCTTCATCGGCAAAAGCAGGTGTAGCACCCGCGCCCTGTACGGCAAGCCGCGCCTTGACAAGTCGCCTTTTCTTTGAACCCGACGACATAATCGCAAGGAGGAACAGCACAATCAGCAGTGCGCCGAGAGAAATTATAATGAATACGAGCAGATTTCTTTCAGGGCGTATTGCGCCGCCGGGGAATTGTTCAGGTTGAGCAAGGTTAAACGCCCTTGCGCTTACCGCCACGTCTTCCATTTCCGCGCCGACTGCGCGTGAAAGCAAAAAGCGGAGGTCATCTATTTCGTCTTGCGTAATATCGGTTTCGTCAATCTGCACCGCCAAAGTAATCTTTTCTAAAGTCGCTCCGTTAGTCTCCGACTGTTTTATTCTTTCGTTCACCATATAATTGGTTTCTATTAATTGTTCGAGGAAAATTTCGCCCTCGTTATCACCTATGTATGTGGGATAATCAGGGGAAATATCCGCGTTAAGGAACGTCCCGACGGGAAGACCCTCCGGAAACATGCCGTTTATGGCGAGTCGCCGTTGTTCGTCACTGATTATTCCGCTTTGCATACCCGTTTCAGGGTCAATATTGCTCCCTGTATATACTTTGCTCTGCTCAGTCCAGTTGCTGAAGTCAAAAACCGTACCCACCGAAACGGTATAGCCTCTGACCGTCCCCTCAAGCAGATGCTCTACGCTCCTTTTATAATCCTCCTCAACATCTTTTTGGTACTGGCGTTGCGCGAGGCGTTTCTGATTTTCCAAAAACAACGCGGTTTCAGCGCTTTCCAGGTCTTCGGGTATTAAAACCATCATATTCTGGTCAACAATACCCAAGTCCTCTATAGTCAGTCCCGGTACGGCGGTCAAAACCAATCTCTGAACGCCTTCGATTTCTTCTTTTGTAAGTTTAGCGCCCGGTGTAAGCGCAAGCATTACGCTTGTCCTGCCGGGGTCTTTGTTTTCATTTATTACATAAGGCTTATCGGGGGGCATGGTTATGGTCACGACCGCGTTTTCGACCTTATTTAACATTCGCAGAGTAGCCGCAATCCGTATTTCAAGCTGCTGCTTTTGGGCTTCTTTTTTCTCAAAGTCGGTAGAGAACATTCCCACGCTCTCCTCCCAGTGACCGTAATCAACGCCCGCCCTCGGATAACCCGCCAAGGCGAGTTCCATACGCGCCGTGTCAACCATTTCCTTAGGAACACGGATAGAGCCGTCTGAAGTCCTTTCATAGGTTATCCCCGCAGCACTAAGTATGGTGGTGATTTCAGTCAAATCGGGTTCGGGAACACCCGAATAAAGCACCGCGTAGCTTGTACGCCCCGACAGTAAGATTAAGGTGATCAGGGCAACCACTACGGAAGCCGACACCGCCATAGTAACAAGACGTGCGTTTTTGCTTAACGCTCCCCATTTTTCTTTAAGCGCATTAAACAGTTTCAGAAATGTTTCTTTTACTTTTTCCATTATGTATCACCTTTCATGACAAGCGGCATTTTTACTCTTTTTTATTTAGTCTGAAGTTTCGCCCTCGCGAATTTCTATATATAAGTTTTCCGAAGTCAAATCGGGTACTGCGGTTAGAATCAGGCGGTTTATGCCCTCAATTACATCATCGGTAAGCTCCGCATCGGGCGTTATTGTAATAACAGCGGAGGCAATCGGCGGATTAGGTAGACATGATGTGCATGACGGGTTCACATCGTCGTTTTGCTGAATCGACACAACCGCGTCTTCCACAACGTCAAGGTGTTTAAGCGTTTCGGCAATGTGAAGTTCAAGCTGTTTTATTGCCGCTTCTCTTTTCTCGGTGTCGGTGGCGAACATTTCTGCACTGTCGCTCCAATCATTCCAATTAATATGCCCAAAATCAACAAAGGAGGGAAAATCCGGTCCGATTTCCGCACTGATTAACGTTTCCGCGCCTGACGGATTACGCCCCGCCAATAAAACTAAAGACACAGCGACGATAAGTATGACCGCCACTAAAGAAATAACTGCTTTTTCTTTTTTATAATTAAGCGCGTCCCTGAAAATTTCCCTTATTTTGTTCGTTATTTTATATTTGCCTTTCGTAGTTATGTTCAAGAAGTTCTAAATTGACATTTTTATTATTTCGTTGTAAGCTTCCAGTGTTACGTTCCTTACGTTTGTCAGCAACTCCATAGCGGTTTGAGCTTTATATATGTTGGTTTGAACCCGCTCAATGTCGTCAACGTCGCCGAGCATTAAATCGAGCATATCCTGGGCTCTTATTTGCTGGGTTTCAACCGCCTGTCCTGCTATACTTTTGAAAACGTCAAGAAAAGACGGCGCGGAAAGCGGAGCGGCAGATTCCGTCTCTTGTTCCTGAAACCACGGTTGTAGGGGTTGAATGGATTTAATTTGATTTGTCATTTTTCTCTCCTTTAACGGACGGCGTTATGCCGCCTCTTTGTTTTATCTTCCGATTGTGAGCGCTTTTGTCGCCATGTTTTTGAGTTCGTCAAAAATTGTCAAATTTGCCTCGTAAGCACGGGTAGCCGTCATAAAGTCCATCTGCTCTTCGGCTATATCAACGTTTGGACGGTAGTAATAGCCGTCTTCGTTCGCGTGCGGGTGGGTAGGGTCGAACACGGGGGTTAAAGGCGTAGGGTCTTCAATAACCCTAAGTACCCGAACACCCGCTAATTTTCTCTCGCGACGTTCCGCCATGGTCATTTCGAGTATACTCCCGAAATCCCTGCCCTTGACATAGTTTTCGCCGAGTTGCATATTCTTAAAAGGTCTATGCTCCCCGAATACCGAAATCTGCCGTCTGTAAGCCTCGTCCTCCGAAGTACTGGTGGTGTTGGCGTTGGCGATGTTGTGCTGAATTACCTCGGTGCGAAGCCTCTGCGCCACCATTCCCGAAACCGATATGTCAAGATATGATAAAAAAGCCATAATCAGTTCCTCCTCATAGCGGTTCTCAGTAACTCGAATTCCGCGTTAATCTGATTAATAAGCGCATCGTAATGCAGACGGTTTTTCACAAATAACGCCTGTTGGGTGTCGTTATCGACGTTGTTGCCGTCGGGTTGCCCTTTGGTTACTTGGTCTATGTACACGGCTGTGCCGATTGAAAGCTCTTTTTGATATTTATGGGTGGGGTTGTCAATCTTGTCCCGAAGAATACCCTCGAAGTATAAATACTTGGTCTTATATCCCGGCGTGGTGGCGTTGCTTATGTTGTGACCGATAATAACATTCTGCTCTTTCATTATGCTAATCCCCTGCTCCGCTACCCTGAAAGCCGTATTACCGAATAATTTCATCGCGTAACCCTCCTCATATTATACTTTGCATAATTTTGCATTAAAATCATATTATTGAACATTATAGCACAATATATAGTTTATTTCAACCTTTTTTCATCAATTTTTTGATAATATTTCGATTTTCTTCTGCTTTTTTCATTTTTTTGTGTTTATTTTTAACAAAAAATAAGAATTTACAAGAATTCAACCGTTTTTTTGTGTTTATTATCGGTCATAAAATTTTCTCAGCCTTTCCGCCGCCTTTTTTCGTTTTATGAAATCAGATTCTTTATGGGTGTAAGGTCGCGGCTTAGGGGCGTTGTCAAAAGCGCTTTTGGCTTCGGCGATTTTTTCGCAAAGCTGCTTTGGCTCGCCGAAAAACCGTGGAATCTTCAAAACAGACAGGGATTCATAGCCGTTTTCGTTGTACCACCAGCTTTCAAAAGCGGGGATGCCGCCCTCAAGGCGGTAGTTAAGCCTTTCGCTTCGGTCTCGGTACATTCTGATTTTTTCGCCGTTTTCAAAAACCTGTAGGTAAACCGCACCGCTTTTGGGGTTATACCCTGCGGCTTTAAGTGCAGACAGCGGCGTTACATAAAGCTTACGCAATATGACCCGCTTACCCCCGACTATGCTTTCGCCGTTATAGCGGCTGAAAACAAGGGTCTTGCCGCCTATTTCAAAAAAAGTATAGCGGGAATTTCTTTTGAGGGACTTTTCGGTAAAACTGAAAACTATAAAGAAAATCAGCGTCCCCATCGCCGCCGTGCCCGCACAGGCGTAAACAGCAGTCGAAAGATGTCCGTTTTCATAAAAAAAGCGCATATTTGTAATGGTTATGAGCGCGATGATTACCGAGCCTTGGAAAAGCGGAAGCAACGTAAGCCAAATAATATATTTTCGCCGCTTTAGGGAACGTTGCGCGTCACAGTGGAAAAAACCGTGCATTTTGTCTCCTTGTGCTTTGTAGGTTTATATAAATTATAGCGTAAAAAAATGTTTTTGTACAGCCTTTTTTACAAAAAATACCCCGTAGGAAGAAATTACATATAACACATATAGCGTAAAACAACAAAAATGTCTGTATAATCTATTGATTTTTTTTTAGTTTTATAGTATAATTTAATCAATGAGTTTTTAGGGGGTGCCCGGGTGCTTGATAAAGTCAAGGTAATAAAGCTGGAAATCTGCACTTTAAAGGGACAAATCCTGCTGACGGCAACCAAAAATTACACATTCCCGCTGAACTTGATTGACTCCAATATCGCCGAATCCAATCAAACCATAATCATAAAGGGCAAAAATCTGCCCGTTTTGGCGAAAGGCGCACCCGTTGACGCGGTTATTTACACCAAGGCGGGCGACAGAATAAAATATCCTGCCGTAATAGAGGTTTCAACCGGTTTTCAGCTTAATGTTTCACTCAGAGTAAGGGACTCCAATGTTTTGGAGGAGCGTCGCCGTTATTACAAGGTAGCCGCAGAGTTGCCCTGTCTTTTTACCTCGATTACGCGGGACGGAAAGCTTTTCAGTATAAACCCTCCTTTCCCCGCCACAATCCTTGATATAAACGTCGGCGGAGTTTTTTTGAAAGCCGATGAAAACCTTGAGCTTTTTGCCGGCGACATTGTGGAAATCGTACTCGAAGACCCAACGGGAGACGCCGAGCTTGCTTCGGAAATTCTTCGCGTACAGCGTTCCCCGGAGGGCGTTGTAAGCGGTTACGGTTGCCGCTTTCTTTATCTGAATACAAGGCTGGAGGAAATTTTGGCGGGATTTATAAACCGACTTCAAATTCAAAAACGCGCAATCGAGCGCGCCGCGGCTGAACGCGGTGAGAGATATTCATAACCCACGCAACGAGATATATTTATAGTCGATTAACTTATTAATTTCAAGGGGTTAACTGTAAAAATGAAAATAGGGCTTAAACCACTTTTGAGCTTGGTTTTGTTTGCGGCGATTTACATTCCGGCGACGGCGGTCGTTTTAACGGGAATAGGCGCGTCGGCAACGCAAGCCACAAGGGAAATGACTGAAGAAGTCGCCACTATCGGCTACGCTCAATCGGGCGGAATTGAGGTTCTGTTCGGCGACTGCATTTCAATGGTTCAGTCAACGGCGCGGTTAGACGAGATAAAGCAGACCGCAGAGGGCAATTACAGCATCGTCGGCGATAGCGTAAACCGCATATATGAAAGTTTTGCGCTCTCAAATCCTTACCTCTTAGATATTATAATCACCGACGCCAGCGGGGTCATTTTCAAAGATATGCGCGAAGGCGAGGGTTCGCTTTTTTTCGGGTTTGAAGAAGCGCGAAACCTTAGCAGGAATGAAACCTTTGTATCCGATATAAATATATCCGACACTAATTATGACAATCAAAATACATTTTTTGTGCTTTCCCGCGTAAACAACGAAGATAATGCAGTCGGTTACGCCGCTATGGTATTCTCAACCGACATGCTTGCGGATTATCTTGTGGCGTGCGAGTTTTACGAAGACGCCAACTTGTTCGTTACCGACAGAAAAGGCACTGCTCTGTGGCTTAACGGCGACGATGTTACTCGTGTGGGCGAAATAAGCCCTCCCGGGCTTAAAGATATTGTGAGCGGCGTTTTAACGCCTCAAAGCGGAGGAAGCTCAAGGGTGGGCGTTTTAACACCTCAAGAAGGCGGCTATGCGGGCGGTCACGGCGGTATAAACCAAACCGGAAACGGCTGGAACTGGTTCAGCGTCTACCCTGTTGGCAAAATCGACACCCTCCCGACGCTTATATTAGTCATGGCGGTGGTAGTGGGGGTTATGACAGTGGCTTGTCTTGTGTTCGCGGTAGGCTTAATGCAAAAAATAACCAATCCCCTACGCGGAATGTCGGCAAAAATGCGCCAAATCAACGACGGGGATATTCATGCGCGCTTAGGCTCGCAAAAGGTTTCGGAGTATAGCGATATAACCGAAAGTTTCAACCGTATGATGGACGACGTTCTTATGAACGGGGAAATGCACCGCGCCATATCGGAGCTTTCCGACAATATGCTTTTCGACTGGGATTACAAAAAGAGTTCTCTTTACATTTCAGACAATTTAATTAAAATGTTTGACATAGACCCCGTTCGCGCCACAATGATGAACGGACGCTTTATAGATTCTCTCATGAATAAAGCCGACGCCGAACGTTTCAAGATTGACATGAACCGACTGCTCAGAACTCAGGATTCCATAAAAGGAGAATATCAGGTCGCGACAAGATTCGGCAGTGTCATTTGGGTTTTAGTACGCGCCCATTGCATAATGGACCGTTCGGGCGGGCTTATAAGAGTCATAGGCGTAATTACCAATATAAATAACGAAAAGATTTTATCCTTACAGCTTTCCGAGAGGGCGAGTTACGACTTCCTTTCGGGGCTTTATAACCGCGATACTTTCATACGCCAGCTTCAATCGGAAGTTGAACGTAACGTAAACAGCCGCGTGGGAGTAATTTTCATTGACGTTGACGACTTCAAGTTTATAAATGACCGCTACGGACATAATACAGGCGACGAAATTATAAAGCATATCGCCAAGGTGGTAAAGGAAAAATTAGGCGGCAATGGTTTCGCGGGGCGTTTCGGCGGTGACGAATTCGTTATGTGCGTAACAAATGAAAACGCCATCAGCCGAATTGACATGCTCGCCAGGGCGGTTTTGGAGGTTTTCTCCTACGGCTATTATCACGAAAAAGAAGACAAGACACTTGCAATCAAGGCAAGTCTCGGTATAGCAATTGCTCCGCAACACGGCAGAGACGCTGAAATGCTGCTTGCCGCCGCTGACGAGGCTATGTATTTCGTAAAGAAAAACGGTAAGAGCAACTTCTTTATCTACAGCCCCGAGGGCAGTGTTTTATCCGGTGTGATGAACTCGATATAAAATACCCGACATAAAAGTAACGGAAGGTAAAATATGGCTAAAATTATCGCTGCGACCAACCAAAAGGGCGGTGTGGGAAAAACCACCGTCTGCGCGGGAATCTGCGGATGTCTTTCTGCCATGGGGAAATCAGTCCTCGCAATTGACCTTGACCCCCAGGCGAATCTTACATTCTCACTCGGCGCGGACAGCTTAGAAGACGCCTATACTATATATAATGTATTTAAAGGGCAGGTTGACCTTTACGATGTAATTCGCCATACCGAAACCTGCGACATCGCCTGCTCCAACATACTGCTTTCGGGTCTTGAGCTTGAGCTTTATACCTCTACCGGACGCGAATTTATACTTCGCGACCAGCTTAACGCCATTGCCGCCGACTACGATTATGTGGTTATAGACACTCCGCCCGCACTTTCGGTTCTCACCATAAACGCCTATACCGCCGCCAACTGGTTAGTCATTCCCCTGATTCCTGAAATATTAAGCTTACAGGGGCTTTCACAGCTTAAAGAAACTATTTTCGGCGTTAAGAAATATTACAACAACTCGCTTGAAGTGCGCGGCATACTTATAAATCAATATAACCCCCGCCTTATTTTAACTAAAGAGGTTGAGGAACTTGCCAACATAGTTGCCGAACAGCTTGACACCGACGTTTTTGAAACCAAAATCTTTAAAAGCGTAACCCTTGCCGAAGCCCCCGCCCACGGCAAGACCATAGTAGACTACGCACCGCGTTCAAAGGCGGCGACAGAGTTCAAGGACTTAACCTGTGAAATCCTCGGAATAGAAAAGCCCAAGCGAGTGGAAAAAAAGCTCGGCAGAGGCAGACCGCGCAAATACCCGCGCCCCGAAGACCTTGAATAACAAATACTATTCCTAATTTATAAATTCCCCGAAAGTTTGTGTGAAAATGCCCAAAAGCAATAAAACCTCAAGTGTTTTAAAAATGTTAAACTTACCGGCTGATAATATTCAGCCGGTAAAAACCGAAATGCCCGAACCCGTTGTTTTTAGCCCGTCGTCAAGCAGTGAGGAAGTTTCCGGTAGCTTGAATACGGCGGAAAAGCCGACGGCGGCTCGGCGGCGGCGAAAAGCCATTGTCAAACATATAAAGCTTGACAAGCTTTTAGAGCCGGTAGCGGAAAATCCCGCGCTGAAAGCCGTTCCCGCTGAAGAACGGGACAGGGTTTATGTCCGCGTTTCGGGAACTTCGTCCGAAAGGCAGATTGTCAGCGTGCCGCTCATGCTTATAAACGAGCAGCTTGGCGCGGCGGTAGAGCGTTTCAATTGTTGCGCCTGCGACGAATGTCTGAGAGCCATAACCGACAGTGCCCTTGACCTTATGCCGCCAATGTACGTGCGGGTAATAAACGCCGCAGACGAAGACGAGGTTAATCGGCTGATTCGCGAGCAAAGACCCGAGGCTATTCGGGTACTGGCAAGGCTTTGTATATCGGCACTGTCGAAACCGTTTCACGGTAGGATTAGCGACACAACAGAAGAATAACCCCCGTCATTGACGGGGGTTATTCTTCTGTTGTGTTATATACTCCTCCAAAAACACACGTGCCGCCTCCAGCGGACTCTCGCCTTTAATCAGCTTTACGCTGATTTCACTTTTTCCCGTGAAGTTGAGGGAAACCCTATCCCCCATTATGGCGACCGCTCGGCTTATACCCGCCATATCGGGCTTTTCATGAAAGATTTTAAGCTCCCCGCCGCTTTGCAGGATTTCGCGAACCCCCGCGCTTTGAGCCAAGTTTCTGACCTGTGCCGCCTGAATCAGTCCCATAACAGGCGCGGGCGGCTCGCCGTAACGGTCAAGCAATTCGTCCGTTACGTCAAGCGCGTCGTCCTCATTCTCTATTTCGGCGATTCTCTTATAGCAGGAGATTCTCTGGGCGGGGCTCGCTATATATTTTTCCGGAATAAAGGCGTCGGTTTTTACGTCAATCAGACATTCTTCCTTTGTTTTGGGTTTTTCGCCCTTTTGCTCGGAAACGGCTTGGTTTAATAATTGCAAATACATATCATAGCCCACCGCGCTCAAATGCCCCGATTGCCGCGCTCCCAAAATTGAGCCCGCGCCGCGTATTTCCAAATCCCGCATGGCTATATTGAACCCCGAGCCGAATTGTGTAAATTCACGAATGGCGTTAAGCCGTTTTGCGGAAATTTCCGACAGCACCTTACCGCGCCTGAAAGTAAAATATGCGTAGGCGCGTTTATTAGTCCTGCCGACCCGACCCCGCAATTGATGAAGTTGCGCCAGACCCATGTGGTCGGCGTTTTCTATGATGAGGGTGTTTACGTTGGGTACGTCCACCCCTGTTTCTATAAGGGTGGTACAAACTAAAACGTTGATTTCGCCGTCAAGCAGCCCCCGCCAGACTTCAAGTAACTCGTCTTCATTAAGTTTGCCGTGGGCAATTCCGATTTTAGCCTCGGGGCATAACTCATGCAGTTTAGCCGCGCAATCCAAAATACTCTCGATGCGGTTATGAATATAATAAACCTGTCCGTTACGCCGCAGTTCCTTATTGATTGCCTGCGCCGCAACCGCCCAGTCATGCTCTATTACGTAGGTCGTCACGGGCTGTCTGTCCTGCGGCGGGGTGTTAATCACGCTCATGTCACGGATTCCGCTCATTGCCATATTTAATGTTCTCGGAATAGGCGTTGCCGAAAGGGTCAGAACGTCCACCCCCGCAAACATTTCTTTGAACTTCTCCTTGTGATTAACCCCGAAACGCTGTTCTTCATCAATGATTACAAGCCCTAAGTTTTTAAAACTTACATCGCTTTGCACTAATCTGTGAGTCCCGATTACAAGATCGATTATGCCTTTTTTAAGTTTTTCCAAAATCTGCCTTATTTCCCCCGCGCTACGAAAACGGGAAAGCAGTTCTATATTAAGCGGGAAATTCGCCATGCGTTTGATTGCCGTCTGATAATGCTGCCACGCCAAAACTGTCGTAGGGCATAAAAGCGCACACTGCTTGCCGTCCATAACACACTTGAAAGCGCCGCGCAACGCCACTTCGGTCTTGCCGAAACCTACATCCCCGCAAAGCAGTCTGTCCATAGGCTTATCAGTCTGCATATCGGCTTTTATTTCTTCTGTGCAACGGAGTTGGTCGTCGGTTTCAATATAACTGAAATGCTCCTCAAATTCCACCTGCTCGGAATTATCGGGCGGGAATTTATAACCCTCGCTTTTAAGCCGCTCGGAATAAAGCTTAATCAGCTCCTCCGCCAATTCCGAAGCCGCCGCTTTTGCCTTTGCCTTGGTTTTTTGCCAGGTATCGGTATGGAGTTTGTTTAATTTCAGCGCCGCCGAATCGGTGTTGCCGATATAGCGCGAAATAAAGTCGAGTTGTGTAACGGGAACGTAAAGAACATCGCTCCCCGCGTATTTAATTTTGATGTAATCCTTGCTTACATCATCGTTTGTAAGCTTGGTTACACCCTCGAAAATTCCGATGCCGTAATTCTGATGCACCACGTAATCGCCGGCACTTATGTCGGTTAGACTGCGGATTTCTTCACCCTTACGTTTTTTGCGGCTTTTTTGAATTCCGCCGCCCGACAATCGGGCAGATGCGGAGTTTACCCCCGCGGAAACCTTTGCAAGACTTAACATAACGCATTTAGCATCGCCGTATTCGTAGCCCGCGCCGACTGTTCCGGCTAATATATATACCCTTTTAGCATATATTTTCTTAGGCTCTGACGAAAAATCGGCAGGGAAATTATCGTCCTTTAAATCTTGTGCCAATGTCCGCGCCGCCTTTTCCGTTCCCGCGAACACAACGGCGGCATAACCCTTGCTGATATAATCGGTCAGCTCCGAGCAGAGCAGTTTATACTCCCCGCTCCAACTTGAAAGCTGAACCGCCCTCACGCTTAAAATTTCCGACAGCTTTAAATCCACCCCGCGCATAAAAGTGTTAAAATAAGCGCGGATTTTCCCCTCAGAAATCTCTTTATATTCCCCCCGCGTTAGCATGAACTTGTTTTTCCCGCGTTTCAGTTCTCCGCTTCGGGTGGCTGATTTCAGGTCTTCCTCGTGCCGAATTGAGGCGGCGCGGTAGCTTTCGGCGCAATTGGTGCTTTCGCAGACTATGCAGGTTTTTACATAATCAAAGAGGCAGGTTGTTTTTCCGTGTAAACGCTCTATTGACGGCGCGACAAAAACCTCTGAAACCGCTTTAACCCGCCTTTGACTCTCACGGTCGAAAAAACCTATGTTGTCCGCCGCATCACCCCAAAACTCAATCCTGACGGGTAGCTCGTTATTTACAGCGAATATATCCACAATAGCGCCCCTGACCCCAAACTGCGAAACCCCTTCAATCAAGTCCGTGCGAGAAAAACCCATTTCAACAAGCTTACCCGCAAGGGTGTCAAGGGCGATTTCGTCCCCCTGTTTTATAGTAAGGGTTTCACGGCGCAAAACTTCAGGGGGGATTGTAAGCTGTCCCGCCGCTTCGGGGGTGGAAAGAACAATTGACAATTGACTGTCGGCTGTTAATAATTTACTTAAAACATTTAAGCGTCGATGTTCATATTCTTTTGAATTTACCTCAAAATCGCCGAAATTTATGTCTTTTGCGGGGTAGACCAGCGCGGTATTTTCTCCTGTGAGGGTGTTTATATCCTCACATAATTTCATGGCTTCACTCTCGGTTTCAACTAACGCCAGCAGGGGCTGCCTGCTGAATTCTGCCGATTTTTTATGGGCAGATACAAGGTCTGACCCTACATCGCCGCCATCGCAAAGGGACAGCGCCGCCAAAAAATGCGCTTTATGAATATGCGAAAGCCCCGTTACCAGCGCGGGTAACGGGTTATCGCTGTTTAGATTCCGAATCAAGCTCCTGTATTCGGGGACTTGCTCGGCTACGCGCAGAAAAAAATCCATTATTTAATATCGCCTTTGGTCATAATATATAAGCCTCTAAGCTAATCTTTTATCCTGTCCGTATTGAATTAGGCGGACAATAACAGGAATAAGTACAAGGTTCAGCCCTAATTCCACAAGGAAGTTAGTACCGACCAATCCCATAAAAATGAACGCCGTACTGCTTGCGAAACCTGCCCCTTCGCCCCATTCGGTTATAAGCGGAAAGAAAAAAAGATATGAGCCGATAATGAAAACCCCTGTGTTTACAATAGGGCAGACGATTCCTGCCGCCGCCGCCGCAAGGGTTCTGCCTTTTTGAGCGAGTAGTTTATAAACCGCCCCCGCCGCCAGTCCCGCAAGCAAGCCTTTTACAAGTACGGTAATCACCGCCCCCAGTGCGTTGAACGCCAAAAAGAGGTTGGCGTCGCCTGAAATCAATACCGACGCCCCGAACACCAGTCCAAGCCAGCCGCCCGCCCGTACACCAATCAGAGCCGCACCGACCGTAATCGGCAACAAAACGAGGGAAATTGTGAACAATGGGAATAGCGGTCGCATAACAATTGCGAGAATTTGCAGTATGACGACGATTGCCGTCAATAAGCCGAGTTGCGTCAGCATGAGTGTCTTTTTGCTCACCCTGCCTTTTGTGTTGTTTGCCATAATGAAAATTTCCTTTCTGTGCTGTTTCCCCGTAAAGGGTGAAACGCGATTTATGCAAAAACGTGTCATATGGTCGGTCAATTTAAGTTTGCTCGCCGCTTTGCGGCATATTTTTTGGCATATTTTTCTCGTATATAATCCTCAGTCCCTGCGAAACAAGGTAAGGGCTAACCTCAAAATCCCGCTCGCAATAAGGCTTTATTTGAGCCGCGTTGCCGCCTGTGGCAACGATTGAACATTCACTCGGGTTTACACAGAGTTCCTTTTCAAAACGGCTGATTAGCCCGTCTAACATACAGCCCACGCCGTTTAAAACCCCTGAGCGTATGCTGTCCGGCGAGTTTGTGCCGATTGCTTTTTCTACTTTGTCCGCGTCCACTAAAGGCAATGCCGCCGTTTTTCTGTCCATAGCCTCAAAGCTTATCCCGATGCCCGGAGACAGCGCACAACCTAAAAAAGCCCCGCTTTTGTCAAGCGCCATGACCTTTATTATAGTCCCCAAGTCTATAACTATGCAAGGCATTTTATAAAATTCCTTAGCCGCCACAGCGCCGCACACCAAATCCCCACCAAGACATGACGGGTCGTCGATTTTAATATTTAAGCCCGTTTTAAGCCCCGGTTCGATTAAAAGCGTATCAACCCCGAAAAAATCGCTTACCGCCGACCGTATTTGCATTGTAACAGGAGGCACAACCGAAGACATAATAGCGCCTTTTATGCTCTCCCGCGCAATGCCGCGCAACTTCATAATATCCATTAGCATGATGGCATACTGGTCTTTCATTCTCGCGGAATCGGTGTTTATTCGGAACTCAAACAAGGGCGCAGGGTCTTTGAAAACCGTAAAAACAATATTTGTGTTACCCACGTCAATAGTCAAAAGCATGACTTTATGTGCCTTTCTATAACTTTTACCCTTCGATGCCCGAATTATGTCCGGGTTGATTCATTTTGGCAATTTCATCGAATATTTTAAGGAAATCCGCCTGTTTCTCACTCGCAGGGTCATGCTCGTTGTGTTCTTCCCGATTATAATCATCATTTGTCACCGTATGGCGTTGGCTGAGATTGTCGGGGTCATGGCTATGGTATCCCTGAATATGTTCGGGCGTTGAAACAGGTTCTTCATACCATTCGCGTACAGGCTGTTCGGGTTGCGGCGGGCGTTCCCCGAATGCCTGTTCGTAAAATCTCTGCTGCGCCTGTTGTCTTTGATAAGCTTGTTGTTGCAAATACGCCTGTTGCCGTTGCTGTTCAGCCTGTTGCTCGGCTAACTGTGCCTGCCGTTGCTGTTCAGCCTGTTGCTGCGCTAACTGCACCTGCCGTTGCTGTTCAGCCTGTTGCTGCGCTAACTGCACCTGCCGTTGCTGTTCCGCCTGTTGCTCGGCTAACTGTGCCTGCCGTTGCTGTTCCGCCCACTGCGCTTGTCGTTGCTGTTCCGCCTGTTGCTCGGCTAACTGCGCTTGCCGTTGCTGTTCAGCCCACTGCTCCGCTAACTGCGCTTGCCGTTGCTGTTCAGCCCACTGCTCCGCTAACTGCGCCTGCCGTTGCTGTTCCGCCTGTTGCTCGGCTAACTGCGCCTGCTGAATTTCCGAAGTTTTGGTTTCCTCTGGGTCAAGCTCCTCATTGATTGCCTGAAAATCTTCTATTATACTTTGAAGGCTTTCTTCCCTGCCTAAGATTAACTCGTCGAACTCATCAGGCTCATCGGATTCATCGGGTTCTTCAAATTCATCAAATTCATCAAATTCGTCAAATTCTTCGAGCCCTTCAAACTCTTCCGATTCGTCCTGTTCATAACTTTCATCATCACTCATAATACCGAACGCATCCTCATCTGCCCCCGCACCGCCAAAGTCCCAATCTTCAGTTTCTTCCGATTCTTCAGTTTCTTCAAGCTCTTCCGGTTGGTCTGATTCATGGCTTTCATCATCGCTCATAATCCCAAACACTTCATCATCTGCCTCTGCGTCGTCAAAGTCCCATTCCTCGGATTCATCTTCGTATTCGTCTTTGAGTTCTTCGTAGTCTTCGATTATGGGTTCTGTTTCAGGAAGATGGGTTTGCGTTTCAGCTCTTCGCAATTCTTCTGTTTCTTCAGTTTGCTTATATTGCGGCTCTTCCGTGTTATATTTAACGTTGATGTTCTTGTTATCGTCAAAACCCGTTTCGTCTGCGCCATCACCGGTTTGACCAAGGGCTTCCCGTTCCTTTTTCAGCTTTAAATGCAGCAGACAAAACAGCGTAAACACAATCAATCCCGCGATGGTCATAAACATCGCAATAGGATACCCTGAAGGGGTAAATTTCATTTCCACAACATTATTTCCGGCAGGGAGCGTAACGGCAATCAGCGAGTCTAAAACCTCAAAGTACCGTGTTCTGACGCCATTTACAGTTACTGTCCAGCCCGGCTCTGCGGGAATAGTGGTAAACAGCAGTCTTTCAACGTCGGAAGACGTTTCTATTCTTAAACTTGTTGGAGAAGTCTTTGTGACCACCGTATCGGCGTTCATGGCGTGAAGCCTTTCAAGTGCGGGCAGGTAAACGCTCCTGTCTATATAGGCGAAAAACGCGTCTTTGTAGAATAAATCCCCTTTAGTAAGCGTCAACGTAACCGAAAATCGCTCGCCCCTTGAAAATTCGCCCAAGCTTTTTATGCAATAATCGTCAAACTCAAAGTAATTGCCTTTCCATTCGTTGACCTCGCGGTTGCCGACATTGCGGTTGACCCAAACATTGAGCCTTCTCTCGTAATCGGACGGCAACCACATAAAAATTTCGCCGTCGGCTTGCGCCATAATGTTATATCGAACCTTAGCGTCCGCGCCTGAGTTGGTTACGGTATAAGAATAATGACCGCCCGGTCCTGTTCCCTCGATTAAGTTCTCGGTTTCTTTTTGAATATATCTGCTTTCAATAAGCCTTATATAGTCAACGATTCTGTCCTCGCCCAACATAGCAGAAACCAAGCTGTTCTGATGATTAAAAACATTGATTTCATTCGTTGAATAATCGTTGGGGTCGTCCGCGAAACTGAGAAACTTCAGTGCGGGGTCGGTTAAATAAGCAAGCGGCATGGCGTCCTGGTTATTCTCAACTTCAAGGTTGCCTTCGCTGATTTTTCCGCCGAGCTCATAAACCTCGTGGGAGAAAATATACTTTACCCCGAACAGGTCGTCAATAATCGGGGTTGCACCGCTGTAACGGGTGTAATGACCTTTTGAGGTCATGCCGAGCTGTCCGAGTAAGGCTATAACCTTGTCGTTAAGCATACTGGAGCTGTGGGAAAGACCATACATATTAAGCGCCATCGGGTCGTTTACCGCGCGGAAAAAGTTTTTCTCCATACGGTAAAAGCCGTCGTCCTCGGTTCTTATTTCGGCTACCTTTTTCCTCAAGGGAATGACAAAATCAACGTAGGACTCACGGGTTGAATAGGTTATATCCACATTCTGCTTAATAATGGACGCATAGGTGCTGTAAAGCAGTTCGCTAAATACTATAACGCCGATAACAAGGCAGAAAACCCGTTTTTTATTACGCAACAGCTTATGGTCTTTGAGGATTAAGAGTATTGCAAAAACCGCTAAAAACAGTATGGCGGGAACAATCACCGTTACACCGTCAAGTAGCTCCCTGCCGTTGTCTCCGAGTTGAGGGGCAAAGGTATCCCTGCTTTCAAGCAGAATGAACAGCCCGAAAAACGCCAACGCCGAAAAACCGATTGCCCTGCGGGAATAGGCGCTTATTTTCTCAAAGACTTCCGCCCCCCACGCCATAAGCAAAAATGAAATTATAAAGCTGTAGCGGTAAGGCAACCAGTTGGGAACCTGACCGCCGTGCATAAGCGTGTCAATCGGCGTAATATACATGAAAAGAACCAAAGTCAACAGCAAAATCGCACCTGTTAGTCTTTTTTTCATTGATACGATTTTTTCCTTGCCCGCGAGGAAAAACAAAGGGGCTAAAATAACCGCCAAAACACCGCAGTAAAGGAACGGCAGACCGTCCCATCTTACGGTGTCATAACTGTTGGGGAGCAATTTCCCCCCTAAATCCAAAAGGTTAAAATTCGACTTTGTTAAAAAGCTCGAATCTTCAAAAGGGCTTGTAAATTCAAGTTTACCGAGTTGTAAAGAGCTGTAAACGGGAATCAGCATAAAACTTGACATAAGTACCGCGGCAGCCGTCGAAACAGAGAAAATCCCCACCCTTGCCATAACCCCGCTGCGGTCTAACTTTTCAGTAGAGCGACTTGAAATAAGATAACAGACAAAATATAAAGCCGTAAAAATTCCGAGCATGTACCCGATATAAAAACAGGTTATAAAACTATACGCAAGCCAGACCGTAAGCAGTCTGAACCGTCCGTGCCTGACCAATGATTCCACGCCGTATATGATGAGCGGCAAAGCCATTACGCCGTCTAACCACATAGGATTCATGGTTTGAACTATGGTGTAGGAGCAAAGAGCGTACATCATGGAGAAAATAATCGTAGTCCCCGTCGAAAGCCCGCGTCCCCGTTTCAAATATACCGCCGTAGTGACGCCGATTGCCCCGACTTTCACCAAAATCATGGTCAAAAGCCCCTCGGTTATGTATTCTCTCGGGAAAATCCATACGAGGAAATTAAACGGACTTGCCAAATAATAGCCGATGATTCCGAAAAACTCACCCGAAAGATTCCTGCTCCAGGAATAAAATAAGCTTTCCTGTCCTCTGAAAACATCGTGCATGTAGTCGAAATAATAAACATACTGCGCGTTCATGTCGAGCGCAAGCACCGACCTCTGCCCTACGGGGAAAATCCCGAAAATGATATAAGAGGTAAGCAAAATCCCCGCCGGCAGAAAAAACGCCGCCAAATAAAACGGGTTTTCTTTAAACAGCCAGTTTATGGGCTTGTTCAATAGTTTCTTCATAGATTTAGTTTTTCTGATTTGCCCGTTTTCCATAACAGGATTTCCTTTCACTCTTACTTGCCGCCGCTTTAATTTTCTATCTGTTTTTTAGTGTTATTGTTGTTCGGGGATTCCCCGACTTCATTGGTAATAATATATCGCGGTCTGAATTTTATTTCCTCGTAAATTTTGCTGATATAATAGCCTATTATGCCGAGACCAAACATAATGAACGCGCCGATAATCAAAATCAGCAGAATAACCGTCGAAAAACCCTCCTCCGACGTTCCGCTGAAGTAATTAACGAGGGTATTCGCACCCAAAACACAGGCGAAAACAAAAAACACAAGCCCCCCAACGGTCATTAACTGCATTGGAAAATTGGTGAAACTGGTGAGGTTTGAAAGGGCAAACGAGAATAATTTACCAAAGCTCCACTTGGTGTTGCCTTTTTCACGGGGACGCACATCAAACGCTATACATTCCCGCCGGAAACCTACCCAGCTTGACAGCGCCCTGAAAAAGGTAATCCGCTCCGGCATCGCAAGCAAAGCGTTTATAACCTTTCTGTCCAGCAACTTGAAATCGCTGGCGCGGTCAAGCTCCATATTATCGTCGGCGACCCGCATTGCTCTGTAAAACAACTTAGCGAACAGCTTGTAAAACAATCCCTCTTTGCCCCTGTTGCGCTTGACTGCTTCCACTACTTCAGCGCCGTTTTTCCATAACCTATACATTTCAGAAATAAGCTCGGGCGGGTGTTGCAGGTCGCAGTCTATGACTACGGCGACTTCTCCCCCTGCTTTTTGAAGTCCCGCGAAAATTGCCCCCTCTTTGCCGAAATTTCTGGAGAATCTTACCCCTCTTATTCCCTCTTCTTCCTCTGAAAGCAAAGAAATCTCCCGCCAGGTTATGTCGGTCGAACCATCATCAACAAAAATCAGCTCATAAGGGATTTTTTCAGCGGTTAAAAGAGAGCTTAAAACGCCGGCGATTCTTCTTATGTTCTCCCCCTCGTTAAAAGAGGGAATGATTACAGAGAGCATTTACACTCCTTCTAAACAGGTTTTACTCTGTGTTTTCTGTTCTTTTATGAAAATCAAGGTTTCCCGTGATAGTATTCACTGTAAACTGAATTGGGTTTTCACCTGTTGACAGGTATAAGTCCCCTTGGTGTCCGTCATATTCCCTGCGGAAAAAGTCAGAGGTGAATCTTCCCCGATATGTAAGGAAGTCAAGCTTAACGCCGTGGCTCTCATTCTCCGACATAATAATCCTCACGTCTCCCGAATCGGTCTCAATGAAAAAAGGCGCATTGAAATCAATAAACTCAACATAGACAGAACCCCGCAACGTTACGGCGTCGGTAATTCCCTCCGGTGCGAAAAGACTTATATCTCCGAGACGGGAAGTTACGATTAAAGAATCAGCTCTCACATTTCGGGCTGAAATATCCCCCGAAGCCGACATAAGCCTTATTTCCCTGTAGTTTACATCAGGAAGCCAAACCTGCATTTTATAATTCAGCTTGTCCCGGCTGAACAGCGAAAGCTTAAAATCTTCGTCGCGCCCTATTTTAAGCCCGTATTCGTCCCGCTCAATGACAAGCGCGTCCGCACCTGTGTATTCAATAATTATTTCAGCACCGTCGTAGGTGTAAACCTCAAGAGGTATATCGGCTGAATTTATGCTTAAATACAGCTCTGAAACAATCTCGCGCCGCTCTCTGTAAACCGTGGAAGTCCAACCGAATGTGTGAACCGCCAAATGCTGGCTGACTAAAGCCGCTCCACCGAAAATAAACGACAATAAAATAAAAAGCCATAAAAGCATAACAGCGCGGCTTTTGCCGTCCCGAATTTTTATATTTACACGTTTCATATAAATTTAACCGAAAATATTGTCCGTTACCGAGCTAAGGTATCTTACGCCTTTTGGGCAGAGTATATAAAGGGCAGTGCATATTGAAAGTGCCGCAAACACGAAAAAAAAGCCCGTAAAGAGCATTGCCGGCGGCGACAAATCAGATGCGACAGCGCCGAGCAGTCCTATTATAGAGCCGAGCGCCGCAAAAACCGACAGTAAGCCCGCCGAAATCAACACAACCGCAGTAAACGCCGCAGCCGCAATTAAAATCAAGGCAACCAATACAGCTATAACAATCGCGACAACCTTAAATGATTTACACCGCATAAACGCGTTCCTCTTAATAATATTGCTATCGGATAACTTCGACGCCGATATCCTCCGCCTATTTGAAACAGAATCTGTGCCGCTTGGGCGGTGAAAACGCTGTGCTTTTCGATTCTGTTATAATTATACTATATAATAACTGCATTTGTCAAGGGAAATTCTACTACAGGCACGCAATATATGGCATAACTACGAGCGCAATGCGTCTATGGGATTCATATTAGCCGCCTTCAGTGCGGGGTAAGCCCCGAAAACCCCTCCTAAAAACAAGGAAAACAGCACCGGCGACAAGAACCTCCCGAAACTGAACAAAAAGTCCAATCCCAAAATTCTGCAACCTGTAAACGAAACCAATAAAGCCATAAGCGAACCCGCCGCGCTCCCCATAAAGGATAAAAGTGCGCTTTCGGTTAAGAATTCCCGCATGATATCAAAATTCCCCGCGCCTACGGATTTTTTAATCCCTATTTCCCGTGTGCGCTCGTTTACGCTGACAAGCATGGTGGTCATAACAGTCAAGCCTGCAACAAACAGTGAAATCCCCGCGATTACAGAAAGGGCAAGGGTCACTGTCCCCATAATGCCTCTAAGTTGATTTTTCTGTTGCAAAAGATTCGACGCTATCAACTCCCCACTGTTTGCGCCTGTGTCCCCCGAACCGCCAAGCTTTAGCTCGATTCTCCCCGTAACGCCGTCGTCGGCATTATCGTTCAGCAAAACCGCTATTTTATCATAGGTTTTGCGCCCCGTAAGCTCCTGCATAGTGGAAAAAGGTATATAAACAAAATCGGGAATAATCCCCGCCAGCGCTGACTGAAGCACACTTAAACCCGAGCTTGCCACGCCGATTACCTCGAATTCACGGTACTCGCCGCCAATGAGCAGATTTATTTTTTTACCCACTATGTTACTTCTTCCGTAGGTTTTTCGGGCTATATCCTCATCAATTACACAAACCCGCGCCCCCGAAACTGTGTCCCGCGCATCAATCAGCCGCCCGTGCAAGGCTCTAAGCGAAATAATTTCCTTAGCCTCGCCGTTAATCCCCCACACAAGGCAGGACAGACTTTTTTGCAGAATCTCGGCTCTGGCGTTGGCAGACATTAACGGCATGGCTTGAGCCACTCCGTTAATTGCGTTCAGCGCGGTAATGTCACGGTCTGTCAGCCGCGCCGCCGCATTGGTTTGTTTTGACTGTACCAATACCGTGTTTATTCCCATGTTTTCAAGAAGTACCGAAACCTGTCCCGCCCCCGTTGCGCTGATTTGCGAAATGAGCGCAACCGCAAACGCCCCGACGGCGATTCCCGACATGGTCAGAATTGAGCGGGTTCTACTGCGGAATATATTCCGCCAAATATTCCGAAATATATTATTTTTTAACAAGCACATTCTCCCCATATAATTCAGGTTTCAGGATTAATTCATGATTTTCCCGAATCCCCGAAATTAATTCCGTGCCTTCCGCAAGCTCAATTCCGGTAATTATATCTCTGCGAATTGCAGTATTTCCGACAAGGACAAGCACGTATTCCCCTTTGTCGTCCTGATTAATCGCCTGATATGGAATCAGCAGGATTTCCCGCGGCTCGTCAACGCCGATTATTGCCTCCGCTGTATAACCCGAGCGTAGCAACTCCTTTGGGTTGTCAGAGGTTTTTATCCGTAAAATTACGTCTACGACCGTTTCGGAGACGCCGCCTACTTCCTGCTGTCTTGCAACAGACGCAATTTCCATAACCGTCGCGGCATAGTCACCATCGCCGATTGCAACACCGTAAATCTCTGCAGGTTGACCGATTTTCACGGCGTTAATATCTCTTTCCCGCACTGCCGCTCTAAGGAAAAAGCCGCCGCTTTCACTCCCGTAAATCACACCCGTCCCCCTTACGGTTTCGCGATAATCCCGCTTTTCAGGGAAAACCGTTTGGACTTCGGGGAGCATATTTTCGACAGCCCCCGGGGTTATTATGACCATGAACATTCCCGCAAAGACAAAAATTCCGAGCAAGAGCCATTTTATTTTCAATTAAGTTACTCCTTGTTTTGAATTTAAGCGACTATACAATAATATTGCCTGATTTTTCCCGAAATATAACAGCTTGAAATCCGAATAATAAAATTTTTACAGCTAATAATATAGTCATTCTACTTTATAAATAAAGAGGGCGATTTTATGAATCTTATTATCTGCAACGAAAGTTGCCGTCACCAAAGGGACGGCTACTGCTGTCTTGAGGGAAGCTCGCAAATCACCAATGCCTTGGCTTCACCTTGCTGTTATTATGAAGATATTCAGAGCGTTCCTGACAATGAAGAAAAGAACCCTTATTGGGATTGAGGAAAAGCTTATGATAAAAATTCGCAGACTTTACAAACAATATAAAATGGGCGAGAATTTAATTCCCGCCCTGATTAGTGTTAATTTAGACATAGAAAACGGAGAATTTGTTGCAATCACAGGCGCTTCAGGCTCGGGTAAAACCACCCTCATGAACATATTAGGCTGTCTTGACGCCCCTTCCGAAGGGGTATATACTTTAGACGGGGAAGATGTTTCGCGTCTTACGGGGCGAAGATTGGCAAATGTGCGGAACTTAAAAATAGGCTTTATCTTTCAGGGGTTCAACCTTATCCCCACCCTGACAGCACGGGAAAACATCATTCTGCCGCTTATTTACAGGAAAACGCCCGCAGGCTTGCGGGAAAAATTAACCGACAGCGCATTAAGGTTGGTCGGGCTTTCCGACAGGGCGTCACACCTCCCGTCGCAACTTTCGGGAGGGCAACAACAGCGTGTGGCAATTGCCCGCGCCATTGCCGCCGAGCCGTCCCTGATTCTCGCGGACGAACCTTGCGGGAGCTTAGACAGCAAATCAGGCGCGGAAATAATGCATATTTTGCACCAGCTAAACGCGGCGGGGCGCACTGTCGTGCTGATTACCCACGACGAAAAAGCGGCGCGAACGGCGGGCAGGGTTGTGAGAATTTCAGACGGAAGGGTTATATAATCGGTTATGCCGCAAAAATATAAATACCTATAAAAAAAGCGGGAGCGGGTTTGCCGCCCGCTCCCGTATCAGCAAAAGGGTTCATGCTGTTATCCATTTAATGGATGTTGGTATTAACACCCTTTTGTTTTGTTTTGCGTTTGTGTATTCTGTCGTTCAGACGAATTGGTCTGTTGCGGAGCGGGGTCGCGGTTTGACGAACCGGAAGAATTTTGCGCGTTCCTGTTATTATTGTTTTGTCCGCCTTTGTTTTTCTTACCCATGAAATTTCTCCTTAAATCTTAATCCATAAAAAAATAATTTCAGGCGTTTGTTTTCGATAAATCTGCCTGAAATTATTTTCTGCCATAAAGAGAAAAATATACATGAATAATGCCGCCGCACTCAAACTTAAAATATGTACAGGGACGCATCTGTTTAGAATAACAGGACATAAGCGATTGCCAAAATTAGCGGCAGGTCTGCATTTTCACTTATTAAAATAATAAGCAAAACCGCTAAGAGTATCATGTCTCTGTCGCTCAAAATAGTATCTATATTCAGTTTTTTTTGAAATTTTTCCATGAGTAGCCGCCGCTCTGATTTCCGTAAGTTCCTGAATTGTTACAGCCGCATGAGCGCATATTATGCTCGTTTATGAAATTATTGAAATTAGGGGGCGGGGAATTTTCGCAACGGTTGACCCTCGGTTTCTCCTCACATTCACAAGCCTTAAAATTTTCAAAAGGGGTCGAGGTAACTTCTTCGCAGATTTCTTCGCAGGTTTCTTCAAGCACTTCGGCTTTCACCTCTCCTATAACCTCGGCAGGGGGGGCTTCTTCTTTTGTTTCTTCAATGACAAGTTCAGGTGCGGGGGGCTTTTCTTTCGCCTTGACAAAAAGCGCGCCCGCATTTATGTTTACATCGGCGTTTATTTCTATATTTTTGCTTTGATTCAGGTGAATTTCAGGAGTTTTTTCTACTACCACGACTTCTTTCTCAACCCGAACTTCAGGTACTTTTTCTACAATAACCTCGGGAATCCGCTCTATGACCCGCTCAACCCTAACCTCGGGTACTTTCTCGACGATGACCTCCGGGACTCGCTCAATCACCCTTTCGGTTCTGATTTCAGGCGGGGGCGGAGCTACTGCTTCGGGAGGTTTTTCCTCAACAACTTCGGGCGGACGAGGGGGCTTTGCCACTACTTCGGGAACTGCCTCCGGAGGTTTTTCCTCAAAGACTTTTTTGTGCGGCTTTTCCTCGAAAGCTTTTTTCGGCGTTTCGGGTTTCTCCTCAAAGGCTTTCTTATGTGTTTCCGGTTTTTCCTCATAAGCTTTCTTTTTTGAAATATCCGGATTCACCGTAGAGCGTTTTGCCATATCCATAGCCATTTTCATATAGGTGCTCTGCTTTTTTTCAAGCTCGTTTTTGGGAATTTGTTCCTGTTTCCATTCCATAATAAAACCTCCAAATTGCGAAATGCGCGACAGTCCTTGGCGATTTCAGCCGTTAAATATTTCGGTCATAAGCGGCTGTTTTAAACCGAGGCGCTCGGTTAAAAAATTTTATCCATAAAGCCGCTTTCCCGCAAAAACGGCCACAACGCGACAATCCTCATTATTTTGATTGCGGTGTCTATTTTTTCCTTGTTTTCATCCCGCATGAGGGGCTTTAAAGCCCGCAGAAGTTCGGCGTTTTTGTCGGGGCGATTGAAAACGGCAAAAAGCTCGCCTATTTTTAAGAGCATGTCAATGTCAATTTTCTCAAAAAAACTACCGAAATCAAAGCCGCCAAAGTCAAAACCGTCATTTGCTGAATCGCTTTCGTTTGACGAAATATTTTCATCTTGCGAAACGCTTTCTTGCGAATCTTCGCTGTTAAGCGACGAAAGAAGCGATTGCAGCATTTCGCTTATGTTAACCGCTTGTGCCACAACTCACCTCACCGAACGGACAAAACCGCCGTTTGCATTGCAGGGCAAGAAGTCTGCCCCCTACTTTTTTTTCATCTGTTTCATCATTTCGGCAGCTCCCGGGGATTTCATAATGGTTTCCATAGCCGTTCCGCTTTCAAGAACCGACTTGATTTTCTGCTTGTCTGCCGGATTCATATTGGCTAAAATGTCGTTTACACTGCCTTTTTCAAGAGCTCCCATCAGCTTTTCGGGGCTCATGTTAAGTCTTGCGCCCGCAGTTTTGAGCAACTTTTCCATACCGTTCATAATAATTGCCTCCTTATAGTTTATTAATTGCAAAACAAAATTATGTTCTTCAAAAAGTTTTTCTATTATTAGATTGACTTTTTGAAAAATTTTGGTTATAATTATATTTAGGATTGCCCTATGTGCTTGTTTATGGCAACGCGTTTGTATATAATGCACAAAAACGTCGTATAAGCGTTGTGCTAATTGTGCATTTACTGTATATTGTCCGATTCTATGACGTTGTATAAAATCGGAAAGGAAGGTTTTTCAGTATGAAAATAACCGTAGTCGGCGACTCACACAAAGATTTTCACGGACTAAAAAGCATAGTTGAAGAAAACCTCGACGCCGATTTGTTTGTGCATCTCGGAGACGGACAGTATGAGCTTATAGACGTAGCGAATCTCTTTCCCGAGAAAAAGTTCGTTTTCGTAAAAGGTAACTCAGACCACGGAAATATAAAGGAAGAGCGGGTAATTACTGCGGGCGGTTATAAAATCTTTTGCGCCCACGGGCATACGCTTGACGTGCACGGAGGACCTGACAGGATACTCGATATGGCAATTTATCACGAGTGTAAAATCGCGCTTTACGCGCATACGCATCTTTATAAAACCGATTACATAAGCGGTGTATATGTAATGAACCCGGGAAGTATAAGTGAACCGAGAGGTAAAAACCCTCCCACCTACGGCATAGTTGAAATTGCCGACGACAAAACCATAAAAATGAATATCATAGAAATTCAGCGCTAAGTTTGTATGTTGCAAACACATGTTTATTTTATGCAAAGGAGACAGATTCCGTGAAAGGTGTAATGATTAACAACATTCTTGAAGAGGCGAGGGAACTGGGCGCCTCTGACTTACATTTTACGGCGGGATTGCCGCCGATGATACGCTTGCACGGACGAATTGCCAAGCTACCCGGCTATCCCGACAGTACAGAACCCATTATAGTCAGCGTCATAAACCAAATTACCACGCTCAAACACAAGCAAATCATTCAGCGCGGTGAGGACGCCGACTTTTCTTACGTGAGTGCGTCGGGGGAAAGGCACAGGGTCAATGTTTATCGTCAGCGCGGCTACCATGCCGTGGCTTTCAGGCTTTTGAGAAATGAAATTCCGACACTTCGGGACTTGATGATGCCGCCGCTGTTAGCTGATTTTGCCCTGCGTCCGAGAGGGCTTATACTTGTCACAGGTCCTACGGGTTCGGGAAAATCCACCACCCTCGCGGCTGTGATTGACCATATTAACCGTCACAAGAATTGTCATATCATAACCATAGAAGACCCGATAGAATACCTGCACACCCACAAGCAGTCTATGATAAATCAGCGTGAAGTAAACGTTGACGTGTCAAACTTTGCCATGGCGCTCAGAGCCGCATTGCGTGAAGACCCCGACGTAATATTGGTGGGGGAAATGCGCGACTTTGAAACCATAAGCGCGGCGGTTACAGCGGCAGAAACAGGACACCTTGTCCTTTCCACCCTGCATACCACAGGCGCGGCGGAAACCCTTGACCGCGTAATTGACACCTATCCCCCTCACGCGCAAGGTCAGTGCCGCTCACAGTTGGCGAATAATGTGGTGGGTGTAGTTTCGCAGACGTTAGTGCCCACGGCAGACGGAAAGGGGCGGGTAGCGGCTATGGAGCTGATGAACACCACCGACGCTATTTCTTCGCTAATCCGCGAGGGTAAAACATATCAGATACCCAGCGCCATTGCTACGGGGCGGGCAAGGGGCATGTTCACCCTTGACCAGGATTTGGCAAGGCTGACGGCGCAGGGCTTAATTACAAGGGACGAAGCCATGACCCGCTGTCAAGAGCCGGGCGAATTCGTCCGTTATCTTGAATCATCGCACAATCAAACAGCACAGGCGCAGGCACAGCTTATGCAACAGCAAAATCAAGCTGTTACGACTATTGGAGGTATGAAGACGGGTGCGCGCAAGACGCTTGATTCTTCTATTATGCCGCCAAATGTGACGTCGTAAAAATAAAAAACAAACCGCCCTGTTCAAAGTGGCGGTTTGTTTTTTTAATTAACTTAACAGTCAAAAGCTTATTTATTATCCTCGTCTAAACTTTTCAGAAATTCTTCATAAGAGGGTAATTGAAAACCCTCAACATTCGCAGCTCTGCGTACCGCGTTATAGGCTTCTTTCATGGTTTTTGCTCTTGCGATTTATTCAGCTAATAACATTAATATTACCTTTGTTTCATAAGCCACAAGCTCTGCCCCTACCCATTTACCCACCTCACAATTTGACATTTTTCCACATTTATGCTATAATAAACATGCGGTGAAAGCCGCGCAAAAGGGCGACTTAACGGTACGGCGGTTGGCTGAACCTCTGTGAAAGGAGGTGAAGCGTATGGAATTGATTGTAGTTTTTTTGATTCTCTATTTGCTATACATTATAATCAAGGAAATAAAAAAATAAACCGCCCCGTGTCAAGGTAAGCGGTCTATTATGTTTACATAAAGGCTAACCGTCTACCGGGGTCGCCTTTTTCTATATTTATTATAACATAAAAGAGCCCACATGTCAACCGTTTTTCGCAAAATCGTAGGGGCAGACCTCGTGTCTGCCCATTGAATTACCGAAACATTAAATTTTACATAAAACATTGGATTTTCGCGAAATTAAACGGGCAGACACAAGCTCTGCCCCTACAAAAGCTCCCCCCGCCTCGCGGCAGGGGGAGCTTCTTTATTAAAACTCGCGTCTTAATGCTTTTATTTGCTCGGGTGATTAAACACCGGCAGTACCAACGACAGTACCTACCTCAATAGAGCCTACTGCTGCAGTCAATCTGCCGTCTACTAAATTGGCATGAAAACCGCCGGCGGCAGGTATGAGCGAAAGCGCATCGGCAGCAGCTTGTGCTCCGGGAACCCACACCGCACGGTCGCAATATCCGTCAGTTACTCTAAACGCGAAAGTTCCGTTTCTCGCGTCGGGGAAAGCCTCTTCCAAGTTTGCTTTAATGAGGACATCTGCTGCAGGGTTAGTACCGCCATACCAAGAACTCCAACCGGTTCCCGTGGTCACGACAGTGAAAACGCCAGCATCGTTTACCGTGGCAGTTACCGTACCGTCAGTGGCGTTAATATAACCTCTGTTGTTCAAACTCTCTTCCTGTAAAAAGAAAGTCATGTTGTTTTTTCCTGCGGCGGCTGTTGAGTTTGCGCTTTGGATTCTCGAAGAGCGTAAGTAGTTGTTCATCAGCGGAATCAGTATAGCCGCCAAAACGCCGATAATGGCGATAACGACCAAAAGTTCAACCAATGTAAAGCCTTTTTTCGATTGTAAACGTTGTAATTTGCGAATCATGTGTGAGTTCCTCCTTAAAATTTCGCCGGTATTTATATAGTCTTGACATTACCGCTAAAGCGCTTAAAATTATGTAAAAAATTGTCTTAACTAATATTTCCGGATTGTATTTACAATTATATAACATAGTTATCACAAAATCAATAGCTTTATCAAATATTCTTCACGCGAAATGAGTTTTTCGTGCAAATGGAACTATAATCACGACGGGCGCTTGTGCGTTTTGTACAGTTTACGATTTCATGGGGGTTACGGTTTGGCGAAAGGCGGGCGTAGGGGCAGACCTCGCGTCTGCCCGCTGTACAAAACCGCGTTATTTCTGAAAAATGTAGGGGCAGACCTCGCGTCTGCCCGCTGAATTATGAAATATTGAATTTTCGGGCGGACACGAGGTCCGCCCCTACGTTTTTCATGAAATCTATTGACAACTTAAAACGCTCATGCTATAATATATATGTAATGAATGTGATGATGTACAAATTTTCACGCAAAAGCGAATACCCGGAAGTGTCGGCTTCCGGGTATTCTTTTGGGCTAATCGTTGGGCTTGCGGCGGTTTAGCCACTTGCTCACTCGGTCTCCGACCAAGCGTGCCGTTACCGCTAAAATGAATGTAATGACGTATGACAAATTTTCACCTCCCCTCTGTCGGGAGAGCCAACGACACTATAATTATACATTATTCTGCATTTTTTGTCAAAATTATGTCATTTCCGCAAAATGTAGGGGCAGACCTTGTGTCTGCCCGCTGAATTATGAAATATTGAATTTTCGGGCGGACACGAGGTCCGCCCCTATCTCTTGTTTACCCCGATGATTCCCCCCACCGAGCCGCAAATCACCGCCGCCGTCAGCCTCCCGAGTAAAAATTCCCCCGTCAAGCCCTCTGTTATAAGCGTCACCACGGCTAAAGCCAAAAGCAGGAGCAGGGCGGATTTTATACCGCTGATTAGCCCACCGCGGTTTTTCATTCTGCCCGCCGCGATTCCCGCCACAAGACAGGCAACCCCGAAAGCCAACAGCCCGAAAGTTTCGCCGAGTTCCACCCGCAGTTGCAAAAACCAAATGATAAACGAGAAAAGCGGCAGGGTCAGCCCCCCGGCAACCGCGCCTAAAACCGATGATATTATGTAGATTTTTAAATCACTTCTTGATTTCAAGGACATAAAAAAGCCCCTTTCGCATAAGTTCCTTTACTATACTTATGCAAAAAAGGACAATTTTATTTTTTATAATTTACGTTTTCGCCGTCATCGCCCGCTTACCCGTCAACCCCGAAAGCGCTTTGCCGCAGTCGGCGCAAAGCCTTGACGTGGGGTGGTTCTCAAAGCCGCATGAGCCGCACTTTTGCGTTTTTATAACCCGCTCCTTGCCAAAGGCGTAAATTTCCTCGTACTCGTGTATTACATAGACTGCTTTCAGACGGGTTATGTCTATTACCAAGCCAATCGCAAGCATAACAAGTAAAAATCCCAGCATAGGTAAAAACCAGTCTATTTCCCATAAGGCGTGCAGATTTTCATTTACAACCCGTCCCGCTCTGCCCGCGCCTACCACATACGACTGATTCGGAGAAACCAACAACAGCATTACCCCAACGTAAAGAACCGCCGTCAGGTTCATCATAACCGTGAAAATTCTGTAGGGCTTAGTTCCGCTTTTGTCGAACATATTAGCTAAAAAGCCGCTCCCGCCGCCCTCGGGCAACTTCTTGAAAACAAGCTGACGATAAAGTATTTTCCCGACCGAGGTGAAAAACTTTACGGCAAAAATACCGATAATGACAAGCATGGTGATAAATATAATCAGCTTAACGTTCCTATCGCTCGCGGGCAGACTTGTGTCGGAAATCATTGCGGGAAGCCTCGCAATAAACTTGAAATTAATAACCGTAAAGGTTAAAGCCGCACCCGAACACAGAGCCGCCAAAATATCACAAATAAACATAATTCTCCCCCGCACAAAATAATAATAGACTTCTTTTATTATACAAAAAAAACACCGCCGTGTCTATTAGCAAAAATGTACATTTATAAAGCGTAATTTTAGTATAATATACAAAATAAATTTTCGCACACCACATTATGGTCGGACTTGCAAGCCCAACCCGCAATTTTCGCGTTCGCGACAGAGCCGAAGCTTGGCGGCGGAATTGCCGCCAAGACCTTATGACCAGCCGTAATCGTCGTAGTCCTGCCACTTTTCACTGTAAACGCTCTGCTGTCCTAACTTGTAAAGCAGAAAAGCCGCCGCCGCCACAACCAAAAGTAACGCCGCCCCGCCGGAAATAACCCAGTGTTTTTTAAACATTTTTTACCTCCCGATTTAAATATTTTTTAAATATTCTTTATAAATTAATGATTTGGTCAGACCTGTTTCTTTTGCGATTATTTTACAAGCGTCGGCGGGTTTGTACCCGCTCGCCGTTAATTCCGCCACCTTTTTTGCGGCTTGTTCAATTGTAACCGCCTCGGCTTTGTCGGAATCGGGCGCTTCTAAAATTAAAACGAATTCCCCTCTCGGAGGCGTTTCGGGGTTTTCATAACGACGAAGAATTTCCGAGATTCTGCCGTCTAAAACCTCTTCGTGAATTTTTGTCATTTCACGACATAAGACAATTCTTCTGTCTCCGAGCACGTTTAGCAAATCGTTTAAGGTTTTTATAAGTTTGTGCGGCGCTTCATAAAAAATCAAAAGCCCACCATAATTCTTAACTTCAAGAAGTCTTTCCTTGCGTTGTTTTGGGTTTATGCTTAAAAACCCCTCAAAGGAGAATCTTTGACACATAAATCCGCTTAAAGCCAAGGCGGCGACAAGCGCACTTGCTCCCGGCACAACTACGGTTTGAACCCCTCTTGTGCGGCAAAGCTCCACTAATTCCGCTCCCGGGTCACTGATACAAGGCATACCCGCATCGGTAATAAGCGCGCAACTTTCGCCGTTTTGCAGTCGTTCAATGATTTTTTCCGAAACTTCTCTTATGTTATGCTTGCGGCAGGAGAGCATAGGTTTTTTTATACCGAATTTTGTTAATAATTTCAAGGAAACACGGGTATCCTCCGCCGCTATGAAATCGACGTTATTAAGCGTTTCGAGTGCACGGGAGGAAATATCCCCTAAGTTCCCTATCGGGGTGCCGGTGATGTAAAGACTTCCTGTTTTCATATATTTTTTATAATTGATTGTCTTTTCTTATTATTTGATTAAGATATTCCCTGAACTCCCCGCCGACGTCCTCGTTACTCAACGCTATTTCCGTCACAGCTTTAAGGAAACCGAGCTTGTTCCCCGCATCATATCTGACGCCCTCAAAGTCAACGCCGACCATGCCATCTTCACGGGCAAGGCGCTTCATGGCGTCGGTCAACCAAATTTCACCGCCGAGACCGGGTTTTGTTTCTTCAAGAATACCGAAAATCTTAGCGGGTAAAACACATCTGCCGAGAATACTGAAATTGGTGAAAACCTGCTCTTTTGTCGGTTTTTCAACCATGTCGGTAATTTTATAAACATTGTTTTCATTTTCGAGCATTTTCGCGTCAAGGGAGGAATACTTTACAATGTCCTCGTCGGAGAATTCTTTCATAGCCACCGCGCCGAGTCCGTGTTTCTCATAAGCCTTGCAAATCTGCGCCGTTACGGGCACATTCGCAACCATGATGTCGTCGGGATAGACCACCACAAAAGGCTCGTTTCCGACAAAGCCTTTACCGCAAAGCACGGCGTTGCCACTACCTTTCATTTCCTGCTGACGGACATAGGTTAGTTCGGCGATTTTCGAGGTGTAAATAAGTTGCTCATATAATTGTTTGTTTTTATCAATCAGCGCGGCTTCTAATTCGGGGGCACGGTCAAAATGTTCCTGAACCGCCGATTTACCTCGGCTTAAAACAATAAGAATATCCGTAACGCCCGAGGCAGCAAGCTCTTCAACGATATACTGAATGGCGGGCTTGTCTATAATATTCAGCATTTCTTTAGGTACAGCTTTTGTAGCGGGTAACATGCGGGTTCCGAAACCTGCGGCAAGTATCACTGCTTTTTTAACTTTCAAGATTTTCCCCCTCTTAATTTTAATTAGTTTTGGTTATAATTTACGGATAGCTCCGTTAATAAGTTCAATAATATCGTTTAGCGACTTTAATTCAACATGGGCTAATTTAGCCGTTTCAGGCGGAATCAGCGCCGTGTCCCTAATCAGTACGCAACGAAGCCCCGCAGCCGTAGCCGAAATAAGCCCCGTGGCAGAGTCTTCAACGGCAATGCAGTCGCTTGCATTTTCACCCGAACGCCTCAGCGCGGTCAAATAAGGCTCCGGGTCAGGCTTTCCGCGTGAATAATCTTCCCAACAGATAAAGCCCTCAAATCGCCCGTCAACCCCCGCCCGCTTTAAGTCGCTCATGGCAGGTTCTCGCGGAGTTGAGGTTACAATGTAGGATTTTATATTTTTTTTAAGAAGATAATCCGAAAGCGCGATAAATCCGCTCTTAGCTTCAACGCCGCGCTCGTTTTTATATTCCCGCGCAAGCCCCCAGGCTAAGTCCGAAAGACGGTCAAATTCGCGCTCATCGCCGACTTCCCCCACAAACAATTTCTTCATCGCAACGGAATTAAGCCCGATACAACGACCAAGGAAATTCACCTCGTCTTTTATATCAAGCCGCTTTAGGGCTTCCCCAAAAGCAAGGGCGTGAAGCGGCTCGGTGTCAAGAACCGTGCCGTCCATGTCGAAAAAAACAGTTTTTATTTTTAAATTATAATTTTCAAAATTACACATTATTGACATTATAGCATAGAAACAGCGGGAAGTCAAATGAAAAATTAGCGTTTATGCCGATTGTGAAAATACCGCATGTATGTTATTATATTATTATATGGATTAGTATTAAAAATAGGAGGAAAACACATGAAAAAGTTTTTATCATTAGCATTATCAATGGTTATTTTGATTTCGGCAATGCCGCTTATCGTTTCGGCGGAGGAGGTTGAAGAGCCTGATGTTGATACTTTCATCGAGGGCGGAGTGGTCGAAAACCTTTCGTTTGAAAGCGTGGAGGATTTGGAATATTGGCTGTTACATGCACGTAAAACCGGAGAAACCCGCGTGTCCGGTAAGGCGCTGTCTGATTTTATTATATCAATGGATTCGCTATACTTACCCAAAGGGGTTACTTTAGACGATGTAACTACTGTGTATATAAGTTCGGAACGAGTTTCGTCGTCCTTTGATTTCGGCGGTGAATCTTATGCTATGTATTATTACCAAAATAAAACCGCCGCAAGAAAACAGCTTGACTTAGCCAAAGAAAATGTGCAGAAAAAGCAAAACTCGGCAAGAAGTAAAAATATCGAGGGTCGCACGGTTTATTCTTATGATGTTTTATACGGCGCCCGTTGCTATACTTGGGTGCAGGACGGAAAAGTTTTTGAGCTTTACATAAACGGCGGGCACAAAGATAGCGTTTACGACCTTTGCTTTGCAGTAGAAAATAAGCTGTCGCTTGAAAAAACCATACCCGCAAAAGAAATCGTCCCGGTAATAACATTGCGAAAAGGAACGTCCGTGAGAATAGGCGCTCTTTTATCACCCTCTAACTCGACTGAAAAAGTCGTATGGAAAACCGGCAACAGCAGTATTGCTACCGTCACGCAAAGCGGAACTATCAAAGCCGTCGAGAAAGGAAACGTTACAATAACCCTTTCAACCGAAAGCGGAGCGAGAACCCGCCTTCGTATAAGAGTTATTGATTAGCGTTTTGACTTTTTATTAAAATTCGTGAAAAAATTAAAAAATTTGAAATTCGTGCAACCTTTTTAAGTTTGGCATGATGTTATATACAGCGCTACAAAAAAATAAAAACAAACAGAGGAATAAAACTATGAAAGCAAAAAAATTTTTCGCGATACTTATGGCTTTGGCGATGATTTTTACCTTTACGGTGCAGAGCGCGGCGGCAATGAGAACCCTTAACGGCGTAACCTACAGTGTAAATTCAGACGGCTCGCTCGGCGAAAAATACACAGGCTGGGCAACTTCGAGTTCAAGCGGCGCAAGATTTTATTTTGAAGACGGCGAGCGGGTTACAGGGGTTCAGGTAATCGGCGGCACGCGTCATGTTTTTGACGAAAAGGGCGTTTGGCTCTTAGGGCGCACTAACGCGAAAGAAGACTTCAGCGTTATCGTTGACAACGATTATACCATAGACTTAAAAGACGGCAGAATTTATTTTGACGTGAAAGTCAATAACGCCTACGGCAAGAGTGGCGAGAATTTTACCTCGGGCGAGCATTTTTCGCTTTTTATGTACAAGGACAGTAAATGGGTGCGGATTCCGTATGTTTCAGATTATGCTTTTACAGAAATGGCGATGTACGCGGGCGAAGATATGACTTTAAGTTATTCCAAGAGGCTTTCAAGCTTTGACCATGATTTTGAACCGGGGATATACAGGGTTTTGATAAGAGTTGGCGGTACGGACGTCAGAGGTGAATTCAATGCTGTCGGGACACCTCCGAAACCCGAAACACCCAAACCTCCCGTTGCAAATCCTGAAGAGGCTGTGAGCAATTCGGCAATGAGATAAATCATATATTAAATATAAAGAAACAGCGCGGCTTTCACCGCGTTTTTTCTTTTGTTACAGCTTTTTAAATGCAAAGGGGATTACAAAAGTGTGATAGCGGAAATGTAATCCCTGCACGGGCATTTAGCGGTATTGAATACATGTTCTAAAATCCCCCTTGTTTCTTTTTTGCTTTTATGCTATACTATATAATATCAGAAAAATTTCGGAGGGCGCAAAATGGAATCGAAATCAACCAGAACCGCCGGAAGCCTAAAGGTTTCGGAGCAGGTCGTGGGAAAAATAGCGAGATTGGCGGCGAGCGAAGTAAAAGGGGTCGCCCTTTGCGAAAAGGGTCAAAGACCGGCGCGGGCTGAAAAAAGTTTCTTGCCCCGCAAATTTTCCGCTCTTGCAAGCCCTGTAAAAGTGCGGTTTTCACAGGAGGCGGCTGAAATAGATATTTCTATTATCACCCTTCAAGGTCATAAGGCGGCAACAACCGGCGAAAATGTTCAGCAGGCAATCAAGAAAGCCGTGCAAAATATGACGGGAATCGCCGTTTCTAAGGTTAATGTCAAAATAGAAGGGGTTAGGCTGACGGAAAATGAGCGATAGTAATAATAACACCCCCAAAAATAAAAAATTAACCCGCCGTGAAATAAGAGAGGGCGCGTTCATTCTGTTATATCAGCTTGAACTTACGGGCGGTGGCAAAGCAGAACTTGCCGAAGTTTTAGCCGACTGTGCCGAAACTTTCGGCTTAGATACAAGCGCGGCGGCAATAAAAATGGTGGACGGCGTTTTGGAAAACAAAGGAACAATCGACGCTGTTATTTCAAAATACAGCGCCTCGCGTAAGATTGAACGTATTCCGAAAATCAGCCTTTCCATCATGAGGCTTGCGCTTTATGAAATGGATTACGTCCCCGAAAGCGAAACCCCCGACAAAGCGGCAATGAACGAAGCCATTGAACTTTCAAAGGAATATGCTTACGAACCCGACAGCAAATTCATAAGCGGGCTTTTAGGCGCTTATTATAAACAAAAAAATGGACAATAATGAATTTATAGCAACCGTTTCACAGGTCAACCGCCGCGTGGGACTAACCCTGAAGAAAGACGCCGCGCTTTCGGCTGTAAGCGTAAAAGGCGAGGTTTCAAACTTTGTGCGCCATTATAAGTCGGGGCATATTTATTTCACGCTGAAAGACAGCGAAAACTCGCTAAAATGCGTTATGTTCGCCCTTGAAGCCGAAAGCTTAAATTTCACCCCCGAAAACGGGCAAAGCGTAATAGCAAGGGGGAAAATTCAGGTTTACGAGCGGGACGGGGTTTATCAGCTTTACACCAACCGCCTTGAACCGGAGCGGCATGAACAGGAACAAAACCCCGACAGCATTTTTGCGTCGTTTTTGAAATTAAAAGAAAAGCTCCAAGCCGAGGGAGTTTTTTCAAACAGCAGAACACTCCCCCCTTACCCCCAAAAAATCTGCCTGATTACCGCTAAGGACGGCGCGGCGTTACAGGATATAATTTCGGTTTTTGAGCGACGTTATCCTGTCTTAGAGGTTTTGCTTATTCCCGTTACGGTACAGGGAAAAGGCGCGCCCGATTCTATTGTTAAAGCATTACGGCTTGCTAACGGGGAAAAGTGCGATATTATAATTTTAGCCCGTGGCGGCGGCTCTACCGAAGACCTTTGGGGATTTAATGACGAAGACTTGGCAAGGGCGGTTTACGCCTCCCGAGTCCCGGTTATTTCGGCAGTAGGGCATGAAACCGATTTTACCATAGCCGACTTTGCCGCCGATTTACGTGCTCCCACCCCTTCGGCGGCGGCAGAACTCGCCACCCCCGACCTGTCTGAAATCATTCCCGCTCTCGATAATTTAATGGCAAATCTTAAACGACGGGTTTCCGGAATCACCGAAAAAAAACTAAGCAAACTAAATTACTTAGTTGATATAATTAATTCCCGCGTGAATCATCTTATCTTACACCGAAAAAGGGAGCTTGAATCCGCCGAGCGCGTAATAAACGCCCTTAACCCCGAAAAGGTTTTTAAAAGGGGCTACGCGGCGGTTTTCGACAAGGACGGCAGAGCAATTAAAACCGCCGAAAACGTGGGAGTCGGCGACGAGCTTGATGTAAAATTAGCCTATGGAAAGCTTTCGGTAGTGGTTTTAGGGTGCGAAGCCCCCGCTCCGCCGGATTGAAAGGAAAATTATGAATACAAAAAAGACAAAACAAGGGGCGACTTCCGCCATTGAGCCCTCAATGAAAAGACTTCGCGAAATATCCGAGCTGATGAACGATGAGGACTTATCTTTAGAGGACGCTTTAAAACTTTACGGAGAGGCTTCGGAATTGGTTTCCTCCTGCAAGGCGCAAATGAAAGAAGCCCAGCTTGCCCTGCGCGAAATATTCATCGGAGCGGAATAAACAAAACCGCCGAAAATTTGCCGCAAACGGGTTCCCGAGGAGGTCTGGCATGAATTTTAAAGAAAAGTATGAAGAATACAAAAGGCATATTGAGCAAGCCCTGTTGTTTCCCGAGGTTGAAAATATACCGCTTGCCGATGTAATGCTCTACAGTCTCGGGGCGGGCGGTAAAAGAATAAGACCCGTTTTAGTATCAGCCTTTTGTGAGGCTTACGGGGGAGAGCCCCAAAACGCCCTTCCCATAGCGGCGGCGATTGAAATATTGCACACTTCTACACTGATTCAGGACGATTTACCCTGTATGGACGATGACGCTTTAAGGCGCGGTAAACCCGCCTGTCATGTAGCTTTTTCGGAAGCTAAGGCGGTCTTGGCGGCAAGCGCTATGACATACTTTGCCTTTGAAAAAATTGCCGAAACCAAACTTGCAAATACTCCGCGCATTATAATGGAAATATGCGGATATATGGGTATGAGAGGCGTTTACGGAGGTCAAGAGCTTGATTTGTTTTTTGAAAAAAATCCCGATGACGCATTGAAACATAATAATAATACAGCTTCGGGCGGTTCGCCGATTTTGAAAATGTACGGAATGAAAACCTGCGCGCTTTTGCAAGCTGCCTGTGTTTCGGGGTGTATAGCTGCAAACGCAGATGAGAACGCCGTTAAAAGCGCCGCCGAATACGCCTTTAATCTCGGGTTGGCGTTTCAAATCAACGATGATATTCTCGACCTGACAAGCGACCCCGAAACCCTCGGAAAACCCGTAAACAGTGATAATAAAAATCAAAAACTCACCTACGTTTCAGTCGCGGGACTTGAAAAGGGTAAAAAGGACGCTGAAAAATATACGCTTGAAGCGCTTAAAATATTGGAAAATATTCCCAACAGTGAATTTTTAAAAGAGTTAACGCGGGAATTATTAAACAGAAAAATGTAGGGAAACGGTTTAAGGGTATGGAGAACATTTATAATGCCCCTTTTGCGGCAGCGGTGGCAGCTTGGTTTATAGCCCAGATTGTCAAAAATTTAGGCTATTTTTTCCGTTATCGCAAAGTAAGGCTTGACAGATTTTTAGGTGCGGGCGGTATGCCCTCGTCACACTCTTCGGCGGTTTGCGCCTTAGCCTCCGCTGTTGCCATAACCGAGGGGATAGACTCTGCGTCGTTTGCTTTAGCGGCAATTTTGGCTATGGTGGTAATGTATGACGCTTCGGGGGTTCGCCGCGCAGCGGGTATGCACGCGAGAGAAATAAACCGAATCAAAAATATAGTAGAAGAATTGGAAACCGAAACCGCGACGACAAAGACAAGGGTTGATAATTCCGCTTTTGAGGAACAAGAAAAAGAAATCAGTATCAAGGAAAAGACGGCGCTGTTAAAAGAATTTTTGGGACATTCACCCTTGGAGGTTTTTTTAGGTGCGTTTTTAGGTATAACTGTGGGGATTTTGATGACGATTTTCATGTAGGAGGACGCGAAATTTGTATTTAACCCATGATATAACCCCCGAGCGCGTCAAAGCCTTGTCCTTTGCTGAAAAATCCGCGCTCTGCAATGAAATAAGAAAATTATTGATTTCCGTCGTTTCAACAAACGGCGGGCATTTGGCGTCCAATTTGGGAACGGTGGAATTAATCGTTGCCATGCACTCGGTTTTTAACTCCCCTGTTGATAAATTTATATTTGACGTGGGACATCAGGCGTATACCCATAAGATTTTAACCGGCAGACTTTCTGAGTTTGAAAAATTGCGGCAGGAGGGCGGGCTTTCAGGCTTTCCGCGACCATCCGAATCGGAGCATGACGCATTTATCGGCGGACATTCAAGCATATCGGTTTCGGCAGGGCTTGGAATCGCCGCCGCCAAGAGCCTAAAAGGCGAGGACGGAAACGTGGTGGTAGTGGCGGGTGACGGCGCTTTTACAGGCGGGGAAATTTACGAGGGTTTAAATAACGCCGGGAAAAATACCGCAAAACCCTGCAAAACCAACGGAAATTTAATAGTCATACTTAATGATAATCAAATGTGCATATCAAAAAGCTCGGGGGCTTTGGCGGCGTATCTGTCGCAAATCCGTACCAAAGGCTATTACGAAACTAAAAATCGCGTAAAAAAAGCGCTTAACAAAACCGCGCTCGGTAAAAAAGCCTCGGGGGCTATAGGCGAAACCAAGCGGATTATAAAAGGCGCGCTAATCAGCAACAACCTATTTGAAAACTTAGGTTTCAAATATTTCGGACCTATAGACGGGCATAATATTGAAGAGCTTGTTTATAATTTGGAGCTTGTAAAAACGATTGACGCCCCCTGCCTTGTTCACGTTAAAACCAAAAAGGGCAAAGGTTATATCCCCGCTGAGGAAAACGCAGGACATTATCACGGAATCGGCGCGAGCCGCGCCCCTGTTCCCGACTGCACCCCGAATACATGCACCTACTCCGAAGTCTTCGGGAAAGAAATCACAAGGCTCGGCGAGGAAAACGAAAAAATCTGCCTAATTACGGCGGCTATGAAATACGCTACAGGCAGTAATTATTTCGCCAAGCGTTTCCCCGAACGTTTCTTTGACACGGGAATAGCCGAAGCCCACTCGGCGACCTTCGCGGCGGGACTGGCAAGCGGCGGGCTTACGCCTGTTTTCGCAGTTTACAGCACTTTTATGCAACGCTGTTTTGACCAGTTTTTGCATGACGCTTCAATTGAAAAGTTACGCATGGTTTTGGCAATCGACCGCGCGGGGTTAAGCGGCGAAGATGGACCTACCCATCAGGGTACTTTCGACGTGGGATTGCTTTCGCTTGTTCCCGATACTACCATTTATTCGCCGCTGACGGCGGAAGAATTGCGGGTTTGTTTAAAAAAAGCAATTTATGATGACTCCGGCATTTCCGCCGTGCGCTACCCGCGAGGAATTGCTTATAACCACGACGAAAAAGCCGTTTCCGATTATGCCCTTTATAAAAACAGAAACAGAATAAAATCCGAAAAGCTGATTATAACCTACGGCAGAATCGCCAAAAACGCTCTTCGGCTCATTGAAAACGGCTACAACGCCGATGTTTTAAGATTAGTACGGATAAACCCGATTTCGGACATGGTTTGCGACATTATAAGTTGCTACAATGACGTTATATTTTTTGAAGAGGGCTCGCTCAAAGGCGGAATTGCCGAAAAGATTTCGGCTATGCTTGCGCGGGAGGGTGCAAAAATACGTTTTCGAGCGCGGGGAGTGGAGGGCTTTATGCGTCATGCCGATTTGGAACGGCAGTTAAAGCTCTGCGGATTTGACCTTGATGGCATGAGGGACTTCGTTTTTAATGGATAACGCTAATCATAAAAGGCTTGATATTCACGTTCACGAATTAGGTTTCACCGAAAGCCGAAACAAGGCGCGTGAGCTTATTTTAAACGGCAACGTTACAGTGAACGGAAAAATGATTAACAAACCGTCAATGATTGTACTAAATAACGCCGAAATTGAAATAATCGAAAACTTTAAATATGTAAGCCGTGCAGGCTATAAGCTTGAAACTGCCGTCTTGGCTTTCGGGCTTGACTTCACGGGCTTAACCTGCCTTGACGCGGGGGCGGCGGCGGGCGGATTCACCGACTTAATGCTGCAAAAAGGCGCAAAGAAAGTCTACGCGGCTGACGTGGGGGAAAATCAGCTTCACCAAAGCCTACGCGCAAATCCCCGGGTAATAAGCATGGAAAAACAGGATATAAGAACGCTGATTTTGCCTGAAAAAGTCGATTTTATTGCGGCGGATTTATCATTCATTTCACTGAAAGCGGTTATTCCCGTATTTGAAAGCCTGCTCAAACCTGACGGCGCTTGCGCCGTTTTAATAAAACCGCAATTTGAGGCGGGTAAAAGATATATAAAAAACGGCGTGCTGAAAGATAAACGGCTGATTGATAAAATCATTTCGGATACGGAAAATTTCATAAAAGAGCAAGGGTATCAAATAACAGGCATTAAAGAGGCTTTCCCACCGACGCTTAATCTCGGTCGGGAAGATAAAAACCGCGAATTTATAACTTATTTCAAACGGAGCGAAAAATGAAAGCCATAATATGCAAAAACATGAAAAGAACCGATGACCGCGTCATTATTGAAAAGGTAATAAACAAACTGCAAGATTTCGGAATAGAAGCCGATTTTTCGGATTTTGTGCGCGAAGATTGCGACGTTATAATCACCGTAGGAGGCGACGGCACGATTTTGCATCACGGTAAAGACGCCGCCCGCAAAGGATTGCCCTTGCTCGGAATCAACACGGGCAGATTAGGTTTTATGACCTCGATTGAATTAAGCGAACTTGATAAATTAAACCTGCTTAACAGGGGGGATTATCACATTTGTTCAAGAATGTTGCTTGAAGCTGAAGTCGGGAAAGACAGCTTTTTAGTGCTTAACGATGCGGTTATTTACAGAGGCGCCGATTCCAAGTTGCCTGAATTTAATGTTTCAATAAACAACCGCACCGTTTCGGAGTTTCGCGCCGACGGGCTTATTTTGAACACGCCTACAGGCTCTACGGCTTATGCCCTGTCGGCGGGAGGACCTATTATAGAGCCGTGGTTAGACTGTATCGGCTTTACGCCGATTTGCGCCCACTCTTTGTTAGGTAGACCTGCTGTTTTTTCAAGCGATTATCCTGTCACGGTAAAAGTTGGGGAAGAGCCCGAACGCAAGGTTTTGATTTCGGTTGACGGGGAAAAAGGCGTTGAATTACAAAAAAACCAAAACGTTATAATAAAAAAATCGGACTTGCGGTTCTCGCTTATAGACCTTAACGGCGGCAGTTTTCACAATGCAATAAGGGAAAAACTTATGAAACCGCGCTGATGTGGCAATTCCGATATAGGCGGCAAGCGTTGACGTTGACTTCACGTCAACGTCAAACAAAACCCGTTATAACGAAAGGATAATTTATGCGTAAAAAACGCCTTGCCGAAATCCTTAAAATCATACGCGAAAACGAAATAGAAAATCAAGACATGCTTATATCCGAGCTTAAATTACGCGGCTTTGAGGTCGCGCAGGCTACCGTTTCACGCGATATAAACGAGTTAGCCTTGGAAAAAAGCCCTTCGGAACACGGCGTAAGCCGCTATGTTCAAAAAAGCGAGGTAAAACATTCGGGTTCGGGTGGAATTTTCTCACAGGCGGTAATCAGCGTGGATTACGCCATAAACACCTTAGTGCTTAAATGCCGCTCAGGCTGGGCAGGAGCGGCTTGTGATGCGTTTGAGCGTATGAATTTTCCCCAGACCGTCGGTTCAATCGCAGGCGACGACACCATTTTTGTTTTAGCTCGAACCGAAAAAGACGCAAAAGACTTATATGAAAAAATATTTGCTATTCTCTAATCGCAAATACAAATGGCGGCAAACACTTGCCCCTCGAAAGAAGGTGAAATCTTGCTGAAAGAAATCTACATAGAAAATTTAGCCGTTATAGAAAAAGTCAATGTCGGATTTTGTGGCGGTTTCAATGTCTTTACGGGGGAAACCGGCGCGGGTAAGAGTATATTAATAAGCGCCGTTAAAGCAATTTTAGGCGAACGTGTTTCAAAGGACGCTGTGAGAAATGGCGCAGAAAAGGCGCAAATTACCGCGATTTTCACCGATATAAGCGAGAGGTCGATGCAAAAGCTGAAAGAATACGGCTTTGCAAGTGCTGAGGAGGCTGAAAGTTTAAGAGGTGAGGCGCTCCTCCTCAGCCGTGAAATAGGCGCGGACGGCAAAAGCTTTGCCCGAATAAACAACAAGCCCGCAACGGCGGCGGCGCTACGCGAAATTGCGGCAGAATTAATTGACATTCACGGTCAGCACGACAGTCATACCTTAACGGACAATTCCCGTCGGCGGGAATTGCTTGACAACTTTGGAGGGTTGACAAAAAGCGGGGGGATTTTAGAGGAATATGCCGCTGTTTTCAAAGACTTTTCTGAGCTTTCGAGAAAAATAAAAAAATTGCAAACCGACGAGGGACTGAAAGAAGAAAAAACCGCGCTGTTAAAGGAACGGCTTGATGATGTAAACTCGTATAAGTTGATACGTGGTGAGGAGAACGAAACAGCCGAAAAACTCCTGGCGCTACGCAACGCCAAAGAAATAAAACAAAACCTCGCAATTGCCCGCGCAAGCCTTTCAGGGGACAGTGATAATTCGGGGGCGGTGGATTTAATCGGACAATGCAAAGCCTGCCTTTTGCAAATAGCAGATTTTTTACCTAAGCTTTCTGAAAATTCCGAGCTTATAAAACGTCTTGAAAGCGCGGAAATCGAACTTGACGATATACGAGGGGAAATCGCGTCGCTTAACTCTGATGGTTTTGACCCTGAGCAAACGGCTAAACTTGAAGAGCGCATGGGCGATTTGCTCCACTTGAAACGAAAATACAAGCTTGAAACAGATGAACTTATAACCGAATCGGAGAAATGGCGCGACCAACTTGCCGAGCTTGAATATTCGGAAGACATGACCGAAAAACTTGTCGCAGAGCGCAAGGAGTTGGGTGACAAGCTTAAGAGGTTGGCGGGGGAAATTACCGCCCGCAGGAAAAAAGCCGCCGATGAACTGGCTTCTAAAATCACAGAAGAGCTGATTTTTCTCGACATGCCGAATCTGCGGTTGTTTTTTGACATAACACAGGAAAAAGTTACCGTCACGGGCATGGACGGAGTGGAAATAATGATTTCGGTCAACAAGGGTGAAGAACCAAAGGCGATTGGAAAAATCGCTTCGGGGGGCGAGCTTTCAAGGATTATGCTGGCTATTAAAGCCGTGCTTGCCGAAAGCGACAGTATTCCGACCATGATTTTTGATGAAATTGATACCGGAATCAGCGGACGCGCCGCGCAAAAAGTAGGCGCAAAACTTTCGGGAATCGCACAAAAAAGGCAGGTGCTTTGTGTGACCCACTTAGCCTCAATCGCTGCAAAAGCGGACAAGCACCTGCTGATTGAAAAAACCGACGACCAAAACAGAACCTATACAAATGTTACCGAACTTGATTTTGACGGACGTAAGCAGGAATTAGCGCGAATTATTTCAGGGGACGGGCAATTGATAATGGATAATGGACAGTTGACGATAAAATTAGATTTTTAAGTTTTTGTCAAGTGTTTCAGAAGATTTTATAAAAATCTTCCCGAAAGTGTTTTAATTATCCGCGCTGACAGTGGGTAGCGCGTTCAAATTGTTCATACCGCTGTCGTCTGGCAGGGACTTCAGGTATTCGTTACCCTTACGGGAGGAAATACCAACACCGCGAATACCGCCGCTACGCGCAAGCTCAATGGCTTCCGTCTTGCCTAAAATCCTGCCGCCCGACAATTGATAGCCCGAAACCCGTCCCCGCTCTTTTACAAGCCCGGTAATGCTTTCGGCGGTTGGGTTGGGCTGAGGGATTTCCCGCATTGCCCGCATGGGCAGATTTGCTAAGTTTCCGACATTGTTGTCGATATTATTTATTGAATTATCGTTAGTATACATAATTATACATTCCTTTCATTTTGCTTGTTTTGGTCAAAGTCCGGCGTATCAAGCGCACTGCGTCCCGTTGAGGTTTGCACGCTTTTGGCTCTGGCGCTTTCAGCCTGCGGGTCATGCTTGATTTTTTTGGAGCGGAATTTTCCGTCGTTTTTCTTATTGTTTTTGGTGCTTTGCATTTTATTATCGTTTGGCATAATTCTTATTCCTTTTTTAAAAATTGTTTCCGATAATTAAAATAATTATGCTGTAAAATTAATGAAAATTAAGATTTGTCCCCGCCCGTCACGGGCAAAAAAACAACGAGGTAAAAAATCATGAAATTATCATCATTATTCGGCAAAAACAAAACGGTTTTCTCATTCGAGGTTTTCCCCCCGAAAAAAGACAGCCCGGTTGAAACAGTCTACAACGCTTTGGCTGAACTTGCGGCGATGAAGCCCGAATTCATCAGCGTCACCTACAGCGCGGGCGGCTCGGGCGGTTCGGGAGAAATGACGGTAGAGCTTGCCTCTTACGTCAAAAATAAATTAGGTATCGAAACTGCCGCCCATTTAACCTGCCTGAATTCAGATACCAACGACGTCAGACGGGTTTTGGAAAACCTTTCAGAACATGGAATCGAGAACATATTAGCCCTGCGCGGCGACATAAATCCCGACGTTCCCCCGCACAATGATTTCAGTTACGCATCAGATTTAGTTAGTTTTATAAACAATCAGAGGTTTAACTTCGGCGTAATGGGCGCGTGTTGTCCCGAGGGACACCCCGAATCGGAAGACTTAATTGCCGATGTAAAAAACCTAAAGAAAAAAGTTGACGCAGGGGCGGAAGTTTTAGTTTCTCAGATGTTTTTTGATAATACAAAGTTCTATGATTTTAAGGAAATGCTTCGCCTTGCCGACATAAACGTACCCGTTTCGGCGGGAATCATGCCGGTTACCAATAAAAGGCAGTTTGAACGCATGATTATACTTTCGGGGGCAAGCCTTCCCGCGAAATTCACCAAGACCTTTTCCCGCTTTGAGGACAAGCCCGAAGCCCTTGCCGACGCGGGAATCGCCTACGCAATCGACCAAATTGTTGATTTGATTTCAAACGGTGTTGACGGCATACATCTTTATACTATGAATAAACCCGCCGTGGCAAGGAAAATTATGGACAGCGTGAGGTCGTTGTTGTGAAAAAAATAACGCCCGTATCTTTAATCCTCGGCATTATTTTACACGCGGTTTTTATATTGCTGTGTTTTCTAATTTACGGATTTTCAGCCGCCCCAACAGGCTATGAAGAGGCTATAGGTATCATTCTCCTAATGGGGCTCTGTCTATTTTTAAATGCATTTGTGCTGATTGCGCTGGCTTTGAGAACGCCGAACTTTTATATTCGCATAGGGACAATCGTCTGTGCCGTGGTAAATTTTGGTTTTCTTGCATTTGTTTTCATTTTTCCTATTATTATTTTGCTTTCCGCGGTTTATATTTTTTGGTCTTACGCGATGGTATACGAGCGAAAATCAATTACAGCAGGCGCAATCATAAGCACTTTATGCTCATGTCTTTCGGTTTTGGCGCTTTATAATTCTTTGTTTATTCCCGTATTTATTCCTGCATTTTTTATATCGTTTTTGATTTTTTACATATCGCTTGCCATCGGTAAAATTCATACAGTCCCCGATAAAGAGGAGGTAGTTTTGAAACTTGAAAAAATCGACCGCAAAACCGCCCTTGAATTTCTCGGCGTTAAGCGCGAAACGCCTGAAAATATAACCGCGCTTTTTAACAAATACGAACCCTTACTGCTTGGAAAAATGAGCCCGCGCTGCGTTTATAAGGGATATTCGCTTGCAGACTGTCCCGTCCCGCTTGACGGGGACGACATCAATGAGCATCTTGAAAATTGCGGCGGCGTCATATTATTTGCCGTAACTTTAGGGCTTGCCGCCGACGAGCTGTTCCGAAACGCCGAAGCTTCCAACATGTCGGGCGCGGTGGTTTTGGATGCGTTGGCAAGCGCGGCGACAGAGCAGCTCTGCGACTCAGCCGAAACCGAAATAAAGCGAAAATATAAAAACGTCACCACCCGCTATAGCCCTGGTTACGGTGATTTTCCCTTGAGCATACAGGAAAATTTGCTTTCGGCGTTGGACGCGAAAAAGCAAATCGGCCTTTACGCAACCTCGGACGGGTTGTTAATGCCGCGTAAATCCGTGACAGCGGTAATCGGCATAAAAAATTAAACAGGAGAAAAATATTTTGAATTTCAGAGAATTATTAAAAGCCAAAGATTTCATCATTGCCGACGGCGCGCAGGGGACTGAACTGCGCCGTTTAACCCAAGAACCCGTGGAATCGCCGCATTTGTTAAATTTCAGTCAGCCCGAATTGGTAAAGAAAGTTATTCGCTCATACGCCGACAACGGCTCGGATTTTGTTTGCGCCAACACATTCAGCATAAACCGCTTTAATGTTGAAAATGTTGAAAAAGAAATTAAACAGGCTGTACAAATTGCCGAAGAAGCGTTAGCGGGAACAAACGCGCTTGTCGCCCTTGACGTTTCGACTTTAGGGCGGCTTTTAGAACCGTCCGGTACGCTGAAATTCGAGGAGGCTTATGACTGCTACAAGGAAATAGTATCAGCCGGAGCAAAAGCCGATTTGGTCATTTTAGAAACTATGTCCGACCTGTACGAAACCAAAGCCGCGCTTTTGGCAATTAAGGAGAACAGCAGTCTTCCCGTAATTTGCAGTATGACCTTTGAGCAAAACGGCAGAACTTTTACGGGAACGCCCGTTTCCTGTATGGCGGCGACGTTGGAGGGGCTTGGCGCAGACGCGCTCGGCATAAATTGCTCACTCGGTCCCAAAGAAGCCGCGCCTTTAATCCGCGAACTGTTGGCTTGCACTGATTTGCCGGTTATGTTTAAACCGAATGCGGGACTGCCAAACCCCGAAACGGGCGAATTCCCGCTTGCAGCGGAAGAATTCGCCCGCTTCATGACGGAATTCGCCGACCTTGGGATAAAAATCCTCGGCGGCTGTTGCGGCACTACGCCGGAATTTATACGAAAATTGCGCGAATCCGCAGAAAACCGACCTAATAACCGCTCGGCGGAATTTTTAGGTCGAATACAGCCTGTCCCTACGATTTGCGGCGCAACGGTTTCGGTAGCAATCAACCGCCCCCTTATAATCGGCGAGCGAATTAACCCCACGGGCAAAAAGTTAATGAAACAGGCACTGCTCGAAAACGATATGGGGTATATTTTAAGGCAAGCGGCTGAACAGATAAATTCGGGCGCAAATATTCTCGACGTAAACGTAGGCGCGGCGGGAATTGATGAAACACTCATGTTGCCGCGTGTGGTTAAGGTGGTCCAAAGTGTTACGGGCGCGCCGCTTCAGCTTGACAGCGCCGACCCCAAAGCCTTAGAAGCCGCCCTGCGGGTCTGTAACGGCAAGCCTATAGTTAATTCTGTCAACGCCGACGACGAAAGCCTTGCCGCTATTCTGCCCCTTGTGAAAAAATACGGTGCGGCTGTTATCGGTTTAACCCTTGACAAACAGGGAATTCCCGAAAAAGCTGAAGACAGATTATCCTTAGCCGAAAAAATCCTAAACCGCGCCCTTGAAATCGGAATAAAAAAACAAGACGTTTTCATAGACTGTCTGACTTTAACCGTCGGAGCGGAGCAAAGTGGCGGCACTGAAACCTTAAAAGCTGTTGCTTTAGTAAAAGAAAGATTAGGTTTAAAGACCGTCTTAGGGGTTTCAAATATTTCTTTCGGACTTCCCGAACGAGGAATCATTAACAGGACATTTCTTGCCCTCGCACTTCAAAGCGGGCTTGATTTGCCCATTATAAACCCCGGCGACAAGGACATGACAGATACTGTAAGAGCTTTTAATGTTTTAGCGGGGATTGACAAAAACGCCGCCGAATATATTTCCGGCGCTAAAACAAGCCCCTCCGCTGTTGAAAACACCGAAATAACGCTTGAATACGCCGTACTTAACGGCTTAAAAGCCGAAGCCGTTGAAATAACCAAAAATCTGCTTAAAAATACGCCGAATTCCACCTCCCACGGCTCGCAGGCGGCTCTTGAAATTATAAATAATATATTAATCCCTGCCCTTGATAAAACAGGGGCTGAATTCGAGAGAGGAAAGCTTTTTCTACCTCAGCTTATGCTTTCGGCGGAATGTGCAAGCGCCTGCTTTGAAATAGTTAAAAGCGAGTTCAAAAATCAAAGTACCTCTGCTGAAAAAAAGGTTATCTTAGCCACCGTAAAAGGCGATATTCACGACATCGGCAAAAATATTGTGAAAACCCTGCTTGAAAGCTACGGTTATCATGTAATAGACCTCGGCAAAGACGTAGAACCCGAGCTTATTTTGGAGCAGGCTAAAAGGCAGAACGTAAAGCTTGTAGGGTTGAGCGCACTTATGACCCCTACGCTCCCCGCTATGGAGGAGACTACACGGCTTTTAAAAGCTGAATCTGACTGCGCTGTTATGGTCGGAGGAGCGGTTCTGACTGAGGATTACGCCGAGAAAATAGGCGCGGACTTTTACGGTAAGGATGCCAAAAACGCTGTCGATATAGCCGCAAAGGTGTTTAGAACCTGTATTCAATAAGCCGAAATGTATGACAAAACAGTGACAAAATAGCAAAACCTCTTGATTTAATGGAAAATTTATGATATTATATAACTTGAAAGAAATTAATGAATTTACTACGGAGGTCTTTATGGAAAACAATTTAAACCCGAATCCCGCTGATACAAATAACAACGTGAATCAACAGGAACAGTTTGTGCAACCCCAGCAACCTGTACAACAAGAGCAGTTTGTGCAACCCCAGCAACCTGTACAACAAGAGCAGTTTGTGCAACCCCAGCAACCTATACAACAGGAACAGTTTGTACAACCCCAGCAACCTGTACAACAAGAGCAATTTGTGCAACCCCAGCAACCTATACAACAGGAACAGTTTGTACAACCCCAACAACCTGTACAACAGGAGCAATTTGTGCAACCCCAGCAACCTGTATATCAACAACCCGGGCAACCAGTATATCAGCAACCGATGTATCAACAGCCGACACAACCCGTATATCAACAACCCGCGCAACCCGTATACCAACAGCCGATGCAACCCGACCCTTTTACAAATCCGGAGCAATTCGCGCAACCCGGTCAGTTTGGGCAACCCGACCCGTTCACCCAACCCGAACAGTTTGCCAATCCTTATCAAGCCCCTCAGAATAACCCGCAGGGTTTGGCTAATACTTATTATAATAACTACGAAGTCGGGGGCGAAGGCGTCGCGGCAGTCAAAAAAAATCGTGCGCCTTTGATTATAGCATTAGTTGTCGTATTAGTGGCGGTAGCCGTTGCGGCGGGCTTGTTCTTCTTTTTCGGATTGGGCGCGTCGGATTACGAAAAAGCTGAACGCAACTCTTTCAGCTCCATGACCGAAGATTTTTCATCGTTGCTTACAGACTCTTTTTCGGAAGAGGGCGTTATTACCATAACCCCATCAGGCGAGCTTTTGGCTATGGCGGGGCTTGGCAGTGCGGATTTAGGCAACATAGACATTAACTATGAGGCTGTAATAGACGGCAATGACGGTTATTTCTTAGTCGGTGCTGACGCTTTGGGGGTATCGCTCTCAATGGCGATGTGGGCATTTAACGACCAGGTTGTAATGCAGTTTCCCGAGGTTTCCGACTATTACATAATTCTAAGTGAATTGAGCGACCAAATGGGTTCTTTCACCATAGCAGACCAAGAAGCACTGGAAAAAGAACTCCTCAATATTCTTAAAGTTACCTCCGATAAATATTTTGAACTTACCAAAGATGTAAAATCTGTCGGTACGGAAACCGTAAGAGTCGGCAATTTAAGCAGTCAAGCCGAGCTTTATCAGATTCCTGTAGATAACAGATTTTTAGCAGAAATAGGCAAGGTTTTCATTGAAGGCGTTCTCGCAAGCCCTTATTTATTGCAGGCAGGCGAGGAATACATGGTTTTAGCGACGGAAGATTATTACTATTTCTTCACCGATGATTATCATGATTTCAAAAGCATGTGCGAATTCTTTCTCCGTGAAATTAACGACATGGAATTTGCCGAAGAGGGCGACTTAAGCGAATTGTTATTCCTCATGAACGTTTATGTAAACAAAAATCAGGTCATAAAGCGTGAATTCATCATAGGTGACCAGGTTACGGTTTCAAACGGCAGAATCAGCTACAACTCATTGGTTGACGGCGTTAATGTAAGCTACGCAAGCATAAAGGATAACGAAAATTACGCAAAAGCGTTTGAAATTGACGTAAAGTCACTATACAACGGCGGTAAAATCAGTTATCTCGACCAAGGCAGTAAAAACGACGGCGCGAGTACCGGCAAAATAGACGCTGCTTTTTCAGACGGCTACGACAAATACTCGGTTGCCATAAATTACGCCAACTTTAAAATCGAGTCTAACGGCTTATTTAGCGGTAATATTGAAATAACCATACCCATACCCGCTAACCCTCCCATTATAATTACCATTAATTCAAGTGTTTCGGGAGATTCGCAAAATATTACCGGCTCGGCTTCGGTATTCGGAATGAAAATTCTCGATATTGAAATAGCAAGCAGGGTAAATACCGGTAAAACAATAAGCAGACCAAATATTACAAGTGCAAACACGCTTGATATTAAAAACTTTGATGACTTGTATAAATTAGAACAGCTTTTTGAAGAATGGGCTGAAAATAATTTTGCCGATATTATAAGCGCGTTCGGAACAACGGTCGGTTACGAAGAAGTACTTGAGCCCGAACCTGAGCCTGTTCCCCAACAGTCCGACTCCGACGAACCCAATTACGACGAATGGACGGAAGAGGACTGGGAAAGACTGCTTGAAGAAATGCTCGGCGAAGACGACAGTCACAACCAATACCAAAGCAACGAACATTATGATTTTGAGAACGATTTCGCACTTACCGCTATGAAAGGGCTTTGGAAAGCGATTTTAGACGACCAATGGGACGACGACATTTGGGACACTGTTATCGAAGTTTTCGGTTATGAAGTAATTGAATGGGATATAGAAAACGACTGGTTAGTTGTCTGGGAAATCTTTGAATTAGATGTAGCCGAACGTGTTCTCGAAATTGACCGCATCATGGGCGAATCGGATTTTGAGGGTGAAGATATAGGCTTTGAGGCTTTCTCATGGGACGCAGACGATTGGGCTGAATATTGGATAAGGACGTTCAGAATGAACGGAATTATTATTTAACTTGTTTTAAAGTAGCTATAACATAAGGGCGGCAGTTTCGCCGCCCTATGTATACCAAAAACGCAAAACAAATTTCGGGAGGTTTTACCCTTTGCTCTCATATCCGGAAAACATTCGCAATTTCTGCATTGTAGCGCATATAGACCACGGCAAGTCCACCCTTGCCGACAGGCTTTTGGAGCTTACACAAACCGTAGCTCTGAGGGACATGGAGGAACAGCTCTTAGACAATATGGACTTGGAGCGCGAGCGGGGCATAACAATTAAAGCCCGCGCCGTCCGCATGAGCTATAAATCCGAAAGCGGCGAGGACTATATTTTTAACCTGATTGACACCCCAGGGCATGTTGACTTCGGCTATGAGGTCAGCCGTTCGCTAAACGCCTGCGAGGGGGCGGTGTTAATAGTTGACGCGTCGCAGGGAATTGAGGCGCAGACGCTTGCCAATGCCTATCTCGCGGTGGAGTCGAATTTGGAAATAGTTCCCGTTATAAACAAAATCGACCTGCCCGCCGCCGACCCCCAAATGTGCAAAGATGAAATCGAAAACGTAATAGGAATACCCGCCGAAGACGCGCCCTGCATTTCAGCCAAAAACGGCGTTAATATAGGCGCGGTATTGGAGCGGGTAATCGAACTTGTGCCATCTCCCGACGGGGACGTTGATTCACCTTTTAAGGCGTTGATTTTCGACAGCTTTTACGACCTTTACAAAGGCGTAATCATTTACGTTCGCGTAAAGACGGGCAAAATCGCTTTCGGTGAAAAAATAAAAATGATGGCAAGCGGCGCGCAGTTCCAAATTACTGAACTCGGATTTATGGGCGCGACGGGACTTGTTCCCGCGCAGGAACTCAAAGCAGGCGAGGTCGGCTATATAGCCGCGTCCATTAAGTCAATCGGGGACACACAGGTTGGCGACACGGTTACAAGCGTAGCCGCCCCCGCATTAGAGCCTTTGCCCGGCTACCGTCCGGTGAACCCTATGGTTTTCAGCGGAATTTACCCCGCCGACGGCTCAAAATACAACGACCTGAAAGAGGCTTTGGAGAAACTCCGCCTTAACGACGCCGCGCTTACGTTTGAAGCAGAAACCTCAAACGCGCTGGGCTTTGGTTTTCGGTGCGGTTTTTTGGGACTTTTGCACATGGAAATTATCGAGGAGCGGCTTGAACGGGAATATAATCTTGACCTGATTACCACCGCACCGTCGGTAGTTTATGAAATTGAGCTGACTAACGGCAAAAAAATCACGATTGACAACCCCGCGAATTATCCCGACCCCGCCGAAATTTCACAAGCGTTCGAGCCTATGACCGACGCCCATATCATAACCCCGTCGGACTATATCGGGGCAATAATGGAAATCAGTCAGGAGCGGCGCGGGATTTTCAAGGATATGAAATATCTTGACGAGAAAAGGGTGGATTTACACTATATTTTACCCTTGAACGAGATCGTCTATGACTTTTTCGACCTTTTGAAATCCAAAACGAGGGGCTACGCAAGTTTTGATTATGAAATATGCGGATTTGAGCCGTCAAAGCTTGTAAAGCTTGACGTATTGCTGAACGGTGAAACGGTTGATGCGTTATCATTTATCGTTCATACCGAAAAGGCTTATACCAGAGGGCGCAAAATCGCCGAAAAACTCAAGGATAATATCCCCCGCCAGTTGTTTGAAGTGCCGATTCAGGCGGCAATCGGCGGCAAAATAATCGCCCGCGAAACCGTCCGCGCCATGCGAAAGGACGTGCTTGCCAAGTGCTACGGCGGCGACATCACCCGTAAAAAGAAACTGCTTGAAAAGCAAAAAGAGGGTAAAAAGAAAATGCGGCAGTTAGGCTCTGTGGAAGTCCCACCCGAGGCGTTTATGGCGGTTTTAAAGCTTGATACCTAATCTTTGGTCATTTCCCGCATCATTTCGCAACCAATCCAAAAGCCTTTCTTGAAGTATTTAGCCGATAATATCTACTATGTCAAGGGGTTTTTATGTTTTCAAGAAAAATTTTTGGAGAACGACTAAAGCAACTTCGTATAGAAAAAAAAGCGCGGCAATTTAATTTAGCCGAGCTTTTAAATGTTACAAGAACGCAAATAAGCGACATCGAAAACGGAAAAACAACCACAACTATTGAAAAGTTGTGGCTTTTAGCCGATTATTTTGACGTAACTATAGATTATTTAGTCGGGCGTTCGGACGACCCGAAAAGGAGATAGTCATGACCGGTCTTTACATACATATACCTTTCTGCCTGCAAAAATGCCCCTACTGTGATTTTTATTCAATTCCCTACAATGACAGTACCGCTTACGGCTATGCCGATGCGGTGATTCGCAATGTTGAGCGGTATAACGAGCGATACGACACGGTGTATTTCGGGGGCGGAACGCCGTCGGCGGCGTGGTGGGATGTCTGCCGCATTATGGCAAAACTGCGATTTTCGGACGATGCTGAAATTACAGTTGAGGCAAATCCCAACACCCTTACCAAAGAATCGCTTTTGTCAATGAAAAACTGCGGTATAAACAGGATTTCAATCGGGGCGCAATCCTTTTCCAACGGCGAACTCAACGCCCTTGGTCGCTCGCATACATCCGAAGACGCGTCAAATTCTATAAAATTTGCTTATGAAAGCGGTTTTCATAATATTTCGGTTGACCTCATGCTGGGGATTCCAAACCAGAGCCCCGACAGTGTGCGCCGCAGTATAAAAATCCTCTCGGCGTTGAACGTTACCCATGTTTCGGCGTATATGCTGAAAGTAGAGCCGAATACGCCGCTTGCTTATTCCGGAAAAAAACTGCCCGACGAAAATTTAACCGCGCAGATTTATTTAGCGGCGGTTGAGGCACTTGAAAGTTACGGCTTTAATCAGTATGAAATCAGCAACTTCGCCAAAAAAGGTTTTGAGTGCCGCCATAACCTTAAATACTGGAAAAGCCTTGAATATCTCGGAATCGGCGCGGGCGCTCATTCTTTTTATGATAACAAGCGGTTTTTCGTAGCGCCCGATGTTAAAGCGTTTATGAAATCTTCGCTTCAAGAAGAGGTTATAACAGGCAAGGGCGGGGTAAGCTTTGAGGATTACGCCATGCTGAAACTTCGTCTTGTTGAGGGACTGACTTTCGCGGAGTGCGAATATTTCGGAGTTTCCAAAGCGGAAATTTTAAAAAGATGCAAGCTTGTGCCGACAAATGACCTGCATATAACCGACAAAGCCGTTTCAATGACGGCGGAGGGTTTTTTGGTGTCAAACAGGGTGATTGTAGAACTAACATCAGGTTTATCCCTGCAAAAATAAAACAATCGGGCTTGGCGTATTGCGCCAAGTCCGAGCTTGCAATTTATAGTCGATTAACTCCAAAACCGTTTCACCCTCGCGGTCTTTTTGAAGTTAAACGACTATACAAATATTATGCCGTAATCTTTTTTGCCAAACGGCTCTTAATCCGCGCCGCCTTATTTTTATGAACAAGACCTTTGGTAGCCGCACGGTCAATCTTTTTCATTGCCGCCATAATTGCCGCCTTGTCCGCGTTTTCCGCGTCGGCTTTTTTAAGGAGCGTTTTGAGTTCGGACTTTTTTGCCCTGTTACGCTCGCGTGCGGTCTCGGAAACCAAAACTCTTTTTTTAGCTGATTTAATATTAGGCACTCTTTTCTTCCCTCCTCGCAGGTAAAGTTAATTTTTCAGTGACAAAGATTATTATACCATATAAAATTTTGTTTTGCAATAGTTTTTTATAAAATTTAGGACAAAAAAGAGGAAAAATGAACATTAAAACAATAAAATCCCTGCTTCGGGAGCAAAACCTTGAGCTTTTTTACTTTGAAAAGGTAATTTCCACCAATCCCATAGCAAAAGAAAAAGCCGCCGAGCTGACTTGCGGAGGTGTGGTTTTCGCGGAAGAGCAGGCAGGCGGACGGGGAAGATTCGACAGGAGGTTTCATTCCCCGCCGGGTACGGGGATTTATATGAGTATAGTTTTGAAGGACGTTTTGAGAGACTCCGAAAATCCCTGCCATAGGGCGGTTGCAACCCTAATTACCCCCGGCGCCGCCGTTGCAGTTGCCCGCGCCGTCATAAAACTTGCGGGAAAAGAGCCTAAAATAAAATGGGTCAATGACCTGCTTATTGACAATAAAAAAATCTGCGGGATTTTAACCGAATCTTCGGGAAACGACGCAATCGTCGGAATCGGAATCAATTATACTACCGACTTTACCGATTTACCTGAACTCGGCGCAATTTCGATTTTCAGTCCAAGTGAAGCCCGCCCCTCCCGTGAGGAATTCGCGGCATGTGTAATCAATGAGCTTTTTACGCTGATTGAAAAGCCCGTGTTCATGGACGAATACAGGGAATTATCCTGTCTTACGGGTGAAAAAATTTCATATATGCAAAACAACGCAAAATATTTCGGGACAGTTACGGGCATAGATGATTCGGGGCAACTTTTAGTTAAAAATGATAAAGGGGAAATTACCGCTTTATGTTCGGGAGAGGTAATGATGATAAGGAAATCGGAAATCGCTCCCGAGGAATAATTTTCACAATATAATAAATAATAGTAGGGTACAGCGTTGTTGCTGTACCCTACTTTTTAATTTTTCACGGGGTAAAAACCTATGCTCTCAACCCAAGTTAAAAAAATACTGAAAGAAGCAAACGACATAATCTACCTTGACCTTTTCATAGGCAATGACAAAAACAATAAAAATACTTCCCCCAAACCCGCCACGCTGATTGCCGTAGACGGCATGGTAAATCTGCGCTCGGTAAATGAAGATATAATAAGACCGCTGTCACGGGGGGCTTTATGGCACTTAGCGCAAAAAGAGGCGACCGACGCCCGTGAAATAGCCACAAGCGTCCTGTCAGGCGACGCCGCACTGATTATCGACAGCGAAAATAAAGCTATACTTTTTGACGCTAAAGGCTTCGACAAGCGGGCTATTTCAGAGCCGGGCAGCGAGAACGTTATAAAAGGTCCTAAAGATTCCTTCATAGAAGCGTTAAGAACCAACACCGCGCTTATACGGCGCAGGATTAATTCCCCCGATTTGAGAATGATTGAAAGCAAAATCGGTACCGAAATAAAAACAGGCGTTGCGGTAGTGTATCTTGACGGGGTTGCCGAAAATGCAAAAGTAACTGAGGTTTTAAAAAGGCTGGCGCTGATTAGCGAAAAAATAATAAAATCCACCAGCCCCGTAGAGGACAGCCTGAAAGATAAACGCTGGTCTATTTTCCCACAGGTCATGTATACCGAACGCCCCGATAAGCTTTGCGCCAATATAGCGGAGGGCAAAATAGGGATTCTTGTGGACGGGTATCCGATTGCGTTTATAGTGCCCACGGTCTTTAATATGTTGTTTCAGTCGGGGGAGGATTATTCCCAAAACTACGCCCACGGCTCTTATGTCAGGATTTTAAGGTACTCGGGGGCTTTTTTATCGCTTATAATTCCCGCGTTTTATGTAGGAATTACCACTTTTCATCACGAAATGCTACCGACAAATTTAATGCTTGCCATTATAAAAAGCAAGCAGGCAGTTTCGTTTACCACGTTTTTAGAGGTAATTTCACTACTCATAGCCTTTGAAATCCTGATAGAAGCCGGGATAAGACTGCCGCGTTCAATCGGACAAGCGGTTTCAATAATCGGCGGTCTTGTAGTGGGGGAAGCAGCGGTATCCGCAAAGTTAATTTCTCCCGCAATCGTTGTGGTGGTCGCCGTTACAGGGATTTGCGGATTTGTAGTTTCTAACAGCGACCTTGCGAATTCGTTTCGGATTACACGGATTTTACTGTTGATTTGCTCAAGCATAGCGGGATTGTACGGGCTTTCATTGGGGCTGATTTTCATGCTTTATTACCTTTGCCAAATGAGTTCTCTCGGCGCACCGTATATGCGAGCTTACAGGAACGGCGACTGCGCGGTAAAGGACGGATTGCTGAGGTTGCCTGAATGAAACGTGCCGTAATAACCGCCGCAATAGTCCTTATAATAATAGCCGCCGTCAACCGGGGTAAAGCCCTGCCAAAAATGACCGAAATTACGCTTGCCGAGCCTGTTTTCGTTTTAGGGGTGGATAAAGTCGCCCACTTTGAAAATTCGGAATATTCGGAAAACATGGATGTGCGTTTCTCCGTAGTATACGAGAAAATAGAATCGAACGACGAAGGCGGCGATGATAATACAAACCGAAAATATACCCAAAGTGCCGAAGCGTCCTCCTCGGCGGCGGCGCTTGAAAGGTTAAAGAAACAGTTTCCGAGGGAAATCGCGGTCAGCACCGCCGATTATTTCCTTATAGGGGAAGAGGCGGCAAGGGATAATGTGCAAAAGTATGCCGATTTTCTTTCAAAAAACAGCAATTTGCGGCTTACCGCGTCTGTTTTTATCGTTCGCGGCTTGGGCGGGAGCGCATCGGAAGCGGCTGAAATACTAAATGAAAGCAAAACCCTTGATATACTGCGTAATTACGGCGAAAATTCGGGAATCAACGCCTTTTCGTCACAGATGAAGTTTTATGAATTATTAAGCGAGTTGGCTGTTAATACTCGGGCGGTCGCAGTCCCCGCACTTGTGATTAACGAATCGGCAGAGGGAAAAAATGTAGTGCCGAACGGCTACGCAATTATAAAAGACAGCGTTTTACAAGGCTTTTTAGACAATAACTCATCACGCGGTTATAATATAATGAAAAACAAATCGGTACACTCTATTATAGAAATAGATTATTTAGGTGCTGCCACAAGGCTTGAAACGGCTAAACGACAAGTTAAGTTCAATTTTGACGGAGACGTTTTAACCGATATAACGGTTAACGTTACCGTTACCGCGTCGGCGGTTGACAGCGGCGGCAAAGTGTTTAAACTGTCTGAACAAGATTTAAGCCGCGAGGACGTCACCCTCCTCATGGAAAAGGAGCAAGGAAGAATCATTTTCGACGAGCTTCAAAAAACCGTTGCCGCCTCTAAACGGTACAACAGCGATTTTATCGGATTCGGCGATTTATTACGAATTAGACACCCTTATAAATGGGAAAGAATGAAAAATAACTGGGACCAAATTTACAAACAAACCCCGGTGAAAATAAATATAAATTCACGAATTTTAAAATAACGGGGGCACAAAGATGTTCATATTTGTTATAGTTATGTTAGTTTTAGTTATAAGCGATATGCTTGAAATGAAAAAAAACGCAAAAAAGGCTGATTTTACTGTTTATTTTATATTAACCGCCATAGTTTTAACAGGCGCGGGATTCTATTACGCCTATCCGAGTGCGCCGAGTATTGCGGCGCGACTGTTAAGTCGTTATACCAATATCCATTAAATAGATAGCGCCTTTGAGCGCGGTGCGATGTCGCAACAGCGCAATCCCACCCTACTATAATTAATTAGGACTACAAAAATGGAAAACACATTTAAAATCACAACAAAGCAAGTCTATACCCTTTTCCTGTTAGCAAGTTTCTCACCTTTAATCCGCCTTGCGTCTGCGGCAGGGGCAAGGCTCGGCGGAGCGGCAGGCTGGGTTTCAATTTTTATATCCTGTGCGGTTTATTACGGTTTTACAGTTCTGCTAAGTTGCTATTTTAAGCGAATCTGTAATAATAATGCTGATTTATACTATATGTATAAATCAGCATTCGGTAAAATAATAGCGAAAATATTGGTTTTGCTTTATGCTTTATGGGTTTTCGCACTGACGGGGTTTTATCTGCGAGCATTCGCCGAAAGATTCGCGGGGGCAATTATGCCGGGCGTTCCCGTCGGATTTTTTACCGTTACCTTATTAGCGCTGATTTTTATAATTTTAAGCGGCAGGTTTCAAAGCTTTGCCATTCTCAGTGAAATCTTCTTTTATATAATTTTATCGGTAATAGCAGTGATTTTCGCCTTTCAACTATCGAAAATCCGTCCGGAAAACCTTTTGCCCGTAACCATTTACGACATCGAGAGGATTATAAACGGCACGCTCCCGACTATCGGGGTTTTCGCTTATATTACGCCTATGCTGTTCTTATTTGGAGAAGTGGGAGAGAAAAACCCTGAAAATTTCCGTAAATACGGACTTTACAGCGCGCTTGTGCTTTTAGGGGTTAATCTTGTGATTTTCGCCGTAACGGCGGGCATTTTCGGTAGCGATTTTACAGCGACTATGACACAGCCTTTTTTGACATCGGTTAAAACGATGGGCGTTTTAGATTCGCTTGAACGCTTAGAGTCGGTTTTTCTTTTACTTTGGGTTGTAACCGACCTTGCTTTAATCGTAATGCTTATATACGTTTTGCAGAGGCTTATAAATCTTCTTTGCTCTGACGCTCCCAAACCCGCAATTACGAGTATACCGCTCAAAACCCCTCTGCTCTGCGGTCTGTACATTTTTTCAATCTGTCTTATGCGCGGCGCAAATGAAACCCAGAGCCTCTCGGAAAAAGTCGGACTGCCGCTTAATATAGTGCTTGGTATTTTGATTCCGTGTCTGGCGTTAGGGGTGTGGCGGTTGCGAAAGGCAGGGGCGGATTAATTCCTACCGCCCCGCCCGATATATTTCAAAATCCCTTTCAGAACAGGATACCCCGCCGACAAACCCACTACCGTCAAAATCTGCCCAAAATCAAGCGGCGCGGTCTTGAAAACAGGTGACGCCACGCCCGAAAGCATAACGCACAGAATTACCGAAAACGAAATCAAAACGGCTATGATAAGCTTAGGGTTATTTTTGTAACATACACCGAACAGTCCCTTTTCGCAATCTCCCGGGTCGGAGGAAGACTCAGGTGCGGTTTCCGCCTTGCACTCAAATACAAATATAAGCTGTGAAAGCCCAAGCGTAGCCAACGCCGCAGTACGCGCCGCGGCAAGCGAACCCGTTTGTAAGACCGCGTAAAACGTTAGGAGGGTGAAAATCCCGATTCCAAGCCCTCTTGTTAATATTTTAAGCAGTAAGTTTCCAGCGAAAATGCTTTCATCGCTTTTTCGGGGAGGCTTTTTCATAACCCCCTCGTCGGGCGGCTCCATGCCGAGAGCGATTGCAGGCAGTCCGTCAGTGACAAGGTTTATTAAAAGTATCTGTATCGGCAAAAGCGCCGCCGGCATACCAAGCAACATGGCAAAGAGCATGGTGATAATTTCACCGATATTGCAGGAAAGCATGTACCGCACGAATTTTCGGATATTATTATAAATTGTGCGCCCCTGCTCCACCGCACTGACTAAAGTAGCGAAGTTGTCGTCAAGCAGTATGATTTGCGCCGCTTCTTTGGTAACATCTGTTCCTGTAATTCCCATAGCCGCACCGATTGAAGCCTCTTTTACGGCGGGCGCGTCATTTACCCCGTCCCCTGTCATTGCGACAACCGCACCGAGACTTTTAAAAGCCCGCACAATCCTCAGCTTATCCGAGGGAGAAACCCGTGCGAATACAGCCGTTTTCTGCACAGCGTTCCGAAGTTCCTCATCAGACATTTTTGCAATCTCCGTGCCTGTGCATACCCCCGAAACATTGCCGTTTAATCGGTTTTCAAAATCGAAAGATTCAGCGCCCCGGCGGATAAAGCTGTTTAGGAGCGGCGGGGATAAAATTCCCGCCTGTGAAGCTATTTCCGAGGCGGTGTTTTTGTGGTCGCCCGTGAGCATCACGACGCGGATTCCGGCGTTGCGGCACTTTTTGACCGCGCTTCTTACTTCAGGGCGCAAGGGGTCTTGCAGACCTTGAAGCCCTAAAAATATGTAATCAGAGTACCCCTCCGGCTTATAAGCAAACCCTAAAATCCGCAACGCCTTTGCCGCCATGTCCTCTACGGCGGCGAAAATGTTTCTTTTGTGCTTTTCGGTGAGTGGAACGGTTACATAGCCGGGGGTGGTTTCTGACTTTTGCATAATAAAGCCGCATTTATTAAAAACCGCATCGGGCGCGCCTTTCAGCCAGACGCTTGCTCCGTGTATTTGAGCATTGCCATTATCGGCGTCCGCCTTAACCGTCACCGCCATAAACCGCGCCGCGCTGTCGAACGGAATCTCGTGAATTCTTTTATAACCGTCGGTATGAACCCCCGCTTTAACCGCCGAAACCATGAGAGCAGTTTCGGTGGGGTCGCCTGTAAATGTCTTATCAGGCTGTTTTAAAGCGTTGTTGCAGAGCGCCCCGCAAAGGTATAAAAGCCGCTCGCGGTGGTTATCTGATTTATCAGGGGGGGCAATACGGTCGGTAAAAATCGCGGTAACGCTCATTTTATTCTGTGTTAATGTTCCTGTCTTATCGGTGCAAATCACATTAGTGCAACCCAATGTTTCTACCGCGTGTAGCTTATTTACCAATGCTTTTTGCTTATAAATTCTCCGTACTGCAAGCGCAAGGGAAATTGTCACGGTCGCGGGTAATCCCTCGGGAATCGCCGCCACGGCAAGGGAAATACCCGTGAAAATCATATCGAAAAGCCCGAAACCCCGCAGAATCCCGCAAAGGCTCACTAAAAAACAAACCGCAAGGCAGGAAATGCCCATTATTTTACCAAGCTCCGACAGGCGTTTTTGAAGCGGCGTTTTTTCAGGCTCAATATCAAGGAGCAGAGCCGAAATAAGCCCCATTTGTGTAGCTTTACCTGTGGCGATAATTTCGGCGGCGGCATGACCTTTTGTAACGATTGTCCCCATATAACAGACGTTAGGCTGATGAAGCGCGTTGCTTTGGCTTTGAGCGGCGACGGTTTTAGTAACGCTGACGCTTTCGCCTGTCAACATGGATTCGTCACATTCAAGCGCCGACAGCTCAATTACACGGCAATCGGCGGGAACACGCCCCCCCGCTTCAAGCTTTATTATATCGCCTTTCACTATTTTTTCGGCAGGTAGCGTAATTAAACTGCCGTCCCGAAAAACCCGTGCGGTGGGGGCGGCGATTTTCTTTAAGGCTTCGAGGGTTTTTTCGGTGCGGTATTCCTGAAAAAAGCCAAGACAAGCATTAAGAATGACTATTATTATAATTATTACCGCATCCCAAAGCTCGCCCATAATAAGGCTGAACGCCGTCGCCGCCAAAAGAATCAGCACCATTATATCCTTGAACTGTCCGAGAAAGACCGACAAAAGCCCTGCCTTTTTGCGCTCGGCTAATCTATTCGCGCCGTCGCGGAGGAGGATTTTTTCTGCCTCAAGCGAGGATAAACCTTTATAGTTTTGCAAAATTCAGTCCTCCCGATTTTACCCGCTGACAAGCAGGTAAAGGAATTAAGCCCGGCGGTACGTCGGCTTGTCTGATTATATGAGGGGGGTTGTCTTTTTATGAAAATATTGATATAATTAAAATGTGAAAAAACTAAAAACCGCCCTCATGGCGGTTTTTTTAATTTTAAAAATTTTTCAGAAAAATTTCAAAAAACCCTTGACAAACCAAAACTTTCCGATTATAATATAACTGTATTAGTTCATATAGTACAGGTAGATAATTTTTAATGATATATTAACAATACCCCCCATATAGGTTTTGAGCGGTATTAAACACAGGTACTAAATTAATTATGAAACGAGGTGAAATAATGTTCTCAATTAACATTAAAGGCGGCTTACCCATTTACGAACAGCTTTGCGGACGCATAACCGAGCTTATTTCCACGGGAGCTATGAAAAAAGACGAAAAGCTACCCGCTGTAAGGGAAGTCGCCAAACAGCTTGGCGTTAATCCCAACACGGTGCAAAAGGCGTATCAGCTTTTAGAACAACGGGGACTTATTTATTCCGTGCCGGCTAAAGGCAGTTATGTAAGCTCTTCAGAAGAGGCAGTAAACTATCTGCGGAAAAATGCGCTTAACGGCTTTACAAAAAGCGCCCGCTTTGCCCTTGACTGCGGAATCGGGCGGGAAACACTATCAACAACACTTGACAGCATTTAACAAAGAGGGGAGAAATTAATTATGATAAAGCTGCAAAACGTAGTCAAGACTTTCGACGGCTTTACCGCGCTTGAAGGAATTGACCTTGAAATACCCAAAGGTTGCGCCTATGGGCTCATCGGCTCGAACGGCGCGGGGAAATCCACCATTTTACGCATACTTTCGGGGGTGTACAGGATTGACGAGGGGGAAGTCACAATAGATGGCGAATCGGTTTTTGACAATCCCGAAACCAAAGAAAAAATCTTTTTTGTCAACGACGAAACAGTCCAATGGAACAACTATACTTTGAATGAAATGCGCGATTTCTTCAAGGTTTTTTATCCCGATTTCTCGGAGGAAAAATTCGAGGAAATGCGCGGCGTTTTAAACCTGCCGACCGACAGGAGATTATCCGCCTTTTCAAAAGGCATGAAAAGACAAGCGTTTGTAATATGTGCGATTTCCTGCCGTCCTGAATTTCTGTATCTTGACGAGGCTTTTGACGGGCTTGACCCCACTATGCGAATAGTAGTCAAGAAGATGTTGGTTGACGCTATGCTTGATAATCAGATGACGGTCATTATTTCATCGCATAATTTATTTGAAATAGATGAATTTTGCGACAGGGCGGGGCTTTTACACAAAGGAAAAATAGTCTTCGACCGCGAGCTTGACAATCTCAAAGGCGATATTTTGAAAATACAGGCAGCTTTTGATACTCATTATTATAAGGAAGATTTCAGCGAAATTGAGGTTTTACACTTTGAGCGCAGCGGAAGCTTGGTGTATATTATAGCGCGGGGCGAGGAGGAGGACTTAAAAGAAAAACTCTCGCTCAAACAGCCTAAAATTTTAGACATAGTTCCCCTCAGCCTTGAGGAAATATTTATTTACGAGCTGGAGGTATTGGGATATGATTTCAAGAATAACAAAGATTAACAGCAGTTTTCTAAAATATGCCGCCTACAGAATGTACACCATGCGGGCGCGGATTACCATTATGGGGTTTTGCGGTCTTTTGAGCTTTCCGCTAATTATATTAGCGACAGCGTTACAGGAAAATTACTACAGAAGCGGTCAGCACGGTAACGCTGAAGGCGTGGAAATATTCTTCACTATAAGTATCTGCCTTACCATGTTGTCTGTTACGGTATTTGCTCTTTTGACCTACAGTAACGGAGTAAATTGCTATGATTATTACAACAGGCGCGAAAAGGTAGACATGATTTGGTGTCTGCCCCTGAAAAACAAGCAAAAATTCTGGGGCGATTTTATTTCGGGGCTTCTGCCTATCGTTATAATTTACACCCTTTCGGCACTGCTCGGACTGATTGTTTTCCGCATATTTATGCCTGATTTGGAATATTACAGCTTCTATTCGGCATTAGTTATGTCGCTCATGGTTATAGGGCTTGTTACCGCCGTTTCGGTTTACATTCTCTCGGTTTTCTGTGCCTGCCTTTGCGGAAAGCCGTCCTCGTCAGTCATTTACCCCGCAATAATATGCATTATTATTCCCGCCATAATCACGTTAATTTCGCTTCTGCTTTTCGGCAGGGCGTGGCAGATGGAAGTTTATGAGCCGCTTAAAGTTCTTTTAGCCGCGACTTCCCCGGGCGGATTTGCCGTTTGTTCCATTAACGACCTTACAGCATCTATTCCGAATGATAATCTGGGTATGTACATGCTGTTTTTAAGACCGGAGGTTCTTATACCTTTTGTTTTAATCAACGCGGGGTTCTTAACAGGCGCGTATTACTTAAGTAAAAAGCGAAACGCCGAAAGTACAGGTAAGCCCTTTGCCGTAAAGCATGCGGCGTTAATACTTATTTCTCTTGTTATGTTTTGCATAACCGCATCTTTTGTCTACACTATGGACAATGCGTCCCCGGGTTCTGCCGGCGGTCTTTTCTTCGGGCTTTTTGTCAGTACGCTAATAGTGTTTTTGGTGTTAGACGCCATGGCGCATACGGGAAAATTCAACCCCAAAAAATTAGCGAATTTGGCTTTAAGATATGTCGCCATGGTGGGGGGCTCGTTCCTGATTTCATCTCTTTTGCTCACGGCAAACGGATTCGGTGCGGCTGAATATATACCGCCTGCCGACAAAATCCAAAGCGTAAGTATAAACTTATATCGGTTTGACGATGATTATGTATATGTTTTAACCGAATTCAGAGCAAGGGGGGCAAGCACCGGCTCTTACAGAAAGTGGGGAGATAATTCAGCAAATGAAACAACATTCACGGACAGTGAAAATATCGGGGTTCTACGCGGTATACACTACAGGAGCAACGCTGTAGGTGATTTTGTAAACCCGCCGTGGGACAGGTCTACCATAACCTATACTTTAAACAGCGGCAGAAAAATAACGCGATACATAAACCTTTTTGAAGACGACTACGAAATTCACAAGCTTACGGAAAGCGAAGAATATAAAAGAGGCGTTATTGAAAAAATGGAAATAATGTTTGAAAACGGTAACGTGCCGCTTGTGAGCTTCATCAACTTTGAAAACGACATCGTAATTTCGGATAGCCTGGCGAGCAACCGTGAAATACAAGACGAGGAAGTACGGCGGCTTTTCGAGGCGTTCAAATTGGATTACCTGTCCAACAGCGACGAACATTCGTGGATTGGCAGCTACGGGGTCATTTTATTTCGGCAGAATGATAATGAGCCGTTCTATATTGTCGCGCAAATGAATGTCCGCCCTCATTATACAAATTTGCTCGCCGAAATAGAGCGTATGGAACTTGAATCGTACACCGAGCCGACGTTAGTCGTTATGTATTGATGACAGGGGTTTTAAAGGCTTATAATCCCGTCGGGTAGAGCAAATCTTGTGTTTGCCCGAAAGAAAGGCGAAATATGAGCAAAATCAGGGCAATAATACCCCCGCTATGCGGGGGTTCTTTTTTTTGCCTTTAAGACATAGAATTAAACGGTGAATATTAAGTTTTAAAAAATCAGGTGTAAGAGGAAAAATATTTTACAGATTGTTGGCGCCGACAAGGTATGGTATTTAAAAATGATAAAAGCTAAAAAAAGACCGTTTGAACAAGCGGTCGAATTTCTTCCCGTGTTTAAAGACAAGCTAATGGCGCAAAACCCTTTAATACGCGAAAAAACAAGAGAAATACGACTGAGGGCGGGACAGCCCGTGACCCTTGAAACCGATTTAAATAATCGGCTGTACTTAGACGTTAGAGCTACGTCTGAAAACCTGCGGGATTTAATCGAGCTGTTCTGCGACTATTCGGTTCACAGCTACGCAAGACAACTTTCACAAGGCTTTATTACCCTTGAGGGGGGACACCGTGCGGGGTTTTGCGGAACGGCAGTGGTTCGAGAAAACAGGGTGGAAGCCATACGCGACATAACTTCAATCAATCTGCGTATAGCGCGGGAATTCATAGGCTGTTCCGATATTTTATTTAATTCATTGCCGATTGAAGATTTGCAAAGCTTGTTAATTTTAGGCAAGCCCATGAGCGCGAAAACGACGGTTTTACGCGATTTAGCGCGAAATTTATCACAAAATTATAAGGTCGCCGTCATAGACGAGCGCGGGGAATTGGCGGGTAAATCAGCCTTAAAACCGAGCGCGGGCGGTAACGGCTTAGACCTCGGTATTAACACAGACGTGCTCGACAGTTTCCCGAAAGGGGCGGGCTTTATGACGGCTTTACGGGCGTTGTCGCCCGATTTTATAGTCTGCGACGAGATAACAGGCGAGGGCGCGTCGGTTACCGAATGTTTCAACTGCGGCGTCGGGGTTATTATGACGGCGCATTGCGGAAGCCTTAAAGAAGCCCTCAACTCCCCCGCCCTTTCGGACATAATAAGCAGCGTTGATTATATAGCACTACTCGGAACAGGAAAAAATATAGGAAAGCTTCAAGGATTGTGGTGTAAAAATGAGGATGGTTTTAGCGGTTTTATGCCTGCTTGCGGGAACGGCGTTCGGCTTGTACCGCTCGGCGGAGCTTAAAAAGCGGGAAAAATTACTTTCGGAAATTTTGCAGTTGCTTGAAAAAATGGCGGTGCAAATCCGATACCGCGCACTTCCCCTTGGGGATTTGTTCATAGAATTGCAGGGCGGCGTTTTTATGGACGAGGTTTTAAAAAACAGCGATTCCAATTGGCGCAACTCGTGGAATAAGGCTGTAAGTCAATTCACGGAGCTTGACGATGGGGACAGGGAGCTACTCATTTCAATTGGAAATTCCCTCGGAGGAAGCGATGCGGCGGGACAGACGGCTATGCTGGAACTTAACAGGGAACTGCTTTCGGCAAGGTTGAAAACAGCCTCCGAAACAGCCGCCAAGAAAGGCGCAATGTACCGTTCGGTGGGGGTTATGGTCGGGCTTGGGTTAGCGGTAATGGTGATATGAATTAAACGACATTAATCGCAGGGACGAACTGCGTGTTGCGTAAATCTGTAAAGAGGAGCGGTTATTGCGGTTATGGAAATAGATTTAATCTTTAAAATAGCCGCAATCGGCATAATTGTGGCGGTGTTGGGACAGCTTTTGAAACATTCAGGCAGAGAGGAACAGGCTATGATGACCAATATCGCGGGGTTAATCGTGGTTTTGATGATGATTATAAATGAAATAGCGGTGCTTTTTGATACCATTAAAAATGTATTCGGTTTGTGGTAGGGGGCGAAAATTTGAATATTACCGCCCTTGTGGGCTTGGGTTTAGTCGCGGCGGTATTGTCGGTTATTTTAAGGCAGTACAAGCAGGAATTCGGTCTTTACATACCGCTTGCTGCAGGAGTAATTATTTTAGCCGTTGTAATAACCGCCATGCGCCCCGCCCTCGACGCCGTGAAAAACCTTATGGACGCGGTCGGCATGAACAACATTTACGGACAAACCCTGCTGAAAGCCCTTGCGGTCTGCTACCTTACCCAGCTTGCCACTGACGCTTGTAAGGACGCGGGCGAAACCGCCATAGCCGGAAAATTAGAGCTTTCGGGGAAAATCGCGATTGTGATTTTATCGTTGCCGCTATTCAGTAATTTAACGGGGTTAATTACAGGGTTAATTAATAATTAATGGGGGGGGCTTACCCGCGGCGAAAAAACATGTACGGTTCAGTTGAATCCCCGTTATAAAGGAATTTATAAATGAAAAGAATCATAATTTTTATCATTTTCTTAATTATATTTTCATTCGGAGCAAACGCCGAGTCGGAAGATACAAAAACGGCTTCCGACTTTGGTGGGGACGATTTGTTAAACGCCCTGCCCGATGAAACACGAAATCTTTTAAACGAGAGCGAAATCACACCCGACAATGCGGGCGCGCTCTCGATTACGCCGTTTACAGTTCTTAACGGCTTGTGGAGGGTTTTTGCCGACGAGGTTACAAAACCGCTAAAAATGCTTGCGGCGTTGACGGGTATTATTTTGCTGTGCGCCGTTTCGGAAACTTTAAGGGACGGCGCGGCGGGCTCGGGCAATCCCCGTATGGCTTCAGATGCTTTCGGAATCGTGGGGGTTTTAGCTGGGGCAGGCATGATGATTGTGTACATATCCGACAGCGTGGCGAGAGCGGTGCAAACTCTTGACGCAGCGGCGGTGTTTTTGATGACGTTTGTGCCGATTTTCGCGGGAATAATGGCGGTTTGCGGACAGTTGACCACCGCATCGGTTTTCGGCGCGTCGGTGGTTGTGGCGGGACAGGTCTTTGCTTATATAACGACGGGGCTTTTAGCACCGCTTGTAAGCTGTATTTTAGGGGTTTCAACGGCAGGCGCGGTCAACCCCGACCTGAAAATAGACAGGCTCGCCGAAACGGTCAAGAAAATCGTTGTTTGGACGCTCGGCTTATTGGTAACTGTATTTACGGGGCTTTTGTCACTGCAAAGTCTTGTCAGCTCCGCGGCGGATTCTGTGGCGTTAAAAGCTATGAAATTCACGGTGTCAAATTCTGTGCCGATTGTGGGCGGGGCGGTCAGCGACGCGTTATCTACCGTTAGGGGAAGCTTGAACCTGCTCAGGGGAAGTACGGGAACTTTCGGAATCATTGCAGGACTCGCCCTTATTGTACCTACGCTTGTTTCGGTTTTCTGTCATAAATTAGCGCTGTCGCTTGCAGCGGCAATCTGCGACATTTTCGGCGTAAACCGTCTTTCAACACTTTTAAAAAGCGGCGAAAACGTCATGACCATTATTTTTGCCATGCTTTTTTGCTTTACGCTGGTTTTAATAATTTCGGTGGCTATGATGCTTATCATTTGGAACGGCAATTTATAGGAGAAAATTAATAATGCGTGAAATTCTGTTAAATATCAGCTTAGTTGCTGTTGCCACAGCATTATTCAGACTGTTAGTCCCCGAAAACAATTTTAAAAAGCAAATCAGTTTTTTGATTTCCTGTTTTTTTATTACAGCGGTGATTTCGTTTATTACGGGCGGCGGTTTCGGGAATTTGGACGCGGCGGGGCTTGCGAATAATTTTGACAACTTAAAATTCAACGATGCAGAGCAGTTTGTGGACTTTACCGAGCAGACGGTTTCTCAAAGGAAAAGGGCGATTGCGGAGGAGCTTTCTGGACGGGTGAGGGAGCTACTGGCGGAAAATGATATTTACCCCTCTAAAATTTACGTGATTGTTAATATTTCAGGATTGTACAGCATATCTATTAATGAAATAAAGCTTGTTCTGCCGCCTGACGGCGATTTTACAAGGGCGTCAGCATTGGTCGAAAAGGAGGTAGGAACGGGAGTAAAAGTTACAATCGAGATAGAGGACGAGGTAGCCGTCCGATAAAAGGAAAATCATGAAAAAACTCAAAGACATAAAAAGCATATCGGCGCTGCTTAATAATGAAAAGGCGGTAAAACTGATTGTCGCCGTTGGTTTTGCCGTAATCGCGCTTATTCTGCTGTCCGACCTTTTCAGTTGGAGTGAAAAGTATGATAAGCATGAAAAATCAACGGAATCCGCCTTAACCCTTGACGCCGCAAGCTATACTGAACAACTTGAAATACAGCTTTGCGACATTATTTCACAAATCAGGGGAGTAGGCAGGGTAAAGGTAATGGTCACACTTGAAAACCTTGACGAAACCGTTCCGAGAGTGCGCGGCGCGGCAGTGGTTTGCGAGGGCGGCGATGATATATTTATAAAGCAAAAGGTGGTAGAAACCGTATCCAAGGTTTTGGGGATAAGTACGGCGCGGGTCAGCGTAACCTATTAGAGCGTACTCTTAATCATTATTTTTAAAGGAGAAAACCGATATGGCAAAAAGAAGAATAAGACTGCCCCGAATTAACATGATTGTAGGGAAAAAGCAAATCATAGTCGCCGGTCTGACGCTTTTACTCGGTGCGGCAATTTATGTCAACTACATTTATACTTCCTCGGGCAGAGCGTCGGCAGACAACCTCGCGCTACCATACGAAAGCGCGCAAAGCGACCTGCTTGAAGAAGCCGGCGGCTCTTATTACGGCGATGCGGCTTTTGTTTCGGGCGGCTCTGAAGTCGGCATGACGGAAGAAATCAGAGCTTATTTCGCGCAGGCGCGTATGGACTTACAGGAGAGCCGCGACGAGGCAAAGGAATTCTTGCAGGCAATGTATCACGGCGGCGATGCGAGAAGCGACGAACTTGAGGTTTTGGCGCGTAACGCGGAGCGTCTGAAAAGCTACATAGAAGTTGAAACAAAGGTCGAAAATCTGCTGAAAGCGCAAGGTTTCGCCGACGCGCTATGCTACATTTCGGATAGGGGTGCAAACATTATCGTCAAGACCCCGGGGCTTGACGCGGCGGGTGCGGCTATAATAAAAAATGCACTGCTTTCGGAAATAAGCGTGCCTGCGGAAAACATAACCATTGTGGAAATTAATTGAAAACTGAAAGGGCGGGAACTTGTCCCGTCCTTTTTACGCGCAAAGCGCATGTTTCACAGGAAAAGAGGATGTGACTTTCAAGCCCTGAATTTTTAACGTCCTCGCACTTGACATAAACAACCTTTTTCGGTATAATTATAATCGGGCGGATAAAAAATCCCGCCCGATATTTTTAATGTAAAATATAAAAAACAAAAGGACTGATTATATATGAACTTACGCGGCTCGGATATAATAATAGAATGTTTAATAGAGCAAGGTGTTGACGTGGTTTTCGGGTACCCCGGCGGCGCAGTGCTTAATATTTACGACAGCCTTTATAATTATCGCGACAAAATTCGCCATGTTCTGACCTCTCACGAACAGCACGCGGGGCACGCCGCCGACGGCTATGCAAGGGTTTCGGGAAAAACCGGCGTAGTCATAGCCACAAGCGGTCCGGGTGCGACAAATCTTGTCACCGCTCTCGCCACGGCAAACATGGACAGCACCCCTTTAGTAGCCATAACAGGCAACGTCAGCCTTGACTTGCTGGGGCTTGACAGCTTCCAGGAGGTTGACATAACAGGCATCACTATGCCTGTTACAAAGCATAACTTCTTAGTTCGCGATGTAAACGATTTAGCCGACACTATCCGCAAAGCCTTTAAAATAGCAAGTAGCGGTCGTAAAGGTCCTGTGCTTATTGATGTTCCGAAGGACATTACCGTAAACACCTGCGAATTTGAACCCGCCGCACACGAATCAATAATAACCGTTCCTAAAATTACCCCCGAGTCGGAATCGCAAATAAAAACCGCCCTCGAATTAATAAGCGCCTGCGAACGCCCCCTGATTTACGCGGGCGGCGGGGTAATCTCATCAGGCGCGGAAAAGGAACTCTCCCGTTTTGCCGAAATAATTGACGCACCCGTTTCCTGCTCGCTTATGGGGCAAGGCGGTTTTGACCAGTACGATTCCCGCTATATAGGTATGCTCGGTATGCACGGTACAAAAGCCGCCGCCGAAACCTTTAAAGACTGCGACCTTTTCATAGCTTTCGGTACAAGATTTTCCGACCGCGTGACAGGCAGTAAAAAAGATTTTTCAAATCAGACTAAAATTCTGCATTTTGATATAGACCACTCGGAACACTCAAAGAACATTCCCGCTTATGAAGTCTTGGGCGACATGAAGCAAACCCTCGCAATGTTAAATAAAACCTTATCCCAAAAGAATAATAAGGCTTGGGTGGAAAAAGCAGGCTCGCTTTATTCCTCCGCTAAAGTTCTGCAAACGGGTACTTCAAAGCTTCCCGTTACGCCTATGGATGTTATTGAAAAGCTTGATAATCTTACAGACGGCAGGGCTGTTATAACCACAGAAGTGGGGCAAAACCAAATGTGGGCTGCTATGTACTATCACAGCCGTGAAACCCGCACCTTTATTTCAAGCGGGGGGCTCGGTACAATGGGATTTGGTCTCGGCGCGGCTATAGGCGCAAAAATTGCCCGCCCTGAAAAGACCGTTGTAAACATAGCGGGTGACGGCTCTTTCGGTATGAATTTAAACGAGCTGATTACCCTTTCGGAGCATAATATCCCTGTAATTCAGCTTGTTCTTAACAACTCAGTACTCGGAATGGTCAGACAGTGGCAAAGACTTTTTTACGGCGCAAGATTTTCGGAAACCACCCTTGACAGAAAACTTGATTATATGAAACTTGCCGAAGCGTTCGGAATTAAAGGCTTTATTATAGAAAAAACAGAGGACGTAGAGCCTGTTCTGAAAACCGCTTTAGAGCTTGGTAAAAATCAACCTGTTTTAATAGAGTGCCGCGTTGACCGCGATTTGAATATTTTGCCTATGGTTCCGCCGGGTAAGAATATTATAGAGCCTATTACGGAAATTGATTTTAATTAACGGGTTGTTGCCCCGTAACATTATAAGGAGACAAAAAATATGACCTTATCCCAAGAATTAAAAACCCGCGGTTTAACCGCACAATTCAGCCATGAGGAAGAAATCTGCGAGCTTTTAGATAATCGGCAGGCTTTATTTTATATCGGCTTTGACGCAACGGCGGATTCGCTCCATGTCGGGCATTTGGTACAGTTAATATTAATGCGCCATTTACAGAAAGCGGGGCATAAGCCCTACGCCCTGCTCGGTACGGGTACAACGCTGATTGGCGACCCGTCGGGAAAATCAGACATGCGGCAATTGCTGACCGAAAAGGAAATCAACTACAACGCCGAAAGATTCAGAGAGCAGATGGGTAGCTTTGTGGATTTTTCCGATGATGTTGAAAACAAGGCTGAATTTGTCCGAAACGGCGACTGGTTGCTTGATTTAAAGTATCTTGAATTTATAAGAGACGTCGGCGTGCATTTTACGGTTAATCGTATGCTTGCCGCCGAGTGTTTCAAAAACCGTATGGAGCGGGGTTTAAGTTTTTTTGAATTTAACTATATGCTGATTCAAAGTTATGACTTTTTGCATCTTTTTAAGACAAAAGGCGTAACTTTACAGGTCGGCGGCGACGACCAGTGGTCAAATATTTTAGCCGGAGCCGACTTAATCCGCAGAAAAGAACAAAAGAACGCCTACGCCCTGACCACTTCCCTGCTTTTGACAAAAGACGGCAGAAAAATGGGCAAAACCCAAAAAGGCGCACTTTGGCTTTCGGCGGAAAAATGCCCGTCTTATGAATTTTATCAGTATTTCCGTAATGTTGACGACGCAGATGTAATCAATTGCTTAAATATGCTGACTTTCCTGCCTTTAGAAGAAATAAAGGAGCGCGAAAATTTTGTCCAAGACGGCGTCGGCGCGAAAATCAATGAAACCAAAGAACTTCTTGCTTATGAAATGACCGCCTTAGTTCACGGAAAAGAAGAAGCCGAAAAGGCGCAAAACGCTGCAAAAAGCGTGTTTTCAAAAGGCGGCTCGGGCGAAAGCGCCGATATGCCGACGACCATTCTGGCTGATGAAACCTTTGATTCCGACGGCAAAATCAGACTGCTTGACCTGCTTGTAAAAACTAAATTGTGTCCCTCGGGACGCGACGCAAAGACCAACATCGAGCAGGGCGGCGTAAGCATTAACGATGAGAAAATCACCGACGTAAATGCCATGATTGAAATAAAGGATTATGTAATAATAAAAAAGGGTAAGAAGACTTTCCATAAAGCAATGCGCTGACAATTGACAATTGGTGGTTATATATTGTATAATAATTTTTGTAGGGCGGCAAACTGACAGAGAGGTAAATTATGAACCGCAAAATAGAAATATTCGACTCTACCCTCCGCGATGGCGCGCAAGGTGAAGGTATAAGCTTTTCGCTTGAGGATAAGTTAAAAATATTAACCCGCCTTGACGGATTCGGGGTTGATTTCGTTGAAGCGGGGAATCCGGGTTCTAATCCAAAGGATTTGGAATTCTTTAAAAAAGCGAATTTATTAGGTCTCAAAACTAAGCTGACAGCTTTCGGTTCGACCAAACGTAAGGAAATTGCCCCTGAAGACGATGAGAATCTAAAGGCGCTTATAACCGCCGACACAGAATACATGGCGATTTTCGGGAAAAGTTGGGATATGCACGTGGATAAAATTCTGCGGGTTTCCCACGCCGAAAACCTTGATATGATAAAACGGACGATTGCCTATCTTATAAGTTTGGGCAAACAGGTAATTTTTGACGCGGAGCATTTCTTCGACGGATATAAAAACAATCCCGATTATGCTGTTGAAACCTTAAAAGCCGCCGCGGAAGCGGGTGCGCGGACGTTAGTTCTTTGCGACACCAACGGCGGGTGTTTCCCTGATGAAATTGAGCAAATTATAAAAAACGTGCAAAAAAGTGTAGCTACACCGATTGGCATACACTGCCACAATGACGGCGAATGTGCCGTTGCCAACAGTATGGCGGCAGTAAAGGCGGGGGCTGACCATGTTCAGGGGACTTTTATAGGAATAGGCGAGCGTTGCGGAAACGCTAATTTATCTGTACTGCTTGCGAACTTACAGCTTAAACAGAACTACAACTGCGTAGCTCCCGAAAGTCTGCCGCTCCTAAAAGAAACCGCTCATTATATAGCCGAAACGGCGAATATAGCTCTGTCAAACCAAATGCCTTATGTGGGCGGCTCGGCGTTCGCGCATAAAGGCGGTATGCACGTAGACGGCGTTAGCAAAGACCCTTCCACTTTTGAGCATATTCCTCCTGAACAGGTGGGAAATGAGCGTAATTTCCTGATTTCCGAGGTTTCGGGGCGGGCTACTATTATATCCAAGCTTAAAGAAATAGACTCAACGCTTGAAAAGAGCGACCCTATTGTACGAACGGTAACCGATAAAATCAAAGATTTGGAAAATCAGGGCTATCATTTCGAGGCGGCGGACGCAAGTTTTGAATTATTGGTTTTAAAAGAGCGTGGATGGGTGCCGTATTTTGAAATAGTTGATTATAAAATAATTTCTTCACAAACGCCGACAGGAGAAAATTTAAGCAAAGCGAGTGCCTTTATAAAAGTTCGGGTAGGCGATGACTTTGAAATCACCGCCGACGAGGGGGACGGTCCCGTAAACGCCATAGACAAAGCACTCCGAAAGGCTTTGGAGAAGTTTTATCCGAGCCTTACAAAAATGCGCCTCGTTGACTATAAGGTTAGAATTGTAGGCGGCGGCGACGACACTGCGGCAACTACCCGCGTACTGATTGAAAGCACAGACGGCAAAACAAGCTGGACAACGGTGGGCGCAAGCAAGGATATTATAAACGCGAGCATGATTGCGCTTTTGGATTCGATTGAATATATGTTGCATGTCAACGGGGAGAGGAATTTTAATTGAAGACCGAATGTATTTAGTGAAAATAGTGTCAGTGTTTTGGATTATCTTAACAGGGCGTTCGGACGAACCCAAAATAAAATAAAAGGGAGACAAAACTTATGCCAATGACAATGTCGCAAAAAATATTAGCCGGGAAAGCGGGACTTGATAGCGTATGTGCCGGACAGCTTATAATGGCAAAATTAGACATGGTTCTCGGGAACGACATCACCAGCCCAGTGGCTATAGGCGAATTTGAGAAAGCCGGGTTTTCAGGGGTTTTTGATAAGAAAAAGGTTTCTATGGTCATGGACCACTTCGCCCCGAATAAGGACATAAAAGCCGCCGAGCAGTGCAAACGTTGCCGAGATTTCGCGGGAAAGTACGAAATCGTGAACTTCTACGACACAGGGGAAATGGGGGTGGAGCATTGCCTGTTACCCGAAAGAGGGCTTGTAATGCCGGGCGATTTAATCATCGGTGCGGATTCACACACCTGCACCTACGGAGCGCTCGGCGCGTTTTCGACCGGCGTTGGCTCTACCGATATGGCGGTAGGCATGGCTACGGGCGAGGCGTGGTTTAAAGTTCCCGCTTCAATCAGATTTAATCTGACAGGTGAGCTTAATAAAAACATATCGGGCAAGGACGTAATTTTGCATATTATAGGCATGATTGGCGTTGACGGCGCACTATATCAGTCTATGGAATTTGGCGGAGAGGGCTTGAAAAACCTCACGATTGACGACAGGCTTTGCATGGCGAACATGGCGATTGAAGCGGGCGGCAAAAACGGAATCTTTGAGGTTGACAATATAACGCTCGACTATATTAAAGGGGTGAACCCCGATTACGCCCCCGGTGAATCGCCGATTTTCGCGCCTGACCCCGACGCGGAATATATAAAGGTGATTGACATTGATTTAAGTCAAATTAAATCCACTGTTTCTTTCCCGCATCTGCCCGAAAATACCAAGACTGTTGATGAAGTGGGCGAAGTAATAATCGACCAGGTAGTAATCGGTAGCTGTACCAACGGCAGACTTTCGGACATGAAAGTGGCGGCGGAAATCCTCAAAGGCAAAAAGGTGAAAAAAGGTGTGCGCTGTATCGTAATCCCCGGCACGCAGAAGATTTTCCTTGAGTGCATGGAACTTGGCTACGCGCAGATTTTTGTAGAATCGGGCTGTGTTTTTTCGACACCGACCTGCGGTCCCTGCCTCGGCGGACACATGGGTATTCTTGCGAAAGGCGAACGTGCCGTAGCGACGACAAACAGAAATTTTGTGGGCAGAATGGGACACCCCGAAAGCGAGGTTTATTTGGCAAGTCCGGAGGTGGCGGCGGCAAGTGCGCTGGCGGGGAAGATTGTCGCGCCCTTGAATTGATTAGGGGAGTATTAAAAAGGTCTTGAGGACGCAAGAGGAAAGCTATTTTTTGATTATATACAAATCCTAAACGCAAAGCGTCCTATTACGACAAGAACAGCTCTCTCTATTTTAAAATAAACTAAACACCGAAAGGAGAAACAATATGAAAGCACAAGGAACCGTCCACAAATACGGCGACAACGTTGATACCGACGTTATTATCCCGGCGCGTTATTTGAACATCAGCGATTTTAAGGAGCTTACCAAGCACTGCATGGAGGACATCGACGCTGATTTTGTGAACAAGGTGCAAAAAGGTGATATTATGGTGGGTGAAGCTAACTTCGGTTGCGGAAGCTCCCGCGAACACGCGCCGATAGTCATTAAGGAAAGCGGAATTTCCTGCGTGATTGCCGCATCTTTCGCGCGGATTTTCTACCGCAACTCCATTAATATAGGTCTGCCTATTTTAGAATGTCCCGAAGCCGCCCGCGCCATCAAAAACGGCGATAAAGTCAGCGTAAATTTTGACACGGGCGAAATCGTGAACGATACCACGGGCAGTAAATTTAAAGCCGAGCCGTTCCCTGAATTTATTAAGGATATTATAAATAAGGGCGGGTTGGTTAATGCGGTAAAGACGAGAAATTAAATGCAAGAGAAAAGTACACAAAACTTGAAAAAATAAAGAAAGGTGTGTGCCATGCCGCAATTTTCATTTATGTCTATGTAAGATATGGCGGCATGGAAAATAAAACATGACAAAAAAAATCGCAGTAATCGGCGGCGACGGCATCGGCGTGGAAATAACCGTTGAAGCCCGCAGAGTTTTAAACAAAATCGCTGAAAAATACGGGCATGAGTTCAAATACACAAATGTCCTTATGGGCGGCGTAGCTATTGACGAATTGGGAACACCCCTGCCCGAAGAAACGATAAACGTCTGCAAAGCAAGCGACGCTGTACTTCTCGGAGCAGTCGGCGGTCCTAAGTGGGACGTAGGTCCGGGTCATCTGCGCCCCGAGGCAGGTCTGCTCGGTATTCGCGGCGCATTGGGTTTGTTCGCAAATCTGCGCCCCGTCAAGCTTTTTGACGCTTTGGCAGACGAATGTCTGCTCAAAAACAGCAAAAAAATAGATATGGTAATCGTGAGAGAGTTAATCGGTGGAGCATACTTTGGCAAGCGCGAAACATACATTGACGAAAATGGTGCCAAAGCCGCTTATGACACCATGCTCTACCGTGACTGGGAAATCGAGAGAATCGCAAAAGTAGCTTTTAAGCTCGCCTTAAAGCGCACAGGGAACGTAGTTAGCGTTGATAAGGCAAACGTGCTTGACAGCTCGCGTTTATGGCGTGAGGTAGTGCATAACGTTTATGCCGGCAATGAAGATTACAAAAGAATTAACCTTTCAGACATGTTGGTTGACAACGCCGCCATGCAACTTGTACGCGAGCCGGGGCAATTTGACGTGATTGTCACTGAAAACCTTTTCGGCGATATTCTTTCAGATGAGGCAAGTGTCCTCACAGGCTCGCTCGGTATGTTGCCATCGGCAAGTCTGGCTGAAAACAGTGTGGGATTATTTGAGCCCTGCCACGGCTCTGCGCCCGACATTGCGGGACAGAATAAGGCAAACCCCATTGCCATGCTCCTTTCCTCAGCAATGATGCTCCGCCTGTCGTTTGATATGGAGCAGGAAGCCTTAGACATAGAAAACGCCGTCGAAAAGGTCTTGGCAAAAGGTTTCCGCACAGGCGACATTTACCGCGGGAACGACGGGACAAAACTTGTCGGCTGTACCGAAATGGGCGACGCGGTGATTGCGGAATTATAATAATATTAAAACCGCCTTTCGGCGGTTTTAATCATTTTCATAATCAAAAAATTTCATTTCAGGCACTTTTAATACTTGCGCTAATTTAAAAATATTATCCCAAGACATCGTTTTTATGCCGCACTCAACCTGACCTAAAAAAGTCGCGTTTATATCCGCCGCCTCTGCAAGAGTTTCTTGCGTATGCCCTCTTAGTTTTCTGTAATATGCAATCTTTAAAGGTTTTAATTCTACCTGAACCGAATCACATTCCATAAATTTTTAATATAATCCGCCCGCTCGTTTTTGTATTTGAGGTAATAGGCGTGTTCCCAAACGTCGAAAAGAATGACAGGTTCAAGCCCCTCGCACAAAAGCGTTTCTTGGTCTTTAATGTTGATGATGGATAAATTGCCGAATTGGTCTGACGCTAAAACCGTCCAGCCCGAGCCAAAGACTTCGGCGGCGCTTTTGCTGAATTCTTCCTTGAAATTCTCAAAAGAGCCGAAAAAGCCCTCAATAGCTTCCAAAAGCTCTCCCTCCGGCATGTGAACGTCCTCGGAGGCGGGGGCTAAACCATTGAAGAATAACGTGTGGTTATAAACCCCGCCGCCATTGTTTAAAATAGCCGTGCGGGATTCAGGCGGAAGACCGCGAACTGAGCATAAAATCTGCTCCAACGGCAAACGCTGTAAAAAGGGATAGGGTTTAAGCGCCTCGTTTAGATTTTTTATGTATGTCGCGAAGTGCTTGTCGTGGTGGTAGTGCATGGTTTCCTCATCGATAAAAGGCTCAAGCGCGTTATAAGCGTAAGGCAGGGGCGGCAGTGTAAAAGGGTATGTTCCGAACAATCCGAAATTTGTAGCCATGAGATTCCTCCTTGTTTTTGCATAATTTTGCATAATGGTTTATTGTATGCGGTTTGCGCGGTTGGTGTTCTCACGGAAAAATGCCGTTCCTTACATTTTTTTCATTAACATTTGCATTTTTCGTTTATCTGTGATAAAATAATATTGGCAGTTTATTGTGCAATCGCATGTTAAAGCATGAGGAAAGTCCGGGCATCACAGAGCAGGATAGCTGTTAACGGCAGCCGAAGGCGACTTTAGGGCAAGTGCAACAGAAATATACCGCGAACGGGCAATCGTTCGTAAGGGTGGAAAGGCGAGGTAAGAGCTCACCGGAACATGGGAGACCATGTTGCCATGTAAACCCTATCCGATGCAACGCTTAATGTTTGAGGGAAACGGTTTTTGCTCGAAACCCCCTTTAGTGAAAGCGGCTTGAACAGAGCGGCGACGCTTTGTCCAGATAGATGATTGTACATGACAGAACCCGGCTTACAGATAAACTGCCCCTCAAAACGAGGTGTTATACTCGATTAACTTAAAAAACATTTCTTGTTTCTTAAGTCAAAGGATTATACCCGCTGTTATATTTGGAAATATTTAAACAAAACGTTAAGGAAAAACCCATGACCGATTTTACAAACACAAATTGCCCTGTTTGCAAAGAAAAATTTTCAGAAACCTCGCGTCCCGTAATCTGTCCCGATTGCGGAGCGCCCTATCACCGTGCCTGTTGGGATATACACGGAAGTTGCATTTTTGAAGCCGAGCATAAAAACGGATTTGTCTGGAACCAAAGCCGGGAAAACGCCGAAAAACAGACTGAAGATTCTGTTGTCGGCGATTCATCAACCGAAAACAAGCCACCGGAGGACAGCTTTTTCGGTGAAATTAGGGAAACCCTCGAAAAAATGGGGTTTTTTGAACAAGCAAAGCAGACTTCACCAGAAGAGCGTTTTATTTACGGCGTTTCCGAAAAGGAAATAGCGCATTTTCAAGGTGCGATGAACCCCGTGCGCTTTTTAAAGTACCGCAGAATCGCTTCCGGACAAAAAGTTTCATTTAATATTTTCGCGGGGCTTTTTATACCCTATTATATTTTTTACTCTAGAATGAGGGCGGCGGGGGTAGTTGCCGCGCTGATTGCTTTTCTTTTGGGTTTACCCAATACCTTGGTTGCGTTCTTTTATGTTTCGGGGTTTGTTTCCCCGTTCTCTTCAGGTCAACTTGAGGCGGCGGCGTCCTCGCTGTGGTATATTTATTTCGCGCTGAGGATTGCACTTGCGCTTTTCTTTGATTATTTCTATTTGTTGTGGATGACCAACAGGATTAAGATGATTAGAAACCGTTTCGCGCTTGAGTTTGCAACTGAGCTTTCCCTTAAAATTAATTCGGATAAGCCTTTGGAAATATCGGATTTAGGGGAAAATTATTATAAGCACTTGCAGGATGCGGGAAAACCCAGTCTGCTTTATACATTGCTTGACAGTTTCGCCATTAACGCCGTGCTGATGCTTTTACTGTACGGAATTTTATATACATTTTTAGCGTAAAAATATGAAGAGTGAATTTTTTACCCTGCCGCAGGAGGTTTAATTTGGTTTCTTTAGGCATAAAATTTGACAATTTATACCGTAAAATCGGAGACCGCGGCTTATTATTTTTGATTTTTACCGCAGGCATTTTTTTGCATACAATTTTTTCGCTCGGTATGAACATACCGTCGATTTATCCCGATGAGTTAGCGGCGATGACCTGGAGTGCTTTTTTTTCAGGCTTTGACCAATCGGGCGCGGCAAGCAATTATGACGCGGCTTCAGGTTGGTTAGCCTCGGCTTTATACGCGCCTTTTTATTTCCTGATAAGCGAACCTGAAAATAGATATAAAGGTATGCTAATTTTAAACAGTTTAATAATCGCTCTGATACCTGTATTCACCTATAAGATTACAGCCTCTCTCGGACTTAAAAAAGCATGGCAGAGAACCCTTTGCGCTATTGCCGCAGGGTTTGGCGCGGCGGCTTTCGCCTATTCAAAATTTATCTGGAGCGAAACTCTTTGCGTGTTTTTACCGTTTTTGTTAGCTTTGCTGTTCATAAGGTCTTCGGAAGTGAAAAATAGGTTTTTGCGATTTATTCTGTCTGTTTTTGCGGCTTTTGTCTGCGCTTTCGCTCCCGCCGCTCACCCGCGCTTATGGCTGTTGGTTTTAGTGTTTATACTAACTGTAATATTCGCCACTTTTATCCTTCGGGTTAAGTCGATTTTGTTTGCCTCTTTCATACCGCTTTTTGTCATTTTAGCGGCATTTCAGGTTTACGTCGGCGAATATCTTACGGCAATAACGCGGGGACAACCGGTGTCTTCGCCGGATTTTTATATAAACTTCGGCGGTTTGGGGAACTTCTTCACAGTACTTACGGGACAGCTTTATTACTTAGCCGTTTCGACATGGGCGCTCGGCACTTTGGGGGTATGCCTTTGCGTTTCGGCGCTTTGGGAATACAGGGAAAACAGACGGCGCAAAGCTCCCTACCCCGATTCCCGCATGAGAAGATTCGGCAACGCCGATTCAAGCTTTACCGCTTTTGCGTTTTTTGTACTGGTCTATAATTTTTTCATGCTGATTTCTTCTGCGGCTTGGGGTTCGGCTCTTGATTTAACACTTTATCAGGATTCTTTTATATTCGGGCGTTATATTGACGGCGCGGCGCCGCTTTTGTTAGTCTTTACGCTTTGTTATATTTTTATAAAAGGACTTGATTTTAAAAAGCTTTTATACTCCACCATAATGCTCGGGGGGATTTTCGCGCTGTTTTTCACCTTCACCGCACCGAAATTAGTAACTGTTAAACAGCTCAGACCCGAATCAATTCAGGGCTTATCGCCTGTCCGTCTCGGCTCTGCCATTGACGCGCCGATAGACCTTGACGGTTTATTTTTCACCGTTTCGGCAATGTTTTGCTTTGTGGCGTTGCTGATTGTCTTTATCTGTTGCGCCAACCGCTATCGGGCGCATATAATTTCCGTATGTGTTTGCCTTACTGTGCTTTATTCCTGCATACATTCGGCAGTAATTTATCTCCCCTTTGAAGCGCGCCACGCCCAGATTCAAAACAGAGGAGCTTACGCCATTTCAGAATACATTTATAACTCGTCGGACGCGCCTCCCGCTTATGTTTTGGATTCTCTGACAGAGGCTCAAGGAGAAAATCCGAGCCTTGCGCCGATTTTGCGCTTTTTGAACCGTTACGCCTATATCGGAAACGTTGAAAATTACGGGAGCTTGCCCGAGGACTGCTTTATTATCGTAAAATCAGAACTGACAGCCCAATTCGGCGACGACGTTACCATACTTGCCGAAACAGAAGGGTTGGTTTTCGCGGCAAAGGGCGAAAAAGCGGCGGCGTTTGCGCTTTCACAGGAAATATATTAGTCTGCCGCGATAAAAGGATTATAATATGTGCAGAGGGTGAATTAAATGGATTTCAAACATATTATTTGGGACTTTGACGGGACGTTGTTCGACACCTATCCGCACACAGCGCGGGCTTTTCAGGTTACGCTTAAAAGAGAGTACGGTGTTCAAGAAAACTTGGGTGAAATTGAAAGTCAAATGCGTATTTCCATGCAAACTGCCTTTGATTTTTATAAAGAAAAATATGAAACAGACGATTATTTTTGTAAAAGTTTCAAAGAATTTCAAATTATCTACGAAAATCAAAACGCCCTGCCGCATATCAACGCGCACATGATTTGCAGATTTATTCATGAGCAGGAGGCGTTTAATTACCTTTTTACCCACAGGGATAAGTCGGTGGTGTCCTTAATGCAAAAGCACGGATTTTATGAACTTTTCAGAGAAATTATTACAAAAGAAAACGGTTTCCCACGTAAACCCGCCCCCGACGGTCTGAATCAACTTATAAAAAAATATAAAATGAACAAAAACGAAACGCTTTATATCGGCGACAGGGAAATTGACCTGAAATGCGCCGAGCGCGCGGGGGTTAGGTTCTGCCTGTTTGCAAGGGATATAAATTTTACTTTAAACGCAGATTTCAGAGTTCAGAATTTCAGCGATTTGTATTATATAATCAACTCGACTTTATCAACAAGGAAAAAACAACATTGACTGAAATATTAGATATTGGCGACTTAAAACTGTGCGTAAGCCGCGAGCACCGTTTCGGAACAGACGCCGTAAAGCTTGCTGAATTCACGGCTTCGGGATTGCGAAAATCAAAAAAAGCGAAGATTGTCTGCGACCTTTGCACGGGTTGCGGAATTATACCGTTTCTGCTTATAGCCGGTTTTGTGAAATCGGGCGATTTTCCCGCCGCCTGCCCAACTATATACGCCCTTGACATAAATGAGGACGCAATTATTTTACTTCGCGAAAGCGTAAAGATTAATTCACTTGACAAAGTCATTTTCCCGCTCCTCCAAGACCTGAAAAGCATATCGGCAATCCCCGCCGGAGGGGTTGATATAGTAACCGTAAATCCGCCTTATTACAAGGCTGACGACGGTTTTAAGCGCAAAGACGGCGGCACGGCACGGCATGAACTGCTCTGCGATATTGACGACGTGGCGGCGGCGGCGGCAAGGATTTTGAAATACGGCGGCAGGCTGAAAATGTGCCACATTCCCGAAAGGCTCACCGACGTTGTTTACGCGCTGAGAAAGCATAATTTAGAGCCGAAAATCATTGAATTTGTTGCGAATAATAAAAAAGAGCCGTGGCTTATGCTAATTGACGCTAAAAAGGGCGGAAAACCGGGAATGATTATAAAATTGACTATTGATGATTGAGCGTTTTTGCCCGCCATGAACGGCATAACTAAAATAACTTTAAAGAATTTAAAAAGGATTTAAAAATGCAGGAAATTTATATCAACCCGCCTTTCATAAAGCTTGAGCAGTTTTTAAAATTCTGCTCCCTTGTTTCGTCGGGCGGCGAAGCCAAGATGCTAATCCAAGGCGGCAAGGTTTTAGTCAACGGCGAAACTTGTCTAATGAGGGGTAAAAAACTGTTCGGCGGCGAAAAAGTTACGCTTGACGTCGAGGGGGAAAACCAAATCTTCAAGGTAGCCGTAAAATGATTATTAAGGGAATCCGCGCCGAAAACTTCCGTAATATAAAAAAAGCGGAATTGGAATTCCGCAAGGGCGTGAATATTTTTTACGGCGACAACGCACAAGGTAAAACCAATATGCTCGAAGCCCTTTCAGTCTGCCTCGGAAAAGGCTTTCGCCGTGCCCGACCGACAGCGTTTGCGCCATTCGCAAATAATGACGGCGAAACCTCGCTGACGCTTTTTTATGAAGCTGACGCTTTTCCCGGCAAGGAAAACACCGCAACTTATAAAATCAAGGATGGACGGGTTTCGGCAGAAATAAATAACATACCCCTTAAAAACGCCGCCGATTTATACGGAGAGTTAAAACATGTGGTTTTCGCGCCTGAGCATTTGGCGCTTGTCAAAGGCGCAGCGGAATTGCGGCGAGCTTTTATCGACAACACGGCAATCATGCAAAACAGAACCCATAAACGCGCCGTCTCCGATTACGCATTGGCACTCAAACAGCTTTCCGCACTTAATAATAACAATTTTGCAAGCCCCTATCCCCGTGATTCGGTGCGGGATATGCTGGGGGTTTGGCGAGATATTCTTATAAGACAGGGCATAAACCTAACCTACGGCAGGCTGAAATATTTCGGGTTTTTGCGGGAAACCGCAAAAAAATTATACAGCGAGTTGACTCTTGGTAATGAAATACTTGACATGGTTTATAAAAGCAATGTCTTCGGAGAAATAGAGGAAAATTTGCCCGATTTTTCAGACAAAAGCGGGCTTTACGGAATATACGCCGACGCACTTAATCGCGTTTGTATAAATCAGGGGCTTAGAACCCCTGATTCCCGCATAAGGGCGGGAGCGCACAGGGACGACATAATCTTCACCATAAATAATATAAACGCGAGAGAGTTCGGCTCGCAGGGTCAGGTTAAAAGCATTGCACTCATCATGAAGCTTGCCGAGGCAGAAATAATCAGAAACCATAATAACGAAACGCCCGTGATTTTGCTCGATGAGGTTTTGGGAGAACTTGACGGAAACAGACGCGATTTTATAATTAACAGGCTGGAAAACTCGCAGGTGTTTATTACTTCCTGCGATTATAAGGATTTTGAAGACAGGGAGGATTTACGTGTTTGGTTTGTCAAAGACGGTGAATTTCATACATCTGGGGGGTAACGTTTCGGTTTACTCCGACGACCTGCTCGGCGTTTTCGATATTGAACGGACTACGGTAAACCCTGCAGTCAATAAGTTTTTAGCCAAAGCCCAAAAAAGCGGAAAAATCTACTACTGCTCCCTTGATATGCCCAAAAGCTTTGTGCTGACCGAGGATACGGTTTTTGTGACCAATGTTGGGACGGGGACGATAAAGGATAGGGCGTTAATTCACACTATAAAGCATTTCCCCGTAAAGCGGCAGATTTAAATATCTTCTTCCGAGCATATTTTCAATTTCGTCCGCCGTCTGCCGTAACGCCGCCATGCTTCGGACAACCGTATTTTGATAATACCGCGCAACATCAAGCGGCTCGCCGTTTTTGAGGTCGGTTATATTTTTTTCGAGTTCCTCAAGGCGGTCGAGGAAAATAAACGAAATCCCCGCCAATTTGCCGAGTAATCTGTCTTCAAGCGCACAGTTAAAGCCGCCGCAAGCCTTTTTGTTTTTAATAAGTTTGGCTAAATCATTCTGGTAAGCTATGCTTGCGGGAATGATTTCTTTTTTCATGAGGTCAACCATTGTCAACGCCTCAATATGCAAGATTTTGCAGTAATTTTCAAGCATGACCTCATAGCGGGAATTAAGCTCGTTTTCAGAAAAAATACCCTGCCGCTTAAAAAGGGCTGTATTCTTTTCGGTAATGAAACAAGGCAAGGCGCAAACGGTGGTTTTAAGATTCAAAAGTCCGCGCTTTTCGGCTTCCTTTTCCCATTCTTCAGAATAATTATTGCCGTTGAATATTATACGCTTATGCTTTTTTATATTGGCTCTTATAAGTTTAGCTAAATCTTTTTTAAAATCGGCGCTTTTTTCAAGAATATCGGCAAATTCACCTATCGCATCAGCGACAATGGTGTTTATAATTACGGTGGAGTCGGCTACGGAAGCCGCCGAGCCGGGCATTCTGAACTCAAACTTGTTCCCCGTGAAAGCAAAAGGCGATGTTCTATTACGGTCGGTGGTATCTTTCGGGAAGTGCGGAAGAGCCGTCACACCTATTTCCATTAAGGTTTTTTCCCTGCCCTGATACGGCGCGTCGTTTTCAATGGCGGTAAGTATTTCAGTTAATTCGTCACCGAGAAAAATTGAAATAATAGCGGGCGGGGCTTCGTTCGCGCCGAGACGGTGGTCGTTACCCGCGCCTGCGACACTTACGCGAAGTAAATCCTGATTTTCGTCAACCGCCTTTATTACCGAAACTAAAAACAGCAAAAACTGGGCGTGAACAAAAGGGGTTTCGCCTTGTTCAATAAGGTTGATTCCCGTATCGGTACAAAGCGACCAATTTATATGCTTGCCGCTACCGTTGACCCCTTCAAAGGGTTTTTCATGCAGAAGGCAGGTTAAGCCGTGCTTATCCGCCACTGTTTTTAAAAGCTCCATAATAAGCTGATTGTGGTCGGCGGCAATGTTGACAATGCTGAAAACAGGTGCTAATTCATGCTGGGCGGGAGCGGTTTCGTTATGCTCGGTTTTAACGCAAATCCCGAGTTTCCAGAGTTCCTCGTCAAGCTCTTTCATAAATGCCGAAACCCGCGGCTTGATTGCGCCGAAGTAGTGGTCTTCAAGCTCCTGCCCTTTGGGCGGTTTTGCACCGAAAAGGGTTCGTCCGCAATAAATTAAATCAGGGCGCTTTTGATAGACTTCTTTGTCAATTAAAAAATATTCCTGCTCCGCGCCTATTGTCACGTTTACACGGCTTGCGGAATTGTTACCGAACAGCCGTAAAATACGTAACGCTTGTTTATCCACTGCCTGCACCGAACGCAAAAGCGGTGTTTTTTTATCCAGCGCGTCCCCGCCGTAAGAGCAAAACGCCGTAGGAATACAAAGGGTACGGTCCTTTATAAAGGCGTAGGAGGTGGGGTCCCACGCGGTATAACCCCGCGCCTCAAACGTAGCGCGAAGTCCGCCCGACGGAAAACTTGAAGCGTCGGGCTCGCCCCGCACAAGAGCTTTTCCCGAAAACTCCATAACGGCTTTCCCGTGATTTTGGTCGGCGGGCGAAACAAAACTTTCGTGTTTCTCGGCGGTTACGCCCGTCATAGGCTGAAACCAGTGTGAATAGTGGGTTGCGCCTTTTTCAATCGCCCAGTCTTTCATAGCGTCAGCGACAATATTTGCCACATCAAGCTCAAGGTGACTGCCCCGCGCAATGGTTTTTTGCAATGCGCGGTAGGTATCTTCAGGCAATCTTGTCTGCATTACATCGTCGTTAAAAACGAGAGTTCCGAATAATTCGGCGGTGTTCATAACATTAATCCTCCATCGGATATTTTAATCCCCAATTCTCCCTAAGGCTGTCCATGATTTCCATTACCCTTATAATTTCCTCGTGCGGCATTTCGGGACATTCTGTTTCCCCCGCAAGAATGGCTTTTTGACAGGCGCGAAATTGATATTCATAACCTGTAATTTGTTTCGGAACGTCAAAATGCACGGTGTTAGCACCGTCTATAAAAGCCCGAATCCATTCGCAATTGTTGATATTCTCGACTTCTATATAGCCATTTTCAGCTCGGATAAACGCCTTTCTGTCAGTGAATTCATCAAGAGCGGCGTATAACTCGGCGTACTTTTTTTTACCGTCGGCGGTTAGCTGTTTAAAATGAATCACAATTTTTTCCCGCAAATCAGTACCCGATTCATGCTTTTGCACACTGCTTTCAATCGAATCTATTTCCGTCCCGAAAGTCATAAGGGCAAAATTGATTACATAGACCCCCAAATCCAAAAGTGCGCCGCCCGCAAGTTCGGGTTTATACATGCGTTCCATGTGGATATTGTTATAACCCAAATTCGCCGTAAGCATATAGGGCTCTCCTATTATTTCAGATTCAAGCATTTTTTCAAGCGCGAAACGGGACGGCATATAGCGTGTCCATATCGCTTCGGCAAGGAGAAGCTTTTGAGCCCTTGCAATTTTTACAAGTTCACGCGCCTGTTTCGCATTTACGGTAAAGGCTTTTTCGATTAAGACGTTTCTGCCCTTTTCAAGACATAATTTAGCATGTTCATAATGGTGGGAATGTGGCGAGGCTATATAGATTAAATCAAGCGTATCGTCCGCCGCCAACTCTTCATAAGAACCGTAGGCTTTTTTTATTCCGAATTTTTCGGCGAATTCCTTAGCTTTTTCAATATTACGCGAACCTGCCGCCGCCGCGAAAATCCTTTCGTCCGTCATTGCCGAAAGGGTTTCGGCGGCTTTTTCAGCTATCCAGCCGGTGGCTAAAATCCCGACGTTCATACCAAAATACCATCCTCTCCAATGCTTGCGCTTTTTTTCAAACTAAAATCTCATTACCCGAATTATCAATCCTCTTAGCATTGTGTGCAAACAACGCAACAAAGAAAACCAAAACCATTATAACCTTAGTAACCACAACCGTTAATATAACGTCTACACTCATTGCCTCACCCGAGGCAATTTCAAGCGCCCTGATATGAAGCGTAAACGGATTATACATCTGAGCGTCAACCAGCGCAAAAAAGTTCGGCAGAAGCATTGAGGCGGCTATGCAGACGGCACTGCTCATTCCCGCCTTGCCCGTGGCTGTTCCGAGGCTCAAATGCAAGCAAACATAAAGCATAAGATAAACCCCTAAAAGCGCCCCGCTTATTATAAGGTTTGATATTACAATATCATTGTTTTCAAAAATATAAGCCGAAACCGCACCTGCCACAAGCGTACCCGCCACGGAAAAAATAAAAATCGCGAGGGGGTAAATTATAAATTTCGGGAAAAGATAGCTGAAAGCTGAAAGCCCCGAGCTTTGCGGAATCATTATGGAGCGTTTTTTCTGCTCCCCGCCGGCAAAACTGTTTATTAACAGCAAAAATACTAATATGCCTATGCCCGAAAGGTCTTGAACCGCCGACATTACCCCCGTTGAGGCGTTGGCGGTTATCCCGGCTATTTCACTCATGAACTGCTCGTTATATATTCCCTCTGCCAACACGTCAAGCCCCTTGATTAACAACGGGCTTAAAGCCGCCCAGCCTATGAAAACACAGGCTAATATTAAAAACCTTTTGGTTCTTGTAAAAGCTAAAATTTCTTTTTTAAAGCTTGCTTTAATTTGTGTGTTCATGCTTATCTCCTTTAAATATTTTACAACTGCCCTGTTGTAACGCCAATATAAATCTGCTCTAACGTCAGTCTTTTAAATTCGAGTCCCTCGGGCAAAATGTTATTTTCTGCAAGAGTAATAACCACTTTATTATATAATTCCTTTTCACTTACACCTTGTTTAGCGTAAAGGGTCACGCCGCCGGGGTCATTTGCCTCGCTCCTTGCCGCTAAATCAATTCCGCAAAGTGCGGTAATAGCCTCAGGTGTGTATTCGCGAAGTCGTATGTTTATAGCGTTGTTCCCGCCTAATTTTTCCTTGATTTCCCGAAGTCCGCTTTCAACCGCCATAACACCGTTTCGTAGAATCCCCACCTTGTTCGCCACTCTTTCAACGTCGTTTAAAATATGTGTGCATAACACAATGGTAGAGCCTGTACCCGCTAACTTTCTGATAATTTCCATAACCTCTGCCCTGCCCTCGGGGTCAAGCGCCGAGGTAGGCTCGTCAAGAATTAACAAATCGGGGTTATTGTAAAGGGCGGCAGCTATACCTATACGCTGATTCATACCCCGCGAATAACCCTTAATAAGTCTTTTCGCGCTGCCTGTCATGCCGGTTATTTCAAGAACTTCGGCTGTACGGGCGTTTAGATTACCCTCATACCGACAGCAAGCCCCAATAAAATCAAGGTATTCGTAACCGTTCATATAACCGTACAAGGCAGGGGCTTCAGGCAGGTAGCCTATTTTTAGACCCTCCCGCTCAAAAGCCACTTCCCCATAATCTTTCGGGATAATATTACAAATAATATTCATGGTGGTGGTTTTACCGCAACCGTTCGTTCCCAAAAAGCCGTAAACATCGCCTTTTTCAATGTTCATATTCAAACCGGCAAGCACGGGAAAGCCCTTATAACTTTTGGTAAGTCCTTTTATATGAAGCATATTAACCTCCTTGGTAAATTAAATTTACTTTTAAATAATATCATATATATTATAAGTTGTCAATAGGTTTTTATTGTCCGCTACGGGCAGTGATGGAGGCTTTCGCCCCATTATCTCCCATTAAACTCATTCATAGCCCTCTCAATATCCCCTTTAATCATCAGCCTTACGGCATCCGTCGCGTTTTCGAGGGCGGCTTCAAGCTTTGCCCCTTCATCTTTTTTAAAAGGCGATGTAACCCAATCTTTCATGGGGTAGTTGGGGTTAGGGGGCGAGCCGATTCCGATTTTAACGCGGGGAAAAGCGTCGCTACCCGATTGCAGAATTATATTTTTCATACCGTTATGCCCGCCGTCGCTTCCGTTGCGGCGAATTTTGAGCGTTCCGAGCGGCAGTGAAAAATCATCAAAAACTATTATAGTGCGCTCGGGCGGGATTTTATAAAACTCCATAGCAGGAATAAGCGCCGTCCCGCTTAAATTCATATAAGTGGTCGGTTTCATTATAAAGCATTTTACACCGTCGATTACTTCAAGGGCGGTAAGGGATTTGAATTTCAGTTTTTTCACCTTAAACCCGCCCTGCTCCGAAAGTAAATCCACCGTCATAAATCCGCAATTATGCCGCGTGTTCTCGTAAGCCGAGCCCGGATTTCCCAGTCCACAGATTATGTACTCCACCGAGCTTATGGCAGTGCTTGGTACTCCACCGGGAGGACCTTCTGCAAAAGCCATTATTTTTTTTAAAAAAGACATGTAGTTATTTTTCCTTGTATTAAAAATGTATCATTGTTTTTTATTATATAATAGTTTTTTATATTTTGCAAGCATTAACTTTAAGTATAATTTAATACGATGTATACTTTAGGGTTAATTTTCATTCGATTTTTTAAAAATTAATATTTATGACGGCGTTATTTTCTTTACAATAAATCAAATCACACCGTTTTTCTACCGTCTGTAAAAAACAATGTCGTGTTGCAATGATTCCGAAAAACGCGTTCAGTACAAGTCTTTTGCCCTTAATAAGAAATCACTGAATTATTACAGAAAAATAAACCCTTTTGATTAAAAAATCGTTTAATGTGATTTTTCTTGATTTCACCGATGTTTTTCGACTTTTTTGTTAGCGGGATTTTTTGCGTGTTCATACCGTCTTTAAAGGTGAAATATATGACTTTAAATGACATGTTCTTTTATTTATCAGGTAAAATAAAGATATTAAGTTTTTTTATACAAAAATTCTCCTTTGTCGTTTTTTTTACAAATAGGGCGAACTTTACCGCCTTTAAAAATAAATAACATGACATTATTTTCAGTATAAATAAATAATGTCATGTTATTTTCCCAAATCACTTGACGTAATACGACTAAAAGTGGTAAAATAACTATATGGGTGCAAAAAAATTGCCGCGTATTATTATAATATTATTAAAGGTATAATTTTTATGGATATACTTATATCTGCTTCTATATTAAATTCTGACCTTGCCAACCTCGGTAATGAAATTTTTCGAGCTGAAAAAGCGGGGGCTGACATGATTCACCTTGACGTTATGGACGGCGTTTTTACCGACAGCATAACTTTCGGGGATTATGTAGTGGGTAAACTTCGTAATTGCACCTCCCTGCCCCTTGACACACATCTTATGGTAAACGACCCGACAAAGCTTATTCCGCTTTTTGTGAATGCGGGTTCTGATATAATAACCATTCATGAGGAAAGTAAATGCGATGTGGCAGAGTGTCTTAAACTTATTCGCGGTTTCGGCAAACGCACAGGGCTTTCAATAAATCCCGAAACCGAGGCGGAAAGGGTTTTCCCCTACCTTGAATTATGCGATGTGGTTTTAATCATGAGCGTTAAGCCCGGCGCGGGCGGACAAAAGTTCAAGCAAGAATCCCTTTTAAAAATAAATGCTGTCCGCCGTGAAGCGGACAGGTTAGGGCTAAAACTTGATATAGAGGTTGACGGCGGCATTAACCAAACTACCGCCCCCCTTGTCTTTAGCGCGGGGGCGAATGTAGCGGTTGCGGGGACTTATTTATTTAAAGCCGATGATATGCGGGCGGCTATGGATTCTATACGCAACGTAGTTTAAGCGGTCGTCCTACAATAATTCGGCAATTCTCTCCGCCGCGTCTTCCTCAATGATTGCCTTATAATATTCTTTGGTATATATAAATTCCCGCTCACCGCAAATCAGCTCGCCGTATTCCTTGGCGATTCCCGAAATAAGCAATTGTTTTGAGCTGTCCTCTTTTATTAGCAGGCGGTATTTATTCCCCCCGTTTTCGCATAAATACAGCGAGCTTTCAAAATTAAGCCTTTCCCACCTCTTTTGCAAACACAGACTTCTGCAAACACCTCCGAGTTCTTTTGCACCTCGAGTTTCAAAAATAAGCAGGGTTTTTCGGCTCTCGCGCTTATAGGAATAAGGACTTTCAGGGCTTAAATGTGTGTCTCGCGCTTTTACTGGCACTTTTCTTCTCCTGCTGTTATCGGTTTCAAGACTGGAAACATAAAGCATACAGCCGCCGTCGGGACGTGGAAAAGCCTCGACAAAAATCCTGTCGCTGGAGAAATCAAACCCGAATTTTCTGTCAAGATTATCTAATCTGATTGTTTTCAGCACATGGGTTAAAAGCCGCTTAGTTTCAGGGTTTTTCCCCGAAAGACTCTCGTATTTTATATCAAGGTCAAACATATCCAATCTGCTGAGCGTTAGCTTTAAGGTATTTGACGACAATATGTCAATTTGCATGATAAAAAACCTCATTCATAAGGATTTAATATATGAACAACTATTCCGAAACTTTTGACAACACTACCGCGCAAAGACGCTCCTCCCTGTTAGGGAGAAAGCCGCTCCATTTATACGGCGACCAGTTACTTTTTTTACTAGTGCTTTTAGGCATGGCTGCAATAAAGAGCGGAACCCGCTCTTTCGGGTTAGCTTTTGTTGCTGTACTGACAGCGGTAATCGTGGATATGATTTGTTGCCGCCTCACCGGTAAGGTCTATAACCCCCGCGATTTGTCAACCATAACGTCGGGGCTGTGTCTGGCACTTATGTCGCCGGTTATATTGCCTTATCAGTTGCTTATTTTCGGGAGCGCACTGGCTATTGGCGTAAAGCATATTTTCGGCGGAAAAGATAATTATATTTTTAACCCGACGGCGGTTGCGTTTGCTTTCCTTATTATATGCTATCCCGGGAGGATGCTTCAATTCCCTGCCGCGGGAGAAACCATACCGCTTTTTCCTCTTGCGACAGAAGCCTCCTATACCCTTAATGCCGGACTTGAAAATCTGCTTTTAAGCCGAAGCGCGTTCCCTGTGATTACACCGCTTAATATTTTGCTGGGTAATTTCCCCGGTCCAATAGGCACAACCCATGTGCTTATCATTCTTGTCTGCGGCGTTTGCCTTTTATTGCGCCGTTCTGTTTCGCCTGTTGTAACTATTTCCACCCTGAGCGTTATAGTTATTTTCCGTTTATTGTTCCCAATTTATGATGATATAATCGGTGCGCTGGTAAGAGAACTTGTGGGCGGCTATCTTTTATTCGCGCTTTTATTCCTTGCAAACGACCCCCAAACCCTCCCAAAGACCGTGTTCGGCAAGCTTTATTATGGAATTTTACTGGGGATTTTTACAATAATATTCAGAGGTAGCTTTGACGGAATGTTCAGGGGCAGGGTTGAGGGCTGGTTTATTTTCGCTATTTTAGCTACAAACACATTCTCATACAGGCTTGATGCTTCCGCTGAAAAAACCCGTGCGGGCTTAAACCGTATAGCCGAAACTTTAAAGGACAGGCTGAGTGCTTATGAGCGTTTCAGCGAGGACGCAAAATCGGGAAAAACCCCCGAGCTTTCAGCCACACAGGAAATTATTATTGAGCCCTCAAATTATGATATGCCGCCGATTGACAATAAGGTCATTAAATTAAACCGAAAAAAGCGGAATGTTTTGACGTTTGTTATTGAAATACCAAGAAGCTTGAAAGAAAAAGCAAAATCAATCAAAAACCCGCCTGCAACCGACGTCGATTCTTTCGACAGTCCCGAAAAGTTCAAAGACTTTTTTGTGGCGGTGGCGTTTAAAACTTTGTACCAGAGTATTAAAAAATATTGCCTGAAGTTTATAAACATTTTCAGAAAAAAATCTAATCGTAAAGTTTCGGAAATTTCGGAAATTTCCGAAACTGCCGAAACCAAGGAAAAACCAACCAAAAAAGAACGCTCTTCAAGAAAAGATGATTCAAAAAACAACGTAAAAATAACCGACTTTGAGGAAATAGCCAAGGACATAGCCAAAATTGAGGCGGAAGAATCTGAAAACCAAACGGAGGAAAAGTCTTGAGTTCAAATATAAAAGGTCGCCCCTCTGACGGCTTGGTTCGTCAAAACATAGTATTGATGAGCGGATTGCTTACAGGTCCTGTAATTGCCGGCGCAAAGGATTTTGAAAGCGCGGCGGCTATTTCGGTTGTCTTCGCGCTGATTACTTTCTTTTCAGTGGCGTTATGCAGAATAGTTCCGAAAAAACTTGTTTATACTGTGCGTATAATTATATATGCAATTATCGCTTCGGCGATTTACATTCCCGCCTATCTAATCGCCCAAAGCCTTGTCGGTGACGGCGCAATCATTAAAGCGGGGATTTATCTGCCTGTTTTGGTCACAAACCACGTTATTTTATCCAAGACGGAAACGCGGTTTTTCCAGTTGTCCTACGGCTACATGTTGCTCGAAACTATAGGGTATATCGCCGGATTTGTGGCGGTCTGTATGATTACGGGGATTATAAGAGACATTTTTGTTAATTCTCAAATAGGCTCGATAAGAGTGGATATGGGTTTTGATGTTCCCGCCTTTGAGACCACTTTCGGCGGCTTTATAATTGTAGGGGTTTTGGCGGGGCTTTGCAGGGCATTATTCAACTTTTCACAAAAGTCTCAAAAATTGAAGAGCCAAGACGGTGAAAATAAGGAGGAAACTGAATAATGGAACTTTTCTCCTCGTTTTTAACCGCCGCGCTTTTGGCGATTCTTTTACAAAATTCAATTTTTGAGAGGGCTCTCGGCACTAATATTTTGATTTACGCATCGCGCAAGAAAGAGCATGTCATCGGCTTTTCTCTTGTTATTATTTATGTTACCTCCCTGTCGTCGGTAATTGTATGGCTTTTGGATTCAAACTTTTCACACTTTAAGCATTTCGGTATACTTATGCCTCTTTTATATATACTTGTAATAAGCATAATTTACATTTTAAGCCTTATATTGGTTTGGCGCTTTTTTCCGGGACTTTTCAGGAAAATCAGAACCTATGTTCATCTTTCAGTTTTCAACTGCTCGGTTTTGGGCGGGCTTTTTCTTAACTCCCTGCACGGCGGCAGTTTACCCGAATATATTGGTTTCGGAATCGGGACGGGCATTGGATTTTTTTTGGCGGGGTATCTGCTTTACATTGCCCATCCCCGTCTTAACAGCGACCTTGTTCCTGCGGCGTTTCGGGGACTGCCGATTACTTTAGTTTATGTGGGAATCATTTCGCTGGCACTTTATGCTTTTGTCGGATATGCGACAAGATGAGGGGTTTTGCCCGTGGCGTATATAAGGGCAAGCAAAAAGAACCTGCCCGAGCGGGCAGAAAATAAGAAATACAGGAACAACCCCGAATTACACAACAAGTTTAATTTTATTTTTATTATACGTTTTGTATAATTCAAGGTGAAGCTTATGGCAAAAAAATACAGAAAAGTTAAAAGGTCAAGAAATCTTTACAAAAAACGTAAAGGCTCTGCCCGCAAAGCCATAGAGATTATTTTGATGGTTGCATTGGTGGGCGGACTGGGACTTATCGGTTTTGCGGCGGGAAAGCCGCTGTTTGAGTTTTTGTTCAGCGACAGAGGCGAGGAGGAGGTTCTTGAATGGACGCCGCCCGAAGACGTTGAACCCGATGGGAGCGAAGATATTATAACTCAAACCGAAGACGAACCTGTTGATGAGGACGATGAACCGCCTGTTTCGGCGCCGTCACATAACGCTGTTTTTGCTCCCGCGTCGGTATTAGATAATTCTACCTCTCTTGCCGCTTATATCCAACAGGCAAAATCTAACGGCTACAACGCCGTAGTGCTTGATATGAAAGATACCACAGGAAATCTGTTCTACGCAAGTATGTACGAGCCTGTAAAAAACACCGAAATTATAAAGGGTACTCTGACCGCCGCACAGATTTTCGCTGTGTTTGAAGGAACAGAGGTTACGCCAATTGCGCGAATCAATACCCTGTTTGACCAGCTTTCACCGAGATATGTTGAAGATGTGTCTTATGCTTTCGCCGACGGAAGTTCCAAATGGATGGACAACCGACCCGATGCGGGGGGAAAGTTTTGGGCAAATCCCTTTTTACAGGGTACAAGAGATTATATTTCATTTTTGGTTGAAGAATTAGCCGAGGCGGGATTTCCAGAGATTATTTTAGCAAATAACATCTTCCCGTATTTCAGACCTTATGATGTTTCTATATTAAATCCCGAATTCACTAATATTAATACCCGCTATCAAGGACTTTTGGGGCTTGTTGACGCCTGTGCTGAGAAAAAAGGCTCAAGCAAACTGATTCTTGAGATGTCTCTTAAAGATGTAGTGGAAAATTACTCAGGGTTTAATAATAGCGCAGAAATACTAAGGGGCAAAAACAACTTAGGCGACGCCTCATTGCTTTTAGTCTTTACAAGAAGTGACTTCGGCGAGGAATTAATAACCGGTGAAAACAGTAGCGTTATTTTGCCCCGTGATATTTCGGGGCTTGTGAATATGCTTTATAAGCAGGCGCAAAATCAAATTCCGGGCTTATATACTATTCCTGGACTTGTTATAGCGGGTCTTACCGACGGTGAAATTACCGATATTTTAAGGACTTTTGGTGAATTAGAGTTTGAAAGCTATATGATTAAATAATTATTATAAATTTATAAATAATGCAAAAAGATGAAAATTTTCTACAGGTATTGAAATTTTGTGTAAAAAATTGTATAATAAAAAGGTATGCGGAATTAAAGCATATTTAATCAAAGAAAGGTTGAAAACAAATGAACATTATAAACTATTTAAATACCGCGTTTTTACTTACCCCCGCTCCGGCGGACGGTGCGCCTCCTGCAGGCGGCGGAATATTTTCGTTGCTTTTTCCTCTTGTGCTTATGGTGGGGGTAATTTACTTCTTGCTCATAAAACCGCAAAGTAAACGTCAAAAAACTGAAAAAAACATGCGGGACAACCTGCAAATTGCCGACGAAGTAGTAACAGTGGGCGGTATAATCGGACGGGTTTTGAGTATTAAGGACGATACTGTACTGATTGAAACAGGCGGCGACCGCACCAGAATCAGAGTTTTAAAGAGCGCAATTGCGGAAAATCGCACGGTTCATGATAATTAAATTTCGGAGAACTTTACATGAGAGTATTTTTAATCGACTTTGAAAACGTTCATTCCGAAGGAATGACGGGAGTAGACCATCTTTCCGAATTGGACGAGGTTGTTATTTTTTACAGCAACAATGCCGATTCGATCTCGTTTGACATTTTGCATAAGCTTATGTTTTGCAAGTCTAAGCTAAGTTACTATAAAATTAAGCGCGGCGGGAAAAATGCCCTTGATTTTCAGCTTTCCTGCTATTTGGGTTACCGTATTCGCAAAGACCCTGACGCTGAATTTTATATTATCAGCAAGGACAGCGGCTATGATTTTATTATGGACTTTTGGGATTGCGGTTATATTAACACCGAGCCTGTAATAAGGCGTTTTAATAATATTAAGACCCTTTTACAATGGGTAGACAGTCAAAAAAAGCAAAAAGAAAGAGCTATTAATTCACTGGACGCTCTTATTAAAAATTCGGAAGTACCTGAAACAGAATCCGAGTTTATCCCAAAAGAGGAAGAAGAGCCCTTAAATTTCACACCATCACCCGAGGAGGCTGAAACTGCCGCCTCTCTCATGTCAGATGCGAAAAACTCCCACGGGCTTTATATAAATATGGTAAAGCGTTTTGGACAGAAAAAAGGGCGGGAAATTTACGGATATTTTAAAAGCGAATATCAATCTATGTTGCGTAGCAAAAAAGAAGAAGAAAAAAATCAAATTTAATCGCACTTATGTTCAATATGTCCGCCGCTACGGACGCAATAATTATCAGTTGTCAATTATTTGCCAACTGTATATAAGAGGTGTTATAAAACTAAATGAATTCTTTTTCGGAGCTTTTTGAAGCGGTAAAGCTTAGACTTGACCTTACGGAAACAGCTATGAAGCTTTGGATTGACCCCATACAGCCGTTGAAAATGCACACTAATAAGGTTGTGCTGTATGTTAAATCTTCATACGGACGGCAGATTGTTGCTGAAAATTATACCGATATGTTTGAAAAGCATTTTTTAGACGTTTTGGGTTTTCCGGTAAAGGTAGAATTTCTTTGTGAGGACGATTTAACCCCTGAACAAAAGGTAAAACTTGACGGTCCTATTACCGAGCTTCAAGATGACGAAATCATGGTCAGCAAACTTGAAGAAGCTGTTACGGGAAGTATTTATCAGCATACTTTCGATACTTTTATAGTAGGAGAAAGTAATAAATTGGCATATTCGGCATGTAAAGCAGCGGCAAGCGGCGGTGAGGCGGTATACAATCCTCTTTACATATACAGCGAACCCGGTTTGGGAAAAACCCACCTTTTAAGTGCGGTAAGTCAGGAACTTTCGACTAACCGACCTGAGCTTAATATTATTTTCGTTCACGCGGAGAATTTTGTGAACGAATTTGTAGATTCGGTAAAATATTTCACAGGCGACGCTTTTAAGAAAAAATATCGCTCTGCTGATATTCTCTTAGTTGACGATGTGCAGTTTTTTGCAGGAAAAAAAGAATCACAGGTTGAACTTTTTCATACTTTTAACGAACTTCACAGCAAACATAAGCAAATCATTCTTACTTCGGACAGAGCGCCCAAAGAAATTATAAACATGGAGCCGCGTTTACGCACCCGCTTTGAGTGGGGGCTTTTAGCTGATATTTCAATTCCCGAATTTGAAACAAGGTTAGCAATCATTAAACGCAAGGCGGAACTTCTCAATCTGCATATTCCAAACAACGTTATGGAATATATGGCGGACAGGCTTAAAAATAATATTCGTCAGCTTGAGGGCGCGATTTTGAAAATGAACGCCTTAAAGCTTGTGACAGAATTCCCGCCTACTATTATCATGGCACAAAATGTAATCAGAGAAGTTTTAACCGACCAACAACCCGTACCTGTTACGGTTGAAAAGATTATAAACGAGGTTGCAGGAATTTACAATGTCACAGGCGATGAAATGCGCTCTCAAAGCCGTTCGGCGCAGATTTCAACAGCGCGGCAGGTCGCTATTTATGTTATTCATAAAATCACGGGATTAAGTTATACCGCAATCGGTCGCGAATTTGGCGGCAGAGACCATTCCACAATAGTTTATGCTATAAACAAAGTTAAAAATATAATTAAAAAAGATAATAATTACAGGGCTTCTATTGAGGATATTTTAAAGAATATGGGAAATATTTCTTGAACCTTACTTAATATTTTTCAACAGTTTTTTCATTTTCAACAGCGTAAAAAAAACTAAAAAGTTTAATCTCAGTTTTTTTAAACCTTTCAACAATTTATAAACATTCAGCCTGTTGATTAAAAAACAGCACTACAATTGAGGATTTACGCGTTTTCCACTCTTTCAACCCTACTAATACTATTACTATAAAATATATATTATTTTATTTATTTAAGTGCTTTTTTTATTCTTTATATAATTTTTTAAAGGGGATTTTAGTTTGACAAAAATATTAAACTTTAGAAGAAAAATATTTTATGGTGCATCAGTACCGGGAAAGGATAATATATAAAATGAAATTTTCAGCCGATAAAAATATTCTTGCTGAAGCGGTCATCAGCGCGTCAAAAGCCTGTGCCGTTAAAACTGCTTTCAGCGCTCTTGACGGAGTTTTATTAAATCTTAAAGGTAACGAGCTGACAGTAACCGGCTATGACCTTGAAACAGGCATTACGGTTAATATAAAAGTGGACGGAGAGCTTGACGGCGATATAATAGTAGAATCTCGTATTTTTTCCGATATGATAAGGAAAATGCCCGAGAACGCAAAAATAACCGTAGAGGTTAAGGAAAATGAGAAAGTCAGTGTATTTTACGGGAAAATAAAACTTAATATCCAGGGTACTAAGGCTGAAAATTTTCCTAATATAATAGAGTTAAGCGAAAACGTCAGTTTTACCATGAAAGAAAAAGTGCTTAAAAATATGCTTTCGCAAATAGACCACGCAATTGCGCGTAAGGATATAAATCCCGCTCTTATGGGGGCGCGGTTTGATATTGAAAACAATTTACTCTATATAGTAGCCAGCGACGCCGTTAGATTAGCTTTGAGAAAAGAGAAGTTAGAATTTGACGATATGGGGTTCATCGTTCCTGAAAAAACAGTTGTAGAACTGACCCGAAATTTATCCGACAGTGATGAGGACGATGTAAAAATAGTTATAGATAGAAATCAAATATGCTTTTCAAAAGAAAATTATGCAATATTCAGCAGATTGCTTGACGGTAAGTTTGTAGAATATAAAAAGTTAATCGAATCTAAGGGTAACAGAGAATTTACAATAAATGCGCGGGAATTTACAGATTCTCTTGAACGTTCTTTGTTATTTATTAACGACAGGTTTAAAAGTCCTGTAGTTTGTGAAATAGATGAAGCAAAAAGTTGTATTTTTCTTTCTTGCAGGACAGGTTTAGGAGAATTTGATGAAGAAATTTCTGTAACTAAAGCAAAGCTTCGTGAGGGATTCAGTCAAAATGCAGACGGCGCTCAAAAGAAGAATTTCAGCGTAGCTTTTAATCCGCGATTTATGATAGACGCACTTAGAAATTCTCATTGTGACGAGGTAAGGCTTGAATTCATGACCGAACTTGCTCCTATAAAGATTATGCCGCCTGATGACAGCAATGACGATGTTATGTTTATAGTTGTGCCTGTAAGGTTAAAATAATTTTAAATAATTAAAACCGCTCATTTTTTAAATTGAGCGGTTTTTTATTTTATTACAGTTTGGAAACAAGGTGGTTACAATTTGGTACATTGCTTGACATCAGTTTTTTTTATTTTTATAATTAAAATATAGCAACCTTTTTGATATTTATTTAGTGTTTTTATTAAGAAGAAATTTTTTAAGGAGGATTTAATGAAAAAGTTAATTACTGTAATATTAATAATAACGTTTATTTTTGTTCTTGCCGGTTGCGGAGCTAATTTTGAAGTAGACTCTGCTAACGCCTCCTCGCCTTTAGCTCAAATGAATGGTTACAGCAGTGTAAACAGAAGTGCAGGCGGCGAATCTGCTACAGTTTTAGCAGATGAAATTATGGAAACAAGTAACGCGGAAGTTTATGGCGAAACTAATTTTAATAATACCCAAAACCAACAAGTCGAACCCGAGCGTAAAATTATCCGCAACGCTTATATGGATATTGAGGCTGAGAATGCTAATGAATTATATGACGATTTGACGGTTTACGCTAAAACGTTAGGCGGGTTTGAATTTTCATGCAACAGGCGTAATTTTGATAATTTTTCGGTAGTAGACGCAGTTTTGAAAATCCCGCCCGAAAATCTTTCTCTTTTTATGAGTTATGCGGGCGAAAAAGGAAAAATAATAAATTCACGTGTTGATTCGGCAGATGTAACTGATGAATTCTATGATATTATCACCCGTCTTGAAACCAAACGCCGCTCCTTAGAAAGTTATTACGTCTTACTTGAAAGAGCTGTAACTGTTGAGGAAATCGTTTACCTTACGCGAACGATAGACGGTATTGTGGAGGAAATCGAAGCATTTGAGGGAAGACTAAGGGTTTTGAGAAATCTTGTGGATATGGCAACCGTAAATTTACATATAAAACAGGAAAATGACCCTAATCCCATTAGAAAAGATATAGACTGGAGTTCTCTCAGTAGCGATGATATGGGCTATTTTATAAGAACAGGTTTTGTTTCAGTCATAAATGTGATTGCGGCAGTTTTTCAATGGATTGCAATCGCGCTGATTGTAACTTTGCCGATTTGGTTTCCTACTCTTTTGATTTTATTTATTATATTTAAGCGGCGTAAAAAGAAAATGGCAGGATTTGCAGGGAATGTTCCGACTATTCACGATGTTCATAACCAAATTCCGAATGAAATAAATAATATTGATAATTCTCAAAATAATTTGAATGAAAACGGAAATAATAATCAATAATTAAATAAGTGTGTGTAACGTTGTTTAACGTTACACACATTAAATATAAAAAGTCAAAAGGACGGCAATAGCTGTCCTTTTGGTTTTATATTTATTTTTTAGGGAAGATTTGTGCTTTTCCGCCCATGTAAATTCTAAGCGGTTCGGGAATCTTAACACTGCCGTCGGGGTTAAGATTGTTTTCAAAGAAATAAATCAAAGCGCGAGGCGGTGCGACTACGGTATTGTTAAGAGTATGAGCAAAGTATTTGTCGGATTTAGAACCGGGAACTCTTACTCTGATTCCAAGACGTCTTGCCTGTGCGTCTCCTAAGTTAGAGCAGCTGCCTACTTCAAAGAATTGTGAAAGGCGGGGTGACCAGGCTTCAATGTCAACGCTCTTCACTTTCAGGTCTGCCAAGTCGCCTGAACAACATTCAAGTGCGCGAACGGGAATATCAAGCGACAGGAAAAAGTCAACTGCGGTTTTCCAAAGCTTGCCGAACCATTCGGGGCTGTCTTCGGGCTTGCAAATGACCACCATTTCCTGCTTTTCAAACTGATGTATACGATAAATTCCCCGCTCTTCTATTCCGTGTGCGCCTACTTCTTTACGAAAACAAGGGGAATAGCTGGTTAAGGATAAAGGAAGATTTTCTTCAGATATAATTTCATCTGTGAACATTCCAATCATGCTATGCTCGGAAGTGCCTATCAGGTAAAGGTCTTCTCCCTCAATTTTATACATCATATTTTCCATTTCGGAAAAGCTCATAACCCCTGAAACCACATTACCGCGAATCATAATAGGCGGAACATAATATTCAAATCCACGCTCAATCATAAAATCCCGCGCATAGCTTAAGATAGCCGAATGAACCCGCGCTACATCACCTTTAAGGTAATAAAAGCCGCTGCCGCTTGTTTTGCGGGCGCTGTCTATATTCAGTCCGTTAAAGCTTTCCATGACCTCAACATGATAAGGAATTTCGCTGACAGTATTTTTTGTAAAATCTCCGAATCGTTCTAATTCCACATTTTCACTGTCATCTTTTCCGAGTGGTACGTCGTCGGCTATGATTTGCGGTATTTTGAGCATGATATCGCGAATATTTAATTCAAGGGAGCGTACCTCTTCTTCCATTTTCGGAATGGATTTTTTTAATTCGGAAACACGAATTTTAGCTGAATCCGCTTTTTCAGTTTCCCCGCGGTTGATATATCCGCCGATTTCCTTAGCGGTGGCGTTCATGCTTGCCCTGTTATTTTCAAGCTCCTGAAGTTTAGTCCTGTAATCGGCGTCTAAGCTGATTACAAGGTCAACAAGAGGTAGCTTTTCGTCCTGAAATTTCTTTTTTATATTCTCGCGAACAAGGTTGGGGTTTTGACGCAGAAACTTTATGTCGAGCATATTAACATCCTTTTTTATAATTTTTTATTAAAATGAAAGATTAGAAAATTTATTCTCCCGCTAACCGTCTGACAACCTCCATAACCTCATCTTCCGAAAAAACGTCAATTTCAATTGTAACCTTATTATTACGCCCTTCGTTTATGCGGACGGTTTTACCGATTGAATTTTGGAGAGAAATTTCAGCCTCGGAGTAGAGAGGATTTTTCTTATAGCGGGGTTCTTGCTTAGTTGAGAGAGCTGAGGCTTCGCTTTTCATTAGTTTTTCAAGGGCGTGAACAGACAGTCCTCCGGCTATGGTTTTTTGCGCCAAGTTAATCATCTCTGAAATATCAGTCAAGCCGAGCAGAACTTTGCAGTGCCCTTTTGAAATATCGCCGTTTTTAACCTGCTCCTTTATTTCATCGGGGAGTGAAAGCAAACGCAGAGAGTTTGCGACGGAGGAACGCGCCTTGCCGACTTTTTTAGCAACATCTTCCTGTTTCATATCGAATTTTTCTATAAGTTCGCTGTAACCGTTAGCTTCTTCAAGGGGGTTCAGGTCTTCGCGCTGTAAATTTTCAATGAGGGCGATTTGCATGGTTTCGGAATCGGTCAGTTCAGTAATAAGCACGGGAACTTCTGAAAGTCCCGCCATTCTTGCGGCGCGCCAACGCCGTTCGCCCGCTACTATTTGATAACTTCCCTCGTAGGGTCGCACGGTAATCGGCTGAATAATTCCATGTACCGAAATAGAATCGGCAAGAGTCGCTAATTTTTCGTTATCAAAATGCTTTCTCGGCTGATTTCGGTTGGGTTCGATTTCATTGATTTTTAAGGTTGATATATTCTTCCCCACGGCGTCGTCGCCGGATAAGAAATTGTCGTCGAAAATGCTGTCCAAAACGTTTCCGAGACCGGATTTTTTAGCCATAATATTTTTGCCTTTCGTTAATATTTATGGGGCGTTGCCCGCAAATTTTATGCCATGGATAAAATTAAATCTTCTCCAAAACCTCTTTAGCCAACCTTAAATAAGCCGCCGCGCCTTTTGAAGAGCTGTCGTAATAAATAATAGGTTCTCCGTGGCTTGGTGCTTCGGCTATGCGGACGTTGCGGGGGATTTCGGTTTTGAAAATGATGTCCTCGGGAAATTTCTCGCGGATATTATTCATTACATCCCGATTGACCATAAGACGCTTGTCCAACATGGTGAAGATGATTCCTAAAACTTTAACATGGCGGTTGGAAGAACTTTTTACCCGCTTGACGGTAGTGAAAAGTTCTGCCACGCCCTCAAGGCTGTATGGTTCGCACTGCATGGGTATTACTATGCTGTCACAGGCTGAAATTCCGTTAAGGGCAAGCACCCCGAGAGACGGCAGACAGTCAACGATAACGATGTCGTAGCTGTCTTTAATCTGCACCAAAGCCTTACGGAGCTGTAAGGTTTTATTCTCGAATTGCAAGAGCCGAACCTCTGCCTCCGCCAAAAGCTGAGTAGCGGGGATAATGTCAACATTTTTAAAATCGGTTGAAACGACAGCCTCTATCGGACGAACCTCACCCATTAAAACCTCGTAGGTTGTATGCTCTAAAGCCCGCTTTGAAACTCCGTAGCCTGTGGTGGCATTTCCCTGCGGGTCAAGGTCTACCAATAAAACTTTTTTCCCGAGTTTTCCGAGAGATGCCGAAAGATTGATTGCCGTTGTGGTTTTGGCGACTCCGCCCTTTTGATTAACAATTGCTATTATTGTACCCAAAATAATGCTCCTATGTTTAATTGTTTTTTGTATAGTCAATTTTTAAAAGCTTGACTGGCCATTTGCGCCGTTTGTTTTTTGACGCCCTATATAGAATTATACCATAGAGAGAGGAAAAATGGAAGTGTAAAAATTAACGAAAATAAGAAAAAATAACAATCATTTACAGGCAGGAAGTAGATTTTGAGGATATAATATTAAACAGCTAAATGTTCCTCGTGGAACATAATGTGTTTGGCGCGACTTATTTGTCAATATGTTGACGCTTGTGTTCTACATGGAACATGGTACAAGATGTAGTGAGTGCTCTTTTCTGTTTCAGTCGGGAGGTTGTTAATTTGCGCGGGCAAAATGTAACCGACGGCTAAACCTTGTAAAAGCAAATAAACGAAACGGGATTTTGTGGACAACGCCCCTTTTAAAAAAATACCGCCCTTAAAAGGGCGGGGAATAAAAACAAAAAAGATTATTTTAGGGGGATTTTGACAATATATTCCATGAAGTCGTCGGTTCTGTTGCGGGTGGCTACACATTCAATGCCCGCATTTTTCATAGATTCAATGGTTTTATTAAAGGTGTTAATATAAAGTCCTACATGCTTAAACGCCCATACATGCTTTTTTCTTTCGAGCGGCTTTTCCCCGAGCATGTCACAGATGAACTTATCGGTCTGAGAAGTATTAAGTTGTAACGAACCTATTTTCTCAATCGCGGCAAGCCGTTTTTCGGGAGGAAGTTTCAGGAGCGCTCTTGCCTGTCTTTCGTTTAATCTGAACCGCAACGCTAAGGATTTTTCCTCGTCGGTGAGGCGCAGAAGCCTAAGTTTATTTGCGACTGTGGATTGGGCGATACCGAGACGAGCGGCGCAATCCTCTTGGGTTATTCCGTAGTGGTCAATCAGGCTTTTGATTGCAAGCGCTTCTTCAATATAATTGAGGTCGGAACGTTGGATGTTTTCCAGTATAGCGAAAATAGCTGAATTTTCGTTATCGGTGTCGATTATGATACAGGGAATGTGTTCCATATTTATGAGCTTGGCGGCACGAAGCCGTCTTTCGCCCGAAACTAATTCATAACCCGCACCGTCGGTTCTGCGGAGCGTAACAGGTTGGAGCATACCGTTTTGGCGTATGCTCACGGCAAGCTGTGAAAGTTCATAATCATCGAAAACCACTCTCGGCTGTGACGGGTTGGGTTTAATGGAGGCGATTGGAATTTCAACCACACGGTTCACGGGGTTTTCAATTGACGGGGGCTTTTGAAAAATAGGTTTAATTGTCATATTTGTATTTCCTTTCGCGGCGGCTTTTAACAACGCCGCCGTCTTTAAATAAGCGGATTTTAAAACATCTGTTCTTTAGAGGCATTTGTCCTGCCTATATCTCTAAATATAATCATAACAAAAACAAGCCCTTATTTCCATAAGAAAATATCGGCTTGTTGTTTTATAAAAGCTTATATAACTCCAATAGAGTAAAAGGTTCGATAGAAAAAAGCAAAAACGAAACAGAAGAAAGGAGAACGGTGACGAAAAATGCGATATTATTTTTCGCGAGGCTTTTACCTTACAACGGATTCTTCCCTATATTAATCCGCTGTCTTGGAAACTTTACAGGTGTTGACTTTGTCTTCCTAATTACAATCAGGGTTCTTTGGTCTCCGGACGGTAGTTTGTAGCTTTTGATTTCCTCTGTTTCTCCGCCGAGAAGTTCAAGGGCAGTGGAGGCGTTTTCATCATCCGAGTCTTGGGAATGGCTTTTGCCTTTCATGGCTAACATCAAACCGCCTACTTTTACAAAAGGCAGGCAAAATTCACAAAGCGCGGGAAGTTTCGCAACGGCGCGGGAAACGGCAACATCGTATTTTTCCCTGAAAGTAGGGTTTATAGAAAGCTCCTCACTGCGACCGTGAATGGTTTCAAAGCTCAAGCTTAGATATTCCCGCAACAGTTTCAAATAATCGACCCTCTTCCGCAGACTGTCAAGCAAGGTGATGTCAAGGTCGGGGCGGAAAATCTTCCAAACAACACCGGGAAAACCCGCGCCTGTTCCCACGTCTATGATTTTTGTTCCACATGGAACATTTATCAAATCCAACGGAAAGGCGCTGTCGATGAAATGTTTTTCACGGACTTGGGCGGGCTCTTTTATGGCGGTAAGATTAACCTTTTGATTATAATCGAGCATGAAATCGGTTATTTTTTCCAGTAGGATTTCCTGTTCATTTGTGAAATTTATCATAAAATCTCCTGAAGTATATTATACTAATAAGTGATTGGAGCTTGACCAATCATTTGTTAGCCGTCAGCCAAACCAACAGTACTGCAATATCTGCGGGATTAACTCCGGAAATTCTGCCTGCCTGTCCGATGTTGAGAGGCTTGTGCAGACTTAGCTTATCAGCCGCCTCAAAGCTTAGACCTTTTATGGTTTTATAATCTAAGTCGGCAGGAAGTTTTTTGTCTTCAAGTCCGGCGGTTTTCTTGACCTGCTCGTTTTGAAGTTTGATATACCCCTCATACTTAACCTCAATTTGAATCTTTGATTGAAGTTTTGGCGGCAATTCTTCATCGCCCAGCCCCGCTTTCAGCAAATCGTCGTAGCTGATTTGCGGGCGTTTCAGTAGCTCAAATAATTTCGCCCCGGTAATAATGGGCGCTGTTTGCTTTTCGGCGAGGATTTTGTTTAACTCCTCTGTTGGCTTTGCTGTGGTTTTCCTCAGACGTTTAATTTCGTTTTGTATTTTAGCTTTGGTTTCAAGGAAAAATTCATAACGCTCTTTACTTAAAAGCCCCGTTTCAAAACCCTGCTCTGCCAATCTTTCGGGCGCGTTATCCTGCCGCAGAATTAATCGGTACTCGGAGCGCGAGGTCATCATTCTATAGGGCTCGTTACAGCCTTTTGTCGCCAAATCGTCAATGAGCGTTCCAATGTAAGAAGACGAACGCGGGAGAATCAATTGCTGTTTCCCCTCTACTTTACGTGCGGCGTTAATCCCGGCGACAAGCCCCTGCGCCGCTGCCTCTTCATAACCCGAGGTTGAATTAAACTGTCCCGCTGAAAAAAGCCCGCTGATTCCCTTAAATTCTAACGTCGCGAAAAGGCAGAGCGGGTCGCAGCAGTCGTATTCTATAGCGTAACCGTGGCGCATGATTTCGGCGTTTTCAAGTCCATTTATTGTATGGATTAATTTTTCCTGAATCTCTGCGGGGAGCGACGACGACAAGCCCTGCAAATAAAATTCGTCGGTGTTAAGCCCCATAGGCTCGACAAAAATCTGATGCCTTTCTTTATCGGCGAAACGCACGATTTTGTCCTCAATGCTGGGGCAATTTCGCGGACCGCGCCCGTGTATTTTTCCGCCGTACATAGGCGAGCGGTGCAAATTATCTAAAATGAGGGAATGGGTTTTAGGGTTTGTATAGGTAATGTGGCAGAGTACTTTATTTTGTAATTCTATCCCGCAATCAAAGGAAAAAGGCGTTATAATTTTGTCGCCGCCTTGCTCTTGCATTTTTGAAAAATCTATTGAACGGCGGTTGATTCTCGCTGGAGTTCCTGTTTTGAAACGGCGCAACTTAACCCCTGCCGCCGTCAGTGATTTCCCCAAAGCGAAAGCCGGCAGAACTCCGTCCGCCCCGCTTGAAAAAAAAGCGTCCCCTACGTGAATTTTCGCGTCGAGATAAGTTCCCGAAGCAATCACTGCCGCCCTTGTTTCATAAAAAAAGCCAAGGCGGGTTTTTACCCCTTTGACAATGTTTTCCTCAATGATTATTTCAAGAACCTCGTCTTGTTTTATGTCAAGGTTCTTCTGCGATTCGAGAGCTTGTTTCATATAAATGTGGTACGCCATTTTGTCGCACTGCGCTCTCAGCGCCTGAACCGCCGCGCCCTTGCCTTGATTTAATGTCCGCGACTGAATAAGACAAGCGTCCGCCGCCCTGCCCATTTCGCCGCCGAGCGCGTCAATTTCAGAAACGAGTTGCCCTTTTGCCGAGCCGCCGATACTGGGGTTGCAGGGCAAATTCGCGATTGTATCAAGCGAAAGGCAAAAAACGGCTGTTTTCATTCCGAGCCGAGCCGCGGCAAGCGCGGCTTCACAGCCGGCATGACCGGCGCCGATGATTATGATGTCGTAGTTCGTAGCAAGCCCTCCTATACGATATATTGAGTTAGATTATAAAATATTTACAATATATAGGGCGCGATTAACGCGCCCTGCTTTTTTTATTATTCCTCTTCTTCGTCATCAACCTCATCACCCTCGGCAACCTCCGCCGCCTCTAAAGCCGCCGCCTCTGCCTCATCAGCGTCAATTTCAGCCGAATCTAACTCTTCAAAATCTTCGCCCTCGTCATGCTCGGTTCGGGTGAAAGTAACTACGCGGCTGTTTTCGCTTAACTTCATTACCCGAACCCCCCCTGCGTATCTGCCCATGACCCGTAGGTCGTTGGCGCGGATTCTGATAATTATGCCATCGTCATTGATTAAAATTACGTCATCGTCTTCATGCAGTGACTTAATTCCGCAAACATCGCCTCTTTCGGGAGTAACGCGGTAGTTCAACAGACCCTTGCCGCCGCGGTTTTGCTTTCGGTAGGAGGAAATCTCTGCTCGTCTGCCCATTCCTCGCTCTGTCACGGTCAGAATTGTACAATTTTCATCATAGACCTTTGCCGCGCCTACAACATAATCGCCCTCCCGAAGTCTGATTGAGCGAACCCCCCGCGCTGTTCTGCCCATTTCCCTTGACAGTGTTTCGTCAAAATGAATGGCAAATCCGTGTGCTGTGGCAATCAGTACCGAGCTGTCGCCCTCGGTTAAATGCGCCGCCGCGATTTCGTCCCCGTCATTTAGGGAAATTGCGCGAAGTCCGTTTTTCCGCACATTCTTATAATTGCTCAAAGCCGTTCTTTTAATCAAGCCCTGTCTTGTCACACAGACGAAATATTTATTTTCGGCAAAGTCGGAAGTCTTCATCATACCGGCTACCCGCTCGCCCTCCGAAAGGGTCAGCAGATTTACAATATTCGTTCCCCTGCTCTGTTTTGAGCCCTCGGGAATTTCGTAGCATTTCAATTTATACATATTTCCGAAGTTGGTGACAAACAAAATATTATCATGGGTAGAAGCTATGAATATGTCCTCCACAAAATCCTCTTCCCTTTGTTTCATGCCCGAAACACCTTTACCACCCCGTTTTTGCAGGTTGTAAACTTCGGTGAGTTGACGCTTGATATAACCCTTATTGGTATAGGTTAAGACACATTCTTCCACAGGAATTAAATCCTCGATGTCAACCTCTCCGCTGACTGCCTCAATATCGGTACGACGTTTGTCACCGTAACGTCTAGTAATGGCGCTGAGTTCTTCCGAAACGATTCCGAGGATTTTATTTCTGTCGGCGAGTATAGCCGACAGCTCCTCTATTTTAATATTTAATTCTGCAATTTCTTGCTCAATGTCTATGCGTCCGAGCTTTGTAAGCTGAATAATCCGCATTTGAGCAATTGCTTCGGCTTGTATTTCGGTAATTCCGAATCTTTCAATCAAACGGGATTTAGCGTGGGGCGGGTCGTCCGAAGAACGAATAATGGAAATTACTTCATCGGTGTTATCAACAACGATTAAAAGCCCTTCAAGAATATGGGCGCGTGCATTTGCTTTATTCAAGTCAAATTTAGTTCTGCGGGAAACAACGTCTTCCTGAAATGCCAAATAATGTTCAAGAATCTGCTTTAACGTCAGAATTTTGGGTACGCCGTCCACCAGCGCAAGCATAATAACTCCCACGGTATCCTGAAGTTGGGTGAACGTATAAAGCTTATTTAAAACCACGTTTGCGTTGGCGCCTCTGGTGAGTTCGATTACAATTTTCATGCCGTTGCGGTCGGATTCGTCCCGCAGGGCGGAAATGCCCTCAATTCGCTTATCCCGCATTAAGTTTCCTATATTTTCAAGCAGGCGGGATTTATTGACCATATAAGGTATTTCGTTGATGACAATGCGCTCGCCTTTATCTTTTTCAACGATTTCCGCGCGACCGCGCAGGGTGATTTTCCCTCTGCCGGTATAATAAGCCGAGCGTATACCCGAATGACCCATGATAATCCCACCCGTCGGGAAGTCAGGTCCTTTGATAGCCGTCATGAGGGTTTCGAGGCTTGCGTCCGGATTTTCAATCAAAATTTGAATGGCTTCGGCGACTTCATTAAGATTATGCGGCGGTATGTTAGTAGCCATACCTACTGCAATCCCTGTAGAGCCGTTCAGCAGTAAATTCGGAAAACGTGACGGCAGAACTGACGGTTCGGTAATACTGTCGTCATAGTTCGGCACAAAGTCTACCGTATCTTTATTTATGTCGCGCAACATTTCTTCCGAAATCCGCGCTAAACGCGCCTCGGTATATCTGTAAGCCGCGGGCGCGTCGCCGTCGATTGAGCCGAAGTTTCCGTGCCCGTCAATCAGCGGATAACGCAGAGAAAAATCCTGCGCCATTCTTACGAGTGTGTCATAAACTGCCTGGTCGCCGTGGGGGTGATGTTCAGCCAAAACCGCACCGACTGTACTTGCACATTTATGATAGGGCTTGTCATGGGTCAGCCCTTTTTTATGCTGGGTGTACAAAATCCGCCTGTGAACAGGCTTTAAGCCGTCACGCACGTCGGGCAAAGCCCGCGCCACAATGACCGACATGGAATAATCCATGAACGAGCGCCGCATTTCCTTTTCTATGTCTATTAATTTGATTTTTTCATTGGGGTGCATTAATCTGATGTCCATTTAATTGTTTCCTTAATTTTTTATTTTGAAGAATATAATTAAATCGCCTTATTCTTAAAATAATCCCTGATTTCCGCCGCCTGTTCATCCGTAAGGCAACGTTTGGGGAAAATATAAATCAGCGCTCTGTTGACAAAAAGGCAGAAAATTTCACCATCTTCAACCGAAAAAAGCTCCTCTGAAGTAATTCCGATTGTCGAGGTTTCCGGCTGAATGATTTGTTTTTCAGCTTGTTCTAAAACTTCGGGATTTTCCACCGTGTCAACGCCGTATTTTGTAATTGCAACGATTTCGGTCAGAGCACCGTCGTCGGGGATAATCTCTGTGTCAATTTCAATTCTGTCATCAAAAAACCGCGCTGTGTACCGCTCATCATTAAGTTCCGAAACGGTGTCAACAAGCTTTTTTTGCGCCATAATCGGGCGAGTCCAAAGTGAAACGCCCATTCCCACGGCGAGGGCGATTAGGATATAGCCGGTAAAGCTTGACGAGTTTCTGAAAACAAAATCAACCCCGAAGACAAGCACAATTAAAAAGGCGATTGTAAGCGGAATCATTCGCGGTAGGGCGTATTTACGCCGAAAAAGCGAGTAGGCGCGTTTTATTTCGGGGATAGTGTTGTTATAGTTTATTTGCGTCATTTAATTTTTAGTTCCAATCAATAGCGTTATGGTTAATTGTTTCACCGCGAAGATATTCGTTTTGTGCCGCAACTATATCTGCTAAATCTTCGGGAGTTGCAACATCATCGGGCAAAAAGCGTTTTACTGTTTCATAAATCAGCAATTGTTCTGACATCTGCAATCCTTTCAACTTAAAAACCCTTACACGTCTAAATTGGTAACATACCTCGCGTTTTTCTCAATAAAAACCCTGCGCGGTTCTACCTTGTCCCCCATAAGAATCGAGAAAATTTCGTCGGCGTTTGCCGCGTCCTCCATTTCAACCTTGACCATAGTGCGGGTTGAGGGGTCCATTGTAGTTTCCCAAAGTTGGTCGGGGTTCATTTCCCCAAGACCCTTGTAACGCTGAATATCAACCTTTGAACCGCTCTCGCCTGCCAATTCCCGCGTGAAAGCGTCCCGTTCATCGTCCGTAAAGGCGTAACGCACCTGCTTGCCGCGATAAACCTTGTAAAGCGGCGGCTGGGCGATATAAATATGCCCGTATTCGATTAACGGACGCATAAATCTGAAGAAAAAGGTCAGCAACAATGTTCTGATATGCGAGCCGTCAACGTCGGCGTCCGCCATGATAACTACCCTGCCGTAACGTAATTTTGATAAATCAAAATCTTCGCCCAAGCCCGTACCGAGCGCTTTTACCACGGGCAAAAGTTTGTCGTTGCCGTAAACTTTATCAATTCGCGCCTTTTCTACATTGAGCATCTTGCCCCAAAGGGGTAAAATCGCCTGAAATTCGCTGTTTCTGCCCTGCTTTGCCGAACCGCCTGCCGAGTCGCCCTCGACGATATAGACTTCGGTTTTGTTAGGGTCTTTGTTATAGCAATCGGCAAGCTTTCCCGGAAGTCCTGCCGCGTCAACGGCAGATTTGCGTTTGGCTTCCATCGCTTTTCTTGCCGCGTCACGCGCTGCTTGTGAATTTATGGACTTTTGCACGATTACCGCAATTGTTTCAGGGCTTTCCTCAAAGAAATAGGTCAGCTTTTCCGAAACGATTCTGTAAACGATAGGTCCGACTTCGGGGTTGCCGAGTTTAGTTTTGGTCTGCCCCTCGAATTCACACTCGGGCAGTTTAACGCTGATTACTGCGTTTATGGCCTCCCGAATCGCCTCGCCCGAAAGAGAAACAAACTCTTTCTCTTTATCATCTTTTTTAGGTTTGGCTCTGCGCGATGATTGCGACTTATTTCCTTTTTCTTTTTGAGAGGCGAGAACAAAATCGTTTATAACCTTACTCAAGGCTCGTTTAAAGCTGGTTTCGTGCGTGCCGCCCTCTACAGTATGGATATTATTGGCGAAAGAACGCACTGCCTCGCTGTTGAAATCGGTGTTATATTGAAACGCTACTTCTACCGTTATATCTTCCACCACGCCGCTGAAATAAACCACGTCGGGGTGCAAAACCTCGGCGCCGCGCTTTTTTTGAAGCCAGTTGACGTAGCTGACGATTCCGCCCTCATAGCAAAATTCATCACCCTTTATATCGTTTTGGTCGCGGCTGTCTGTGACGTTTAGTTTAAGTCCCGCATTTAAAAACGCCTGCTCGCGCATACGTTCAAGTATTGTTGGAAAATCGTAGTCAACTGAGGCAAAAATTTCCGAATCGGCTAAAAACCGCACGTTAGTCCAGGTTTCGCCAGGTCGTTTGGTTTTTTTAATGATTTTCATAGGCTCGGAATAATGTCCCCGTTCAAAACGCTGAAAATGTATGTTCTCGCCGTCGCAGATTCTAAGCTCCAGCCATTCTGACAAAGCGTTTACCACAGCCGCGCCTACTCCGTGCAAGCCCCCCGCGACCTTATAACCGCCTCCCCCGAACTTGCCCCCCGCGTGCAAAACAGTGTAAACAATCGTAGCTGCCGAAATACCCTCAGTCGTGTGAATTCCGGTTGGAATTCCCCGCCCGTTGTCGGTGATTTCGATAATATTGCCGGGGAGGACGTTAAGGCTGATTTCGTTGCAGTAGCCGGCTAAAGCCTCGTCCACCGAGTTATCAATGATTTCGTAGACAAGATGATGCAGACCCGACGCACCCGTCGAGCCTATATACATTCCGGGGCGTTTGCGAACCGCTTCCAACCCTTCCAACACCTGAATATCGTCTGCGCCGTATTCATGGGCTACCTGGGTTAATTCTTCTTTGTCTTTAATCTCGGGTAATTTTACAGCGGAAACCACCCCAACATCTAATGTTTCACTCACAAATCTATACCTTTCTTTTTCCATGTAATCAATTCGCCTTAAAATTCTATCAAAACACGGGTTGATTTTAAAGCAGAATTATTATAAATACCATATTATATAATAGTATACCATAATTTGCTTTGAATTTCAATAGAAAAACAAGAAAAAAACCCCGTTTCAGGGCGAAAAACGAGATTTTATGGTAGTGCTGAAAGGGTTTATTTGTAAGGGCGGCAATCTGCCCCCTTACAACAACATCTTCTCCCACCCGCTCGGGAAACCCAACTCCTGCAAATCAACCGCGTCTTCATATTCCTCGGACAGGGCGCTTAGTGCCGACAGCAGTTTTTCGCCGCCGTCAAGTCCGCGGGCGTTATCGTGCTTATCCATAAGCTTTATTACATAAATAAGACTGAATAAATTAGCACTCATTTTAAAAGGTGCGCAGTCAAGAGGTTTCGGCACAGGTTCAAGCTTGTTGGCGTAAAGGCGGCAGTAATGGGCGCAGTGATTCCGCAGTCCCACAAGACTTTCCAACCACGATTCAATATGGCTGGCGGAAAAACGCCCCCCGAAATGTTTAGCGGCAATTTCCTTTTTATCCTGCTTGTGCATACATTGAAAAAAGTGCGTGAGCATACCGAAACTGAAAAGTTCCATGATTACCCATAGCGGAAAAGAGCCCGAATATTTTCTGTTATGGTGGGATACGAAGCCCATGTCGGTATTGGTTTCGATTAACCTGTCTATTCTCGACATGAAACGGTTGTGGTTATGATTGTGATTAAAGGTGGAATCATTGAGATAACCGAGCGCGCCGTATTTCAGCGCGTGAAAGTTTGAGATTACAGCTCGCATGGAAATTTCGATTTCCTCAAGGAAAATCAGAAGATTACCCCGTAAGCGTCTGTCAAATTCGTAAAGCCTTACGACTTTATGAAAACTTGTTCCCTCGCGGTAGTTTTTACCCGCGCCGCCATCCTGAAAAACGGCAAAATAGTTCGCCAACCTATAATAGTTTACACGTTCGAGAACACCTTTAGCGTAGGTCATATCCTCAATTAAACAGCCGCGATGTTCTAACTTCGCAAGCTGGGCTTCAACGGTTGCGGGTTCTTTTACGTAACGGGAATGGTTCATTTAGTTTTCTCCTATCGAGCGGGTTTCCCCTTTACATATTATAGATTTTCGGCAGATTTCGCTTATGCTCGGTTTTGCTGTGATAATTTTCAATTAACTTTTTGTCTGTTTCGCTTGCCTTGTCGGAAAGTAGATAGTTGTCAATTTTTTTATAAGAAATTCCCATATCCGTTTCGTCGGTCTGCCCCTCGAAAAGTCCCGCCGACGGCGCTTTGGTTAAAATGTTTTCAGGGCAGCCGAGAAATTGCAAAAACTCAAAAACCTCGCTCACGGTTAAATCGGCGACAGGGTTAAAATCACAAGCGCCGTCCCCCCACTTTGTAAAATAGCCCATGTATATTTCACTGCGGTTGCCCGTACCTGCGACCAGGCGGTTTTCATTCATTGCAACGGCGTAAAGGGCGGTCATGCGAAGACGGGGGGCAATGTTTGAGCCGGCGGGTTGCGATATGTCACGACGCAAAGCTGAAACCAGGCTGTTTTTTACTTCCGTCAAATCTATGATTCGGGTTTCGATTGCGAATCTTGCGGCTAATTTTTCCGCGTCGCTTTTGTCCTCGCCGTAATTGCGTCCTGAACTGCAGGGCATAATGATTCCCACCGTATCGGAACAAGCCGCTTTGCAGAGAATTCCTACTAACGCGCTGTCCTTGCCGCCGCTATTTCCGAAAACTATGCCGTCCGCCCCTGCCTCTTCAACCGTTTGGCGAATGAATTTAACTCGATTATCGAATTCTTGTTGATAGTTTCTCATTTTTCCTCCGGAAGAGATGTTCTTATTCCGTCAAATCCCATATAAGTATTAGGGAAAATCTCCCGCGCCGCCGCTAAGTATTCGCGAGGGTTGATTAAAGCGGGGCTGTAATGTGTCAACCAAAGTCGGTTTACTTCAGCTAAGGCGGCGATTTTCGCGCTTTCCCGAATAAGCGAGTGCTTTTTGTCGTGGGTTTTCTCCCGCATTTCTTCATCGCCGTGCATACCTTCGGCAATCAGCAAATCAACCCCGCGTACAAACTCCGCGATTTGGTCAAACGCTCGAGTGTCGGTATAATACCCCACCCGAATGGGCGGGCGGATTCCGTCAAGCACCATATCGGGCGTAATGGTTCTGCCGTCGTCTAAAGTCACGCTTTCCCCACCGTGCAAAATCTTGTAAACCTGAACGGGTATACAGAGCGCGGCGGCTTTTTGCGGATTGAAAACAGGCTTTCTGAAAAGGGTAACTAAATAACCGAGGCAATTCATTCCGTGCCGCAATCGAAAGGCGTCAATCCGCAGATTACCTGACTCAAGGAAATCAAAGCCGTCTATTTCTTTCAGTTCAATCGGAAAAGGCAGATTGGGTGCGATTGTTAAAAGCGCGCCTACTACCCTTTCAAGTCCTTTCGGTCCTGCAATCAAAAGCGGCGAGGTTTTCCCGTAGTTTCCAAGGGAAAGCAAAAGCCCCGGAAGTCCTGAAATATGGTCGGCGTGGAAATGGGTTATGAGCAGGGTTTCAACATTGCCGAGCCGCAGATTCAATTTTTTAAGCGCAATCTGAGTGCCTTCGCCGCAGTCAATCAAAATAGCCCTGCCCTGACTTTCAAGCCAGCAACAGCTTAACCAGCGGGTATCGGACGGGAGCATACCGCCCGTACCGGGTAAAACAACGTCCAACATAAATTTATTTTCCTATAGTCCTGTAGTGTTATTGTTCTTTAAAATAAAATTTTTATTTTAAAGAACAATTTGCTCTATTGTATAATCGCGTTTTATAAACGCCGAAATTTCTTCCATTTTGGTAAGTAAGCCCGCTTTTTCACACTCAACCCTGAAAATTTCCGTAAGCTGTTTTTGATTAGGCGTTTCACATTCGTAAGCGTTACCGAAAGTTTTCATATAAATTTCTTTTTTACCCGGGAAATTTTCGTCAAGCCTCTTAAAAAACCAATCGCGCTGATTCTGCCTTAACGTCACACCAAAATTCGGGTAGACCGAAATCCATTTTGCTCCCGCTTGGGCGGCTCTGCGAATGATTTCGGTTATATTTTCATTGGTATCGTTTATAAAAGGCAAAATCGGCATAAGCAAAACGCCGCAATTAATCCCCTCTTTTGAAAGTCTTTCCAAAGCCGAAAATCTCGCGCTTGAAAGACAGACGTTACGCTCGATTTTTCGACACAGGTCGTCGTCGGCGCAGGTTATAGTAAAGTTTACGACAACGGGGGAGTTTTCCCGTATAGATTTTAAAAGAGCAATATCGCGCAAAACCAAATCCGATTTTGTGTCAATCACGACGCCAAAACCGTGTTTGGCAATCAGTTTCAGTACGCCTCGGGTTAGCAAAAGCTCTTTTTCAAGCGGGTTATAAGCGTCGCTCATAGAGCCTGTTATTATTATACCGCTTTTTCTCTTGGAGCGTAAATCTTTGTCGATTACGTCAAGGGCGTTTGCTTTCGGCTTTACAACATCGAAGTCCTGAATCTGATAGCACTCGCTTCTGCTGTCGCAGTAAATACAGTCGTGAGAACAGCCCTTGTAGATGTTCATGTTATAATTCGAGCCGAACCAACCGTTGTCGAAATAGGAGGAGACAATGGTTTTAGCAGGGATACAAGGATAATCGGGGTGATTCATTTTTATTTAACCTATAAAGTAAGAACATTTATTGAAGACAGGTTCTGATATTCAACCGCCGGACTGTAAGTTTAGCGTCACTGCATGAATTAGCCCTGTCTTTTGCTGATAGAGCTGTATCAAATCCTTAATAAAGCGCAAAAAACAATAAAGGAAGGAAAAGCGCCAAAATTATACTTAATCCGATACCAATCGCCATAATAATAAGTTGAGCCTTAAAAAAGTTCGACTTGCTTTTCGGCGCTGTGCCTGAAAACGCCCATACGAATATCAGCACTATATTTGCAATCGGAATTAATAATAATAAGAATGTAATCAGCCATTCCCCGACAGTAATAGGTTTTTCAAGAGCGTCTGTATTTACCTGATTGTTATAGCCGCCGTAATTTGTGTAACCGCCCTGATTATAATTATAACCTGTTTGTAAATTCTGGGTAGTTGCCGCAGACTTTTCAAGCAGGGCTTGACATTGAACGCAATAGTTGGATGCGGGTTCGTTTCTTGTTCCGCAGTTTGTACAAAACATGAGTTTTGTCCTCCCGATAAAGGTTTCAATTTTTAAGGGCGGCAGACTATCCGCACGGTAGGTTGCCGCCCTTTTATTTTATTTGCTTAAATTGCTTTCCCTGTAGCTGGTATGCAGTAACTCGTGGGACTTATGCCCCCCGGGCTCACCCAAAAATTCGGCGTAAATCTGCTTTATTTCAGGGTTTTCGTGGGACTTTCTTGCCGTTCTGCTTTCATCAAGACTGTATAAAGCCGCGGCGCGTTCGGCTCTTATGTCGGTGAAGTTCATAACATCCGACGATGCAATGATTTGACCGCCGCCGTTTACACAGCCGCCGGGGCAAGCCATCATTTCAATGAAATGCAACTTGACCTCACCTTTTTTCACCTTTTCCAAAAGCTCTCTCGCGTTGGCAAGTCCGCTTGCTACGGCTACCTTTATTTCCTTGCCGCCAACGTTATAGTCGGCAAACTTAATACCTTTCGTCCCTCTGACTTCTTTGAAATCAATTGGGGAATCGGGCGCTTCACCTGTTAATTTCCACACGGCGGTTCGGAGCGCCGCTTCCATAACGCCGCCGGTCGCACCGAAGATAATCGCCGCGCCTGTTCCCGCGCCGAGAGGCGAATCGAACTCGCCGTCGGGGAGGTCTTTGAACCTTATACCCGCTTTTTCAATCATTTTCGCAAGCTCGCGGGTGGAAATCGAAACATCAACGTCGGGCATATTGCTACCCGCCGCGTTTTGGTCAAGGCGGCTACGCTCGTGCTTTTTGGCGATGCAAGGCATAACCGAAACGCTGAATATATTCTTAGGCTCAATGTTGTTTTTCTCAGCCCAAAAAGTCTTGATAATCGCCCCCGTCATTTGTTGCGGTGATTTACAAGAGGATAGATTGGGAATAAACTCAGGGTAATAGGCTTCGCAGAACCTTACCCAACCGGGAGAACAGGAGGTAATTATTGGTAACGGAGAGCCTCCGCCCGCGTTATTTCCGCTATTCTTTTCAATTCGTTCAAGTAACTCGCTTGCTTCTTCCATAACGGTTAAGTCCGCCCCGAAGTTTGTATCAAATACATTGTCAAACCCAAGCATCCTGAGCGCAGTAACCATCTTGCCCTCTACCGAAACGCCGACAGGGAAACCGAAGTTTTCACCGAGGGACGCCCTTACTGACGGCGCAGTTTGGACTATAACGACTTTTTCGGGGTCGTTCAAAGCCTCCCAAACCTTGTCGGTATCGTCCTTTTCGGAAAGCGCGCCGGTGGGGCAGACATTTATGCACTGTCCGCAGGAAACGCAGGCGGTAGAAGCTAAATCCATACCGAACGCGCAAGCGATTTCGGTCTTAAATCCGCGCTCATTCGCGCCGATTACGCCTATACTCTGAACTGAATCGCACATTGCCACACAGCGGCGGCAACCTATACACTTATTATTGTCGCGGTACAGAGCGTTTGAGCTTTGGTCTATGTCATACATATTCTTAGAGCCCTCAAAACGTTCGGCGTTATCCACGCCAAGCTCCTTACAAAGGTCTTGCAATTCACAGTTTCCGCTTCTCGCGCAGGAAAGACAGCTTTTGTCGTGGTCGGAGAGCAGTAATTCCAAAGTGGTTTTTCTGCTTTCGAGAACTCTCGCAGTGTGGGTTTTTATTTCTCTGCCCTCGTCGGCTTTGGAAATGGGGTAAACGCAGGCGGCGACAAGACTTCTCGCGCCTGAAACCTCAACCACGCAAATCCGGCATGCGCCGATTTCGTTCACGCCCTTGAGCCAGCACAGCGTCGGTATACGGATATTGTTGGCGCGTGCCGCTTCAAGAATAGTCGTCCCCTCCGCGACCTGACAATCTGTACCGTTAATTTTTATATTAACCATAGGTAAAATATTATCCTTTCGTGTTATTTATTTGAATCTGCATTGTTGCTTTGCGTTGTTTTCGCAGAAACCTGTTATTCCTTTACAATAGCGTTGAATTTACATTTTTCTGCGCAAACGCCGCATTTTATACACTTTGCGCGGTCAATGGAGTGAGGCTGTTTAACCGCGCCGGTAATTGCGTCAACCGGGCAAACTCTAATGCAAGCGGTACAGCGTTTGCATTTTTCATCAACGATTACATAAGAAACCAAATCCTCGCAGACTCCCGCAGGGCATTTTTTATTAATGACATGGGAAATATACTCGTCCTTGAAAAAGCGCAGGGTTGACTTAACAGGGTTGGGGGCTGTCTGTCCCAATCCGCAGAGGGAGTTATTACAGATATAATTGCTTAATTCCTCTAACCTGTCCAAATCCGCCATTTCGCCTTTACCTGAGGTGATTCTTTCAAGAATTTCATAAAGCCTTTTTGTACCAACGCGGCAGGGGGTGCATTTTCCGCAGGATTCGTCAACCGTGAATTCAAGGAAGAACTTGGCTATATCCACCATACAGTTATCCTCGTCCATTACGATTAATCCGCCCGAACCCATCATTGAGCCTATTGCGATAAGGTTGTCATAATCAATGGGAATATCGATATGCTCCATAGGAATACAGCCGCCCGAAGGACCGCCGGTTTGCGCCGCTTTGAATTTCTTGCCGTTTGGAATACCGCCGCCTATTTCGTAAATAATATCACGCAAGGTTGTACCCATAGGTATTTCCACAAGCCCTGTGTTATTTATTTTTCCGCCGAGGGCGAAAACCTTAGTACCCTTTGACTTTTCGGTACCCATAGAGGCGAACCATTCAGCGCCTTTTAGAATAATGCGGGGTATATTGGCGTAGGTTTCAACGTTGTTTAAAACCGTGGGCTTGCCCCACAAGCCTTTTTCCGCAGGGAAAGGCGGACGGGGATTGGGTTCGCCGCGGCTTCCCTCAATTGAGGTCATCAGCGCGGTTTCCTCTCCGCAGACAAAAGCACCCGCGCCGAGACGAATGTGCATATCAAAGCAAAAGTCAGTGCCGAATATATTATTCCCGAGAAGTCCGTAGTTACGCGCCTGTTCAATGGCTATTTCAAGCCTGTTTACGGCAATCGGGTACTCGGCTCTTATATATACATACCCCTCGTTTGCGCCTATAGCATAACCCGCAATCGCCATAGCCTCAATCAATACATGAGGGTCGCCCTCTAAAACAGAACGGTCCATAAACGCGCCGGGGTCTCCCTCGTCGGCGTTACAGCAGACATATTTTTGGTCAGCGTTGGGGACAAGCCTTCTTGCCAAATCCCATTTTCTCCCCGTAGGGAAACCGCCGCCGCCACGTCCGCGAAGCCCTGAATCAAGCACAACCTTGATTACGTCTTCGGGACTCATTTCGGTGAGAACTTTTCCTAAAGCCTCATAACCGTCCGCGCCTATGTATTCATCAATTTCTTCAGGGTTAATAACGCCGCAGTTACGAAGCGCCACCCTTAATTGTTTGCGGTAAAATCCGGTGTCGTTGAGGGATTTTACGCCGTCGTTCGTGACGGTCTCCTGATAGAGCAGACGCTCAACCACGCGACCTTTGAGCAAGTGCTCATTTACTATTTCCGCAACGTCGGAGGGTTGCACCATAGAATAGAAACTGCCCTCGGGATAAACTATCATTATAGGACCTAAGGCGCAAAGCCCGAAACAACCTGTTTCAACCACCTTAACTTCCTTGTCTAAGCCGACTTTTAAAAGCTCGGCATTGAGCGCTTTGGTTACGGCAACGCAACCCGAAGAGGTACAGCCCGTTCCGGCGCAAATCAAAACATGAGAACGAAACATATTATAAATATTTCCTTTCCTGTATTTGTTATATAATTATTATTTTTTCTTACAGTTCTGAGCCGCCGACAGTATATTCGGCTACAGGCGTTCCGCGAACCAAGTGTTTTTCCACCACTTCGCGGGCTTTTTGCTCGGTCATGTTTATATAGGTGACTTTTTCCTCGCCGGGTCGGTAGACTTCTACAATCGGCTCATACTGGCATAAACCTATACAGCCTGTTTGGGTTACGTTTACGCCCTGAATGTTTTTTTCCTGAACCAAAGCCGACATGGTTTGCAGAATCGGGCGGGCTCCCGCCGCTATTCCGCAGGTCGCCATTCCGACTACTACGCGGGTTTCGGTTTCGTCATGATTTCTGATTCCCACCTGTCCCTGCATTTTTTCCTTTATTGCTTTAAGGTCTGCTAAACTTTTCATGTATAAATAATTCCTTTCTGAAATTTTTCTTTTTTCGGGCGGGTGTCGCCCTGTTATAAGCTGTTAAAACACCCTGCCTTTGTTTACTTCCGCTGTGTTTTCTTTAAGAAATTCGCTGATAAAGGCTTTTACATCGGGAGAATCCAAAGGCGCGCCCTCGAGAAGTTCCCTGATTTCACGCGTGTCAAGGGAGAAACTTTCGCCGTCAACACAATAACGGTAGAGAAAATCAATTCCCCCGTTGTAAAAAACCAACGTTTCTACAGTAGCGTTCATGTCGCCGAGTGGTACGCGGTCAATGTGCGAAAGCGTGAATACCGCTTTGACTTTTGTCCCCGTCCCGACTTCTGAAACTATAGAGAAATTTCCGCCCGTGCTTTCGGCGGCTTCTTTGAAAAAAGGTACGCCCAAACCGACTTTTCTTGTTTCGCGGGTGGTGAAAAAGGGGTCGGTTACGTTTTCGGTTTGCTCCTTTGTCATACCGCAACCGTTGTCGTTTATTTCGACAACAAGTCGGTCTTTCATTGTGTCAATTTCGACCAAAAGCTCAATAAGTTTTGCCTCTGCTTTTATGCTGTTTTGAGCTACGTCGAGTATGTTGAGGGATATTTCCTGCAAAATTTTACTCCTATGATGTGTATTTAGCGAGTATGCCGTCAAGCTCTTCTCCCGAGGGGGAAAGTCTGCCGTAAACGTCTTCGTTCACCGTGATTACGGGGGCAAGCCCACAAGCGCCTATACAGCGGCAGTCGTTTATGGAAAACAGTCCGTCGGGCGTGACCTCGCCGCCTGATATTTTAAGCTTGTCATAAAGTTTTTTCAAAATATCGCCCGCGCCCTTTACATAGCATGCCGTTCCCATGCAGACCGCTATGGTATATTTGCCTTTCGGGGTCAGCGAGAACTGTGAATAGAAAGTTACAACTCCGTAAATTTTTTCCAAAGGAACTTTCATCTCTCTTGCGATAATTGACTGCACTTCAATAGGCAGATACCCGTAAACGTCCTGCGCTTTCTGCAAAACGCTCATCAGTGCGCCCCTGTTGCCTTTGCTCTCGTGAATGATTCGCACTAACTGTTCTTCCTGCGCGGTTGTTCCCGCGAAAGGCGCGGCGGATTTTTTAGTTGCCATAAGCCTGTCCTCCTGTTTTTACTTTTTTGATAAAATCATAACAAATTAATTATAACATAATTTTAGCGGCTCGTCAACAAAATTATGCTTTTCAGTTAATAAACGATTTTTGAAAATTTGTGAAAAACTAATATTAAATATTTGACAATAGCCTTGAAAAATGTTAAAATTGTACTTAGAACCATTTGAACAGGCTTTTAAAGGTTAAAAAAGCCGAAAAATTTATATAAACGAGGTGTTTTTTTATGTCTTACTGGTTTGAAAACGCTGTAATTTATCACATTTATCCGTTCGGTTACTGCGGCTGTCCGCGAGCAAACAGTTTTTTGGAGCTTACGGACGGAGAAACCCCAAACGCTACGGAAACAAGCCCCATACTTCGCGTTATTAAACATATCCCTGTTTTGAAAAAGCAGGGATTTAACGCCCTTTATATAGGACCGGTGTTTGAGTCCACCCGCCACGGCTATGATACAGCGGATTATATGAAAATAGATTCCCGCCTCGGCACGAATGAAGATTTTGCGCTTGTTTGCAGGGAATTAAAACAAAACGGCATAAAGGTTGTTTTAGACGGCGTGTTTAACCACGTGGGGCGTGATTTTTGGGCGTTCAAGGACGTCCGTAAAAATGGTCTCGCAAGCAGATATTCCAACTGGTTTCATCTGCGGAGCGGCAATTCGGGATACAACGACGGTTTCTTCTACGAGGGATGGGAGGGGCATTACGATTTAGTCAAGCTGAATCTGCACAACCCCGAAGTCAAAGCCCACCTAAAAGAGGCTGTCACCAAATGGTATAACTGGTTTGGGATTGACGGACTGCGCCTTGACGTGGCGTATTGCCTTGACGCCAACTTTTTGAAAGAGTTGCGGGTTCACTGCAAGGCGTTAAAACCCGACTTTTGGCTCATGGGGGAAACCCTGCACGGCGATTATAATAAATGGCTTAACCCCGAAATGCTTGACAGCGTGACCAACTATGAGTGTTACAAGGGCTTGTTTTCAAGCTTTAATTCGCTCAATATGTTTGAAATCGCCCATTCGCTTAATCGGCAGTTCGGGAGCGAGCATTGGTGTCTTTACAGAGGAAAGCAGCTTTACTGCTTTGTTGATAACCATGACGTAAGCCGAATAGCCTCCGCACTGACCAATCCCAAGCACCTTACGGGAATATACACTTTGTTATTTACGATGCCGGGTATACCGGGGGTATATTACGGGAGCGAGTACGGTATAAAAGCCGATAAGAAACAGGGCGACGACGCACTCCGTCCCGAATTTGACATTGACGATTATTATATTGCAGGGGAGGAAACTTCCCGCTCGCACTCCTCCGAACCCGAACCCGACACGGGGGCGGCATCTCCCCCCTCACCTGAAAAAATTGAAGAATGGGAAGGTCCCGTCTGCCCTCACTGCGGAAAACATACTATTAAGAAAGTGAAAGATTCCGCCGCTAAAGACCTATTGTCCGATATAAAAACGGGAAATTTTGTCACAGGCGACTCGCCTGATATGGATTTACCCCAAGTTATATCCAAATTAGCAAAAGCCCACGCTACGCTGAAACCTCTTCAAACAGGGGACTACAAGCAGGTGGTCTTGCAAAATCAATATTACGCTTTTTCGCGTTCGTGTGGCGGTGAGACGGTTTACGCCCTTATAAACGCGGGAAGTTCGCCCGCAGGATTTAATTTGGGCGGTTCAGGAAAATACGCCGACGCTTTAAGCGGCGAGATTTTGTCTATTTCGGAGGAAATAAAGCTCCCGCCTTACGGCGCGGCGGTTTTGTTCAGGGCTAAATAGTTTCAGCTGTTGTTTCGTGTCCGAGCCAAAAGCCGAATTTAAAAGATTCAACTTATAGCACACTCGCGGTGGACTGTCAAGAGGTTTTTATGTTTTCACAAGAAAATTTTTCAAAACGTATTTTTGAATTGCGTAAACAGCATAATTTAAGTCAAGAAGCTTTTGGAAAAGCCGCCGGAATTAAAAAAAACGCTGTAGGCATGATTGAAAAAGGCAAAAGGGCGGCTTCGATTGAGGTAATTGTCGCGCTCGCCGACTATTTCGACGTGTCGGTTGATTATTTAATCGGGCGGTCGGATATACCCGAAAGGTGATAATATCTTAGGGCTGACAATAGGTCGCCCGCCTATAAGATAAAAATTTATAGCCCCGAGGCGGTCGTGAAATCCCGTGCCTGTTCGCAGAGTGTTTGCTTAAAGTCTACATAAGTATATTATAATCGACTTTCAGCAAATTGTCAAGAGGTTTTTATGTTTTTAAGAGAACATTTTTCAAAACGCGTTGTTGAATTACGTAAACAGAAAAGAATAAATCAAGAAACTTTAGGGGAAATAGCGGGAATAAAGAAATCCGCTGTTAGTTTGATGGAAAGAGGATTGCGGGGGGCTTCTATTGAGGTTATAGTGATTCTCGCCGATTATTTCGACGTGTCGGTTGATTATTTAATCGGGCGGTCGGACGACCCGAAAAGACATTGACAAAATATTACATATAATGCTATAATATACAAATCTCTTATATAAAATACAGCAACAGGAGATAAATTAATGAAAAAAACAATTCCCCTGCTTTTGACGTTCGCTATTGTTTTTTCGCTCTTTGCAATACCGGTTTCCGCAGAGGAAACAGGCATCGGCAAAATAATTAGCGCGTTTGAAAATCAAAAAAGTTACGCAGGCGCGTATGTTGCCCCGCCGGGCGTACATGCGTCTCAACAGGTTTTACATATCGCCACAACAGATGTCGCGGCTTTTGAAAGGCGCAAGGTATTTCTCGCCCAAAACCACGGCTTTAACGGAAAGGTTTTCGATGAAACGGTTTTTGTTGAGGCAAGGTATACGCTTGCGTTTTTGCAGGAGGTCACGCAGAAGATTTGGGAGGACGATGATTACAGGGTTGAATTTTCGGGTACCGACCAGTCGAGAAATATAGCGGAAATCGGAATCGTAAATCCTCCTGAGGGCGCGGAGGCGGCGCTCCGCAAAAAGTATAATTGCGATAACATTGAGGTTACGGTTATTCTTCGCGAATTTGTACAGCCCGGCGACGGGTGGGTGAAAGCGGTGCAAAAAACCCAATCAAGCGTGCGGGAGGATAAATATACAGGCTGGGCAAGCAATTCGGCAGGGCAAAGGGCTTATTTCAAAGACGGGGTAAGGCAGACAGGGGTTCACCGCATAGACGGCTTTAACTGCGTTTTCGACCAAAACGGAATATTTTTGGGCAGGCGCAGGGCTGGGGCAGATTTTAACACCGATTTCGGCGAAGATAACAGCGTAAGCATAGAGGACGGAAAAATTTCATTTGATATTAACTTTAAAAATGTTGACAGGGAAAATATAGGCGCGGGAACGTATTTCAAGTTATTTGTATACATGAGCGGTGCATGGAAAGAAATTCCCCACGATTTCAGCCTTTATAATGCCGAGGGCAACGGAATTAGCGATGAGGGCGTTATGCGTTTTTCAATGCCGACATCATCTTTCAGCGGCGAGCTTACGCCGGGGCTTTATCGCGTGAGGGCGGAAATCATAATAGGCAGAGGTTCGCCAAATCTGCCGAGGAGAACGGTTACGGGCGAATTTAATCTTATCCCATAACAGTATTATATAGTATAGCAAAATTAAAATAAAACAAAATTAACCGGAGGTAAAAAGCATGAGCAGATTCAAAGGCACAAAAACCGAGGAAAACTTAAAGGCGGCTTTCGCGGGAGAGTCACAAGCACGAAACAAATATACATATTATGCGTCAAGGGCAAAAAAGGACGGCTTTGAAGAAATTGCTAAAATCTTCCTTTTAACCGCCGACAATGAAAAAGAACACGCGAAAATATGGTTTAAACTGCTTAACGACGACGGTCAAATCCCTGAAACCGCGAAAAATTTGCTTGACGCGGCAAGCGGCGAAAATTACGAATGGACTGAAATGTACAAGGGCTTCGCCGTCACCGCTAAAGAAGAGGGTTTTGATGATGTTGCTAAACTGTTTGAGTTAGTGGGCAATATTGAAAAACGTCACGAGGAGCGTTACCGCGCTCTGCTGAAAAAAGTTGAGGGTAGCACGGCGTTCACCGCCGACAGCGACGTGACGTGGGAATGTGCCAACTGCGGTCACACGCACTTCGGTAAAAATGCGCCTGAATTATGTGTGGTGTGCAAGCATCCTAAGAGTTATTTTGCGAAAGTGTGAAAACGTACATATTTAGTGAATATAGGTTGTAATAATTGCAGGAGGACTAAAAGATGAAACTTGTTTTTAAAGGAAAAACCAAGGACGTTTATGATTTGGAAAACGGCAACTACTTAATGAAATTAAAAGATGATGCGACGGTGGGCGAGGACGGCAGGTTCGACCCCGGCGGGAATACCGTAGGAGTGACCATAGGCGGCTTGGGCGAGGCTAATTTAAAGCTTACCCAATATTTATTTGAGAAAATAAACGCCGCCGGTTTCCCTACCCACTTTGTCAGCGCGGATGTTGAAAAAGCTGAAATGACCGTGCGTCCTGCCGCGATATTCGGGAAAGGCGTTGAGTCGATTTGCCGTTTCCGTGCCGTCGGAAGCTTTATAAGACGTTACGGTATGTATGCGGAAGAGGGGCTTGCGCTTGACGCCTTGACCGAAATTACGCTCAAAGACGACCTGCGCGGCGACCCGCCGATTACTAAGGAAACTTTAGCTGTGTTGGGTATACTCACCGAAAATGAATATGATACGCTAACAGAGCTTACAAAGCAAATTTCAAGGCTGATAAAGGCGGAACTTGCCCAAAAAGGTTTGGAGCTTTACGACCTTAAACTTGAATTCGGGCGGGTTGACGGAAAGGTTACGCTTATAGACGAGATTGCCGGCGGAAGTATGCGGGTTTATAAAGACGGAAAGAGCGTTTCACCGCTGGAGCTTGTGAAATTGGTTACGGGGTGAGAATAAGCTTAAAAGCAATCGGGCAATTCACCCGATTGCTTTTTATTTGACATTTTTTTAAAAAGATTATATAATAAAAGTAGTCTGTGCTTTGGAGGGGAAAATGAATTGCTCAATTTGCGGTTACGGATACAGAACAAATGAAGTTTTTTGCGACGGATGTGGAGCTAAACTCAATAACGGCACAGAGATTCCGTTAGCGGACGAGATTCCGTCGGATATTTTTTGCAGTCAGTGTTATAGCCCGAAAGTCGATATAAAAGAAATCCGCGAGAAAAAAACCAGTAGCTTTCTTTTAACCCTTTTTGTGATAAATCTGCTTTGTTTTCCTATTTCGGCATTTTTCCTGATTTCCCCCACGGTAGGCGGCGAGTTGCTAAAGATTAATATTATAAGTGGTATGATACTGCTGTTCGCGGTGCTGTTTGCCAAAAGAACCACTAAAACCACTATAGCCTATTGCCAAAATTGTACCACTACATGGCAGGTCAAAGAGGTTAAAAAAAGTCGAAAAGAAAGGGCGCATGAAAAGAAAAAAGCCAAAAGGCGGGCTGAAATAAAAAAGAAAAAACATAAACGAAATAAGAAAGAAGCCAAAAAGAATAAGAAGAAAACAAAAAAGAGTTTAAATTAAAACGGTAAAAAGGCCTTTATAAAAATAAACCCGCAAGAACGCAATGTTCAACGCCTCGGCGGTGAAGTCGCTTTTTATTGGACCGTTATGTGGAGGATAACGAGGGTGACGACAAACCCGCCGATTAATGCGCCTTTTGAGGCGTTGCTTTCCTCTTCCGTTATTTTTTTATAGGTTTCAAGGCTTTCAAAGGGCGGTGTTTCCATGAGAGATATGTCAAGTCTGCCGTTATCATCAACCGCATCATCGGTCGCTACTCCGATTAAAAGCCCCGCCCATGCGCCAAATAACACAAGGACTAAATACCATAAAAACACGTATTTTGATTTCTCTCTTTTCATGCTTAATTCATATCCCCTATTTCCAAATTTTCTTTTATTTCCTCTCAAACAAAATCTTGACGGCACTGTTCGACGCTTCTAAAGCCGCTCTCACTTCGGATTCTCCCGCCATAATTACACCTGCTTTCTATTTTTATTTTGGTTGCCAACATTGGCAACGAATAATTGCTTGAAATAAAAAAGCCCGCTATTAAAGCGGGCTTTGCCGAACTGAAAAGAAAAATTATGTAGTCAATTCTTTTTCGGGGTCAATTGTTTTTTCTATATCGGGTAAATCTTGATTTTGCTCTGATTTGGCGATATTCGCCTCAAGAGTGTTTTGTTCGTATGCGTTGTCGAATATTTCATGGGCTTGACTTTCGGAGATATTGAAGTCTGCGGCTATTTTATCCGTTTGCGCTTTTATGTTGTCAGCACCGTCCGTCAGCTCGTATTGCTTTATGGTTTCGTTAAGCTTTACCGTGAACGTTTTGCCGAAGTCGCGGCAGATTTCAAAGTCTGTAAGTTTGGGCGGGGCGGTTTCTTTTTCAGGCGGGGAAAGTCGTTTCTTTTTCATTTCCTCAAAGTCATAAAGAACAACCCTTATGTTTTTGCTACGGTCAATTTTTTCGTTTTTCAAAAGTGTGTATTGGACTTGGTTCTTATCATAATTTTTATTGCTTAAAAAGAATGAAATAGCGCTTTCTTTTTTTATTTCATTAACTTTTAATTTTTTAGTTGCACCGAATATGCTTGATTTTTCCTTTAAAAAAACATACGCTTTATTTTCTGGTTTATCCTCTTTGAGCATATAATCGGCATTAATTTTTGAATATGTAGCATTTCTTAAATCCCACTTAAAAACAAGCATGTTGTTGTCAAGGTAATTTTCGAGATTTTTGAGGTTTTCGAGTCGTTCCGAAATCTGGTCAAAATAAATGCTTTCGTATAAATCTTTTTCCTTGAGTGCACCGCTCAATGATTCAATAAAGAATTCTTTTGGAGTTTTGTCGGATATATCAATATCTTTTAGGTAATGTATTCCTGTTAAGTGCTTGAAATTTACTGTTTCAAATACGATACTGAACTCTGTTGCTTTTCCTCTATGCCCGAGTTTAATTAGATATTCTTTATTTAATAACTGTTGGAACGCTTCAGCGCTTGCCTTTAATTTGTCCATGCCTTAATACCCCCAAACCAAAAGGGAGCATTTCTGCTCCCTTTGTGTTGTTAGTGTTTTCTTTCAGCATAGTCCAGTTCAACGCTATTAAGCCATTGTTCGATTAAACTATACCTATTCAAGCCGCGGTTTTCACAAAACCCCCGGTTAAAGCTCCACGCCCACCGTCTTGACCCGACGGAACGCTTCAACACTTACGCATACGTTCTAAGCCGTACACGGGATAGACGGCGTACCAATAGCCGCTTCTCCGAAACTGTCCGTTTCCTTAATTTTATTATACCCCAAAACACTGAATATGTCAATGCTTTTTAAAAATTTTTGGTTTCCAACATTGGCAATTATTGATAATTTTTAAATCCCGTTGCCAACATTGGCAACGTTTAAATTGCAGGGCTGAAAAGAAAATTAATTAAGTGTGAATTGTGCGCTGTCGCTTTCAAGCTTAAAACCTTTAGAGCTAAGTAATTCCTCTAAATTTGCGGGAGGTTCTATTGTTGCAAAACTCGATTGTCTGTAAGATGAGGGGTCATAAACCGCCCGCAAAGTGATTGTTTGTCCCTCTTGTACATCAAGACGATTATTCGGGTCTCCTGTTAAGAAATTCTTATTTGCCCGAATTTGCGTATTAACAGAATCATAAGTTGTTTCGGGTTCCGGAAACTCATCACAAACAAACTTTAACCCTTTATTTATATTAAGCGAAAAGAAAGTTTCTTCAAAATCCTCAGCAGGAGTAATCTGAATTGCTACCCCGCCCCCAAAAGCGCTTCCGATGCTAACTTCAATTACATCGCTCAATTTTACCTCTCTAAGCTCCTCCAACCCCTCAACCGTCACAAAAAATTTATTATTTGCCACCCTTATGCCGAGGGTTTCGGCTATATTCTCGTTATAATCAACTTGAATTTCTACCCTGTCACCGTTTTTTAGATTTTGATAGTTATTATATGTATATTTAACACTGTCAGCAAAATTTTCAATAACCACGGCATGGTTAAACGTTTCGTCCCAAACGAGGTCTTCGAGTGCTTTTGTTGAGAAACGCAATCTCAAATCGGCATATCCGTTGTATCCGGTTACTTCCGTATTTGTCAGGCTTTCGAAATCTATTGTTGTTTTAGCCGCTCCGCAACCCGCAAATAAAACAGAAGAAATAATAATTACGCTCATTGCTAAAATTAATGATTTTTTCATTTATACCCCTCCTTGCTGTCATTTCCCGTTGCCAACATTGGCAACACGCAAAAAAACGGCTCATGCGCCGCCGTCTGCCATAATGCGGGCAGGCACAACCCTGCCCGATAAAAAGCGCAAAAATGCGCTAAAATTACTTTTCCATTTTTCCCGCTACTTTTCCTTAATTTTGACGGAGTGGGTAAGACCCGCTACAAATTACGCGCAATACTGCACAACTTCCCCTGTCGCCCTTTTTCTTTCAGCCCTTGCTGTGCTTTTTTAAAAGCGGTCATGGCAAGGTTGCGTGAAAGACTTGTCCTCACGAGTGGCATATTCTATTGAAGCACCTTTTTGTCGCACGGTTTCAAGGCGTGACGAAAGGCGCACAGCCCGTTCCTGCGGATTTACGCCGTTACGGACAAATAAAAAAGTCTTTCAGAATTTTTTTCTGAAAGACTTTACAAGCTTGTTTATTTATGATATTATAATCTTAAACAACATTCTGCTAAGTCAATCAGGTAGTTCGTTATCTGATTTGGTTATGGAGAAAATGGAAGTTGGAGCTTCCGTTTTCTCTGCGGAGTGTTTTTTATACTATGTGTAATATATTAGCATAGAAAGAAAGACTTGTCAATAGTTTTTGCGAAATTTTTTAAAAAACACCAACAGGGCAAATCGCTTTACGCAATTTACCCTACTGATGTGAAACCGTTTCCGATTTTTTATCGAGCTTCGGCTTGCCCGTACAATAGAACATGCCTGCTGATTTTTTATAGAGCTTCGGCTTGCTCGGTTATAACATAACTTGTGTTTTGCGACTTGCGGAGGCAGGATTTGAACCTACGACCTTCGGGTTATGAGCCCGACGAGCTACCGGACTGCTCCACTCCGCGGAATATACGTCTTTACAGAACGCTTATATTATTCTAACACAATTCGTTCCTTTTGTCAATACTTCCGCGCCTATTTTTTAGCGACAAATTTCACTGTCGTATTATAACTCCTGCCCGCCCCCTTTTTCCGTCAAATCCCCGCCTGTTTATTAATATATTATTTATATATTAATAATAGTATAGCGCTCAAAAACCCGACCCGAATCGAAAACAAAGCAAATTAACCAAAAAGACATACAAAAAAATGGTAATTTTGGCATACATTACAAACATAATTAACAAAAAATAAAAAATTTTCCATTTTGGGGTTGACAACGCGTTATAAATATGGTAAACTTAACATGTATCACTATAAGTTTCAACATTTTAATAAAATATTAAACATTTTAACGAATTTTTAACAAGAAAACACGTCTTTTAAGTGTGTTCCTTTTCGTCCGACACAAGCACTCATGCGGAGGGAGTTTGCTATGAAGAAAGATATATTTGCTCAACAACCGGAAGAGGAGAAAAAAGATAGGCGAAAGCTTTTCTTGATATGGTTTCTCATTGCCTTTTTCTTATTCGGTTCAGGCGGTGCGATTGTTGCGCTCAAGCCTTGGGAAGATACGTCTTCCTCCGGACCGGCAGATGAATCAAATCGCCCCGACTTACATGAGGGTGGGTTTTTGCATGAGGAACAGGACGAAGACGGCGTAGAGGTAATCAGCGGCGAGGGTTGGCTCGACGGAAGAACGGGCGGTAATCCGCCCCGAACCACCTCAGGGACGCAAGAATTTAGCGACGGGGAGGGAGAAGGCACACGCGCCCAAACCACAACCGATTCGGGGACAGTCCAAGCCACCGCTCCTGTTACATCTTCAAGGGGGGGGGCAACTTTCTCGCCATCCACGGAGCAGTCAACTGATACAACCTCCGCTACTTCGGTAAGCGAGTCTTCGCAAATAACAATATCTGCCCCGTCGGAAAGCGATACCGATGTTTCAACTGAAGAACCGATAAGAGAACTTGCGGAGCAAGCGCCGCTTGTATTAAGCGCACCGGCAGAAAGCTTTGAATACGGTACCACGCCCGAATTGTTATCCCTTTACGGAGGGAGCGGCGTGGGTGTCGTTACGTTTACGAGCAGTAACCCCGATGTAATCAGCGTCAGCAGTTACGGCAGAATTATATTCAATGCTGTCGGAACGGCTACTATTTTCGCGGAAAAAACAGGGGACAATGATTTCCTCTCCGCCGTTTCTAATACTATTACTATAGTGGTAGCTCCGCGCAATATATCCAATGTTCAAAATATGATTGTCATCCCGATTAACCCCGAGTATAACGGCAGTCAGCATAAAGTCACCGTAACCGACGACGACCTGCTCAAAAAGAGCCGCGACTTAATTGTTACTTATGAACGGGCTGACGGCGATACCTCTAAAATCTCTAACGTAGACGCGGGAGAGGTTAGTTTTACTGTTTCCGCAAGGACGGGCGGTTTTTATGAGGGTGCGTTCACGGGTACTTTTGTAATTACCCCGAGAAACTTAGAAAATGCAGATATTAAAGTAAACGGCACTTATACATACAATTCACTCGCACACACACCAACCGCCACCGACTTATACGTAACTGACAATACGGGCGGCAGAAATATTATAATACCCGAAGACTGGGATGTTTCTGAACATGACAATAATATAAACGCCGGAGAGGCTACCGTGACCATAACCGCTGTAGACGGTTATAACTACCACGGCACGGCAACCCAAAAATTCACCATTGGAAAGGCGACGCGTGATTTTGAGTTTAATGACTCCCCGTCTGACGAAACTTTTAGGGATGGACTCACCCTTGGCGATATACCGCTCCCTCCAAATTACGAGTGGGCTGACCCCGACACGCCCGTTAATGCGGGAGACGGACAGGAATTTGAAGTTATTTGGAAAGACCCCGACAGCAACCATGAAGATGCTACGGGCGGTATTACAATTGATATAGCAAAAGCCGCTCCGCGTTTTGACGCCCACAACCCCGACCCGATTACCATAACCTTTAAGCCGGGGCTGACCCTTGCCGACGTGCCGATTAACGGCGACTACGCTTGGGTGGTTCCAACGACTCCCCTGACCGTTGCGGATAGCGGAAATTCGTTTGACGTTAATTTTACCCATCCGAGCGGGAACTATGAAACGGGAACAGGCACGATTAATGTAATCGTGAGCAAGGCAGACCGTGAATTTGTGCCGCCCGAAAACACGCCGGTCGGAACGTTTACAGACCTGCCGCCCCTCACCCTTGACGACATACCGCTCCCTCCGAATTACGAGTGGGTTAGCCCCGACACGCCTGTTTTTGCGGAAGATAACCGTGAATTTGAAGTTCGTTGGAGAGACCCCGACGGCAACTACAATGATGTTACAGACACGATTACAATTGATATAGCAAAAGGCGAGCAGTCCGATTTAACCTACACAGACCCCGGAACGGTAACATACGGAGACGTCCCCTTTGACCTTGACGCGAAAAGCGAGGGAAGCCACAGCACCGCGCCGCTACGCTACGAGGTTATAGAGGGTTCTGCAACCGTGAGTGTCGACGGCACTGTTATTATTAACGGTGCGGGTAGGGTCAGAATACGCATTTCCAGAGATGGCGACGATAACTGGGAAGCCGCAGACGATGTTATTGTTATTATAGATGTAGAACAACGCGAATTGTCAATTGCTGACGGTTCTGTTTCAGGTACTTTTGTATATAACGGAGAAAAACACCTGCCAATCCCCGGCTTAACAGACGATAATTTAATAGAATTAGGCGACTGGGAGATTGACAGAAGCCGTGGCGATAACGGCTATTCAAGCAATGTAAACGCGGGAACTGCGCATGTATACATCCGCGCCACAGATGGCGGAAACTATACTTGCGACGGCACTCTTTACATTCCATTTACTATTGACAAAGCCCAGCTGACGGTTAATATACTTGACATGCAACGCGATTTCGGCAACACAGCCCCTACGCAGGCTGAATATGCGAACTACTGGGAAATAGTTCAAAACGACTTTATAACAGGGGAAGACCGGACCTCGGCAGAAGTAACCGGCAGTCCGCTCTTTACCTTGTGGCAGGATTACGCTGTCGGAACACCGTGGAGTGACCTTCCGCTTTGGCAGGGCGAATTCATAATAACTGCCGAAACGGGTACGCTTTCTGCGCCTAACTATAACTTTACGTTTAACTCGGGGCGGCTTACGGTAGGTCAGTCCGACCAATTAGGCACACTTAAAATCTTTACCGCGACCTACGACCCCGCGGTAGGAGATACGCCCGACACAGACGGCGCGGGAAATACATTTACTTATAATACTAATCTAACGAAATTTTTAAGGGTTAAAACCACGACTACAGGCGTTGTTACGGGCGGCGATATTACCTTTAGCGTAACTGCAGGCAGCGACGTTATAACCATTGACAAAAATACAGGAGAAATCACAATCCTTAAAGCGGGAATAGCTACAATCGTAGCTACTATGGCGGGCGACGATGACTTCCGCTCGTTAGACAGCCTCCCGTTAGAGTTGACTATTGAAAGAAAGCCGATTGACCATGATGATATAATCGTATCGGTCAACTCTGTTGTTTATAATGGAGAAGAGCGTCGCCCTAGAATAAGCGTGTGGGATAACGGCTTGGAACCAACTGAATTGGTTCGCAACTCCGACTATCAGGTCACTCGTCCTAATTCTATGGTCAACGCGGATAGCTACGAAATAAAAATAACAGGCATAGGGAATTATGACGTAGATAACAGAGAAAATCTAAACGCCTTTGTCATACAGCCCAAAACCCTTACAATCACTGTAGGCAATAAAGACGTACAGTACGGATTGCCCGTGCAGAACAGCGACTTTACTATTACAGACGTTCAAGGCTTTGTTTCCGGCGAAGCTCTTTCAACGGCAGGATTTGAGCGTGCTGATGCTTTCTTTACCGATTGGAACGCTTTAACTTACACAACATTATCCTTGCCTGCGGAAGCAGACCCGAGGGTTGTATATCAGCCGAGAAACAGAGATGTAGGGGCAGTGTATCATATAATCCCCGAAATCGAGAACATTAAAACGCCTAACTATAGGTTAGAATTTGTACCCGGTATACTGACGGTGACCGAGAGGTCGCTTGAGGGCGGCGACGTAAATATTGAGATTCAGACTATTACGGGCGAGCCTGTAGACAGTTTTGTTTACAACGGATTGCATATCAGCTCGCAATTGTTGCACGATTCGTCAACGCATAAAATAATCGTTACCGTGGACGGTGAACCACTAACGCGGGGCAGAAAAGATTATCCTAACGAGGGTGACTTCCATGTAGAATTTTTCAACGACGTTGAAGCAAACATGCACTACGTTGACGGTAACCCTGTGCCCAAAGCCGAAGTAAGAATCGTGGGCAGGAATAACTACGCCTTAATGGGGACTTTATATTTCAACATCACCCCTGCTCCTCTTACCATAAAGGCGGAAGACAAGTCGGTTGAATTCCGTGCGGAAATACCGACGCTTACCGCTACCTACAACGGTCTTGTAAACATAGTCGAAACAGGTCCTGTTTACAGAGAAGACGTTATCGTAACAGGTTTAGAAGGTACATTAAAGATTAGCGCCGATTATACTGCGGGAGAAAGCGGCGTAGGTACTCCTATTACCATTAAAGTTGAGGGTTATGAAGAAACCACCAACTACAACATCACATTTGAATCCGGTACGCTTACCGTAACCCGCAGACCTCTGTCGTCAAGCGTCACCGAAATCAAGGTTACAAATGCGCCTTTCTATTATAACGCAAATGAGATTAAACCTTTGTTTGAAGTTTGGGACGACGATGTTCTCCTTGAGCGCGACAAAGATTACACCGTAGTGTTTATCGATAACACCGCTGCGGGAACTGCAAAAATCAGGGTAACAGGAACAAACAACTACATGAGCAGTGTAGAAGAAGAATTTGAAATACTGCAAGCCGACCCGAATGACTTCCCGAATCTTGAAGACAACGGAGAAACAAACGGTTTTAACGTGGCTTCTGCTACTAATACGATTGTATACGGCAACAGCTTAAACGCACTCAGCTTTACAGGCGGCTTAAACGACCACCTCGGAGGCGGTTCTTGGGCGTGGGGTAACGGCGCCACATTACCGCAAGTTCATAACACAGGGTTCACAGCCACCTTTACCCCAACAGACCAGCATAACTTTGACTGGACACAGATTGACGGTCATAAGTTCATAGACGTCCCCGACCCCGCCGACCCCGATGAAACAATACAAATAAGCGTAATAGAAAGAACCCTTTCCGTAGACGTTGAACAAGCCCCGCTTACTATTACGGCGAATGACAGGACGGTCACTTTCGGCGAAACTGAATTTAAGGATGCTTTAGGAACTGTCCGTTCCGTGACCCAATTTGACTTCCCGACGGATGTGACTTTCAGCGGCTTTGTTACCACCGACGACGAAAATGACCCCGAAAGTATTATCAGAAACCTTGTTATAGACACCGATTATGAGCGTTGGGATGACGCGGATGACTATGTCATTACGCTTGCGGACGGTGAGGCGGATAACTATGCCATAACGCATGCCCCCGGCACTTTAACCGTAAAGCGGAAATCTATAGAAGACGCGGATGTTACCGTTTTGGAACCGTCTGTAGTATTTAACGGACAGGAGCAAGAACCTGAATTTACCGTAACCGTAACCTTTGACGACGGCTATGAGAGGACTTTGTATTCCACCGAGACCGACCTCGCCTTTACCGTTGTCGGCACGGCGCGGACCGCGAGAAATGTCAATGTTTATGACATAACCATAACGGGTGTCGGCAACTACATCGAAACAGTAACGCCTAAACCGACGTTTGAAATTACGTCGGCGGGGCAAGAGGAACCCGACTACGATTTACCTGATGAAATAACCTACGGCGAGCCGAGTTTTGAGCTTGTTTTGGATAAGGGCGTCGGCAACCCTGTGATTACTGTTGAATCTGACGATGATGTTATTCAGGTAAGTCCCGACTTTACAGATAATGGCGACGGCACAATTACGGTTATAATCACGGTTGAAAACGCGGGCGACGCGACTGTAATCGTTGAGTGGTCGGGCGACGAAAACCACGACTCCATTACTGTAGAAATACCGATTATGATAAAGCCGCTACCTTTAAATAGCCTATTTTTTAAATCGATTCAGGATTTCACTTACAACAATACAGAACACCAGCCTGTTCCGGTATTGGAAAACGACTACACGCTTGAGCAAAACACTGACTGGACGCTCGTCGATTACCAAAACAACAAAAATGCAGGGCTTGCCAATGCCGCAAATCCGCCGACAGTAATTGTTGAGGGCACGGGCAACTATACAGGTAAGCTTGAAATTCCGTTTAACATTGCAAAAGCGATCCTGACGGTTACGCCGCACTCTGACAATATATCGTTCAGCGACAACATGCCTGAACTTGCCCCTGATTTCTTCGGCTATGAAATTACGGGATTTGTAAACGGCGAAAAATATGACAGTAAAGTAGCCAACACAGATGATTACATATCAAAAGCGTTTAACGGCGCACCTGTTCTTTCAAGTGATTACGACTATGAGAACACAGCCAACGGACAGCGCTATGACATAACCGCAAGTAACGGCAATTTGACAGCGGTCAATTATGATTTTGCTTTCGTTGACGGTGAGCTTTCTATTAACCAAGGCACACAAGTGCCATTGGTTGTCACGGCTGACGGAAAAACTGAAAACGCCTCATTCCCTTACGTCACGGGCGGCACAATAGCCCTCGGCACTACGGGCGGTAGCGGAACGGGCGCTGTTACCTATTCGGTTACAGCGGGTGACGCGATTTCCGTTAGCGGTAACACGGCTACAATTAGCGGTGTGGGTACGGTTACCGTCAGAGCCACCAAAGCAGGCGACGATAACTTTGCGCTGACTTTCGCTGAAATTGAGATTACAATAACCCCAAGAGCCTTTGAAACCGGCGATGGCGACGACTCGCCTTTCACGGTAACAATCAACACCTTGACTTATAACGCAGAAAAGCTTACGCCGACCATTACCGTTTTTGACAATGGCAGACCCGCCGGCGACAGAGAGCTGATAGAGGGCGTACATTATAGAATAGCGACCGACGACAACCTGTTCAACGCGGGCAACCACCGCATCAAAATAATCGGAATCGGCAATTATCTTGATGAAGATGAAAGCAACGCGCTTGAAGAGATCTTTGTTATAACCCCTGCAAGAGTAGTTGTAAGCGTTTCAGACCCTGCTCCCATATTATTCCGTGACCCTGACCCCGAGCATGGCGATTTCACGGCAAATTTCGACGAACTCAAAGGCGCGGACGCTGCAAATACCGTCTTGTTAGAGGCCCTCAGAAGGGCAATAGATTATCAACTGCCGAGCTTTGCCCCCGCCACTTACAGAGCCGTAGGCGAACACCCAATTACCCCGAACGTAGACAGATTGTCCAATGCGGCAAAGGATGTGTTAAACGCGGAAAACTATACCTTTGCTGTGGCTGACATTAATGGCAAACTTGTAGTCAACACAAGACCCATCCCCGACGACGAAAACGTTGAAATAAGCATCGGCGAGCTTGCTGTTGGTGAAGTTTTTGAAACCACCTACACAGGCGATGAAATAATGCCCCTTGTAACCGTTGCCATTACAGTCAACGGAACGAGCAGAGAATTGGTTGAAACAGTTGACTTTAGAGTTGAATATGACGACAACACTAACGTTACCCGTAACGCTTCGGACACGGTTATACCCGGCGGTAAAATCACCGTAGTCGGAATAGGTAACTACGAGGGCAGCAGCTTTGACAGAGAATTTAAAATCCTGCCAAAAACCCTCTTTGTCGATGCAATGCCTCAAGAGATAACCTACGGCAACCCATTGCCCGCATTTATGGCGGAGAGGGCTTTCATTGTAGACGACGATTCCGACCAATACAACATATTTAAGTTAAGCGGACTCACAGGTGACTTCGGCGTTCCGCTCGCAGATGAAGTCGTAATGATTAGTGGCGATGATTATGAGGTCGAAGACGGCTTTATCACAGGCGGCAGATACAAAATCAGAGGCTTTGTATCCGATGACAAGACCTACATAACCAGCGCGTTAAGCGGAAAGTTAAGCTTTGATGTCACCCAAGACAACGTAGCTTACGTGAGGGGTCATGAATTCGGCTCTGTCGGCGAATATGACATTACGCCGTGTATTGACGGCTTAACCGCTAACAACTACGCTCTTGAAGTAACAACAGCGGTATTGAGCGTAGAGCGGAAAGACATAGCCTCGACAGATTGGGTCACTACGACAGTACCCCTTAGCGTAACCTACAAAATGAACGATGACCAAACACCCTATAGGCATACGCCTGAAATAACCGTAACCGACTATGTTGACAACATGTCGGACAGAGGCAATCTCATAACCGAGAACGACTTCGAGGTTGTGTACGGTACCAACACGCAGGTAGGAGAGGCGACCTGGCAGGTCAGAGCCAAGAGAACAACCGTTGCGAATGACGGCGGCGACGGCTCTACTTTCGAGTACACAGGCAACTACTACGGCGAGAGAGAGCAAAAAACATTTGAGATTAAGCCCGCCGACCCCAATGACGTTCATGATAATACCAAGCCGTTTACGCCTCCTGAATTCGACGGTTCGCTTGACTATGGCGAATTGCTGTCAGAGATTGTCTTCAGCACGACCGACAATACCGATATGAATATTCCTATTAACTCCGACTTTGGCGGCGGCTCTTGGGAATGGTTAGAGCCGAATACAATCCCCACTGTCGAAAACAGCGGTTACACAGCGGTATTTACTCCTTATGACCAGTTTAATTTCAACTGGGCAAGTTTCAACCCAACCGGCTTTGAATATGTAGAAGTTGATGACAACGGCAAAATCACTCACACCATTCATACAACCGTAGATGTTACGGTCAACCCCAGAAACTTAAGCCTGAAAGACCAAGACGAAAACTTTGTAATCGGAATTTCGCTCGTATACGACAGAAACCCCATCTTCGACGGACTGGCGCATAACCCCACTGTAACGTTAAACGACCATGTTTGGGTAGACGGCGTGAATGTGCCGATTATAGACAACACAGACTACACCGTTACGATTGACAATAACACTAACCGCGGAACAGCCACCGTAAGCATAGCCGCTACTGCGGGCAACTATACGGGCGAGAGAACCACGACCTTTGTAATCATGCCGCAAAACATTAACAGCGTGAATATCACCGCAGCGTTCGGCGAAGCTGTTTATGACCACGGCAACCAGGTTGAACCGAGCGTAACCCTCAACAATACTGTACCTGTCGAAGAAATCAGCGGATTCACCCTTGCATTCGACAATAATGTCAACGTGGGTCCTGCAAGCGTAACCATAACCATGAACGAAACAGGAACCAACAACTACACAGGTACAAGAATTGAAGAGTTCCAAATCACCCCGTTTGTAGTTGATGACATTATCGAAACGGGTACGGGACAACTGACCTACGGCGAGCCGTTAAGCTTTATACCGTTATCGAGGACGACCAACTCCGACTTTGGCGGCGGCAGATGGTTCTGGGCGGCGCCTGCAACCAACCCGCAAGTAGCCGATAAAACCCACACTGCCCTCTTTATTCCTCACGACACCCATAACTATGACTGGAGCAATGTAGCGGGCTATAAAGCTAATACCACCTTTGTTGACCCTGAAGTTTCAGGCGAGACCGCAATCCCGCCCGTAGTCATAGAAAGAGCGCTCGAAATTACCGTAAACCGTGCTACACTCCATGTAGACGTAGAGGTTAAAGGTGAAGAAGTTGACCTTGACGGTGAAATAATAGCCGGCAGTGTCGAATACGGCATAGCCTTGCCGGACGATATGTTTAAAGCCGTTGTCAGCGGTTTCGTGCTGGACGATAAGGCAAATCAAGAAGCCCTCATTCCCGGAATAAGCTCCATTACATTTAACCACAGCTACCAGTGGCTGACTGAGCAGGGCGGCATAAGCCCTCCCACAGGCGGAGAAGTTGAGCCCATTGTCGTTACGCCGGACGTTGAGCATTTAGTGGCGGCGAACTACACCATTGTTCCCGGATTCGGAATAATGACAGTAACCAAGCGGGAATTGTCAAAAATTAACGTTACTCCGCTTGATGACGTAACTTACAGCGGCGACAGCTTTGAGTCGGCTATCAGAGCCAGCATAACCGACCGGGCAGGTCTGCTTGACATTAACCGCGACCTGAATATTACCTATGTCCACAAAGATATGGGCGGAAACACTATCGACCTGAGCGACCACGACAGAATGTTCATCGACGCGGGTACAATCGAATACACCATATCGGCGTCTGCGACGGGACGTTATCAGGGTATGCCGCTCGTGACCCAAACGCTCAAAATCAAACGCGCTGACCAGCAACCTTTAATTGTAGAAAATATAGAAGCAACCTACGGCGACACACTTATTTCGCTCTATACACCTGCGGGCGGTAGCGGAACAGGCGAAGTTACGTTTGTACGCACGGTCCAAACGCCAAGAGCGGGCGTTCCCGTCGGCTCTGATGTAATCGTAATCGATTCTGAAGACGACGAGCACGAAAGCCACTTCTTCACGGTTGAAAACGCGGGAACCGCCACCATCACCGTTACCAAAGCGGGCGACAACAACTTTAACTCGACCACGGCGACCATTACCGTTACCGTTTCGGCTATGGTGTTAGATTTGTCCATGGGATTTGAGCCGATTGAACCCTTTGTGTACACCGGAATGCAGAGAACCGTAACAACCGACCAAATCCAGCTAATCCAATCCGAAGACGGCACGGGCGGCTTGATTGGTGGTACAGACTTTGCCATTATGACATATCAACGTAATACAAATGCAAGGCTTTCTACCGACGCCAATCCCCCGAGCGTAACCATTGAGGGTAGGGGCAACTACAGCGGAACTGTCGTTCTGCCGTTCACCATTGAACAGCGCCCCGTATGGCTCCTGCCGAACCTGAATACAACCACGGGCATGCGCAAGACCTTTGGTGCAACCGAACCCACGTTCGGTACCAACTATACCCTGACCGCGGTTGACGGAATTGCGGAAAGCGGACTTGTATCAGGACACGCAAGAGCAAACAACATGAGCCGTGAAGCGGGCGAAGACGTAGGACATTACATGTTTGAAGTCGGCGGCGTCGGGATTAACAGCGGCATGACAAACGTAACCGCCAACTACATCATCACCATGCACCCCGACGCGAGCCTGCCCGCAAGACAGTTCGAGATTACCACGCGTAATGTAATCATCACCCCGAATAACCAAAGCAAGGACTTCGGTGACGGCGACCCTGAATTGACCTATACGTCGGGTACGGTAACCAGACCCGCAAGCGACGTCATCACAGGCAACCTCGGGCGTGTACCGGGCGAAGCAGTCGGCACTTATCAAATCAACCTGGGCAACCTCTCGTGGGGCGCAAACTATAACCTCACGCTTGCCACGACTGTTCGTAACCTCACCATCACCGCCAGAACCATAGAGGTAGACATAGACACAGACAGCCTCAGCCCGACCGGCAACGGTATACTTGACACCACCTTTACGCCTATACCGGGCGACGATATAGCCACGTTCGACATCACGGTTGGAAACTTCGCTTTTGCCGACGACCTGTTGAACCAAGAGCTTGTCATCACCTCGAAAAACCCCGATTTTGAAATCGTGCCGAGGGAACCCGATGAAGACGGCAACGTCGTATTCGGAACCGTAGAGGGCAACACCATTAGCGGCATCACCGTCAGATTCAAACTGGACGAAGAAAAGAGCTACAACCTTGCCAACAGCTTTGGTGTCACGGTCGAGGTCGAGGACAACGCCAACTACGCGAGCGCCACCAGCACCAACTCGTTCGGCGTAACCATACGGGACGGAAAAGAGCCGCACTCGCCAATCGGAACCGACAACCCCTCGAGCCAGCTAACCCGCGCAATCCCGCTCACGAATGACAACTGGGAAAAATTCTATGAGTATATGGAGGACGGGTGTCTGCTGAGTAACAACGGCGAAAACACTGCAAATTGGTTTGATGGTGTCTTCTGTGAGGAGAAGGATGAGGATGGCAATCCTGCCCCATGCGAATATAAGGACGCCGCAGGAAATCATATTCCTCCAATAGGACTAACACGCCACTATGTCTTAGTGGAAAATATCAACAACGTAGGAGAGAAAAACGGCATAGGCTGGAGATTTACAGGCTCGTTTGACGGTGCCGGACACGTAATCAGAAACCTCACCATAGAAGTGGCTTCAAGTGATACCTCGCCCGACGTGGGAATGTTCCGCTCTGTCGGTGAAAACGACTCTACAACCGCTTATGTCCGCAGGCTCGGACTTGTAAACGTTTACGTAAACGCGTCAAAAAACGGAGATAGGAGAGGTAACGCGGGCGTTATTGCAGGTAACAGCTACGGCATTATTGAAGATGTGTTTGTCCAAGGCAGAATAATTTCCGAACCCGGAGAGAAAAGAACCGACACGCAAAGAAACGTAGTCGGCGGTATCGCGGGACGTATGGGTGGCGGTCAAATCAGAAGAAGTGTAGTGCTGTTAAATGAGGTAATGGGGCAATCAAGCCAGACTCACCGTATAGTAGGCGAGCATGCCGGTACCTTGACCACTGAAAATATCCTGTCTGACAACTATGCTTTCAACGGTACGCGCACTACAGGTTTTGATTTTAATAATAGTATAGTCACCTTGACTCATAGTAGAAACAGAACAAACAGCCACCATGGTCGGACCATTCTCACGGGCTATGCCGGTGGAGAAGCAAACGAATGGACTGTACAACAAATGCTTGATAACGTATTCAACAATGTAATTGATTTATCGGGCAATTTCAGCAACAACGCCCCCGATTTACACGATTACGCAGATATTGAATTGACAGAAGTCCTCGGAGCAAACATCACAAGCGCGCCTGTATTCTTACACGCGAGAGTAATAAACAACAATACCGGCACCCCGCCAACGCCGAGAACCGGTAGCGGTAGCCTGGCTCTGACCTTTGATATCAGTAACGTTCTTAACGGGGTACCCGGCAATCCGCAGGTGATAGAATACGCAATTTCAGAGAATGTGAACGTTAGCAATGCGAATCTTTCAACCCTCACGTGGGTAGTGGCGCCGTCGGGTGCTGAACGCATAACGTTTGAAAACAACCTGTCCCATAATCGAACCTACTACCTCTATGCCCGTACAGCAACTATGAACCAACGTACAACCGTCACTTCATGGGACGCTGACGACAATGAAATTCAAGTCGATATGATTATCACTTACCTGCCGGGTGACGTTCAAAGAAGCGGCGCGGTCAGCCGTCCAAGCGCGGGCGGCGCAATGCACGGAACGCCGAACGTGTTGGATAACACCACAGACAGAACCCCAACCAGCCTCACAATAAACGCGAGCAGCCTCGCACCCGCAACGAGCGGAGCCCATACTACAGGACAGTCGTTACAGTTTGCAATCAGCACGCTCAACAACGCCCACCCCGACAGCTTGACATGGCGTACATGGGCAGGTCCGGAGGACAGAACGTTCAGCGGCTTAAACTCCAACACCCAGTACTTCATCTATGCGCGTACCGCTATGAATAACACCCACAGCGCGGGTGTAGCCGCCGTCAGCGCGGCAATCAGCACACGTGCAAACCAAACCGCCGGCGCAATCGCAAGCTTCGGCACAGTGGCAGTAGCGCAAAGCACGAGCGCAAACTCCATGACCCTGAACCAGAACGCCGTAACCCTAAGCAATAATACAGGAAATCAGGTAATCGAATACGCAATCAGTAGTACAACGCGTGTGAACAACCCGACCGTGGATAATCTGCCTGCAGACCTTACGGCTTGGCAGGAGGGGCGTGTTTTCGCAGGCTTACAGCCTGACACCCAGTACCATGTCTATGCCCGCTCAAAAGAAAACACTACCCGTTTCGCGGGCGCAATCGTCGTATCCCCGGCCGAAGCCATCTCAAACATAACCCTAAGCGACAGAGCGGCAGGGGCAACCCTCGCCCTGCCGACTACGGCAACATCGCTAAATAGTGGCGCACCCAGAATCAGCATCACACTGCCGGCAGGCGTAACCACCAACGCCGCAGGGGAAATCTTCCACTCGAACGGGCAACAGCTCCGATACGCAGTCGTAGCCACGCCGAGCGGAGGCAATCTCGCAAGCAACGCACCCGCCGCGAATTCCTCGCTGTGGATGGACGCAAGAGCCACTAATGTAAACTTAAACAGCGACGGTACCACCCTCAGATTTAACAACTTAGAGCCCGGCACGAGATACGTCGTCTTTGTAGAGGCACAGCAAAACGCAACCCGTAACCGCAGTGTCAGCGCGGGCAGAGAGCAGGTCGCGGAGAAACTCACCGGCGCGAATGTGACCGTTGGTGTTGGTGCAACCTTTATGTGGAATACTTCGGGCACTTTCATCACCTCTGCCGCACAAACAGACGATACCATTACGGTTACGTTGCCCCAAGCCACTCGACCGACGCAGATAGCGCAACCTACAAACCGGCAGAACATCCAGTACGCCTTCAACACAAGCAATTCAGCCCCGAGCGCTACTTCGACCAGGTGGCAGGACAGCAACGTGTTCACAGACTTGGAGCCGCACAGACAATATTTCTTCTTTGCCCGTACCGGAGAAAATGACACCTACAAAGCAGGCGAGGCAAGCTCAAGCAGAAGTCATACCACAGCCCGCCGCAACGCCGTAACGCCGCCCGCCCCCACACTCGCAACTCAGGCGGTCAACGCCGACAACACGGGAATCACCGTTACCCTGACCGAAGTTACCGCTCCGGCAGGTCATGCGGGCGTACAGTACGGCAGGAATACCGGGAACGACACTAACAATAATATTACTTGGCAAAATTCAAGAGTCTTTAACAACGTAACCGCAGGGGGAACGTTCAGATTCTACATTCGTTACACCCAAGGCACTACGGCGGGTACAGCCCGTGTGCAAAGCGGACAGAGCGCACATCTGGCGGTTGCAACCATAAGCCTCAACGCCGCGTCTGTCCCCGCACCGAGCCTCATTACGACCGGTAATAACGCGCCCACGCCGACCAACAGCGGTATTAACGTAAGACTCAGCGAAATAACCCCGCCGCCCGGACGGACGGTCCAGTATGCCGTCAGAGAAAGCAATTCAGCCCCGAGCGCTACTTCGACCAGGTGGCAGGACAGCAGAAACTTTAGCTTAGAGCCGAATACCGAGTATTTCTTCTTCGCACGCTATCCCGCAGTGGGCGCTACCCCCCAAGCTACAAGCGCGGGTACAGCCTATACCACAGGCAGAGCGGCGGGCGCGGCACTCCGAGAAAACCCGACAGGTACTTTAAGCGGCACGAGCCTTACCGTTGGAAACATCACAAACATGACGCCCATCAATGCAAACAACAACGGCGCTCAGAGCTTGCAATACGCGCTTGCGGCTTCGAGAAATGAAACCTCAGTACCGACCCTGACCCACAACTGGCAAGCAACCACAACATTCTCAAACCTAAACGCCGGGACGACCTACTTCATCTACGCCCGCACCGCCGCAAATACAACCCACAGCGCGGGAGCGCACAGGGTCAGCGCCGCGGGAGGCTTTACCGTCGCCTCGACGATTAACACCCCGACCTTCACATCGCAAACCATTTCTAACAGTGCCGTATCGGTTACCATCGGCGGCATAGCAGCCGCCCCGAGCGGAAGCGGACGGAGGATTGAGTACTCGAGAAGTAACGCGAACCAAACAACCACCAACGGCACATGGGGTACGAGCGCCACATTCACGGGCTTGCAGGGGAACACAACATATACATTCTTCGCACGCTATGCCCTGACTGCAACCCCCAATACTAACCCGATTGTAAGCAGTGGATTTACGTACACGACCCCCAGACGTACGGGTTCAACCATCAGCCGACCGGCAGGCACAGGCGGCGAAGGTACGATTACCGTCACCACCGCGTCCAGTATCTCGACCGGACAGCAAGCCGGACAGTCGATTGAATACGCTGTCAACACCTCCGGTACCATCACCAACGCAAACAGTCTTACCTGGCAGCCGGAAACGACATTCACGAACGTGGCCGCAGGCTCATACTTCATCTATGCCCGCACCGCCGAAAACAGCACCCACGCCGCGGGAGAGCTAAGGGTCAGCAGTAGCGCGGTGACGGTGACCGCACCGGATATAACGCTTAGAGTTGCCAACGCTTGGAGCGAAGGAGCTAACCAAGTCACCGCACAAATTGAAAATACCGGCATAACGAGCACACACACTGTACAGATAGCTATAACCACCGGCACGAGCACTACGGGAGCTACTTGGACTAACGCTACCCTTTCGGGTAATAATACGCCCCCAAACGCGACATTGCAATATAACGTAAGCATACCATCATCGGTGAAACCGAGCGGGCAAGGCATGTATTATGTACACGTCCGCATAAGGACTGGTAGTACCACCTTAGCTACAGCGTCCAGCAGTGTAGCAGTCTCGATTAACTAATTCCCGAATCCCGCAGGGGCAAATATATACGGGCGGACTTCGTGTCCGCCCGTATATTTAACGGGCAGACACAAGGTCTGCCCCTACAATTTCGCGAAAATCTATTGACAAATATAAAATTTATGTTATAATATAAATACAAAGGTCATACCGTGTTCGGCGGTTGACTGTCGGATTTATAGTTTAAAATAAACCGCTATCCTTGGTCGGGGGCGGTTTATTTCTTTATTTCCCTGATGATAAGTAATAGCGCGTAAAGCACTAAAAACAAAAAAACCAGTTCCATAAGGCATCACCTCCTTTCGGGAGGTTTAGCCAACCGCCTATGCCGCGTGTTGCGTGGTACAACCTTTGTGGCGTAATTATAGCATAAATGTAAAATAATGTCAAGTAGGGGCAGACCTTGTGTCTGCCCGTTTAATTTCGCGAAAATCTATTGACATGCGAGCTCTTTTATGTTATAATAAATATAGAAAAAGGCGAACCGGTATGCGGTCGCCCTCAATGATGCTTTAGAATTAGCCGTTCATTTTGGATGTGAGGCGGCTATTTCTTTTTTTTATAGCTATTCTGCATGATATGTATTACGTTGCAGGCAACGAGAGCTAAAGTTAAGAACTCCAACCACGTCATAGCATCACCCCCGTTTCCGAGGGAAGAATTGACCGCTTACCGCCGTTTTTCACGGTTTCGCCTTTTAGCGGCTTTCACCGCATGTTTATTATAGCATAAATGTGGAAAAATGTCAAATTAAAGGGGCAGACACAAGGTCTGTCCGCGTATGTCCCGCCCGGTGAATTACATGAAACATTGAATTTTCGGGCAGGCAAAAACAACGCCGGTGTGTTGACAATAGCGTTGAAAAATGCTATAATATAATAGCAAACCTAATTAAAATAAAGAGGTGATATTATGGCTACCGCAAAGGCAAGCTTGAATATTAGAATTGACAAAGATGTGAAAGAAACCGCCGCCGGGCTTTTGGCAAATATGGGTTTAGACCACACGACCGCCATTGAGATGTTTTACCGGCAGATTATAAAGGAGCGCCGCTTGCCGTTTCAGCCCACGGTCGCCCAAACTTACGGCGAACAACTGCTCGATATAATCAAGCGCAAGAATATTCCGCATAAGGCGGTCAATATAAACGCAGAGGGACATATAGTTGCTGATAAAGATAAAGACCCTGAACTTTACGACTGGGCGGTGAACGGGTGATGAACATATTTGATGTTTTTATCGCCTATGTTTCGTGGGACGGCGGCGGAAAAATGCGTCCGGTGCTGATTATTGAACATCAAGAAACAGTTGTGCTTGTGTTTAATATTACTACCCAATTTGAGAGTAAAAGTGAAACTGTTCGCAGTAAATACTTTAAAATAACCGATTGGCAACAAGCAGGTCTTGACAAGCCGTCATACGTTGATACTACTACCATTCGGGATTTACCTCCGAAAGTGCTGGAGGGCAAATCAGAAACAGGAAAATTAACCAAATTCGACGCACAACGATTAATTGAGTTTTTAGCCAAATAAGAAAGTAAAAGCATTTTAGCCTGCCCTGATAATTGACAATCTCTTACAAATATGGTAAAATATAAATAAGAAACAAAACTAAATTAATAAAAACAGGAGCAAAATATGGCTAAAGAGGAAAAAGTGAAGAAAAAAACCAAATCCGAGGGAACAAAATCAGCCAAAAAACCCGCAAAATCAAAGGAAACGACCAACGCTCACTTTTTTGCCAAAATTAAAAGCTTTGTGCAAGAACATAAGAAATTGTCAATCATTTCAGGGGCGGGGATTTTACTGATTTTGGTGGCGACGCTGATGTTTGTTTTTATGCCCGGTCTGTCGGACAATTTAAATGATTGGTTTGACGATACGGTCAGGGGGTATGAGCCGACCGAACTGCAATCGGTGGTAGTCCCCTGGAACCCCGGCGGCACGGCGGACTTAACGGCGCGGGCGCTTTTGAATCAAGCCGCCCCCGAGGTTAATATCCACAACATTCACGGCGCACTCGGCGCGAACGGACTGAATGAGGTTTTTGAAACCGTGACAGGGGGCGAGCGGGTTTTGTGCACCTCTCTGTCCTCAATGGTCGTGGCAAATCTGACAGGATTTACAAGAACCACCCACGAGGACTGGGAGTATTGGTTTGCGGCTTACTCGCCAAGCGTCATTGCGGTGAGGGCGGATTCGCCTTTCTTTACACTGGAAGAACTGATTACAGTAGCCACTTCGCAGACGCTTACCTGCGCCAACGCGGGTAACGGCAGTTTAGGGTTTGTGGCGGCGCACTTGTTTGAGAGCGGCGCGGGTATAAGCGTAGCTCACGTAGCCTTTTCAGGTACAAATCCGGCTGTAAGCGCGGTCAGGGTGGGAGAAGCTGATTTTATAATTGCGCTGTCTTCCGAACTTGCGGGCGTATTGCGGGGGGGCGAATTTCGCGCTTTAGCAACGCTTTCAGATGAAGTGGTAACTCTTGACGGCGTAGGTGAGATAAGACCCGCCCATGAAACCGTAGCGGGACTTGCGGCAATTGCGCCTTTTGGGGAATGGTTCGGCATGATGCTCCCTCACGATACGCCAAGCCGCGCATTACGCGATTATGACAGAATGTGGTCTGATGCGGCGGCAAGCAACGGATTCGGCGCTTTCACGGTGGAAAGGGGAATGGTTCGCATTGAGGTTGACAGAGCCGCCTCTGCGGCAACTGCCGAACGAATAGCGAGGCTTATAAAACAGACGTTTCTTAACACAGGTTATATTAAAGAATAAAACAAAGGCGGCTTTTTTGAAAGCCGCCTTGTTTTTTATTCTATTACAACCGCCACTACCCCAAGCCAAACATATACTCCTACAATTCTGTCGCTCGTTCCGGAAGCCAGGGCTTCCTCAAAAAGCGTTATGACAACATCTTCGTCCGAAACGTCGTAATCGGTGCGAATGACAAAGCTTTCACCGTCGCGCAAGCCTTCCGACAACCCGGTCTTTAATTCGCTCAAAGGATAATAGCTACCCTCAAGGCGGTAGAGTTCAAAGTCTTCCGCAGTTCCCGTTAAAGTATCCAAAACAGGCTTGAAAACGTAGTTGTCGTTCTCTATAAGTATGCCTGAAGCAATTCTGTCGGGAATGTTGAACAGTGCGTTTTCAACCACCCCATCGTTATTTGTCACGTCAACGGTCATCCAATGACCGTCTATGTTGACCCTGTTCCAGGCGTGGGGGAGCGTTCCGTCAAGGTAGCCCGTGACCACCACCGATTCAAGCTCGGCTTTGTCACACAGTAACTTGAACGCGCCCGCGTAAGACGCGCAAACCCCAACCTTGTTTATGAGAATCCCGTAAGGTGTAAATGAATGGATAAATTCTTTATCAACATATTCAAAATTATTTTTCTCGCCGTTTTCGAGCGCTGCCATATCATATTCCGCGCTTTGTATCAGATAATTGTTTATGGCAATTTGCTTTTCGAGGTCGCTCATGCCCGGTTTTATTATTTCGGAAATAACCCCGTCTACCTCTGCGATTACCGCCGTTTGCATAGACTTTAATTCCTCCGGGGTTAAAACGAGATAAATTGTAAGCACCCCTGTGGAATAATCGAATTCAAACCCGGTCATAGACCCCGCGAGAGGATTCTGGTAAAAGGCTTCATTCACGGCGTTTACGAGTACATTCCAGTTAAAAGCCTCTTTAAACGGGTTGACGTCTATTACATTTACGCCTTGAATCAGGTTTAAAGCTATGTATTCGCTGAGGGCGGTGTTGGCGTAAACTGTGAACTCTCCGTTTTGCGCCCTGAGTAAAGCGGCTTCCACAGCTTTAACATTCTGCGGAAGTAAATCTAAGTCGGAAACACCCTCATAAACCGTATCGACAGGCGGGGTGTGGCTGATATTGTTGTCGGGGGTAATACCGGAAGCATGTACAGTCAGCCTGTCCTGCCTTTCTATTAGAAAAGCGAGGGTTCGCAGATATTCCGCCTCGGCGTCGCCATATATGTCGTCAAGCCATAGGTATAATTCATCGGTAAAATCCGTACCGAGAATTTTAACACTCAGTTTAAGCGACGAGTCAAACGAAGAGGAGGTTTTTTCGTAAGTTGCCGTGCGGTAGTCGATAAGCCTTTGGGCGGTCTCGCCGTCGCACATTCTTATAACAGCGTGGGACGGCAGAGAAAAGGCGGTTTCAAAAAAGCTTGATTCGGTTTCTCCCCCTGTTCCGGCGTAAGAGTAATCACGCGAACTCGGCAGACGGTTACTGTATTCGTCAGCGAAAATAAAGTTGCTGATTGCCGAGCGTCCGACCGCATTTTCGGCTACCACGCAAAAAGCTGTTCTGTAATAGGCATATCCGGTGTAAAAATCCCCGTTCATACCATAGATTTCATCGCTAAATGAACTTACAGAACGCTGATTTTCAAATTCTACAAAAGAAACATTGGCAGTTTCGCCTGCTACCCATAAACTCGCGAAAGCCAAACCGTAGTCTTCGCTTATGGAAATTTCGTAAATTGAGTATTTTTCCGCGCCCTCAATTGGATTCCATTCAAAGCGGGCATATCCGTCGCTTGTAACGCTGAAACTTACGGTAGGGGTATCAAGCTCATTTTGAACCGTAAAGGCGGTGACTAAGGGTTTTTCGTATACTTCCCCCGTTACAATGTCGCGGCGTTGAACCAACCAGTACATAGGTGCGTTACCCCAATCGGCGTGGGGTTCGGGCTCTTCATTCCAAACGTCCAACGCAGGGGTGTATCCCGGACCTATAGTAACTATATGGGTGTTCCAGTCGTAATCTATATTAGAAAAATAGTCATATTCGGGGTTAAAAGCCGGGTCTTCCAAATAAACCGTGAAGTCGTCCCAAGGCCATTCGTCGGCTCGGTCGTAATATGTAGCCCCTTCAAAGACGAATACGTGGTCGCGGGCAACATTAAAGATGGGCGCGGTGTACTCAAAAGAAGCGGACGTAGCGTGTCTGTCCTGCATATTTTCCAAAAGGTTGTCAAGGTCAATATCCAAGTCCTGCCGTTCGGCGTCGCCTGTTTGCCGAACGCCCGTATTTGAGTCTTCAGCCGGACCGGCATCACGCATATCTACAACCTGGTCAGGTATAGTGTTGTCGGTACATGCCGATAAAACAAAAATCAAAGCGAGTGTAAGCGCGAAAAAACGAAAACAGCGGGAATAACCCAAACGCGTATTTTTCATAACAAAACCCCTTTCTTCCTTGTCTATTAATTTTACATAAAACAAAAAAATTTGTCAATATCTATTTATCTGAAATTACGACTGATTATTTGTGCAAAATTGCGTATATTTAAAGCCGTTTCAGTTTTCTCTTGACAACTCAAGCATTTAAAGCTATAATATAAACATATAATCATGATATTGTCATTTAAAATTAACTCTGATTTAATTTTAAACAGACTATACCTTAATTAATAAAGGAAAAGTGTAAAATGAAAACAAAATTCAGAATCTCAACATTATTACTGTCGCTTATTTTTCTCTGCCTTTCTTTGGGGGCTTTAAGCTCCTGCAAGTCTGAAACCTACGGAATCTATACATTGGTAGCGGATTTTTCCAACGGTTCACCCGAGCCGCTCCACAGATTTTACGAGGTGGAGCTGACCAAACCCCTTGACGACAAAAGCTTTACCGATATTTCCATGGAATTGGCGGGACATCTGTCAAGTTGGACAGGGCTTAACTTCACCCTTAACAGTGTTACGCTTGACGGGGATAAGTTAATCGTGGACTGGTCGGAAAACTCAACCCTTATGACCGGTATAGGCAGGGTAAGGAGAGAAGACTTTGATTTAGAAGACGCCGCAAGCGTTAACTGGTTCATGATGGACAGTTTAGCTTCCACTTTGAAACAAAATGCACCGTTTTTTGCCGGCATGGAGGTAACGGTTTATTATAACTCTGACGGAAAACCTTTGCAGTTTGCAAATTCGGAGGAAATGGCTTTAATCGGCATGTCCGGATTGCCTACAGACCAGCCTTATGAGGGTAGCGCTTTCTTTGTAGCTCTCGCTAACGGGGCGGGTAAAAACCCATTAAGCATTACATGGGGCGGCGTGTACATGAACGCTGATGAAACTATACGGTTAGGCATCGGCAGTTATGACGGAAAAAGTTTCGATTTCTTATTCACGGTGAACAACATAGTAAATTATGAGGGCGTTGCCGAACTCAATTACCAAAATCCTCTTTACGCCGATTATGAAGATTATGTTTTCAGTTTCGACGGCTCGGATACTATTACTATATCGGGAGAAGGATTTTTTGAGGGTGTTTATCAAAGGGAAAGCGAAAGCTTGGAATCGGCAGGTTAAATTTACCAACAAACACTCAAATGCACTAAACATAAAAGTACCCGTTCTTCTCGGAGCGGGTACTTTTTAATAACTCAAGAAAAAACCAAAGGTTCAATCTGCCGACCCTCTAACGCCGCCTTTACCGTTTCGGGAACAAGCCTGAAGTCCGAGACTAACGAGGTCGGCTTTTCCTTATAATCATCCTGTCGCAACGGCACAAAATAATAATTGCGGGTATTCATAAGCGCGCCTATGTTTTTCGCCGAACCCGCCAGCGCATCGTTTGTGGCAACACATAAAACGGCGGGGCGAAGATTGCGGAGGTGGGATTTGACAGCCATGGTTACGGGGGTATCGGTTATAGAATTCGCCAACTTCGCCATTGTATTCCCCGTACATGGGCATACCAACATAACGTCAAACAGCTTTGACGGACCGACAGGTTCTGCTCCGACCATGGTTTTAATCACTTCGGTGCTTTCCACCCCGCAGATTTGGCTTAGTTCTTCTGCGCGTTTTTTTGCGCCCCCGAAACGCGTGTCGGTGTTATGGGCGGTTTCGGACATGATTGGCACTAACTTCGCGCCTAATTCCCGCAGGATTTTTGCCTGCTCAAACGCCGCGTCAAAGGTGCAAAAAGAGCCGGTTACGGCAAAACCTATGGTGATTCCCAAGAAATCTAAAGAATTAAGCATTGTCATCACCTCCGGTTACTCTCGCAATTGTTGCGTCATCGCCGTTTTCAGCGAGAATATTTGCAATGGTATCGGCGATGATATTACCCGCCGTTACAGGCGCAATTTTCCCCGGCAAAGATAAAGCATGGATTACATGAACGCCCTCCCGTCTTGCAAGCTCTATGTCTGCTATACCCGTTTTTGACGCCAAATCAACAAACAGGCAATCGGTTTTAAGCTTTTTCAGGCGCTTGGGGTCGAAAATCTGTGCCGGAACGGTGTTTATAATAATGTCAAATTTTTCTAAGCGGTCGTCAAGCCGTGAAAAATGCACCGTTTCGCAACCCGCGATTTCCGCCCATGCCAAGTCGGCATATTTGCGAGCCGCCACCGTAACTCTTGCGCCGAGCGCGATAAGGTGTTTTGCCATAACCTTTGAGATTCTGCCGAAGCCGGTCAGGAGAATTGACGAGCCGAATATGGTTGAACCGCTCTCCCGCATTATAATTTCGAGACAACCCTCAGAGGTTGGCACGCTGTTCATAACCGCTAATTCCTCCCGCTTGAAGTAATCCACAAGTTTAAGGTTGTTTGCCTCACAGATTTTTTGAAGGGCGGGGCAGGATTTTCCGCAAAAAACCGTACCGCCTGAATATACCGCGTCGGGTATTACAGTAAGGGGAAGAGGCGTTTTAAAGTACGGCGCGTTTATATTCAGCCCGTCCCTGCAGGCGGGCAGAGGCAGAACAAGGCTTTTAAACTTGGTTATTTCGCGCAGAACAGGCATTTCAGGCACGGGCGGCGGCTCTGAAAAGCCGTAAATAAAGCAGTCGTAACGCTCACTTAGCCGTTTCGCGGCATAGACTGAGCGCATATCTCCGCCGAGAAAGAGAAAATTATTCATTATGTAGCTCCTTATTGTGGGCGGGGTTAAGTTCCGCCTCTTTTTGACGTGTAACGCGTGCTTGGCGCAAAAAGGGGCGGGACAAAACCCGTCGCCCCTACATTTGTTTATATATTTTATGACAAGAGAGTGTTTTTTGCCCTTGCCTTTTTTTCTAAATCGTGGTAAAATATTGTGTAAGGGTAGTTATCGGCAAACAGACACAGATAATTTTATATTAGGCGAGGTGTGAAATGCCAAGAATAATTTTAACCGGTGGTAATGAGGGAATCGGTTTCTATATGACCTCACAATTTCTAAAAGATGGTCACATGGTTGCGGTGCTTGATTTGAAATTAGGTCATCTAACTGCCTTGAAAGAAAAATATAATGATTCTCTCTTGTTGTTTGAATGTGATGTCAGCAATCCTCAAACAATCATTCAAAGTGTAGACGATACCGTTTGCGCTTTTGGAGGCATTGACTACGCCATCCATAATGCTTGTAAATGCCTGTTTACCGGACTTGAAGATACTACCGATGATGATTACAAGAGTGTTTTTAATGTGAATTATCACGGCGCAATAAATTTGACAAGAGCTGTTCTGCCCACTATGAAAAAGCAAGCCGGCGGGCGGATTTTTTACACTTCTTCCGGCGTTTGCGTTATGGGCTTTGTCAATATCAGCGCATATGCGTCAAGCAAAGGGGCGCTTGAAACACTTGCAAAATGTATGAACATCGAATACCAAAATACAGGCATAACATTCCATCTTATACACCCGCCCCTTACGAAGACAACATCGGCAAAACCGTTGCCTGTCCCGGAAGAATTTAAAGCTGACCCGCAAAAAGTAGGAATTGGGATTGCTAAGAATATCCATAAAAAAAGATTTATTATATGTCATTCATTTGCACAGCGATTACAAACCCGAATGGCGTATCTGTTTTCGCTCAAACTCGGAAAATTTATGAGCAAAATGACAGGGCAGTATAGCAAAAAATAAGCATGTCCCGACAAAACAAACATTTAATTAAAAGGAGCTGAAACTCTTGAAAAAATTCATGGACGAAAATTTTTTACTGCAAACTCCGACTGCCGAAAGGCTTTACGCTACCGTAAAAGACCTGCCGATTATCGACTGGCACTGTCACCTTGACCCGCGGGAAATCGCAGAAGCTCAAAAATTCAGCAACCTGACCGAATTATGGCTCGGCGGCGACCACTACAAATTCCGCGTAATGCGCGCCTGCGGTGTAGATGAAAAATACATAACGGGAAATGCGGGTGATTACGAAAAATTCGAGAAATGGGCGGCTACAATTGAGAATTGTATAGGTAGCCCGCTTTATCACTGGACTCACCTTGAATTAAAGCGGATTTTCGACTGCGATATTAACCTATCGGCAAAAACCGCAAAGCAGGTTTGGGAGCATTGCTCGTCCATTCTCGAAAAAGGTATGGACGTCAGCCAAATCATCAAAAAATTCAATGTTGAGATGATTTGCACCTCGGATAATCCTTTAGACTCGCTTGAGTTTCATAAAAAAATCAAGCAGAGCGGATTTGGCGCTAAAGTAAAACCAACTTTCCGTCCGTCTGATTTGCTGAATATAGAAAGCCCTAACTGGGGGGAATATATCGCTAAGTTATCGGAAACTACGGGAATAAACATAAATGACTACCAAAGCCTTAAAGAGGCGGCTTATAACCGCGTGGAATTCTTTCACGCCAACGGGTGCAATATGGCAGACCATGCCCTTGACCCGCCCGTTTTTGGCGAGATGCAAGAGGAAATGTTTGATGTACTTATAAAACAAGCCAAGGCGGGGGAAATCATATCGGAAAAAAGAGTTGCCGCCTATAAGAGCAAAATACAGACAGATTTAGCTGAAAAATACAAGGAAAAAGGTTGGTCCATGCAGCTCCATATAGGAGCGGCAAGAAATGTCAATACCGCTATGGTGGAGCTTGTCGGCACGGACAAGGGTTACGATTGCATGAGCGACGACGTCTACGCCGATTCCCTGTTGCGCTTATTAGACAGTATTGAAAAAAACAGCGGTCTGCCAAGAACCATACTTTTTTGCCTTAACCCAAGGGACAACGACCTGCTTGCCTGCATAGCCGGAAGTTTTCAGGGTGGCGGACAAAAGGGTAAAATCCAGTTCGGACCGGGCTGGTGGTTCAACGACCATAAGGACGGCATGGAAAAACAGATGATTGCGCTGGCAAACAACGGTGTATTGTCGCTTTTCGCAGGCATGCTGACTGATTCGCGTAGTTTTCTTTCTTATACAAGGCATGAATACTTCAGGCGCATTTTATGCAATCTGATTGGCAACTGGGTTGAAAACGGTGAATACCCCGCCGATTTTGATAAGCTTGAAGAAATGGTAAAGAATATATCGTATTTTAACGCAAAGGAGTATTTTGGGTAGCGGGGGCAGTTTATATTTTGCGGGGGGGTTAATTTTTACGCACTACCATAAATCAATAAAAAAGGAGAAAAAACCATGAAAATGACCTTTCGTTGGTTCGGAGAAAACTTCGACACTATTACGCCTGAACAAATCAGGCAAATTCCCGCCGTCGTCGGCGTAATTACCACTCTGTATGATACCCTGCCGGGTCAGGTCTGGGAAATTGATGCAATCAAAGCTATAAAAAGCCGTGTTGAACGGGCTGGTTTGGAAATTTCGGGCATCGAGAGCGTGAATATCCACGACGCAATCAAAGCCGCCACCCCCGAGCGTGATATGTACATAGAAAATTATATCAAAACCCTTGAACTTATCGGTCAGGAAGGTATTGATTTGGTTTGTTACAACTTTATGCCCGTGTTCGATTGGACTCGCTCGGATTTGGCAAAACCCCGTCCCGACGGCTCAACGGTTTTGTCCTATGATGCTGAAATTGTTGAAAACATGAATTTTGAGGACATGCTTGAAAGCCTTGGAAATAAAAGCGAGGGTTTTATTCTGCCCGGCTGGGAGCCTGAAAGAATGGCGCGTAACAAAGAACTTTTTGAGATTTATAAAGACATAGATGAAAACACCTTGCGCGGGAATTTGGGATATTTCCTGAAAGCCATTATGCCAACCTGTGAAAAATACGGTATAAAAATGGCAATCCACCCCGATGACCCTGCCTGGAGCGTCTTTGGTCTGCCGCGAATCGTCAAGAACAAGGAGGATTTGCACGCGCTTGTAAATTTAGCCCCCTCCCCCTGCAACGGTATTACGCTTTGCACGGGTTCTCTCGGCTCTAACCCCGATAACGATATACCCGAAATCATCCGCTCACTGAAAGGGAAAATCCACTTCACACATGTCAGGAACGTGAAATATCTCGGTTACAGGAAGTTCGATGAGGCGGCGCATTTGTCAAGCGACGGCTCTCTTGACATGTACGAGATTATGAAAGCGCTTGTGGATATAGGTTTTGACGGCGCGCTCCGCCCCGACCACGGCAGAATGGTGTGGGACGAAAAGTCCATGCCGGGCTACGGGTTGTATGACAGGGCAATGGGGATTTGTTATTTGAACGGGCTTTTAGAGGCAATCAGGAAAAATAATAAATAATTTTTGTAAAGCGGCTAACGTTTACGCAAAACAGCAATTCATTTATCAAAACGCACATAACCCACCACGAAAGGAGCAAAATTAAAAATGCAACTTAACAACCAAACCCTATTTTTTCCCGAAAACACCGAAAAGTGGCGCAAAGCGGGCATTGAGTCCGTAAACTATAATAGGTTGTCTGTGGTTGAAAAGACCAAAGCCGAGCCTGCTTGGGTTCATTTCGGCGCAGGAAATATTTTTCGCGCTTATTTAGCCCGCGCTTGTCAGGAGCTGATTGAAACAGGCTATGACAGGGGCGTTATTACCGCCGAGGGCTTTGATTATGAAATAATCGACAAAACCCTTGAACCTTTTGACAATCTGCTGATTTTAGTCACCCTGAAAAGTGATGGCAATGTTGACAAAAAAGCCGTTGCAAGTATAACCGAGGCGTTAAAAGCCGATGCGGCTCATAAAGATTTTGAGCGGTTGAAAGAAATTTTCCGCGCCCCCTCTTTGCAAATGGCAAGCTTTACCATAACCGAAAAAGGTTATTCTCTGCAAACGCCGACAGGCGAAATACCGCCTGATATAGCCTATGATTTCGCAAACGGTGCAGATTCGCCAAAGAGTTATATGGGACGGGTTACGGCACTCGTTTATGAACGTTATAAGCACTTGGCAAATACCGCCCGTGCCGGCTTGGCGCTTGTTAGTATGGATAACTGTTCTCATAACGGAGATAAGCTTAAAGCGGCGGTTAACGCCTTTGCAAACGAGTGGTGTAAACGAGATTTAGTTGACAAGGGTTTTGCCGATTACATCAATGAGCCCGAAAAAGTATCTTTCCCGTGGAGCATGATTGACAAAATCACCCCCGCGCCTCATAAGGACGTCAGGAAAATGTTGGAGGACGGCGGTTTAAGCGGTATGGAAACGATTGTTACCTCAAAAAATACCCATGCCGCGCCTTTTGTAAACGCCGAACAGGCGGAATATTTGGTCATTGAGGACGATTTCCCAAACGGCAGACCGCCCTTGGAGAAAACCGGCATCATCTTCACCACACGCGAAACAGTAGACAAAGCCGAGAAAATGAAAGTCTGCACCTGCCTGAATCCCCTGCATACGGCTTTGGCGGTTTTCGGTTGCCTGCTTGGATTTAATAAAATCAGCGAGGAAATGAAAGACCCCGACTTAAAAAAGTTAGTGGAAAAAATCGGTTATGAGGAAGGGTTGCCCTCGGTTATAAATCCGGGAATCATCAGCCCCGAAAAATTCATTGACGAGGTTATAAACGTAAGACTGCCCAATCCTTTCCTGCCTGACGCGCCGCAGAGAATCGCCACCGATACATCGCAAAAATTGCCGATTCGTTTCGGAGAAACCATAAAGGCGTATCTTGAGCGCGCAGACTTGAATATTGAAGACCTAAAGCTTATTCCTCTTGTATTCGCGGGATGGTTGAGATACCTTATGGGAATCGACGACAACGGAAATCCCATGGAAGTCAGCCCCGACCCGCTGTATTCAAGTCTTATGGCACATATAAAGCAGATAGACTTCTGTCAACCTAAACATGATTACAGTCAAAATATCCGCCCAATCTTAGAAGATTCCCGCATTTTCGGTGTGAATCTTTATGATGCGGGGCTGGGGGAAAAGGTTGAAAACATGTTCGGGGAATTAATTGCGGAAAAGGGAGCGGTGAGGAAAACCTTGCGTAAATATTTGAATTAGGGGGGATATTTTGGAAACGTTGCTCATATTATAAAGCGCCCCGCGCTGCTCGCGGTTACGGTAAGAATAATGTCGTTGCCGCTTATAGGGGAGTATTGTAGCTGTTATAGGGATAAAAAATAATTAATTGGGAGGAAAACAAATGCAAAATATTTTTGAGGAAATAAAAAAATGCGGGATTATTCCCGTCATAAAATTAGACGATGCTGACGACGCAGTGCCTTTGTGCAGGGCGCTTGCGGAGGGCGGGCTTTCCGCCGCCGAAATCACCTTCAGAACTGACGCGGCAGAGGAATCCATTAGGCGGATTAGTTCAGAATGTCCTGAAATGTTGCTCGGTGCGGGAACTGTCCTCAATGTCGAAACCGTAAAAAGAGCCGTTGACGCAGGCTCAAAATTCATCGTAAGCCCCGGGCTTAATCCCGTGGTGGTAAGCTACTGCGATAAAAAAGGTATAGCCATTGTACCCGGAGTATGCAACCCCACCGACATAGAAACGGGCTTGTCACTTGGTCTGAAGACGCTGAAATTCTTTCCTGCCGAGGCGGCGGGTGGCTTAAAAATGCTGAAAGCGTTAGCCGCGCCGTATACAATGATAAACTTTATGCCTACAGGTGGGATTGACAGGAGAAGTGTTGGGGATTATTTAAGTTTTAAACCCGTGATTGCCTGCGGCGGAAGCTGGATGGTTAAAGACGAGCTTATAAAAAATAAGAACTGGGCGGAAATTACGCGATTAAGCAAAGAAGCGGCGGAAATTAGGGATAAAATCAGGGGGGAAGCCTGACAACACTTTAAAGTTTACACCTTACTCGTTTGTATTACTATTCTTTCCCAATATTTTCTGCGTCGAAAATATCCTTTATCTCCATATAAATCCTACGTTATTATAAAACATCGATTCAGTTACTCTGTTCAAGCATGTCTTTAACTTCATCGATTGTGTAGATACCGCCGTTTTTGCTATGTAATACCATGTGACAATTAGGGCAGACAGGTCTTAAATCGTTTATCGGGTCAACAACATACTCGCTGCCAGATTCGCTGACCATTTTCAAATGATGAACATGAATCATGCCTTCACATTCCACGCCATAAACTTTGCCAAAATCGAAATCACAAATCAAACATTTTGCACCATAATGTTTGATGCAAGCTCGTCTGGCTCGAGGGTCGCGCTCGTGAACGTTTACGGCTACCGTTTTCTTCTTTCCTTCTCGATATTCTACAGAATCATCAGGTAAATCATCTGGGTATATTGCACCTGAAACAACCAATATTTGTTGCACTTTATTTGCTAACTCTTGAAATGAAAAACCTTTTAATTCTTGATGTATTCTCAAAACACCTGAAATAGGAGACCTGTTTCGTTGCCCCTTTCTATGACTATCTGTTAAAACATCAAATTCATCCCTTCGACGTTTAAGATAATTATTTCCTTTACCTAACGCTTTCGATATACTGGTCATAGCCTCGTCACGAGTGTTAAACCCTAAATATTTAACTGCCTGCATGTCATATTTTGATAAAAAATATGCGCAATACGACAACTTCAAGTTGATTTCAAAATTCTCTGGTTCTTTGTTTGTTGGTTGCTCAGCAAGTTGTGTTTGAATATTTGACAAAGTCATCTTGCGGTTTCTCCTTATACTGTGTTTTTTCTTTTGCATTGGTAAACTTTTTTTCGTTTTTCTAACAAAATATCTGAAATCTGCTCTTGACGAATCTTCAAAAAATTACTCCTGTCCATTATAACATAGCATCTTCGCGCTTTTCAAGTAGTATGCACGAATATTTTGTAAAATATTTTCTTCGACGAAAAAATCCGAACTTATGTTTTATCAATTGTAACACGTTAAGCACTGTATATTAAGTGTTTAAACTTGCACAAATAGATACTATACTAATAGTAGAGGTGATGTTTTGAAAAAGTTCAACATTGAGCGGGAAGAATATATAAATAAAACATTTAAAATCCCTGTTAATTTAGCGGATAAAATGAACAAAGTCTGTGACAGCAAAAATGTCAGTTTGAACAAACTTGTGGTAAAATGTATTGAGTATGCGTTTGATAATTCGGATATGGATATGTAAAAAGGCGGTTTTAGTAGCTTTTACTAAAACCGCCTTTGAAATCTTTAGGGCTGTACTAAATACGAACCACCGACTTCACAATTACTGCAACCTTTAGGGTCACTGAAATATTGCCCGCGGTGGCTCACCGCTGGAGACGATTGGACTTGAACCAACGACCTCTTGCATGTCAAGCAAGCGCTCTGACCAGCTGGGCTACGCCTCCGTACTTTTTAAATATAACATAATTTTGTTATATTGTCAACAGTTGCCTTTATACTGTAAATATGTTATTATTAAAAGTGAAGATTTAAGACGACAGACGACAGGAGAATAACTATGAAAGCTCGGGTTTCGCAAAACCAAAATCAAACAACATCCTATAATTATGACAAGAATATTGTTTTATCGGTCAGCATGATTGTAAAAAACGAGGAGAAAATGCTGAAAACCTGTCTTGATTGCCTAAAGCCTCTGCTCGATAACGTGAAGAGTGAACTTATTATTGTTGATACAGGTTCAACCGACCAAACAGTTGAAATAGCGCGGCAGTATACCGACAAAATTTTTCACTTCGACTGGATTAACGACTTCGGCGCAGCGAGAAACTTCGGACTTGAAAAATGTACAGGTCAGTGGTTTATGTTCCTTGACGCTGACGACCATTTTGTTGACGTGGGTGAAATGGTGGAATTTTTCAATAACGAGAATATAAGCAGGAATTATAACACCGCCTATTATATAACCCATAATTTTACTTCAGTGCCTTATGATAAATATTTCAGATTTTTCGCCCACAGGATTGCGAGGAAAACCGATAATCTTCGTTTTGAGGGGGCTATTCACGAGTATTTTATTCATTATTACAACCCCGGATATTATTTTAATTCCTACGCCAACCATTACGGCTACGCCTTTGAAACACAGGAGAAGTTAGAGGCAAAGTCCGAGCGTAATCTAACCCTGCTTGAAAAAGAGTTGCAAAAAAACCCTGATGATTTGCGAAACATACATCATTATGTGGCAAGTATGCTGAAAATCGACGACAGAAAGCGCGAACTGATTGAAAAAGGCATGAAATTAGCCGATAATTCTGAAGCTCCGGTTTTGTATACCGCCTATTTCAACGCCTATGAAATGCACGCAAAGGAAAATCAACACCAAAAAGCCATAAACGCCCTTGACAGAGCCATAAAAAAAGCAAACCCGGATAACGCCATTCTTGCCGACGCTTATGCTTATAAGGCGTTACAGCTTTTTGAACTTTGTGAATATGAAAAGTCGGAAGAAAATATAAAAAAATATTTTGAAGTTTATAGAAAGAAAGAAATGAACGCCCTTGACAATAGCGCCTTGGGTTTTGTAATTTCAAATTTCCTCATACCCGAAGGCTACGCCGAAATGAAAAACAAGCTTGTAAATTGCCTTGTTAAGCAGGAAAAGCACTGTGAATCCTTTAAGGTTTACAGTGATTTCGATTTTGATTTGAGCCCTGAAATTTACAAAAGTATAATCAATAATGTTATAGAAATCGCAAAAGACAAGTCGGCGCGGGAGGGATTAGCCGAATTTTACGAAAGAATAGTTGAACTTGGCGACCGTGAAAAAATTGCTTACTTTGAACGAAGACTTGAAGAGTTATATTATTACGATGAAAGTTTAGCGGCAAGCTTTAAATCGGGTAAGAGCGGGTTTGCCAAGCTTATGCAACTATGCCAAACCAATGACATCCTGGCGCTCGGAGCTTTTTTAAATAAAAGGGTAGAACCCCTCCCCGAAAGCTACTCGGAGGCAATTTTCCTTGCCTTGAAAAGCAACCTTGATTTAAGTCCCGCAATTGCAAAAATGGATTGCGAGCTTATGCTGACCCATCTTTTGACAATAGCCAAAGAGCGGGAAAGTCTGCCCTCTTTAGCGTTGCGGTACAAAAACGACGAGTTTTTCTTTTCGAGTATTAAGAATTTGCTATTTGGCGTTTTGCTTTTCGAGGCGTCGCTGAACGGCGCAAAAACCCTTAACAACGCTGAAAAGTCGATGATTTACGGGAATTATTCAAAATATTCGGCACTTTATATCGCTAACGCCTACAATCCCAACCTGCTTAATGATTCGGATATAGGGGTATTGCCCGAAACCCACCGTTTCGGTTATTACATGGGGGTGGCGCAAAAAGCCCTTGACGGCGGCGACAAGACCCAATATGTCAGAACGCTGAAAAAGGCGCTTGATTCCTGTAGCTCCATGAAAGATGTTGTGAGGTTTATTTTGGAGGAGTTCAGCAGTACGCTATAATTTTTTAAGGGCGGAAATTTTCCGCCCGTTTTTTGTGACAAAACAATGTTTTCAATTGTGTATATAACAGAACGTTCTATAATAAGGGCACTTCCAAAAACTCCTGTCGCACCTCGCGGCACATCTTTATCCGCCAGTTTACTCCAAAATGCTTGTTAATACACAAAGTATTGCCTGCGCTTTTTGTGTAAACTGACGAACAAATCTGCACCACGCTGATACACCGGAGGTTTTTGGAAGTGCCCATAAATAAAAAGGAGACAACGAGAAAGTGAGTCCAGATAAAACAGCGGAGCTGACCGCGGACGTTGCGGCATACCGCGGAATGATTTTTCGCTTGGCATTCGGTTGCACGGGCAGTAGGTTTGACGCGGATGATATGGCGCAGGAGGCGTTTTTGAGGCTTTACAATTATAATAAGCCTTTCACCGACGCCGAACATAAAAAAGCCTTTCTGATTCGGGTTACTGTCAACCTCTGCAAAAACCTGCAAAAATCTGCATGGCGCCAAAAACGCTCGGAACTCAGTGAGGATTGCTACGGGAATCAAGCCTGCACTTCGGCTTACAATGAAGACGAAAGCGTTTTGCGGGACTATATTTTAAAGCTGAAACCGAATTACCGAGCCGTAATCCATTTATTTTATTACGAGGGGTATTCGGCGGCGGAGACGGCAAAAATTCTCAAAATCTCTGAAACCGCAGTTACCACAAGGCTTCAGCGTGCGCGGAGTATGCTGAAAACACAATTAATCAATGACATGGAGGCTGTTTATGAATAAATATACTGAAATTTTAAACAATATCGAACCCGTTTCAAGCGATGAGGCGTTTGTGAACTCGGTTTTGAGAAGAGGCGAAAGTAAGCAAAGTCGGAAAAGTCCGTTTGCAAAACAACTTGTCCCCGTTATGCTGGCTTTGATTATTCTTTTTGGGGGGGGCGTGGCGGTTTTCGGCAACAGCGACAGATTTAATGCCGCACTTTCGTATCTTTTCGGGGAGCGGGAGGAAATTCGCAAAGTGCAGGAAGACGAATATAAAAATAAGGTGACGTCTTTTTTCAATAATTCAGCGGCGGCGGCAATTCTTGCGGGACAGCCCGAATACACCCTTGTAAGCAATGATTTTAAAAACTTTGATTTTGAAATTCTGGGCTTATACGCCGATGGCGGGATTATATCAATGGCGGTAGACGTTAAATCCAATAAAAAATCATTTTCAAAAGACGATAACAGCCATGCCGTCTATGCCGGTTTTCAAATTCAGCAGGACAAAAGCCCGAGCGAGGAGCAGCTCGCGAAAGGATTCAATCATCAAAGCGGCGGCGCTGATTTTATCAAAGTAAACGATAGGCAAATTATCGCGCTTTTTATATGGAACTATTTTGACGATTTGGTAATCGGCGAAGAAATGACATTATTAATACACAGCGTTGAAACCGACGAAGGGACTGTTTTCGGGGAGGCTTTGTTTAAATTTAACATAGACATGGAGTCGTTTAACAGAAAAATCGAGGTTTTCACGGGTTTATGGATGCCCGAACACGACCCCGATTCCGAAATCGGGGTAATAAACACCACGCCGGTGAAAATGACGCTCTCGCCTAACGTTTTACGTCTTGAGTCAAGTCAACGATTGATAAGCTTTGACTATGAGGATGTTTCGCTGAAATATAAAAACGGCGACGTAGTTTCGGTTATGGAAAACTTTTATGGTTCGGTTTCCGGTTCTAATATGCCTTATATTTATCATTTTATGTTTAAAGAGTCGATTGACATTGAACAGGTTGAATTTATAATTATAAACAGTCAAGAACTTTCTCTTGAGTCCGTTGACTTAGAACTAATTTTCCCTGTGGGAGGAAACGGCGGCTACATCAGCGAATACGGTCACTGGGACGGCGGTTACACGGGACATCAGGGTATTGATATATCTGCCGACTATGGCACAGAAATATTAGCCGCGGCTGACGGCGAGGTTATTTATGCGAATTGGAACGGCGGTTACGGAAACATTGTAATTATTAAGCATGATAACGGGTTAAGTACTGTTTATGCTCATTGCAGTGAGATTTTCGCGGAAGTCGGCGATGAAGTGACGCAAGGACAGGTAATAGCGGCGGTCGGAGCCACGGGTCAAGCACTTGGAAATCAATTGCATTTTGAGGTAAGACAGGGCGAAATTACGATGATTGAGGGAGATACAGGCTTAGTAATCGACCTTGGTCCGGCGCTTAACCCCATGGATTTCCTGCCTAAAGATGTACCCACAAACACAACCGTATCCAAGCCTGAACAGTCGGATGTAATTAATTTAAGTGATTTTGAAAAATTTGAAATTCCTGCGGGCGCTTTAAGAGAAAAGGACTTGATTTTCACAACAGACAGCACGGAAATTAATGTAACGATTTCAAGCGGCAACATTGACAACCTCACAATAACGTTCTATAACACCGAACCGGACCAACCGACTACTTCATTTATATGGGGAGCAGAGGCAATCGACCCCGAAGCAACCGATAAAAGCGGAACATTTGGTTCGGCAGGCACTAAGTTTTTGACAAAAGGAGAAAGCTATTACATTGTAGCAAGCGGGGATTTTGACGACGACCTAATGTTTACGATAACAGTATCTGATTAATAAATAAAAATGTCAAAAAACATTCCGTTTTTTGACATTTTTATTTTCGTGTGCTATAATTATTCCATGAAAAAAACAGATTTTTATTATGAGTTACCCGAAGAATTAATAGCACAGACCCCCGTTGAGCCTCGCGACTATTCTCGCCTGCTTGTATTAAACCGCGGGACGGGCGAGATTTCTCACAGGCGTTTTTATGATTTACCCGAATTTTTAAATGAGGGGGATTTATTGGTTTTAAACGATTCAAAAGTATTTCCTGCCAGGCTTCTCGGGAAAAAGCGGGGGAATTACATCAACGGCGGCTCGTCGGTTGATGTAGAATTTCTGCTTTTGGAGCAAAAAGGACAGGACTTGTGGGAGGCTATGGTTTACCCCGGCAGACGACTGAAAAAGGGTGTGGTCGTTGATTTCGGGCAGAGCCTATTGGCTGAAATTCTTGAAACCGCCGAGGGTGGGAACAGAATTGTAAAATTTAATTATGACGGGGAATTTTTCTCACTGCTTGAAAAAATCGGACAGACCCCCCTGCCCCCTTATATAACCGAAAAGCTTGACGACGCGGCGCGGTACAATACGATTTATTCCCGCGAAACAGGCTCGGCGGCGGCTCCCACGGCGGGACTGCACTTTACCGAGCGAGTTTTTGAAACTTTAAAGCAAAAGGGCGTGGATATAGCTTTCACGACTTTGCATGTGGGCTTGGGGACTTTTCGTCCTGTTAAAGCCGAGAATATTTTGGAACATAAAATGCACGCCGAGCGCTTTATAATTACGCCTGAGTTAATTGAAAAAATAAAAGTTTGTAAAAAACGCGGCGGGCGGATTATCGCGGTCGGCACGACCAGCTGTCGGGTCTTAGAGAGCGTGGGAGGGCAGGGATTTGATTTACTCGAAAGCGCGGCGCAACAAAACTGCGCGTTCGGGTTCTCAACCACCGATATTTTCATTTACCCCGGTCATGAGTTTAAGCTTATGGATTGCCTGCTGACTAATTTTCACCTGCCCGAAAGCACGCTGATTATGCTTGTGAGCGCGTTTGCGGGGCGGGAGCGAACACTTGCGGCGTACAACGAGGCGATAAGCGAGGGGTACAGATTTTTCAGTTTCGGAGATGCTATGTTGATTTTGTAGTTGACAAGCACCGCGATTTGTGTTATAATTTACTGGCAACTCTCGAAACCTTGAAATTTGCGCCGGTGTGTCGGAATGGCAGACGAGACGGACTCAAAATCCGTTGTGGGCAACCACGTGTGGGTTCAAGTCCCACCACCGGCAGAAAAAACTCCCATGTCCATAAGGGCACGGGTTTTTTATTTTTGGCGACCCAAAGCAAAACATGTAGACAACAGTAAAAAAATATGGTAAAATGATATAAAGTAATAACCGAGTATTTCTTCTGATTTTTGTCTTGTCGGCGTAAAATCCGCTCAAAGCTTAGGCAGAAAGCAGATTATTAACGAAAGGGGCTTAAACATGGAACACGAAATGATTAAGCAACAGGCTACAAAATTCAAAAACGCGAGAATAAATTTGCTGTTGGTAATAGCCTTTACCGCAATAAATTTAATGTTTATGATTATTGAAACCGACCTGTATTTTCTTTTTTCGGCGACTATGCCGCTGTTTTTCTACGGTCTCTTTGGTGTTCCCGGGCTTATTATAGCACTTGTCGGGATTGGGCTTTACTTGATGTGTTTTATTCTGTCAAAAAACATGCGCGTCTTTATTTTAGTCGCGCTGGTTATTTTTGGTGTTGACACGTTGATGTTTTTAACCATTGCGTTTGGCGTGGGGTTTGAAATTTCTTTTGTTATAGATTTAGCTTTTCACGCATGGGTTTTAGTCTGCTTGGTTAGCGGTACGATAGCGTGGGCAAAGTTGAAAAACGTCAACCCCGAATACATGGAGAATGTGTTTAAGGAAATCGATGTGAAAAAGGGCAAAGCAAATACTGTTCAGCAATACCCAAACCAGCAGTTCCCGAATCAGCAGTTTCCGAATCAGCAGTTTCCGAATCAGCAGTTTCCGAATCAGCAGTTTCCGAATCAGCAGTTTCCGAATCAGCAGTTCCCGAATCAGCAGTTTCCAAATCAGCAGTTTCCAAATCAGCAATATCCAAATCAGCAGTTCTCAACTCAACAAAATCCGATACCGCAACAGCCGAGCCAACAAATTCAGCAAAATCCCGTGCAACAGAATCCTGTTCCGCAAAATTCACTTGAACAGAACCAAAATCAACCGCCGCAGTAAGAATAACCCCGCCGTGTTTAATAACACGGCGGTTTTTATTGACTTATTTTCCTTTTAATGCTAAAATATATATAATAAACTTCAAGGAGCTGTTCATGAACTTAAAGCTTTCACCCTTTTTCTCTGACGGAATGGTATTGCAGCGCGGCGCGGATATAAAAATATCAGGCTCTTGCCTGCCCCTTGAATCGGTGCAAATAAGCTTTTTCGGTACAACATTCACCGCTAAAGCTTGTGATAACGGCAAATGGGTTTGCTCTGTCGGGAGATATACCGAAAATTCAACCCCCGCCGAAATGAAAATCAGCTCGTGCGGCGAAGAAATTATAATATGCAATATTTTAATCGGCGATGTTTGGCTCTGCTCGGGGCAGTCAAACATGGAGCTTATGTTAGACCGTGCCTGCCATAATTATCCTGATGAAATGAGCGTTACCAACCCTTTTATCAGACAGTGTAAAGTCCCGCAGGTTTACAACTTTGAGGGGGCGCAAAGCGAGATTACGTCATGCGGCTGGGAAAGCTTTTCCCCGCAAACCGCCTCCAATTTTACGGCGGCGGGCTACTTTTTTGCGAAAAAGCTTCATGAGCGTTACAAAGTCCCCATCGGGCTTTTCGCCTGTGCTGTGGGCGGTACGCCCGTCGCGGCATGGATGAGCGCAGATATGCTTAAAAACTTCCCCGAGGAATTAGCCAAGGCGGAAAAATGCAAAAATAATGATTATATAAAAAACACCCTGAGCCATTACGATGATTACGTGCAGGATTATCACAACAGATTAGACCAAGCCGACAAGGGTTTAAAACAAAATTGGGAAAGTACGGAATACGACGATTCGGACTGGGAGGAAATTTCGCTTTTTAAGTCGCTTGACAGGTCCGGTTCTTATTGGTATCGCAAAACCGTTCAAATTCCGCAGGAAATGCAGGGCAAAGAAGCGACGATTTTCCTCGGAACTGCTGTTGACATGGACGAGGTGTTCATAAACGCTCAGAAAATCGGTACGACTTTTTACCGCTATCCCCCGCGAGAGTATAAATTTACGTTACCGCAAAGCGAAAAACTCACGATTGCTGTAAGACTGTTCTGTTATAACGGTTTCGGCGGGTTTACGGCAGGGAAAAATTGCTTTATTGCTACGGAAACCCGTACTTTTGATATAGGTATAGGCGCGTGGAAACGCCGAGTTGGAACTGAATTTGAGAATCAAAAGCCGCAGACGTTTTTTCAGTATTGCCCGACAGGCTTGTTTAACGGCATGATTTCGCCTTTGGTCAGCGCGAATTACGTGCTCAAAGGGGTAATCTGGTATCAGGGCGAATCCGATACAGCCGTCCCCGAACGCTATGCCGAAAAGCTTGCGGCTATGATTAACGGTTGGCGCAGACTTTTTGAACATGCCAATTCAGCTCATGGGGAAATGCCGTTTTTGCTCACACAATTAGCGTATTTTCACGACACGCTCGGTACTGATTGGGATTTGCTTCGTGAACAGCAGAAAAAATGCCTTGAACTGCCCGGCACGGGACTTGCCGCTGCTTATGATTTAGGCGAACACAACGACCTCCACCCGCAAAATAAGCGGGATATTGGTGAAAGGTTGGCGCGGCTTGCCATGAGAATAGCTTACGGGGAGAAGTTAAAGCCGAATTTATTTGAGATGTATAATTGCTGAAAATTAATAAAACATTAAATAACCCCCAAAATATCGTCATTTCTCCTGTAAACACTACGCCGGGTGTTGCAACCGTCACGGCAAAGTTGAATACCAACATTAAAATAAAAGTTAATCAAAACAGGGCGGCAATATACCGCCCTGTTTTTATTATAATTACTTGGTTTTGCTTAAAACATCAGAAAGTGAAATTTGTCCCTGATAAGTCAATCGGAAAAACCCCAACCATAGTTCCGTCGGCTAAGGTATTCTCCCTGCTGAAAGTAAGCGTTGGAACAGGGAGAGGAGTGGGGGGGGAGGGAATTATTCGTGTGCGCGACATATAAACTCTTTCTACCCTGTAATTGCCGTCAACCACTAAATAATAAAACTCATTGTTATTGTCGTCCTGCAACAGGAAAGTGCGAAGCCTTCCGATAAAGTAATTCTCAAACCCCGCCTCCACCGTCCCGCCGAGAACGGTCGCGCTGTTTGCCGCCTTATCAACCTCAACAATTATTCTGCTTGTTAATTTTATATCGCTGTTTTCAGGTGACAGCCTTGCATCGGTCATAATTCCCTGTGCAGTGAAAAAGAAGTCACGCGCCTTTTCATTAACGGCACGGGTACTGCCGCGGGACATAAATACAAAGGGAACGGTTATAGATGTAAGCACCGCGATAATACCCACAACCACCAAAAGCTCAACCATTGTGAAACCGTGCCTGTTCTTTAAATTCCTGATATTGCCGCTTTTTATCATGATAACCTCTTTTCCGTTTCAAGAAATTTTTCACAGGTGTTAATCATATTCCATATACTATAATTATATACAAGAAGAGCCTTGTTGTCAAGAGGGAAAAAACGCGCCGTTACATGTATTGTGGTTGACAAATACTCATTTTTATGGTACATTTATTTTAAGATAAAAATGTTGGAGAGTGTTTTATATGTCACAAATAAAAAAACTTAATGTCGGTATAATAGGTGCGACGGGCATGGTAGGGCAAAGATTCGCGCTTTTGCTTCTTAATCATCCGTGGTTTGAAGTAACGGCTTTGGCGGCTTCGCCACGTTCGGCGGGTAAACCTTACGGCGAAGTGGTTAAAGACCGCTGGCTTATGAAAGAGCCTCTTCCCGAAAAATATAAAAATATGACGATTTTTGACGCCTCCGACGTAGAAACGGTAGTAAAGAACGTCGATTTCGTATTTTGTGCCGTTGATATGAAAAAAGAAGAAATCAAGGCGTTAGAAGAAGCCTACGCTAAGGCAGAGTGTCCGGTAGTGTCTAATAATTCCGCCCATCGCTTGACCCCGGACGTTCCTATGATTATTCCCGAGGTTAATCCGGAACATGCCGAAATCATAAAAGCCCAGCGTGCGCGTCTTGGAACAAAGAAAGGGTTTATCGCCGTAAAATCCAACTGCTCAATTCAAAGCTACGTCCCCGCCCTGCATCCGCTTATGAAATTCGGCTTGAAAGATGTATTGGTTTGCACATATCAGGCTATTTCGGGAGCCGGCAAAACTTTTGAAACATGGTCTGAAATGGTCGATAACGTAATTCCCTTTATCGGCGGTGAAGAAGAAAAATCCGAGAAAGAGCCGCTAAAGGTTTGGGGTAAAATAGAGGGCGGGAAAATCATTCACGCGGTTGCCCCCGATATAACGGCGCAGTGTATCCGTATTCCCGTATCGGACGGTCATTTTGCGGCGGTATTTGTCAGATTTGAGAACAAGCCGTCTGAAAAAGAAATCATTGAAATCTGGAACGGATTCGGCGGTATTGACTTACCGTCCGCGCCCGAAAAATTCCTGACTTATTATGAGGAAGAAAACTTTCCCCAGTCAAAACTTCACCGCGACCTGTACAACGGCATGGGCGTTTCCATCGGTCGGTTGCGGGAGGACGGGCAATATGATTATAAATTTGTCTGTCTTTCCCATAACACGCTGAGAGGCGCGGCGGGCGGAGCGGTGCTTATGGCGGAATTGTTGAGGGAGAAAGGGTATTTGGAATAGAGAGAGGAAGTTATTAGTACGGCAAGGCAGATTCTTACATTCCGTCAATTAAAAATGGTTTAGTATATTTATTTTTGAACAAGCATAAGCGTATTACAAAACAAGGAGATATCACACATGAAAAAAACCATCTTCACTGGCGCAGGCGTCGCCCTCGTTACCCCCATGAACGCCGATGGAAGTGTAAATTACACCCTGTTCGGGGAATTAATTGAACAGCAAATCAAGGGCGGCACTTCCGCCTTGGTTGTCTGTGGAACTACGGGCGAGGCAAGCACCCTGACCGACGATGAGCATATCGAACTCATTCGCTATGCCGCCGAAAAGGCGTCGGGGCGTATTCCCGTAATCGCGGGAACAGGCAGTAACGACACCGCCTATATGATTGAATTGTCTGTCGAAGCCGAAAAAGCGGGCGCGGATGCTTTACTGTTAGTTACTCCTTATTACAACAAAAGCTCTCAAAGAGGGCTTGTCAAAAACTTTGAAAAAGTAGCCGATTCTGTAAAAACACCTATAATGCTGTATAATATTCCGGGGCGCACAGGCGTTAATATGAGTATTGAAACCTTTAAAGAGCTTGCGAAACACCCGAATATCGTGGCGGTAAAAGAGTCGGGGGGGGACATTACATATTTAGCTAAAATCATCGACGCTTGCGGTGACCAAATCAACATTTACAGCGGGGATGACGTTATGACCGTACCGGCTATGTCACTCGGCGCGAAAGGCGTGGTTTCGGTACTATCGAATATAGCCCCTGAAATTATGGCTGAAATGTGTGCGTTATGCCTTAAAAACGACTTTAAGGCGGCGGGGGAAATTCAGATAAAATATTTAGGCTTTGCCAATGATTTGTTATCCCTTGACGTCAACCCTGTTCCCGTAAAAACAGCCCTTAACCTGATGGGTGTGAATGTGGGAAAATGCCGCCTGCCGCTTTATGAGCCCGACGGCGATGTAACCGAAAAATTAAAGCTTAGTTTGGAGCGGGCGGGGTTGTTAAAAAAGTGATGAAAACAAACAGAAGTAAAAAAATAAAAATAGCCCTATCCGGTGCCTGCGGGAAAATGGGGCGGGTGGTCTCCGACTTAGCGGCTGAATTTCCGATTTGCAGTATTTATGCCGGAATTGACGTAGCGGGTGAAAAATACGCCGACTTTGAAATATACCGTAAAGTAAGCGACCTTGAGGAAACGCCCGATGTAATTATAGACTTTTCGCACCCGTTGGCGCTTTCCGATATGCTGTCCTTTTGCAGAATGAGAGGCGTCCCCGTCGTCATAGCTACGACGGGCTACTCCGACGACGACATAGCCGAAATCAAAGCCGCCTCGGCACTTATACCCGTGTTTTTCACTTTTAACATGTCGCTTGGAATTAATCTGCTTGCGGATTTGGCGCGCCGCGCCACGCGGGTTTTAGGCGGCAGGTTTGACGTGGAAATCATTGACAAGCACCATAATTATAAAAAGGACGCGCCCTCGGGGACAGCGATTATGCTTGCCGAAACGGTCAATAAGGAACGCAACAGCGCCCTTAAATACGTCTACAGCCGCAACAGCGTCCGCAAATCCCGTGAAAAGGACGAGCTTGGAATTCATTCGATTCGGGGTGGTACAATTGTAGGCGAGCATGAAATAATCTTCGCGGGACACGATGAAATTATTTCTCTTTCACATTCAGCATTGTCTAAAGAGGTTTTTGCCTCAGGGGCAATCAACGCCGCGCTGTTCCTTGCCAAACGCGAAAAAGGGCTTTATGATATGTCGGATTTACTCAGTTATACGATTTAATTTTTAACAGGTTATTAAGAAAGGCAGGTTTTTATGTCAACAGAAATTATCGTAACCCCCGGCGTTTCGATTGTTACGTTTAACAACGTGCCGAGTGATTTACAAAACATTTTCATTCATGAGGTGTTTGAAAAATCAGCAAATGCCGAAATAAACATCGACATGATTTCGCAATCCCCCGCAACATCGGATAAAATCAGTTTCGGGTTCACTTTTCGCGACGAAGATATGATGAAACTGCTCTCGATTTTAAACCACATTTCGTCAAGAAGAGAGCTTATGCCTATGATAAACGTGGGCAACGTCAAGGTCACGGTGAAGTCGGACGACATGGTGACAGGCACGGGCTTTGCCTCCCGGGTGTTCGGAGCGTTGAGGGAATTAGACTGTCTGCCGCTTTTGCTGACGACGGGGCTTGATGAAATCTCGCTCTTAGTTTATGAAAGCGACGTTGCTGATTTGGAAAACAAGTTAAAAGACGCGTTTACTTAATACTAACCGCTAATTAAAACAGAGATAGAGAAAAAAGCTCTAATCGCTATTTTGATTGTATGTTAGTATAATAAAAATATTGGAGGTCAAATGACCAGAGACATGACGAAGGGCAAACCATTGCCAATAATAATCAAGTTTTGCATCCCGATTTTACTTGGAGCTCTTTTTCAGCAATTTTACAACGCGACAGACGCCATAATTATAGGTCGTTTTTTAGGAGCGAACGCTTTGGCGGCGGTTGGAACTACGTCGGCGCTCGCTTTTTTGATTTTAGGCTTTGTAATGGGGCTTTGCAACGGCTTTGGTGTACATATTTCACAGCGTTTCGGGGCGGGCGACGAAAGGGAAATGAGGCGTTTCGCGGGTAACGCGATTTATCTCGGTGCAGTTTTTGCTATTGTGCTTACTTCGGTAACAATTATTTTCGCACGCCCCCTTTTAAGGCTGATTGAAGTCCCTGAAGATATAATTGACCTTTCCTACTCCTATATGATTTTCATATTTGCCGGCATACCCTTTACTATGTCTTATAACTTTCTGACCTGCCTCCTTCGCGCTATGGGGGACAGCAAGTCGGCGCTTTATTTCCTTGCCATAGCCTCGGTGGTGAATATCGGGCTTGACCTGCTTTTTATAGTTGTTTTTGATATGGGGGTAGGGGGCGCCGGTTTAGCGACTGTTATTTCGCAAGTTGTCGCCGTTTTGTTTTGTTTTACATATATCAGGCGCAATTACCCTATTTTACGCCTTACTAAAGAGGATATGAAGTATTCTTTAAATCACTGTAAAAAGCTTTTTTCAACCGGCGTACCTATGGGGCTTGAATTTTCAATAGTTGCAATAGGCGCGCTGATTTTACAAAGAGCGGTAAACGGTTTAGGGACGTTGTATATCGCATCTATTACTACAGGCAACAGGATTTCGCTTATGCTTTATCAGCCGCTTGAAGCCGTGGGGCTTGCTATGGCGACATTCTGCGGGCAGAATTTAGGGGCAAAAAAGCTTGCCCGAATCAAATCGGGAATACGCTCCGCCATGTTCGTACAATTATGCTACAGCGTTTTTATCGGTGTTGTGGCGTGGACTTTGGGAAAGTATTTCGCTCAGGCATTTGTCGGCTCTGATGAACCGGAAATCATCGCAAACGTGCAATTCCAACTTCGCGTAGCGGGTTCGTCTTATATGTTAATCGGCATACTTTTTGTATTACGCAATTCACTGCAAGGTTTAGGCTACAGCTTTATGGCTATGGCGGGCGGCTCGGCGGAGCTTGTGGGGCGGATTTTAGTCGCGTTAATATTAGTGCCGCGGTTTGGGTTTTACGGCGCGGTTTTCGCGGGAGCGCTTGCATGGCTGTTGTCCGACTCGGTGCTGATTCCGTGCTATTTCGTGGCTATGAGAAAACTGCGAAAAACGCTGTTCAAGCCGTCTGATAACGGCTCAAAAGCGGTTGAGACGATGTAGGAAAATAAAACAGTGCGGGGAAATTAAATCCCCCGCATTGTTTTTATACCCTTGAAAAACAGGTGCTACTTTGTAAAAAATCGCGAAAAACATACAAAGTAGCACTCGTTTTGATACAAAGCAGTCCTTTTTGTTGACAGGGCGACGTCTAATAATGAATAAAAAAATCCAAAAAATGTTGGCAATATGCCATTTATTATACTTTTAATAACATAATGCAAAAAGGCGGGACTTAAGCCCGCCCTTTTTTATTATATCATTTAATCATAACTACACTGTATATGTAGCCCTCACCAATTCGTCCAAGGTCGTCTTGCCCGAACGCACCATTTCCGCGACGTTGTGACGGAGAAGTCTTGTGCCGTCTTCAATCGCTCGCTTTTCGATTTGCTCCGCCGTACCGTTGTGGGAAATAATTTCCTTTAAGGCGTTGGTGGAAACCACGATTTCATGAATCGCCGTTCTGCCCTTGAATCCTGTGTTACGGCAATCGCGGCAACCGCCCGCATGTTGCTTGAATATATTTACGGGCGCGGTAGCTCCGATAAGGCGCAAATCGTCAGGGTCGTTGACCAAAACCTGCTCCTTACATTTTTCACAAAGAACCTTAACCAGACGCTGTGCGATAACCCCGACAAGGGAGCTTGCCACCATGTAGGGCGCAACGCCCATATCCACAAGGCGCAAAATAGTACTTGCGGCGTCGTTAGTGTGCAGGGTAGAAAGTACAAGGTGTCCCGTTATAGCGGCGCGAATCGCAATGTCGGCAGTTTCATTATCACGGATTTCCCCCACCATTACGATGTCGGGGTCCTGACGCAGGATTGAGCGAAGCGCGGCGGCAAAGGTCATCCCCGCCTTGGTGTTAATCTGAACCTGATTAATGCCGTCGATTTTCTTTTCCACGGGGTCTTCAACGGTAACTATATTAACATTGGGTTTCGAGAGGTCGGAAAGGGTGGCGTAAAGCGTAGTGGATTTACCCGAACCGGTCGGTCCTGTAACCATCATGACGCCGTGGGGACAGCGTATAATCTGTCTGAACATTTCGTAGTTATATGTGGTCATACCAAGTTCTGTAACCCTAAGTGTTTTTTCATTGCCTGTAGCCAAAAGACGTATAACCACTTTTTCACCGAAAACAGTAGGAATACTTGAAACGCGCACGTCAAGGCTGGTATTGTCAATAATCATACCAAAACGCCCGTCAAGAGGTACTCGCCGCTCGGCTATGTTCATGCCGCCGAGGATTTTAAGGCGTGTGACCAAGGAGTTATGCACAGCCGGCTTAACCGCCATCTGTTCAATCAAGTCGCCGTCAATACGAAGTCTTACGCGGGTTCTGTCCTTAAAAGGTTCAATATGTATGTCAGAGGCTTTGCGCCTGAAAGCGGTTTCAACTAACGAGTTTACAAGCTTTACAATAGGCGCGTTGTCCACGCGTTCGGAGGAATCGTCAGCGGCGGTAGCCGCAGGAGAATCTTCGCCCGAAGAATATTCCTTATCAAGGTCGCTAATCACGCCCGAAACCGTAGACTGCGAATACATGCGGCTTATGGTATCCATAATTGACGAGCGGGTCGCTAACATCGGGTGGATTTCCATTCCGGTGGTAACGCGCAGTTCGTCAAATATGAAGAAGTTGATGGGGTCGTTTGTGGCGACGTAAAGACGTCCCGCGCCGATTCTGTAGGCAACGCAGACATGCTTGCGTGCTACGGCTTCAGGTATTTTTTTGACCGCCTCAATATCTACTTTTGTGGTGGTGAGGTCTACAAATGGTACTTTCAGTCGCGTAGAAAGCGCGTGAACCAGTTGCGTTTCCGAAACGTATCCAAGCTTCAGCACCATATCCCCGAGTTTTAACCCCTCGGGGTTTTCGTTTTTATCCTTTTGTTTTTTTAGCGCGGCGTCAAGTTGCTGGTCGGTTATGAACCCGCTCTCCACTAAAAGTTGTCCGATTGGAATATTTTTCATAAAAATGAAGGCATTGATTTTTCAGTTATAATGTAATGACTAAAAAATCGCCCGTTTCACCACCCTTTTGAAAATTTAATTGACAATTATCAATTTATATTTTATTATTAAATAAAACAAACCCTTAAAAATAATATAACGGAGAAATACTATGGACTTTATACTTGCGCTTTTAATTTGCCTTGTCATTTTCATGCTCGGCGCTTCGCTCGGAAGCTTTTTAAATGTAGTGCTTTGCCGAAAGCCGAAAAAAGAAGACTTTATCAAAAAACGCTCTTACTGCCCCGAATGTAATCATACTCTGAAATGGTACGAGCTTATTCCCGTCTTTAGCTTTTTGCTCCAAAAGGGGCGTTGCCGAAACTGTCAAACCCGCATAAGAGCGCAGTACTTAATTATGGAAATCTTTTGCGGTGGGGCTAACGTCTGGGCGTTTTTGGCTATGGGGTTTAATATTGAAACGGTTTTCGCTTTTATACTGTTTCCGGTTTTGGTTGCCCTCAGCATTGAGGACATAAAGAAGACTGAAATCCCTTACTGGTGTACCGGAACAATAACGGTTTTAGGGCTTGCCGCGACACTTATTTCGGTCTTTCACCCCACTAAGGTGATGTGGTATGAGCATTTAATTGGCTTGGTGATTATTTCCCTGCCCTTTGCGGTTTTTTGCTACCTTGGCGCTATGGGGGGGGGGGACGTTCAGTTGACTGCCGCCGCCGGGCTCTTGATTGGTTGGGCAATTGTGCCGTCTGTACTGGTTGCCATGATTGTAGGCGGAATTTTCGGATTGTTCGTCAAGCTTTCCAAAAAGCGCGCCACTATATGTTTCGGACCGTTTTTGGCTATAGGAATCGCGGCGGGGTATATTTACGGCTACGACATCATTCAGTGGTATTCGGGTATATTCAGATAACACCTGAAAGGTTCAGGTTTAGCTAAAACCGCTCATATTCTGCATACTGTATAAAATCAAAACCCCTGTGGTTTGATTGGTTATAAAATCTTCAGCACCCATTGAAACGGGGTCAAGACTGATTGCCGAAAGCATTGGATTTATAAGATTAAAACTTGTAACCCTGTGACCTGCGGCGTTGGTGAAATCCCCGAATGTTACCTGCTCGCCGCCGCGTAGCGCCATTGACCAAACCTGCAAGCCACCCTGCAAACCGCCCTCGCCGAAGACATAAAACCTATGGCGTAAAGTACAGCCGTTGTAATAAGGGGGGAGAAAAACGCGGTTATTATCGTTTATACGCGTCCTTATAGCGGAAACATCCAAGCTTGTAATCGGGGTCAAATTGTCCTCAATGGCATAAAGCTGCCCATTTGGGTCTATGTACAGCGCGTAGGTTTCAAAATCAGCGCCTCGGCTTGAAAAATCGGTCAAAGCGGCATTAACTGCGGGGTCAAGCGTAGTGTTTGCAGTTTCGGTAAAATTAAAGATTTCCAACCTCTCGGCTGTATCGACGTTTCTTCTGATGAAATCAACGTAATTTTCAAGCATTGTATCCATGTGGGCGTCGCGTCGTGAGCTTGTAATCATTCGGTTAATCGGGTTGAACAAAACCATCATCATAAGCATTAAAATCCCGAGTATGCCGACAGACACTATAAGCTCCACCAAAGTAAAGCCTTTTTTATTTAAAAGCCTTTTAAAGCGTTTCATTCCGAAAGCCTCCCTTTTCATTAAAAGCTAATAGTGTAAAATGCCGTTACGGATTAGTTGTAGTTATTGTTATCGGGAGCGGCAGGGGTGAGCGATACGCTACTGCCCGCGCCGCTGAAATGCGTTGCTAATGTAGTCGTGCTGTTAAAAGTAATGTCAAGGCTTGAATTTCCGCTGTCAAGATTGATGATTCTCACGACGGTGAAGTTATTGGCAACTCCGCTTATAACCCTTGCCGAACATTCATTCAGGTTCCCGACTGAAACGTCGTTTCGGTGTACGCCGGGCGGCATGACCACGTAAACCACGTAGTTCATGTTCACGGGGGTGTATACAAGATTTACGCTCCACGTTCTTTCATTGCCGACGCTTGTTTCACTAATTTGCACGGAAGACGTTTCAAGGCTTGAATAAAACTTGTAGGTATTCGGGGTTGCCCCCCAGTCGGCTACAATGGTATCAAATTCGTTAAAACTTGTAGTCTGAAATTCGGGCGCGGTAACCCGCAATGTGCCGTTCGCGTCGAAATGCCCGATTACGTTACCTTCAATCTTCGCGACTTCCGCACTCATTATCGGGTCGCCCGAGGCGTCGGCTTCATAAAAAACGAGGTCGCCGCCTGTCGGGTTAAGGTTTTGGTTACTAAGCCCTCTGAAATCCCCCGAGGCTATAACTTCCACCTGACTGTTCATATCGGTTAGGTTATCGCTGTTGCGTTTCCTTTGGGTCACGCTGAACGCCATAACCTGCATTAAAATCATTAAAAGAACAGCGAAAACCGCCAACCCCACAATACATTCGCTAAGGGAGAAACCGCTGTTTTTCTTTAAGCGGGAAAATTTATTTATTTCAAACTTCATATCAATTCCCCCTTATCGGAATCCCACGGTTGAAAATCTGCCGGGCATTTTTATTTCATACCCGGGCGGTTGGATAGGCTGATTGCTCCAGAAAGACATTCCTTTGAAAGCCTCGCCAACCATAGCGTGGACAACCCCCCTGGTGGTACGCCCTGTCGGGACGCCGTTCAAATCTGTGTTGCGGTAATAATCAAGCGGCATAATGTGAACCACCTGTATCTTTTGACCGATGTAGTTGGGATTCATGGAGAAGTCGCCGTATATATATCCTCCCGCCGCGATTGAGTATTGGGAGGGCGGGTCGTCAATAACGGTACGCCCAAACGGCGCGTCCGCGAAATTAATACTAAAAGATGTTCTGCTACCCGGCGCGTATGTATAGCCGAAAATCACATTGCTTATACCATAAAAATTTGCGTGGAGGAGACCGCCGTCATCGTCATTTACAAAGAATATGTTGTTATGTATATAGCGTCCGTCTGCCGACCTGCGGCTGAAGTCAGTAACAACATTAACTCCCCCGTCCTGCCTTAAAGCATGACGACCGAAGAAATCGGAATAATCTTTTCCGCTTGCGCCCTCGGGCTTGTTTTCAGGTCGGCAGTATTCGCAGGTCGCCTTATGCGGAAGTATTTCGGTATCAAGCTGAACGCCAAGCTCAAGAAGTCCGTTTACGCGTATAGCCTCCCAGTCCGCGGCGGTTCTGTTTTCTTCGTCCTTTGCTTCGGCGACAGCCGCGTTCGCGGCAATTGCGGCGGCGTTACTGCCGATTTCCGAGGGGTTATAGCAGTCGTAAAGAGGGTGGATTAAGTTTCTGATTTCACCGCCCGAAAGTATACCGCCTCCGCCCGAGGGAATCCCCATAAAGTCTGTAGAATTTCTGAAACTAAGCGCCAAATTCTCATCATAATTCACTTCCGTCAGACCTTGCGATAACCGCCAAAGGTTAAATTCATCAACCCAACCCATGTGACCAACAAAAAGGTTTGACGTCTGCCCGTAACCTCCTGTAGTGTCATTAATCAGAAAGTTCGAATCCCCTGTTCCCGTACCTACGGGGCTTCCGAGGTCATAATGCTGGGCGGCGGTGGTAATGGTTTCGTTATTCATAACAAAAATAACATTCCCCGCGCCTTTTACTAAAATATTCAAAAAAGAGGCTTCGTTTTCAGCGTTACTTTCGGTAAACACATTACGCGCTGAAGAAACAAACGGGTTTTGAGTATTAAGAACGATAAATATATTTTCGTGCAAATGGGGGTCGGCGTTCCCCTTTGTGGTGTCTACTATAATGGTTGAAACCGGAGAACTGCTCGCGTTAGGGAAATTACCCGTGGCAATCGGTGCGGTTATATAACCGCTGTCGGTTATAACCAATGTCCTGTCAAGGGTGGGGTGAGGTTGTTGCAAGCCCGGTTTCGTGACAAGAGCTAATTCTATATGATTGGTTTGCATTTTGATTCTGTTATCATTACCCGAGGGGGTGTAAACCGAATGTGGCTCGTAAAAGTTAGTTTCGTGGTTTTTCTGATGACCCTCGGTCGAGGGGTTGGTCTGCGGTCTCCATTTGGGAGCCCACTTAGCTTGAAAATCTGTCGTGACATGGGCGGGAGCGCCCGGATTTATTACAGGCAACTGACGTATTTTTCCGTCTGTGCCGACATAGGTGTGTACGGTAATGTCTCCCGGGTCGTCGTCGTGATATTTCCAGGTAATACATTCCGAACCGGTAAGCTGCTGTGCGTGAACCGTGCCGCAAGCCTGCATTTCTTCACGAAAGCCCTCGTAGGTATAGTAGCCTACGCTTTGTTGCAACTCTAAATATTGTGCAATCATACCGTCACCAACGCCAAGGGTGGAAGTCGGCAAATCCGCCGCCCAAGGAAACGGGTCTACATAACTAACGTCTATGCCGGCGGGGACAGAAGGAACAGGACTGCCCTGCCTTACGAATAAGCGAACGTTACTCCCTACAGCCGCGCCACTTGGTATTGTGGCAGTTCCGTTGACGTACATGGTAACGTTATCACCTATTGCGTTATTCGAGATAGTTAAATCTCCTGCTACGTATAAGGTAGCCCCACCCTCGGGACCACCGACTAAACCGTCGTTAGTAATCGTCATGTCTCCGAAGACATAAACGGTATTATTTGCAGAGATACTTTTAGGGCTTAAAAAATCTCCGCCCACCCGAATTGTGCCGCCGTTTGGCATAAAGCCCACAGTTGCATCAGAGGTCATCCCACCGTCAAGGGTAAAGTCTCCGTAAAAATTCAAACGTACGGGTATTGCCGCGTCAAAATACGCACCCGAAAGAAAGACAGCATTATCGAACACATCCATGTCCTGACGGACGCGAATATTATCAAAGCTAATAAGACCCGTAGGTTGATTACGACCAATTGTGGAATTATAAACACCGTGACCGCCGAAATACGAACGCCCTACAACGTGCAGACCATCAAAACTGGGTTCGTAAAGTGCGATATTTCTCATTCCCCGATAAGAGGCAGGCACGTTGAAAAAGCCGTCGTCGTCCCCCGCCGCGCCCGAGCCGGGTATGGCAGGAGGCGTGAAAAAATCCGAGCCCTCCGTAAACCGCATGATTCGGGCATATCTCACAACATCTAAGCCGTTGTCCACAACGGTTTCGATTTCAAAGATTTTGTCGTCGCCGTCGTCGTTTAGGCGGCTGACGATTATTTTATAATTGCCTATGTTGGGGTTAGCGGCAGAAACGGGCATTTGGGCTGTGGTCATGCTGTCGCCCACACCCAAATCTAACATAGCGTTAATAAAATCATCTTCCAAATCGTCGGGGTCTACGCCGCTAAAAGTTCCGGTATAGCTAATCAGAAAATCAGCCACCCAGTCGTTCACCGATACTGCCGTTTGATAAAGTTGCTCACTGCGCGCGGTTTCGTATATTTCGCCGCGTTCACTGTTAATGGTGAGGAAAAGCGCGCTCGCAAGCATAATTAACAAGGTCATGGTAACAAGCACGGTAAACAAAACAGCACCGTCCCGTTTCATGAGGTTTTTAAAACATTTTTTTGCCAACATGAAATTTACCTCCCGTCGTAAAGTCAAAAATTACTTTTCGGCTTGCTTTTCCTTTGAATTTTAACCGAGTGCCTCGGACGCTATGCCACGCCTTTGCCTCACAAAGGCAGACCTTATCAGGAGGCGGGGTTCTTCTAAGCGGCGCATCCCAAATCGTCCGTTTCTGTTTTATAGGTTTAACCGAGTATTTCTTCTGTGGTTTGGTCTGTTTCTGTCGATTGCTCGTCTGATGTTGTGGCGGGAGCCGTCGCTTTAAGGGGATTAACTGAAACTTCGACAATTTCCATAGGCATCATCACGTGAAGTTGCAACTCGAAACTGTATCCGCGTAATTCATTACCCGCCGCCGCAGGACTTTCCCATAAAATTGCGGTGTTTACCGATGAAAGCTCAGGGAGCACCAACAGGTATTCAAGGAAAGCGGCATATTGGGCGTAGTTCATTTCAAGCTCAAAGCTCGCGGTAATAAGCCCTACTCCCACATCTTCAGCCGAAAGGAGAACCCGCATTAAATCAAGGAACTTATCCCTGTTTTCATCTGAAAGGGCGCCGGGTTCACTGAGCATTTCGGTTATTTCTTTCATGAGAAGTACGCGTGAAGATGTTATTCCCGCTATGACAGCGTCAATTTCCGAGGCGTCATATTTTGTCAGCAGATAAACAGCAAGCTCCGCGAAATAATCCCAGTTTTCCTCCGTAACAGTAACGGAAGAGGGGGTGAATTCGGCTTCCTCTCCCTCTATGGGAGCGTCAAGCCCCTCCATCATGCTGTCGAAAAGGAAAGCATATTCTCTCAGTTGGTAGTTTATATCACTTTCACCGCTGTAAACCTGCAAAGATAATCTTTTCTCCTCAATGTCGGTTACGGTTATTCCGTCGAGGGGGGTCACGCTTGCCGCTGTTAATATATTGGTCGCAGTGGCGGCTCTGGCGAGTATGCTTTGAACCATTGTGACGGCTTCGGTGGTGGTCATTTCTTCATAAAAACCAACATGAACGCTTTCGGCTCTTTGGCGTTTAACGTCATAAACAGCTTCTATTTCGGCGGCGCGCGCTATAAGGTCGTCGGCTCTTTCTATGTCGGCTTGCCGCTGGGCTATTTTTTGGTCTACCACCCCTATTTTTTCATAAGAGGGTTTTACTATGAAGAAACCTCCGGCGGCTAAAATCGCCCCTACTATAACGACTAAAATTATAATTTTTTCAAGTTTACTTATATTACGACTCAAAGATATTCCCTCCCTTTATTCTCATATTCAGATAAAAAGTATATCCGCCATCTTCCGAGCTGCTATATCCGTAAAACCTTACGTCCTCAAAATATCCGCTCTCTATAAGTCTTTCGGTAAATACGGCAGGGTGGGATTCGTCAGTACATCGGAAGCGTACGAAAAGGGTATATTCATCAACCGTGAAATCTTCTAAGATTGCCATTCCGGGCAAAAAGTCCCGCGTGATATGCTCAACAATTTCGCTTGTCATTTTCGGCTGAAATTCAAACAAAATCTTAGCCGTATCCACCATGTCGGCATAAGTTTCAAACTTGCCGACGGCGGCTTCCATTTCCGCGACATAAATCGTCATTTCGTTGGAGCGCTTGCTCTCATAAGTCGCGTCAAGAATGGCAAGCTCGCTTTCCTTTGTGTTGGTTATAATATTGGTGAAAAGCCACGCTCCCAAAACCACGCCGCCGCAAACCCCCGCCGTCACTAAAGCCGTGACAGCAAACTTCAGGTTCATCGACTTGATTCTCTGGCTTTTGGTATTAAGTAGATTTATGTTTTCGGTTTTGAGGTCAACCTTCAAAAGCGAGCCTATCACGTTTGCAAATTCACCGAACGCAAAGCTTTTCTTCTTTATGATGTCGACGGGGAACGCGAGTTCCCGCGCTGTAAGGTTAAGCTGTTGGAGGGTCAACTGCAAAGCTTTAGCGTCCTTAACCGCGCCGAAATAGTGAATATCCTTTATTTGGTCGGCAAGCTCGTTTTGCTCCAATAAATGCATGGTTCTGAAAACGTTGTCGAAAATGGCAAGATTGACATAATCGGGGTTGTTTTCATAGTCGGAAGCGTCAATTTTGGTATGACGCGAGAAGATGAGCGCACCTTTATTATAAAGGCTTATGTTTATAAAGTTTTTATCCACCTGTAATAAAAGCAGGGGCGACAAATCTTTATAAACCGTTGATTTCATAATCAGGCGGGTTATACAGCTATTGCTTACTACAATTAATTTGCACTTCAAACCCACCTGCCGCGCAAGTTCGAGATAAATGTCTATCATGGTTTGAGGGCAGGCGGCGGCAATAACTTTAAGCTTATATCCCTCGTCGGTGTAAATTTCTTCGGAGATGGTGTATGTAATATTGTATTCGTCCCCGAGAGACATTTCGTTTTGAATAATGGATTGCACCACGAAAGTTTCGCTTCCCGCTTTGGGCTTGGGAATTTCTATTTCCTTATAGAGAATCAAGCCGGAGTTTATACAAATAACCGCTTCCCTGTCGGAAATACCCTCAGTAACGAGAATATCCGTGATTTCCCCCGCGACTATGTGCATGTCGATAATGCGACCGTTTTCAATACAACCCGTAGGTAGGTCTCTTGAAGCAGCCCTTTTAACTGTAATTTTTCCGCTGACTACAGCTTCAACAAGTTTTATCTGGGTATCGGTAATGTCGATTGATAACAAATCAGTCCACCTGCCTTTTTATTTTATAAATTTTAATTTTTAACCGTCCGCTAATCCCTCGAAAGAACCGTACATAAGCGGGAATATAGAAGCGAGCACCAACGCTACGGCTGCCCCCATGAAGACTATCATCAGCGGCTCTATCATGGAGGTGAGCTTTGCGAGCGCGGTCTCGGATTCTTCATCGTAGAAGTCGGCGGATTTAGATAAAATCTCGTCAAGTCTTCCCGATTCCTCTCCTATATATATAGTAGAGGTAAACATGCCGTCGAACACATTCAGCTTGGCAATCGCTCCCGAAAGAGGTTCGCCCCGCTTTACGTCTTCTATAACGTCGTCAAACCGCATAAGCAGATATTTATTGTTAAGAGTTCCGACAGATTTTTCTATACATTCTACCATTTGCATTCCCGAGCTAAAAAGATTTGCCATTGTTCTGCCGAAACGCGCCGTGTATATTGTACGCACCAATTTGCCTATTTTAGGCATTTCACACTTCGCCTTGTCGATTTGCAGTCTGACGGAGGGGATGCGGAGTAACGCCCTGATTCCCACCGCAATAACAAAAACGATTATGGCGACTACATACCACCTTGTGGTTAAAAAGTCGCTTATACCCATCATCACAGCGCTAAGTCCCGGTAAATCCTGCCCCTCGGGATACATACCTATGAACATGGGCAAAACGAAAACGAACAGACCAATCACGATTACCACCATCAGCACACCGAGAATAATGGGATATGTAAGCGATTTCTTAACGGTGTTCATCAATTTGTTTTCTTTGGCGTAGTGGTCGGCTACCCTGTCTACAATCATGTCAAGATTTCCCGAAATTTCCCCCGCCGCCATCATTCCCACAAAAAGGTCGGGGAAAGCGCCCTCCTGCATCTCAAGCGCCTCGGTAAAGGATTTCCCGCGTTGAAGCTCCTCATAGATTTCCAGCAGAATTTTTTTCGCCCTTTTGTCTTCTTCCTGCAACATGAGAATATGCAGTGCGCGCACTAAGTTTATACCCGAAAAAAGCATAGCACTGAGCTGACGGCAGAAAATCGAAAGCTTGGCTGTTTTGAACCTGTAGTTTACGAAATTCTTAGATTGATGCTGAACCTCTTCAACCTTGGTTACGAAAAGCTCCCGCTCTCGTAAACGGTCAACCAACTGTTGATTATTTTCCGCCGTTTCTGTGCCCTTCTTGACTTTTCCCGCCAAGTCGGTAGCAACATAAGAATATAAAGCCATAGAACCTCCGTTCAATTTACCGCCCTTTAAAAAAGGCGGTAAAACCCCACTATTATTGAGATTATAATGAGATTGTAATGCCTCTCTAAAAAATTATATCATAAAATAAAGGTGTTTTCAAGGGATTTTAAAAATTATTTCATAAAAATAAACAAAAAAGTTTATTAGAGGCGGATAAAATTGGTAATTTCAGAGGAATATATTTACACAAAACTCACACGTTTAACACAAATATTTCACAATTCGACAAAATCGCATAATTTACACGGAAGTTAAAAATTTTCGGGGAGCTTGTCAAGCGTTATTGTTAGCTCGTGGTTATAGATTCGGTTTAGTCTTTCCTTTTGATTGTATAAGCTGGCGACTCTCCCTCTGTTATCAACTAAATAATCCCCGCGGTAAAGCGCTGTCCAAAGCCATAAAGCGCGGTCGCGGTTAAGCAGGTCGGGGGACGGCAGCAGACCGCACTCGGTCATAGCTGTCATTTTTTTGCGCTCTGAATAGTCTCCCGCCTGAACAAATCGCGGTGCACTCGAAACATCGTCCATATTATAAATATCCTCGGCAATAATATCAACAAAGCTGTCGCCGGGGTAATAATCATAGTCCTGTCCCGCCCAGACCCAAATCAAATTATCAAGCTCGTGGAAATCGCTGAAACGCTCAAACATAAGCCGCCAGAGCCATTTATAGGCTTCGGGCTCGCAGTTGCCCCACCAAAACCATTTGGTGGAAGCCTGGTGCATGGGTCGCCACAGTACGGGAACATCGGCATCGCGAAGCCGCTTTAAATTTTCCGCCATGTAGTCAATCTCTAATACAAGCTCATAGCAACTTTGAGAAATTGCGTCCATTTCCCAAAGGGATTCTATACTGCCTATATCAAGGTCTGAAATCTTAGAAATCGTGAAAGCGTCATTTAGGTTAAGACTGCTTGCCCCTGCATAATAATGGCTGTCTCCGCCGTTAATCGGGGGGGAATACCAAGTCCAGCCGTAACTTACAATTCCGCCGTTTTCAGCCCATTCGACAGCAAGTTCTATGTCGTCGTTTTTAGGTTTTTGCCCGTCTTCAGGAAAAGAACGGGCATACGCCATAAGGTCGGACACCCTAATCGCCGGAAATCTGCCCGTAGCGTCATAAATCGCCCTGATTTCTGTGTTTGTGCCGGGGGTGACGTGCTGTGCCAGCAATACTTTTTTCCCGAAAACCTCTCCGAAATAATCAAGCAACAGCCTGACCGAATCGGAGGCTTTGGGGTTGGCGGGCGAACGCGAAGTGTTGAACCTGCTATCGGAAAGCTCGAAGTTTTCGATTGTAATATAATCTATAAAGGCACTGCCCCTGACTTGGGTTAAAGATATTCTGTTTGCCCCTGCTTCAAGATATATGCCGTGAAGTTTTATTTCATTAAAGCTTTCGGAGTTTCTTAAAGAAAACGCCCCCTGCTGTTTACCGCCGACCGAAAGGGTTATTACGGCGTTTTCATAATTTGCGGTTGCAAGATTCAGTCCGATTGAATAATGCTGAGGCGTAGGTACGTTAAGCACAAAGTCGGCGCTGCGGTTTTCCTCAAGCTTTATATATCCCTCTCCCTCAAAGCCGTAAAGCGCGGTTAAATTCTCATAGGAAATCAAATCCTCCATTTGGCGCTTTTCCGAAAAAACCCGCCGCGTTATGGGGAATGAAAGACTTTGGTTATCACCGAAACCGGCTTGATTGGTTTCGGTCTGTATGTTTTCGGAATCCGATTCCGAATTAGGGCGGAGCGGCTCTCTCGGTTTGTCATAATCTATAACGGAACAGCCTGTCAAAAACGCCATTACCAAAAGCCCCGCCGTAAAACCTTTTATTCTATTCATTAACCGCTATTTTTTCCTGTTCCGGAATTTCCTCCCGCTCTGTAACTTCTTCCGGCATTGTTATTTCTTCGGGAATTTTTTCCTGCTCCATAGTTATAACCGCGACGTCACCGTTTTTGATGGGGTCGCTGAAACTTACTTCCTTGTCGTTTAAAAGCAGGGTGTAGCCTTTTATAGGGTTGTCGGGGTCAAAATCGGCGTGATTTAAAAGTTCAAGGAACATGTGAGGAGAGCGGTCGGGAGTGGGTTCGAGAGTAAGCTCACCGCCGTTGAGGGTTATGGTAATTTTTCCGTATTCCTCTTCTTTGGCATCGGTATAAACTTCAGCGGTTTGGGTTTCATCGTTTTCATTTTCGGAGGCGTTTTGTTCATTTGGCTCATCTTCAAAAGCTATTTCTATTCTGTCAAAGGAGCATATTTCATAATCGGCGCTTTTTAACTCGCCGTTCACGCGTATGACAATATTGTTGTCCGGGCTGTCAGAATCGTCAAAATCAGCCGAATTGAAAAGTTCTGAATAACCGCAAGCCTCCGAAAGTGTAATTTTGGCGTTTTCGCCGCTTACGGCGGGAGAAAATTCCACCCGGTCGCCCTGGGTTACAAAGGTATTGAGGGAGGCTGTTTTGCCGTTCACCCTGACTTCGGCGGGGGTAAAACTCCCCCCTTTTATTATCCTGCGCTTACCGTTCAGGGCAAAGTTAAGAGAGCGCCCCGAACGCCCCATTATGTCGGTTGTTTTATAACCCGCAAGGGTTAAAAGCTCAAAAATCGACAATTTCTTAGTGTCAAAAACCCTTATTTTTTCATCATTCAAGGTTATGACAGAGAAATCATAGCCGCGGTTCAGAATGGCTGTAAGCGCGATTCCGACAGGGGTTACAAATTCCGCGCCTACCTCCCTTCCCCGCGTGTCAACAGAGCGGAGGGTATTGTGATTTCCGATTGCAACGCGGTTTTCATCAAGCCCTAATTTTGTCGCGACTTTTTTATTTAATCCGCCGATTAAAGAACCGCCCCCCACCAAAAACACGGCGGCGGGAGAAGCCTTGTTGGCGGTCTGAATATGCTCGCAGACCGCGTTTGCCAAGTTTTCAACGGCGGCGTCTATTTTTTCGTTAAAGTCTTTTGTGGTGACTTTTTGGGTAATTCCGAAAATATCTCGGTATTCAAAGTCTTTTTTACCCGAAGTACTGTTGATTTTCATTTCTTCGGCTGTGGAAAAATCGACAAAAAAAGTCTTGATTATTTCCTCGGTAATTTCGTCGCCTGCCGTCGTCGCCATTGCATAAGCCACAACGCTCCCGTCGCGGGAAACGGCAATATCGGAAGTTCCCGCGCCGATGTCCACAAGGGCAATGTTTATGGCTCTGATTTCGGGCGGGACAATAACATTCATGGCGGCAATAGGCTCTAAGGTCATTCCCGCGACTTCAAGCCCGTTCATGCTCATAACCGAATAAAGTCCGTCCACAACTATGCTCGGGAGAAAGGTCGCAATCAGCTCAATTGCCGCCGAATCACCTTTGTGGGCTTCAAGGTTTAGCATTTTATATCCGTCAAGCTGATAATGAAGCACCGAATAGCCCACGCAATAAAAGACGGTTTTTTCTTTCAGTTGCTCGTCAAGCTCTTTTTGGGCTTTTTGAATGGTTTCTATTTCCATAGATTTTACCATATCAGCCGTTATATATTCACGCTCGGAAATGTCAAAATCAAGTCTGGTTTTATGGGTTCTGAGCGCACGTCCCGCCGCCGCTATTGAGACCTTTGTAAGCTTTATACCGGTTATTTCCTCAAGCGCGGTTTTTACCTTGGAAACTATTTTTGAGACCTGCTTAATGTCCTCGATTTGACCGTCAATCATGGCACGCTTATTATGCGGCTCGACAACATATTCGGTCAGCACAAATTCCTCACTGTCGGAATTTCGCTCCCCGACAATTCCCACGACGGTTCGCGTTCCGATGTCCAGCGCGAAAATCCTGTCGCCCTGTTCTTCTAAAATTTTGTGTTTTCTTGCGTTGTTTTGCATAATTAAACTTCCTTGTGAATGTATTGTAGGATTTTACCTACGTTTTGGGTTTCCTAATATTCCTTAAATAGTCAGCAAAATTTTTCATAAAAATTCACCAAAACAGATTGACAATACTAAAAAGTACTGCTATAATACACCACAATACTTTTTAGTATTGTTTCAACCGAATTTATGCAGTTTCAGTTTTTCCTTTACAAGCTCGGTAATGTTCCCGAAAACGTCCTGATAAGCGCAAGGGAGCCCGTCGTTACAGGAGCAGTCGTAATCCTTGTCAAGGCAGCGGCTGAATTTATAGCCGCCTTCCATTATTTCCACTACGTCATAAAGTGAGATTTCCTCCGGCTTTTTCAAAAGTTCGTAGCCGCCGTAAATACCTTTATAACTTTTAACGATTTCCCCCGCCACTAACTTTCGCAGGATTTTCAGCGCGTAGCGATGTGAAACCCCGGTGCTTTCTGAAATGGTTTTGCCGTCAATGTGGGTTTGTTCTTTGTTTTTCGCCAATAAATCTACTATTCTTATAGCGTAGTCGGTTTCAAGGGTGATATGCATAATTATTAAACCATTATTAAACCTTGTAAATTTTTTATATGTACTTAATCAATTAAAGCTACTCCGCCTTGTCGTCGGCGATTTTTTCAGATTTAATTTCCCAGTGGATTAGAAAAGAAATAGCGGCTCTCAGAACTATAATTGTGCCTAAAATAGCAAGCTCGTTCCAGGTTCGCACGGTTACGGTGCGTAAAACCTCTCCCGCTAACTTAAAATCAAGGGCTAAAGCGATTCCGCGGTCAAGCAAAACCTTTGTACGGCTGTCGTGACGGAAATATTTTATTAAGCTTTTAGTTACGGCGACCAAAAGAATAGAAGCCCCGATAAAATCACAAAAGAAAGTCGCAAGCTCTACAAATGTCGTCTGAACTTCATTCAGTATTTCAATAAAATGTACCATATAACCTCTCTTGTGTTTAGTTTGGGGGGTTCCAATCCCGCCCCATTAAATAATCCACAGAAACGTCAAAAAAATCAGCAAGCGCCCAAAGTTTGTCAAACGAAGGTTTTCCTGCGCCGCGTTCGTATCTTATAATAATTCTTTCGGCTATTTTAGTTCCCTCAGCAACCTGTCTTTGCGTAAAACCTTTAGACGTTCTTATATATTTTAAATGTTCCGCAAAATTTTTCATATAATCACCAAAAAGCATTTACGTTTTGGGTTTCCAATCCCGCCCGAATAAATCGTCCAATGACACGTCAAAAAAATCAGCAAGCGCCCAAAGTTTGTCAAACGAAGGTTTTCCCGCGCCGCGTTCGTATCTTTGATAAAGGCTTTCGCCGACGTCTATAGCGACTGCAACCTGTCTTTGTGTAAAACCTTTAGACGTTCTTATATATTTTAAATGTTCCGCAAAATTTTTCATAAAACCTCTTGACACCGTATAAATTACGTGTTATAATATTGTTGAAGATTAATGGGTGTTTAAAACAATCAGAAAGGACAAAAAACCATGAAAGAAGACCATCTCGAAATGCTTTTCAGTAAATCAATCGGCGCGTCAAAGATAGACGAGTACTATAAAAATCTTTTTAACGAAATTGAAAGCGAACTGCGAAAAACCCTAAATGAAGAAGAAGGCGAAATCTTTCTTGATTATATAGACGCGCATCATCAGTACATCATTTATTGCTCAATGGATTTTTTTAAACGGGGATTTTGGGTAGGACACGAAATGATGAGGGAATTGAATGAAATGTAGGGTCGGGTTTACGTCAAATCCAAAAAATCTTTTAACTTCTTACTCCTTGACGGATGCCTTAGTTTTCTGAGCGCCTTTGCCTCAATCTGCCTGATTCGCTCTCTTGTGACATTAAATTCCCTGCCGACCTCCTCAAGCGTTCTTTGTCTGCCGTCGGTTAAGCCGAAACGCAAGCGCAGAACCTTTTCTTCGCGGTCTGTAAGGGTAGACAAAACATCTGAAAGCTGTTCTTTTAAAAGGGTCAGAGATGCGGCTTCGGCAGGTGCGGGCGCGTCTTCGTCGGGGATAAAGTCACCGAGGTGCGAATCTTCTTCTTCGCCGATGGGCGTTTCAAGGGAAACGGGGTCTTGCGAAATTCTGATGATTTCCCGCACTCTTTCGACAGGAAGATTTATTTCCTTTGCAATATCGTCGGCGGTAGGTTCGTGACCGTTTTTATGCAAAAGCTGACTGGAAATTTTTTTGACCTTTGTAATGGTTTCCACCATGTGTACAGGTATGCGGATTGTGCGTGCCTGGTCGGCTATAGCGCGGGTAATCGCCTGCCGAATCCACCATGTAGCATAGGTCGAGAATTTATAACCCTTGGTATAATCGAATTTTTCGACGGCTTTAATCAGACCTAAATTACCCTCCTGAATCAAATCCAAAAACTGCATACCCCGCCCGACATATTTTTTCGCAATGCTTACAACAAGGCGCAGATTCGCCTCCGAAAGCCGTCTTCTGGCGTAAGAGTCGCCCTGCGACATTCTGGAGGCAAGGTCGATTTCCTCCTCGGCGGAAAGCAGAGGGAAACGCCCGATTTCTTTAAGATAAATCTTAACAGGGTCGCTTGACATGCCCTCGGAGGATATGTTTATGTCGAACTCGTCCTCGGTCGCGAATTCCAGCGCCGAATCCAAATCCTCGTCCATCGTATAATCGTCAACGATTTCTATATTATAGCTTTCAAAATCCTCGTAAAGCTTGTCGATTTGCTCCACATTAAAGTCAAGGTCTTCAAGCACGTCGGTTATTTCCTTGGTGGTAAGTTTTCCTTGGCTTTTGCCGTGGTCAAGCAACTCGGTCAATACGCTTTTTGTGTTTTCCGCCATGATTAATTCCCCTAAAATTTATTTTTATCTGTAGGGGCAGACCTTGTGTCTGCCCTATAATGGTTTTGCGTTATCCGCGGGCAAACACAAGGTTTGCCCCTACCAGTATTTTAATTTCTTGCTATAATCTAACGCTTCTTGGTCAGTCATATCTGCGCCGATTTTCTTATCTTTTAAAGCCTTTAATTCTTCTATTTTCTTTATGTAGTCCAAAAGTCTGTCGTTTGTATAAGGCACGTCCGAATATCTAAGCTTGATTGATTCTATTCTGCCCACTTCACCTGTTGAAAATTCGCTCCCGAGAGCGGCTATGTCGGTAGAAAGCCCCTTTTTAAGCCTTAAAACGAGTATTTCGAATACCTTGCGTAAAAAATCATTCGGAAAATCAACGGGTGAAAGTCTTGAAAGTATTATGGGGAGCTTGTCCGGAGAGTGAAAAATATAGGCGATGATGCCCTCTTCGGGGCTTATTTCCCCCCTGCTTTTCCCGTACCTCGAATTACCTTTTATAATCTTGCTTTTTTCGGATTTTTCCTCCCGCCGCAGGTCATATTTTATGCGCTCGTTCACGTTTGCCCTCAGCGCATCTTCCTGTACTCCGCAAACCCTTGCGGTTTCGCTGATATAAACCTCGCGCTCGATTTTATTGTTTATGCCGGCTAATATTACAACGGCTCTTTTGAGGTATTCGGCGCGTGCCTCGGGATTATCGGGTTGCTCTAAATTTAAGCCGTCGGATGCTTTTTTAAGTTCAAACGAAATAACCGAGCGGGATTTTTCCGCAAGAGCGGCGAACGCCTCTTTGCCGTATCTTTTTATGTAATCGTCGGGGTCTTTTACGTCTGAGCCTGAAAAATCCAGTACTTTAGCTGAAATACCCGCCTCACCCAAAAGATTCATAGCTTTTTCGGCGGCTTTTTGCCCTGCTTTGTCGGCGTCGTAGGCGATTATGACCTGTTCGCAATATTGCCGCATAAGCCGCACCTGTTCCGCTGTTATTGCCGTTCCCAAAGTAGCCACGGCGTTATGAAAACCGGCTTGATTCAGCGCGATTACGTCCATGTAGCCCTCGCAGAGAAACATATATTTCTCGGAGGAATTCTTAGCGAAACCGATTGAAAAAAGGTTATAACGTTTCTGAAATACGGGGGTTTCAGACGAATTGAGGTATTTCGGCTCGTCGTCAGGATTGATTGCCCTGCCGCCGAAACCTATGACATTGCCTCTGCGGTCGATAATAGGGAATATCACCCGATTTCTGAATTTATCATAAGTGTTGTTATTTCTGCCCCTTGACAAAAGCGACGCTTCAACCAAATCGTCCTCATTGTAGCCTTTTCCCAAGCTCCGCAGATGATTCTTCAGTAAATCCCAGCCTGGGGGGGCGAATCCCAAGCCGTATTTTCTTAATGTATTCGGAGAAAGCTCTCTTGAAATAAGATAGTCCAATCCTGAAGCCCCTTGCGGCAGGTACAGCATATCGCGGTAAAATCGCGCTGCTTCGCGGTTCATTTCAAGGATGAGGGCTTTTTTATTGGCGGTTTCATTGCCTTTTTCGTCTTCGGGGACGGTAAGTCCCGCCCTTTCGGCTAAAAAGCGCACCGCCTCGGGGTAATCAAGGTTTTCAATCAGCCGTATAAATGTAATGGCATCCCCGCCCGCCCCACACCCGAAACAGTAAAAGCTTTGCGAGTCGGCGTAGACATGGCAGGACGGTGTTTTTTCCGAATGGAACGGACAAAGGCAGACCTGACCGCGCCCCGCCCGTTTTAAAACCGTGTAGGGGGTTATGACGCTTTCTATGTCTATGGTTTGTTTAAGACGTTCGATGAAAGATTCGGGAATCATGTAAATCCCCCCAAGATTTTGTTGACATAGCCGATTTAATTTATGGTATATTTATAGTATGTTGAAATATGTAAATTAGGCGAAGAAACTAAATGTTGTGAGGAATAATGGGGCTTTTCGACAATGCGTTAATTGTCAACCACCCACTTTTTAGGTACGCACAGCTCGGTAAACATATAAATAGCGTAATCGTCCGTCATTCCCGAAATAAAATCTGCCGCTGCGCGGTCATTACCGTCTTTTTCGGCAATTTTTTGATATTGCTCAGGCATTTTTTCAGGGTGTTTTTCAAAGTTTTTGAATAACACTTCAATCACAAACCTTGCCTTTTCCTTTTCAGCGTTAATCTGTGATTTAAAATAAACATGATTAAACATAAACCGTCGTAACTCGTCATGGGCTTTTTGGGTTTCGGGGTCATATCTGATTTGAACGCATTGTTCTTCAAGCAGGGAATTTTCAAGAACCGAGTTAATAAGCTTGGTTATGCGCTTTGACTTTGAATCCCCTAAAATTTTTAAGGGGAATTCGGGTAAATCACTCTGACTTAAAACCCCTGCGCGAATCGCGTCCTCAATGTCGTGGTTAATGTAGGCTATTTTATCGGAAAATCGCACAATCTGCCCCTCAAGAGTTCGGGCAATTCCTTTTGTAGTATGGTTAAATATGCCGTCGCGCACCTCGTCTGTGAGGTTTAAGCCTATATTTTCGCCGTTTTTTTCAATAATGTCCGCGACCCGTAAGCTTTGCTCGTTATGTCGAAACCCTTTACTGAAAATAGCGTTAAGCGCCCTTTCGCCGTCATGTCCGAAAGGGGTGTGCCCCAAATCGTGTCCCAGTGCAATCGCCTCGGTTAAATCTTCGTTAAGCCTTAATGCTCGCGCGATAGTTCGGGCAATCTGCGAAACTTCAAGGGTGTGGGTCAGCCGCGTGCGGTAATGCTCCGACTGCGGCATTAAAAAAACCTGCGTCTTATGCTTCAAACGCCGAAAAGAGTTACAATGGATTATTCTGTCCCTGTCCCGCTGAAAGTCGGTTCTCAGTGGGCAGGGAGGCTCGGGTTTCGCCCGCCCTGCGCTGTTTTCGCAGAGAAAGGCGTGTTCGGAAAGCTGATTTTTCTCATACTGCAGGGTTAATTCACGTGGGCTTTTTTTCTCCATAGCATTTACCCTATTTCGGGCGGGAATATTCCGCCCCTAAATTTTAATCTACTTATTACTACAAAAAAACGCGCTCGGCAACCTTTTTTTATTGCGAAAATCGTCAAATCAACTAAAATAACGAGGTTGGCTTTGTAAACATTGCACAAAAGCCGCAACGTTGATTAGTTTGCCGCCACGGAAGAAAACCGCTCGTCTGTTGTCGAGCGGTTAATTTTTCACAACTGCAAATTCTTTATTTTTCATCAAGATTATATTTCTTGTTGAACTTGGAAACGCGTCCGCCGCTGTCAACCAGCTTTTGCTTGCCCGTAAAGAACGGGTGGCATCTTGAACATATTTCAACCTTTAAGTCTTTTCTGGTAGAGCGGGTTGGAATCACCTCGCCGCACAAGCACTTTATGGTCGTTTCCTCATAATTTGGATGTATGTCTTGTTTCATTCTTTTTTCACCGCCTTTTCGTAAACCGTTACAGAGCTTCAGCTACCTGCACAGTTTCCTGTGCAACGCTCTGCAAACCCAATTCGGTCTGAACACTTGCTTGTTTTACCGCCCTCGTAACCTTATCCGAACGCAAACATCTTGTGCAGGCGTGAACACGGCACGGTGTGCCGTCTACAATAGCTCTTACCTTTTGAACGTTGGGTTTGAAGGCTCTGTTGGTGCGTCTGTGGGAGTGAGAAAGCTTGATTCCGAATGAAACGCCTTTCCCGCAAATCGCGCATTTTGCCATTGTCCCCACCTCCTTTTTACTTTAGTATTTTTTCTTTAATTCTCACTATAACTTTTGCATACCATAACATTATAGCAGACTTTTTTCAGTTAGTCAAGGTTTTTTTGATAAAAATGAAAAATTTCTTAAAAATTAAATAATCTTAAAAACACTTGCATTTTTCTTTTATATATGTTAAAATGTATAGGCAATTTGCTGAAAACGAGGAAACCACATGACCTATAAAGAACAGTTCATAAAATTCATGGCTGACTGCGGCGTATTGACTTTTGGTGATTTCACGCTTAAAAGCGGCAGAAAATCCCCTTATTTTCTCAACGCGGGGAATTATAACACCGGCGCAGCTCTTGCGCGGCTCGGCGAGTTTTACGCCGAGTGTTTTATGGAAAATAAAATAGAGGCGGAAACCCTTTTTGGACCGGCTTATAAAGGCATACCGCTTGTGGTTTCAACTGCTGTCGCCCTTAAAAACAAGTTTGACGTAGATATAAACTACTGCTTTGACCGCAAGGAGGAAAAAGACCACGGCGAGGGCGGTTGGTTTGTCGGGAAACAGCCCGCAAATCGGGAGAAAATCGCAATTATCGATGATGTTTCAACCTCGGGTAAGGCAATCAGGGAAGTTCTCCCAAAGCTGAAAAAAGCCGCCGATGTAAACGTAACCTCTTTTGTAATTACCGCCGACCGCATGGAAAAAACGGCGGGCGGAGAGCTTTCCGCTGTGCAGGAAATTGAGCGGGAATTCGGGATTCGGGTTTATTCTATTATTAATATAAGGGATATTATTGCCGCGTTGGAGAAAAACGTTATAGCGGGCGTGGAATATTTGCCCAAGATGAAAGAATATATTGACGAATTCGGAGCGAAGTATTAATATTTTACATATAATGTAAGCTAAGTTTTTTCAAGTATTACAGCCCGTTTCAATGAATTTATTATTTTTCCGCTCATTGGAAACGGGGAATAGCGAGGTGTGGCTCAGTTTGGTAGAGCGCTGCGTTCGGGACGCAGAGGCCGCAGGTTCAAATCCTGTCACCTCGAGTCGAGTGCCTCGACACGCAATATTTTAGCAAACCTAAAGATTGCGGAAATTTTGGTGTCGATGGTTCGTATTTAGAACAGTATCCTCGAGCCGTGAGCCACGGCGGGCAATATTCAGCAAATCTAAGGATTGCGGAAGTTTCGGTGTCGATGGTTCGTATTTTGAACATTATGTTCAAGAGGCGCCCCTTGCAACTACATCAACAAAGATTAAGTTCTGAAATAATTTTTAGCGGCAGTTTTCTGCCGCTAAAAATTTTCTTGAATCATTGACAAAACCCACGTTTTCTGTTACAATATACAAGACGGTAAGAGTAAAAATTGTCAATATATGGGGAAAGTAGAGATTTCGGGCTTTTGCCATAAGAAGAAAGGTGGGGGAATAAACAATATGAGCGAAAACATAAGCTGTTGCGGGCGCGACTGCTATGAGTGCAAGCATTTCCCCCACGATTGTGTGGGGTGCAACGATGAGGCGGGACGGGTTTTTTGGCTTCAGTACGTTGACGAGGTGATTTGCCCTATTTATAATTGTTGCCGCAACGACAAACAGTTTATTGACTGCGGGTTGTGTGCAAAGCACCCCTGCTGGCGGTACGAGGAAGAAAAAATCGTGCCGGACGAGCTCCCGATGCTCGAAACCATTCATCCTAAATGGATAGAAGTAAAAGTAGGTTGAAAATTAAAATTTAACCGCCCTTACAAGGGGCGGTTTTTGCATTTACAAATATTCCATAGTGGCGAACCTTGAGGTCTTGCCACTACGTTTATTCGCCTTCTTCAAGTATTATCTCGCCATGCTCTTTTTCGTAGCAGATGATGTGCTTTTTGCAGAGATGTTCTAATAAATTACTGAGACTTCTCGTTTCCTCTTTCGCGATAAATCTCATCTTTTCCAAATATTCTTCCTTTAAATGGAAATTAAACGGTGGTTTGTTTGTAGGCATAATATCCTCCACATATAACTGTATAGTAACTGTTGATTATATGTTATAGGATAACAAAATTTTTGTATATATTTACGGTTATATATATTTTATATAACTGTTGTATTTATATAGAAAGTATGTTATAATTATTAAAAAAACAAGGCAGACAAAAAATGAAAAATAAAAATCTTGCAATATTAGTCATTCCTGTTGAAAAATTTGTAAAATATTCGCTTGAGCCGTTGCAGCGAGCCGATAAGGCGCGGGCGTTCAGATTAGCCCTCGGGTATGATAAAACAAATTATAAATTATTGATAGACCAAATCGTGTCAAAGTTAAAGCGTTATGACCCAAAGCCAAAAGGAAACGATGGTTTTGGCATGCGCTATGAAACGGTAGTGCGGATTAAGGGCGCAAACGGAAAAACCGCGAGCGTCCGGACTGTATGGAATTACGACAAATCGAGCGGAGAAACCATAATGACCAACGCCTACGTCGAAAACGTGAAAGGGGGAAAATCAATGAGCGGCATTGTAGCCACAGGGAACAAAGTGCGCCTTACAAACGGACTTATCGCATGGATTATAGAGGAGCTTGACCAATCTGTCTTTCTTGCTGAAATTCTCGGTACAAACGGGACAATTGAACAAACGTCGGAAATAAAAACATCGGACATTAAAAGCGTGTTTGTAGAATATGAAGAACCGTACCAAATAGAAATGTAAATAAAAACAATATTTTTTAATTTTTTGTACAAAGGGGCGGACACAATGTCCGCCCCTACGGTTGTTAAATACATTTATATGGCTTTAACCCCGATTTTTCTTGCCTCTGTCGGATATATTCTTTGATTTTTGGAACTCACGGGGATTGATATATCTGAGTAAATTGTAAATTTTGTATTTAAAAATTACAAAATTTAAATTTACCTCTTGTTTTTGGCTGAAATTTCCTTTATAATAGATAGTATGTAGAGGCGGCTTGTTGTCGCCTTAATATTTACAATCGGAGGCGTTTATGAAATACGGTTTTTTCGACGACGCGAACAGGGAATATGTAATAACTTCCCCTAAAACCCCTTACCCGTGGATTAACTACCTTGGGAGCGAAGGCTTTTTCTCGCTGATTTCCAATACGGCGGGCGGCTACTGCTTCTATAAGGACGCGAGACTTCGCAGAATTCTACGCTACCGCTACAACAACGTGCCTATTGATATGGGCGGACGCTATTTCTACATCAATGACGGGGGGACTGTCTGGAATCCGGGCTGGTCGCCCGTAAAGACCGAACTTGACAGCTACGAGTGCCGCCACGGAATGGGTTACACCCGTATAACGGGCGAGAAGAACGGTGTGAAAGCCTCGGTTTTATTCTTTGTGCCGGTGGGAATCGACGCCGAGGTGCAAAAAGTCACCCTTACCAACACGTCCAATCAGAGCAAGAAGTTTAAGCTTTTCAGCTTTTTAGAATGGTGTCTGTGGGACGCACAGGACGATTCAACCAACTTTCAGCGTAATTACAATATCGGCGAGCTTGAAGTTGACGCCTCAACAATTTATCACAAAACCGAATACAAAGAAAGACGCGACCATTACGCCTTTTATTCGGTAAACTGTGATATAGACGGTTTCGAAACCTCCCGTGATGAATTCCTCGGCATGTATGACGGATTTTCCGCGCCGCAGGCGGTTTTTGCTGGCGCTCCCAAAAGCACCGTTGCCGATGGTTGGGCGCCTATAGCCTCACATTACATAGAGGTTGAATTAGCGGCGGGTGAAAGCAAGGATTTAGTTTTTGTTTTAGGTTATGTTGAAAACACTTTCGCTGAGAAATTCGCGCCCGATTTAGCCCCCGACAGCAAAATAAAAACCAGCGGAAATTCCAAAAAGAATATAGTAAACAAAACCAAAGCCCATGATATAATCTCAAAATGCGATACAAGCAAAAAAGCCGATGAATTATTCGATGAGCTTAAAGCCCACTGGGACGGTTTGCTTTCACGCTACACGGTTGACGCGCCCGATGAAAGACTTAACCGCATGGTTAATATTTGGAATCAGTACCAGTGTATGGTGACATTTAACCTTTCGCGCTCGGCTTCTTACTTTGAATCGGGAATAGGCAGAGGAATGGGTTTCCGCGACTCCAATCAGGATATTTTAGGCTTTGTGCATCAGATTCCCGCAAGGGCAAGACAGAGAATCTTAGATTTAGCGGCAACCATGCTCCGCGACGGCGGTGCCTATCACCAATATCAGCCGCTTACCAAAAAAGGCAATCACGAGCTTGGCTCTAACTTTAACGACGACCCGCTGTGGATGATTCTGTCTACTGCCGCTTATATTAAGGAAACCGGCGATGTGGGTATTCTTGACGAAATTGTGCCTTATGAGAATAAGGACGAGCTTGCCGATACCATGCTTGACCACATGAAACGGGCGTTCAACCATGTCTGCACCAAAACAGGTCCTCACGGACTGCCGCTTATCGGGCGCGCCGACTGGAACGACTGCTTGAATCTTAACTGTTTCTCCGCAATATCGGGACAATCTTTCCAGGTAACCGAGGGCAAGGACGGAAAGGTCGCCGAAAGCGTGATGATAGGCGCGATGTTCGCCTTTATAGCTCCTGAATATGTGAAAATGTGCAGAATCAAGGGCGACGAAACCGAGGCTAAACGCGCAGAAGCTGAGATTGAAAAAATGAGCAAGGTAATGCTTGAACACGGTTTTGACGGAGAGTGGTTCTTGCGGGCTTATGACGACTTCGGCAAGAAATTGGGCTCTAACGAGAATGAGGAAGGCAAAATCTTCATAGAGTCTCAAGGTTTCGCTGTTTTGGCGGGGCTTGGCAAAGAGCAGGGTTATGACCTTAAAACCCTTGACAGCGTGGACAAGTGGCTTAATTCCGCTCACGGTTTGGTGTTGAATCAGCCGGCTTTCACAAGATACATAATAGAATACGGCGAAATTTCGACCTATCCCCCCGGCTACAAGGAAAACGCGGGTGTTTTCTGCCATAACAATGCTTGGGTAATTTGTGCGGCGGCGCATGTGGGCAGGGGTGACAAGGCGTATGAGTATTATTCCAAGATTGCCCCCGCGTTCAGGGAGGATTTCTCCGACCTTAACAGAACTGAGCCTTATGTTTACGCCCAGATGATAGCGGGCAAGGACGCGTCCCGCCACGGTGAGGCTAAGAACTCCTGGCTGACGGGTACGGCGGCGTGGAACTTCGCGGCGGCTTCGCAGTACATACTCGGTGTTAAGCCCGATTATGACGGGCTTGTAATTGACCCGTCAATTCCGGCAGACTGGGGCGGCTTTACAATAACAAGGCTTTTCAGGGGCGCAAGGTATAAAATCACTGTCAAAAACCCCAATAAAGTCAGCAAAGGCGTAAAATCCCTCACAGTAGACGGAAAAGCGGTCGAGGGCAACAAAATCCCCGCTTTCCAAAACGGCGAGCATGAGGTTGAAGTGGTTATGGGATAGGAATTAATATTAAGGCGAATCCCCTGGGAGGTAACAACTCTCGGGGATTCTTTTTGGGCTAATCGTTAGGCTTTTTATGACGGCTTTGCGTATTTGAAACTTTAAAAGGAAAATGATGGACTACCTATATGGAACTTAAAAATTCGCGAAAAGCTTGCGGTTTTTTGCAACCTTTTATGCTTTTCGGCAGTTTTAATAATAGACCTGTTCGCGAGTGGGTCTGGTATAATGCGGCAAAACCGCAATAACGGAGGAAGACAACATGAAAAAACTAACGGCGGCGCTGACCATTTTAGCGCTTTTACTTAGCTTGGCTACATTTACCGCATTTGCGGAAGACGATGGCGGGAATACCGAGCAATCGCCTGAAAATTCGGAAAATAGCGGCGAGAATGGTGAAAATGCTGAAGAAAACGGCGAAAATCCTGAAGAGCCCGAAATGTTTGAAGAAGAACTTGGTGCTGATGAGGAGGGTTGTATTCCTTTTTCGTTAGTTAAAGCGGCGCTTGAGGACGAGAACCCTTTTATAATGCTTGATTCAGGCACGGGTAGCGTTTTAACGGGGAATTCGATTATCGCTATATATGACAGCGGGAAAGTAACAAGGTTTGAGCTTGAAAACGGCGCAGTTGTTTTTATAGACCCCGCGACAATAAAGACAAGCGGTGGCGACGACGGAACTGAATTAGGGATTCACACGAGAAATTATGTTGATTTAAACGTAAAAATCACGCCAATCAATGAAAGCGCGGGTTCTTTCGGGGATTGGGATGCAGAAGATGAAGAAGAAGATGTTTACGACGAGCCGATGGAGGGGCATTACACAGAGGAGCCTACTGTTGCGATTCATTTATATTTTTTTGACGACGCCCCTCATAGCGTGGGACCATGGAATATGGAATGGGGTCCCGACCCATATGGTCCTGACGCAGATATTCCTTACGGCGCTATTGGATATTCTGTTTCCGGAGATGGCATGTTTGAGTGGATTTCCGAAACCGCTCCCGAAACCGTTAACCGACCTGCCCGCGATATTACCCCTTATGTTCCTAAATACAGCCTCGAGAGATGGTATGAGGTTGACGAGCAAAAGGGAGTCAGTTGGATAGAAAAGCGCATTGTCAACGAAACCGGCGAGGTGGAAGCCGAATACGGGTTCTGGATGGAAAGTATAGTTTTCATATCTGCGGCAGAGGAGGGGGATTACGGGTTTGAACTCGGTATTGAAATTCCCGAAAGCATACTTTTGCAGGCGGGGTTAGAGCCGTGGAATGAAAAGACATGGTTTAATTGGGATTATGCTGCGCTTACACGGGTTGAAGACGGTAGCGGTGAGCTTGAAGAACAGCTTTTCCCTGTGAGCGGCGACGCCCGTACAATTACCGTAGGCTTGAATCAGGGCGGGCATTATTTCCTGAAAGGGGGCTATGATTACGATGGCTGGGGCGAAGACGACGCACTCGAGGCTGATTTTGAAATGGTTGATATGTCTGTACTTGCCCGGGGAGCTTTGGGGGACTATGATAATCCCGCGACAGGCGCGGCGACCCTGCCGTTTCTCGCGATTGCTATATCGGCAAGCGCGGTGGTGGTTGTAAGTTACAGGAAGAGGAAATAAATACTTGCAAAATTAAATGTATTGTGCTATAGTACTTTTAGAAAAATGAAAAGGAAGATATGCCATGAACAAAATTCTTGTAATCGGCGGCGGCGGTCGCGAACACGCTATTTGTGCCGCTTTGAAAAAATCCCCCAAACCCTTGACGCTATACTGTGCGCCCGGAAATGGCGGAATTTCGCAAATTGCCGAATGTTTCCCCTCTGTTAAAGCCACAGATATTGATGGTGCGGTGGATTTAGCCAAACGAATCGGTGCGGATTACGTCTTTGTCGCGCCCGACGACCCCTTAACCCTCGGCATGGTTGACGCTATGGAGGCGGCGGGCATAAAAGCTTTCGGAGCAAGAAAAAATGCTGCCGTGATTGAGGGGAGCAAGTCTTTCTCCAAAGCTCTTATGAAAAAATATAATATTCCGACTGCCGAATATGCGGAATTTGATTCTGAAAGTATTGAAAGTGCGCTGAATTACATAAAAACCCAAAATAAATATCCCGCCGTCATAAAGTGCGATGGCTTGGCGCTTGGAAAAGGCGTTATAATTGCCAAAGATTTTGCCCAAGCCGAAACAGCGGTAAAAGATATTTTGCTTAACGGGAAATTCGGCGTGTCGGGCAAAAAAATAATTATAGAGGAATACATGACAGGTCCTGAAGTGACGGTTTTAGCTTTCAGCGACGGACAGACCGTAGTGCCTATGGTTTCCGCGACCGACCACAAACGCGCCCTTGACGACGACAAAGGCTTAAACACGGGCGGAATGGGGGCAATCGCGCCTACACCTTATTATACAAAGCAATGGGAAAATGAATGTCTTGAAAAAATAATACGCCCGACCATTAATGCAATGCGGGCAGAGGGGCGGGCGTTTAAAGGCGTTTTATACTTCCAGATTATGCTAACTGATAATGGCGCAAGGGTCATAGAGTACAACTGTCGGTTCGGCGACCCGGAGGCGCAGACGGTTTTGCCGCTTTTGAAAACCGATTTATTTGATATTATGACGGCGGTGATTGAGGAACGGCTTGACGGTATAAAAATCGAGTTTTCCAAAGAATACAGTGCCTGTGTTGTTATGGCAAGCGGAGGATACCCCGAAAATTATAATACGGGGTTTGAAATCAAAGGCTTGGAAAAAGTTTCCGACGCAATAATTTACAGTAGCGGGACTAAAACCCGCGGCGAAGAATTAATAACAGCGGGCGGGCGGGTACTCAGTGTAACGGCTTTAGGTGAAACTCTTGACAAAGCCATTGAAAAGGCATACACAGAAATTGGCAAAATCAGTTTTGAGGGCGGGTTTTACCGCAAAGACATAGGTAAAAAAGCGCAAAACTATGTAAGAGCCTGAAAGGTTGCACAAAAAAGACTAAATATTTTTCAATTTACTATTGCAAACTTTGGCGAAAGCATGTATAATTATAAATAGTCATTTAAGAACATATTCGTTTTTAAATGACTTAAAACAAAAAACATTCATTTTATGGAGGAATGAAAATGAAACTAAAAAAATTAACGGCGCTTTTATTGGCTCTGACATTCACGCTCAGTATGGCTGTTTTTCCGGCGGCAGCGGACGGAACGTTGCAGGTTCGACCGGGCGGCGGCGCATCAAATTATGAAATCAGGGTTTCGGGTTCTGTAACCGGAGCGGTCAATTTTACCATTGGGCAAACCTTTACGCTTGACCCTTTGTTTGTACCGCAAACCTATACTTCGTCTTACCCGATTATAAGGTCGTTGGAAAACGGAGTTTCGGCTAACGTAAAACAGGTCAAAGACGTAAGACTGAATAACGCGCAGGTAACCCAACAGACGATAAGCATTGGCGCGTTTGAATCCACAAATACAATTGTAGCGGGAACCCAAACCTTTACATGGTCGGCAACCATTGTGCTTTTTGACGGGGACCAGCATCCGGTAGACAGCCTTGGTTTAAACACAAACTTAGGGGGAATTACTTATTTAAACGCTACCGGTAATGAGCCGACAATCAATTTCGGTACGTACGGTAACATCTCTTTGGGAAACTATCGCATTAACGAGGTAAGAAACGCTTCGTCTACCTCGACTCTCCCTTTAAATCAAAACCTAACCACTGCATCATACTTAGGTAACGGCACGAGAATGGATTCTAACGCGGCTGTAGCCGTAAGAGATTCCTCAAAATTCGACGTGACATTGCATTTTAACAGGGCGGCGACAGGCGTTGAAGCTTTCGGTTTCAGCACCGACCTCAGCAGTACAATACATACCGGCATAGCCACCAGCGGTTCGCGCTCCATGACTATACCTAATGTGCCGAAAAGCACTTTCTTCAATGAGGCTGAATTTGCGATACTCGGCAATATGCTGCCAATTTTTGAATATACCTTTAAATGGATGAGAATCACCAATATAAGCGCGGGCAATCTCGGCATAACGGGGATTGACATAGCTTATTCGGGTACGGCAAGTCCGTCCACAGGCACTAATAATCAAACCTCTACAGGCGACCTAAAACTCAACTTTAACAGCATAACCCTGAACGTAGGCGCTGACCAGGCAAGAATCAGAGCCGAAGGCTACTCGGCAAACGACCTCAAGTTCAGCGTTGCGTCCCCCGGCAGGAACAACGATATTGTTACAATATATACCTCCGGCAGAATTTGGGCAAGAAGAGCCGGCACGGCAACTATTAATGTAAGAGATAACGCCGGAGCGCTGGCAACTGTGCGCGTAACCGTAAGAGCCAATCCCTCGCGCCCGATTACCCGCTTTGAATTTTCGGGTAGCGGCGGCACAGTCTACGAGGGCTCAAGATACAACCTCTTAGCCTCAAACAACGCTACGGTGAACCCAACGAACCACAACGACACCATCAACTGGTACACCAGCGACAGAACCGTAGCAACCATTGACAACGGCAGAATGACCGTAGTAGGAACCGGTCGCGTCACCATAACCGCCGTTACGGGTAGCGGTATACAGCGCACTCGCACATTCACGTCTCATGCACCCGATGTAAGCTTTTCGCCTACAAGCGCCAATGTGCGCGTGGGACAGACTGCCCGCATTAACGCTACTGCGCGTCCCTCTTCGGACGTTGTACTGTACAGGTCTTTGAACCAGTCTGTGGCTACCGTAAGCTCCACGGGCGTAGTTACGGGCGTTTCAGCCGGCAGTACTACCATTGAGGTTTATACCAACAGAGGCGCACTCAAAACATTTTCGGTAACGGTCAGAAATTAGCACTGTAATAAACATAAAATCCCCCTTTTCAAAAAGGGGGATTTTATGTTTATTATTTTACTTTAACAATTTTCTTCCATTTCCGCCTTAGCCTCTTCAAAGGGCTTGAGAATAACGCCCTCCGCGTTTGCCATTTTTGCAATCGTCCTGTAGACCTCTTTGGCGTTAGTCCGGCAGGCTATATCGGCAAGCGCGATTAACAACGCTTTGGTTTCATACGCCATAAATCTGACCTCCCCTCGGCATAGCCTTTATACCTATATTATAATATAATTTTTTAAATTTGTCAAGGTTTTCGCGAAATGTAGGGGCAGACCTCGTGTCTGCCCGAAAATTTAATATTTCATGTAATTCGTCGGGCAAACATACGCGGGCGGACACGAGGTCCGCCCCTACAATTTGACATTTTCTTGCATTTATGGTATCATTAATGGGGGCGAAAGCCCGCAAAGGCAGACATTAACTATAACGGTTAAATAGGCGGTTAGCCGAACCTCCACGCGAATACTTAATGAAAGGGGGTGAGGCAATGTCGTGGAACGAGTTTTTCAGCCTTGTCATTGCAGTTTCAAGCGTACCGCTGACATATTCGGCGTTCCGGCAAAACGGCAAAAAAAAGTAACCGCCCCCCAGCCAAAGGTGTCGGTTACTAACCACTCTGTAGGCTAACCGTCTAAAGGTCTGCCTTTTTCTATTTATATTATAATATAATTTTTTAAATTTGTCAATAGGTTTTCGCGAAATGTAGGGGCAGACCTCGTGTCTGCCCGAAAATTTAATATTTCATGTAATTCGTCGGGCAAACATACGCGGGTGGACACGAGGTCCGCCGTACCGCTTGCATACCCCGGGATGTTGGATGACCGCAAACATACGCGGGCGGACACGAGGTCCGCCCCTACAATTTGACATTTTCTTGCATTTATGGTATAATTACGCCACAAAGGTTGTACCACGCAACACGCGGCATAGGCGGTTGGCGGAATCTCCCGAAAGGGGGTGACCGCGTATGGATTTGATTATTACTTTCTTAATACTTTACTTACTATATTGTATAATCGAAGAAATAAATAACCGCCCCCGGCTAAGGTAGCGGTTATTTTCAAATAACTCAAACTAAACGTCAACCGCTTATCGGTATGACCTTTGTTATTTATATTATAATATAATTTTTTAAATTTGTCAATAGGTTTTTTCCGCCGCGGGCGGGACGGGGTTCGCCCATGGCGACGGGCAACGGGGGCTTATTACTTTTGCTTGTGCAAAAGTAACCAAAACACACTCGCTCAAGCGCCGCGAGGGGCTTGCCAATGCGCTACCCCTTTCCCTCACATTGAGCAAAAGGACAGACATGATTTTTCACCCGCAGGGTAATTTCAGTAAACTTATAAGGTAATACTATAAATAGCTGACTTTAAAATTATTTCCCGTAAGTCTGCTCAATGTGAGGGAATCGGGCAATACTTATGCAAGCCCCCGCCCGCTGATTTACATAAAACATTGAATTTTCGGGCAGACACAAGGTCTGCCCCTACATTTTTCGCGGAATTTTCAAAAATTTCAAAAAATTTTGAAATCACCTGAAACTTTTCCGGCAAACCTCATGACTACCAATATGTAAACGGTCAAGAATCGGAACCCCTACCCTGCGTGACCAGACGTTTCGGTGCGAATTAAGTGAGAAATCAGTTCGACTGCCCTAAAAGTCACAAATTCATGAAAAATATCTGAAATTTTTATGAAACCTTGTTAATTCTGACTATTGCTTTTTTCCGCAGAATAGGCTATAATGCAATAGGGCGATGAAAAATCGACCAATTACCAAAAAAATTAAAAATTTATGGAGGACAAACAATTATGAAACTCAGAAAAATTCTTGCAAGCGTAGTTGCTGTAGCAATGGTTGCTTCCGTAGCTATCTCTGCAAGTGCTGCTTCTAAAGTGTTAGCGGGCGAACCCAGCAACACAAAAGAAATTACTTACACCGGTGCTATGGCTGTATCTTCGGGTTCTGCTACAATAAGTGCTGATGCCGTTAATTATGACCTCGGTATTGACGTTCAAGCAAAGATTAAAGAAGTAAGAATCAACAACGTTCTTCCCGATTCTAGCGGTAACTGGACCATTACTTCCGGTGGCTTCTCTGCTGCTGGTACTATCGTAGTTGCAAGCGGAACTAACTTAAATGCACAAGTTCGCGTTGTTTTTGAAGCTGTAACAGGCGAAGACGACTTCGGTCAAATCGTTGAAAAAGACGACCTTGACGACACTACTTTAAAATTAACAGCGGCTCCCGGCGGTGCTGTTGAAGTTGGTCTTACACCTTCTTCTGTAAAAGCTGAAACCGGTAAAATCGGCACAGACATTTTCGGCGGATTCAGCACTTCTGAATTAGTAAGCATCGCACGTGCTGGCGGCGCTACTCTTGAAATCGGCGTAACCGGTCACAACGACCAGACAATAGCTCTCCGTCAAGACGGTAAAACCGTTTCGATTGAAGTTATAAAAGACAACAAAGCTACATTAACTGTACCTGCAAGCGTATTCGCTGAAACTTGGGACGGCGGCGCTGCTCCTAACAGAGATAACGTAGACATTCGCATCAACGGCGCGGCTGCTACAGTAAACACTGCGACCCTTTCATGGGGACCTGCTGACGAACCCGGCGCAGGCGAAGCTGAAGAAGAAGGCGGCGAAACTGAAGGCGAAGGCGAAGAAGGTTGGGATGACGGCGAAGGCGACCTCGTACCCGGTGAAGAAGTTCCTGGTAACGACTTCGGCGGCGAAGGCGGAGAAACTGGCGGCGAAGACACCACTTATGGTTCTTTCGGTAGCCTTGAAGAACTCAACGCTTACCTCGCAGCTAACAACATAACTCCTGCAATGGGCGCAACCGCTTTAATCAACGGTGTTGTATACACTTGGAACGGCACAGCTTGGGCTGCCGGCGGTACTAACCCTCCTACAGGCGTTGCTCTTGCAATCGTTCCTGCTCTCATAGCTGGCGCGGCTGTAGCAGTAGCTCGCAAAAGAAAATAAGAATTGACCCTATAAAGGTTGATGAATAAAAGCAAGCCCCCATAAAGGGGGTTTGTTTTTTTGTTATGTTTTTTGTGTTAAATGTCAATAGACAAATCGGGAGCAATCGTGTATAATGGTCATATAAAGAGGGGTGACAAGATGAACAATGAAGAAAAGATTTTAAATATTTTAATGGAAATGCAGGGTAATTTTGCAGAAATGCAGGGTGATTTTGCAGAAATGCAGGGTAGTGTTGCAGAAATGCAGGGCAGTGTTGCAGAAATGCAGGGTAGTATTACAGAAATGCAGGGCAGTATCAAAAGCATAGACCGAAGATTGGAGGTTATAGAAACAGACGTTGAATTTATGAAAGAAGACATTGAATTCATGAAAGAAAGCAACGAATACGTAAAAGAAAAACTTGATGAGGTATACGTCAGTACAAATCATTTGTTAGAATGGGCTGATGAAGTAGCCACTATTGAGCAAATCCCGGTAATTAAAGGATAGCAGGGCGAAAAATTTTCATAATTTTACATATTATAAATTAATTCTGTCGGCGTACAATAAAACCGACAGGATTTTTATATTTAAAATTCTTGTCCATAACCAAATGAAAGGTACGAACTTATTTATGAAGAAGTTTGTTATATGCTTAATTACAGTCGCGGCTGTATTCACGCTTGCCATATCCGTTTCGGCGGCAGTCGTGAATAATGGTGCGGGAACAACTGTTCGCGGTAACGGCGCGACCGGCGCAACCGGCGCGACCGACGCTGTCGGCGGCGTCGTCGGTGCGGCTGAAAATGTAGTCGGCGGCGTCGTGCAAGGCGCGGAAAACGTAGTAGGCGGCGTTGTAAACGGCGCGGAGAATATAGTCGGCGGCGCTAACCATAATATCGCCCCCGGTAACAACAATCACGGAATCGCACACGGAAATAACGCCCTCACAGCGGCTGAACGTGACGCGCTTGAACGCGCTAACCGTGAGCGCAACCCCGCTACCGGCGTAGGACTGGGTTTAGTTGAGTTTGCGGCAATCGGTACAACCATGCTCGGTACTGCGGCTTTAGCTAAAAAACGTCGTTAGTTGCAGGATTCCAAAACAAAAATCAAGGTGGTTAAAAACCACCTTGATTTTTTAAGTTTCTTTACGCGTAGCCATAATTACGCCCTGGATTTTCTTCAGTTTTGTCAGTATGCTGTTAAGTTGTTCGATATTGGCGATTTCCATAGAGGCTTCAATGCAGACGTTGCCGTTCTTTAATTTTTTACCCAAAAAATCGCTGATGTGAAGTTTGTTGGCTGAAATTACAGTGGTTACGTCGGCTAAAAGTCCGGTTCTGTCCTCGGCAATGACTTCAATTGCCGCACGGTAATAAATATTGCCGTGATGCGCCCACCAAACGTTAATCCAACGTTCAAGGTTTTGCTCGGTGTTTACGTTGGAGCAATCCTTTTTATGCACCGAAACGCCGTACCCGCGTGTAATAAAGCCAATAATGTCATCTCCGGGCAGCGGCGTGCAACACTGTGCAAACCGTACCAAACAATTGTCTATGCCCTCAACTACAACGCCTTTGGATTGCTTTTTCGCAATAATTTCCGAAAGGTCGGTAATTGGCTCGGCAGGGCTTTTTGAGTCGTGTTTGGCTAAATAGAGGTCTTTGATTTTTTGCACGGCTCTCGTAAGCGGAACTCCGCCGTATCCGATTGCCGCCAAAAAGTCATCGGTTGCATCATAGCGAAGTTCGGTCGCCGCCTGACTGAGTAATTCATCTTCATGAGGTACATTGTTACGTCTTAATTCACGCTCCAGGTTTTCTTTCCCGTGAGAAATATTTTCAGAACGCCGCTCGCGTCTGAACCACGCACGAATTTTCACCTTAGCCTGATTGGTTTTAACCACGTCTAACCAGTTTCGGTTAGGAGCGTAGGCAGGGGAATTTGTGGTCATAATTTCCACAATATCTCCGGTTTCAAGGGTGTATTCAAAATTTACTATGCGCCCGCCTACTTTAGCCCCGGTCATTTTATTACCGACTTCAGAGTGAATCATGTAGGCGAAATCTATAACCGTAGCACCAAGCGGTAAAGTAATCACGTCACCTTTAGGGGTAAAAACGTATACGTCATAGGGGGCGAGGTCGGTTTTTATGGCTTCCGTAATTTGCTGTACGTCGTCGGCTTCCTGTTGTTGCTCCAAAATATGGCGAATCCATTCGAGCTTGTTTTCTCCGGCTGACTTTAATTTGCCTTTTATCCCCGCTTTATACTTCCAGTGGGCGGCAACGCCGTATTCGGCGGTATTGTGCATATCAAGCGTGCGGATTTGCACCTCGAAAGGGATTCCCTCCTTGCATAAAACCGTAGTGTGAAGCGACTGATAGCGGTTATTTTTAGGGGTGGCGATATAATCCTTAAACCGAAACGGTATGGGGTGAAATAAATCATGGATTATACCGAGAATATTATAACATTCAATAACCGATTGCACAATAATGCGTACCGCGTATATGTCATAAATCTCCTCGAAATTCTTGCCGTCAACAAAAATTTTCTTATAAATACTGTAAGTGCTTTTTACCCGCCCCTCTATAATCGGGTCGGGTTTTATATTATTAATCCGCTCCATAATGGTATCGGTTATGCGGTCAATAAAACAGTCGCGCTGTTCTTTGCGTAAATTAACCTGCTCCTCTACAGAATCAAAGGCGTAAGGGTCAAGGAAACGTAGCGATATGTCTTCCATTTCCTCTTTTATGTTATTCATGCCCAGACGGTGTGCAATCGGCGCGTAAAAGCTCATGGTTTCAAAAGAAGTATCAAGCTGTTTTGCAATGGGGCGAAAGTCAAGGGTTCGCATATTGTGAAGACGGTCGGCAAGCTTTATTAAAATAACGCGAATATCTTTCGCCATAAATATCAGGATTTTACGGATATTTTCGGCGTGCTGTTCCTCCTTGGTAGTAAGGGGAACCTGCCCCATCTTGGTTACGCCGTCCACCAAAAGCGCAACATCGCCCCCGAATTTTTTCTCCAACAGCGAGAGCGTGATTCCCGTATCTTCCACTACGTCGTGTAAAATCGCGGCGACAATGGTATCGGTATCCATATTGTATTCAAGCAGAATACAGGCAACCGCTATAGGGTGGGATATGAAAGGGTCGCCGGAACTGCGCTTTTGCCCTGCGTGCGCGTTTTCGGCAATTTTATAGGCTTCGGTGATTTTGTCAAGGTCATAACTTGTTTTACCGTCGCTTAAAATTTTTGACAGTAATGAATCTATTGTGTGAACCATAAAAGTCCTCCTTGACATATATTTTTTGCTTGTGTGAGTTTTATCTGCCGTGGGCGAAAAAACCCCGCTCTGCAGATTTTTTCTTACAAAACAGCTAAAGCCTTAAACCTGCCGAGGATTTCAGAACTCTCCAAATCGGCTTTTTCGGAAACGGGCAGAAGTTTTATTAAATCGTCCGTCAGCTTATATTCAATAAGCCTGAATTCGCTGAGTACGTCAAGAATAATTCTGAACTTACAGTAATTTACGCCTGTTTTAGAGGCTTCGGCAAAAACACGTTCCGCAACCGTAACCCGATTTGAATTAACCGAGTTACGCAAAATATCATAAATTATTTTTATATCGTTTTTTTGAGGGAAAGCGCGTTCGGCAAGCCTTTGGTTGATTTCTTCGCCGCGAATAAGATTTTCATAAGCGTCCAGCGCCGCGAAATGCCTGTCCTGATTGAATCCCGCGTGCCGAATATCTTTTAACTGCGCCGAAACGCTTCTGACGTTATTATATTCGTTTATATCAAGGCTCACCAAAATGTCTACAGCTTCGCCGTTTTCATATCCGAAGTTATCATAAGTGCAGGAAAAATTCAATATTTTCTGTACCACGCTACCTACGCGAACGTTAAAGGTTAGAAACTTACCTTCTTTAAGCGGCTTTTTTGAAAGTATTATACAATTTTGCAGTAAAAATACAGGTACTGGATTGCACTCCCCGAAAGGTTGCAGGGCTTTTAGATTTTCGACATTCTCAAGGTTTAAATCCTCGGGGGCAAGAATTTTGTCAATGTTTATTACATCGCGGGGCATCTGCGGGAAATGAATTTTGCTGTAGCTTTTTATTTTATCGGCAATAACGGGGAAGTTCTCTGCTTTGGCAGTGAAACCCGCCGCCTTGACATGTCCGCCGAATTTTTCAAGCTCCTCCCCGCAATGCTCCAAAAGCGGAACTAACGGGAAACCCTCAACGCTTCGCGCACTGCCGCGAACAAGTTCGCCGTTATCATTGTTGCCGCAACTTGAAATAACTATATTAGGTTTGCCCCATTTGTTCAAAAGGCGGGAGCTTACGATTCCTATAACACCGTTATGCCAGTCTTGACCGTGTAAAATTAATACCCGCTCCGAAAGCTCTTTCGGGTTTTCCGAAAAATAATTGTCAGCGTGGTTCAATATTTCATTTTCCACCTCGCGGCGGTTGTTATTAAGGGTTGTGAGTTCATGACTTCTTAATTCTGCTAAATCTTCACTTTCGGCAAGTAAAAGCTCGGCAGACTTGCCCGCATGGGCAAAACGTCCCGCCGCATTAATTCGGGGGCAGACGGTGAACGAAAGCGATGTGGCGGTTATACTGTTATCCTTATCCTCATTTAAAAACCCGCATTGCCGCAAAAGCTTATATAAGCCCACATTTTCGGTATATGGCATAATTTCCAAGCCGCGGCGGACAATCACCCTGTTTTCGCTCGAAAGCGGAACTACGTCGCCGATTGTACCTATAGCCGCCAAATCCGCGAACTGCTCCAAGACGCCCTCTATATCGTCTTCCATAGCCATAATAAGCTTTAAAACCACGCCGCACCCCGCAAGTTCTTTGAACGGCGAGGGGTCGTCGGCACGCTTGGGGTTAATGACAGCGTCGGCGGGCGGCAGGGATTCGGGAGCGGTATGGTGGTCGGTGACTATAAGCTTTATACCTTTTTCCTTTATGTAAGCCGCCTCGTCAACAGATGTCGTACCGTTGTCAACAGTTATAATCAGCTTTGCCCCTTTTTCGGCAAGGTTGTCGATTGCCGAAAAATTCAGCCCGTAACCCTCGTCGCGGGAGGGAATATACCAATTAACTTCCCCGCCCTGCGCCGCAAGATACTGATAAAGAATGACGGTCGAGGTCACACCGTCACAGTCGTAATCCCCGAAAATAAATATTTTTTCACCGTTATGTAAAGCCTCTTTTATAATTTTCACGGCTTTTTTCATATCCGCGATTAGAAAAGGGTCGGAAATCTCCCCCGCATTAAGAAATTCTGCCGCCTCTTGCGGGGTTTTTATACCTCTTGACGCTAAAACATGCGAAACTAATCCGCCGATTCCGAGTTCTTCCGAAATGGCGCGCGCCGAATCCGTTTCCGGTTGCCTGATGTTCCAGCGTTTCATATTCTCTCCTACAATATGTTTTAAAATAATTATAGCACTTTTAAAGAGAAATGTAAAGAGCGGAGACCGACATGTTTTTGCTGAATTTTTGCTCAAGGGTTACAAAGCCGCCCCCCTTTCACATATTTGCATTTTTCAGAATGTCGCCGGACAGACTTTTCTTGACAACCTCGCCAAAATTTGCTATTATTTAGAAAAACACCTTGAAAGGCAGGAACTTATAATGAAACAAACAGTAACCTTCGGAGAAATAATGTTAAGGCTGAAATCGCCGAATTATGAGCGTTTTTTTCAAACCCCCGTACTTGAAGCGACTTTCGGAGGAGGGGAGGCAAACGTAGCGGCTTCGCTGTCAAACTTTGGACTTCCCGCGAAATTTGTAAGCGTACTGCCCGATAACGATATAGGTGACGCCTGCGCGGGCGAGCTCCAGCGTTTCGGCGTAGATACAAGCTCTATTGCCCGCAAAGATGGAAGAATCGGCATATATTATCTTGAAACAGGTTCAAATCAGCGCGCATCTAATGTTATATACGACCGTGAAAATTCGCTGATTTCTCTCATTAAACCCGGTGATATAAACTGGCGGGAGATTCTGAAGGACGCTGATTGGTTTCATATTACGGGAATAACCCCCGCTCTCAGTCAAGGCGCGGCGGACGCGTCAATAGAGGCGGTAAAAATCGCCAATGAAATGGGGCTGACCGTTTCCTGTGACCTGAATTTTCGCGCCAAGCTTTGGAAATACGGCAAAACCGCACAGGAAGTCATGCGGGAGCTTTTCAAATATGTACATGTAGGGATTGCAAACGAGGAGGACTGCCAAAAATCGCTCGGCATAAAATCCTCCGAGAGTGTTACCAAAGGCGAGCTTAACACCGATTCTTACAAGGAACTCGGTAGTCTTGTCATGCGGGAATTCCCAGCTCTCAAATACTTAGCCATAACTCTGCGTGAGAGTAAGAGCGCCAGCATTAACAACTGGGCGGCGTGTCTCAACGACGGTAAGAATTTTTATCTCAGCAGAAAGTATGAGCTTACCGATATAGTAGACCGTGTGGGCGGAGGAGACTCGTTTGGCGCTGGGCTTATTTACGGTCTTAAAACCTACGGAGAACCTCAAAAGGCGCTTGAATACGCCGTAGCGGCAAGTTGTCTTAAACACACCATTATGGGCGATATAAACCGTGTGAAAAAAGGCGAGGTTGAAAAGCTGATGGGCGGCGACGGCTCGGGACGGGTGCAAAGATAGGTTGGGTTTAATAGAAGTAAGAAAAAGAGCGGAACTTGTTCCGCTCTTTTTGCGAATATTCCCCCCCTTTTTATCTAAGCTAATAATAAAAAGGAGAACGCCTTTTGAGAAAAATAAACATACCTCCAATTTTAATTCACCTTGCTCTTTTTGCAGTAATCGTCGGGTTTGCCGCGTTTTTCGGTGAAGTTGTAATGGGTTTCGTCTTGGCGGCGGTTTTATTGCTGTTGAATTTAACGCTACGCGGCGCGGGAAAGCTTATAAGCGGTAACCCCTACCCCCAAAAATGGTTTAAGGCGCTCCTGATTTTAATTAACACCCTCGTTTTAATTTGCGGTCTATTATATATAGTACAGGACGGATTCTTTTTCTTTAATATCAGCGATGACCAAAGCCGCAACTTTCTACGAGAGTTGCCCAACAATCATGAAATTTATTTTACCGCCGGTAATGGTAAAACCTACCACGGTATGATGTACCGCGAGGAAAGTCAAAATCAATCGGGGGAGCAAAAAGTTCCGCTTATTATATATTTCGGCGGTAACGGCGAGTGCGCCTCGGGGCATTTCGGTGGCAATCACAGGCAAAGCCGATGGTCTCACTTCGCGGGGTACAATTATCTTTATGTTGATTATGAGGGCTATGGGCTTAACGACGGGAACCCCTGCCATTTGAATATATACGAGCAGGTTTTAGCTGTTTACGACTGGGCGGTAATGCTCCCTTACGTTGATGGTGAACGTATTGCCGTAATGGGTTACAGCCTCGGAACGGGCGGTGCGGTATACCTTGCGGCTAATCGCCCTGTCACGGGGTTAATTCTCGTTGCGCCTTACGCCAACGGTTATGATTTATACAATAACGCGCTCCCGATTTTTCACGGAGCTTTAAAAATTTTAGCGCGTCATAAATTTGTATCCGACAAGCACGCCCCGAATGTTGATTGCCCCATTTTGGTCATAGCGTCGAAAGCTGACGAAATTGTACCTTTTGAGTCGTCAAAGCGTTTAGCCAAGCTGTTTCCCGGTGGTTTGGAGGCGGTAGAATTCTTTGAAATTGAAAATGTTTTACACAATGATATTTTCAGCTTATATGGCGTTTATGACAGTATTCAAGCCTTTTTAGAGCGCATAAACAGCGCGGAAACAAGGTAAAATTAATTTTATGACAAAATTGTATAATTTTTACAAAAGCGGTTGGTTAATATAGACAAAATTCCCCTCGAATTGTTAATAACTCTTAAAATCCGACAAAGGTTACAAAGCGGTAACAAAGCCTTTTCGGATTTTCGTTGTGCAATTTCTACAAGTTTCCACGCTTCATTCTATTTGACTTTCACAAAAAACAGGGGTATAATGGATTTACCGGTTAAGGTTTTCTCTCCGGTTATCCAAAAACAGAAAACAAATATTACAAAAATTTTTATAGAACAGGAGGATAGTTCTTATGCTTATGGGTGATATAATATCTCCTTTTTTCGCAAAAGTGGGCGAAATGTTCGCCTTGACGATAACAGCACGTTTCAAAGTAAAAAGCGTAAGAAACATCTTGCAGAACCGCACGGCAATTTCCTTAGCGTCAATTTTTACGACCTGCACCGTTATATTTATGCTGACAGGCGCTTTATATTTTCGTAATGAGGTGACAATTACCGACGGAGTCGATACATACACCGTTTATACCATGAAAAACAGCCCTGACGATATATTGTCGGAGCAGGGAATCACCTTAGAGGGATTAGATTATTACGATTTCAGCGGTTTTGAAGGTGATAAAAACGGCAAATCTGCAACACTTTCACTTATTCGTTCATTCCCCGTCACAATAACGGCGGACGGCAACAGGGTTAAAACCGAGGCTTTTGAGGGTGAAACCGTCGAGGAAGCGTTAAACCGCGCAGGTATAAAGGCTAATGAACACGACCTGATTGTTCCGTCTTTGGAGCAACCCCTTTACGGAAATGACGCTATTAAGGTTTCAAGGGCTTTTGACGTTACCCTTTACATTGACGGCGACGAGATGATAGTCCCCGTAACCCCCGACGGCAAAACCACCGTGGAAGACGTACTTCTTCGCGAGGGCATAAACCTGAAAAACGCCGAGGTAGTTTCCGACAATCTGCAATATTTAGCCTATCCCAATATGGAAACGCAAGTAAGTACAATCAGATATGTTGACAAGGTGAAGATTAACCAACTCCCTTATAATACTGTAGAGCAGTCCTCAAATCTTGTGCCTATGGGCGTAAGCAAGGTCACTGTTCCGGGTGAGGTCGGCTCAGAGAAGGTTGTAATACGTGAAAAGCTTGTGAATGGAATAATTGTAGAAGAGCAGGTTATTGACACCGAGATTATTTCCGAACCTACAGACGAAGTAATAAGCGTAGGAAAGGCTTTGGCTACTCCTTACAGCCCCCGCGATTTTTCTGAAATAGAATTGGTTGACGGACTTCCCGCAAGCTATGAATATAAGATTTCCGGTAAGTCCACCGCATACACAGCAGGACCTAACGCGGGAACTGCCAGCGGGCGTAAGTTACAGGTCGGAACAATTGCGGTTAATCCGAATGTAATACCCTACGGCTCTTTGGTGTACATAGTTACCCAGGACGGCAGACGGGTTTACGGCGCGGCTGTAGCGGCTGATACCGGCGGATTTGCAAGCAGAGGCGATATATTGGTTGACCTTTATATGGGGCTTTCAAGCGACGCTTATTCCACCGCCTGCGAATGGGGCGTGCGTAACGTAGATGTTTATGTAATAAGCACCGGAGCTTATTGATTTGGTAAATTAAGAAATACGCATTTTGTAGGGCAGACCTTGTGTCTGCCCGCAAATTTTATAGATTTTAGGGCGAACATGAGGTTCGCCTCTACATTTGCTACGAGAATCCGACTATCCGATTTGACTTTTGTGTTTTTTTTTGGTATAATTTTGTCATGTGTAATAAAATATCGGACAAGCCGGATAATTTACCGCTGATTTGCGGCAAAAACGCCGTCTTAGAATATCTTTCAGCCGGGAAGCCCGCAGATACCCTCTATGTTTTGAAAGGCTCGCGAGACCTCAGCAAGCATGTCGCGTTGGCTAAAGAACAGGGGGCTGTTATAAAGGACTGTGACGCCGCGAAACTCAACTCCTTAACCAATAATATGCGTCACGGCGGGGTGGCGGTTATGATTCCTGAGGTGGAATACGCCTCTCTTGAGGACGTTTTAAACGTTTCAAGTGAAAAAGGTAAAAATCCTTTTATTATAATAGCTGATGAAATAACCGACCCGCACAACCTTGGCGCACTGATTCGCACGGCGGAGGCGGCGGGGGCGGACGGTTTGATTATTCCCAAGCGCAGGAGCGCTAACGTCAACGCTACCGTACACTCGGTTTCTGCAGGGGCGGCAAGCCACCTCAAAATATGCAGGGAGGGCAGTCTGACCGACGTTATAAATAAACTGAAAAAGCTTAATATATGGGTTTACGGCGCGGAAGCCGACGGCGTTCCCTATTATGAGCAGGATTTTAAAGGCGGCGTCTGCCTTGTCATAGGCTCGGAGGGAAACGGATTAAGAAGACTGACTAAAGAAACCTGCGACGTTATAATTGCCGTTGATATGCACGGGAAAATAAATTCTCTCAACGCTTCGGTCTGCGGCGGAATTTTAATGTATGAGGTTGTAAGACAGCGAAGAATTAAATAATTATTAATTAACTAAAAGTGTGGTGATTTTAATTGAGCGGATTTTCAATAGATGATATTCTTGCCGAGGTGGATAAAAAACGCGGGGTCAGTCAACCAATCAGCGACGGCAAAACATCGGAAATAGATGAAATTTTAAATAAAAAAACTGAAAAGCCGGAAAAATCTGAGGACGCGGAAAAACAAAGAGTTTCAAGATTTTCGGCAGTTTCAAAACCTCCGCAGGTTTTTGAAACGCCTGAAATTCCGGATTTTCCGCAAATTCAAAAAGTCAAAGAAGTTACGAAAACTCCCGAGGTGGTGCCTCCCCCCTTAATTGAAGAATACCGTGAAGTACGGGAAACAATAAAGAAACCCGAAAGAACGGATTTCCGTTCCGTCCCCGCTCCCAAAAGGAAACGGGAAAAACGGGTTAAAACCGAATTTAAAACAGCCGACATAGTTTTCAAGAAGGCGATGGTAGTCCCAAAGCCGGTCATTGACGACGGCTTAGAGGAAATTGAACAAATCCCCGAAACACCTGAAGTTCAGGAAGTCGTTACCGAATCTAAGCTTGCCGAACCCTCAACAGCTCCGAAAATTGCCGAAATTACAGGGGAATCGGAAACCGCGGAAACCGCGGAAACTGCTGATTCCGAAAAGCGCGAAAAATCCAATCGCGGCGCATCGGTTTCAATTGGAGCTAAGGACGGCGATTCGGAAAGCTCTGACACAAGCATTTTTGATTTTCCGAAACTTGAAATTACGCAGGTTTTGGAAAAATTAAGACCTTCGGCGGCTGACGGGGTTTTGGACGAGGCGCTTAAAAAGCGGGGCGAGGCGCTATTGGAACGCGATTTGTCGTTAGAGCAACCCTTGGAACAAATAGACGCGCTGAATCCTTACGATATGCTTGACGCGGTGAGCGGTGAATCTGAGGATTCTGAAAATCCCGAAAAAAACCTTTCTATTACAGATGACTTTTTCGGGAACGCAAAATTCACTTCCCTGCTTTCGGGAGATACAAAAGGGATTGCCGATGGCGATTTAAAGGAAATGCAGGCAAAGTCGGCTGAAAATATCGAAACCTCTAAAACTGCCGAGATAGAACAACCCGAGCCTGATTCAGAGTCTGTCAGAACCTACATGCCGGGCGAGGCGACGGCGTCACTGTTAGCGGAAAGCGTAGGCGCTACCATCGTTTTAAGCGAGAAAGCCAAACGCAGTAACACCGCTCTTGTTGAATCCCTGAATAACGCGCTCAGAAAAAAGAGAGAGAGTGACGTCAATGCCTACCGCACCCTTACGGTTGAGGGCGGGTTCGTTGATTCGGAGCTTGGGGCTGAGTCCTTTGAAAACAGAGTAACCCACGGGTTAAATATTGACTATAAAAAGCAAATTATAAGCGATACCGCCATTTCTTTGAGCGAAGACCCCATGCTTGCCGAGCAAAGACTGCGCGACCTCGCGGGCAAGCGTAAGCGCAAAATCCGTGATTTCGTACTTGAAGATATAGAGGACGAAAAAGACCCCAATTATTACGAAGAAGAGCAGGAATCGGACGAATTTGATGATTACGACACTTCGGGGCAAATCTGGAGCGACCTTTGCGAAACTCATAAGGGGCTGAAAATTCGTTTTGCCATACTTTTTATACTTACGGGCTTTACGTTATTCCTGACTTTCATGAATGATTTCGGCTTTAGTATGGCATATAATATATTCGGCACTGATTTACTGTTGTTTGATAAGAGTTATGAGCCTACAGGCTTTTTAATTCTTAATCTTGTTTTGGGGATTACAGGCACGCTTGTATGTTCTACGGTGGTCAGGGGCGGTCTCGCCAAACTTTTCTCAGGGCGGGGCGACTGTGACAGTCTTTGCGCCGTTCCGGCTGTTTTAAGCGTTTTGTGCGTTCTGCCGCACCTTTCGGGTGAAAGCTACTTTATGCAAGGTTTCACCAACATTTTCGTAGCGGCGGGACTTAGCGGGCTTTTGTTTAACACTGTCGGGAAACTCATGATGATGTCCCGCGCCAAGCGCAACTTCCGTTTCGTTAGCGGAGACAGCCCTAAGTATTATGCCGAAATAATAGAAGACGAGCAAATTTCCCGCGCTTTCACAAAAGGAACCTTGCACGAATTACCGGTACTTTGCGGAATGAGGAAAACCGAATTTCTTACCGATTTCCTTAAAAACAGCTATTGCAACGACAGAGCCGACCTACTCAGCCGTTTTCTGACCCCTGCTGCATTTGCGGCGTCTGTAATCGTCGGTCTCGCCGCGCTGTTTATACCTTATGAGAATCCTTTGTATGACAACAATATTTTCTGGGCGCTGACGGCGGCAAACGCGACTTTATGTCTGCTTTCGCCAATTTCAATCATGTTTCTTGTAAACAACCCGCTTCTGCGCGCCTCTAAGGCGCTCTCTAAGAATGACGCAGTAGTTTTAGGGTATAACTCCGCAGAACGGTTTTCACGCGTAAACTCGGTGCTTGTGGACGCCTCCTCGCTGTTCCCCGCGGGCAGCGTGGATTTCAGAAACCTCAAGCGCTGTCAGCAGGAGAATTCGCTAAACCGTTTTGCCATTGACGATGCGATTATCACCGCCGCCAGTCTTGCAATAAAAAGCGGCTCTATTTTGACCTCTATGTTCTACGACATGATAGCGGGTAAAAGCGAACTGCTTTACGAAATTGACAACTGTATTTATGAAGTCAACATGGGGATTTCAGGCTGGCTTGGCAACAAGCGGGTCATGCTCGGCAACCGCGAGCAAATGAAACACCACGGCATAAAAGTTCCCGACATAAAAAAAGAACAGCAATATTCCACCAAATTCGGCGAAGTGGTTTACCTTGCCGTCGGCGGCGAAACTATAGCCATGTTTTTCCTAAAAATAGTGCCTAACGAGCAGATTAAGCAATCTTTGCAATCACTTCAAAGGTGCGGCGTTTCAGTAATTGTGCGTACTCGCGACTCGCTTGTCACCGTACATTCGCTTGCGGAAACCTTTGAACTCGCGCCCGAAAGCCTTAAAGTCATTCCTTTCGATTTGCACTCCTCGTTTGATGATTGCACAAAATACACTTCACGCGGCGACGGTAATGTGGCTTGCAACGGTACCTTCTCCTCTTTCGCCGGCGCGCTTGCCGCCGCTAAGAAAGTAACCCACAATATAATCCTTTCATCGTCTTCGCTGTTCATCGGTCTTTTGCTTGCCGTCATATTAAGCGTTATATTCACGATTTTTGCAAACGTTTCAATGCTCTCCCCCACAAACGTTGTGTTGTACAACGGGATTTTCTTTGTACTGCTTATGTTAATGCAGGGATTTAAAAGGTATTAGCACAGATTTCGATTAAACTTATATATTCATAATTAAATTCCCTGCCGGAACTTAATCCGGCAGGGAATTTAATTATGAATTTTGCAATTTTTAATTATTTAGATTTTTTGCCTTTAACACTTTTTACAGCAACAACCGCGCCCGCAGTAGCCACAAGACCTATACCTGCTGCAACAGCAACACCGGGAAGCCCTGTGTCAGCGCCTTTGTCTTCGCCTGGGTCGCCTGTACCTGCGTTATTGTCTTCATCAGTTTCAGTGTTTTCTTCATTTGTGTTAGTTTCATCTTCGCCTTCGCCTTCTTCTTCGCCGACTTCTTCTTCTGTAGATTCAGCACCGAAATCTTCATTGCCTTCTTCGTCGATTTCGCCCTCGCCCTCTTCTTCGCCGAGTTCTTCAGTTACGCCTTCGGTTTCGTTTTCATCAGTTGCAGCGTCGTCTTCTGCGAATGCAGGAACGGAAAGAGCAGCAACCATGCAAAGTGCCGCAAAACCGGCAAGTGCTTTTTTAAACATTGTTTTTTCCTCCAAAATTTTTTACTTTTTTAATTTCTATATAGACTTTACTCTATACTATAAGTAATTATACACCCTTTTTTTCTCAATTGCAATAGCAAATATGCACAATGATAAATGAAAAATCCCCCGCTTTTTGGTTAAACGGGGGAAATTAACTTGAATTATATGTATTTAATTATTTTCTTTTTCCGCCTTTTACAGAAACGAGAACGCCTGCGGTAGCTACAACAGCAATACCTGCAACGGTAGCGATTCCGGCAACACCGGTGTCAGCGCCGTCAGAACCTTTGTCTTCAACGCCTGTGTTTTCTAACTGAGCGTCTTCTTCTTCAGTAGTTTCTTCTTCAGTAGTTTCTTCTTCAGTAGTTTCTTCTTCGGTAGTTTCTTCTTCAGTAGTTTCTTCTTCGGTTGTTTCTTCACCGACTTCTTCAACTAACTCGTCATTGGTTTCGTCGTTTTCGTCTTCTGCGAATGCGGGAACTGCAAGTGCAGCCATCATGCAAACAGCCGCAAAAATAGCAAGTGTCTTTTTTAACATTGTTTTTTCCTCCAAAAATTTATGACTTTTATTTTTATGATATAGCCTCGTGCTATACTATAAGTAATTATACACTCTTTTTTGCATAATTGCAATAGCAAAAATGCACAATGTTTACATTATTTCTGCGGTTAAATGCAACAATAACCTATAAAAGAGGTGCGATTTTTGTCAAATTTCTTTGATTTCAGGCGTTTTTGCAGTTTCGCTTTCCTCGCCCAAAAACTTTGGTAAATCCATTCCCGCCTGTTTGAAAACTTCGCCCAAGGGCGGCACGGATTTCATGAGTCCGCTTATAAAATCAGAGGTTGCCGTTTTGCCGTCGTTTGCGGAACTTCCCGAATCCCAAACCGTCACCTTATCAATCTTAATGTTCTTAATCGCCTCAACCTGAATTCTCGTCAGTTCTTCAAGCTTATCTGCAATCAGCAATTTAACCGCGCTGTCGGCGTTTCCGTCTGCCGCCGAAACAAGCTCGCGAATACCGTCGGCTTGCTTGATTAAAATTTCTTTCGCGCCGCGCGCTTGAGCGTCTAACTTAGCGAAAATAGCGTCAGCCTCGCCCTTTGCGTGTCTTCTGATTACTTCGGCTTGGGCTTCGGCGTCTATTTCAAGCTGGCTTTTCTGAATTTGGGCTCTTACGATAATATCCGCCTGCTGGGTAGCGCGTTCAAGCTCGGCTCTTGCGGTTTCGGCGATTTTTTGCGCCGCGTAGGCTTCTTCCTTTGCTTTAGCTGCCTGAACCGCCTCTGCCGCCACGGCAAGCTTTAAGGCTTCAGCTTCTCTTTCGCGCCTGTTCGCATCAGAGCGGGCAATTTCTATTTTAGCGTCGTTCTCACCCTGTATAGCCAAAGCATCAGCCGCCGCCACCTGAATACGCTGGTCGCGGTGAGCATGTGCCTGACCGATTTCACCGTCGCGGTCTTTTTCGGCTACGGATTTTTTAGCGTCGTTGATTGCCTTTGCCGCCGCCTCTTTACCGAGCGCCTCAATATAACCCGACTCGTCGTTAATGTCGGTAACGTTTACGTTAATGAGCCTTAGCCCGATTTTTTTAAGCTCAATTTCCACGTTGTTAGACACCGCGAGCAGGAACTTGTCGCGGTCTGTATTGATTTCCTCAATTTCCATTGTGGCGATAACAAGACGGAGCTGACCTAAAATTATATCTTTTGATAAATCTTGCACTTCATTAAGCTTTAATCCCAAAAGCCTTTCAGCGGCGTTTTGCATAACGCCGGGCTCGGTGGAAATACCAACCATGAACCTTGACGGCACGTCAACGCGGATATTCTGTTTCGACAGTGCGCTTTTCAGGTCAACGGTAATGGAAATAGGCGTAAGGTCTAAATACTGAAACGACTGGAAAACAGGTATGATAAACGCCGCGCCGCCGTGTATACATTTTGCGCTCCTTGCCTGTCCGCCCTTGTCCGAGCCTACTTTACCGTAAATTACAAGAATTTTGTCTGACGGGCATTTTCTGTAGCGGGACAAAATCCCCATAAACAGCGCAAAGAAAATGATTACCGCTACGGATATTAAGATGATGATATTTTGGTTCATTGATTAAGCCTCCTGATTAATTTATTAATTCTATACTTAAAATTTTATATTTCCCGTCTTCGGGAATAAAGGTGTATTTGACAACGCCGAGGGTTTCAAAAACGCCGTCATTAAATGAATAGTATGAAAAATCTCCCCCTTCATAATATCCACTGTGACCGATTACAGGGTTGTTTTCCGTTATATCTGTCGGGGTTGCCGCAGGCTCATAGTGAGCAGGGCTTTTCAGGTAAATATTTTCGCCGTTCAAATAAAAATAATAAAAATAAAGGTCAACAACCTCTTCACCTATCGTCTGTTCTTTTAAAATAAGAGTATAGCCGCTCGTAATGCCAAACGCACCTATTGAAATTATGCCGTCGTCATCGGCGTAATCACTATATCCGGGTTTGAATTGCACGGCTTCCTTTGAAAAAAGATAGTTGAATATAAAGTCGAGATTTTCAACCTTTAAGACATGGTCGGCTCCGTATTTTTGATGAATTTGAATAACGTCTTCTTCAGTCGGGGCGAGAGGTTCAAGTTTACCCTCCCTAATATAAAAATTGTTAAAATTAATTAAATTCCTTGCGTTTATTATTATTTCGCTTTCATTGTCCTCGGGAATCAGGGTGAAATAGAACATATTGACGATTCTTTTAAGCTCTGACGTAAGCTCTGTTTCTTCCTCCGTGATTATAGAAGCCCCGTCTTCATCATATTTAATCCAAACTTCCAACGGCGGTTTGTTTTCGTACATATCCGGCGGTTCGGGATTTCCCGGTAGCGGTGGTTCAGGATACTCAAGCGTAACCAAGGGTTCGCCCAGCACATCGGATTCGCTGCCCTTGGGGGTTATTTGCATGTTTTCACAGGCAGTCAACCCCCAAACCGAGATTATGATAATCAGCGCTGTAATTTTAAATTTCATAAAAAAGTTCCTTTAAGCGTCAAGCTTTTCCACTACAAGCACATTTCCCGCCAATATATCTGTAACCCGAACGGGTGTGTTTATTGTAAGCGGACCGCTTTCACTGATTGCGTCGCACTCGACCTGCCGTTCCGACATAAGCACCGTGACCTTGCCGCGCTTTGTTTTATCTTCCGGAATAGATATGTAGACCGTGCCGGTTTCCCCGATTAGCGTTTTCATGTTGAGCGTGCCGCTTTGGGTTAATTTCCCTGAAAACCGTATAATTTTCGCCACGCCGTACATAGCAAAAAAGCCTAATACAAACGCCAAAAGAAGCGCGAGCGCAACATTTTCAAAAGCGTCCATGAATAAAATTCCGCTCCACCCGAAAACGCAGAAAAACGCCACGATTCCCTGAAATGAGAATAAGCCCATTACTCTGAAATCCCCGGGAGCGCCGCCGTCAAGGTTTCCCGCCCCTGCGCCCTCGCCTACGTCCCCGTCAAAGCCGTCAAATGCTGAAGTATCCGAAAAATCCACCCCCTCGGACGCACCACCAAATCCTATTATGATTAAGATTGACTGAATAATCAGCAAGAGCGTCGCCGGTATGGCTACGCAGTAAAGGATTTGCCGCACAACGTCAAGCGCCGCCCACCAATCTGAAAACCATTCCATAAAAATCCCTCCTTTTTATGTAAATTAAATTTACCTTAATTCTATTATAAAGCTTTTTCGACATAATGTCAAGATGTTCGATAAAAAATATTTGCCTGTGTAAACTTTACCTGTCCCGGTCGCCCGCCTAAACAAATAAAATTTGCAAAAGCAAATAAATTAAGTGATGGTTTAGTCGGCAACGCCCCCTAATTTATATTTTAATGAACAATTTCGTAAAAAAGACTTGATTTTTATGAAATATAATGCTAAAATATAAGTAAATCAAATTTACCGCGTTGTAAGGAAAACGGAGTGCTTACATGAACAATACACTTCTCGGAAAAAAAATCAAGGAAGCCCGCCTCGCCAAAAAGATGACCCAATCGGATGTGGTGGGCGGCTACATAACCCGAAATATGTTGAGCCAGATTGAAAGCGGCGCGGCGTTTCCCTCTATTCGCACGCTCGAATACCTTTCGGGGGTGTTAGAAGTTCCCATGTCAGAATTAGTTTCAGATGAGTTTTCTGAAAATCAGAACATGACCGACCTCCAGTTTAAGGCTCTTATGTCCCTGGTTCGGGATATTCTTGACAGAAGCAAAGATATTGAGGAGGCAAAAGAAAAGTTAGACAAGTACGTTGAGAGCAGATTTGTAAAACAGGAAAAAAACCAAACAAACATTGACAATTCTTAAAAAACATGCTATATTTTATACGACAAATATAATTTTCAAAAAGGAGACAAAATCATGTCAAAATATTTATTCACATCAGAAAGCGTAACCGAGGGGCATCCCGATAAAATCTGCGACCAGATTTCCGACGCGGTATTAGACGCGCTTTTTGAGCAAGACCCCTATTCCCGCGTGGCGTGCGAAACCTGCACTACTACAGGTATGGTTTTAGTAATGGGGGAAATTACCACAAAGGCTTATGTAGATATTCCCAAATTAGTGCGCGGCGTGGTCAAAGATATTGGCTACGACAACGCTACTTACGGTTTCGACTGCAACACCTGCGCCGTGCTTTCCACTATAGACGAGCAATCCTGCGATATAGCAATGGGCGTAAACGATTCTTTAGAAACTAAAAACGCGGCAGAAAATGACATAGGTGCAGGCGACCAGGGTATGATGTTCGGTTTTGCATGTGACGAAACCCCCGAACTTATGCCGCTCCCGATTTCGTTAGCTCACAAGCTTGCAAGAAAGCTTACCGCCGTTCGTAAAAGCGGAGAACTTGATTATCTTCTCCCCGACGGAAAATCGCAGGTTACTGTCGAATACGACCAAAACCGCAAACCTGTGCGAGTTGATGCGGTGGTGATTTCCTCACAGCATAAGGTTTCGGCTTCTTTAGAGCAAATACGCGCCGATATTATAGAAAAGGTTATTAAAACCACCGTTCCCTCGGAACTGCTTGACCAAAACACAAAGTATTACGTCAATCCTACCGGCAGATTCGTAATTGGCGGACCGCAAGGGGATTCAGGGCTTACCGGCAGAAAAATAATTGTTGACACCTACGGCGGTTATTCCCGTCACGGCGGCGGCGCTTTTTCGGGCAAAGACCCGACCAAGGTTGACCGTAGCGCGGCTTATATGGCGCGTTATGCTGCTAAAAACATAGTAGCCGCAGGGCTTGCCTCAAAGTGTGAGGTTCAGCTTGCCTACGCGATTGGCGTGGCGTGTCCCGTTTCGGTTTTGGTTGACACTTTCGGCACGGGAAAGGTCAGCGATGACAGATTAGCCGATGCGCTTTCGGAAGTTTTTGACTTCCGTCCCGCAGCTATAATCGAAACGCTTGACCTTCGCAAGCCCATTTACAGAAACCTTGCCGCTTACGGGCATTTAGGCAGAGAAGATTTGGGTGTTAATTGGGAAAAAACCGATAAGGCAGATGCGTTGAAAAAGGTTTTAGGTTAGAATTAATAAAAGGGTGGGGACTTGTCCCGCCCTTTTTTGCGTATAACGTTCGCTTCGCGAGAAAAAAGTGCGGGACTTGACGTCTACTCGAGCAAGAATATAATCGCATAACAAGAAAGCGGCTACTTTTTGAATAAGTAAACCGCTTTTTTATGGGCAAAGTGAAACACTACCTGAAATGCTTATACTCCGAGATGATTCATTACTTTTTTCTTTGAAAGGTTACTACTATGCTAAACAATAGCGGTTGCGCCATTGTTTCTAAGATACCAAGGTTCATACTAACAGGCATATCCTCAATAGGGGCAAGATAAATTAACCCTTGGATGGAGCCGTGAGCAGGTCCATAAGTATTGAAGATACCAAGTATTACAAGAATAGCCCAAAGTTTAAGCCATGCCAACTTTTTCCCGATAATGCTGTCTTTAATCCACCAAATTACTATTCCCAGCATAAGTCCTCTGATAATTTGAGCAATCAATACCGCCCCCATACTGATTTCGCCCAAGGGTCTAAAACCCATGAGTTCTACTGCACTATCTGCGTAATTAAAAGTTAGGGGCATAGCAATTAAAGTGACAATCGTGTAAGTAATAACGTGTACCGCTATTACTTTCGTAAAAAATCTGAATTTTTCATTTGAAAATAGTTTGTGCATGGCTTTCATTATCCTTTCTGCGGTTTTTTTCTAACTTTTATGGAAACCACATAAAGGCATAAGGCTATATATACCAACCAAAAAGCAATAAATGCAATGAAAGGCTCTAAAATCAAAGGATAGGGTGCGAGAACCCTGCCAAGTAATGCATTGTAGATTAAGGAAAGGGGTATAAAAGACAATAACCAAATATTTACTATCCAAAACGCTCGTTTTCCTTTTTCGACATTCTTAGTCGCGTTAGCTACCCCAATACCAAAATTCAAACAACCCATTGCCATAAGAGTCAATCCCACAGCAAGTGCCGTGGTTGTTTGTTTTTCGTGCCATATAGTACATGCCAAAATAAGCCCGATGGCAATAAGAAAAGTGGCGGAAGATAAAAATACGTTCGCATCTAAAGCGTTCTTTTCCCTCGCCTGTTCTTTTGTTTGTATCCCTTTAAGGATATAATCCGTTGTAACCTCAAAATAATCGCTCATTATGATTACTTTTTCGATTTCAGGTAAGCTTTGCTCGCTTTCCCATTTCGATACAGCCTGTCGAGACACCCCGATTTGAGCCGCAAATTCTTCTTGGGATATACCTTTAGCTTTTCTTAAGTCATGTATTCTGTTCGCTATATTCATTTTATGACACTCCTTTCATAAAGTAATGTCATTATAACAAAAATATCGGTTGCGAAGCCACCAACCATGATTGGATTTTTGTCAACCTATGGTTGCATGATATAAATTATATCCTGTAAGCTTCGCCACTTTTTATTCAAACAACGTAGGTTTCAAGCCGTTATTAATCCAAAATTCAATCAGACGCGGCAGAATCTCGGCGTTTGTCTCCGAAACGGCGTGTAACAATATAACAGCGCCCGGGTGGGAAGCGGCAGTTATTTTTCCGAATGATTCTTCCTGCGGCGGCTGATTGTCAGTCTGCCAGTCGGCGTAAGCGAATGACCAGAAAACACTCCTGTAGCCGAGTTCTTTTGCGATAGAAAGGGTTTCACTGCTGAATTCGCCTTTCGGGAAACGAACCAGACGCATTTCATAGTTAAAATTCTCTTTTACATAGTCGTGTAGCTTTTGGATTTCCTCCTTTACCCTGTCCGTCGGAACGTCCGGGAAAGACGGGTGAGAATATGAGTGGTTGCCTACCTCGTGACCTTCGTTAATCATACGCCGAATAAGTTCGGGCTGGTCTTTGCAGTAATCGTAGGTCACGAAAAAAGTGGCTTTAACCCCGGTCGCTTTAAGCGCGTCAAGGATTTTCGGGGTAAAACCATTCTCGTAACCCTCGTCAAAGGTCAGATAAATACGATTCTCAGTCTTATCGTCAATGAAAATCGCGCCGAGTTCCCCGTATTTCTTTTGCGCCGCGAGAGCGTCAACAGGGCGGTTTTTTCCGTCTGTTTCTTTCCCGAGCCCCCAACCTATTTTAGGCGAGCCGTTGGCGTAAGTTTGAACTTGCGCCAAAAGCGCGGGTTTTATGCTCATGGCTGTAAATTGAAAGGCAGTCGGGGTCATTTCCCCAACTGCCGTGCCTTCATTTGTTTCTTGGTTCTCCGGAGCGGTCGTTTGCGACGTCGTGGTGGTCGCGGGAGAGGTTCTCGGGGTGGTCATTATAGATGTAGTTCCCGCCGCTTCATTGTTGACATTAGGTTCACAGCCCGTAAAAAGCAAAAGACAGCTTGCCGTTATAAAAATCGTGCAGATTATTAAAGTCTTCTTTAAAGTCTTTTTTGATTTCATTTTCACAATATTCCTTTTTTGTTGTTTTCGGCGGCTTTTAATATTTGCGCCGTCAACCGTAGTATAAGCAATTTTAACAAGGTTTATTAAATGAAAATTTTAGCAAAAAACGTCGGACGGCATTGTTTCGCTTTTTTTACGTGTAACGCACGCTTTGCGAAAGTACATTAATTACTCCGCTAAATAATTCTTGACTAACATCTGTAAAAGCTCGTCTCTGTCAATGTGACGTATAAGACTTCTGGCGTTGTTATACGTCGTTATGTAGGTCGGGTCTTCCGACAGAATATAACCGACAAGCTGGTTTATCGGATTATAGCCTTTTTCCCGCAAAGCTTCATAAACCGTTACAAGTATTTCTTTCATTTCGCCTTCGCGGTCATCGTGTACGGAAAAGGTCATTGTTTTATCAACCATTAGAATCACTCCTGAAAATACGGAATTTGTCTTTTAATATGACTTCTATATAATTATACAATAAATCTTTGGATTTTGCAAGCCTTTTTGAATATTTTGATAAAATGCCAAAAGCTGTTAATATTTTGCCAAAAAAATATATTATTATTTATAAATAATTACTATTGCAAATCACACAAAAAATTGATATAATGTTAAGAGGTATATATATAGTTGCAACAAATTAAAATTTTTTGCCGAAATAGGAGTCGTTATGGTGACCCAACCGAAAAAAGCGTCGGGGAAACCCGAACCCAAACCAACGCATGAAAACGTTTCTTTCAAAAAAATCGCTTTCGGGTTTAGTCCTGATGAAGTGAATATTTACATAAGCTCTCTCAGGAAGAAAAATCTTGAGCTTCAATCCATGTATGATAAACTTGCCGAAAGCATCAACCCCGAAAACGTGGAGAGAATGGAAATTCTCCAAAGGCAGGCAAGAGAAGCCGAAGATAGGTTTTTCAAGGAAAAAGAGCTGACCACCGTACTCGGAGCGGAATGTGCACAGTTGAAATCAGAAATCGACCAGTTGAACCAGCAGATTTCCGAATTGTCCGCCGCTGTTCAAATGCAGGCAATTGCAGTAGAAACCGCTACAACAGCCCCTGTTTTCAATGAAGTTGATGAATCAGAAACGCCCGCAGTTGAAGAAACAACGCTCGCCGAGGCGGCTTTGGTTGTTGAACAACAGACGATTGCAGAAGAAGTACCTGTAGCTGAAGAACCCGTGGCAGACCAACAACCCGACCCCGAACCTGTTGCAGATGAAGAAGAATCTGCTTACACGTTTAGCATTGACCCGGATTTTGCGGCATTTCAGGTTTCCGAGCCTGCTACGGCTGATGAACAAGAGCCTGAAAATCAAGAACCCGAAATTGAGGAAGAGTCCGATTACACACTTAATATAGACCCTGACTTTGCGGCATTTCAGGTTTCTGAACCTGCTCCTGCTTATGAACAGGAGGCGGAATCAGAAGAACCCGAGGTCGAGGATGAGTCCGCTTATACATTTAACATTGACCCCGACTTTGCGGCGTTTCAAGTCCCTGTATCGGCGGCTGTTGCCGAACCCGAATCTGAACCGGAGCCTGAATCCGAACTTGAACCCGAGCCGGTATTTGTTCCGCCTCCGGGGCTTGAGTTTATTCCCGAGCCTGAACCTGCTTCCGAGCCTGAACCTGCTCCCGAGCCTGAACCTGCTCCCGAGCCTGAACCTGCTCCCGAGCCTGAACCTGCTCCCGAGCCTGAACCTGCTCCCGAGCCTGAACCTGTTCCCGAGCCCGAGCCGGTCTCAACCTTAGAAACTTTTTCTTTCCCTGAAGTTGACGAAACCGATTCAGACCTTACAGATTTTCGTATGCCCTCGATTTCAACTCCGACCCCTGCCGAACCCGCAATCAGGCTTGATTTCGAGCCGATTCCGGAGTCGGAAATAAAACCTGTTGCGGCTAATGTTGCCGAAGATGAGGGCACAAAGGGTAGTAGATTCATAAAAATAAAATCGTTTTTATCCGGAACGAAGGAAGAAGCTCCCGCTCCGCCAATTGAGGTTGTCCCTAAACTTTCTCCGGAGCCTGAACCCATTCTCGAGCCCGAACCCATTTCCGAGCCCGAACCTATTCCGGAGCCCGAAATCTTAAACATAATTCCCGATGAATTTATGCAGATGATAGCCGATGCGGAGGAAGAAGACCTCGACAACGATTTTTCTTATCGTATGACCGACCCGTCTCCTAATCCCCCCCCCGTTAAGAAAGCCGTTAAAAAAACTGCGAAAAAACCCGTAACGCCCCCCAAATCGGCAGAGCCGATTGAACCGATACAAGCAAGCGCTATAAACAAAGCTGTTTCACCTACAAATATAGAGGGAATCCCCGGTTATGAAGACGCCTCCGAAATAACAAAAAAACTTTCGGACAATTTTAAGGGCATAAAGATTGAGCCTTGCGAAGCGCCTGCCGTTTCAAAATGGCAGGTAGACCAAATCGGACGCGGAGTTAGTGAACAGCCTGTCCGAAAGCCCGTGCCGACCGAAGATTCTCCTGCGTCAAGGGCGTCAAGGATTGACTTTATGAGTACCCCCGCCAAAAAGCCTTTTTGGGCTGAAAACACTAAAGGCTCTGCCACCAACCCCGGAAATTCCCTCATGAAGGCTAACGACACCCAGCACGACCCGCGCTTTGCGGAAACGCTTAAATCGGTTAAAACCGTGCATAGGGGTGACGACCTTATAGCCAAAAATCCCTACTCTGTCGAAAAAGGCGAGGACTTAATCCCCAAAAATCCTCTGCACAAGGAAAAAGGTCCGGATTTAAGCGAGGAGCTTTATCAGGTGGGGGTAGAGGCTCTTTCAACGCTTAAAGAGCCGCAAACGCCTGAAGAACCTGACGGCGCTTATATCCCAAACTTTGCCGATTTCTCCTCCTTTATGGTGGAGGAAGAAGACGACGATATGAGTACAGCCCGTTTCTAAACCATTTATAAAGATTTACACTTGATTAACTTAAAATTTAATAAATTTTAAGTTAAAGGGACTATAATGCCGGATGTTTCCGGTTAGGATTATCCGGCATTTTCTTATAATTATATGTTATTATTACAATTTTTTTGCGTTTTTTGGAGATTTTTACTTTTTTCTGTTGACAAATCAGCATTTTAATGATATATTTTTTGATAGCGGGTGAAATTTATGTCTGATTTGTCAAAACTTTCAATTGTATCTGAATTGGCAAAGCAGAGCGACGAGAGGTTGCTTGTTATGGCGCAACAATTCGGCGAACCCGAAAGCCGCCAAAGCGATGTTATGTCGGAGCTTATTACCCGTTATGTAAACATAATAGTTATAAAAGCTAATAAAATTGCACGCGGTTTCGGTCTTTTGAATCGGCAGGACGCGGAAGACTTTATTTCGGAGGGTTTTTTGGCGTTTTTAAATGCCATTCGCACTTACGATGAACAAAAAGGCGCATTTTCCGCCTACGCCAACGCCTGTATCGACAACCGCATGAAAAACGCCCTCGGAAAAGCACGGCGTACAATTATATTAAGCGAAGAATTCGACCCCGCTTTAATAAAAGAGCAAAGCCCCGGCGCTGATGACCTTGTAATAGAAAAGGAAACAAGGGAGGAGATTCTCAAAAAAATAAGCAAAGCACTGTCCCGTCGGGAATTTGAGGTTTTTGAAATGTATCTTAATTCCTTTTCTTATAAGCAAATCGCCGCAAGTATGAGCATAAGCGTAAAATCTGTCGATAACGCCCTGTCCCGCGCCCGCGCAAAACTAAAGGAGCAGGGAATTTAAAAATCTGTCGCCGCGAACGGCGTCAAAATTGTTAATTATTATATGTGACCCAAGTAGCTTAATTTCAGAGCGTTGTTTTACAAAGGTGTCGGTGTAAGTCCGTCCAAGGTCAAATTTTAAAAAGTGTGAGGTATCACAAAAATGTTTGAAGACAAAACCCTTCAATGCAAGGATTGCGGAGCAGACTTCGTATTCACAGTAGGCGAGCAGGAATTCTACGCCGAAAAAGGCTTCGTAAACGAACCACAGCGCTGCAAAGTTTGCCGCGACGCAAAAAAGAGCGCCGCGAGAAACAAGGAAACCTTTATCGCTACCTGCGCCGACTGCGGCGGAGAAGCAAAGATTCCTTTCAACCCCCGCGACGACAGACCTGTATATTGCAGTGAGTGTTTCGCAAAACAAAGAGCATAATATCCTTGTACCGCAAGAAGTCTAATACTAATTTAATTAGTATAAATGGGTTTTACTGCATCGGACGCTGTTTCTCTGTAAACAACAACGCATAGGTATTCCTGTAAAGACTTGAGCAAAAAGAATACGCCCTGCCCCGAAAGGGGGAGGGCGGTTTTCTTTATATTATAATAACATAAAATTCACTTAGAATAGGTTTTACAATATATAGCAAGACGACGGACAAAAAAGCGTCGTCTTTTTATTTTCTAAATTTTTACAAAACACCCCATTCTTTCCCCCTTCCTTTCAGCAAATTCCGCACGGCTTGTCCAATATAATAAAAGAAAACGGCGTGCCGTTCTTCCAAAAAGGAAAGGAATTATAAAGAAAATGAAATCGGATATAGAATTAAACTTAAAACAAAAATTGCCCCAAATGCCCACGCGGGACAGCCTTGTCCGATGCCCGTTTGTAATCGCGGGCGGACTGATTTTGGGCTTGACCTCGCTTTTCGGTGAAGCTTCGCCGTTTGCGGCGGTATTTTTAAGCGCGTTGTCGGGTTTCGACTGCGTTTACGCTTTAGCGGGGGCTTTAGCGGGATTTTTAATCAGCGGAAAATTCACCGAAAGCCTGAATATAATCACCGTCATGGTTGTCCTTGTAGCTTTCAGGTTTTTTGTCGGACGCTTTAAAAAGCATACACAAAAACACGCCGCTTTTGCGGACATGGCAACGGCTGTTTTAGCCGGCGCGGGCATATTTTTAACCACGCTGATTTTGTCGGACGGCTCGGGATTGCTTACAGCGCCGGCGATTGGCTTAGTGACGGGGTTCGGCTCTTACGCATTAGCCCAAAGCCGTAACTGCATACTCTCGGGCAAAAACCTTTCGGCGTTGCGTCCATCGGGTTTTGCGGCGCTCGGTTTTACATACATATTAATAATCGCCGCCCTCTCGAATTTTGAAATAAGTATGCTCAACATGGGAATCCTTGCGTCTTCAATCTGCGCCATTACTTTTTCTTATAAATTCCGTTATTCGGGCGGCGCTGTCTGCGGGGTTCTCGGCGCGTTCGGAGTCGCCATGATTAGACCCGAATACATGGGCGGTGCCTTAGCCGTCTGCATAGCGGGAATGTCGAGCGCACTTTTCGCAAGGCTTGGTAAATATACCCAAATGGCAGGTTTTGTCTTGCCGGCTGGGCTTTTTGTCGCTTTTTCGGGAATCGACAATTTTACATTTTCTGAAATTAATTCTTTAATAGCGGGGGCAATTCTCTTTCTTTTTGTGCCTGTAGAGCTTGTCACCAAAAGATTCAGACGGGAAACGATTTCAAAAGGCAAAGGAGGCGCCGAGGTTTCCGAAATTTTTGCCCGCCGTCTGCGCCTTACGGGAGAAGCTATGGGCGACGTAGGTACGGCTATTGAAAAAACCGCTGAAATTCTTGACCGCACGGGAAGTAAAGAGGTATCGTGGGTTTATAACACCGCCTGCGGGGACGTCTGCCGCCGTTGCCGCCACAACATGACCTGTTGGGGTAGCGAGTACGACCAAACCGTGAAAGTTATGGCAGATTTGACAAGTATATTGCAAAAAGGAAAGTTTATAAAACCTGAACATATTCACGGTACTTTGGCTTATCGCTGCGGGAAACGGGAACAGTTGGCAAGCGCGTTAAATTCTCAATACAGGGAATACACCTCAATTAACGCCGCCAACCGCAAAATAGCGCAAATGAGGACAATACTGTTGTCTCAAATTTCAGCTACCCAAACCATGATGCTCAAGATGTCAGGGGAATTCGGCTCGCTTTCGGACTTTGACCGCCATCTTGCCGCGGCGGCTGAAACCGTGCTTTTTGAAAACGGTATTTCAGAACCCAAGGCGGCAGTCACCGTAACCGATGGTCGTGCTACCGTAGAGGCTTACGGCAAAGGCAGAATAAGGTGTAACGCCGAAAGACTCTGTGACCTACTCTCGGCGGCTTTACGCCGCGAGTTTGACCTACCCGAAATAGTTCAGGCGGGGGGCGAATTCCTCATGACCATGTTTGAGCGGGCGGCTTATTCCATAGAATACGGCGTTTATCAGGTTTCACGTGGTAAGGAGAAAAACTGCGGCGATTATTTTGACAGCTTTATCGATAAGAAGGGTTTCGCCTATATTATCCTCTCGGACGGAATGGGGAGCGGCGGACGGGCGCGAATAGATTCAGCGTTTGCCTGTGGTATGCTGATTAAACTGCTGAGAGCCGGGGTTGACATAAACGCCGCAATTGAAATAATCAACAACTCACTGCTTGTTAAGTCTGCCGACGAGAGTTTCGCTACTCTTGACGTTTGCAGGATTGACCTTAACAGCGGGGACGTAGAGCTATTCAAAGCGGGAAGTGCCCCGACCTATATAAGCTGTAACCGCCGCGTGGTAAAAGCGGGCGGCAAAGGGCTTCCGGTTGGAATAGGCAACCACCCCGTTTATGAAAGGCAAAGTTTTACAATCGGACATTCCGACCTTATTATAATGGCAAGCGATGGCGCGGAGCTTTCGGAACGCTGGCTCGAACATGAGCTGTGTAAATCCGAGTGGGGAAAGGAAGATATGGATGCTTTCGCCCGCACGATTGCCACTGCCGCCAAGTATTCATCGGATAAGGAGAGGGAGGACGATATTTCGGTGATAGCGGTAAAGCTTATAAGATAGAGGCTGAACTTCAAAAACAGGTTATGCATTATAAAAAACAGGTGCTACTTTGTATTAAAACGCGAAAAACATACAAAGTAGTCCTTTTTGTTTACACCGAAGTTAAGCGGGTTTGGGGTGCAACCCTAACAAGCAATTCAAGTGGCTTGCCATTTGAATTGCTTGCAGTTTAGCGGAAACTTTGAAATGGTGCGGGTTTGAGGGGGTTGTTCCTAGATGTTTTTCGCCAAATATTGACTTTTTATATTTAATATAGTATAATGAGCGGAAACACAGAAAGCGAGGACGCTCTATGCTTCAATTTTATCTGCTTATGGTCGAAAGTGTCGAAGACATTGATAAATTTACCGAAATATATAACAAGTATAAGCATATGATGTACCGTGTTGCCTTATCCATTTTAAAGAAGCCGCAGGACGCGGAGGACGCCGTTCAAGAGGCTTTTTTTAGGCTTGCAAAAAATATTTCTAAAATAGATGAGGTTTCCTGTAAGAAAACCGAAGCTTTCCTTGTTATATTAAGTAGGAGTGTTTCTATTAATATTTACAACAAGAACCGTAAAGAGAAAGGCAAGGTAGACTTGGGCGAAGAAGTCGGCATGGACAGCGTTGTTTTTGGGATAACGCCGGACGCTCTTAATGAAGTCCTTTCAAAAGAGGGGTACAGCCAACTCAAGGAACTTATTGAAGAGCTCGATGATACATATAAAGATACGCTGAAGTTGAGATTTATTTTTGAATGGTCGAATGAGGAAATCGCGAATTTTTTAGGAATATCTAAAAATACCGTTGAGGTTCGCATAAATCGCGGCAGGGCAAAAATTATTAAGGCACTCGAAAAGGAGGGTTATTATGCTGACAAACAGTAAAAACACGTATGATAAAATTTTTGATTTAATTCTTGCCGAAGCGTTATGGGAAGATTGTGAGCGGGAAATTGCGTTGTTTGAGCGCAAAGAAGCTACTGAAGTTGAGTATACATTCAGTGAAAAATTTGAAAAGAACGTAAAACTTGCCGGAAAACAACTTAAAAGAAAGCAGAATATCATTAAGCTAAGGAAAGCCGCTCCTAAATTCGCGGCAAGTGCCGCCGCTGTAATTGTCTGCGTGGCTCTTGCTTTCAATCCTACGGTCAGTGCATTTTTTAAGGATATAATCACTAAAATAACAGGCGGGTACAATCAATATGAGTTTATTGACGATGTTGATATAACGTCTGAAAACTTCAATCATGAGCTACGCCCTGAATACCTGCCGGAGGGATACAGGATAACGAATGTTTATTACGGCTTAGACTTTATAATTATAGATTATACCGATAATGATGACAGGATTATTACATTAGAATATATTTCCGCCAATCATGGAGAAATAGGGGTCGATAACGAAAACTCCGAAACGTATACGGTATTGGTAAACGGCAAAGAGGCGATATTCCATGAAAGCAATGCAGACGACAGACCAAATTATCTGATATGGGAAAATAGCGGATATGCTTTTGTGCTTTTCGCACAAATCGAGTCGAACGAACTTGTTCAAACTGCCGAAAGTATAAAAATTTCATAGAATCCTGTAAGTTTTTCATTTTATTTTTGTTTATCGTTATAGAGGCGGCAATAAGCCCGCTCAATAAATTTGGAGGACAAAAGAAATGAAACGACTTTTAAAATTACTGGTACTCGGGATTTCAATCATGTGCTTTTCTATAGGCGCAACGGCGGCGACAGACGGGATTTACTTTGCGGACGTGAATAATTATGCGATTACTTTAAGTTTTTCGGGTAGCACAGCGAATTGCGGTTTAACAATTGACGGAGCTAATGGAACAACTAAGATTGACAACTGCACGGTTACGCTGAAAGAGAGTAACGGCTCGGTTGTGAAGCAATGGACAGAACAGTCCGCTACAGGCACAAGACTGACTTTCAGCAAAACCGCAAGCACCGTCAGTTCGGGAAAGACATATACGCTGAGTTTTTCGGCTACGGTTCACAGAAACGGGAATACCGAAACGGTGAGCGGCTCTACGACGAAGACGTATAACTGACCGCTGCGGAAAGGTGAAAAACTATGTTAAAAAAGGGACGCCTTTTTTATAAATCAAAGGGAATTATAGGTAATTTGATTGTACATAGAATTATTGGTAATTCACCGGTGTAGAAATTTACTAAGCAAAAATTAAAACAAAAAAATTTTAACGCCTTAAAAAAGGCAGGAGGAAAAAAACAATGCAAAAATTAAAAAAATTATTGGCAATGGTGATTGCCGGAGTTATGGTAGTAGCAATGACGACAATTGCGGCGAGTGCCCAAAGTGTTGAACCCATGCAAAGTATTAGCGCAAGAGCCGTACCTGTTAGAGGTATTTCTCCGCTTTCTGATTACAGTGCTACAACAACACTTACTTCAAGCTCATCAAGCGGCTATGCAACGAGTACCGCATCAAAAAACGCTTATATGGTCAAAGCTAAATGTGATGTAAACAATAACGGGCAATCTGTATTAACATCAGGATGGACTACGCAAAACAATACAAGTAAAGCAACGTCAGGCACCGTTAAAGCAACAACAAAGGTTTGCACATATACTGCGTATGGCGAATCACAGGAAACGGCTACATCGGTATTGTATGGAAGCGAAATTTCAAAAAGCTACTCTTAATGAAACTACCGCTACTTGGTTTAATACCTTGTAGCGGTAAATTCGTTTAACTTAGAATGAGGAGAAAATTTATGTATAGAAAACATAAACTTATAAATATAATATTGTTTTTATTTGTATTTATAAGTTTATTAACATCTTGCGGCAATCAAGATGATTTTATGAAACAAGAAATTAAAAAATCTCTTGAAGAGTTGGAAAGACTTCCCGATTATATGGCGAATATAATCGGTGTAAACTTATTAAACGGGAAAACGCCTACAGAACACGGCGTCGTCTACATTGATGATAAAAATGACACGCTTAATATTCTTTTCAACTGCATGATGGAGCGTGAATTAAATTATATATTAAAGATTTTTATAAATTATGCAGAAGCACAATTTATCATAGATAAAGAATTATATAATAAATATGAATTTACTGCGGATGAGGAAGATTCAATTGTCATTCCCTTTACTTTACATGATGAAATAGATTTAAGTTATTCAAACATAATAACAATAGCTATTTTTGTAGATGATGATTTGATTGAAAGAAGCGTATGCTTAGATTTTGAATTAGCAAAAACGGGTAATGACAGGATAATTGAGAATGTGCAAAGAGAAAAGGGAGAATATGAATTTGTAAATTTGCTTTTTCAAGGTATTATGTTAAATGAAGATTTTGATTTTTCAGAAAAAGGTGAAGTGTTTTTCCCGCCGGAAGAAATAGCAGTAAAAGCAAATGAAAAAATTACTTTGGCTTTTCGTGCAGGTAATTACAGTGATACCGATGATGTTTTGTTTTTACTATTAGTTGGTTGGGAGCAAGTAGAAATTAACGAAAAACAATATGAGTATGTGTCGAATAAAGAAGGTTACATTTCATGCGGTACGATTAAATTCTATGCGCCAAGCACCCCGGGCAGATATGAAGTTTTAAGTTTTATCTCAGCTGATCCTTTTCAATTAAGAACCGCAAACAATTTTTTTACGAATGAAACATCAAGAAGATTTACATTGGTTGTAACAGATTAAATAATAATTTATTAAAATCCGAGGAAGAAAGTAATGAACCTAAAAATCAGAAGAAAGAAGGAGATATATGAAACGTGTAATTCTGTTAATGCTGTTTATCCTTTTACTATTGACTATGGTTGCCTGCGCCAAAACACCTCCCGCCATAGATGAAAATAGCAATATTGAAATAAACTCGAACTTGCTTGACGATTTAGACTTGACTTATTCAGAGCTGACTGAAAAGCACGGAGAGTTACTTCAAGTCGGCGGAATCGGAGCCGGTTTTTGGTATGCATTTGAAAACGGTTATGGTCATTATTTTTGGAGTGGTGACACAGGTGCTGGTTCTCAGATAGAGTGGAATGGGCATCAAGTGTTGATGGATGAAAACGGCGATATAATTCTTGAATCGGCTCCGAAACCAAAACAAGGTGAAATCTGCCTTTTCATTGATAAAATCCCTATAGACAAAATGTTTATAGGCTTGACCTTGCCTACGGACGTTTCCGGAATTGAAGAAGCATACCTTATCGCGCATATCGGCTCATCGTGGAATGGGCATGATGATGTATTTAATTCGAGTTTTTCATACAAGAATGGAATCATTACCATTTCTACAAGCAATGCAAAAGAAGGAATTGACGTTGATTATATTTCAGGAGTTATAAATGACGAAACTCTGCTTATATTCGACAAAGAATCAACTGTAAGTATTAGGATTCGTTACGAATCCTAACAAAGAAAGGAAATATTATGAAAAAGACATTTAAATTTTTCTCGGCTATTTTAGTTTTGGCACTCTTTGTTTCGTGCTTGCCAATAACTTCCAACGCACAGCCATTAAGCGAAGAAAGCATTAACTCTGAAACTTTAACAGATCAGATTGATTTCAACAGTATGTTGGTTGAATTAGGTCATCAAGCGGAATGTGTGGAAGAGTTAATTCAAAATACACTTACCTACAGTAGAACAACAGATATTTTAGTTTTTAGAAATTTGTCAGACTTTGAAGAGGGAATAGAAGTTTTTGAAGGCGACGTGCAAAACGGAATGGTTGTAAAAATATTCTATGACGCTGAATCGTGGATAGAATATTTAATAATGCCTTCAGAATCCGAATTGAATCCTGGCAACATTATTAAACCAATACAGACCGATACTGAATTGGAAGCATCGATTCAGAACAACGATGAATTAGGTATTATTACACAAATCAACGATGACGACATGGTTATGCAGACCGCCACCCAATTTGCTTTGCCCGTTGATAATATTGTACTATCTGCCCAAATGGAAGGGAACATTAGTCAGTATTACAGTTCGTCACACGGTGGTATAGACATCGCATATGGCGGCACACATTATCCTTCGACAATTTACAATGCACCGATTCGAGCGGTAATGACTGGAACTGCCGTAACTGTTGCTAACGATTCCAGCGGATACGGTTATTATGTAGTGGTAAGTCACGACGATGGCTCACGTACACTTTACGCTCATATGACTAATCTAAATTCCGCTTCACTAAATGCATATGTCAGTCAGGGACAAGTTATCGGACATGTCGGGAGTAGTGGCAATTCCACGGGAAATCATCTCCATTTTGAAGTATGGGCTGGTTCGTCAAGCAGCACACGAGTTGACCCGTTGACATACTTAACTGGTGCGCCGACATGGGGTGGACCATGGACTGTTGCCCCTCGAACTCTTGCCGCAGGAGTGCCGGTTACATATGCGCGTGAAATGTATATGCGTCCCGGAGACACTATAACTTTCCAAATGGCAAAAAATCCAACCAACAGTACTGTTAGTTTCGGACTCGCTGAGCCAGACGGTGGTTTTAATTCCTCTACCAGAAATACTGACACAATCACAGCAAGGAAAGAGGGCATACATAAATTCAGAGTAAGGAACGAATCCACGGGTTCTGTTGAATTTGGCGGGTCGTGGATATGTAAAACAAATTAGCAGAGAGAATTTTAATAAATTAAAAGAAAAAGGTGAATACAGGTAATTTGATTGTATATAGGATTATTTGTAATTCGCTACAGTAGAAATCTACTAAGCAAAAAAATCTTAAAAACTTGCAGAAATATTTGCAAACATTTCTGCACCTAATGAAAGTGAGGACAACCCTAATGAAAAACAGCAAATTTAAAAGGTTTACATCGGTAATGGTTATGGCAACATTGGTGCTTTCAATGACATTTGCCATAGGCGCGTCAGCTCAAGCTAATGCAATTGACCCGTACAGCCTACCATTTGATGTTGAGAGTGGCAAAATGTTTGAAAACAGCATTGACGCGCCTATAAGCGGCGGTCTTGCACGAACGACCCTTGGTACAGGCACGCTTTATCATTCTAATCCTTTGTTTGGCAAACCGGAAGCGTATGCTTATACAGAAGCAAATAGTACTTCTTATTCGGTCAGAGCGAAATGCGATGTAAATAACAATGGCACCGGAACTAACAGCACGGGTTGGAAATCGGTATCTAATTCAAAAGCGGCTAATTCAGGAACTATTAAAGCAACTACTTCTAAGTGCATTTTCGATGGATTTCATGAAATCCAATCAACTTCAACTTCTGCAAAGGCATCAACACAAACTACGGCTTCATACAACTAAGTAAATGAACAAAGAAACATAGTGCGTCTTGCAGGGCGTTGCTATGTTTCTTTGTCATATAAGTAAGGGGAAGAATTATGATGAAAAGAAAATTGCCGACAGTAAAGTCCGGTTTAGTGATTATGCTGGTTCTTGTTATTTGTTCTGCGTGTAATAATCATAATAAAATAGAGAAAGATTTTACAAAAGAATATGAAACGTTATCAGGGGAATATTTGGTGTTGGGGTTGGTAAATGATACTGATTTAACAGAACACGGTGTAGTTTATCTTAATAGCATAACCGATAATCTCAACATTCAATTTGCAAATTTAACTGATTCTGATACCGAATACATATTAAAACTCTTTTTAAATTATGTTGAGATACCGTTTTTTATGGATGGGAACTACATGGATAGCTATGTCTTCACTGCAAAATCAAAGGAGTCGCTGATTATTCCTGTTTCTCTTGATGAAAATATATCTTTTGAAAACTCTCATATCTTAACCGTTGCTGTATTAACTTACCCCGGCAAATATGCGTATAAATCTGAAGTTATGAGTAATTCATACGGCTTAGTAATGAGCTATGAATTGGCAAACAAAAATGGGGGCAGATATTTAGCAGAAAAAACGAAGGCAAAAGAGCCAATGGAATACTTGAGATTGGAATATCAAGGATTGATGTTGAATATGGATTTTGCTACCGAAGAAAACGTTCCGGTTAATTTTCCGCCATATCAAATAAAAGCAAAACCAAACGACACGGTAAATGTTGCTTACAGGGCGGGTAACTACGAAAATGCTGAAGATGTTATAATCATTGTGTTGGTGGAGTGGGAACAGAAAGAAATAAACAACGAAAATTTTCTGCATATTGTTAATAAAACGGGATTTATGAGTTTCGGGCACATTGAATTTATTACCCCTCTGGAAAAGGGAGAGTATGAAATTACTGCGTTTATTGTAGAATCACCATATGACATAAAAAATTCAGATAACTTTCATTTCCATGATAAAGCGCATAGGTTTACATTGATAGTTGAATGAATATAACGCCAATATTATAGTATATGTTTGAATACATTTACAAGGCAGGTGGAGAACACATGAAAGTGTTGAACGAACTTGTTCAAACTGCCGAAAGTATAAAAATTTCATAGAATCCTGTAAGTTTTTCATTTTATTTTTGTTTATCGTTATAGAGGCGGCAATAAGCCCGTTCAATAAATTTGGAGGACAAAAGAAATGAAACGACTTTTAAAATTACTGGTACTCGGGATTTCAATCATGTGCTTTTCTATAGGCGCAACGGCGGCGACAGACGGGATTTACTTTGCGGACGTGAATAATTATGCGATTACTTTAAGTTTTTCGGGTAGCACAGCGAATTGCGGTTTAACAATTGACGGAGCTGCCGGAACAACTTTTTTATAAATCAAGGGGAATTATAGGTAATTTGATTGTACATAGAATTATTGGTAATTCACCGGTGTAGAAATTTACTAAGCAAAAATTAAAACAAAAAAATTTTAACGCCTTAAAAAAGGTAGGAGGAAAAAAGTAATGCAAAAATTTAAAAAATTATTGGCAATGGTGATTGCCGGAGTTATGACGGTCGCGTTGGCGACCACTGCAAGCGCAAACAGCCAAGCTACCGGGATAAAAGGTGACATCAATGGATATGCCGGATATAATTATTATGCGTGGAATGCAATACAGGGGTTAAAAATTGATGGTAAATACTATGCTGATGGTTGGACGGTTATTCAAACTCAAAATTTAGGTAATGTCCCCTCAGGCTACTGTGCGGGTTTGGCGCGAACTTATAATTACGATACAGGAGCGCTTTTAAAGGAACGGGGATGGACTTATAACACAACGGGGACTAATGGCGTTTCTATCGCATCATCGGCGGAGGTAAAAGACAAAACAACTTGCTATTCATCCGGTCTCGTGAGAGTTTTTGATGGGAGTAATTATACTGATTTCTCAACATATAACTCACCGAATATTAACACATATGTTTAAGGAGGATTCATATTATGAAAATTAAAAAAATAGCTATTGCGGTTGCGTTTATTGTTGGTATGTTTGCGGGAGTGAATGTCTTTTTGAGTTCTTGGGCAGATGCAGACAACATAAATACAAGAGAACATATTGAGCCCGCTTACGAACTTAATGTGTTCGGACAAACTTATGGTTCGGCAATGTATGCGATAACTGTAGATGACGAACCTGATTTGATTTTAGTAGTAGGAGATAGCGGAATCGAGGGTTATGTATATAAAACTGATTTAGATGAAGATATGCCCGATTCCCCCGAAGAAGCAATTCAAAAACAAGAGGAACTTGTAAAGGAAGGGGTATTTTCGAGAACGATACCAGTTTACAATAAAAATGGTATTACAAAAATTGACACATTTACAATTGATATGGGATATGAGGATGTAGAATTTACATCTCATTTAGGCGAAATCATGAGCGGCGAAGATTATGTTGACGATTTATTAAACGGAGATAATGTTGATTTACCATAGCGCATAAACCTATAATGCAAAAAGACTAAAGAGAAGAATATTATTATGCCTATCCAAACATATAATGATAAGTGATTTCAAAAGCTCGAATTGGTAATTCACCGGTGTAGAAATTTACTAAGCAAAAATTAAAACAAAAAAATTTTAACGCCTTAAAAAAGGCAGGAGGAAAAAAACAATGCAAAAAAACATTATCAGCGTACTTTTAGTTTTTAGTCTACTTGTTAGTTCCGTTATACCCGCTTACGCTAACAGTGATACCCCCCTTATTTCTGAGATGATTTATATTGAGGAAACAGGAGAAACGGTTTCGTATAAGCTTTTGACCGATACAGATGATATTCGTGTTGTTGAAACTTCTGATGAAAATTATACATATCACGTTGTGTATAATAAGAACGAGAGAAGTATGGACGTGGTTATTTCAGATGCAAAACCTAAAAATGTAGCTTTCAGCACATTGAAAGATTCTCAACAGTCTATACATATCGACTTAAATCAAGCTAATGATTTGTACAACTTTTCGGAAGATAGTCTTTATGAAGACAATTTGATTGCTCCTTTAGCAACAACAATTAAGCAAAAAACTTTTACAAATTTTGAATATTTCAAAACTATTGGTACTACCAATTCTTGGGAATTAAGGCGTCCTGACCCGAGTAATCCGCTTTTTAGTTATTATTATTTTAACACAAACGAAACCAACCAAAATAGAAGTTATTTGAATAGCTTTATGGACTATGTAGAAAAAATAAACTCGCAGGAGTTTGTCATATTGGGTCTAATTACAGCGAGTGTTTTTTCAGACATATTGGTTGGTTTGTCTGGAATTTCAACCGTTTTTTCCGGTGGTGCTCTGACACCCGCAATGGTTATGGCTGTAGCCGGAGCGGTTACGGCAAACGCGGCGGTTATTAATTCTATTGTCACATGGGGGTCATATTGCCAATACGCCTATAATTACTACGCTGAGGCTTATTATGCGAGGGCATAATAATGAGGATTTCTCTAACTATCATATTTGCAGTAGTCGCGGTATATTTTTTATTTCACACATTTGCTACAAGAAATAAAACTATTTCACATTTGTTTTTTAAAAATGAGACTGTTATAAACAAAAAAGAAAATATAAAAAAATATCTTTTAGTTAAAAACTTATTCGGCATATCGCAGTTTATATTTTTGAGTCTTATTAGTTTTTTTTTATGGATAGCATACGATTCAATAAAGAATTATTATTTCATTTTTTTCTTCTTTGATTTCTTTTTTTGCTATATCATTCAAAGAAAATTGAATGATATAGCAAAATTGTAAAGCATTAAACCCCGCGACTATAAAAACCGCGGTTTTTTCTTCTTTTCATATTCCCGGGAATATTGGCAAACACCCCACTTACGAGGAGAGGGAGGGCGATATTTCGGTGATTATAGAATTATTGGTAATTCACGGTGTAGAAATTTACTAAGCAAAAATTAAAACAAAAAAATTTTAACGCCTTAAAAAAGGCAGGAGGAAGAAAACAATGCAAAAATTTAAAAAATTATTGGCAATGGTGATTGCCGGAGTTATGACGGTCGCGTTGGCGACAGCTACAGCGAGTGCGGAAGATGTATTAGTAGAATCCGACGAGACGGATATTCAATTTAGCACGGAGTCCGGCACTCAATTTAATGCGGAAACAGAAATTCAGTTTAACGCGGCAAATCTTTCTGATGAAGAGCTTATAGCTTTAGACGCCGGTTACATACAAGTTATGGAGCATGCTTCACAAATCGGTATATCATTAGGATTGGAGCGCGATGTTTTTATTGACCAGTATATAGTAGGTCAATATCCGGACGTGCAGTCTTACGTTGGTGTTTATGATTCCTTGTTGGTGGCAATGGATAATCCGGAAAGCATAATTGCGCCATACAGCAGCAGTAGTAGCGGTAGTGATGCGTATTACTATAACATAGGCACGTCCTTGCCAAGTAATGTTACGCCAAAATACAGCAAATACAAAATTCTTGACAATGTAAAAAAAGGCGATATTATTTTTGAGGCTAATGGTGGTTTCGGAATTACCGGACATATCGCAATCGTTGAGGGGAAATATACTAATTCCGCACGGGGTATAAGCTATATTCGATTAATGGAGGCAATTGACATCGGTGTTGTTCGTAGTTTGTTAGACGATACAAGGGTAGACGATAAAGATGTCACCGTTGTACGCGTAAGTAGCGCAACTACTGCACAAAAAGATAACGCAGTAAGTTTTTGTGTAGATCAATTAGGAAAAAAATACAGTCTTGACCTTGCAAAAAACACATCAACAAACGAAACCAGTTGGTATTGTTCTGAAATGGTTTGGGCGGCTTATAAAAACCAAGGATATGATTTAGAGGGTCCGGGATTAGGCGGTATTAACGAGCCGGGTGTAACGCCTCGCGAAATCAGGAACAGTAGCCTTGTTATCACGGTGTCATTTAAATAATACACTAAAAACTTAATAGTTACTATCTAAACAATACACAATAAGAAGTTCTGATGAAATGTTGAATTAATTCAATTTCTTCAGAATTTCTCCTTTGTGCGTCTAATCGGAGGAGAACACATGAAAAAAATTAATATTACTAAATCTAAGATTTCGTTGTTTATAGCTTTGCTAATGACGATAATAGGGGTGGTGTTTGTTTTAATTGCAGTAAATAACCCGCAATTATCATGGCGTATGCCGTTGGAACAAGTATTCATGATATATAAGATTTATTTAATTATAATGGGATTGCTATACATTGCAGCTTTTGTTTTTCGCGTATTGAAAAAGTAATTCTTTCGATTATTAACATAAAATTACGGGCGGTTTTCACCGCTCGCTTTTTCTTCTTTTCAATATTCCCGAATATTGCCGGAAAAATAGGGCAAACTACCCCCATGCCTGTCATTTTGATTCGTACTGTTTTATTACACGCTCTCGTCATTTTCGCCGTAAGGCTCATGGGGAAAAAACAGTTAGGCGAGCTACAGCCGTCTGAGCTTGTTACCACAATATTGATTTCAAACGTAGCCACGCTGGCGCTTGAAGACCCCGACATACCTATGTTGTCGGGGGTGATTCCGATTTTGGTAATAGTCTGTCTTGACGTGTTCGTCACCGTCATTTCGTTAAAATCCGATAAAATCCGCCGTATGGTTACAGGTAACCCGCGTATTCTCATAAAAAACGGAGAAATAGACCAATATGAAATGAAGAACCTACGCTACACTATTCAGGACTTAATGGAGGCTATGCGCGACTCGGGGATTTTCGATATTTCAAGTGTTCAGTACGCCATTGCAGAAACCACGGGGAAAATAAACTTTTTTGAGAAGAAGCCTGAAAATAATTTAAACCCGCCTGTTTTAGCCGTCAGCGACGGCGTAACCGATTACAACGCTTTAAAAGAGGCGGGGTTGGACGAAAAATGGCTGAGAAAAATTCTTTTTGAAAAAAATGTCCCACTTTCGCGGGTTTTTCTGCTTACCGCCGACCAAAACGGGAACTATTATCTTATAGAGAAAAATATTTAGGGAAAAGCCGAAAAGGAGCAAAATCATGAAACGTGCAATATTATGCCTTATTTTAATAGTTGCGCTTTGCGCTGTCGCGGCGGGTAGTTATTTTTACATTGTCGGAACGACGACAAATCTTTTGAATAAGGTGGAGCTGGTAGCTCACAACTTCTCTTACGGCGATTTTGAGGCGGCTTCCGACACTGCGGGGAAAGCTTTTGAAACCTGGACAGATTTCAGACGGCGCAGATTTCTCATCGTTGACCGCGACAACGTAGCTGAAATAACGTCAACCCTTGCGCGTATAAAATCAATTGCATACGAAAATAAAGGAACAAACGAAAAAAGCCATGAGCTTTTAACCGAATGTGCGGTGGCTACCGCTTTGCTACGTCAGTATACTGAAAAGCAGAAAATAAATGTTTATAATATATTTTAGAACCTGTATTAAATTCCTCAATACAGGTTCTAAAAATTCTATGACAACGAATCTTTCAGCGCGTTATAAACGTCACAATAGATTTCGTCCGCTGTTTCAAGCAATCTTTCTATGTCTTCCACGCATGTGACCTTGTACAGCGAGTTTAAATCGTCAATGATTTTTTTCGGCAGATGCTCGGACAACAGCATATACCCGTATTCATAATGGCGCGGTGTATAAACTAACCTGAGCATACAAATAATGGGGAATCTCACATATTCCTCGAAAGAGTTGAGAGCCTCCATAAATCTTTCGTGCTTTATATGTTTCATGAGCGTGGGGCGGCGGTTATATTTTGACACACACCTTTCAAAAACAGGTTTAATTTGGGCTTTGGACATTTGCTCAGGCGGTAAAATGCTTACCACATTGGATTTGTCGAAAAGCACTAACGGGAATTCGGCTATGTCGTCGGCGTAGAAAGTACTGCTGACGCTTCCCCTGCTGTGGCTTTGCACATAAAAATCAATTAAAAAGAATTCAGAGGTATCTTTTATATGCAGGGTCTTTTTGAAAATTTTTGGATAAGGCTGTTCTTCAGAAATATAATCAAGCTCCCCGAATTCCGCAATCAACTTTTCACACTTGTCTAAAATCACATGCTCGTAGCCGTCCTTTACGTCAAGCCAAAAGTCCAAATCCGAGAAATCATCGGCGCGGTTAAGCGCGTCCCCGCCCTCTAACCACAGCGCGTAAACGTTAGCGTTTTGGTTTAAGTTTTCTTTTACCCTTTCTATGATTTCACGGCGCTGATTTGGCTTGAGCGGCTTGATTTTCGTGGGTTTGTCCGCTCGGACAGTTTTAAATTGTAAAAACCCTACTTTCTCCCTGACTTGAAACAACGTCTTACCCGCCGCTTCCGAAGCTTTTTCGGCGGCTTTTTTCATACATAATTCAAGCCATGCACCGTCGTTTTTAATTTTCTCATATTCTTGCTGTATAGGAATAAGCACAGCCGCTACGCTTTCGCCGACTGCAGTTTTAAAATCGCCGTAACCCTTCCCATCGAATTCTTTTTGAATTTCCTCAAAGCTTTTACCCGTAACCGCCCCGTAAACTGACATAAGATTATTTATACCCGCCTTGGATTGGTCGCCCTCGCGGTATTCGACTTTAGCCTCGCTGTCCGTTACCGCACGCTTGAACTTTTTGATAACCGTATCCTTGCTGTCAAGCAAAAGCACCGTGGCGTTAGGGTTCTCGTCCGATTTCGACATTTTTTTGAGCGGCTCTGAAAGGGACATGATTTTTGCGGTGTTGCCCGTAATATAAGGCTCGGGCATTTTAAAGGTTTCGCCGTAAGCGTGGTTAAATCTTCCTGCGATATTCCGCGCTAATTCAAGATGCTGTTTTTGGTCTTTTCCCACGGGTACGCAATCGGCTTGATAAATCAAAATATCAGCCGCCTGAAGTACAGGGTAACTGAAAAGCCCGATATTCGCCTCGCCCTCTTTTTGCTTTTCGGATTTTTCTTTGAACTGGGTCATTCTCGAAAGCTCGCCAAACTGGGCGTAACAACCTAAAATCCACGATAATTCGGAATGTTCGGGCACGTGGCTTTGCACGAACAGGGTGGATTTCAAGGGCTCTAAGCCCATCGCCAAAAATAAGGCGTAGCAGTCTAACACCTGTTTTTCAAATTCCTTTGGGTTTTGCCTTACGGTTATGGCATGCAAATCGGCAAGAAAATAAAACGATTCAAGCTCGTCGCTGTTTTGCGAATCGACCCAGTTTTTGATTGCCCCGAAGTAATTGCCTATATGGGGTATATTGGTCGGCTGTATGCCGCTTAGGAACGTTTTTTTGACGGACATTAAAAAATTACCTCCTGTCGAATTTGTTATTTTGCAGAAAACGCTTATTTTGTAATATTTTACCCCTTGCTGTTTATGGTAGGTTTCAGATTTTGATTAAGCATGTCAACTATTTTTTCAAAATCTTTTTGCCGAGTATCTTCTTTCTTAAATGACAAATATCTTCTCACATACGCAACCTTAGCGGAGCGTGGCATTTTTATGAAATTTTCATATGCAAGCGACAAGCCAGATAAATTATCCGCAACCTTTAAAAGCACTTGCCAACAACTCCACGCCTTTTTCGATTTGCTCATCGGTCGGGGTAGCGTAGGTCATTCTGAATGAAAGACTTTTCTCGCTCTCGTCTATGGAAAAGGCGTTGCCGGGTACTACCGCGACCTTGTTTTGGAGCGCCTTGCGGACAAATTCGCTCACGTCTTCCCCGCCGTACCCTATAGGCAAAGTCCCCCAAATAAACAGCCCGCCTTCCGGCTCTGTGAACTTAACCTCTACGGGAAAACTGAATTTTAAGCTGTTTAACATTAAATCGCGCTTGCGCTTATAGGTTTGTCTCAAACCGTCAAGATATTCCTCCATATTCGTTTCTGTGACAAATCTGTAGGCAATCATCTGCGCCAATATATTAGTATGCACGGTAGAACATTGCATTGCCGCTATGCTTTTTTGCACTATTCCCTCGGGAGCGCACATATAGCCCACCCTAAGTCCCGGTGCAATGGTCTTTGAAAAAGTCCCCGCGTATATAACATGCCCTTTTTTGTCCATTGATTTAATTGAGGGTACGTCCGCCCCTGCAAATCTTATATCGCCGTAAGGGTTGTCCTCTAAAATAATCACGTTATACTTATAGGCAAGGGCAAGAATATCTTTCCTGCGTTGCAAGGAAGTGGTTTTGCCCGTGGGGTTGTGAAAGTTCGGTATGATATAAATGAACGCCGTGCGGGGATTGGATTTGAGGGCAGCTTCTAACTTTTCGGGCAACATACCCTCGTCGTCCATGTCAATGCCGACAAGCTTTGCGTTATAAGAGCGGAAACTGTTCAGAGAGCCGATAAAAGAGGGGTTCTCGCAGATTATGGTTTCGCCCTCGTTACAAATTACTTTAGTTGAAAGCTCCATAACCTGCTGTGCCCCCGCGGTTACAATAAGGTCGTCGTTGCTTGGAACAAATACGCCTTTTTCTTCCAAATCTTTTTTAAGTAGCTCGCGAAGCTTGGGGCAACCCTCGGTTACGGAATATTGCAGGGCAAAAATAGGGTTCTCATGAAAAATATCGGCAGTAATTCGGGCTATTTTTTCCACCGGAAATACTTCGGGCGACGGATTCCCCGCCGAAAAGGCAATCACGGTGGGGTCGGCGGTGAATTTAAAGATTTCTCTTATAGCGGAAGGCTTGAGATTTTTTATCCTGTCGGAATATACGTTCATCATAAGCTCCTTAAATTTTAAAATAACAGACATAATCCTTTAAATTAAAAACCTGTGTTTTTTAATTTAAACGACAATATGACTATATTTTACCATAAAACAGTCGCCCTTGCAATAGGCTATTCACCTGTCGTGCTTAATTATTTGTTAATTTTTTGTTTTTTATTTGTTATTTTTAATAAAATAGCTTGATTTTATTAAAAGTTTGTTGTATAATTATACATGATATGAAATAAATCGGAAAGGACTCAGGGCAGGAAAGTATGGATAAAGAAATTGTATTTGATAATACTACAAACGAGTTGCAGCTTCTTGAATTTTTAGTCGGGGACGAATTCTTCGGTATAAACATCGCAAAGGTCAGCGAAATCATAAGGTTTACGGAGCTTACGCCTGTTCCGTCCTCTCCCGACGCCATTGAAGGCGTCTTCACCCATCGCGATAAGTTAGTTACGGTTATTGACCTGCATGTGGTGCTGAATTTACCTATCAATAAAGAAGAATACGGCAACGGACTTTTCGTTGTTTGCGACTTTGAGCAAATCAGCGTGGCTTTTCACGTTTCAACCGTACTCGGTATTCAAAAACTCACATGGTCTACAATCGAAAAACCCCCGTCGGTCAGCAAAGATTCTCAGGACAGCATTACTACCGGTATGGCGAAGTTTGAAGATAAGATTATCATGATTCTTGACTTTGAGAAGATTATCTGTGATTTAAGTTTTAGTATGGAGTTCGAGCCGGATGATATTGAAAGCATAGAGATTCCAAACACTATTGACTTTTCAAGGCACATAGTAATCGCGGAAGACAGTCCTTTCCTGTGTAAGGTTCTGATTGACGCACTTAAGAACGTAGGATTCAAGAATATTCATTCTTTCTACAACGGATTAGAGGCGTGGGATTATGTCAAAGCCCGTAAAGGCTCTTCCGCCCGAATAAAGCAGGAGGTCGCCGCTGTTATAAGCGACATAGAAATGCCTCAAATGGACGGTCATACCCTCACAAAACTAATAAAGGAAGACAAAGAGCTGAAAAGTATCCCCGTTTTCCTGTTCTCGTCGCTGATTCACGAAAACATACGCGGACGGGGCGATTCGGCGGGCGTGGACGGGCAATTCGCGAGAAGTCAGCTTACTGATTTAATCACAACGCTAAACGAACATCTTTCAAAATAAAAAGAAAGCGGAGCAAAAGCTCCGCTTTCTTTTTATTTTGTCTTATCCAACCAACTGTACGCCACCTCTAACGCCTCGTAAAGGCTGTTCCTGTCGCTGTTTTTGACAATCATTCTGCTGACATCTATATCTTCCGCAGTCTGCATCAGCACCACCTTAACCTTGTCGGCAACCTCAAGGTCTTTTACCATACGGGTCTGCATGATGGTTATCATACAGACGTAATCGCTCGACATATTACCGTAATAAATCTGTTTGCCCTTTCTGACTAAAGGATACCCCTTGTAAGTGAAAAAAGCCATTTTAGTTCTCTCCTTTTTATATAAATATATTAAATGCACCAAGCAGACCGCCTACCAAGCCATAATTAGCGGCTCATCGCTAAAAAACGCCTCGATATTCTGCTCAAGCCTTGTTATAAACATTAAACGCCCGACAAACATGGGTACATCATTTTTTGTGATAATCAGCCGTCTGTCACCCGAATCGTAGAATTCAATAACATCAACTGTACGCGCCTCGTTTCGGTATTTGTAGGTGAAACGGGCTAAAAATTCCATACCCTCCACAGAATCGCCCTCAAAAAGCGACTCCGCACGTGCGCCTATGCAGAATTGATAAAGATTTTTAAAGCTTTGGGCGTCGATTTTTTCACCGTCAAGGAAAAATTCCTCCTCAGCGTTTGAACTGCCTGTAAGCGTAAAGCTTAAAGTATGCTCGTTTGTTTCTACGATAAACTCTTCAACGCTGTAAATATAGGGGAGGTGGAACATTCTTGCCATTATTTGCTCAATATCAATGTCCAAGAACGGCAACGCAAAAGCATAAGGCTCAAAAATATACAAGACTTCGGGGATTTCACTGTAGGCTACGTAGTAGCCTTTTACAACCTCTCCCGCTACATTTCCGTCATTGTCGTAAAAAGGCTCCCAAATTGCGTTGCCGACTGTAAGGGTTGTTTTTTCACCGTCCGCAGTCATTTCTACAAAGACATAAGGCTCATCGAAACCTGTTATTTCATTCCCCGGCATGTCTTCGGCAGGTCCGACACAAGCCACTTCCTTGGCAATCAGTCCGAACATTCCGTAAACCACGCTTTCACTCAACCCGAAGTCTAAATAAAGCTCCATAGGTTCAGTTAATCTATACAGGTTAAGCGAAGTAACCGCATCGGTTTCATCACCGAGTACGGGAACTTTTTCAATCACATAATGCCCCGTTACTTTATGCTCTATTTCAAGTCTTTCTATAGACGGCGAGCCCGATTCAAAATAATCGTCTGTTAAAATTAAAGAAACATAAAAGCGGCGGTCTTCCTTGAACTGATTTACGAAGTAAGACCAAACGATATAAATCGTATCTTCATCATCGCCCCCCGCCTTGCGTATATAAGTCATAGGCTCGGAGGTTGGGGTTTCATCGCCTATATAAATGTCAAGGATTTCGCCGTTTGTGAAGACGGCAGTCATTCTCGCCAAGCCCTCGGAATCCTCAGCCAAGCCGTATTTCGCAAAGTCGGTCTCATTTTCACTGACAATCTGCCTCGCACTAAGCCCCGAAGCGTAACGCCCTGCGTTATTAAGTTTTGTGAAGTCCCTGGGTGCGCCGAGCAGTTCCGTTATATCGAAAACACTTTCCCCGTTATAATAAAAATGCTCTATAACATATTCGTCAAGCTGATTTTTTACGCTTATACTTACCACGTCTTCGGGGGCAAGGTTGCTTAAAATTAAGCGCGAGTCGTCAACTTCAAGAGGCTCGTCAAGACCGTTATCCGAATCGGGCTGTTCGGGCGTATGCGTCAGCATAAGAATTAAAACAACAGCAATTAAAGCCGCTAATCCTATTACGGAATATATTAAAATTTTGGTGCTTTTGGATAGTTTTTTCATTTTACACACCATCCCTTTCCGGCATCAAAGTACCATGAAATGTTTTTACTCTTACGCTTGATTGGTTTTTCAAATTTTACGCCTCTGTAATTATTTATACCGCCTCTTGAAAAACACTGCTAATCCCGCCGCAATTATAACCATAGGCAGAATAATGACGAAAACCAAAGCAATGGAGTTTGCCTGTCTTGCGGTGATTTCAAACCCGGTCATTCTGAAAGATTTTGGCATAATCATAACCGTATTTTCTTCTCTGCCGCTCAGGTCACCGAAAACGTTCAAAAGGAAACGTGCATTTGAAAATCTGTCGGTTTCAAGTATAAAAGGATTGAAGATTTCAGGCGAGCCAAAGACTATTATGTTGCTTGAAAGTTGTTCAAACCCCTCATAACGTTGTTTTTGGCTCATTACGCCTACATCGAAAACCTGCGGAGCCGAAAGCAGTCCGAGTCTTTCCTCGTCTTCAAGAGCTTCATCAAAGAATTCAAAAGGTATAAAAATCGTTCCCTCAAAGGTGGTAAGCAGTACGGAAGTCGCAAAGCCCGTGGAAGTCTCAAAAAGCAGGCTCAACGGACGCATATAAGCCCCCAATAAGGGATTTTCTTCAACGCCGTCGGTGAAGTCCACAGCCCTTATAAGTTGCTCGTAGCTATCGGCGGCGCTTGCGTAACGGTTGTCACGCTGAGAAACGTATCCCTGCTCTACCCTTATGCCCCATTCGGATAAAAAAGAATCAAGATTAGGGGTAGGGCGTATTTCATAACCGATAATCGGGATATAAATCAGGGTTTTCCCGTACATTCCGTCGTTATCAAGCCATACGTCTATTTTATCAAGCGCGTTAAGTGTATAATCGTACATGGGGGTATGAATTACAAGAAAGTCGATTTCAGGGTCAATATCCTCACCGCTCATCATGTTGACTGTTTCAATTATATAAGAATTTTTATATAATAAGTCCTCCATTCCCGCGTAAGCCGCGCCGTTCCCGCCGCCCTCGCCGAATCCTTCGGCAAAAGCCACCACCACAGGCGTAATATCGTTTACCGACATTACAGCCGATAAAAACGCCTGCTCCGCACTTGAGCTTATGCTGGTTTGTGGCGGGTAGCCAAATTGGGCGTAAATCATTGCCTCTGACTCGGATACCGGCTGTCCGCCGACGAAATACTCAATTACAAGGTATTCGGAGTAACCGACCACCCTGTAGCGCCCTGTTTTCTCCGATTCTATTACAACATCGGTGTCTGTAAGGTTTCCGCCGAATCTTACCGAAAACATGGGGTCGGCTAATCTGTCAACGAAAGATATGGTGAAATTCGGGTTGGACTCAACAAACCTTTCGGCTATTTCGACAACCTGCCCGATACGGGTTCTTAAAAAATCCTCGCTTGCACAAAAGTAAAAGTTAATGGGAGAGTCAATAGCAGCAAGGTAATCCGCCGTGCTTTTTTCAATACTGTAAAGCCCCTGCTCGGTAAGGTCAAGCCGAACGTCAAAACGGGCTAAAAGGGTATTAACGATTACATTTACCAAAATCACCGCAGCGATAAAGATTAAAGTTATCGCTACCGAGAATCCGCCCCGTTTCAGCTTTCGCGAAACGGGTATTCCGGATGGCTGAGATTTTTCGCCCTCTGCTTCTTTTATTTCTGTTTCGGTTTCGGTCTTGGTTTCGGAAAACTCCTCCGAAACATCGGAAACATTTTCCTCAACGTCAATCTCGTTATTTAAGTTTTTATTTTCTTCTGACATTTTCTACACCCTTTAAGTTAAGATTAGTTATTAATTGCTATGTCAAGCCCATCTTCGCTTTTCTAAAACTCTCACGGTTAAAAACAGGAAAATCGCCATAATCGAGAGGAAGAACAGCGCGTTGGATAATTCAAAAATACCCAACGTAAACTGAAAATAGCGGTCGTAAACCGATAAATTCTGAACCGCCTCAGCTACAACCTTAACCGGAATAACCGAGCCGAGCGCGTTAAAAAGAAAGATTACTATATTCAGGAATATACTACCCACAGCTGCTATCATTTGGTTTTCGGTAAGGGAGGATATAAACAACCCAAGCGAAATATAAACGCCGCCGAGGAAAACGATTCCCGCTACGTTACCCCAAAGTGTAAGCCATGAAATCTTAACAAAAAACGACAGCACCAAGCCGTAAACAGGCATTACCGAAATTGCAATCAGAAAAACCGCGAAAGCTGACAAAAATTTCCCGATTACAAGACCTGAAAGGCTTACGGGGGCGGTTAAAAGCAACTGGTCGGCTTTCTGGCGTTTTTCCTCCGACATAAGGCGCATGGTTAAAATCGGCACGAAAATCATCAATACAAAAAACATAAGCTGAAAAACAGGCGATAAGTCAGTACTTCCGGCCGAAAGTGCGGTCAAGTAAAAGAAAAGCCCCGACGTTAATATGCAGACCGCCACAAAAACATATCCCACAGGAGCGGTAAAGTAGGCGCTTATTTCTCTTTTTAAAATAGCCGACATTATAACGCCTCCTTTTGGTCAGTTTTTTTGTTTTGCATGTTTCCGTAAATATCGCCTGTCACAAGTTTTAAGAAAACCTCTTCCAACGTAAGCTCGTTCGACTTCATCATTAAAAGGGGATAATTCCTTGAAGACAGCTTTTTAAAAATATCACGGCGCACATCCTCGCCTTTTTTCGGCTCTATTTCATACTCAAAAACGCCAGCCGATGGGGATTCTCCTTTTTCGGCTTCTCGCAGAGTAGCCACCCGCTTAATCAGTGGAATTGAACTTAAAAGCTTTTTGACTTCTTCCTCCTTACCTTCTACGCGGATTCTCAAGGTAAGATTTTCGGAAAGCCCCGCCGCAAGGGTCGCGGCATTTTCGTTGGCGACTATTTTGCCTTTGTTTATAACGACAATTCTGTCGCAGACCGCCTGAATTTCCGGCAGAATATGCGACGAAAGTATAACCGTATGGTTTTTACCGAGTTTCTTAATCAGCGAGCGTATTTCTATAATCTGTTTCGGGTCAAGCCCTACGGTGGGTTCGTCAAGGATTAAAGTTCCCGGATTTCCGATTAGAGCCTGCGCCAATCCTACCCTTTGCCGGTAGCCTTTGGATAGGTTACGGATTGCACGCCCGCGAACATCTGAAATTTTCACCAAATCGCAGATTTCACCGATATGTGAGTTTCGCGGCATTTTGCACTTTTTCAAATTATAAGCGAATTTAAGATACTCGTCAACCGTCATATCGGTATAAAGCGGCGGGTATTCGGGCAGGTATCCGATATTCCTTTTAGCGGCGATGGGTTCTTCAAGAATATCAATGCCGTCGATTAAAGCCCGCCCCGAATTTGAGGAAATATAGCCTGTGAGAATATTCATAGTAGTGCTTTTTCCCGCGCCGTTAGGACCTAAAAAGCCTAAGATTTCCCCCTCTTCAGCTTTGAAAGAAATGTTATCGACCGCTTTGTTGTTTCCGTAAAACTTGGTAAGGTTTTCTACTTCTATCATTATAAAAGCCTTTCGTTTTGTTTAGTTATTAGCAGCCGCTTAAAATTAAAACGGCAATATATATAAATTAACCATACAATAGTGAAATCAGCGTGATAGGTTTACGACAATTTCACTATCGCTTTTTCAATTCGTCTTAAACTTTCATCTTTACCGAGCATAACACATATATCGAGTCCGCCGCCGGGAGCGGCGGGTTTACCCGTCAGGGCTACTTGTAAGGGGTAAAGATAGTAACCGATTTTAACGCCGTTTTTTTCAGATAAGGCTTTAAAAGCGTCATAAATTTCATCACGGCTGAAACCGTCTGTATTTATAATCTTCAGCGAATCTTTTAACGCCGAAAATGCCGTTTCGGGCGAGGTTTTCATTTTTTTATTATTATATAAATCGGCTTGGTAATCCCTTACTTCAAAAATAAAGTCAACTTGTGGGGTTATGTCGGTTAAGACTTCGGTGCGCGGCTGTAATGCCGCGCAGAGAATGTCGTAGTCAATAGCGGGCGGCTCTGATTCGGGCGCGGACGCGCAGATATACGGCATAGCCAACAGCTTGAACTCTTCAAGCGGCAAGGTGCGAATATAGTGGGCGTTAATCGCCCGCATTTTAACCTCGTCAAAAATAGCAGGGGATTTTGAAATTCCGCTTATGTCAAATTCGGAGGAAAGCTCTTCAAGGCTGAAAATTTCATTTTCTCCCTTTGGCGACCAGCCGAGAAGGGCAATGTAATTGACTATAGCACGGGTAAGATAGCCCTTTGCCTTAAAATCGCTGAAATAGGCGTCGCCGTCCCGCTTTGAAAGCTTGTGGCTCGCGTCCCGCATAATGGGCGCGGCATGGATATAAACGGGCGGCTCCCAACCGAAAGCCTTATATAACAGTACATGCTTGGGGGTGGATGACAAAAACTCATTGCCTCGAATCACATGGGTAATATTCATGGTGTGGTCGTCTATAACATTGGCGAAATTATAGGTCGGCATACCGTCGGATTTAATCAAAATCTGGTCTTCAATCTCGGAATTATCAACCTTTATTTCTCCGTAAACCTCGTCTTTGAAAGCGGTCGTCCCCCCGCACGGAATCCTTTGTCTTATGACAAAAGGGATGTCGGGTTTTCGGATTTTTGAATTTTTACAGTCGCACGTTTCGGCTTCGGGCAGGCAGTAGCAATAATACGCCTCATATTTTTCAATTAGCTCCAAGGCGTATTTCATGTACAAGCCGTCTTTCATGCGCTCGCTTTGGATGTAAGGCGCGTAACCCCCGCCTTTATCAGAGCCCTCGTCCCAGTTTAAGCCGCACTCTCGCAAGGTTTCATATATAACCTCGGTTGCCCCCTCAACATAGCGCGCCCTGTCGGTATCTTCTATACGCAAAATAAAGTTTCCGCCATGCTTTCTCGCGAATATAAACGCGTAAAGCGCGGTACGCAACCCCCCTAAGTGCATAAAACCGGTAGGACTGGGGGCGAATCTGGTACGTACTTTCATAATCATATCCTTTCGCGGGCGAAGAACGCCCCTACAGATGTTTCAAATCTAAATGAATCTGCTCTTTCAATTCTTCAAACGAAGCGAATTTTTTTTCTTCACGTATAAAATCCAAAAGGCAAAATTTTATTATTCTGCCGTATAAATCTTCATTAAAATTTATTATATGGGTTTCAGCCGTAATTTTTTTATATTCGCCTGCGGTGGGTTTAAAGCCGATGTTCGTAATGCCGTCAAAGGTTTTACCCTTTAAAAAAACGCAACTTTTGTAAACGCCGAGGCGGGGTATTACGCAGTCTTCGGGCATATTTTGGTTGATTGTGGGGAAACCGATAGTGCGCCCGAGCATGTTCCCGCCTACGACTTTAAGGTTGTATGAAATCGGGTAGCCGAGAAATTTGTTGGCGGTTTTTATGTCGCCCGCGGAAATAAATTCACGAATCAGGGTGGAACTTACGGTTACGCCGTCAATTTTTACAGGGGGGACTACAATAGTATTAAGTCCGTGGTTTTTGCAAATACGGGACAAATCGTCCGCGCCTGCCTTACCGCCCTCCCCGAAGTGAAAATCATAACCGCAGGAAACCACCTTAGCGTTAAGGGCTTTTATTAGAATTTCCAAAACGAAATCTTCGGGTGAAAGCCCCTTGATTGAATGGAATTCATAGGAATGAATATGTTTTACGCCGAGGTTTAAAAGCATTTTTCGTTTTTGCCCCGCCGAAATTATGTTAAGGTTATTGCCGCCTGAATTTGAAAGCGCCACAAGCTTAGGGAGCGGCGAGCGGCTTTTAAATGTAAAAACCGCAGGCTCATATTCGCGGGTTGCAGCCGCCCTGATTACTGCGGCGTGTCCGAGATGTACACCGTCAAAATAACCGAGAGCGACCGAAGTCGGATTTTTTGTCATGGCTTTATACCTGAAAACGCTGAATTATTTTCAGCGCATTATTTTCGTCTATTTTGGCTAAAGCAACCAAGGCTGATTCGTAATTGTAAACAGTGTATAAACTATCACAGACTTTGTCAAAATCAATTCTGTCGGCAGAAAGCGTTACGCCGTTTTTAAAAAGCCGCGTCTGTTCTTCGTCAAGCCTTGCTTTAGGATAGGCTGAATAAAGCTTGTCCGTCGGTATTAAAAGATTCTGCATAAATTCGGGATTTTCCGAATTTTCTTCTGCAAATTTACGCAAACAGTCAAGGTTGTAGCAATCTTCAAGGGTGAAAACCCCTGATTTTGTACGCGTGAGTCGAGTCATAACGCCGCCTGTCCCCAAATCCTGACCTATATCATGTATGATTGTACGGATATAAGTGCCTTTGGAGCAGCTTATACGCATTATGCCCTCATTCTCGCGGTATTCTTCTATTTCAAGGTTGTTAATGTTTATTTTCTTAGGCTTACGTTCAATTTCCTTGCCTTTTCGCGCTAAGTCGTAAAGCCTTACGCCGTTCACCTGAACCGCCGAGTACATGGGCGGGATTTGCTCCGTTTCGCCTATGTAACACTGCGCCGCTACGGAAAGCTTTTCAATTGGGACAGAAAGCTTACTTTCTGAAATTACTCTGCCGGTTATATCCTGTGTGTCGGTGGTTATTCCCAGTTTAAAGCCTGCTCGGTACTCCTTATCTTGACAGGGCTGAAAATCGGCGGCTTTGGTTGCACCGCCTATAAAAATCGGCAAAACGCCTTCCGCCATTGGGTCGAGGGTGCCGCCGTGTCCTACTTTTTTGGTTTTGAAAAGACGGCGCATTATTGCAACAATGTCGAAGGAGGTGTGGTCTTTTGGTTTATTAATGCAGATTATGCCGTTCATAAATTATAAATCCTGAGTTTGCTTTATATGAAGTCCGATTTCTCTCAAAAGCTTATCCTTACATTCCCGTTCACTTCCCGTTACCCTGCACCCCGCTGCACGTTTATGACCGCCGCCGCCTAAGTTAGAGCAAATAAGCCTTGCGTCAACATAATCGTTTGAACGGAGTGAAACTTTCCAGATATTCGGCTCTTTTTCCTTTAAGGTAACGCCGAGCTCCACGCCCTCAATCTGTCGTGAAATCGAGCTTATACCGTTTAAGTCTTCCTGGTCGGCGTCTTTGAGCATTTCAATTGAGAGGGTAATCATGGCACATTTACCGCCGAAAGCGAATTCAACATTTTCGAGGGCTTGTTTTTCAAGTTTTAAACGTTCTTTAGTACGCATTTCAAAAAGCAGATAGTTGATTCCCGCGTAATCGAAGTCGTGCGCCATTAGTTCAGCCGTCAGCCTGTGAGAATTAAGAGTGGTGTTTGAAAAGCGAAAACACCCCGTATCCGTTGCTATGCCTGTATAAAGACAGGCGGCGATAGCGGGGTTCATTATAGTTTTACCGTGTATACCCTCAAGTTGCTTAATCAGCTCAAAAACAATCTCACAAGCCGCCGCCGCGTTGCTGTCGAGCAAAGTCAACTCAGCAAAGTCGGTGTTGGAAACATGATGGTCTATACATAAATCTATCCTGCCGCCGTATTCTTTCTCGCAGTTGCCCAAAAGGGTTGTATCGGCGACGTCTACGGTAATGACAATTTCCCGAGCCGAATTTTGCGAAACACCTAAATCCTGCTCACTGACAGCATTTTTCAAATAATCAAACCGCACCGACGGTATTTCGGGGGTGATTATTCGGGCGTTTTTCCCGAGCTTTTGCAAAGCGCCGCAGAGCGCGAAAGTGCCGCCCAGCGTGTCGCCGTCGGGGGAGGCGTGGCAGATAAGCGTAAAACGGTCGTTTTCCGACAAGAATTCAGCCGTTTGTTTTATATCAATACCCGTCTTACTCATCATTTACCATACCGCCTGTCCCGCTTTTGGCATCCTTGGTTTCGTCAAGTATGCTTTGTATTTTGTCGTAATAATCCAAAGAGTTATCGGGCAGAAATTTCAAATCGGGGATTTTACGCATTTTTATACGCTCGTTTATCCTTCTTTTGAAAAAACCTGCCGCGTTTTGCAAAACGCTTACGATTTCCTTGGTTTTTTCAGCTCCGCCCCGCGCCGCGATATAGACCTTGCAACGGGACAAATCAGAGCTGACCTCGCAGTGAGAAACCGTCGCAAAACCTCCGTCAAGGCGCTCGTCGCCCAAATCCCGAATGGAAACAGAAATTTCGCGTTTTATATCCTCGGATAGTCTTTGGGTGTTGTGTGGCATTTTTTAAAAACCTCCGGTTTTAACAGTTGATAATTTGCTCGTCAGTCGCGGTATTCTTCTACTATAAACGCCTCGAATACATCGCCCTCTTTAACGTCGCTGAAGTTTTGAAGACTGATTCCGCACTCGTAGCCCTGGGCGACTTCTTTGGCGTCGTCCTTGAAACGTTTGAGGCTGTCGATTTTATCAACGTTTACGACTATGCCGTCGCGTACTACTCGGATTTCATTATGACGTGAAACCTTGCCGTCCAAAACATAACAGCCCGCAACAGCTCCGACGCCTGTAATTTTGAATACGTTCCTGACTTCAATCCGTGCCTGCTCGACCTCTCTGTATTTGGGGGCAAGCATACCTTTCATAGCGGTTTCAACTTCCTCAATCGCATCGTATATAATCCTGTAGGTTCTTATTTCAACTTCATTACGTGCCGCGCTTTCTGAGGCGGCGGGGTTAGGTCGAACGTTAAATCCTATTATAATAGCACCAGACGCGCCCGCGAGCATTACATCGCTTTCGCTTACAGCGCCTACCGCTCCGTGAATCACTCTGACGCGAACTTCCTGGCTTGAAAGCTTTTCAAGCGATTGCCTTACCGCCTCCACCGAGCCGTGAACATCGGCTTTTACGATAATCGGCAATTCCTTGACCGTGCCGCTCTCGATATGAGAGAAAAGATTGTCGAGCGTTACTTTTTGGTACATGTTGAATTTTTCTTCTTTAGCCTCATGCTTACGCTTGTCAACTAACTCACGGGCTAATTTTTCGTCGGCTACAACAGCAAAATTGTCACCGGCATTGGGAACTTCCGCAAGCCCCATGATTTCAACCGGTACGCACGGTCCGGCGTCTTTTATAGCTTTGCCCTTATCGTCGCGCATTACACGTACCCGTCCGACAGAAGTGCCCGCAATCAGAATATCGCCGGCATGAAGTGTACCGTTTTGCACCAAAACAGTGGCGACAGGACCCTTGCCTTTGTCAAGGCGGGCTTCTATAACTGTTCCGACAGCCTGACGGTCGGGGTTGGCTTTAAGCTCCATTACGTCGGCGGTAAGGCTAATCATTTCAAGAAGTTGCTCTATATTAATGCCCTTTTTCGCCGAAACGGGAACGCAGATTACATCGCCGCCCCATTCTTCAATCACAAGACCATGCTCGGTAAGTTCCTGTTTAATTTTGTCGGGGTTGGCGGCTTCCTTGTCGATTTTATTAATGGCTACTATTATAGTAACCCCCGCCGCCTTGGCATGGTTTATGGCTTCTATGGTTTGCGGCATTATGCCGTCGTCGGCGGCAACCACCAATATTGCTATATCGGTAACGCCCGCGCCGCGCGCCCTCATGGCTGTGAAAGCCTCGTGTCCCGGAGTGTCAAGGAAAGTTATATCCTTGCCGCCTGCCGAAACTCTGTACGCGCCTATATGCTGGGTAATTCCGCCCGCTTCACCTGCAGTAACGTTAGCATTACGGATTCTGTCAAGCAGGGAGGTTTTTCCGTGGTCAACGTGACCCATAACCACCACAACGGGGGAACGGGGCAAAAGCTTTTCATCGGTGTCTTCTACAGCCTCAAAAAGACGTTCTTCTATTGTAACGATTTTTTCTTTTTCTACCTTTGCACCCATTTCTTCAGCTACTAAAGACGCGGTATCAAAATCTATGGTTTGGCTTACGGTCGCCATAATGCCGAGTCCCATAAGTTTCTTTATAACAATCGAGGCGGTGGCTTTAAGTCTTGCCGCGAGTTCGCCCACATTTATTTCATCAGGAATCAGAACTTTAAGCTGTTGTTTACGGGCGCGTTCAAGTTCAAGCCTTTTAAGCTTTTGCGCCTCGGTTTCCCGCTTGCCGAATTGTTGTTTTCTGTTTTGTTGGGACTTTTGATTGATTTTCTGCTTGTTTTTGAAATCGCTGCCTTTACCCTTGCCCTTAAATCCGTCCTGCGGTGCGATTTTTTCATAACGTTCGTTATACTTGTCAAGCTCTACATAACTTCCGCGGGTATCTACGCGCTTTGTAACCTGCTCTCCGCGCTGAACCGCCTCTCCCTTTTGTCTTGCCTTTGGAGGCTCGTTTACCTTCAGTGTGGTTATGTCAACCGCCGCTTTAATAGGCTTGGGGGTAAGCCTTGACTTTTCTTTTTTAACGGCGGGCTTTGCAACAGCTTCGGTTTGGGCTGTTTTAACCGGCTTTGCGGGCTTGGGAGGAATAAGCTTTCTGGGCTTTTCCGTCGCGCCTGTTCTGAGCGCAGTTTTAGACACGGGGGGCTTAACTGCCGCCTCGCTTTCAGTCGCGGAAGGCTTTTTGGGTTTTTCGACTTTGGGTTTTGCTTTCTTACGCAAAGCAAAAAACGCATCAAAGTTCTCAACCTCATGCTTTTGCGATATACTTTCTAAAACGACGTCAATCTCCTCGACGGTGAGTACAGCGCCGGGCGCTTTTTTATCAACGTCAAGATAGGTCTTGATAATCTCGGCAATATCCTGCGGTGCGGTATTCAAATCCTTTGCCGCCTCGCGAAGCTTATATTTTGTTTGTTCCATTCACTTTCCCCCAGTAAGTAATTAGCAATTAATAATTTATAAAGTTGCTACATGATGATTTCCCGATAACTGACTAACCGTGAACTGTTATTCACTGTTAATGATTACTCTCAACAGCCCATCGTCAGTAACTGCCATAACGCCCGCCTGTTTGCCTGTTATTTTTTTTATTTGGCTCATGGTTATTTCTTCGGGCAGGACACAGATTTCGGTTTTGAATTTTTCGGCGTAGAAATTTATTTCTTTCAGCGTTTTTTCCGAAAGGTCGCGTGTGGTTAAAACCCCTTTGGCTTTTCCTTTTTCCGCCGCCTCAATAACGGCGTCGAAACCTATAATTAAAGCCCCGGCTTTTCTGCAAAGACTTATATTATTTAAAACATTTTTCAAGATTTTGTTTCCCTCGGATTTTATTTAAATTGGTTTTCCGTCCCGATTTCCCGCTCAATTTTTTCGTAGATTTCGTGCGGTACTTCACCTTTTAACTTTAACGCCCGTTCAAAACCTCTCTTTTTGCGCGCTTTTGCAAGACACTGCATATTCCTGCATATATAAGCTCCCCGCCCCGGGTTTTTACCCGAAAGGTCAAAGGATATTTCACCGTCCTTGTTTTTTGCCAAACGGAGAAGTTCTTTTTTGTCCGAGTGTTCCATACAGCCCGCGCATCTGCGAACGGGTATTCTTTTTTCAATCATCATTAGACTTCCTCTGAAAACCGTTCGGGGCAAAAAATTTGCTTGCTCAGAGTTTCCGAGAAAGGCTATTAATTGCCCGTTATCCGTCATTCGCTTTCAAAAAATCCGCTTTCGGGTTTAATGTCGATTTTATAACCCGTGAGCCGCGCTGCTAATTTTGCGTTTTGCCCTTTATTACCAATCGCAAGCGAAAGCTGATTATCCGGAACTGTGACGGTGCAGGCGCGGACGTTTTCATCGGGAATGTCTACATCTACAACATCGGCGGGACGCAGGGCTTGCTTTATGAACTCTTTCAGGTCTTCCGAATAGGTGATAATATCTATTTTTTCCCCGCAAAGCTCGTTACATATACCGGAAATTCTGCTCCTTGACGGACCTATGCAGGAACCCACCGCGTCAACGTTAGGGTCGTTGCTTGTGACCGCCATTTTACTTCTCGAACCGGGTTCGCGGCTGACGGCTTTGACTTCCACTACTCCATCGTGAATTTCAGGCACTTCAAGCTCGAAAAGGCGCTTGACCAACTCTTTATGTGTGCGAGAAATTTTAAGCGTGGGACGGCGGTCATTTGCGGAAACCCCTGAAACGTAAACCTTTACTATGTCGCCGGCGTATATTTCTTCACCGGGGATTTGGTCGCCTTTGAACAAGGTGACTTCGCTTCCGTTTATTTCAAGAGTGGCGTTGCCGGACTCAGGCTCGACTTTCAGCACGTTGGCGGAAATGGCTTCGTTTTGCAGACTGCCCCATTGCTCGACAAGCTGGGCGCGCTCAACCTCTTTTATCCCCTGCTTTATAACCTGCTTGGCGGTTTGGGCGGCAATACGCCCGAAGTGCTTGGTATTAAGTTTTACCACACACTGTCCGCCGAGCTTTGAGCGTTTGGAATATTTCATGGCTTCTTCAAGGGTAATCTGATTGGCGTCGTCTTCAACGTCCTCTACGATTTCCTTTAAAATAGAAACGTCAAATTTCCCCTTAGCTATATCTATGTCAAAGTCAATGTTTTCGCTCCTCGGATAATCCCTTTTTATGGCAATCACCAAAGCGGCGCGTATTTTTTCCAAAAGCAAATCCGGCTCTATGCCTTTTTCCTTTGCCAAAAGCGAAAGCGCGTCAAATAACTCTATATTATTCATTACGGTAGAGTTCCTTTCAGTTAATAGTATATTTATAAGTCAAGATTAATTCTGAGGCAATTTTTTACGTTTAAAACAACCTTTTCGGTAGCGGTTTGAAGTGAAAATTCATTCGTTTTGGGTTCATAGTCGCAAAGCGTTCCGCAAAACGCATTGGTTTTTCCTTTTTCTCCGCGCTTCACAACACGAACGGGTTTGCCTAAATTTTGCGTAAAATGTTCAGGACGGCGTAATTTTCGGGTGAGCCCGGGAGAGCCTATCTCAAGAATATCCACATGCTTTATGAAGTCCTGCTTATCCATAAGCTCGTTCAATGGGGTGGTCATAAGTGCACAGTCCTCGTCTGTTACGCTTTCGTTTTCGCTATCTTTATGGAACAGAATCCGAAGATAATTCATAGCTCCCTCTTTTTCAAAAATCACGTCCCAGAGGGTAAAGCCGGCTTGTGAAATTAAGGGTTCCGAAAGAGCCCGCGCCTTGGTTTCAATATTTTGGTTTTTTTCCATTTTTTATAAAATCCTGTTTAAAAAATATCCTTATACATTCCTTACAAACACTGAAGACTGAGGATTCCTCAGTCTTCAGCCTACTTTTACTTTAATAATATAACACATTAATTCGGATTTGTCAACACTTTTATCAACAAAGTTTGAAAAATCGCTTCATCTTAATTTATTTTACATAACCCCCAAATAAATAAGATGAAGCGATTTATTTTTGCGAAAAAATAACACGAGATGAATTTTAATAAAATAAAGCCTGAAAAATAAGCTCATGCTATTTAGGCTCTGACAAAGGTTTTGATGATGTTTTTTTATTAAAAAAATAACGTCATTTCCCGGAAAATAAGATGATGTTATTTTATTTTCCTGAAAATAAAATAATCGGTTGATATGATTTTTTCAAAAAAGCTCGTTTTTGCCGGAAATTCGGGCAAAAGCTTGCAAAAGCGACGGCGTTGTGGTATGATTATACTTATTGCGGCATAAAAAGACGGCGGGTTTTTCACCCGATACTCCGACTTTTAAGCATATTGACTAAAATAAAGATGAAACTATTATTGCTTTTCACTAAAAAACCAAATAATCGAAAGGACTTATTTTTATGGACAGTTTTGTAGAACAAATGATTGCAAAAAAGAGCGAAACAAAGGATAAACTAAAACGCTTGGGTCTGGTTTTCGGCGGCTCGGTTTTGTGCTTTGTTTTTCTGACGGCGGCAAGATTATTCCCCTTTGCTTCTATGCTTTTGATTTTTCTGGGAATCGGCGTTATTTGGCTGACATGGATTATGATTCAAAACACGTTTATTGAGTATGAATATATAATCACCAATGACGAATTGGATATAGACAAAATCATGGCAAAGAAAAAGCGCAAACGTCTTATTACAATCAAAATTAACAAAACCGAGGAATGGGGCGAATACTCTGACGGCAAAACAATAGACGTGACAGTTACGGTGGAGGCGCACGACTGCGGTTATAAAAATTTGTGGTACATTGTAACCCGTCATGAAAAATACGGAAAAACAGCCCTGCTTTTCTCGCCTAACAGGAACGTATTATCAGCAATTAACAAAAGCGTGCCGTACTCGCTCAGAAAAAAGGAATTGAAAGAAGACAACAGCGATGCGTAGAGGCGGGGGAGTTTTGGGGTTGCAAATCTTGTTTATAATTAAATAAAAGGGGTGGGACTTGTCCCACCCCTTTTTCTCGCGAAGCGTGCGTTACACGGTAAAAAGGGCGGGACTACCCCACCCTTTTTATTATTTAATCAGCATAATTTTCAAAATACCCTTGAATCAGCACAATCGGCGTACCCTTATCCCCGCTCCCTGAAGTAAGGTCGGCAAGCGAGCCTAACAGGTCGGGGAGGCGGCGGGGGGTTGTGCCCTCCGATTCCATGTTGCCCTTTAGGTCGCCGCTCTTCTGTTTGATTTTATTAAAAATAGCGCTTTTAAGTTCTTCACCCTGCAAGTGAGAGAATTCGTTATCGGCGATATATTTTATTTTGATTTCGTTCGGCGTACCCTCCAACCCTTCTGTATAAGCGGGTGAAACTACAGGGTCTGCAAGCTCCCAGATAAAGCCTACCGGGTCTTTAAACGCGCCGTCGCCGTAAATCATGACTTCTATGCGTTTTCCTGTTTTCTCTAAAAATTTCGCGGCGGTTTCAGCCACAAAGGCGTGGCAGTCCTTTGGGAAAAGCTTTACCCTGTCTTCCCCCGCCTTGTTAGAGCCGAGCAAGCCGTAATCGGGATTAAATCCCGAACTGCCTACCGAAGTGCATAAAATTTCGTCTAAACCGACGACTTTCAGCGCACCGTTTTTAAGCAGTTTTTCCTTGGTCAGCTTTCTTGTGTGTATGTCGGCGCAGATTACGTTTTTGGTGAAATCAAGTATGGTCAGCGGGTTGTTTGCGAAAATCACCTCGGCTTCAGCGCCCGCACTCTCGATGATTTCTTTGTAATAATCAATATAATCAATGCCTGTGAATATGTGCTTGTTATAGCCGAAAAGCTCCCTGAATTGCTTTTCGGAAAGTATGTCGGTATAGGGGTTCACACCTTTTTCTTCAAGCTGTTCAACGGTTATAAGACGATTGCCGACCTCGTCGGAGGGGTAGCTTAACATGAGGCAAATTTTTTCAGCGGCGTTTGCTATACCTTTAAGGCAGACAGCAAACCTGTTCCTCGATAATATAGGGAAAATAACGCCTATTTCGCCAGCGGAATTTTTTCCGTCACGGAATTTATTCCTCACATCTTCGGCTATGTGAGAAACGTCGGCGTAATTGCCCTGTGCGCGGGCAAGGACGGCTTCCGTAACGGCTACAACGTCCCTGTCACGGAATTCAATCCCGTTTTCACGGGCGGCGGTGATTACGCTTTCCGTTACTATTCCGGAGAGGTTGTCGCCCTCCTTTATCATGGGGGCTTTTATTCCCCTTGAGATAGTACCTAAGGTGTTTGACATGCTTTTTTCTCCTTTATTTTTTCGATTTATAAATGCTAAAAATAAAAATTATTAATCCTAAAATCGCCAGTGCCGCGCCGACCCGGGTAATTATATAAGCAATACTGTAACGTTGAACAATGCGCCCCGGCGCTGTTATCGGCGTCATTTGCGAGGGCGTTTCGATTGTTGTGGTTGTCGTGGTTGTAATGGTTTGCAGAATTTCGGATTCCTGCGGTGAAACGGCTGAATCGTCCACCGCATTTCCAATAACCTCTAAAGCTCCGAAATAATTCCTAAGTTCAGCCCTGTCCCCTCTGTGGTCGAAAGACAAAGCCAAAGGCGAAATATCAAAATGTTTCATCACGGGGGGCTTAGACTTGTATTCGCCGTTTTCAAAAATACCGCGCCTGTCCCATGTAGGGTCGGCGTAAACCCAGCGGTTTTCTTTTTCGTACCAAAAAGCCACCCATTCATGTACCGCGCCTCTTTTGGTCAGTTCCTCATAAGGATAGCCCTCTGCAGGGGAAACAACACCGCCTTTTATGTTCAGCGCTTTAATTTCCGCGGCTTCGAGCAGGGCGGCGTAAAGGTTGCCTATACCTATGCAGACGCTACGATTAAGCGCTAAAGTAGTGGCAATTGAAACCGTATCTTCTGTAACCTCATTATCCCGCGCATCGTAGTCGTAATAAAAATGATTGGCTACCCACTGATTTAACGCCTTGGCTTTTTGATAATCGTCGTCAAGCCCAAAAGTCACCTCGTCAACTATTTCACGAAGCTTGTCCAGTGTTTGACTTATTTCATCAGGCTCAAGGGTCGCGCTGATGTAATAGGCGCTTATTTCAGGTGGAATTACATGATAGTTTTCAAGAACCGCTAAGCCCTTGTCGGACAGCCCGTTGTCGCCGAAAAACCAACCCACATCAGGACTGTATTCAACGCGATAGCTCATGACGCTCCCGTCGGAAAACCTTAAATAGACGCGGGCGTTTTCCTCGGCGGGAATACCGCTGAAGTGGGCGCTGAAAGAACCCTTAACACCGTCGTTATGGTTTGTGAAGACGTTCCTTACGCCGCTCATGGTCGCTCCGCTTATGTAAAATTCCACAATTTCCGGCTCATTAAAACGCCCCTCGGCATAAATAGTGTTTCCGTCCGCCGTTAAGCGGGCGTAGCGGTCGGGGTCGCGGGTGGTTTCAAGGACAAACACCCGTTCTAAAGAATCCTGAAAATCGGCGTAGCTTGCAAAGCCCGCCGCTGTATTAAGCATAACGGCGCATATAATCGTTATTACTGAAAATTTTTTAAAAATTTTTATTTTTTTCATCACTAAGTAATTATAACATTTTTAATTATCAGTTGTCAATTATCAATTATGCGTCAGTCCGTCAAAGCTTGTCATAAACCCCTCGACCGCAAAAGAGCATATATCTCCGCCTATTATTCTGCCTCTCGATACCAAAACGTTGGCAAATACGTCGTTGTCAGTGCCGACGGGGTGGTTCAAAACCCTAAAGGTGTAGCTTTCGACAATATCGGCGCGGGAGCGCGACAGGTCAAACCCTTGTTTTTTCTGTAATTCATTATACCTCTCATATACAGGAGAGAACTTTGCCGGGATTTGCACGTTTTTGGTGGTTACGGGTTCAGGTTCGACCTCCCAACCAAAGCTTGACAAAAAAATCACAATATCGGGAATTCCCGTAACTTTTGGCAGACCGCTTCCCCTTACTACGGCAGAGCGGATTATAAACAGCGTAGCTAAGGAGAAAAGCAGGATTAGCAGAATAAGTTTATTGTTAATGCGAGAGGTTTTACGCATATAATCACCGACCTTTTTAATTTTAAATTAACAAGCGGAAACCGGCGTGCAATTCTTATAACCGCAGGTTCTTATAAAATTATATGGTACAACTTTACACAAAATTCACACTGTTATATTGTCACATTCGCTGAAAATGTTTGTCTTACCCCTTATTATGATTAGTTTCGGGCGTTTTTTTGTAGATAAGTAACAACAAAAACGACAAAGACCGATTAAGCTTTGTGACGATTAGGCAATATACATAAAGCATTTTCACAAAATTTAGTTAATTAGGTACTTTACATTTTCCTGTTATATCTGCTATGATTATATGAGTAATCTTGTATAAGTTTATTTCATTTATAAGCAGGAGGATTTTTTGAAATGGCAAGTTTATCACTAAAAGGTATTTATAAGCGCTATCCGGGAGGCGTAACCGCCGTAACAGATTTCACAATGAACATTAAGGACAAGGAATTCATAATCCTTGTAGGTCCGTCGGGTTGCGGTAAGTCTACAACGCTTCGTATGGTTGCGGGGCTTGAGGAAATTACCGAGGGCGAGCTTTTTATCGGTGACCGTTTGGTAAATGACGTCGCGCCCAAAGACAGAGACATAGCGATGGTGTTCCAGAACTACGCGCTTTATCCCCACATGACGGTGTTTGAAAACATGGCATTCGGGCTCAAACTCAGAAAAGTCCCCAAAGATGAAATCAGAAAGTTAGTGGACGAAGCCGCAAGAATTCTCGACATTACTCACCTTTTAGACCGTAAGCCCAAAGCTCTTTCGGGCGGTCAGAGACAGCGTGTGGCACTTGGACGTGCTATAGTTCGCGACCCTCAGGTATTCCTGCTTGACGAGCCGCTCTCAAACCTTGACGCTAAATTAAGGGCGCAGATGAGAACCGAGTTATCAAAGCTTCATAAGAAATTGGGTACAACGTTTATTTATGTTACCCATGACCAAATCGAGGCTATGACAATGGGCGACAGAATTGTGGTTATGAAAGACGGCTACATTCAGCAAATCGACAGCCCGATTAACCTTTATTCTAACCCTGTCAACAAGTTCGTGGCGGGCTTTATTGGCTCTCCGCAGATGAACTTTATAGAATCCAAGTTGCTTAAAACCGACGGGAAATACATGGTGGAATTCGGCTCTGAAGACGGCAAGAACGCAAGAGGTCGTAAGTTCTACGTTGAAATTCCCTCAAGCAAGGTTGACAGCGCGGTACTTGATAATTATGTAAATAAGGAAGTAATTTTCGGCGTGCGCCCCGAAAACATTCACGATGAAGAGCTTTTCCTCTCCACCGCTAAAACAGGCGTGATTGAAGCTACTGTTGACGTTGCGGAAATGATGGGCGCCGAAACCTATCTGTACCTCACCTGCGAAGGTATTCCGTTGACCGTAAGGGTTTCAAGCCGCTCGACCGTGCGTCCTCAGGACGTGGTGAAATTGGCGATTGACCCCAAGCATGTTCATATTTTTGACAAGGACACTGAACAGGCTGTTTTACTGACGTCGCTATAGACTGCAAAAAACCAAAATAAAAAATCTCCCCGTTCGGCTAAAAACCGAACGGGGAATTTATTCACTTTCTTTTTTATAATGACATCTTGTGGGTGTCATCGTTTGTTGTATTATAACACATACTTTAATAAATTGAGCTTTGCGCCATAGCAAAGTGTTTAAATATCGGCGTTCAGGATTTATTATAGTGTTTTTATGCTTTTCCTGCTAAAAGCGCGTTAAAACGGGCAGACACACAAATCCGCCCGATAAATTATTCTGCACTGCTGTAAACCACGCCCGCCTCAATTGCCCTGTCGGAGTAGTGCATAAGCTCAGAAATAGTAACAATCTGATACCCCTGTGCAATCAGGTCGGGTATTATCCGTTCCATGGCGTCGGCAGTTGTACCGAGGCGGTCGTGAGAAAGAATGATTCCGCGGTCTTTCACCACGCTCATGATTGAGTTGTAAATCTCGTCCGCACTTTTATTGCTCCAGTCGCGGGGGTCTACCGACCAGGTCATAATGGCAAGCCCAAGCTCGCGCGATACGCTTTTAAGTGTGTCGTTGACATTGCCGTAAGGCGGGCGGAACATCATAGATTGTGTACCGATGACCGATTCGATTTTTTCATTCGTTTGTAAAAGGTCCTGCCTGATTTCTTCCGCCGAAAGCTTTGTAAGGTCGTCGTGCGCCCACGAGTGACCAATGATTTCGCAACCGAGGTCGAAAGCGCGTTTGACTGTATCCTGCCTATCTTCTATATAAATTCCGACCACGCAGAAAGTAGCGCGGCTGTTATATTTTTCCAACGTATCCAAAATGCGCTCGGTATGCACGCTCGGTCCGTCGTCAAAAGTCAGAGCAATCATTGGCTTTGATGGGTCAATATCATCCCTCTGAGGTAAAACCCCGACAACCTCCGTGACGTCGGGTAGCGAATCAGGCTCTGTAACTTCCGACAGGTCGTCCTCAGCGTCGGTTCTGCTCGGAAAGCTTTGCGTTTCCACCGACTGAAAAGACAAAGCCAGAAACAGCGATATTCCCGCGAGGGTGAGAACGGCGGCGGTGAGAATAAGTTTTTTCATATCATTTACCCATATATTTGCAAATATTGTAGAATTTAAGATTATTATGTCCCTTCATACATTATAAGTCGCGGCGTCGGCGTTGTCAAGAGAGAAGAATAAAAAAGGTGGGACTTGTCCCACCCTTTAATTATCATCACCGCGTTTCAATCATTAGTCAAATTAAAAAACGCCTTTATTAATTGGTACTTATTTCCACCTTACCGCTTACCAAATTAACATTAACCTGCTGTCTGTTATTCCCGCCTACAGACGCTGTACCCGACCTTGTTGTAATCTTGCCCTCGTCGCCGTCCATGCTGTAACGCAATGAACCGCTGGCCCTTGAAAATGACAAGTCTGCGCCGCTTCCTGCGGGAACATTTATATAAGCGCTGCCGCTTATTAAATTTACGTCAAGACTGCCGTTCCATTCGGAAAAATCAAGGTTAGCTCTACCCGAAGTAAGGCTTACTTTACCGCTACCCGAAAGCTCGGTTGCGGTCACGTTCCCCGAAACGGCTGAAATATCAAATCTTTCCGGACTAAAGCCGTTGAGCGTAATGTGCCCGCTTGTGGAACTGCTGATTAAGGAATTCATTTTTCCGACTTCCGAATTCGCCCCCGCGCTGTTAAGCGTTACATGTCCGCTCACGGTGTTGGCATTAAGGTTGGCGGTTTGGGGCAGACGGGCGTTTATACTGCCGCTTACGGTATCTATGCTGATTGCGTCATAAACGCCCCCGGGGATTTCTATATCAAGGGACGATTGCCTGTTATTGTCCCAGCCCCACGAAAAGAAACCAAAGCTACCTCTCCATTTTTCCCTTACAACCAGCGTGTCGTCCCTTATCTCCCAGCCGAATTCAACGTTCGGATTATTATTTCTGTAATTTACCCGCGTTTTACCGTCGCTTGATATTTTCACGTCAACCCTTGACGCGATTACCCCGATTTCAATCTTTTCGTATTCTTCCTCAAAGGTCTCCGAAATGTTTAAGGGTTCTCCCTTTCCGATATAATACCCAATTCCAAAGCCTTTTTCCGTTGAAACCCCCGTAATCGCCGCCGTAACGATAAAGCCGATTAATGAAACAAAAAAGACAGAACCTAAAATAATGGCTAAAACTTTCATTTTTATATACCCTCTCTTTTCGGCATAAGATAGCCGTGAAATATTTTCCCTTTTATACTTGTTCTTTTTTCAAACCGCTCTTTCCCTTTTCTTTTTATCCTCAAAAACAGGTCTGCCCACGACCATTTTACCGTGCCAGTTTATTACGGCGCGGATTAATTTTACAAAGAGCTTTATCAGGGCGATTCCCGCCAGAACCAAAAGCCCGCCCGCCGCAAGTAGCGCCGCCCCCGCGAATATGGTGCTTATTGTCGAAAAGGGGGAGAAAAAGCCGCTGAGGTTAAACGCGCCGCCTGCGATAATCCCGATTCCCGAGCCTATAAGCGCAACCGGAATCGACAGCAAAGCGATTATGAGCGAGAACAGCACGGGGAGAGCCCAACTCAGCACAAAAATATCAACGAGTATTACCGTAATTAAGCCGCCTACTTTTATGCCGCCGTTGTCAAGCCTAATCCCGCTGTTTTCATACGGCGTGCCGCCGCCCAAGCCGTTTCCGCCATTCCAATGATGGGAATCAGCGTTTTGGTTAGTGTGCGGGGGCGGTGTACCGCCGTTTGAGTTTCCGCCGAAATTCAGCTTGATTCCGCTTTTCTCGTAAGGCGTAGGTTCGGGCGTGGACTCAGTTGAGAACTCTGTTTCGGATTTAGCGTCGCTGACTATTGCTTGCGTCGTAATTTTTTCGGGTTCTACCGCCACAACGGGGAAAATCTCCGCCTCGGCATATTGCTTGGCTATTTCGGAAATATCGCCTAATTTCTCACAGATTTCGGCTTCGCCTGTACCGAGCGCCAAGCTGTCAGTGAAATGCTGTTCAAAATCCGCAATTATTTCACTTTTATCCACCACGCCGAAACGCGCTAACTCTTTTTCGAGTTTTTCTAAAAACTCCTGTTTTGTTCTGTACATAATGTAATTATTCCCCCTCACCGCTGATTAATTTCTCGACACTGTCCGAAAAATCGCGCCATTCTTTTTCCTGTCGCTCTTTTTCTTCTTTGCCGATGTCTGTAATTTGATAATATTTTCGGGGAGGTCCCTCCTGCGATTCAACTATATAGGAAGAAATACTCCCGTTGTCCTTGAGTCTTTTTAACAGGGGATAAATTGTCCCCTCGGTTATGTGCATACTGGCGGAAATACGGTTGACCAATTCGTACCCGTAGCAGTCTCCGCGGCAGACTAACGCCAAAACGCACAGCTCAAGCGTTCCTCTTTTTAATTGCGGGTTAATAGCGCATACCCCCTTTTTGATAATTGACAATACAATTAATCATCAACCGAACTAACCTTTACATTAGTTATCATAGACCTTTCCGGTGCGTCTTCTGTCAGTGCATTTGCGTAGTCGCCCGTCCCGTATATAAATGTATGTATAATCTCGCCGACTACAATATCATCGCCAACTTCAATATCCGTCGAATAAATAACCCTGTTATCCCAGCACAGACTGCCCTCAATAAGCAGATAATAAATGCCGTCGGGGACAGTGTTTCCCTGCGAGTCTTTCAAGTTCCATATATATGACAATTGGCTCGCTTTCGGCGTTGCGCCGGTGTAATTATTAAAATGCATCTGCTTTTTTTCATAAATTACCTCATTTAAGTTGCAATTTTTTCCTTTATCTATATTGTAGCATATTGTACTATACAATGCAAGGTACTATGTTCACAAATATATAGGACGAATTATATTGTTTTTTTATATAAAATTGACAAAAACAGATTCGGAGGTATTCTCAAAACCCAAAAATAAAATCCCCAAACCCGCTTAGACGGCGGGTTTGGGGAGCGATTACAAATCGAGCTATAACGCCTGCACAACAAAACTCATAAGAAACACTCCGGCAGAAATCGCTAAAATAGGGTGAATTTCCTTGAATTTGCGGGTGCAAATTTTTATAACGCAATAAAAGATAAATCCTGCGGCAATGCCGCCGGCTATGGAAAAACCAAGCGCCATAACCGCCACCGTCAAAAACGCCGGCAACGCATCCTCAAAGTTAGTCCAGTTGACCCGGGCGAAAGAGTTCGCCATCAGAACGCCCACAACAATAAGGACAGGTGCGGTTGCCTCCGTCGGGACAATCCCGAAAAGTGAAGCAAACGGAATACAAAGCAGAAAAAGAATTCCGGTAACTAACGAGGTCATTCCTGTACGCCCGCCTGCGCTAATGCCCGCGGCAGATTCAACGTAAGTGGTAACATTAGACGTGCCCGACAGCGAACCGATACAGGTGGCGGACATATCGGCAAACAGCGCCCGCTCAATACGGGTTTTGGCGACGCCCTTTGAGGAGCGCAGAGCTTCGGCATCGGCGTCGGTGAATATGCCGCTGGCACGACCCGCACCGATAAAAGAGCCGATTGCGTTAAAAACATCGGTGAGTGAAAAGGCAAATATAGCGGTAACTGCCATAAGCGTTTTTTGCGGACTGTTGAACATACTTCCGAATCCGCTCTCACCGAAAAAAGCAAAGGAGACCTCTTTTATGTCGCCGACGGCGGACATGTCGAACAGTTTAAGCCCTGCTATATCGGTAACGCCCATAGGGATTCCGATAACCGTAGCCGCCGCAACCCCGATTAACAAAGCTCCCGGAATTTTCAAGAGCATAAGCGCCGTGATGATTACAAGACCGATTAACGCTAACTGCGCTCCGCGTGTTGAAAAATCGGACAGTGCGGGAACAACTAAGTTTCCCGGTATAACATTATCTGAAATTTCACCGTTTAAACCGAATTGCAGAAAACCGGCGTTGGTCATGCCGATATAAGCAATAAAAAACCCTATGCCGCCGCCGATGGCATTTTGCAGAGAACGGGGAATGGCGAGAATCAGCGATTTACGTACGCTTGTAACCGTGAGAATCATGGTGATTACAGAGCAGAGAAAGACCATTGCCAACGCCTCCTGCCATGTAAAGCCCATTGCGCCGCAGACGGTGAAAGAGAAAAATGTGTTGATTCCCATACCGGGGGCTTGCGCGTAGGGCATATTAGCGTAAATAGCCATAATCAAAGTGCCTGTTGCCGCTGCTATGCAGGTGGCGACAAAAACCCCGTTACGGTTCATACCCGCGCCAAGCTCGTGGGATAATATGTTCGGGTTTACAAAAACAATATAAACCATGGTGGCAAAGGTGGTGACGCCCGCTATAATCTCTTTGCCCGGCGCTGTGCCGTAATGTTTAAGCTTAAAAAGTTTTTCCAAGTTTTTTCTCCTTTATTGTAAAATAGTCCTTGCGGTAATCATTGTTAATTATACAAAAAAAATATGAAAATTGCAATACCCCCAAAAGAATAAACAGGTTGACGGGTAAACAAATATATGCTATACTTAAAAAAATGTAAATTCGCTTTCCGCCGCTATCGGCGGCGAGCGTTTTAGCGGACTTTACGTTTGCAAAACGCAATTTGCTATAGGGGACTAAAAGCATGTTTTTTAACAGCCGCCGAAAAAATCAAAGCGCTGAAAATGAATCCGGCGCACAGGATAAGCAAATCAAAAAGAATAAGCGAAGCAATAAAGATGAACATAGTATAGAATTTAAGTTCCGTAACTTGAATGTTGCTTTTTTTGTGGCTATGTCCATTATTATGATAATGGTTTCGAGTCTTATTTCCAATTCTATAGTCCAAACGGTTTCAAGGGATTACGCGCGTTTTTATTCAAACGAAACGGTCAATGCTTTCAACGCCTACATAAACAGGGAATTAGCTTTAGTTACTAAGTTTGCCCGCTCAAAAAACTTAGTTGAATGGTTTGCAGACGAGTCAAACAAATTGAAAAGATACGCGGCTTACGAAGGAATGATAAATTACGCCGACATGCTTTACAGCACTGAGCTGTATTTTGTCATAAACGAGTCCCTGAATGAGTATGTCATTAAAGAAGGGGCGGCTTTTTGGGAATTCAAGCCATTTGACGTGATTAGTCCTTATGTTGAATATGACGGCTGGTATTACAGAAGTATAGAGTCTGAAAACGACTATACTTTTAATATTGACGTTGACAAGGTGAGCGGTCAGCGGCGGCTCTGGATTAACCATAAGGTTATGCGAAACGGGGAGTTACTGGGCGTTTTTTGTTCCGGCTTGCTTTTTGATTCCGTAATAGAGGATATTTTCGCCGACTACGTCAGCAACAATGTGACAGGCTTTGTAATAAACGGCAACGGATTCATTCAGATGGACAGCACGCTTGCGGGTAACCCGAATATTGAAGCGCACGACCAAAATTTACATATACGCCATAAGATTGACAGCCCTCTTTTGTTAGCGGAAATAAATGATTTTCTCATGGGTATAAGCGGACACTTCACTTCGAGCGACGTGCCGATTATCGTTGAGCTGAAAAGGGGAGAACACAGTTTTGCGTCTTTAGCTCCCATTGCAGGAACAGACTGGGCTGTCGTGACGCTTTTTAACTCGGATTCGCTTTTCAGCATTGCCGCCCTTTATCCGCTTATATTTGCGATGTTGGGGGCACTTGTAATCCATACTTTCAGCATTACGTTACTCAGCCGCAGATTGATTTTCGCCCCGTTGCAAAAACTGATTGCCAGCATTGACCGTAGCCAAGCCGGTCAGGCAGAGCGCATTTACGGCTATGATTTTGATAATGAATTAGGCGATGTATCGCGGAATGTACAACACATGCGCGACAGGCTTGCTATGCAAAACAGAGAGTTGCATATTGCCATGAAAAACGCCGAAAAGGCGAGCGAAGTAAAATCAATATTCCTCTCCAACATGAGCCATGAAATACGCACCCCCATGAACAGCATAATGGGATTTGCAGAGCTTGCGTTAGACAGCGACGTTCACCCCGATGTAAGGGATTTCTTAGTTAAAATTTCAGATAATACAAAATGGCTATTAAATATAGTAAATGATATTTTAGATATTTCAAAAATAGAGTCGGGTAAAATGCACTTGGAGTACATACCCTTCGATATGCACGATGTAGTTGCACGCTGTCAGTATATCATGCAGCATACCGCCAAACAAAAGGGACTTGAGCTTAACACCTATGCCGAACCGTTAGTCGGCAAAAGATTGCTCGGCGACCCTGTAAGGCTCTATCAGGCACTCGCGAATCTTTTATCCAACGCCGTAAAGTTTACCGACACAGGTTCTGTCGGGCTTTCCGCTACCGTAAAAAGTGCTGATTATAACAATCAGGCGGTGGTTCATTTTGAAGTTAAAGACACCGGTATCGGTATGAACGCGAAACAGATTGAAAAAATCTTCAAGCCTTTTATTCAAGCCGACTCCAGTACTACCCGAAATTACGGTGGTACGGGATTGGGACTGTCAATCGTTAAGGATATAGTCGAGCTTATGGGCGGGAACCTGACGGTTGAAAGTGCGCCCGGTAGGGGCAGTAAATTCAGTTTTGAAATCGTATTCGGAACTATTGACATAATTTCATCCTCGAAATCAGGAAACGCTAAAAATACAGTCGCTCAAATAGAAAACGACGTGTTTGAAAAACCGTGTTTTAAAGGTTTGGTTTTAGTTTGTGACGATAACTTTATGAACAGGGAAGTGGTTTGTGAGCATCTTGCGCGGGTAGGGCTTGAAAACGTTACGGCAGAAGATGGTAAAATAGCGGTGGATATGGTTCGGGAACGGGTGGAAAGCAACCTGCCGCCTTTTGAGCTCATTTTCATGGATATATTTATGCCCGTCATGGACGGAAACGAAGCCGCCGCGCTAATCACCGAGCTTGAAACAGGAACGCCCATTGTGGCAGTTACCGCAAACGTAATGGTGGGTGAACGTGAAAAATACAAAGAACACGGAATGCATGACTGCCTTGGAAAGCCCTTTACCTCGCAGGAGCTGTGGCGGGTTTTATTAAAGTATCTGACCCCCGTAAGCAGTTTCATGACAAGCGCGGGTGAAGAGGAGCAGGACACAGACCAACTTCAAAGACGGCTTCGCCTGAACTTCGTAAAAAGTAATCAAACCAAATATGTTGAAATCGTTGAGGCAATGGGCGCGGGCGATGTGAAGTTAGCCCACAGATTGGCGCACACCTTAAAAGGTAATGCGGGGCTGATTGGCAAACCGGAACTGCAAAGCGCCGCCGCAGAGGTTGAAGCTACGCTTAAAGAGGGTATTATATCGGTGAGGGGCAGAAAAATGAACCGTCTCAAAGCCGAATTAACATCGGTTCTTGAAGAATTAAGACCGCTGTTGATTCTTTATGACGAGCAGAATTCAAGGCAAAATCCGCCACTAGACCCCCGAGAAACTCTGGAATTATTTGAAAAGTTAGAATCCTTACTTGAAAATATAAATCCCGATATAGCAAATTATGTTGATGAAGTCCGTGCCATTCCGGGTACGGAGGAGCTTGCGCGTTATATAGAAGAGTATCATTTTGAGGGCGCACTCAAAGTCCTTGAAAAATTGCGCGCCGAGATTAATTCCAATAAAGAAGAGGAAAAAGCGGAAGTATGAAAAGCAATTCAGCTCAAAAACAAGATAAAAAACCATTTAAGCCGGGATTAATCCCCAAACTTCTTACAGCAATAGCAATCGGAATCCTGCTTGGCAGTTTAGCTCCGGAAGCTGTCAACAGGGTTCTCGTCACCTTGTCAACATTGTTCGGCTCTTTTTTAATGTTCATAATACCTATGATGATTTTGGCTTTTGTGACGACGGGCATAGCCGACTTAAATCAAGGGGCGGGAAAACTGCTCGGCATGACGGTTGGTCTTTCTTACCTGTCAACGCTGATAGCGGGAAGTGCCGCTTATATCGTGGCTTCGAACCTATTCCCGTATTTTATGAATTCAGTCGTTACAGGTTCAATCCCCGTACCTGAAGAGGGTATGTTGAGCCCTTACTTTATCATAGAAATAAAACCTTTGCTTGACGTTACTTCGGCAATTATACTTGCCTTTATTTTAGGCTTATGTATAAGCGTCATGAGAAACGGAAAAGGGCAAAACAAAGACGGAAATTGCGGCGTATTGCACAGTTTTTTCAATGAATTCGCGCAGGTGATTTTTTTGGTACTGCATAAAGTAATTATCCCGCTTTTACCGCTTTATATTTGCGGAACTTTTGCTAATCTGACGTCAAGCGGGGCGGCTTTTATCATTCTCGGCGTTTTGTGGAAGGTGTTTCTAACGGTTATTGTCCTGCATGTAATCTATTTGTTTATATTGTTTTTCATAAGCGCCGCCATTGGTAAGAAGAACCCTTTTACAATGCTTAAAAATCAAATCCCCGCCTATATTTCGGCAATAGGGACGCAATCCTCTGCGGCGACTATTCCGATAAATTTAAGCTGTGCAGAGAAGAATGGGGTTTCCAAAGAAATCCGCAATTTTACCATACCGCTCTGTTCCAACATACATTTACCCGGCTCTATGATTACAATAACCTGCTGTGTTACAGCGGTTTTGCTTATGTATGAAATGCCGCACAGCCTTAATATAATAGTGTCATTCATAATGACGTTGGGATTTGCTATGGTTGCCGCCCCGGGCGCTCCCGGCGGGGCGATTATGTCGGCGTTGCCTTTTCTGCCTATGGTGGGAATCGCCTCTGACGGTGCTGTGGCAAGTCTGCTTATGGCTTTATATATCACGCAGGACAGCTTCGGCACTGCTTGCAACGTTTCGGGCGACAACGCCATGTCGGTAATTGTGGATAAGGTTTATCGAAAGTATTTGAAGAAGGATGCCGCGTAAGAAACCGCCCTATGATTAGGGCGGTTTTACTTTTATTCCGACTCTTGTTCGTCCTGTTCTTCCGAATTTTCTGAATTCTCTTCTGTTATTTCGCCGTCATATTCGTTCTGCTTATTTTGCTCTTCCTGCTCTTCTAAGTTTTTCATGTATTCAAAATACTCTGTGATTAAGATAACTTCGCCTGTTTCCGGATTGGTCGCTAATCCTGTTTCATGGTTAAACAACCACCCGCTGATAACGTCATACCCTAAAGATTCATTTTTATAGCTTATTAACCCGAAATCTTCAACCGAACTGCCGACAATCCACAAATTACCTATAATAAATTCTCTGTCGTTGACTATCAAATCGGAAAACTCCCTGTCGCCTATTATGGCAGTAATACTTCTGATTTTACAGCCGTAAAAATAAGAGTGGTCGTCAATGTTATTAATCAATGCCGTTTCTATCTCGCAATCCTCTGCCTTAATATTTCCCTGCATAAGCGAGCCTATTTTACAGCGTCTGGCATTGACCGTTGCGTTATCGGCATTTACAAAAATTCTACAGATTTCAGAATCTTCAAAATCTAACAGCCGTTTTTTGTTAGCCCATATATTTTCGTAGCTGAATCCTACCGGCAAACCGTTCTTTGTGGTAATTCCGTTATTTAGAAAATCGCAATCTTTCACGAAAACATCTGCGTCGGCGTCAATACTAACCAGGTCGAAACTGTTGTTTTCCAAAACAACCATTAAATATCCTCTGTCCTTTTCCGGCTTGGTCACGTTATTTTCAAGCACGTAAAAACCGACGGGGTTTTTTATTGACAAATCCTTAATATAGCAGTTTTCGACTAACACGTTGTTTTGAGTTTTTACAGAAAGCCTCTCAAGCGGAAAGTCTGCCGGCAATGTGACGTATATGACCGAAGTAACTTCGTCGCGTTCGGTTTTTTCGCCGCCGTGGGCGGAGCGGTGACCGAAGTATACATAAGGATTTGTATCAAACCGAATGTCGGTTTGATATTGCTCGTAATAGTCCTGTGAACGCTTTTCATCGTAGAACGAAATTTCAACTTCCTCATTATGCCACATCGAAACCACTACTATATCGTTCAAAGCAGCGATTTCAAGGTTTTCCACGCCGCTATAGCTTACTGTGTGCATAGCGCTTCCATCAGGTATAAGCGCCTGACCTACAAATCTGCCGCTCAGCGAATATACATCTATATCATCAGGATTTCTTGTTTGCTCTTCTGCCGATGAATTATTGCGATTTGCCGCCAGCGCTATTCCCGCCGCCGCTGTTCCGCCGACTAAAAGCACAAACGCTGCCATTAAGGGTATTAAACGTTTTACGACAGGATTTCTTCTTTGATTTTTCGCGGAAGATTCATTGCGGGTTAAGATTTGGCTTAACATTTTATGTTTTTCCGTTTCGTTTGGTTCAATCGCCTCAAATGCCTGTTTTAAATTATTACATTCCATTACAAAAAGCCTCCGTTTCAAGTTGTTTTCTCAGTGCGCCCCGCCCTCTGTGGAGATAGCCCCTGATTGTCGCGGAGGGCTTTCCCATAATCTTGGCTATATCCTCTGAGCTGTACCCTTCGTAATAGTACAGATATAACGTCGTTTTCAGTTTTGGCGGTAGTGCCATGACCTTTTGGAGCGTTTGGTCGGGTTCGGGGATAAATTCGTATTTCCCGGAAGAATCAATTCCCTCGTCAAATGCCACTGTTTTATTGTTCCAAAACGATTTCAGCGAATTTTTGCACAAATTCACCGCGGCGCGAATCAGCCACGCTTTTTCGTGTTCGGGGTTTTCAAAGAGCGTGCCACTTGAAATAAGCCGCAAAAAAGTATTTTGGAGCATATCCTCGGTATCCGCCTTGTTTTTCATGTACATAAAACAGACGCGGTAAACCGATTTGTAATTGCGGTTATAAATCTCGGTGATTTGGCTGTTTGTGTAGTTTTCATCATGAGACTGCAATTTTATCGCCTCTTTCCTTTTTATAGTCATTTAACTTTAAAATCGACTATATATTGCTTTGAAACATGTTTCACTATGTATACAACTGAGAAAGGCGAAACGTTTAAACGTTTCGCCAATAATATACTGCTAACTGGGTTCTGTCCCTTAAATTTAATTTTTCCAAAATCACCGAAACTGAATTTCTTACCGTCCCCTGCGAAAGAAAGAGCTTGCCCGCGATTTCGTTATTAGACAGCCCTGTAGCGACTAATGAAAGTATTTCGTTTTCCCGCACCGTTAATTCCGAAAAGCCGGAAAAATGAGCAGGGTTTCCCGGTTTTTCATTGCCACCGAGCGCTGAAAAGCGCCCCGATGCAATCGGGTTGACCCCTTTGTCAAAAACCATTGCGCCTTTTTCTACGGCGCGGATTCGCTCGATTATGCCGTCGGCGGAGGTGCTTTTCAGCAGATACCCTTCCGCTCCCGCATTTATGGCGGAGGCGATATAACCGTCGTCGGCAAAGGTGGTCAGTATGATGATTTTCACATCGGGGAATTCGGTCTTGATTTTTTTGGTCGCCTCCACACCGTCGCAAACAGGCATACGTATATCCATTAATACAATATCGGGCAATTCTTCCCTGCAAAGTTCTAAAGCAACCAATCCGTTTTCAGCCACCCGCGCCGAAAACTCCCCGTTTGAACTGCTCTCGAACAGTATTTTTAAGCTGTCACGGATTAATCCGTCATCGTCTACGATTAAAAGTTTCATATTCCCTCCTGTGATTTTTTGGGCAAAATGCAGATTATTTTAAAGCCGTTTTCATAAATTACCGTAAGGGTTCCTCCCGCCGCGCGAATCCGCTCTTTCATTCCTGAAAGGCCCATTCCTGATTTGGATTTCAGGGTTTTAAGCTTTGTCCCGTTATCCGAAACTGTCATACGGATATAATCGGCGTTCCCGTCAAGTCGTACAGTCACGCTGTCCGCGTTTGAATGACGGGAAACGTTGGTCAGCGCTTCTTTTAAATTCGCGGCTAAAAGTTCAAAGTGGGTTATATTATTCAAATCGCCCGAAACCTCAAAACGTGCCTCGCAAAATTTAAACGAATCGCATATTTCTTCTAAGTAAGAAAGTGCCGTGCCTTTTGCGGGCTTTAAGTTATGCACTGTTTCGCGCAAATTTTCCGAAGCCGATTCAAGGCACTTAATAGTCTGCCCGAGCAGTTCTCCCGCTCTCCCGTCACCGCTTTCGTATAGTTTTGCCGCTGTCTGTAAAGCAATCAGCGCGCCGGTGATTTCGTGTCCCACATGGTCGTGAATGTCCTGCGCTATGCGGGAACGTTCGTTTATTTCGGCGACCCGTGCCGCATATCTAAGTTCCATCGAGGCGTTTTCACGTTTCTTTTCAAGTTTTAGCCGCTCCGCCCTGTCCTCGAAATCTTTAAGCAGTAAGTCACGCTCCCATCCTTGCCATTTGTCCTCGATAAAACCGATTACGGGAAGCCATAGCCCGAGTAATGCCGGAAACCAAAGGAAAGCGAATCCGATACAGGCGACAATTTCCAACGTGCCGGTTACCGCGAAACGGCTTAAAGCCTTAAACCTGTATCGCGCCGCTGAAACTGCCGTTAAAATCAGCAAAAACGCCACGCCCGAAAGGGGGCTGTCTGTCAGCCCCCATACAGCTATTAACATTACCCCTACAAGACTTCGGGCAAAGATTGCATAGTATTTCATTTACTCGTCCATTTTCTGCACTTTCTTCAAGCCGCCTATTAACAGCGTAATTACCGTAAATCCGAAAAGGAACAACAACGGCATAACAAACCCCTCAAATGTTATTTCATTTATATTCCTAAGCCCTTCGGCGAACCAGTATCCGGGGGTAAACCAGGCGACTTTCTGCATGAACTCGGGAACTAATGCCATAGGCCAGAACAAGCCGCCGAGCATTGCCGACAGGGTCGCAATCATGGTCATAGCTACCGACGCCGCGCCGAGGTCTTTGGCGAATGAGGTAATTGAAAGCACAAGGCTTACCGAGAATAAGTTATACAGGCTTAACAGCAGGAACAAAAACCATATATTTGAAATTCCGCTGTAAAGAATCTCCAAAACCGCAAGCGACAGACCTACGGTTAATTCGGTCACTACAAACGCCGCCAATGAGCCTTGAGTTAAATATGTCCTCGTTGAAATCGGTAAGACCCCCACCCTGTCGGGCATACCGCCGCGCTTGTCGTCAAGCAGTGTTTTAATTATGAAATAGGCTGTAAATATTGATATAAAACCGAACATTGCAAGCCATTGGGCAATAGCCGCCCAGTGGTCGTTTAAGTTAGTCAGCTGTATTTCAACCTGCGACGTTTCCTCCCACGCTGAAATAACCGTTTGGTCGTTAGTCCCGAGGAGCATTAAAGCCCGCGTTATATTTTCAGCCATTGCCGCGCCGATAGCGGAGGTGTCGGTAACAGTCAGCGAGTAGCCCTCAAGGCTTGTTAAATCAAAATTTCTCTCAAGTACGTCTTGTTCATATCCCTCGTTGATTAACAGCACCCACGGAATACTCCCATCCGTCAGCACGGCGGTTACGTCAGCTTCTTCCACCTCAATTATATTATAACGCAATCCAAGCTGATTTGCAAGCGCTCTTGAAAGTAGGGTGTCATCGTTGTCCGCAACGCCAAAATATACGCTTATCTCGGCAATGTCTTGTTGAGGTTTTTCAGCCGCGGAAATTGAAATAAGAATAAATGATACAATCGGAAAAATCATAATAAACACCCAGTTAAGCGGTTGTTTCAGTATACGTTTAACGGTGGTTGTAAAAACAATCATGCCAGCCTCCTCCTTCCGAGTAGGAACGCTACTATAAATAATACTGTTCCGTAAGCAAACAGCAGTAATAAATCAGACGTCATTTTTGATTCGTTCCCGCCATAAACCGCCCCGAATATTACGGTGTGGGCTAAGGAGTTCGGCGAGTATTGAAAGATTTTTTCAGCCGCGCCGAAATTGATTTTAGTATATCCGCCTGCGACAAAGGTCATGGTGAAAATCGAAACCTGCATTGCTCCCATAGCCGCGTTGATGTTATTTAAAAGTATAGTTAAAAAGATGGCGAACGCCTGCGAAAACAACGTAATTCCGAACAGCGTCAGCAATACCAAGGGAATCCGCTCCCCCCAGTAAACTCCGTAAACCACACCGCTGAATACGAATGTTACCATTCCTTGCAAATAACTCGTCACGGTTGAGGCGGCGAGCAATCCGCCAATAAGGGCAGGCTTGGACACAGGGGTAATCAGCACCCTTTCCCCCGTTTCTGAAAACATACTTTTCTTGAATAATTCAAGTCCGTTCATACCCGTGAAAAGCAAAATCATCACAAGCATAGTCACCGCGTAGTAGTCAATTGCACTCGGTACGCGCCCGCCAATGGGCGAATCTGTTACCGTTATATCGGATTCGAGTATTTTTAATAATTCGGATAGTTCAGATAAGTCAGCCGCGCCCATAATCGCAATTTCCATAGCAGTGCTGACTTGCTTATAGGAATCAATGATTGAAACGGCAATCTGCGTGTCATGCCTCGCAACCTGCGGTCTTGTTACCGCGATTTCGCCGTCTTTTTCTTCGACAACTAAGCTTACGTTATTGTCATTTAACAATAGGAGCGCGTTTTCCTTATATGTGAAATTCACCTCCAAAAACTGTGAAATCTCCTCGCTTTGCAAAAATAAGCCAAAGTTGCCGTCAGTTTCAACAACGGCGGCGACCGGGATAGGCTCAAAATCGTAGTCGGGCGAAATGAAAGAGCTTAGGGCGTTTCCGAGCACGAAAATTATTAAAATCGGAAAGCCTATTAAAACCGCCACGCTTACGGGATTACGCCAACAATACTTAAAGCCGGTTATAAATACAGTTGAAAAGTTTCTCACTACGCGTCACCCTCTCTCAGTTTTTTGCCTGTCAGTGCAAGGAATGCGTCCTCCAAAGTTATCCTCTGCGCTGAAACCCCGAGGATTACATAAGGCGCGGCAACTTCTAAGATTCGCGATAAATTTCCTGAACCCGCAGAGCTTGTAACGGTGACGGCGCGGTTTTCCACATTGCAGCTTGTAACCCCTTGGATTTTCTTGATTTTTTCCGGCAAAGACGGTGCGGGCTCTTTGACCTCGAGGGTAATAGTTTCCTCGAAAATTACCGAGCGGGTCAATTCTTCCACGCTGCCATCGGCTATAACCCTGCCGGCGTCCATTATGCAGACGCGGGAGCAAATCCGCTCAACCTCTTCCATGTAATGCGACGTATAAAGAACAGTCGTACCCTGCCTGTTTATTTCACACAAAAAGTCCAAGATATGATTCCTTGACTGGGGGTCAACCCCTACGGTAGGTTCGTCAAGAATTAACAATTCAGGCTTATGTATAATAGCGCAACCTATATTTAAGCGCCGTTTCATACCGCCGGAGAATTTTTTGGGCGATTTTCCGGCGACGTCGGTCAACCCCAAAACCTCTAATGTTTCATCGGTTCTTTTTTTCAGCACAGCGCCGCGAACGCCGTATAATTTCCCGAAATATTCAAGGTTTTCCCGTGCCGAGAGCGTCTCGTACAGCGCCAAATCCTGCGGTACAACGCCTATGCGCCGTCTTATGTCGGTGATAGCCGATTTGCCGTTTTTAGCGTTTTTATTGAATAGTTGAATCTCCCCCGCGTCGGCTTTGGTAAGTCCTGTCAAAACCCGAATGGTGGTGGTTTTTCCCGAACCGTTAGGACCTAAAAGCCCTAACATTTCACCTTTTTGCACGGCAAGGTGTAAGTGGTCGAGGGCTGTTAAAGCGCGGTAACGCTTTACAGTGTCTTTCATTGTAAACAGCATAATTTTTCTCCTTTTTATTACTTGTGCACTCAGAAACTATATTTGGCATCGCTCAACGCCCATATTTGGGCGGATTTTGCACCATATTTCGTTAAATTTCCTTGTAATGCATAAAGTGTCGCAGTAATATTGTTTCTTATGTTTATATTATAATAAAGAACTCACGGCAATAAAAGTGCCGTGAGACATTATTTTATATTACATTTGTCACTATTTTGCAGGGTTTAATTTTTTTACTATGGTCAATATATTCTTTTCGTTCTCGCGTCTGTATTCCACTGTATCCATAAGCTTTTTCAGCATGAAGATTCCAAGCCCGCCGATTTTCCTTTGTCCTACGGGTAATGAAATATCGGGTTCGGGAGTTTCAAGAGGGTTAAACGCTGTACCGCTGTCCTCAAACTCAAGGCTTAAATGAGCGTTATCGGATATAACCCTTACCGTGACTTCCCCCGTTTCTGCCCCGTAAGCAAACTTCACTATATTTGAAAAAACCTCGTCAATGGCTATGTTGATTTTATTTTTTATTTTAGGGGGGCAACCCGGAATTCGTTCTTGTGCAAAATCTATAATTGTGTGCAGATTATCTGTTTTTGCCTGAACGGTGATGCTGTCATGCGCCGATTTTGAACCCTTATAGTGCAGAGCTAACATAGTGATGTCGTCGGCTTGCTCTACGCCGCTGGCGTAGCCGTCTATTTCCCGCTTGATTAAATTTATTAATTCCAACGGGGGCAAACCGATGTTGTCGTTTGCGATTTTCAGCAGACGCTTTTCCCTGAACAGCTCTTCTTCACCGTTCACGGCTTCGGTCACGCCGTCGGTGTATAAAAACAACTTGTTGCCCGGTTTCAGTTCTATTTGGTCCTGCGTATACTTTATACCCTCTTTTATTCCGAGGACTAACTCTTTTCTGAGTTTTAATTTTTCATAACGGTTGTTTAAGCAAACAAGCGGCGGATTATGCCCTGCGTTTACATAAACGAATTTTCCGCTTTTAATATTCAAATAACCCATAAACGCCGTAACGAACATATGCGCCCGATTTCCCTCGCAGAGCAGGGTATTGATGTTTTCAAAAACCTTTTCGGGGACCATCCCCTGTTTTCCGTACCTTGCGATATTTTTAACAAGGGTTTTGGCAATTGCCATAAACATTGCCGAATGGATTCCCTTGTCTGAAACATCTGCAATCACGACTGCCAGCGTGTCTGCGTCTACAAAAAAGAAATCATAAAAGTCTCCGCCGACCTTTCTTGCGGGAAACATGGAGGCGAAAATATCAAATTCATCATTATCGGGAAAAGGCGGGAATATACAGGGTAACATATTTGCCTGTATCATTGCGGCGACCGAAAGCTCTGCGCCGAGCCTGGCGTTTGCGGCTTGTTCTCTGGTATTTTGCTCAATGGATTCTTTCAGTTTGTCCGTCATTTCGTTAAACGCCGTCGCAAGCAACCCTACCTCGTCCTTGGAATTTATGTCAATTTTTTTGTCAAGGTCGCTTATTCCAATCATAAGCACCCCCTGGGTTAATTTTTTCAAGGGGGCGTTGACATATTTTGACGTTAAATAAAAAATAATCAACAGTAGCAAAACCGACGACACACCCATAATAGTGGCGTATCGGACGTTAAATGAATCAACCGCGGAGAAAAATTCCTTTACCGGAATCTGCATTGAAAGCAACCAACCGTTTTCAAAGGGATAGCTGTAAGAAACATACTGAACCCCATCAAAAACAAAGTAGTTTTCAATTAAACCGTTAATGTTGTTATAGTATCCGCTTAAATCAAGCTCCTTGTACCACGGTAGCGTATATAACGATTTGCCGACGTTTCTGTCGTCAGAATCATAAGTATTGGATATTATATAATCGTCCTTGGGGCAGGCTAATAAAACGAAACTGTTTTCAGTCGGAACTACCGCGGAAAGTCTGTTCTTAACATCTTGAATTTGCCAGTCAACAGTGGCAATACCGACTAAATTATCGTCGTCGTCATAAATTCCCACGCCCACCGTGGTCATAAGGCTCGTCACGCCGTGTTCGTCCGAATAAGGCTCAGTCCAAACCGTCCAGACCGTGCTTTTGGGACCTTTAAGCTCTTTTCGGATTGCAACATACCACGGCTGTGAGTGATAGTCGTATTCTTCGTTTTCGTATTCGTGGACAAAACTTATTTCATTAGTTTCAGGGTCATTATACAGATACAGATACACTCTCGGGGCGTTTTCTATTATTGTATAAGGCTCAAACCAAATGCCGCTGCCTGTTGCCTCATTAAAACCTATGGCATTAATAGTATCAAGTGAAACATAGCTACCGAAATCATCATGAGTTCTGCCTGAACGGTACGCCTGCCCCGCTAAAAGTGAGATGAATAATGCGCTTTGCTCTATTTGGTAAATAGACCTGCCGACCGTTTCTCTTTCATATTTGATTATAAAGGACGCTTCTTCGGAGCGAAGTTGGCGATAATTGACGGAAATAACACCCAAATAATAAACGAACACCGCGCTGACAGCCGTAAAAAAGCCCAGTACAATAATCAGTATTTTAAGCCGTATGGAAATAGCGCCCGCCTCCCTTTATATACTATTTGCTGCCGACAAGTCGCAACATTTAAACGACTGCTTTCTCAGAATTTATTCTTCACTTGCCTGTTTTGAAAACTTTTTTAGTTTTCGGCGGGGTATAGCTGTACCTATAAAAGCCGCAAGGGTCAAAACTATAATGTTCTTGAAAGGGAAGAAAATCATCATTACTAATATAACGGCTATAGGCTTATGTAAAACCGTGCCGACCATAACTGTGGCTATTGTCGCAACTGCGAATACCGAATCCGCACCTGTAAGAATCGCCATGCCGTACCCTATGCAAGTCCCCGCGAATATAACCGGAATGATATGTCCTCCCCGCCAGCCGGAATGAACGCATACATTAATCAACAAAAGTTTTACAATGCCCATCGCAAAAAGCATAATCGGAGCAGTAACAGTCCAACTTTCCATAATTTCCACCATTTGCGTTTCCCCTGAAAAAATAGCAAGCGGTAAAATCATGCCGCAAGCCCCGAGTACCAGACCGCCGAACAAAGAAACTGCAACAGGAAAACGCTTTAACGGGTTTGCAATCACGCCGATTATTTTTCCGAAAAAATGAAAAAGCAAGCCTCCGGCAAGCCCCGCTAAAGCCAACGGCACAAACATTATATATTCCCGTTGTTCAATCGTATTTTCGCCAAACCTTTCTACATGCAGTCCTCCGCCGAAATGCGAAACCAACAGCGCATTAGCGCCAAGTCCGCTTAAAATAGCCGCGAAATAAATGATGATTTTGGTTCTGCCGGGGAAACAATTGTTATCCTCCTCGCCTTCAACCTGAGCCATAAACCCGAATAAAGGCGCTCTGAATAAAATACTCAAAGACGCTGACAAGCCTATCTCGGTCAGTTCCTTCATTTCCTTAAATATGTACTTAAATCTGTCGCCCACCCAGGTGCAAACTCCTGCAATGATTCCCGAAATCCCCGCCTCGGGTCCTACGCTTCCGCCGAACATCAGCGGCATTACAGCCGAGGCAAACAGCACCGAAATGTTACAGGGGGAATACCTCCCCGTTTTCTTAACAACCTCTAAAACTTCCTCAAAATCATCGGGATAATCCCCGAATTTTTTGCGCCACAAGCCTATTAAGATTCCTCCCGTCGCGCAGATTGCCAAAGGATAATAAGCAAAGTCCAAACGAGCGGGTATTATTTCCCAAAAGAAAACAATCCCCAGTTCAAGCAGTTTTAAAAACAGCCATATAACCACCCCTGCCAACGCCCCTAAAATCATGGCGGCGGGTATAAACCATATTCTGGTTTCGGAGGATTTTCTGACAGGTTTTTCTGTAGCCATATAATTTACCTCTCAATTTTATTTTCTCAGAACCTGTTTGGGAAATTGAACAGGTTCTTATATGAAATTACTCAGTTGCAAAAGCTTTTCTCTGTCGTCACTTGCAAGCGTCAGAGAATCGTCCTGCATGATTACAGTAGAATCAGAGGGTACTATATATCTGCCCTCCCGTTTAATCATAACGATATACAAACCTTTCGGCAACCGAAGCTCCTGCACGCTCTTGCCGCAAACAATCGACCCAAACGGCACGTTATAATCAAGCATCTCGCCGTCGGTTTCTTTAACGTAGTCCGCAATCGGTTTCAGTATTTTTTCCTCATTGTCAACCAAATCCCAACGCTTGGCAAGCGGGGCTAAGAATGCCCCTTGACATATAACCGACAGCAAGCAAACGAAAAACACAACGCTGAAAACAATTTCGGCATAAGGCAGTCCCGCCGAAAGCAGATAGGTGGCGAACACGATTGAAGACGCGCCGCGAAAGCCCGACCATGATACCATAGCGATTTCCTTAATACGGTAGCCGAACGGTTTCATAAGCAAAAACATTACAAGCGGTCGCGCTATAAAGAATAAAAACAGCGCGAACAAAACGCCTATTCCCGCCACGACCCTGAATGTTCCCGGAATGAAAAGCAAGCCCAGCACAATAAACAGCATAATCTCCATAATCATTGAAACTGAGTTGAACAACCGCGATAAGAGCTTTTTATAAACCAATTTCCCGTTACCGAGAAGCATACCGCATATATACACTGCTAAGAACCCGTTACCTCCGAATAGTCCCGCAAATCCGTAAGTAAGCAGTGCCACCCCGCAGAGTAAAACAGCGTAAAGCCCGTCAATGTCTAAATTAAGCTTGTTCATCATTCGCCGTCCAAGCATTGCGACCACAAATCCTACAGCCGCACCTATTAAGACCTGCATAAGCAGAAGAACAGGAACATTTTGTGACGCCCCTTGAGCCAGCCCGATGAAAACCACCGTCAGCATATAGGCAATCGGGTCGTTGAAACCGCTCTCCATTTCCAAAATCGAGCCGAGGTTATTTTTAAAAGTGATGTTCTTAGAGCTTAGTATGGAAAAAACCGATGCGGCGTCGGTACATGAAATTACCGCGCCGAGTAACATTGCCTGATAAAGCTCAAATTTCAAAATAAAATAAGCGAAAGCCGCCCCCGCCCCCGCTGTGAGAACCGTACCTAAAGTAGGCAGTAACACCGAAACACCCAGTACCGGCTTTGCTTTCTTAAAATCCGTCTGGAATCCGCCGGTGAAAAGAATAAACATCAGTGACAAATTACATAAAGCCTCTGCATGCTCCACTTGCTCAAAAGAAAATCTTGTACCCATTAACACACCGAGCGCAATAAAACCCACAAGAACAGGCAAGCCGACCTTGCTTGTCAGCTTGCACGACAACACGCTTATAATAATTATAATTCCTACGATTAACGCACCGCTCATAAAATTATGCTCCTTATTATTTTTTATTATTTTTTGATAAAGCAACCGAGTTGCGTAGTGAGGATTGTTTCAATATGGCGCAGGAACGTCAACGCCGGGTTATATTTAATATATCGCTGAATCCCGTCATATCAAAGACTTCCATAATTTCATCGCAGACATTAACCAAACTGAACGAGCCGCCTGCTTCTTCGGCTCTCTGTTCAGCTGAGAGCATGGCGCGAACGCCTGCCGACGATATATATATAAGCTCGTCGCAATCAAGCTCAACATGCCTTGCATCGTCAAAGCCGTTTATCAAGGTTTTTTGAAATTCCGAGGCGGTGAAAGAATCTAATCTTCCACCGATTTTAAGCACCGTTTTTTCACCGGTTTGGATTTTATCAATTTTCATGTCAATCTCTCCTTGCGATAACTCATAGTCCTTGGCGATTTTATCAAAATCATCGGAAACCTCAAGAAACACATCGACCAAAGCAGGTTCAAACTGTATGCCGCTACCCTCCCTGATAATCTCCACTGCTTTATAATGGCTAAAGGCTTTTTTATAAGGTCTTACGGAAATCAGCGCGTCATATACGTCGGCTATAGCCATAAGCCGCCCGAGGAGTGGGATTTCATACCCTTTCAGCCCTCGGGGGTATCCGCTTCCGTCCCATTTTTCATGATGGGTGGCGGCTAAAATTTTAGCGTAATGTAAAAATTCCTGCTCGTCTGAGCCTTTCTCAATTTTTTCAATAATGCTTTCGCCGAAAGTAGCGTGCGATTTGACTTCTTCAAACTCTTCTTCGGAAAGCTTTTCGGCGTTTCGTAAAATGCTGTCTTTTATGGCAATTTTGCCTATATCATGAAGCTGGGCGGAATTCAAAACAAGCCAAATATCCCATGTATCAACCTCGTCGGCGTAGATGCCTTTTTTCATCAGCGCGCCGAGCAACACGCCTAAGTATCCCCGGGTTCTTTCTATATGTCCCCCGGTAACACCATCGCGAAATTCCACAAGCTCCGCCATAGTTTTCAAAACAGCTCTTTGCAGTTTCAGGGCTTCTTTGGCTTTAACAAGTTCGGTAATGTGGGCATCATCATCCGAAAAAACGTTTTTGTCTGTACTCATTTTCCCTCCTGAAACAGCGGGCGTTAAGATTCGCGGATAAGTTAGTGGAATATGACGGTATTAAGCGCATATTCTTCAATATATTATACCATATATAAACAAAAAAGCAAAGATATGCCCGCGCAGGAAATTGTTCCTGACGGGCTCATCGGCTGCCGCTGAACGGACTTGAACCGTTACGGTATTGCTACCGAGGGATTTTAAGTCCCTTGTGTCTGCCGATTCCACCACAGCGGCAAAAATATATTTTACTAAATAATTATACTAAAAAAAAAAGCGTTTGTCAACCGTAAATTTTTTATTTGACAAGAGGCGTATTATATGATATAATTTAAAAGTCTGTTTGAGGAATTTTTACTCATGCGGAAAGGTGGCTGAGCTGGTCTAAGGCGCACGATTGGAAATCGTGTGTGGGCTAATACCCCACCGAGGGTTCGAATCCCTCCCTTTCCGGCGGTGAGCCACTGTGGGCAATATCACAGCTTCACTACAGGAAGTAAAGATATTGACGTTGGTGGTTCGCATTTAGAACATCAGACCCCGGTCGAGAGCCTCGACACGCAATATTCTCACACGACTATAAGTTCGTTGAGAGTTGAGTGTCGGGGTTCGCATTTATTTTTCGTTTGACTGACCTGTTTTAGTATGGTATAATGGGTTTACGCACTCGGTAAGGCGGAGTGTTTATATTAGGAGGTATAGGCGGTGGATTATATTAAAAGCAACAAGGCGGCGTGGGAAGAAGCGTTTGACCACCGCCGTACAGGGTGGAGCAATCACAATGATTTGCATCTCAAAAAAGAAAAATTCGCCTTCTTTGACTCCGACTTAAAGAAAATTCTTGAAAGCATAGACTTTAAGGGCAAAACAGTGGCTCAATTTTGTTGTAACGATGGCAGAGAGCTACTTTCGCTAATGGATGGCGGCGCAACGCATGGCGTTGGGTTTGATATTGCTGAAAATATGATAGAATACGCAATTGAAACCGCAGAAAAAGCAGATATTACTAATTGCTCATTTCATGCGTGTGATATTTTGAAAATCCCTGAAAACTACTACAATCAATTCGACTTCATTTTTTTCACAATCGGCGGTATCATTTGGTTTGAGGATTTATCGCTGTTATTTGAAAAAGTGTCAAAATGTCTGAAAGACGGCGGTATGTTACTGATCAATGACTTTCATCCAATTGTCAACATGTTGGCATTGCCGGGCGAGCCCGAATACCAACCCGATAACTTGAATCGGGTGGCACATTCCTATTTTAACAGAACACCGTGGGTTAGTAACAGCGGCATGGAGTATATGTCAACATTAAAAGAATCCAAAACATTTACGAGTTATAGGCACAAAATGTCAGACATTATTAACGCTTTAATCAAAAATGGATTTAGTATTGCAAATTTTGAAGAATATGATTATGACATCATGCTCGAAACCAAAGTATATGAGGGCATAGGCTTTCCGCTTTCTTATACTTTGATTGCCGAGAAACGTAGCTATTAAGCATTTCCTACAAGCAAACAACACCGCAGACCAACATAAAAAAGGGCGGAACTTGTCCCGCCCTCTTGAAATTAAAATCCTTTTATGCTATACTATATATTGTGATAATTCAACCACATATTTCTTTAAGGTGATTTTAATGAAAAACGATAAAAACATAACATACGTAGATTTAAATAACCCAAAGTCTGCCCCTGTTACGCCCTCAGGAGGCAAACCGCAGGCGAAAAACGGTAAGCCGCCGCAAGCGCAAAGCAAAGCGAGTGGTAAGCTTACCGCACCGCAAAAAACCAAGAGTGCGCTGGCGGTAGTGGGGACGACTTTCCTCTCGATTTTTCTTATAGCGGTTATAACAGTGTGTATCGTGGCGGTTGCGCTGACGGTATACGTAATGCAGTTTGCCGAAAACTCTTTTGACATTGACTTAAAAGAGGCGGAACTCAGTCTTACGAGCGCGATTAGGGCTTATGACCCGAACGAGGGGGAGTGGGTTGAGGTAAAACGCTTACACGGCGACGTAATGCGCTTTTGGGTGGATATTGATGATATTCCGCAACATTTGGTTGATGCGGTTGTGGCGAATGAAGACAACCGTTTCTTCGAGCATGAGGGGGTAGACTGGTACGCTACCACCGGCGTAATGGTTCATGCCTTGATGGGCGGCGATGTCAGAGGCGGCTCTACGATTACGCAACAGCTTGTAAAGAATGTTACGGGTGATGATAGAGTAAGCGTGGGGCGCAAACTTCGCGAGATTTTCCGTGCAATCGGTCTTGAACATAAATACACCAAAATAGATATTTTGGAGAGCTATTTAAATAGGGTAAGTTTCGGTGGTAATTCAAGCGGCGTGGGTTCGGCGGCATGGTATTATTTTGATAAGGATGTCGGAGAACTCACAATTGCCGAAGCGGCTCTTATGGCGGCTGTGTTGCCCTCGCCCCATTTTTACAATCCTTATAACAACCCCGAACTGGCAAGAGACCGTCAGGAGGTCGCATTACAACAAATGTACTATTACGGCTTTATCACCTCCGACGAATACGATGCGGCTTTAGCTGAGCAAATCCATTTTCGCCGCCCTATAGCGGGGGATTATTTCGGCTATGTGGACGAGCGATATAACGAATATGCCGGTTTGCTTGATGAAGACCAGGATGATGCCAATCTTTATTATGAAGATACGCCGTGGGACGAATTGCGTACCGACATACCTTACAAGTGGAACGGCGATTACGAAGTAACCCAAAACTGGTACGTAGACGCGGCGATTTGGCAGGTGGCTACCCACCTTGCCGAGCAACGCGGGGTTTCCTATGAGCGTGCCCTTGATATTATAAGAAGCGGCGGGTTTACCATTGACCTTAATGTTGACGTAGCGATGCAGGCAAAATTAGAGGAAAAATTCCTTGACCCATATACTGCTTTGAGTTTTTATGACCAAAACGCACAGAGAGCCGACCTGATTCAGGGCGCATTTGTAATAATGGATTACAACGGCAGGATATTGGCACTTGTGGGTGGTTTCGGCGAGAAAGAGGGAGACGACGTCTTTAACAGGGCTACGCAGGCGGTAAGGTCAATAGGTTCTACAATCAAGCCGATTTCGGTCTACGCCCCTGCCATTGATATGAACATAATAACCTATTCCACAATGCAAAGGGACGCCGCCGGTTATACTCCCGACGAGAACGACCCGTCGAAAGACGTTTTATGGCCCGCTAACTACAACGAAAGACCGGGCGGCACGATGAATTATTATCCCACATGGTATGCAATTCAGCAGTCTACCAACACCATAGCGGTTAGAACCCTTCAAAGAATCGGGATAAACACCGCTTACACCATGATGGAGGATAAGCTCGGTTTCACTACCCTTGTCCCTTCGGACAGGGACTGGTCGCCTTTAGCTTTGGGTGCGCTTACCGAAGGGGCAAGACTGCATGAGCTTACGGCGGCGTTTGCGATTTTCGGGAACGGCGGGGTTTATTATGAGCCTTATCTTTATGAAAAAGTAGTTGACCATAACGGCAGAATAATATTAGAGCAGAATCTTACCGGAACACAGGCTATTGAAAAGGATAGCTCGTGGGTTGTAAATCGTATGCTGAAAAAGGTTGTTGACGACCCGTCAGGCACGGGACGCTACGCGCAGGTGCCGAATATAGAGGTAGTGGGCAAAACCGGTACCTCCAACGATATGCAGAACATTGTATTTGCTGCTTTAACCCCCGAATATGTGGCTTCCTACAGATTCGGGTTTGACCACAGCAGAGCGCTGAGGAGTGCCGGCGCTGATGGTTGGCGTTCTCCCGCAAGAGTCTGCGGCGACGTTTTGGCTTATGTCAGCGATACTTCAATCCCTAAATCTTTCACGCCTGAACCCACGGTGCTGGAGCGGCGTTATTGCAGGGAGACGGGACTGTTGGCTACTCCAAATTGCCCCAGTACCGAAATAGGATATTACCGCGCCTCAAATTTGCCTAACGCCTGCACCTCGGCGCATGACGGCACATACTGGGCGACCCACGGCGATTCGGCAAGACCGCGATATGATTAACATTACCCGACAAAGAACAGGAAAATTTTATGATAAAATTACAAATGAGCGCGCCCTGTCATTTTGGGTTGGAGAAGACGTTGGCGTTTGAACTTAGGCGGGCGGGCGGTGAAAACATTCAGGTGGCCGACGGTAGGGTTTGCTTTGAGGGGGATGCGGAGGTTCTTGCCCGCGCTAATATAAGTTGCTCTGTCGCTGAGAGAATCGGAGTGGTTTTGGCGCGTTTTAAAGCCGAAAGCTTTGACGACGTTTTTGACAATATAAAAACAATTCCGCTCGGAGATTATTTAGGCAAGGACGCGAAATTCCCCGTCGTTAAGGGGCAATCGGTGAATTCAAAGCTGTCCAGTATTCCCGCCCTGCAAAGAACTGTGAAAAAAGCCCTTGCCGAAGCTATGTGCAAACATTATAAAACAAATACGCTCCCGGAAACGGGAGCGCTTTATCCTGTGCGGTTCTTTCTTTTGAAAGACGAAATGACTGTTTTTCTTGATTCATCGGGAGAGGGTCTGCATAAGCGTGGTTACCGTGAAAAGTCGGGCGTTGCGCCCATTAAGGAAACCTTGGCGGCGGGAATTATAGACATTGCCAAGGTCAGACAGAAACTGCCAACGGGAGAAAGCGAAATAATAATTGACCCTTTTTGCGGGAGCGGAACACTTTTGATTGAGGCGGCGTTTAAGGCGCTTAATATCCCGCCCTGCTTGAACAGAAAATTCGCGGCTGAAAGGTGGGAATTTATTCCCAAAGAAATCTGGGAAAAACAGCGCGAGGAACTCCGCGCCAATATGATTAAGGACTCGGAATTTAGAGCTTTAGGCTATGACATTGACTCAGATTGCGTCAAGCTTACGCTTGAAAACGCCGAAAAAGCGGGGGTGGAAAAATATATAAGCGCGCAAAAGCGAGAAATAAAGGATTTTCTCTACCCTGAAATTTCCGCAAAAATTATAACCAACCCGCCTTATGCCGAGCGTATGCTTGAAAAAAGCGATGTCGAGCGGATTTATCGCCAAATGGGCGAAAGATTACTGCCGCTTGGCGAAAATAAGCTTTTTGTAATAACATCGGACGAAGAGTTTGAGGGTTATTTCGGGGATAAAGCAAAAAAGAACAGGAAATTGTATAACGGTATGTTGATGTGTAGGTTGTTTATGTATTAATTAAGGGCAAAGTGTTATTATATTAATAGAGTTAAAATTTGTTTATGTAAAGGTCATTATAGGGATAAATAAAAGAGCTCTCGCCAACTCATTCAACCTCTCGGTATCCCCCATTTTTCATGCGCTGTCAATCCCCATATACTGCTCCGACGGCTTGTTTGCGGATATAAGACTTATCGCCTTTTGGGGGCAGAGATTCACGCATCTGTAGCAAAGAGTGCAATTGTTATATGTATCTATGTCTTTGCCGGTGATTTTTATGTTTTTCATAGGACAGCAATCGGCGCATTTACTGCAATAAGAACAAAGACTGCTGTTGATTTTGAGCTTTTTTCGCAACAGTTTTTCAATAAACCTGAAATAAAATCTTTGAGTGAAAAAGCCTAAAAACCAGGCGCTCAATCCTGCGCCGTCCTTTACTTTTTTACCGCTCAAAATCATATTGGCAGAATTTTTAATTTTTAACTCGGCTTTTTTTATTTTAGCGGCGTTTAATTCACCGTTTTTGAGCTCTATAAACCTCGTCGAATCGGAAAGGTTGGTGGGTAGATTTACATGAATTCCCGCTATGTGTTTCAATTGCGCCTTTTTGCGTTTAATCAGCCTTGCCGCCAAGCGCCCGCCATCACCCGAAAAGGAGTGTTGCGTGACGAGGGTTATTAAATCCCTGTTCCCGAAAATTCTGATATTCGCCACAATAAATTCTTTCATAATTCTCGGCATATCGCTACCGTAAATGGGATAGCCAATTAAAACCGTGTCGGGATTAAAATCCGTAGCTTGTTTTTGCTGAAAATCTTCTATACTGTAAATTTTGCAGTCAATTCCCGCCGCCGAAAGCCGTGAGCAGAGCCGCTCAACCGCCCAAGCGGTGTTGCCCGTGCCTGAAAAGTACAGCGCTAATAGTTTTTCCATGTGTTTTCCTCTGTTTTATATTTATAATATGATTTCAACCGCCAAAGGCGGTTGAAACGTTTTTACTGTAGTTGGCGCGTATGCGCCAAAACATTTTAAAAATTAAATAGCATTTTCGGCTCAAGCGGCGAGCCACCGCTGGCAGTTCCGTTAGCCCGCAAGCGAACTTAACCTTGAAACTTGTTTGACTGACGGGGTCAAAAGCGGTTTGTATTTTGTACAGAATCCTTGAGGATATCGTTCTAAACATGAACTATCGACACCGCAATTTCCACAACCTTTAGATTTGCTGAAATATTGCGTGCCGAGGTTCTCGGCTCGAGGATACTGTTCTAAATACGAACCATCGACACCAAAATTTCCGCAATCTTTAGGTTTGCTAAAATAGTGCGTGTCGAGGCACTCGACTCGCACTATCGACACTCGATGACAACAAATGCGATGCTATAATAAGGTTTAAGCAAACCATATCAACAGGGAGCGTGCAGACAATTTCCCCTGTAAATAGTTTATCACCTCCGGCGCGGAAAGTCAATAGATTTGGCGATATGGAAGTCAAAAAAATTATACACCAGCAAAAGCATTTGAATGAAGACGAGATTGACTTGCTTGTTATCGGCTACGAGGAGGGCAAAACTACCGCCGAACTCGCCGAGCAGTTGGGCTGCCACAGGAATACGGTCAGCGTGGCTTTAAAAAAGCGCGGAACCAAAGTATCCAAAAGTACGGCGCAGAAGAAACTGAACGCCGAGGAAGTGGCGGAAATGTATAAGAGCGGGCAGACCACTTACAAAATAGCGGCAAAATTCGGCGTGAGCCGTCAGGCGGTGACAAGCTGTCTTAAGGCGAACGGGATTGATATTAGGGGCAGGTGGGGGGATTAAGTGTATGGGGCTTATGAAGTTTCAGAGCATATATTGACAAGAGTGCTTGAATATGGTATACTAAACGCAGGTGGTGAGGAAATGGCGAGTATAGAAAACACAGAAAACATCACCCCCACTAAAAGTATAAGAATTACCGAGAAATCCATTGCCCGAAACAGCTACGAAACGGCTATTGTTTACGACAAAGAAAATAATGAGCTTTTCAGAGTGAGCCAAGGAGACGCAAGTGCCGTTGAATTAACGCAAAAGCAATGGGCACAAGCCTACGGAATGACATTAACGCATAATCATCCGTTTGACCTCACAATGGAACGGTATGGTTTTGAGAATACTTCGGCGTTTTCAAGCAAAGATATACTTAGGGGAATGCAATATGGAATAGCAGAAATGCGAATGGTTATCGGCAACGAAAGATATTCATTTTGTTGGGTAACCCCCAATTATGAAAAAACGATTCAATTTATTGAAGGGCTTCAAAAAATCGAGGCTTCGGCAAGCGCGGTCATAACCGACACTAAAGAAGCAGTAGATAAAGCGGTAAATATTTCCATAAATAATCAAACCACGGAAAACAAGAATAGAGCTTATAATGCGATATTAGAGCACTATTCGACCGTTGTAACGGAAACGAACAAGATAAATCAATTCATCGCAGACAATCAAAATGCAGGGTATATTTTCAAGAAAGAGGTGCTATAATGAGCAAGTTAGAAAAAATGATTAAGGAAGCTACAAAGCCAAACGCTAATGGGACTGTATCTTTTGGCGAGCCCGCTTTGAAAAACACCGATATAAGCGGTTTGGTGAAAAAGTTTGAAGAATCTCAATCAGTACCAAAGATTAAGTTCAGGAAAGCAATCTAAACAGAATATCTTAAACGCTCCGAAAGGGGCGTTTATATTGTAAAGGGTGTTAATCTGCTGTTATCAATTATATCGAATAAACGGCTCGGTGGATGCAGAATTCGCCGAGTCTTTCGGGTCTATGATGTCGGGTTTACAAAAGTTTAGCATAAAAAGCCCAAACCACCCCGTAAATTTTTTTAGGGGTGGTTTGAATAAGGGTCAAATGCTCGAGGCGACAGGACTCGAACCTGCGGCATCTTGGTCCCAAACCAAGCACTCTACCAAACTGAGCTACGCCTCGCTAATTTTATTATAGCATAAAATACTTGATTTAGCAAGTATTTTATGCTATAATAATTTATACGCTCACAACATCACACAAGGAGGCAATATGGACGACCAAACATTTAAAGCTTTATGCGATGCTTCGTATTTATCTTTTAACGCCGAGGAAAAAGAAGAATTCACCCGAAATTTAGAGTCAATAATTGATTTTGCAAGCACTGTTAAGCAATACGACTGCGCTTATGACGAAACCGAGGATATGGAATATGTTTCTTTGAGCGATTTGCGGGAGGACGTTATGCTTGATTCTTATCCTCCGGAGAAACTTCTCGAAAATACCGAGCCTTTCTTAAACTGCTATGTTATACCCAAATTAATGGATAATTAATGTAATAAAAGGTGGCATAAATGGAATTAATGAACCAGACCGTCAAGAACCTGCGTCAAAGTCTCGACAGGCGCGAAATAAGCGCGAGAGAGCTTGCCCTTGAATATCTTGACTTAATAGGGGAGTTGAACCCTGCCTTGCAGGCGCTCGCCGGAGTTTATGACGAGGGGGAAGTTCTTGCCTGCGCCGAAAACGCCCAAAAGCTTATAGACAAAGGCAACGCAAGTGCGCTGACGGGAATTCCCGCAGCGATTTCCGACAATATTTTAACAAGCGGACGGGCTACTTCCTGTGCGTCAAAAATGCTTGAGAATTTTATACCGCCATTTGATGCGGATGTAATAGAAACCCTCAAAGAAACCGAGTGTGTGATTTTGGGCAAAACCGTTATGGATGAGTTTGGCATCGGTCATTCGCCTAAGTCGGGCGCGGCGGTTGGCGCGGGACTTGCCGTCTTTGCACTCGGCACGGATACCGGCGGTGCATTGGGGCAGTCGGCGGCTTTTAACGGCTTGACGGGACTTCGTCCCACATACGGGCGGGTTTCAAGGTTCGGGTTGGCGTCATTCGCGAGTTCGCTTGACCAAATTGGTCCGATTGCCCAAACTGCCGAAGACTGCGCCATGATACTCAATGTTATTTCAAACCCCGATAAGCGCGACGCTGTCTGTTTCGGGCGTAATAACCGCGGACAAGCCGAGGATTTCACCGCTAAAATCGGCGCGGGGGTTAAAGGCTTAAAAATAGCCGTGCCTGAACAATTCCTTAATCATCAAACCATATCCGAGCAAACCAAAAACGCCGTCCTTGACGCCGCGAAAGAATTTGAAAATCAAGGCGCGGTGTTAATAAACAGCGCTTTTGAAAGAGCCTCCAAAACCGAAATGTTTGATTACGCCGTCCCCGCCTATTATATAATTTCAAGTGCGGAAGCTTCCAGCAATCTTTCGCGTTATGACGGTGTCAACTACGGGCTGCGGGGAGTAGGCGAAACTTATTACGAGCAAATCGCCGATTCGAGAGGCAGAGGTTTCGGAGATGAAGTCAAGCGCAGAATACTGTTCGGAAATTTTGTGCTTTCGGATAATAATTATAACAATTATTTTAAAAAAGCGCTTGCTTTGCGTCAAAAAATAAAAGCCGAATATGATGAAATTTTCAAAACCGTTGATATAATACTTACCCCGACGCTACCTAAAATTTCCGAAACTTTTGATTATAGCGACCCCGCGAGCATGTATCACACCGACATTTGCACTATTCCGCCTGCTTTGGCAGGGCTTCCGTCGGCGTCAACCACTTGCGGTTATACCACCTGCGGGCTCCCCATAGGAATGACCTTGACGGGAAAAAAATCAGACGAGCAAACTGTTTTGCAGGTTGCCGACTGCTTTGAAAGAATATTTAACCCCGACCTATGAGGCAGAGGCTAAATATAACAAGGAAGACTGCCGCCATATTAGGGGCAGTGAAACAATTACAGACATTACGGACAAAGAAACGATGAACCTTGTAAAATTCCGTCCGAATGTTATTTAGTAAGGGAGAATGATGATGGCTATTATAAAATGTCCTAATTGCGGTAAGCGTGTTTCAAATAAAGGAACAGAATGCATTAAGTGCGGCTGTCCTGTTGACGTTGAACCAACGACTGAAATTGCCGATATGCCTAAGCGTAAAATAAAAAAAGGCAACGTATTCCTTATTGTGTTAGGGTGTGTGATTGTGTTGGGTTCGGCTTTAATCGCTTATGCGGAATTAAACGGAGCCTCTTTGACGCAAGCAAAAGCGCCCGAAAGCACAGATGAAATAAGTGATGAAATTGAAGATGCGGACAATTCATCACCTGACGCTCCGACTACAACCCCAACAGCTACCGAAATCGCGGCGGAAACAACCGAAACTCCCGAAACCGCTCCGACTACTTCTTCTTCTACAACCACCCCGCCAACCACTACAACGCCGCCAACCACAACGCCCCCGCCAACCACTACAACGCCTCCCGCTACTAACCCCGAGCCGACAAATAGCGAAACATATCAATCCGTCTTAGACGATTATTCCCAAAGACTGAGAAATACCTCGCCGGGTCTTGTAATAGAATTTAATACAGAATCCGCCGGATTGTCGGGTGATATAATGGCGCTTGCCGAATTAAGTTTGGAAAAAATTGATAAACTTGCCGAAATGTCAATGGAAGGCATTGAAAAAATGGCAGAACTGTATTTATCGGGCGTAGGAAGTTATTCTGATTATGAGTTATATGCGGGAAAACTTATCGAAGTGTATAATGCCGAATGTGAAAAGATAACTGACGCTTATTTAGCCGCTGTTTCAGGGTGAAATAAGTTTAGAACATATATTCAATATCTGAAATGTTCAGATATTGAGCGAAGTTTGTGCCGAATATAAGGCTGGGCAAAACGCGTAAAAATATAGCCCCCCCTTGCGGTAATTGAATAAAGATTCTTATTTAAATTTGAGGTGCAACATGAAACTGATTCCTACTATCGGACTTGAAATACACGCTGAACTTATGACAAACTCTAAGGTTTTCTGTTCCTGTTCAGCGGCTTACGGCGGAGGTCCGAACAGCCGTTGCTGTCCGGGCTGTTCGGCTTTTCCGGGCACTTTGCCCGCACTTAATAAAAAAGCCGTTGAGCTTATCATAAAAGCCGGCGCGGTTATGAACTGCGAAATTTCACGCTTTACAAGGTGGGACAGGAAGAATTATTTCTACCCTGATTTGCCGAGGGCTTATCAGATTTCACAGTTGTTTCGTCCCGTCTGCAAAAACGGCTATGTTGACATAGAAACCCCGCAGGGTAAAACGAGAATAAAGATTACCCAAATTCATCTTGAAGAAGACGCGGGCAAGCTTATTCATGACCGCTCGCCCAAATACAGCCTTGCCGATTATAACCGTAGCGGCATGGCTCTGATTGAAATTGTAACAGCCCCCGATTTTCACAGCGCGGAGGAGGCGTGCGCTTTTGTGGAGAAAATCCGCAATATGCTTAGATACGCCGATATATGCGATGGTAGAATGGAGCAGGGTTCTTTAAGATGCGACGTGAATATTTCATTAGCCCCCGAGGGTGCGCCTTTAGGTGTTCGCGCTGAAATCAAGAATCTTAACTCAATTCGCTCAATTTCAAGGGCAATAGAATACGAGATTTACCGCCACACCCAAGCGATTAATAATAATCAGCCTTTATATCAGCAGACCCGCCGTTTCTCCGATGCGACGGGCGAGACCGAAGCCCTGCGGGATAAGGAGAACGCCCACGATTATCGCTATCTGCCCGACCCGAATATTCCTCCGATAGTCTTGGCGGAAAGCGAAATAGAGGCTATTATCGCCGCCATTCCTGAAATGCCTGAAAAACGCTTTGCGCGTTATACCGAAGAAATGGGAATAACTAAAAGCGATGCGGAAATTCTTTTAGAAAGCAAAACTTTAAGCGACTTATTTGAAAACGCGCTTAAAGAGTATGACAACCCTAAAAGCATGTGCGCCTTTATCCTGACCGAATTACTGCGCCGTGTGAATTTAGGTGAAATAGAGCTTGAAAATCTGCCCTTTTCGGCAAGCGACATAGGCAGACTTGTAAAATATGGCTACACCGACAAAATCAGCCGCGGCGACATGAAAGAAATTCTGCGCGGCATGATTGAAAAAAATAAAACCCCTGAGGAAATCTGCGACGACGGCGGGTATTGGATTAAGGAAGATTTAAGTCTTGTAGAAAGCGTAATCGACGAGGTAATCAAAAATAACCCCAACCCCGTAGCCCAGTATAAAAACGGCGAACAGAAGGTTTTCGGTTTCCTTATGGGACAGGCGAGCAAGGCGCTTAAAGGCAAGGCTACGCCGGTTGCAATCAAGGAAATGTTGGAGAGCAAATTAAAAGGTTAATCCAATTGGTTTGCGGAAATTAATTTATGGGATAAACTTACAGCAATCAGTCTTGGCGCAATAGTATTGTCATCTGCGTTTTTATTTTATTTTTACCGTAAAAAAAGATAGAAAATTTAATAAGCATTTTCTGAAAGCAAAAAATCAAAACGAAAGGACAAACAACCTATGAAATTCAGAAAAAACCAGTATCGCACCCACACTACAATTATGTTAAGCGAAAAAAATATAGGAGAGCAAGTCCGCGCATCGGGCTGGGTTGAAAATATTCGCGACCACGGCGGGATTCAGTTCGTGGATTTGCGCGACCACTACGGCGTGGTGCAGATTACCTTTAAAGGGGACGCTGAACTTTTGCGCGGTATTCACCGCGAATGTTGCGTGTCGGTAGGCGGCGAGGTAATCAAACGCGCCGAAGATACAATAAATGAAAAAATCGCCACCGGAACGATTGAAATCATGGCGCAAACCCTTGAAATTCTCGGTAGCGTAAGTGAGAATTTACCTTTTGAAGTTCCCGCTTCAAAGGAAACAGGGGAGGAAATACGTCTGCGTTACAGATTTTTAGATTTAAGAAATACGGCGGTTCACAGCGGAATTGTTTACCGTAGCCATGTAATTTCTTATATGCGTAAAATTATGGAGGAAATGGGCTTTTTGGATTTACAGACCCCTATACTTTCGGCTTCTTCGCCCGAGGGTGCGCGGGATTTTTTAGTACCGAGCAGAAAGCACCACGGAAAATTCTACGCTCTGCCGCAAGCGCCGCAGATTTTCAAGCAATTATATATAATCAGCGGTTTTGACAGATATTATCAAATTGCCCCTTGTTTCCGCGACGAGGATGCGCGGGCGGACAGGACGGCGGGAGAATTCTATCAGCTTGATATTGAGCTTGCTTTTGCCGAGCAGGGGGACGTTTTTGAGGCGGGCGAAACTGTTTTAAGTAAAACGTTAGAGCATTTCGGGATTAAGGCTAACGCCGCGCCTTATCCGAGAATAACCTACGCCGATGTTATGCTGAAATATGGGACAGACAAGCCCGACCTGCGTAATCCGCTGTTTATTATAGATTTGTCGGACATGTTCATAGCAAGCGGTTTTAAGCCCTTTGCCGATAAAACCGTCAGAGGTATGCGTGTACCCGGCATGGCGGAAAAGTCAAAATCCTTTTTCAAGAATATGGAAGAATTCGCGCTTTCAATTGGCATGGGTGGATTGGGATATGTTGAGGTTCAGGAAGACATGAGCTTGAAAGGACCTATTGATAAATTTTTAACAGATGAGCAACGCGCCGAGTTAAAATCACGCGCAGGGCTTGAAGTCGGCGATGTGCTTTATTTCATTGCCGATACTGAGAAAAATGCCGCTGTATACGCAGGGCAGATTCGCGCCGAACTTGGAAACAGGCTTGATTTAATTGACAAAAACAGGTTTGAAATCTGCTGGATTTACGATTTTCCCATGTACGAGGAGGACGAACGCGGAAAGCCCGCTTTCTCCCACAACCCCTTTTCAATGCCGCAGGGCGGGCTGAAAGCTTTGGAGGGCGACCCGTTAAGTGTTCTCGCTTACCAGTACGATTTAGTCATTAACGGCGTGGAGCTTGCTTCAGGTGCGGTCAGGAATCATGATAATGAAATAATGAAAAAAGCTTTTGAAATCGCGGGCTATACCGAGGACGACCTTAAAGAGCGTTTCGGCGCGCTTTACGGTGCGTTCAAGTTCGGCGCTCCGCCTCACGCGGGCATGGCGTTTGGTGTTGATAGGTTGCTTATGCTTATGCTGAACGAAGAAAGCGTGCGGGAAGTTATAGCTTTCCCCATGAACGGAAGCGCACAGGATTTACTTCTCGGCGCACCGTCGGAGGCAACCGAACAGCAGCTTAGAGAGGTGCATATAAAGGTGAGGGAAAAGCATTAGAATTCAATAAAAAAAGCCGCTTTTTAAAAAGCGGCTTTAATATTTTCATATTTCAGGAGTTTTTTCTGTTTACTTGGTTTTCTCGGGTTCTTGTTCGGGTGTGCCGTATTTTTCCTGAACACTCTTTTCCGCTTTTTCCTGCATCGCTTTAAGCTCGGCGTTTATTTTATCTGCGACTGACGGCGAAGATTGTTTCGCTTTTGGGGTTTCTAACGACTTGTTTATGTTGTTGCTGAGGTTTTTGTCCATGATTGAAAGGTTGGAGGTAAGATTTGAGAGCTGTTCTCTTTTGGCGCTGGTGTCAATGCCGCGCACATTGTCCATTCTTATTTCGGACATAAGTGTTCTTGCCCGATTTTCAATTCCAATCCGTGCAGAGTTCATGGCTTTAAGCGAAGACATTGACGCGTTAGCTCCGAAGAATATGCCGAAACCGGTTTGGTTTGAATCGGAGTTGAATCCTCCGAAAATCCCCGCTATGCTGTTTTGAGCGGCGGCAATCTGCGCGTTTCGTCCGGATTCAAGCTGTTCGTTAAGCTCGTCAATCTTATCCTTATATTCTTTTTGCTTTTCCTTTTTCTCCTCTGCCGTCAGTGAAGAATTTTTACTGAGTTCACCCATTTTTTTACGCAGTTCGGTTATTTCATTTTTTACCGAGTTGCCGGAAGATGTGAAACCCGATGAAACCATTCTGTTTATAGTAGACATAATTATTCCTTTCCATAAGCCAAAGCTGTCATTTACACTCATATATATTATCGGAGGAAATCTGAAAAACTTTAGCGATTTTTAAAATTATTTTATTTTTTTAAAGTTTTTGCAACCTTTCGGGTTCAAATATAGTTTTAATATCAGAAAGGCGTAATACGCGTAATGCGCCTTTTTAACCTTATAGCGGGATTCGCCTATGTTGCGTGCAGGCAGCGGCGAAACCCGCTATGTTTCTTTTTCAACATTATAACCCCTCATAAACGCCAGCAATAGTACCGCTGCTACGAACGACATTATTGCCCCGAATATGAAAGGCATGGCAGAGCCAAAAGCGTTCCAGAGAAAACCGGCTATAATACTTGCGGGGAGCAGGGCAATCCCCGATAATGTGGAGTGAAGCCCAAGCATTGTTCCTTTTATTTCACGCGGCGATATTTCCGCTACAAAAGCCCTCTCCACACCTGTAATCATGGCGGTATACACGCCGTACAACATAAACAGCCCGTAAATAAAAGTTTTAGAAAAAGCTAACGCAAATCCGAGATATACCGCTACGAAAACGAAATGTCCCGCAACTAAAAGGCTTTTTCTGCCTATTTTATCTGACAGTCTGCCCATAGGCATTGAAAAAATCGAAGCCGTTATGCTGTAAATAAAATATAATAATATAACCGAAACATCGTCAAAACCCACGTCCTTTGCCTTTAAAAGCAGAAAGGCATTGGAGGAGTTGCCGAGGGTAAACAAAAATACGACTAAAAGATATAACTTCAGCCGTCCGTCTATTTTTTTAATACTGTGCCATAACGGCTCGTCTTTTTGGGCTTTTTTATCTTTCTTTAAAGGCGTCGTCGGTTTATTTTCTTTTATAAACAAAAACATGCCAAGACCGAAAAGCCCGGGAATTATTGAAACAAGAAATAATCGCCTGTAATTAAATTCGCCTCCGCCCGCATTTTTCAATAAATAATAGGTGAACGCTACCCCAAGCGCCACCCCCGCCATGTCAAGTGCCTTGTGCATCCCGAAAGCGCGCCCCATTTCTTTTTTGTCGGCACTTTCGCTGACCAAAACGTCACGAGGGGAGGTTCTGATTCCTTTTCCGAGACGGTCAACTATTCTCCCGAGCAAAACGCCCGTCCACGAAGAGGCAAAAATTAAAATAATTTTATAAAATATGCCGGTTGAATATCCTGAAAAAGCCAGCGCTTTTTTCTTTTTAAACTTATCGGTTATATAGCCGCTGAAAACCCTAAGCAAACTTGCAAGGCTTTCGGCTATGCCTTCAATTATGCCGATTAACGCAGGGCTTGCCCCGAACACCGAGGTAAGGTATAATGGTATAACAGGATAAATCATCTCGGTGCTTACGTCGGTGAAAAAACTGACCAAGCCTATGAAAAATACATTTAGCATTAAACGTCCTTTCGGCGAGCCGCCGTTAAACCCATAAGGCAAAAACGGGCGATTGGGACGCGCCGCTTAGAGGCGGGGCATAGCGTCCGAGTCACTCGGTTAAACTATCTTTGAATTATTGATAACAAGCCTGAATTTGATTCCCAGTGTTTCCGCCGAAAGGCGGCAAAGTGACATTCTGTGTAGGAAGATTTCAAAATATTCCATAATCGAGCTTATTTCAAGGTCTATTATTAAATCCAAAAACAACTCGGATTTATCCTCGGAAAAATAATACCTTGACTGCACGCAGGCGTAATTAACCCTGTCGTGTACGTCTCTGATGAATTCGGACGGCGCGGGTCTGTTGGGCGGGCGCACACGGGAACGGCGCACGTCCATTTTGTCGGCTAAAATCAGCGCGGCAGCGACGGGGTTTACGGGTGCGGCGGTAAGCTCGTCGTGGTTGCCGATTGCAGAAATTATGACTGCTATTTCCTCTGCCGGCATGGCAAGCCTTGACAGCAGATTAAACGCCATCATAGCCCCCGTTTCGGCGTGATTACTTCGGTTGACGCAGTTGCCTATGTCGTGCATATAGCCTGCGATTTGCGCGAGTTCGCATTCCCGTTCCGAAAACTTCAGCGTCTGCAAAATATTGTAAGCCGTTTCGGCTGTCTTTTCAACATGCGCGTTGGAATGTTCGGTGTAACCCCTTGATTCCAAAGCCTTGTCGGCGTGTTTTATGTAGGTCTGTACGTCGCTGTTTTGTTTGATGTAGCGGTAGGTGATATTGCTCATGGTTTTTACCCTAAATCCCTTTTTTCTTTTTTACGCTTTCCCATATTTCTCTATATGTACCTTTCATATCATCCACCCTGAAAATTTTAATCCATATGATTATCGTTGCAACTAATAATGCTATCGCAAAACCCAACAGAGCGCATAAGATTACATTATATTCTCCGGTCAATTGTTTTCTTTCAAAAAAATATACTGAAATAAAAATAATCGGTATAACGCTCAGGACAATATAAGGTAAAGTCGAAAAACCGCGAACTCTTGCAAGGTTGCTAATCTTTTTGTTTTTTCTGTGTTCTTTATCAAAGTCAATCCGTAAGTCTTCAAAAATAAACTCCGTGTCTTTATAAAAAACAATCATATACGCTTGGATTTTCCAAATTCCCAATATTTGATGTAACTGAATGAGCATAACGGGTATTGTTATGAAATAAGACAATAGAAACAGCCATGCTGTATCCGCTTTTATCGCAAACGCTAAAACGGCGACAATGGTGGTATATGTAAAATTCCATGTACTGTGAGAAGTTTTTGTACGGGTGATTATTTTTTCGTTAAGAATTTTGTATTCTTCAACGCTTGGTTTATGCTCCATAATTATTAATATCCTTATAATATTATATAAATCCGACAGATTGGGCGAACATTGTCCGCCTCCCGAATATCCCGCCGTTGGCCCTGACCGGGATTCCTATTTACTTAAAAGCTCCGTAACCCTCTTCATTGCCTCAATGGTGTTTTCCCTTGTCCCGAACGCCGTGAGGCGGAACATGCCCTCGCCGTTTTTACCGAAACCCGAGCCCGGCGTTCCGACAATCTGCTTTTGGGAAAGCAGTAAATCGAAGAAATCCCAGCTCGGCATATTACACTTGAACCAAATATACGGCGAGTTTTTACCGCCTGTGTAGCTTATACCGAGCGCGTCAAAGGTTTCGGTCATTATTCTCGCATTTTCCATGTAATAGTCAATGGACTCCTTGGTCTGACGCAATCCCTCGGGGGTGAAAACCGCCTCCGCTCCGCGCTGAACTATATATGGCACGCCGTTGAATTTACTGCCCTGCCGCCTTGACCAATACTTTAAAACGCTGTAACTGTTGCCTTTGTCGTCATAAAATTCAAGCTCTTTCGGCACAATTGTATAACCGCAACGCGTTCCGGTAAAGCCGGCGGTTTTGGAAAGCGAGCCGATTTCAACGGCGCATTTCCGCGCACCCTCTATGCTGAAGATACTACGCGGTAAACGAGCATCGGAAATAAAGGCCTCGTAAGCCGAATCGTAAATAATCACAGCATTATTAGAAAGTGCGAAGTCAACCCATTCCTTTAATTGCTCTTTTGTGAAAACCGAGCCTGTAGGGTTATTGGGGGAGCATAGATAAATTATATCCGCTTTTGCGTTTTGCGGGATAACGGGAGCGAACCCTGTTTGTTCAGTCGCATCGGCGTAAATGATTTTTTTACCGTTCATAATACTGCTGTCAACATAAACGGGATAAACGGGGTCGCTGACCATGACCACGCTGTCAGTTGAGAAAATATCGGTTATATTTCCGCAGTCGGATTTCGCGCCGTCGCTGATTAAAATTTCATCAGGTTCAAGATTAACGCCGAAACCTTTAAAATATCCCGCGATAGCCTCCCTTAAAAAGGGGTAGCCTCGCCCCGAATCCTCATATCCCCTGAAAGTTTCCTTTACCCCCATTTCGGCGGCGGCTTTTTCCATAGCCTCTACCACTATGGGGGCAAGGGGCAGGGTAACGTCGCCGATTCCCATGCGGATAATCGGCTTGTCGGGGTTCTTCTCAATATATTCCCGTACCTTTCTGCCAATTTCAATAAAGAGATAATTTTCTTTCAGGTTTAAGAAACCGCCGTTGATTTTAGCCATAAAATATATCCTCCGTGGTTTATTTTAAATGTGGGAAATTTATAATGTAATGCACCTTTGTCCGTAGAAGCAAACCTTGTGTTTGCCCTAAAATAATACGTGGTATTGGATTTTTCGGACAGACATAAGGTCTGCCCCTATTTTTCTCCCTCTAAAAAATATGTCGCCTCCATATCCGCCACTGTCAGGGCGAAAGCAAGCGGGTATTTTTCAAGGGCGTTTCCGATGGTGTTTTTGTCCTCGATTCCCGAAAAGCCCATGTGCCAGCGGATTGCCATAGCCTCTTCACGAGTCAGACGCATGAATCCGCTAATCATGTAAACCGACTTTTCGCCGTGACCGTAAGGCAGATTATCCTCAAAGTTATAGCAGGGTATTTTTTCCCATATTCCCGTGTCGTCGTTTTTAACATTGCGGAAAGATTTCCTGTAAACATCTATTTTACAAATATCATGCAAAAGCGCCGCAATAGCCACGCTCTCTTCGGAGTAATCCATTTTGTAGACCTCGCGAGTCCGCTCTCTTTCAAGATAATCGGTAAGGCAACGGTAGACATTGACGCTGTGGGTAACCAACCCGCCTTCATAAGAGCCGTGGTAACGTGTACTGGCGGGCGCGGTGAAAAAATCGCTACCGTTTAAAAAATCCAGCATTTTGTCGGCTCCGGGTCTGGTTATATTGGTGTTGTAAATTTCGATGAACTCGGTTTTTATATTTTCCATTTTATATCCCATCACTGCTCCGCGCCAACAAGCGGCGGAATATTTTTCCTCTTTTACATGAGCTTTTTAAACTAATTTTTTATTATTAAATCAGAATAATGTAAATCGGCTTCGGTAAGCGGCGGCGACATATTTTCCTCTCTGACGACAATATTGGTAATCCAGCGAATTCCGAAAATTTGCTGAGGCTGTAAGACTTCACCTTTTTCTACCTGAAGAACTTCGTTTCTGTCGCGGATTTCACCGCTGAAAACAGGCGAGCGTTCTTCGGCAACGTGTCCGAGAAGCGCGTCGGCTAAAGTCCTTGTACCATCTTTTACCAAATCCTCGTTAAGCATAACTATGCCCACCGTGCCGTGGTTAAGCCCCCTGCGGGCAAGTCCGCCGAAAGAACCCGTGTTGCCGTACATGACATTGCGTACCTTGTCGATTATGAAGGTGTTAAGGTTCATATACATTCCCGTAAGGTAGTTTTCGGGAGCAAGTTCAGGCATATTGTAAGCGAATCCGATTACCTTTACACCGAGTTCCTCACAGCGCTTTATTGCGTATTCCTCCGACTGGTATACAAAAATAATATCACAACCATAAGCTATGAGGTCGTCAATGGCGGCTCTCGTATCGGCGTATCTGTCCGACAGCGCCCAGTTTAAAGCTACGTCAATCTGCGCATTCGGAAGCTCTCTCACACCCAATGCAAAAGCGTTGGCTATCCCGTAAGCGTTGTAAAGGTTATTATCCACCACCATTCCGATTTTGTTTGTTTCGGTGTTGAACGCCGCGACAAAGCCGTTGATGTTTGCCGCCTGATAAAGCAAGGGTTGTATTGACGCAAGGTTTATCCCTTGGTCAATACCGCCGAAACTTATAAAATACAGGTCGTAGTGTTTATCTGCCTCTATTACAATTGCGGAATTGAAATGATTGGACGCTGAAACAATTACCTTGCAACCATCTTCTTTCAGCTTTTCAACCGCGTCGCCGAATTGTTGCACCCGCACGTTTTCAATGTAACAAGTCTCAGCCCCGAGGGTTCGCTCAACCTCAACCCTCGCCGCCTCAAAAACCGCCGCCATAGGGTCTGAAACCACTGAGCCGCTGTAAATAAAACCTACTTTTATATCAAGCGGATAGGGGTCTTCATACTCATTTGTTGCGAACAGGTCGGATATGTCAAGCGGTTCTTCCGGTTCAGAATCGCCGCACCCCCCAAGAAAAAACAATCCGAACATTGCACATAACAGTCCCGCAAAAACCTTTTTGTATAATCTCATAAAATTAACCTCGTAAAAAATAAATCCTACAAATAATTATATCATATAATTAATATTAGTTCAATACACGTATTTTTTCCACCCCGAAATTTTCAAGAATCTCCGTTTCAGCCTCTCCGATTAATTCGCCCGGCATAATAACGGGAATTCCGGGCGGGCAGGGCGCTGTAATTTCGGCGCAAATTTTGCCCTTGGCTTGTCGAGGTTGCAAAAAAGCGCAATCTGAATCGGGGGTAAAAAGCGCGTCACGCATATTCATTTCCTGCTTAGGTTTGACAACCAAAAAGGTTAAAGGCTTTAAGGGGGCTTTTTTATGTATTTTGTTAAAAGCGGTTCTGACCGCTTCGGTTTCTCGACCGTCTGTAATAGTCGAAAAAAGCAAAACGGTATAATTTTTGTCGGCATATTCACATTCAACGCGGTTTTCCCGTAATGCGGCGGCAAGCTCAATCCCCGTAAAGCCGCAGGCACGGGCGTTTACCGTAATTCTTAAAGAATCGCTTTGGTGAAGCTCGAACCCGGTTGAAAGAAGGTTTTGTTTCAGGTTTGCGACAAGCCCGAAAGCTTCTGTTTTGGATTTGGATTTTTCCCCTGCAATATGCTTATTACATAAATCAAGGCTTTCTAAAATCAAATATGAGGGACTCGACGTTCCGAAAAGGGCGGTCGCCGCCTTAGTATTTTGCGCGAATTTTTGAGTTCCAATATGCAGATACGCCGCGCCTGTCAGCGCGGGGAGGGTTTTATGTGCGCTGTCGGCGGACATTGCCGCTCCGAGTGAAATGGGGTGATTGCCCGTAAGCACCGAATATGCTCCGTGGGCGTTATCGGTCAAAAGAGGTATTTCAGACTGCTTGCAGACTTTTGCAATGCTTTCAATATCACATGTTCCGCCATAGTAGTCTAAACCGTTTACAAAAACCGCCGCTGTATCGGGGGTTACGGCTTGCTTTATTTCTTCGGGTATAAGAGCCGCGCTCAGAAATTCCCCGGGATAAATCCAGTCTACCTCAAAACCCAATAACGCCGCCGTCGAAACAAAGCTCCTGTGGGCGTATCTGAAAGCGATTACTTTGTTTTTTCGGGAAGCTGTTTTCAGAATGGTCAGCATAGCCTGAATTGCCAGCGTACCGCCGGAGCAGGAGTAAAGCGTTTTTTTCGCACCGAAAAGCGCCGCCGCAAAGCGTTCGCTTTCGGCGATGATTCCCGTATTTTCAGAAATTCCGGCATATAAGCTGTCGGCTCCGTTTATTTCGGTTATGTCATGAGCCGGATTTAAAACTCCTCGCCCTTTTAAGCCGGGCGTATGACAGCGGGTGAGGTTTTTCCTGCTGTAATTTGTCAGGAAATCGTGGATTGGGGTTTTTATGTTCATATTTTTATATGTTTATTCTCACTTCCCAAGCAATTCGGGCAGAGGGTACGGCAGTTGTGGCATTTGATATTTAATTCTTCTGCAGGTTCGGTTTTAAAGGCGTGCATAAAACATGCGCCTTGTTTCATTTCGGGTTCGCCGAGAGCGGTTGCGGGACAATTGTCTATGCAAATTGAGCAGTTTTCCTCGCAGGGACTTCCGCCCAAAATCTCGTCAGGCTCTAATTCAGCATCGGTAAGAACGGCGTTTAGCCAAACCATGTTACCGTATTCGGGCGTGACGAGCAGGGTGTTTTTCCCGATTCTGCCGAGTCCTGCATTTGACGCGCAGTGCTTGGCGGACACGATTGAACGATGTCTGCCCGTTTTTGAATCAAGCCGGGTGTTGCTTATAGTTCCCGTGGGAACTGCAGTGATTCCACATTCCTCCATAAGCCCGCAGAATTTAACCGACATTATATCCATTTCGGTGCATAGCGTATTTCTGGTAATGGTATACGGTATGTTTGTATTACATCGGGTCGTTCCCGCGGGGAATTTCTTTGCAAATACCACAACCGATTTGCAGGATGGTAAAACGTCAAGGGGATGAAAGCCTTCAGGCGCGTCGTCAAAGCGGTCAATTGATGCTATTTTGCACAAATCCGCCCCCATATCAAAAAGTAATTGCTTAACCTCGGCTGATGTTATCATTCAGTGTTTTCCTTTCTGCATTTTCTACTTTGTGAGCGGCAAATACGCCAAAATTCCGTCGGCGTCTTTGCCTATCATGATTTTTGATAAATTGCGGTCAACGATTAACAATTCTGTACCTATGCGTACAATTACGCCGGGCCATATTTGCTTATTAACAACGACGTATTGGTCGTGGGCACTTCCGAGCTCTTTTTCTATTTCCTTGATTCTCAGCGAAAGTTGCTTTACCTCCCTCTGAAACGTGAAACGGGAGCGTATGGAGGTTGTAAGCATGGCTTCGCGGTCAGCCGAAAGCTGACCGAAATTCTTCTTATGCTCCTGAAGAATTTCAGCTACCTGAAGCAGTTTTTTAGTACGTTCCTCAAGGTCTTTGATTTTGTTGCTGAGTTCAAGCTTTTCTTCTGTTAAAACTGCGCTGTTTCCGAGGGTGATTTGGGTTTTTGTGTAGCTCTCCGTACCTATAATGTTAGCCACAAAACCTGAAAGGGCGGTATGCTTGCCCCCAAAAACCACGCCTCTGCCCGCCGTTGCGCTAAACGTACCCCCACAGTAGACCTCGCCGCCTATGACCGACTGACTGCTGAAATCGCCCTGACATTCCACCTTTGAGCTTTCGCAGAAACTGAGCTTTACATTGCCTTGCGCCACTACGTCGGAATTTATACTGCCGAGGTTTATTGTGATGTCGCCGTCGGCAATAATAGTGGCGTTGGTGACAGAGCCGTTTATGGTTATGTTCTTTTTGGATTTTACGGTAAAGTTTTCCATTACGTTGCCTTTTACCAAAACACTGCCGATAAAGTCTATATTACCGGTGGCGGCGTCTACACTTTCTTTAATTACCAGCGTTTCCTCAACCGCGAAACGGTCTTTTTGCCAGACTAAATTTCCGCTTATTGCGGCGTAAATCTCGGTTTCTTCCTCTGACAAAGCGGTGCCGGGTCCTGCACCGTATTTGGCGGGTTTGCCGTTTATTGCGTTAATATCCTGCCCGAAAACATTCTCTCCCGGTTCGCCCTCAGTCGGGTGGGTGATTTTGGCAATAATTTCCCCCATTGTTATGTTACGGACAAGCCCTAAGTCCTTATAATCCACATCGCCTGATTTCCCTTTTTTGGGGACTAACTCATTACTGGTCTCAAAAAAGTATTCGATTTTTCCGTCAACGCCGTTTATGGGCATACGACCTTTTGATACGCAGATTTTAAAGGCGTAACGCTTGCTGTCTATAAGCGCCCTCACCGCGTCTAAATCCGCGTTGACTATACCACGGCTGTTTAATTCTTCCATAACGTCTTCAAAAGTTACGGGTTCTCCGCCGTCGCGGTCTTCTGTAATGGAAAGATAGGCGTTAAGCTTGTTTTCCGACACGTCAATAATGACCATGCCATCCACAGGTAAGCGCATGGATTCCGAAGCGGTTCTCTGTATGTTGTTGTTCTCTGTCATAGACGCCGCCATCCTTTCGCGATTTTTCATTTTCCTCTTTTTATTTAATAATAACATATTATAACATAAAATTCTATAGTTTTTTGTAAATTATTTTTATTTTTTACTCTATGTCAACAAATTTTAATTAAAAGAATCCACCCTTAAGGTGGATTCTTTTGTCTTTTATGAACAGGTCAAAGATTTTGACGGTAGGTTAAGGTTCTCGACAGCGGGTCGAGGCTCTCGACTACCACCAACCGCGGCGACCGCACCAAGGGGTAAAAGGACCGCAGCCCACGCCCCACCACGGATTAAAACGACCTCTGGGGAAAAAACGCATTTTATGTTCCTCCTTTAAAGAATTTGACGATTTATGTCGTATTACAGAATATGCAATTAACCCGGAAAGTGACACCGACTTTTTTAAAAAAGCATAGTATAAAGCATATCATATTTATTGAAAGGAAAAAGCTTATGGATTATAATATGAGAAATCCGGGCATGTTTTGGGAGTCTGCCGTTGAGCCGAGGGTCGGCTACGCTTTTGTCAAGCCACAGCGCCTCGGCAAGGTCTATCCGCCTAAAAGAGCGCTCGCCGAGGGGACAATTTTCCCCGAGTTGAACATAACAATGCACGAGTACACAAGGGGGATTCGCGATGGAAAGTAGAAAGATTAGTTCGGGCTGTAACTGTCCGCCTATCCCGCAAAACTGCTCATCTTTGATGGACAGTTTATGCGAGGCGCATTTTTTTGCCCATGATTTAAAGCTTTATTTAGACACCCACCCCGACGACGAGACGGCGCTTGAAATGTTCAGGGAGGCATGTAAGCAATACTGCGCCTGCTTTGACGCGTTTGAACGTTGCTGTTATCCGTTGCGCGAGTGCGGCGCGGGGCAAAACGGCGAATGGGACTGGCTTTGCGGCGCATGGCCTTCGGAAAGGATATAGGTGTAACTTGAAAAAAATAATGAGCATAAGAGGAAAAACATTTTATGGTTTATTGACACCGGGAAGGGATGGTGCTTAGTTTGAAAAAAAGAACGAGCATAAGAGGAAAAACATTTTATGGTTTATTGACACCGGAAAGGGATGGTATATAATATGTTTATTTTCGAGAAAAGAACCCAGATGCCGGTAAGGATACATAATAAAAACCCCAAGCTTGCGGGTTATATTTTAACGCAGTACGGCGGTCTATATTCCAATTTGTGATATTAAAAAACATACAAATCATTAGCGGAAGCGGTTGCTCTGCTAATGATTCTCTTTACCAATTGATTGAACACTCGCAAAGATTTATGTACTCATTCGGTCGCCGAGAATAATATAGGGATAATTCCGCACTTAACTTATGGTGTATTTTTAATACTAAATCGGAGCGTTCGTTTTGAGACAAATCCGAGAACGGTCGCGCTGTGCCGTCCGGTAATGATACGAAGCTTTTTGCCGTTAAGGGTTTGGGCATTACGCGTCCCTCCTTTTCATTAATATTTTTCAAAACGCTTACATATAAAGATATATTCCGGACGTCCTCAAGAATATTAAAGAAAAAATTAAAGGACAAAGGCATATTTCGCCCCTACAAAAATCATTTTTGCAAACCGCGTTTTTGCGTCGGGCGGTTAATCCAATCCGTTATTCATTCTCGGCGGAAGAACGGATGCAACGAAAACGCCGTAAATTAACCGCTAAACACGGTGCGAGGATATGCCCCTCTTAATTTAGAAACACATTCTTGTGATATATTTAATTGTTTTATATCAACCCCAAAGGCGGGGGAGATAACGTTTTATGAAAATATGAAAGGGGAGACCGTCTTCATTATTTCCGAAAGCTCTTGACAATATGGGATAAATCATATATAATGAATATAAGGTAGAAAATAAGGCGGTATAATATGCAAAAAGACAAAAGGGCATTTGATGTAGAATACTATGATAAACCGGACGGAACATTTCCCGCAAAAGAGTTTATTGAATCGCAAGACCTTAAAATGGAAGCGAAGTTATATAAACTACTTGGACTCTTAGAAAGAAACGGCAATGATTTAAGAGAACCGTATTCAAAGTTTTTGGAGGACGGAATTTTTGAAATACGGGCGAAGCAAGGCTCAAATATAACGAGAGTATTATATTTCTTTGTGGTCGGGCGAAAAATAATACTCACCCACGGCTTTACAAAGAAAACTTCAAAAACACCTCTGCCGGAAATTGCAACGGCGAAAAAATATAGAAACGAGTATATAAATCGAAAGGAGTGGAATTAAAATGGGCAAAAATTTTAGAGAAACTCTTAACGAGCGGTTAAAAGACCCGCAATTTAAGAGAGAATACGACGCATTAGAGCCGGAATTTCAAATAATACAGGCTCTAATAGACGGCAGAAAAGAGAAAAACCTCACACAAAAGCAGTTATCGGAGCTTACGGGAATTAACCAAGCCGATATAAGCAAACTTGAAAAAGGTAACGCCAATCCGTCTATTAGGACGCTTCAACGCCTTGCCGCCGGAATGGATATGAGCGTTAAAATTGAATTTATTCCTAATCATAATTCTTTAATATAGCGTGGTTTTTATTGTACCATATCCTCAAAGAACCTCGTCCAGTCGAAGTCTAAGACTTCGGCTATTTTTTTTGCGGTTTCAACGGAGGGGTTTCGGCTTCCTTTTTCAATGTTCGTATAATAAGCTCTGGCGATACCCACAAATAACGCTATTTTTTCTTGCGTAATGCCCTTTTCTTGTCTTTTTTGCCTTAACCATTCAATCATTTTTAGTCTCCGAACATAAATAGTATCTATATGCCACGTTCACATTGTACCATATAGACACAATAATGTCAATACATTTTTTAAAAAATTCTATTAACATTATTAACGTGCCTTTTAGGTACTATTTCTTGACCTTGTTATTTTGCCACGGTATACTTAAATGGGGATTTTTACAATGTTTAAAAATAAATTAAAAAAACTGCGTAAAGACAATGGTCATACGCAAGAATATATGGCGTTACAACTCAACATAAGCCGTCCAACATATACGCGATATGAAACTGGAGAGCGTGAGCCGGATTATCTGATGTTGAAACAGATAGCCATTTTTTTTAACGTTTCGCTTGATTACCTGCTTGATGTTACGGACACACCGACCCCCTTGACGGCGGAAATTGAGTCTAACCCCGAATCTATTCGAGAAAAGACGCTTAAAGAGACCATACAAAGCACCGATGAGCTTTCCGAGGAAAGCAAAGCGGACATGCTTCGGCAGTTGTCTTTGGTGAAACTCCGCGATAAGTCAGGGCTTGTTGAGACCGCTGCTGAATTTCATGTTAATCCTGTCGAAACGTAAAATTTATGTTGTAGAATGGTTGAAGTGCTTTATCGGTATGCAATAAATTAAATTTCTCTTGCAATTCTAAAGAAATAATGGTATAATATCTTTAGAATCAAAAAATAAGGAGAAATTTTATTATGCCGAGAATTCAATCGAGTACTGACCTTCGCAATAATTATAACGACATATCTAATTTCTGTCGCGAAAGTCGCGAGCCTGTGTTCATAACAAAAAACGGTCAAGGAGACTTGGCTGTTATGAGTATGGAAATGTTTGAAATGCTAAGTGGTAAGCTTGAGTTATATAATCTGCTCGATGAAGGACGCGTAGCCGCCAAAGCAGGTCGCAAGCGACCTTACGCCGATGTGTTTTCTGACATTGAACAAGAGCTTGCTGGTGGTAATAATGGAAAAATTTAATGTCGATTTAACCGAACCGGCTGAAAATGACCTGCGAGATATTGCAAATTATATTTCCACGCAATTAAACACTCCGATAAGCGCACTCAATGTAATAAAAGCTATTAAGACAAAAATTGAAACGCTTGAAACCATGGCTATGGTCTATCCGTTAGTCAGAGATGACCGGTTAGCCTCGTTGGGGTATCGCAGTATAACCGTCAAGAATTACACTTCGTTTTATATAGCCGATGAAAAAACTAAGCAAGTTGACGTTGACCGAATTTTATGGGCTCGCCGCGATTGGCAGAATATTTTGTAGTAAAAACGAAAAGAAAAAGGCAACCAGACTTAAAAAGCTTTTTTATAAAACACTTGACTTTTTTCAAAATTTTGAGTATAATATAAATATACCGATAAGGGTATTGAAAATTTAAGCCGCAGACCTGAGCGGGGTATAAAAAATGGCTCGTCAAATTTAAGCCGCAGACCTGAGCGGGGTATAAAAAATGGCTTGAAAATTAACCCCGTCGCTTGTCGGCGGGGTTTTTAACGTTGAAAAGGAAACAAAATAATGAAAGAAAACAGTATAAAGCCCGGGTATGTATATCATATAACAGATTCATATTTTGAAAAAGCAAAAGATGATAAACTTATGCGAAACCATGAGGGTGGTGCATATCGCCCTACATATTTATGTGTCAAAGATGAAAAAACTCAGCTTTTATGGGTAGTCCCTATGAGTAGTCAAACAGAAAAATACGAAGAACATATTAAAAAAGACATAGAAAAACACGGAAAGTGCTTGAAAATCGTTATTGGTAAGTATTTAGGAAAGCGCTCTGCTTTTTTGCTTCAAAATATGTTTCCCATAATACCAAAATATATTAGTCACGCTCACGTGATAAAAAATATTCCGGTGCCTGTGGATAAAAACTTGCAGAAAACTATAAAAAGGAATTTCAGAGAATTATTGCATTTGCACCGAAACCGAATAAAAATAATTTTCCCCGATATTACACGACTTGAAAAGCTAATGATAGACGAACTTGCTGATTATAATGAAAACGAATGAAAATATTTAGTCTTAGGCTGGAATTGAAAAACGAAAAGAAAAATTCGATTTTTTAGAATCATTTTAAGGTTTTTCAAATAATCGAATTTTATAAGGGCAAAGAATATACTTAGAAATTTATTTATTTTTCTCATTCGTCATTCAAAGGGCATTAAACAGCCTGAGCTGAATGCTCTTGGCTGTATTTTTTCGCTATACCTTTTTGTTTTTATATATTAGAGGAAAATTCGAGTACTACCCCCTAATTAAAAAGGAAAGCCCTCAAAAAGCGCCTTATAGCGGGATTCATCACGCTTATACAACGTTTCTTGCGACATTGGAATCAGCAGTTGCTCACTTTTAATCTCCTCCAAGCGCAATAGGGCTACGGAAATCTCATATTCAAGATTTTTTTCATAAAGAGCTTGACTTTTATGGGGATTTGCGCTATACTTTAAACTGGAGATTTGTTTCATTATTTTTGTTTTCATTTTTCTACAAAAAACAAAAAACGAAAACATTTGGCGGTCAAATAATTGACCGTCCTTTTTTTCGGAAAAAAATAAAAGCCATACAACGCTATAGGCGTTGTCAACGTAACGCACTCCTTTTCCGCGCTCCTGCATTAGTCTGCGTTTTTTAGTTATGTACCCAGCGCACTCGAGTGTCTTTATAAGTTTAATAATCTTGCCGCGATTCATGCGTAATCGCCGTGCTATGTCGCTGTAGCTATTCCATGAGCGGCAGTATTCGTGATTTTGAGCATGGCATAGGAAAAAGTAGACTAATAATAGATTAGGCGATAACCCTTTTTTGAATATCCGGCGCGGAACATAAAAAAAGCCGCCGCTTAAATCAAACAACGGCTCACCAATGACGTAGACGTTTGATTGTCGTCCACCATGCCATTGGTCGCTGAAAATTCGTATGAAGCCCATGCCGGATAGGCTTTTAAGTATATTACCGACTGTACGCGCACAGATACCGCACCTTAATGATATGCGCTCCCGCGACACCTGAACGCCGTTGAATCCGTTTACCGCCTTGCTTGCCGATTGAAGACTTAACAAATACGCGCAAACGGTTAGCGCGTTACTGGAAATCATACCGTCCTGTTTCATATCAAGCAGGGCGGAGGGGATTTTGACATAGCTATTTCCTTTAAATGGTTTTTTTGAAACTCTTTTTTTCATTTTTTACTCTTTAAATATTTTATTTTTTCTGTTTAGTATTGACACCGATTGAAAAGTATTGTATAATAAAAAAAGAGGGCATACCTATTTCGACATACCGTATACTTTCCGTATACCTAATACCTATCGTATACCTTGTTTTTCGATTTTCGGGCTGCTCTTATTGTGTATTTAAAAACAACCGTCTTATTTGGTCGTGAGGCGGTTGTTTCCTTTTATGTATTTGGTTGATTGGATTCTTCAAGCGCGTTTTCCGCAAATCCTGAGTAAAGATTCTCAAATATCTTGTCGTTCTCTGGAGCGTTAAAAAGAGAAGGGGAAAACGGCATGACAACATAGCTTTTAAGATTGTGTTTCAATAATTCGTCATAGTTTCGGCAAATTTGTTCATACGAATAATTAATTGCGAGCGTATAATTATAGCCGATAAGTTTTTTTTCAACTTCGGTCTGCCGACCGAGTTCGTTCCAACTTACGCCGCCGCACAAGGTTATTTGGTTTGCTGATTCAAGCAAATTACCCACGTCCTCAACATTACAACCTAAGTCGTAAATCACAAGGTTATATTTATCCCGCGCAGGCATTTCACTCTCGATGTAAAAATCAACGCCCCGTGCCGAAAAGCCGCTACCCATTTCAACGCCACCCAGATACATACTAAGCATTTTATACTGTAACGCGCCGGAATCTCCAAACATTACGAACGCCGCGCTTCCGCCATGCCTGATAAAATAATCGCAAAGATGTATTCCGTACGTTGTGGCACCGATACGGCTCATTGTACCGACGACAGCCACGGAAATTCGGCAATCTTTATAGGAAATTGCGTCCTCAATTACCGTTTCCAGCATTGCGTGCTTAATAAAGCGGTTGTATTTTTTAGGCGGCAGACCTTTTGGAGAAAAACAATCCCGCAGGTCGTCAAGCATAAGCTCAGAATTCTTCAGTTCGTTTGTTGTGCCGTACCCGGCGATAATATTTTTATAACCGTTTTTTACGAGATTTTCGGTAAACTCATCGCCCGCTTTGAATTCGCTTGCGAAAATAATGATTCTCGCGTTTTCATTTTGATATTGTATCCCCTCGAGAAGCGAAATAAACTCGTCGCCTTGCTCCTCAAAGGCTGATATATCGAAAACAAAATGAGTTTGCAGTTTGAAGTTTTTCAAGTCGGATTGCAGAAATGTTTTCAGACTCCACTCATTACCAATTTGTTTGCGCGGCGTGGCAATGTTTGGCTCGTCGCTAAAGATTTTAAGAATATCTGCGTTTTCCTTTCTTGCGATTAATAAAGGGTTTATCATAAATTTTCCTCCAAAAAATAACGCCGTAAGGCGTTAAAATAGATTAATCCTTGTTATAGAAACCAAACGGGTTGACCGGGATACCGTTCACACGCGCCTCAAAGTGCAGGTGGGGAGCTGTGGACCACCCTGTATTACCAACATACGCGATTATGTCTCCCCGCCGGACGGTTGCTCCCTCTTTTACAATAACAGAGTCCGCATGTGCATAAAGCGTCGAAATGCCATCGCTGTGTTCGATAATTAAGTAATTCCCGTAACCTCCGTTCCAATCCCCGTCATTTAACGCCCTCACTACGATGCCGTCCTTAACAGCGTAAATATTTGCGCTGTTAATGCCAGCGTTTCCTATGTCAATACCATAGTGCATACCGTCACGCCACGGGTCATAGCCGAAATATGTAGTAATCAGCGTAAATCTCTCGTCAACTGCCCAAATAAAATCAGCCCGATAATTAATCGGGCGAATAGGCGACAGACCTTTTACTTCCGCGTCAAACTGTAGCAAAAGACGCGGGTCTAAAAATTTGCCGTTGTCCTCGCATTGCATGGATATTTTCAAATGATTTTCATGAGAAACACCGAGCGGAATAGGCTCGGCAAAATCATAAAGTGACGCCTCCGGAGCGAAGCTTGAAAGCGATTCAAGGCAACCGTATGAAAGAATTACAGTTTGTTCTTTTTTACCGCTTCCAGTAATTGACGACAGAGGAAAACCATAGTTTCTTTCAAATAACTCGCTATCAATAACGTACATTATCGAAACTGTGCCATCATCAAAAGCGTTACTTTGGCGGTCAGTTTTCAATTCTTGTTTTGTTTCTAAAACCTTCACATCAAGGACGCAGCCGTTTTCGGGCGGCAATGTGAGGTTAAGTTTTTCAAAGGCTATGCCGATATTGATTGTCATGCTGTATTCGTGTAAATCTTGAAAATGTGAACCGATATAAATATCGTGGAAAACGCCATCCTGCCCGTATGCGGACGCTATTCCCGAAAACTCTGTAGGTAGCGCAAAAAGACCGGAGAAATACGAAAACGGAGAAAAGTTGAATATCTCGTCAAGACTTAAATATTTTTCACTTTCCGTTATTCCGGCTTGGTTCAATGCCACATTGATTGCGATTAAATACTCGTCAGCATAACGCCTGTATTCGGGCGGTATTTCAAAGATTTCACACCATTCTTCGGCAGTAGGGACATTAATCGTTATTGTTAATTTATTTCCTGCTTGCGCTATGCCCGCGCGGATAAAGCCGTTATCAATACTTCGCTCAAGGATTCTGTAAAGCGCGTTTTTATCGAGAAAATCAAGGGAATTTCCCTTGCCAGAATTGCTTTTGAAAATCACGGGAATAATTCCGGCGCCGGAATAGTCAAAAGAGTTAAATACGGTGACAATATCACTTTCAAGCCGTGCGGCGGCGCTTTTATCGCCAGTCAAAGCCATTGTTTCCATCGTTTGCTTGAGCTGAAACATTGCGAGGAATTCCGGTATATATAATCCGTTGCGTCCTACTGTGATAAGCTCTACCTCTTTTATACCGTCCTCGCTTTTAACCGTCAGCGTTTCAATTCTCGCGCCATCGGTTTTGCGCGATGTAAAGGTATGGGATTGCATTTTTTGCCCGACTACCGCAAGAAGTTTGCTTTTACTGCTTTGTCTATATTTCCTGAAATCGTTCCCGTTATTAAATTCTTCATCATAGTAAAAAGTTGCGATTATAATTCTAACATCGCCTATATAAAAGTACGCTTCCGGGTCTTCCTCAAAAAGATGATAACGCTCCTTTATATTGTTTGAAATTTCAGCTATTAAACTATCGACAAATTGAATGTCTTCCGGTGTGTAAATTGGCGGGTAGCCTGATGTGACAGCGGTTTCAAGCCGCGCTTTGGTAACGTTTAAAGTGAAATCGGGCATAAATTCTTCGGCGCGTTCCCGTACTTCGCGGGATACGGTTATTCTAAGCCCTGAGAAAGTTTCGCTTAGGCAATCCCTAAGAGCAAGATAGTTTGCCTTTATTTTTTCAGGCGATTCGGCGAATAACGAAAAAGAACCGGACGTGACGCTTGTAAACATGTAAATCGGGACAATTATTATGCCGATTATTACTAATATTACCGTAAGAACGGCTTTTCTTAGTCTTTTGTCTTTTAAGATTATCGTCGCCGCTTTTGCCGCTACTGGTGCTGCCATACTAAACCTCCTGTTATTTTCCCCCGCCTTTTCCGAAGGATTTAAGCCGTCCGTCACTGAACCTGAAATCTATTCTGATCGACTGCGCCCCTACTCTCATGAGCGCGGTACCTTTCCGTTTAGAACTGATTAAATCGCTTTGAGCCTTGTTTAAATTGAAAATATCAACTACTTCCTCAAAACTTTTACCGTCGAACCCGAAGATAATCTTCGTACTCGGCATGTCAATGATTTCCTGCCCGCAACGCTTTACCGCTGGGTCAAGAAAGTCAATTATATTTTGTGAACTTACCACTACGCTTGCTTCATATTTACGCGCCCTTTTCTCCGCGTTGCGTAAAAATTCAAGTGACTGCGGACAGCTCGGGTCTATCATCAGCCAGCACTCGTCGGCGACAAGCATAACGCGCTCGTTGCGGTCGCGGCTCATCTGCTCCCAGCACCATGAAAGCACGTTGAAATATTGCGCCGATGTTATATTTCTGCCCATTTGCACAACCCGCATAGTGTCAAGACAAATAAAATTACTTTTACCACTTAATGTTGTATGACCATTCCAAAGTCCCTTGTCAGCGCCGTTCGCCGCCGACTCCAACAGAAGTTCTAAATCATCGTAAATGTCTGCATGAGCTTTAGCGGTTGCTTTTTCTCTTTTCACTGTTTCTAATAAATCTGACATTACAGGATACTCTTCGCTTCGCTTTTTCGACAAGTCTGTTCCCATTTCAAAACCCATATTGTTATACATGCGAAGCAAACTTTTGTTAAGAACCGCCACATGACGGTCTGTGAGTGACGGTATATAGAGTTTAAAAAACACTTCAAGGGTTTTCAGGTGCATTTCAAGGTCGCCAATGCTGTCAAGGTTACCGTCCTTTTGTTCTTCATCTTTATCATCTCGTGGGGCAGGGCGTACTTCTAAAGGATTTATCATACCACCTCGCCCTCCGGCGACGTCAATCCATTCGCCGTTTATGTCTTTATGTTTACAAATCTCCCAGAATTCGCTCTCCGGGTCAATAACTATGATTTTTGTCCCTCGTGCATATTCAGACATCATTATGTGCTTGAGCGCGGTGGATTTCCCCATGCCCGAAGCGCCGATAATGGTTATATTACTGTTTCCCCGCACGTCCTTTTGCCACGGGTCAAACAAGATGATCCCGCCGTTTGCGTTTTTCCCCAAATAGAAACCCGTTTCATCGCAGAAACCAGACGATGAAAAAGGGAAACCGCCTATGAAAGTGGAAATTAAATAGGGGCGGTTAGCGATTTCAGCGATACTTTTTACACATTGATATGTGGGGCAGATGTGCTGATAGGCTTCCTTTTGTTGTCCCGATAAAATACGAACTTTACATCCGATTGTGTTTGTGATACTCTCAACCCGGTTACATTTTTCTTTAAAGTCCGTTTCATCGCGGCTAAGCACCATAATCAATGTACAAAAATCTCCTACAACCTCATTTGACTGGTCGATTTGCTGCATAATACGCTCCGCGTCGTCGGCTGATTTATTCTTGCGTTGTTTTTCAAGCGGGTCTTTGGTGCTGTCGGCAATGCCGCGATAAGTGTTGATAGTCCGGCTCAAATTTGCTATAAATTCGCCGTTATCCAGAGGTGTATAGCCGATAGATACCACCGTGCCGGGTATGTTGGTGAGCCGTCCGTACCAACCGTAATCCACTTCGTTCGGGTATTTGACTATCGCGTAAATTCTTGATAAATTTTCGCCGAGTATTACATCGTTACGCCGGAACTCCAGTCCCATTGGCGTTATGCTTGCCTGTAAAGCGGTGTTGGCTGTTACCTGCCGAATAGTTTCTTTCTTAGCCATATTTATTTCTCCTCTCTCCTCATTCATTTAACAGCGCAGTTATTGCCACGTCAATATCTGTTGATTCAATATGTACATAAGCGGGGATGTTTACTAAATTGCAAAGTGTCACAATACCCCTTTTATCTAAAATTTCAGCGCCAATAAAACAATCTCTAAAGCATTTAGACAACTCCTCAATTCTGCCGGTCAAAATTCTTTCATCTTCGCTTTTAATCCGCCAAATAGCGATATAATGCTGACGCTCAAGAGTTTCTCCTGACATTACCAAATTTGTAAGCTCTGCCATATCGCTTTTCAAGAGATTGCGTCTGCCTCCCTCTGCTGTTTCGTGCATATCTGAATATTCGCGCATGGTTTTTGAAACATCAACCGGACGCGATACCGATATGTATTTAAATGGAAAATGGAATTTAGAGAGAGAAGATGAAAGTTGTTTGCAGAGTTGCTTTAGTTCATCGTCACTGTAAAGCTCAAGGCTGATGCCCTCTATTTTTACAAAGGCAAAGATATTGCCGTCTAAGGTATAAAGGAAATTCCCTAATATATCCTTAGCGTTTACAAACTCTTGAGCAGTTTTTTCACGTAACTGCTCGGGGTTGGTTTCTTTCTTTTTCTTTTCGCTTTTCTTCAAATAAAAATACGCCGTACCCGCTAACACGAGTACGACGGCTAATACTATAAATTGCATAAAATTTTATCCTCCGTGATTTTTTTATAAAAAATAAGGCTTTTATAGTTCTAACTCATCTTCATATTCATATTCATTTTGCAACGGGTTGTCTATATAATATAATGATATTTCAAAATCACAAAAGGCAGAGATTTTCGGGATTTAATCTTTCATTGAATTCTATGCGACTTTTATGTTTACGCATTGATAATCATGTGCACATTTATTCCAGAATGTTTTAAGACCAGCCCAATTCACCTTTTCTTTGCTTTTTTCCTTGTAATCTTCAGATAAATGAGTTGTAAGCTCCCCGATTTGCAATAAAGTCATCATCCCTGTTCTCGGTTGCTTCGTCACGAGCGTATGAGCCGAAAAGACATATTTTTTCAAACCCGTGCATTTTAGCTACAGGTTTCACCAATTCCTTAATTTGATCAATCGTATAAACGCTCACGGAAACGCCTCCTTTTACAATAATTATACCAAAAAACATTTATGAAGTCAATACTTATTAGAACATCATGCGCCATTCAGATTTAACATTAACCTTATACCTTATAGGTGGCAAATTACGCCAAGCAAATGAATACGGGATATTAACGGTAAGCTGACCCTCAATATTAAACCTTTGCGCGTTTTTATCGCCCGGCGCGGGTGTTACGGACTCTACCGTGAAATCAATACCTGTAACGGTAATTTGTGAACTCTCGCCGTCGGTAAAATCGTCAAGTACCGTCCTTAAAATCTTATTCCTCGTGACCGTGTTGCACTCCTCCCATGAAAAGCCACTGAATTCATAACTCGCGGCGTAACCCTCACGGACAGTCTGATACATGCTTTTATAATTTTCTACAGAGGCGGTTATAATCGCTCCCTGATATTTGTCACGGACGCTTGCGGCGATAATATTAATTCTTATTATCTCAAAAAGTGCGAAAGCAAACAACAAAAACACCATCATCATAGCGCCGATGAAAACATGGCTAAATCCCCTGTTCGACCTTAATTTGCCTTTAATTGCAATAACTATTTCCATAAAACTTCCGACACCCCCGACGCCTCGGAAACAATCTCAACCGGAAAGCTACCGAATGTAAAAAAGCCCATATCTACAACGCTTGAAACGGTTACGGTTATTTCCTCTCCAATTTGAACTCTTCCGTTTCTGTTCCATGACACGTTAGGATTGAGACCTTTTAATTCATTCAGCCTATTCAGGCGGCGAGTGGTTTCCGCGTCTACCCTTCCTGCGATTTCGGCTTCGCGTATTAGTTCATGGGCGTAATTATCAAGTGAGAGCTTTGTAAAAAACACCGGCGTCACACTAAGAAAAAAAGACATAACCAAAATGACCACCCAACAAAAAATAGCCGTTTCAACATAGCTTTCACCTTTTTCACATTTTAATCGATGAAACAAGCGGATTTTAATTCTACCGTTTATTTTCGCAAAAAACAAATTCAACTTTTTCATTTTACGACCTCCTGCTAAAAAAGAGTTTTTATACCTTCATACATTGCTGTCCCCAAAACCACCATATATATTGCGATAATAGTAAATAACAGAAAGCCCGACAGCCTTTTTATTCTGGCAGGTACTTTTTGAGCTGTTTTCCGAAGTTCTTGTTTTTGCATTTCAGAAAATTTAAAGGACAGCGTTTCCCAGTAGATATGGGTATCATTGCCCTTTACCATTTCAATAAGCCCACGTACAACCTCGGACAAATCGGCGCTTCCTACTCGTGCTTCAAGGCGCGTTAAAGCCGCCTCATAGTTGCCTGTTCGCATATCGGCAACGGTTATAGAGAGTTCTTTCCCAAATGTTACTGAATAACTTTCAATATGTTTTTCCATGATTACAAGAGGGTCGTGAGTTGCGGATAGCTCGTAAACAATGGTATTTACAAACCTGGGTAAATCAAGTTCAACTTCTCTGCGTTTTTCCTTAATGTTTTCGGAAATCCGTTGCTTAGACTTCAAATACATCAAAGCCGCGAGAGCAAAAATAGGTGGGGAAACTAACGGGAATATAAGCAAAAATATTACAGCGACAAACGACCATATTAAAAGCTGAATGATTGCCTTTGCTTGAAACACCTCTGGAGTTTCAGCTATTTCGGCGCTTTTTAAATCCGCAACAAGCTTTGCGCGTTTAAACTCGTTAATCTGTATAAACCGGGCAATAAATTGCGCTGCGCTTTCCAAATAGCCATAGCCTTTATTTATGCGTTCTCTCTGCCTTTGCAAAACTGCTTTTATTGTTTTTGTGGTTTTGGCAGACGGTGCTTTTGAAAACATAAAGATAAGCTGATATACGCCGAAAGAAAAAAGAATGCCGATGATGATAAAAGCAAACATAAATAAATTTTCCATATCTACCTCTTGAATTCAACCGACAAGCCGCCGGAAGTAAAATTTGTGCTTGGCTTTTAAGTTAGCGATTTCAAAGCGAGTGAAAAACACGATTATCTCTTAAACTCTATAGGTTGCGTTGCTTGGAACATTTTGACAGTAGTTACCACCCAAATAAAAACACATACGCCAAGGGTAATATTACCCTGTATTGTATTAATCAGAACGTTGAACCAGTCCCGGTTCAAAAAGAAAAGAAGGGGAAGGCTCGATACAGACATAATAAGCAGGGTTAAAAACTCTTTTCTCGGATTCTGTAGCATGGTATCCAGCTCCGCATTTACTATTCGTATATCGGAAAGTCGTGTAGCTATCGGCTGTAGTGTGTGTTTCAAAGTGATACTGTCCTGGCAGTCCACTAAGTTATCGCACCATTCATGAAAAACATGGTTGTTAATGCGGTCTTTCATTTGCAATATTGTGCCGCGGACATTAGATGTAATTAGCTTGTTTTTACCCAGAAATTCTTTAAATACATTTTGAATTGGCGGGTTTATATATTCAACACTGTTTTCAACAGCGAAGATTATATCGTCATTACTCATATATGAAGTGGTGATAATCGAAAGAGCCGTTTCCAGTTCGGCGGCAACTTGCTTGTTATAAGTCGCGGAGAGGGACTTTGCGTATCCGACCGGCAAGGCGACAGACAGTATAGCGATGACCGGGAATATAAGTAGATAACCTGCAAGCAAAGAGAGTAAAAGCCCCCCAATTATTCCGAAAAAAGCGATTGTTACAAGCCCTGTTAATTTGTTCTCGGAGCCTGTGGTTTCAAGCGCCGCTTGTATTTCAAGAAGCGACATTTTTATTTTGGAGCGTTTTACCTTGCCCTGCGCTCGGGCAGATTTAACTCTAAGACTTTCCTTTTTGTGTATAGCGTTCATAAGGTCTTTCCCTATCCGCTGTGGCGTAAGTCGGAGTAGAATAAAAGCGCCGACAATCATAAAGAACAGGCTTAAAAAATTAATTATTGTCATTTTATATCCTTTCTCAAGCGTATTTTTTAAGTAATTCACGTGGCATGCCACCCTCAAGCAAAAGCGTGTGCAATCGTTGCGAAACATTATTTTTCTTAACAAAACTGCCGTCAATAGTAACTTTACCGGTTTCTTCTCTTTTTTCATCCCGAACTTCATAAACCCAAAGCGGCATTATATCATACTTGTCATCTTCTAAGTACACACATTCGGCAATTTCCATTAAGTGCCTTTTTCCGTCCTCAAGCTGTTTTGTGAAAATAGCTAAAGGGAAGGCTTCGCAAACAAGACGAATTATAATGCTGAAGGGTACATGCGAGTATTTTTGCAGACAAAGCGTAGCAAGGCGAGTATATATACCTTCGGTTGAACTGGCATGTGTAGTCGTCAAAACTGTATGCCCAGTTCGGGCAGCTTCCTGCGCTTCCCACGCCTCCTCGTTTTTCATTTCTGCAACGCACATCGCGTCCGGATGCATGGTGAGACAGACGGTTACAAGGTCAAGAATAGTTACGTTTCTGTTAATGTCGTCGCAATCCCGTGTTACCATGTGGATTACATTGTTTAATACGTTCCCGGTTTCGTCGAATTTTCGTAAATCAAACTCCCTGACCGACTTTTCAATGGTAATTAACCTCATGTGGTCGGGGTAATAACTCATAATATCAGCCATGAATGTAGTCTTACCGCTCCCCGTGCCGCCGGCGTAACATTGCGAAATCCCGTAAATAAAGCAGTCTTTCAAAAACGAGTGCATTTCTTCAGTGCAGGTTTCATTTTCTATAAACTGCTCTCTTGTTATTTTCTGCGGGTTGACAAGCCTGATTGACGCGCTGATGCCTGTATTAAAACCAACGATAATAGGGTGAGTTGCCGTGATTCGTACATTGCTACCGAGGTAGCCTGTAACAATTGGTCGGCTCTCATCGAATACAAGCTTATTGTTATGTAAAAGCCTGCGTATAATATCAATAGCGTGTTGCGGCGACGAAAAGTGTTCTTTTAATTTATACGGCTTTCCGTTGCAGGGGTGGACTGCAATATCGTTCCATGCGTTCAGATTTATCTCCTCAATGTCGGTTCGGTGGAGGTAAGGCGTCAGGAATGAATATTCAGCCATTTCAACATAAAGTTTTTCAACGATGTCGGAAAGTAACATTCCGTCAACAAAATAGTTTTTCTCCGTAATAAAGTGTTTAATGTACTGCTTTATCATGTCTTTTTGCTCGCCGTCATATAACGTAGATGCATAGTTTTTCGACATATATTCCTGCGTTTCCTTTAGCAACGCTTTCATAGAAATTAAAACTCTTTTTTTATGTTGTTCTTCAGGCGTCGGCGAATCGCCGGGGGGGTGGGTTTTATTATTATATTTTTCCTGTTTCTTATTAAAAAACATATCACTCCTCCAATATCTTTTTTGCCAAAGCAGCTATTTCTTTTTCGTATTTCTTTTCTCGTGGGCTTTGAAAGGCGTTTCCGCCGTTCCAAAGTTTCGCAATATCCTTAGCATAAGGAATTACGCCCGCAATGTTTCTAAGTGCGTTTTTCATTCCATCTACATCAGGAACGAATGTGTTTTTTAATGTAAGATAAATTTTAAAACACGAGAACCCGTATTGTTCACTTATGAGGATAGATTCTTGCGAACCGTGCCATACCAAACCGTTAATATCACAGGATATTAATAGCACTACTTCATCGGCGTTTATGACGGCTTTAGCGGTTAGTTTATTAGCTAAAATGTCTGATGTACAGTCAACAATAACATAGTTTACAGTGTGACGGAGTTGCATAAAAAAGTCGTCTATACGATTGTTGACCGGGCTTGCGTGACTATTGAAGTTTTCGGCGGCTGCATATCCGACAACTCCGATTTTTCCGTTCATTTGAATATGTTCGTAAATTCTGTCCTGGTCAAAATATTCAACGCTCAAAAGTTTGCCAAGGGAGCAATTTGTCTTGGTTTTCGGAAATAAAACAGGCAACAGAGGCTTTGTGTTATCTAACCCTACAATTACAATATCGGCGCTACCGTCAAGGTCTGAAATTGCCTTTGCAAGCATTACCGACGTAACCGTTTTATAACTACCGCTGTTGCCATAGACGGCAATTATTTTATGGGCGTTACTCATTATCAATCACCTCCATCTCGACTATAACAACACCTGAATTATCTGCGGCGGGTGTATTAGAGATGATATTTGGCTCGAAAACCGAAGGCACGACTGTGCTTTCGTTTTCTTTATATAAAGTTTCGGATTGAACTTTAAGGAGGTGATCGGATTTATCTCGGTCGCGGCAAACAAATACAGCGTGGAGGTTGGTTTTTTCACATTCTGCTAACCTTAACGCCTGTAAGTTATCCTGTAAAATTAATGTAATAGTTACAGGCAAGTCCGTTTCAACTCCCGTTTCCCTTGCCGCGTTTCCTTCTGTATGGGTGCCGTCTTTGGTTGTTGTGGTTAAAATCTCGATATACATAAGCTCATCATAAATTACCGCCGTTTTATCCTCTTTCACAGACACTATCATTATTATATCTCCCGGCAACAGCTTACCTGAGAAACCTTCAGCAAAGCTCTTAATTGTGACAGCCATTGCCAATTCGTTATCCTTTAAGGCTCTTAGCCTATTGTCAGAGTTGTCGGCTTCGTCGGCTAACATGTCGGGAATTACTATGCTCCCCCTGTAAAGATTGGATTTCGCGTATTTTCCGACAACATCTTTAGGGGTTTTCAATACCGCTTGCGGCATATTGTATGCCCCCATACTGACGACAGCTATATGGTTTTCAGACAGCATCTCCCCTTGTTTGACAGGCGATTTAAGTATTACGACTTCTATTTTATCTTCCATCGCCCTTGTGAAAAGAGGCGATATTCCAAAGCAAATTATAAGAGCCGCCGCAATTGCCAGTATTCCCAGAAAAGTTCTGTTTTTGAGCATGTTCTTAACTCCTTTTAAATAAATATTACAACAACAATAAACCCGACACATAAAAAGGGCGCAAGGGCGACAGGCTTTTTCGTCCTTTTTAAGAATTGGTGTGTACCCGCCGTGCAGAGCATTATTAATAAGCCGATTATAGCCGCGAATACACACGTAGTACCTATCATAAAACCGAAAGACATTAAGAGCTTTGCGTCGCCCATGCCCATCTTTCCGGTGGTGAGAGCCGCAACAAAAAACGGAATGAATCCGACAGCCGCCCCTATAAGCCGTCCGGTTAGCGGAATATCGAAAACAAAAAATGAAATAGCCATAATAACTGGGTGTACAAAGTTATCAATTTTGTGAAAGCGCATGTCGCGAACGGATATAAAAACTAAGAATCCAAGTATTACAGCTTTTGCCGCAATTTCAGTCGGCGTAAAACCGCCTTGTAAGCTTATAAGTCCCATTGTCTGTATATGTAATTGAATTTCTGTTGCGATTTGCTGAATTTAATAAGATTTGCGATTTGGTCAACTACCGAAACGTTATACTGGTCGCGAATAGTGAACATTACAGAGCCGAAAATACCTGTAATGATTAAGAGTATAAGTATGGCAAGCGCTCCGGTAACTCCGTATATAAAACCGCCAATAATGGCGCAAATCAACGTGCCTGCAACGGTTTGCCTTAATTGCTTTTTTCCAAAACCCGGAAAAATTTCTTTGTCAGTTTTTAAACCGTATGGAATGTATAACTTTTCCTTTTCCATAAATAACGTCCTTTCTTTAATAAGCCTTAATAATACGAAACAACAATATCTTTTATTACAAAAGCCAATTGTGAAAAAATTAAAAACATAATGGCGTGTTTTATTCGTTTTTTATATAACTCGCGTTCTTCCTCCGCTGACTGTAGCCGTACAAAACAGAAAATCACCCGCAACGTAACTCCGAGAAGTATTAAACCTTGAAGATATCTGCTTATTTCATTCAATCTTTCCACTACTTCAACAGCCCCTTCGCCAAATTTGCCACATAAATCACACTCATAGCCCGGTGTGAACCTCCGCCGCTTGACGGCAATAAGAACTCCGCCATCAATTTGGGAGTCTTTACCGCTAATATAACACAGGCGATTCCCAATGATAAATTGAATAAATTCCCCTCTTGAAAAAACATAATTGAGGAGCCTAATTTTGCAAGAATCAGTTGTATTATTGTTGTTAAAAACAATTTCACAAACTGCATAAAGTATGCTTTAAACACACCTCGGTCATTGTCAAGCAAGCCAACGCAGGCTAAAGGGACGCCGACTTTAAGGATTAGCAGTTCAATTCCACGCATTAACAGAGAGAAAAACAAAATAATATAGGCTATCGCAAAAGCGAGAATGCCTAAACTAAAGGGTCCTGAAGCGTTCGGCAATAAAGCATCACTTAAAGCGTATTCGCTTATATCGCCCATAACCAAACTTAGCACTTCTTCGCAAATATCCACAAATAACCTGAAAAGATAAGGGAAACAGGAGGCTGTGATTATTGCTTTTACAAAATTTAATAGATAAGCTGATGGCTCAACGTCCGGGTCTCCGTCCTGCCAAAGCACATATACGCCAAACCCCTTTTTAAGAAACATCATAATCATTAACGCTATGCCGAGTATATACAGCGTTGGAGCAATATTCGAGAAAAAAATGCCGGTGATTAAATCTTCCGTCCTGAAAACCAAATCAAATTGAATATTTAGCACAAGGGTATATGTTTCGTCCAATGATTTTATAAGCGATTGCACAAAAGAGTCCAAAATATAATTCATTTCCCCTCCAAAAATGCATACGGGTAACGCCTTTCGTTACCCGTGAAGACAATATGCCGATATTACACGTTAAACATTTCGTTTACTTCATTACCGAGCCTCGGCATGATTACATTCTCCCAAAGCGCATAAACTCCGGCTAACACAAGAGCACCTATGACTACCCCAATAATTATCTTTACAGCAAGCCCTATTTGTATATCTCCGGTTTCGTCTGAGAGGACTGTCATCGCGTTTTGTTTCGCGCATATAATTTTTGTATATGCGCGGTCAACACTTTCTTTTGCTTTGCAAGTTTTGGTTTTTACCCTTTTAATCATGAGAATTCCCCGCTTTCTTTAATTTAATAATCGCTGTCGCTACCGTCATGGGTCGCGACATTGTTTTTTTGTTTTTCGTATTCCGTAAGAATCAAATCGCTAATAAGTTCTTTGGTTTTCTTGGTAAGCACATAAACCCTGTCGTGATACTCGCCATTGGAGTCCCTATACTGCGGCATGGAAACAAAAACCCCTTTCGCGCCGCTAACGACTTGTAACCCTGTAATGACGAGTTCCCCGTCAATTGTTAAAGCCGCGTTAGCAAGCGTTTTGTTTTCCGGTTTTCTTTTAACGCTTACCCTTACTGCCGTAATGTTCATAAAACGCCTCCGTGTAATAATTGTAATACTTAATCAGTTTCAAAATTATTAAGGTGGAATCCCTGAATGTATCATAAGAAATGCCCTTTCTATGTATAATAACCCGTAACTAAGCTGATGATAGACGCCGCTAAAACAGCGCCTATAGTAGACACAATCGCTACAACTATACGGTTATTCCATTTTCTTTGGTCTTGTTCATCAGCCGCTCCGCGCCTTACGAAAAAATAGAGCGTGCAAAGACCACCTATTAACGGCACGATAACCAGCGCCCATGTTGTAACGTCTTGTATAAGCCGCCGTGTTCCGGTCGCTATAGTACTTGACGCAAAATCTCCGGATGCGTATACGGTTTGCGATAACAAGATAAATATAGTTATCGCGCTTGGGATTCTTGTTATTTTTTTGCTCATGACGTCCTCCGTTTAATTATGATTTTTATATTTGTCTAAACTGAAATTTTTCCAAACTCCCCAAAGGGGGATTTCCTCAGTAGCGAGTTTTTCCGGACGGCTTAAATTATGTAACATAATAAATTTTTCATTATGCTTTCTATCGCCCAAGCCAAGCATTTTATTAAAATTCCATTCGCTTAAATCTGGGCAGGTTGTTACCGCCGGGAGATTATTTGTCAAAACCAACTGGTAAGGGCGGTTAATTTTCCCTATTTCCTCCGCTTTAAGTAGACTGCGACCGTGTAAATTTACATTTTGGTTGGAACTGGGCATAGAATATTTTTGACTGTTAGAGCCTAATGAATAACTGGTGGTTGTGTACTCTCCAAGCCTTTTTTCTATTTCCTTTAAGGTATCGGTATCGCTTGATTGCAAGTAAACCCAGGCTTGACAGTTACCGCGAATTATGGCGGCAACTTCGTTAGAATATTTGCTTTTTAGCTGATTGAAGTCCTGTAAAAACAAATGAAAACGAAGACCGTATCCGCCGCCCACCGTCAGTTTAGCCTCAAAATCGGATATGGCGGTAAAATTGCCGAATTCGTCGAGGACAAAATTTACGCGGCTCGGCAGACGGTTTCCCAATTGTCGGGCATAACTAATCAGTCGTTCATAAATCTGTGCCACAATCAAAGTAACTATTGGGTAATAGGTGGTTTTCTCATCCGGCAAAATAAAAAACAAAGCGGATTTTTGAGAGCTTAACGATTGAACGGTAAAGTCGGTACTTTTTGTTATGCCGTAAATTTCGTTTGATATAAAAAGTCGCAAAGTAGCCAACGCAGAAGTATAAAAACTTCCGGCGGTCTTTTCTGGGGCGACTTTGGAAATACCTAAAAGCGGTTTTGCTGGGTGGTTATCATCTAACATTTTTACATATTCCACGATAGGCTTAATTGTTTTTCTGTGCAGTAAAACATCGCTACACATTTCGGCGATAAACCAATAGACGTTAGTCAGATTTTGATATTCGGGCTTATCCATATTGTCGTATACCACGCAAAGTATAGCCGCTGACATAACCGACATTTCGCCGTTTTGCCATATAGGTTCTGTCTTACTGCTCCTCTCGACAAGAAAACAAGTTAAATCCCACGCCGACCTTTGCGCAAGGTCGATATTCCGGTCATTAACCGCGTCAATAATCGGTTGCAAAGGATTATAACAATCTGATTTTGGGGGATTTTGAAAGTCCAAAACGTGAACCGCGTAACCCAGAGACTTTAAAAATCGGCTTGTATAAGCGTGGATCTCGCCTTTCGGGTCGTTGATTATAAGCCCTTCCCCGGCAAGTGCAATACAGCAGACAGAAGGGATAACCAAAGTGCGCGATTTGCCACAACGCGTAGCCCCTATAATCTGAGAATGGCAATCCTCACTTATTACTGATATTATTTCAGTATCATTCAGCTTTTCATAATTTACGACCAATCCGCCGACAGAAAAACTTTCGGGTACTTTAACTTCACAATTATTTTCCGGCGTTTCGCCGTTTTCCACCGCTTTATACAACTTCTTGCCGTTATTAATGAGCTTTTTTATCGTGTCGTTCCCCGGCGTAAGCTCAAAACGCGGAAAGGCTTTGCTTATTTCTTTATTCGTCATAAACCGCGCCGAACCGTATTGCCCCTGTCCAGCAGAAGCTGGAATCGTAATATCTGGAGTAATTTTTATTTCACGGCTTTGATAAGGCTTTTGAACGGTTAAGATTAACGCTAAAGACGCCAACCCTACCCCGCCCAACAACAAAAGAAACAGCATGAGGTGAGTTTCGCTCTCCTTTAAGCTGTTAAGGCAGTATTCAAAGCTTTGTAACTGCACGGTATCTTCGCCCCTTAAGGCTAAATGAATTACGGTTGAGAAAAATATACAGCCGATACCGCCGAGAACAAAAATCACTCCTCCTAAAATTAGCTTTCGCTTTAATCGCATGGTGTGTTTTCTCCTTATTTCTAAATCCTACCCCGGTCTGACCGGACTCACTCGCCAATCGTCATATAAATTTCCCTCTATTAAAATACCGGAACTTTCCACGCCCATATATAATCTCCCTGCGGGCGTGTACGCAAAATCAATCCGTGTTACTATTATATAATTCTGATTGTCCGGAAACCACCAGGGCGTAAAATGACTTCTGTCAAGATATGCGCTGTAGTTGTTCTGCTTAAACCGCCATGTATGCGGCGTTTTTTCCAGAAATCTATTATAAGTTTTATAATTAAATTCCGGGAAATATGATACGACATATTGAGGCGCGGAAGCAAACGTTGTACTTAAAGGGTCGTAATATGTGCTTGCCACTCCGTCAATGGTTACGGACAAAGGTGTTTCGGTTTCCGCGTTTATTCCGTACCCGCTTTTCATAACCGTTTGAAAATTCCTTACAAAGCTTGTAGGTACATGTTCGCTCGGCGAAATTACTAAATTCGCGTTTCCAAGCCGCGCATTGTAACTAATGCCTGAAAAACTGTAATTGTAAGTAAAAATATCATATTGTACGGTATAGCGAGTATAGTAACGCTCCTCGTCTATCGGTACGCGGGTTGACCAAGTGTTAGTCACGCTATATCGGTAATAAAGTCCCGTTTCCGCGTCATATTCATCGTCGGGCGGGTATCTGTAGCTACTGCTACTTGTATTTGAACTTGATGTTATTGATTGCAGGAAATAATCACAATCCCAAACAAGCCAGGAATTTGATGCAACCCCTGATGATAATATACGGTTTTTATTTTCAGCCGCTTGACTTTCGGAAAAACCAATACTATCCCCCGTGTCGTTTATTGTGGGGTCGGGTGGCGTTGCCTCCTGAAACGCGTCTACTATATTGGCTGTAATATACCCGGTAGATATATATCTGTCGCTGTCGCGCGAGCTTTGCGGATTATGAAAAAGCCCGTTCGAGGCGGTCGCTGTGATATAAATGGTTTGCGCCGCGGACGGCGTTCTCCATTTCACCCAGATAAGCTGTTCACTGCCGGACGGGATATATATGTTCGGGATTGTAACGCTTGTAATGCCGCCAACCGTTATAACCGCCTCTGCCGGGCGCATGGAGGTGATTGGCTGTCCGCCGCTCCAAACGTCGCCGTTTCGCTGAACATTGCAGAGCCGGAACGGCGTCACAACCCATGTATCAGTCGGATAAGTATAAGGTTCATTATCAAAGCGTTCAAAAACCCCTTCCCCCATAGGTTGAGGTCTGACATGATTTCCTCCTTGGGCGTCAAGGTCACCTTCCGGTATCGCCTCTCCCGACGGCGCAAAGGAAATATATCCGATTCCGAGTTGATTTATAATATCCGCGTCTTCGGCGTTTGAGGTTCTCGAACCGGTCCAGGCGTATACGGGCGTACCGGAAACTCCAAATTCCGAATTCTCAAGGAAAATAGAAAGGGGCAGATTTTTATGCGTAAGCGGAGCCATGAACGCGTGTAAGTTGTTACCCGCCGGCTCCATTTGGTTTAACAGCGCGGCTTCTGTCGCGGTCATGGCATAATCAAAGCCTTTATATCTGAAATAGGCGACAGGTTCAATAGCAAGTTTATAGCCGTTCGACCGCGCCTCGTCAGTGTTTGAACCTAATTGTGCAAGACACCAATCTGCGTTACTTTTTTCGCGAAACCAATTTTTAATAGCGTTAATCCTCGCCGTGCTACTGCCCTCATTCCACGGAATAATCTGCGGTAGTTTTGTTGCGGGAGCGGTTATTAGTTTTTTGTCATAACCCTCTTTCGGAATTAACGCACTATCATTAAATCTATAATCATGTTTCGTTTTGCCTTTGCCATTAAACATATTAGTCTCAGAAACATTTGCGTTCGTAATATCCACCGCGCGGCTGATGGGCGCTCCTGTCGCGCCGCTGACCAAATAAATTCTAAGCCCCTCGCCGTCATAAATCAGGTTTCCGTTCGCGCCTCTGACCGCCCACATATTGGAAGCTGTTCCCGTCCCTCCACCGCCGCCGCCCCCTCCGTCTATGTTAGGATCAGGGGTAGCGTATGCATTACATGTTAATGCGATTAACATAATTGCCGTCATAAATATTGCCAATACTTTTCGTGTTTTCAAAATAATACCTCCTAAAATATTAAAAAAACGTCGCTAAGGACGGAAAATTCTCGCTTGACAAATACCGCTACTTGATGTATTTAGAAGAATGTGAGGACATTCTGCCCCACTGAAATAAAGCCGCTCTTTTAGGGGCGGCTTTAGCATTTATAAAAAAGCCACTCCTGAAAGAGTGGCTAAATATAAAGATTATTGTTGCTCTTAAACTTCAATATCGGCTTTTGCTTTTTCTATTGCCTTTTTTATTTTTTTTATCAATACAGTATCAGCTTTTGTTTTCTCCGCAATTTCTAACATATCTTCATACTCCTCTAATTGTTGCCGACGATATGATGCAAATTGTTTATCGGTCATTCCCATGTTCTCACCCCCTTTAACACTCATCAAAATTAACCCCAACCGCCTCAGTACATAAAGTCGTAATACTCTCCCGATGGTGGCGTATCATAAATTTCAGTGCTTCCTTCTCCACTTTCTACCCAGCCGAATATTGGATGCCATACATATTTCACGCCGTCAATGTATGTTGTTTCCATTGGTTCTCTTTGTGCTTCCGGCGGTGGTGTTGTCTGCTGTGTAGCCTCTGTTTGGCGAACATCTATATTGTTTTCCTCCATAACCTCGCGCCGCTCTTGGCTTAATGTACTGACCGGGGCTAAGGTTTCGACTACGTCTTTTTCTGTGGCGGGGGGCGGTGTTGTTGTTGCCGCGGTGGTCGTGGTCGCAGGAGGCGTGGTTGTTTCGGGCGGCGTGGTCGTGATTGGCGGGGGCGCTGTCGTCGTGGGCGGCTCGGTTGTCGTAAATCTTAAATTTTCGGATATTTCATTAGCCTCAGGTTCGCCTGAATCGCCGCTCACACCAAAAGACGCGTTGATAAAAATAACTAATCCTATAGCAAGCGCGACTGTCACAGCCGCACTCAAGGCGATTACAGCGTTTTGTTTGCTCTTTTTCATGATGTCTTCTCCGTTTCTGTCAGTAAGTTAATCCGGTTATCACATCGGCATAATTAAGGCGTTTATTACCTTGTATACTTCTTGGAGTATATCCTTTGGTGCTGTTTCAATTACTCGATAGGAGCGTTCTCTTAAATCTATTATACGAACCTGCTCACAAAGTATATCCCCTTGTGTTTCTGTTCGTTCATCGAGCTGAATCCGAACATTCATGGGTTTTATGGTGCTTGTTATTGGGCAAGCCAATATAAAGCCGCTTTTTTTGTTATACTTTGTATTACTGATTACAAGCGCAGGGCGTTCTCCTGTTTGTTCACGACCCTTTGTGGGAGCGAAGTTGACGGAGATTATATCGCCTTGATTTACCATTCTTCGCGCCCTCCGGATTCAATGTGTTCCCAACCGTCTTCAGGTCTTTCATAATCTTCAAGATACCAGTCAATACCATGAGTCGGCTTTATAATAATTTCATCACCGTTTTTAGAAATTTCTACCATATCGCCGATACACAAGCCTAAACTTTTTAAAACTCGCTTTTCCATGCGAATCCCTTGACTATTACCCCATTTTGCAATCTGTGAAATCATAAAAATCACCTCATATTAAATATAACACATTGTATTACGTTTGTCAATGCCTTTTATGAATTTTTAAAACTTTTCAATTAATCCGGCAAAAACTCCGTTTCTTTCATATACATCATATTTTCCTCCGGCGGATTAAGTTTATGCTCAAGCCCAACCTTATACATTATCTCGCCCAGCCCTTGCGCTATTTCTTTCGATGATTCGCTGTTGGAAAGGATTAAGCCGTCCCACAATTTACCGTTTAACCCCTTGTGGTTTATATTATTGCGGCATTTTATTCCCACGCCGCCGTCCCGCTCCCATTGCTCAAGCGATACGTTATAATCATCATATAAAAAGTCGTTTCTGCCGATTCCTCCGGAAACGTACCCAGATTTAGGCTCTCCGATTTTTGTAAAAATCATGTGTTCGACGTCAATATCAGGCAAATGCCGAGTAAGCCATTCTTGCTTTTCGACACGGCAATAAGGCGGTTCGCCATCAACTGCGCCGGAAAGAATAAACACCTCTGTGTTCGGGTTGTCTTTTATAAATTGGTTCACACCGTCTACGGCTTCTTGAAACGGCTCTAAGTCTTTGAAAAAGTTTTCCTCGAACATTCTTTCAAGATAATTAGCCTCATCGTGAAAACGCGCCAACGTGCCGTCCATATCGACGAAAAGACGGGGGCTTTTGTTACCCTGCGCCTCACAAACAGTCATGCGGCATTCATCTAATTCCTCCAAGTTGCCAATCAAAGCGGAGTAATTATCTGCTACGTCTGCGTTTATGTCCTCGTTTACGAGTTCCATTTCTTTGTCTAATCTCACAAGCAAATTGCTTAATTGCGCATTGGATAATTGACTTAAATCCGCCTCCCTTATAGCGTAAAGGTTTCTTGATAAGGTTTCGTGTAAGCTCTTTCCCTGATTTTCTGCCATAATTCTTTCCTCCATAAAAACATTTAATTTATTGAACTTCTCAATAATCAACGGAACAGCATTTCTTATATTCAACTTAGAGAATGTATCAAATTTATTAATTGCTTCCCTCAAGCTGTTTAATTCGTTATTGGAAAGTGTGCTGATGTCAGCGTACGGTATTTCGTAGGGGCTTTTGTTGTTTAGTTCACTATAAACTAAATCACGACAATCTTGCAAATCGTCAAGTGAAAGCAAACTGTTATAGCTTTCATAATTTGTACCGTTATCCGCTTCTATTCCTTTAGCATCCGCTTCTTTGTTAATCGCTTCAAGTAGCTTGTTTAATTCATTGTTTGTACAACCGCTTAAATCCGCGCCCTTTATGGCGTAGGGGTTTTTCAACAAGGTTTCATATAAGCTCTTTTCTTGATTATCTGCCATAATTCTTTCCTCCGTAAAAAGATTTAATCCATTGAACTTTTCAATAATCAACGGAACAGCAGTTCGTATATTCAATTTGGAGAACGTATCAAAACGAATATTATTCTCATTTAAAATATCCCGAATATTTCCGTCTAAGCTTTTACTTTCCTCGAGCGATTGCGTTCTCCCTCTTGTTTCATACGCCGCTTTTGTGCGCTCGATGAAAATATTTATGTTGTCATATGATTTAAATTTATCAACAACATATTTCTTATGATTGTCCGAATCAATACCGCCGTCTTTGAGGTAGATGTTATTGAGAAGAAGTGGCGCATCGGTTACAATGACATCTACCTTTCCGATTAGCCTATCCATTCTTCTGCATTGCTCATCGAAAATTGTTTTTTGGTTCTCAAGAGAACCATTTAACAGTTCCCAATTTTCGTCATATACCAATTCTTTTGCATACTCCGGAACATATTCGGCGTTTAATCCTTTAAGCTTAAATTCTGCCGCAATTTCCCATGATGATGTACTTTTACCTGCACCCGGTCCGGCGAACATATTTATTACTATGGTTTGTGTTTGCTGTTGGTCGCTTTTTTTCAAATCAATACCCCCTTGATTTTTTAATATTTCTTGACTTAAACCCTTGACAGATTTCAAAGAATATGCTATACTGTTATCAAAGCTCACGAATTCTTCGCCCTCAGGCAATTGTAGCCCGGTAGGACGAAGAAAATTCGGAGCTTTTTCTATGTTTATTGCGAGTAAGTTTCCCTCTGTTATCATTCTTGGAACAAAGCCCTGCACTTTTTTTCCGTTCTTAGCTATAAAGCTTTCAAATGCCCGCTCTCTACCGTGCATTGTCGCAACGCGGTTTACGAAATATTCGTCTTGCGCTCGATTTAATTCTACACCGATAACAAATGGATTACCGATTTTATCAAACATATCGGTAACTACCGTTATATTATTGGTTTTCGGGTCTTTCAAAACCATTGCAGGATTTTCAAGCAATTCAGGCAACGTTCCCAACTCCTTAGTTGTCAAGTCATGGGAGTTTTTATTTTTGTTCGCCGTCTGCCCCGCAAGGCACTTATCAATATCGTTTGGATTCATAACCACGGGGAGCGGCTTTGCTCCAATCGTGAGCAGGGCGTTAGGCGTTTCGCAAACGTCTATCGGGCTATGCCTGTTTTGGGGATTTAATATGTATGCATTTAAGTTATCGCTGAAACTCAAATTTTTAATTCCTCCGTCCTTTTTTACATTTCATGTCCCTTATCCTGTTTTTCTTGTATGGCGTCTTTCAGCGCCGTTTTTGATAAATCAGCGTTTTTCAGATAGGCGTCGGTTTCGGGCAGATGGGGCGTATCTTCACGCGGGGTAAGAGATTTTAATAATCTTAAAATTTGATTTGCCATTTTGTTTTCATCAAACTTAGCGTGATTTTTACAATTCTTATCCTTGACCTGTGAAGTATTTTTTAATTCGCGCAATATTTTATTCCCCGCTTTTGCGTAAAACTTGTCCTGCATTTTTCCTAAATATGTGGCTATGTTCAACTTGCCGTAATTAGTACTACCACTGTTAAGTGCAAACGCGATTGTTTCATGGCTTGACATCATTCGGTCATATTCCGCTTTTAAGGACGGATTGCTTTCAATTAATATATTCGTAAATTTATTTAATTTCAATTTGTATTCTCGAGACATAAATGAATAATAATTTCTGCCTGTTCGCGGTCGGTTTTTAAGTAACAAATTAAATTGTTCCGCTATTAAAGCGGGGAAATTGGTTTCTCCGGTTAAATTTTTTCCTAAAATGTCAGATATGTTTTCCGCTGAAGACTTTTGGATTTTATATTCCTCGCTAAATGCGTTTTTAAATGAATTCTTGATTAAAGTGCGTCGGACATTATCGTTTGTTTCCCAATTCTGAAAATAGCCTTCGGGGAACTCCGATATAATTTCTTTGGCGGCGCGTTCCTCCAATTCGTTTCTGATTTTGTCGCCGATAAGAGGGTTTACGAAATTCTTGCCGACTTCCTGTGCTTTATCCCAAAATACAACATGAAAGTGCGGTTGCCCCTCTTTGTCATGCACAGCCGCCAAATATTCAAAATTTTTTGTTTCTATTCCGTTATGTTTTGACATGCTGTATATGTGGGATTTAATATAATACTCAAAGCTACGTTTATCCTCAAGATGTAATGTTTGCGCGATTTCCGGTGTAAACGATACCATGCTTCTGAAAATCGTATGTCCGTTTTCGGAAAGCTTTCGGACATATTTCATCGCCCTGTCCATGTCAATTTTATAACCGAATCTTTGTTCATCAAACACGCCGAAAAGCCCGTTTTCACAATTTTCGGATTTCATTACATGGGAGCGTTCGCCTATATATTTAACATGCGCCGCGTTACTTGCTGGTGTATTTTTAATATTCGGCTGTCTGTGCCACTGCTTGTAAATTAAAAGTGCCATAAATTAACCTACATATCATTTATATTTTTTATCTCTCTTGCAAAACCGTGAAATTTTTTCGCTTGGGAAACATAGTCTTCAAATGGAAGTTCTTTTTGTTTCATGTAAATGTGCGCCTGCCTTATAGCATTAGCAAGAAGGTTTTCAAAATCCGCTTCATCAGCGCAAGAGTCCGATAAAACGCTGATACAGGCATACATACATATCGCCGCTGATTGCGTTGCCTTTAATTGCAATCTGATTAATCTGTCCGTAGAATTGCCTATAGAGGCATCTACTGCTTCGCGGATATACCCTTGTATTAAATCCTGTTCATTTGCATAAGACTCAAGCGATAGTCCTTTATTTACCAACCTGCGTATAAGCTCGGACTGAGTAATATGTTTGCTCGCCGCAAGTTTTTTAAGGTTTTCAAACGTTCTGTCTGATAATGTTACAGAAAATTTGTGAGTAGTTTTCTTATCCATAATTTATACCTACCTTGTAATTTAAATTACCGCTGGTTTTACCTTTAATTTAACTTATGGACTATTAGTCCCGAAGTTGAACTATCCTTGTATTTATCGGAGTTTGAGAGCGATTTTTTGCCGTTATAAATTCAAATTTCTGTGCCTCTTTTTATCGCGTTTCCGCCGTAAAAACGCGCTGAGCGCGGAGAGAACCCCGTTTGCGGAAGCGGTGCTTCCGAGAACCCCCGTTGAAGCCTTTGGCTTCAAGCTGTTTTGTAGAGGGGGTCACCCCTCTATTCTTGCCCTCAGCACCCCGCTCGCTACGCTCGCGGATTCGGAATCCCCTAAAACACCCTTCTGGAATAACGAAAGAAAAATCGAGGGAGATGTCCTCTGCAGTTTTAAAAATGAATTACATCCTTTTATTTATAAAATAAAATATAGTCCTGTTGCAATCTATTACAGTTGAATAGGAAGTCAGACGGGAAAAAACAAAAATTTCGGAAAAATATGCGTCTTTTAAGAACACTTCTTAAAAACAGTTCTTATATTTATAATTAGCAATGGCGAAATTTTTTGTTTTTCTCGGCGTGACGGGCAGACGGAGCAGAAGAACGAGTTAAAAAGTTTCACCAAGGAAAGAAAAGACGGGAGAAAACTCCGCAGAGTTTTCCTCGGCTTTTAGAGACAGGAGGAGTAGTTTTTGAATCTTCGTGAAAAAGTTTGTTCTGCTGTCAACTCTACGCATTTCGCCGACAGTTGATTATTGCTCCCGATAGGTTCACCTGTTTTCCAAGAGTTTAAAACGACTTGAAACGCACAACCGCGCTCGTTCATCAAGCTTTTGGCTTCGATAAGGTCATCGTTAAAATCCTTATTGCGCGGAAGCTTTATTTTTAAATTGTATTCATCGCCAAACATCTCTTTGATTCGGTTTGCGGTTTTTATCCCTGCTTCATCGTTGTTGAGGCAAATCCAAATTTCACTATACCCGGGGCGGTCTGCCAAATGTTGCTCAAGCGCCAAAGTAACGCACCCGCCTAAGCTTAGGCGGGTGTCTGCTTTCCAATCTTTACCTGACATTTTCGCAAGTGTAGCGTGACTTAGAGCTTCTATTGGGCTTTCAAATATTTTCAAAACACTTGAATTACCGTTGATTGCAAAGCCGAATCTCTTATCGGAGCCGCTCGCCTCTCCACGATATTGGGCGTCACCCGTGCCGCGCATAGCGCAATATTTTGCTTCGCCTTGCTTATCAAAACCAACAAAACAGACATTTCGGTTTTTTGAATCCTGAAAAATACTGCCTTCGTTAAAAAGAGCGGACACTATTTCTTTATCCAAACCGCGACGCTGAAGCAGATAGGCGTAAGCGTTAGAGGGTCTTGTCTTTTCCGGTAATTTGAAATCCGCTTTTTCCTGCGTTTTATGCGAATCTGTGAAATAAGTTTGCTGTTGCGTCTTGAATTCGCCATTTAAAACATTGCCGTTAATCCAGTCAAGCGCCTCGCCGTATTTGATTCCCAGCGTTTTCATAACAAGGTCAACCGCTCTGCCTTTATCTCCGGAGCTGAATTGTAAAAATCCGCTACCGTTTTTCCAAACATAAAACCCGCCATTGTCTTTAATGTGAAACGCTTTCTTATCCTTACAGTTTTCATCAATTTGAAATCCTAACGCTAAAGCAGTATTGACGCAATTTGCGTTTGTGATTACTTTCCATTGCTCGTCGGTGTATTTACCCATTGCTTATTCTCCCGTTTGTGAAAAATAAAGCTCCAACGCCTTATCAATAATATTCTCCCGCTCCTCTGCGGAAACGCTGTCATCAAAATACTTTGAATAAACCGTATGCTTGATTTTTAGGGGCGGAGGAGTCTTGGGTTTAGGTTTTTTGTTGTATTTGCCCGACAAAACTGCCACCATTTTATCTGCAGTCAGTTTTTTATTGGCGGAAAGCTCGCGTAATAATTCCGCTTTTTTCATGTCGATTTTTTTATACGCGGCATTGCCGAAAAACGAATCAAGCTCTTTTTGTTCTTCGGCGGTGAGATACGAGAGGGAAACAGCAGGGTAAAGTCCGATTTCGCCGTTATCAACACGCTTTAAAATATGTTCTTCAAGTTCTGCAAGCCTTAAATATCTGCTTACGCTCCGCGCGTCTAAACCGTATTTTTCAGCCGCTTTATCTCTTGATTCCAACTTCGGGACTAATAGTCCTGAAGTTGGATATCCCCTGTTTTCATCGACATTTAAGAGCGAGTTTACCTCGTTAATTATATCGCTTCTTTTGCCCTGCGCTTTAATCGCGCTCATGTGCGTTTTAAGCGCAACCGCCCTTTCGCTGTGCGATAAATCCGAAAATGAACGCTGAATTAAATTCGTTTCGGTGACAATCAGCGCCGCGTCCTCGTCGTTTAAATCCTCTTTTAAAACCGCCGGCACTTCATCAAGTCCGGCGGTTTTAGCGGCGTTAACACGGTTGTGTCCGCTTAAAATTTCGTACTTGGAATTTCCAAGCGCTCTTACAATAACAGGCATGACGACGCCCAAAGCCTTGATACTTTCGACAAGAGCGTCAAACCTTTCCCCGGTGTATAGTTTAAAGGGGTGGTCGCGATAGGGCTGTAAACGCTCTATTGGTAGTGTAAGTTGTTCATCGTCAGTCTGGATATAGCTCGCTAATGCGCTTTTGGCTTGTGCGGCGCCTTTATTTTTCACGTTTTTTTCTTGTTCTTGTGCTTTTTCTAGTTTTTTCTCCTGCGCGGAAAGTTTGGTAAGTTCTTCATAATTCATAATATAATATAGTTCCTTCCTCTACCTGTGCAGTTTGTTTTTCAATTCCAACGCCAACGCCATATATGCTTGTCCGGCTTTGTTGTCCGGACTAAACTCAATTATGCTTTGTTTATTAAGATTCGCTTCGCCGACTTTTGTGGAGTAGGGAATATACGTTTTAAAAATAGAAAGATGTTCGCTGTAAAAAACCTCCAACGCCTCTCGTATATCTTTATATAAATTTGTGCGCGGGTCGCACATGGTTAATAAAATCCCAAGTATTTCGAGTCTGGCGTTTACACGCTTTCGGGTTTTATTAATGGTTTTTATAAGCGCCTCCAGTCCTAACGCCGATAAAAATTGAGGACTGACGGTGATTATTACGCCGTCGCTCGTGGATAGCGCGTTTATTAAAAGCAAACCCAAAGATGGAGATGTGTCGTATATGATGTAATCGTATTTACCGATTAAAGGTCGCAAAATTTCCGACAAGGTCATTTCAGAGCCGACTTCGTTTCTGAGTCTGTCTTCAATTTGGGCAAGTCCGATATTGCAGGGTATAATGTTTATATTTTCGTTGGTTGCATGGGAATGAATACAACTGAAAATATCTTCCTGTTCTAACTTTTCGCTTAAAACATTTTCAAAAAGCCTGACTGCCGTATTTTTTTCTTTTTCATGGTTTACCACCCCGAAACAAACTGAAAGTGAAGCTTGCGGGTCAAGGTCGATAAGTAAGACTTTCGCGCCGTTACGACTTAGAGCATAGCCTAAATTCAAAACTGTTGATGATTTACCAACGCCGCCTTTTTGATTTGCTATGGTGTAAATTACTGTACTTTTCATTGTTAGCCTCTTTCTGTTAGCCTGATTAATTTATTGCATAGAAAAGGACGGCGGGCTAACATCACCGTCCTCAAGAGAGCTACTCTTGTCTATGCGCTTGTTAAAGCCTTAAGGCGTTTAACCACGACTCTGCTATGTTAATAATCAATATCCCTTTTTTTTATTTTATTATTCATGGTTTCAGCCCTCCTCAATATTCTCCAATATTCGTCATTGACTTTTATTTTGTTATATGGTAAAATTATATGATATTGATTGCAAAAATAAGAGGTTAAATAATGATTTTAGAAAAAACCGGTAGCGCTTATATCCGGGTATCTACCGAGGAGCAGACCGAGCTTAGCCCCGACAGTCAATTGAAAGAAATTCGTAAATATGCAAAACAAAATAACATAGAGTTGCTTGATGAACACATATATATAGACGCAGGAATCAGCGGCAGAAGCACTGTAAAGCGCCCCGAATTCAACAAAATGATAGGCGCGGCAAAATCAACCCCTAAACCCTTTGATGTAATTCTTCTTTGGAAATTTTCCCGATTTGCGAGAAATCGGGAGGATAGCATTGTCTATAAATCAATGCTACGAAAAGACGGAATAGAGGTCATTTCAATAAGTGAATCTCTCGGAGATGATAAAACGTCAATCTTAATTGAAGCTCTTATCGAAGCGATGGATGAGTATTACAGCATAAATTTAAGCGGAGAGGTTAAGCGAGGAATGAAAGAAAAAGCCGAACGCGGGGGAGTTGTATCCATTCCCGCATTCGGTTATAAAATTGAGAATGGAAATTACGTTACTGATGAAGAAAAAAGCCGAATAATCCGTTTTCTTTTTGACGAATATTTAAAAGGTGTTGGTGTTAGGGAGCTTGCTGTAAGGCTTAATGAAAAGGGCATTTTAACATCTCGCGGCGGCGTTTGGGAAAATCGAACTGTTGAATATATTTTGCGTAACCCCGTCTATATCGGCAAAATACGCTGGAATCCGGAGCGCAAGACACGGCGAAATTACGACGACAAAGATATTATGATAGCGCAGGGTAGTCACGAACCGATTATCGACGAACACATATTTAACGAAGCACAGAAAAGGCTCGCCAAAATAAAGGCGGCGCACAAAAAAGGAGAACACCAAGGTGTTCTCCAGTCGGATTTTATGCTTCGCGGTTTAGTTAAATGTAGTAATTGCGGTGCGACATTGGTCCAAGCTGTAAAAGGCGTCAGTTTACAATGCCACGCCTACGCTCACGGTAAATGCCCTGTTTCGCATAGCGTAGTAATCCATTTAATAACCGAAACGGTTATTGAGCAAATCCGAAAGGACGTAGGTATCGGCACGTTTTTGGTAAGCCCTGTTCAAAAATCAACCTCCGACAAAGACGACAGTAAAGAACTAACTGAAAGGCTTCGGGGAAAGTTGAGTCGAGTAATGGACGCTTATGAAAATGGTGTGTATGGAATCGAGGAATTTAAAGAGCGAAAAACAAAAATAGAAATCGAAATGAAAAAAATGGAAGAAAGAGCTAAACCTAATTTCGCAACCTCTGCGGATATTGGAGCGCAAGCGAGAAAAAACAGCGTTTCGGCAAGCCTCAAAATCCTAACCAACCCCAAAATCTCTGAAACAGAAAAAAACCTACTGCTTCGGCAAATAGTTGAAAAGATTATTTTTAACAGAGGGAAGAACGAAATATCAATTTACTACCTGTAATTTTAAGTCTAACTATCACAAAATGGCATATGGCGGTCCGGACGGAGAACTTGGAGCTTCGCTACGCTACCTCTCGCAGAGGTTTACAATGCCGGATAAGAGGGGGATGGGGTTGCTGACGGATATAGGAACCGAAGAACTCGGACATCTTGAAATGGTAGGCTCAATTGTCACTCAGCTTACCAAGGGTGAGGGTGCAAAGTCTTTTGATAAGTGGGGTCGCGGCGATTATTATGTAGACCACTCAAACGCGGTTTTTCCCGCTTCGGCAAGCGGCGTACCGTGGACGGCGGCTGGGATTCAAAGCAAGGGCGATCCGATCGCGGATATAATGGAGGATATGGCGGCAGAGGGGGCTACCGCCTAAGAACAACATTTTAACTTCTGCTTAAAAATTCCAGTATATGTCTATAGGTACTTGCTTAGTTTCCGGGTCTCGCTTGCCGACAGAGATGAAGTCTATTAGCCGCTCCACCATTACACGGTCAAGGCGTTCTACCCTGCTGTATTCTGCTATTATTTGCTTCCTATCTTTTGCCCGCACGGCTTTAAGCTCAAGGTTGTTAATGTCACGCTCTATTCCGTTGACAAGTGCCTCAAGTTTTTCCTTGTCTTTGGTGAAATCACGGGAAAGCTCAATAAATTCGCTCTCGTCAATAAGCCCCTTAACCTTGTCCTTGTAAAGCTCTTGCCTCGACTTTGAAAACCCTGCAATTTCTTTTTCGTAGGCTTCCTTTGACGATTTCAATTTTGCTATTCTGTCGGCAAAATCTTGCGTAGGCATTAAACGCTCTTCGACTTTAGCCTTGTCAAAATATTTTTCAAACAAGCTTTTAAGCTCCGATAAAACAGCTTGCTCCAACTGTGTAACGGGGATAAAAGAGCCTTCGCAAGCATCCTTCGCCGTGTGCTTTGTGGCACATTTCAAGTAATAGCGGTCACGATTTTTTGAAGAACGTAAGGTATAATTACAATACATACACTTTGCTTTTTTGGCAAACAGACCGATTTCGCCCGTGCTGAAAGGTTTCGCCCTCTGTCTTATCAGCTCTTGCGACTGCTCCCACATTGCCGTGCTGATTATAGGCTCGTGTGTGTTTTGAACTCGAATCCAGTTACCTTTTGGCTTAGGCTTGTTTATTTTGGACTTATAAGACACCGAGCCGTACCGCCCCTGCACCATTGTACCGACATACATTTCATTCTTCAGCATATCGGAAATAGTATAATCGCGCCAAAGAGTGCCTATTTTACTCTTAGACGGCTTGTAGGTTATCCCTTTAATGCGCTTGTATTCCGTGGGATTTGGAACGCCTTTAGCATTAAGAGCCTTAGCAATGGCGGTACGCCCGTAGCCGCTGACAAATAGGGCGAAAACCTCTCTAACCACCGCCGCCGCCTCCTCGTCAACTATCAGCCGCCCTTTATTTTGGGGGTCTTTTAAATAACCGTAAAGGGCGAATGAACCTATGTGATACCCCTGCTCACGGCGGTTAGTCAGCGTTTTCTTGATATTGTCGGACATATCCTCGATATACCATTCATTTACCAGACCGTTTATTTGCCGTGATTTCTTATTGCCCTTATCGTCGGAATCGGCATAGTCAATAAGCCCAATAAAGCGAATCCCCCACAATGGGAGCAAGTAATGTATGTACTTTTCCACCATTTCCATTTCACGGGTAAAGCGAGACTGGCTTTTGCATAAAATTACATCGAATTTTTTCTGCTCGGCATCGGATAAAAGCTTGTTCCATTCCGGGCGGTTTCGGTCAGCCCCCGCAAAATCATCGTCGCTGTAAATGCCGTAGACCTCAAAACCTTTTTCCATAGCGTACTGTAACAACATGGATTTCTGATTTTGTATGCTTTCGCTTTCGTCGGTGCGGTTCTTTTTGTTTCTATCCTCCTCGCTTAATCTGCAATAAATTGCTGTTTTTTTCATGGCTGTCTCACCCCTTCCACGGGGTTTGGACAGCTTTGCACGTCTTTATTATACCCGGTATTATCGCAAATTTCAAGACTTTCAGCATTAAAATTTTTATAAACCTTAAAGTTTATTATATCAGCCCATAAAGCATTAAATGAAGCTTTGATATTCCCCTCGCCCTTAAAAATGTTCCTGCACTCCACGCTCTTAATTTTCCCTTTGCCCACGCCTCCGCCCCCTTGCACGCTCTCATTAGCAATGCTTATGGCGTTGAAACCTTGTCCTATGCCTTTTGTGGTAATTTTTGCCTCGCTCATATCTCTACCTTCCCGTTTTGTTTTGGTAGATTTCTGCATAGGCACATATTTGATTTTAAGATTTTTATTTGATATAATAGAGAAAGTTAATAAAATGATATGAAGAAAGACTTAAACAGAAATGACAAATGCTGAAAAAAGAGAAAAAATAAAAGAGCGGCTTCTCGCCGCTCCGAATTTATCAAATAGAGAACTCGCCCGCGCCGTAGGCTGTAGTCATACAAGCGTAGCCGCTATGAGGCGAATTTTAGAAGAAAGCGGCAAACTTTGCCACGGGGACACAACAGAAAGCAACTGGTTAAATCACCCTTTAATAAAAGGCGGCGTTATAGATTTAAGTGCCTACAACGTAAAAAACTTACAGGCACTTAAAACTCCCGGTGTCTTAGATAAAATGATGCGTGAAAACTTGACTTCCCCTGTCTACGCCCAACGCAAACTTAGACAGGAAGCCAAACAGGCACGCAAAAACACGCCCATAGGACGTGTTGCGGAAAATATAAAAATCTTTAAAGCCGATATACATAACGGCTTGCCGGAAGTTGAGAGCGAAAGCGTGACACTTCTAATAACCGACCCACCTTATCAAAAATCCGCTCTGTCTCTATATAAAAGCCTCGGCATGGTTGCAGGCAGGGTTTTGCGTGAAGGCGGCAGTCTGCTTTGCATGACAGGGAGCAGTCACCTACCCGAAGTCATACAGGCACTACAAAAAAACGACAGGCTCAAATGGCATTGGCTCATAGCCTACCACACGCCCGCAAGCGCGCCGATGCTTGAATGGAAAAGGGTTTCGCCTTTTGTGAAATACTTCTTATGGTTCACAAAAGGCGAATATCGTGGCGATTGGCAGAGCGACTATATACGCGCCCCCGGCGATAAAAGCGGCGATAAAACCTATCATGTATGGGGGCAAAACGTGGCGGTTCAAAAAACGCTAATCGAAAAATTTTCCGACCCGGGCGAACTCGTTTTAGACTGTTTCCTCGGCGGCGGTAGCTCCGCTGTCGCGGCGGCGCAGCTCGGCACGCGCCGCTTTTTAGGCACAGATATTGACCCCGTTTGCGTACGCAAGTCAAAGCAGAGGGTTGAGGAAACGCTCACAAACAACTACGAATAAAGCGTTTTTCCGTTCGTACTCCCATAAACTCCAACTCCAATTCGCCGAAAACCCAACTCCCAAACCTCCCCACCATAAAATATTTAGGTAAGGCACAGGTTTCACATAAAACCGCCCCCTCGAATCTCGAAGGGGCGGTTTGGTTTATTTCTGAATTGTTCACCAGTATGTTGTAATTTTGCGAACGTGCTTTTGGCACTATTATAACAAAGCAAATCAAAATAGGTGTAGTGCAAGAATTAATAATATAATACGTTTTTCATTGTTTGTTACCTTCCTTTTTTATTAATAATCAATTTTTAATTAACTCCCCAATAGTCAAAAACCGCATTCCAACCATCACCTTTTTCAATTGAATCAACAATCCGTTTACGCTGATTGTAATGTTCAAGGCACCACGGCTTCCCTTCAAACGACTCTGTCGCTACTTCTCTGCAATTAACACAAAGGTCGGGAACCTGAATTGAAGCATTGCTTGTGCTACTGTCGCCGCCGCCGAGTAAAGCGATAATTAAAATGACAATTACAACTAAACTAAAAATAACCGAAACGACTATTATAGCCTTTTTTCTGTTAGAGGATAAAGCAACTGCCTGCCCCGATGGTTGCGTTGACGTATGTGGAACAATTCCCTGTTCCTGCGAATTTTGATTGAGGTTTACCCCACACTTTTGGCAAACGGTTGCCCCTTCTACATGTTCGGACAAATCATGCCCACAATTAAAACAAATTTTCATAATCTTTACCCCCCGAAAATTCCGTCAATAATACTATTGGCACCGTCTTTTATCCCGTCCACGGTGTCCATAGTCTTTTGGTGTGATTTGCAATAGTCTTTGAATAGTGCCGCATTTTCCTTGCAACCGAAAAACTCACATTCCTTTGTACAGCCCGATAACAGGGTCATAATAAAAATCAACCCCGTTACGATAAATACAACTCGTTTCTTCATGTCACAACCTCCTTCATTTTCCTGCTTGTAATCGCAGGGCATATTATTATAACCTATGAGGTTATATATATACTTATTATATACGATACTGATTTTAATGTCAACCCTTTATAATTAAATAGGGGGTGAAAATGCCGTGGATAACAATAATCTGTCGTTAGATTTTAAGAAGTTAGGGCTAAAAATAGCCTATTATCGTAAATTAAATGGATTAACGCAAGAGAAATTAGCTGAATTGTTGGAAGTGTCTACAAGCTATATAGGAGCTATTGAAGCGCCCAACATGGATAAACCTATCAGTTTAACGACTCTGTTTAGAATTGCGGCTATACTTAACACTCCTGCGTGGAAATTCTTAAAGTTTGATTAAAACATAGAAGAGCGTCAGGGTCTTTCGACCCTGACGCTCTTCACATTAAACCCCTTAAACTTATTTTTGCCGCAAGCCCTCCGCCGCTTCGTCCGCACTCTAAACCCCCAACCCTAAAATCTGTCTTTTTATACCTCTCATATCATATTTATAGAAAGACACACCTATGTTTGTATTTAGCTTTTTTCGAGAATTGCGTTACATATCCCGCATATCAAACACACCTCTTTTGTCGCCCGTACAATTATATCACAGTTATGACAGATATACCTATACGACTTGACTCTTTGGGTAGCGGTTGCTTTGATTTTCTTCTCCCTATAAAGTGTAAAGCCGGTATCATTAGGAAACTCGCACTTTAACCATTCTGCAGTTTCGGGCGTCAATGTGGTTTTGCTCCAACCGTTTTTAGTTTTTTCAACCGTCAACCCGTGTGTTTCGGCCATTAGTTTAAATTTTTTGTTGTGGAAATAGCCGTTTCGGCTTGTATCTTGAACATTGCCCTGTAGGTTTTTAAGGTGAACCATTTCATGCAACAGCGTACCGCAAACTTGCTCAAAGGGTCTGGTCAGATATTCGGCACACACGTTAATCTCAAAGAAACCGCTACCGTCCGTGTCTTTCCAAGCTTTCCAACTCGTACACCAACCATAGGCACCGCGAGTTGTGTCGGGTGCAATAGTTATAACAGGGGTTTCGAGTTCGCCATTAAAAATATGAGCATTGAATGTTTTAAATAACTGCTCTAATTTGCCTAAAACCACTTGCAGACCCATAACTTTTGATTTTCCCATAAATAAATACCGTCCTTTCAATGTTGAATATTAATATTCAATAACCACAGGCACAGCAAAAAAGCTTTTAGGCGTACTTTGTTTTGCTTGCTTTTCCCCCGCTAAAACCGAAAGCTTCCCTCGAAGCGTAAAAATATTTCTGAAAATAGCCCCGTTCACTACGCGTCTATCAGCCAAATTTGGTCTGCCGTTTAGGTCTGAACACACAATAAAATCACCGCCACCATGAGAGCAATGCGGCTGATTTACAAAACACACCTTGCCGTCTGTGCCAATAAAATTGAACTTCTCTCTTTCCGGTATAAACAAGACGTGGTATCTCGCAACGGGAGGAACGAATTTTACGGGCAACCAATCGAAAATAAGCGGCTTGTTCTTGAAGGTGCGCGTTAAGTAATTATATAACGAAGTTCCGTCTGTCATGGCGTAGGCTGATAAAACTTTCCGCAAAGACAATACGCTTATCTCGCCTACCGTGCCACTCAAAACGATTTCTTTGCCTTCTCCTATTACGCTCTTCTCACCGGTTAAATGATTTTTCAAAACCGTACCCCTGCGTGGTGCACAGATAAAAGAATTATGCTCTTTTAGATTTGTCGGTCTGTAGGCGCACGGGTTGTTTAAATGCTTCGCACCATACAATAATGGAGTAGTTACTTTTTTTGCCATATTCCTAATCCCCCTTTGAATTTTTCTATATACTTTAATATCTCGAAGGCATATAACACTTTGCTAAAAAAAATAAAATACGGTATGCCGTAAAACATACCGTATTCAGATAAAAGCTTATTATTACTGAATTTTCAAGCCTTGTGCAAAGCCGCCGCCCCCCCGTTTGGTTGTTCTTACCCTGTAGCACCAGAACAAAAAGCCCGTGCCACCTACGACAACATACTTCGACTTTCCGACGACCCTGACGTCAACAAAATCATTAAGTTTCTCCGCGCACGGGAGGTTGTGCATTTTCAGCGTTTCGGCGAACTCTTAAACTATTATCAGGAAATGATTCCAAGACACAGTGAATGTGATAATTAATTTAAACCTCCATTTTATTCCCTCCGTAATGTTTATTGCGGGGGGAATTTTCGGGCGGGCATTGGGTGTATTTGTCAACTCGAAATCGGTTGCATAAGTTGCAGGATCAAGGCGTAGCCGTACCCGCAAAATCAACGGTTGACATTTTATGACATTTGTGTTAAAATAAACACAAATACTTTAAATAAGGGGTAAAATTAATATGTTATCAAAAAGATTTTTTGCAGTATTGCTTTCTTTCATGCTTGTGTTGGGCTTGGCAACAGCTTGTGACAGCAATACTTCTGAACCCGCCGCCACTGCGGATTCCGAAACCGAAGACACCACGGTTTCCGGCGACGGTACGGTGTTTTACCTGAACTTCAAGCCCGAACAGGACGCAGAATGGCAAGCTTTGGCAAAGAAATATACCGAGCTTACCGGAGTTAAGGTTGACGTTATCACCGCCGCTTCCGGTCAGTATGAAACCACTTTGAAGTCAGAAATGGCAAAAAGAGAACCGCCTACCCTCTTTCAGGTCAATGGACCTGTAGGTCTGGCAAGTTGGCAGGAATATTGCTATGATTTGTCCGGCAGTGCGGTTTACGGCGAATTAAGTAGCAATGAATTCGCTCTGATGAGCGGCTCTGAGGTTATGGGTATCGCTTACGTTGTTGAAACCTACGGAATTATCTATAACAAAGCTCTGCTCGAAAAAGCCGGCTACACTCAAGACGACATCAAAAATTTTGAAGACTTGAAAACTGTTGCCGAAGATATTACAGCCCGCTCGGACGAGTTAGGATTTTCTGCATTTACTTCAGCGGGAATGGATCCTTCTTCCGACTGGCGTTTCAAGACCCACTTAGCTAACATTCCCATCTATTATGAATACAAAGCCGACGGCATAGGCTCAACCGACGCGATAAAAGGCACTTTCTTAGATAATTATAAGATGATTTGGGATTTGTACATTAACAACTCCACCACCAGCCCCGCTCTGTTGGGCACAAAAACCGGCGACGACTCGGTAGCGGAATTCGTGACCGAACAGGCTGTCTTCTATCAGAACGGTACCTGGGCTTATGGCGATGTTTCGGTTTTAGGTGATGAAAATCTGGGCATGTTACCTATTTACATAGGTGCGCCGGGCGAAGAACAGCAAGGACTTTGCACAGGTACTGAGAATTACTGGTGTGTAAACAAAAACGCTTCTCCTGAAGATATACAGGCGACACTTGATTTCTTGTACTGGTGCGTAACCTCCGATGAAGGCGTTAAAGCTTTATGTGAAGACATGGGCTTTGTAATTCCCTTTAAAGGAAATCTCCCCGCCGCAAACCCATTGGTGAATATTGCAAACGATTATGTAGCAAACGGCTATAAGCCCGTTTCGTGGAACTTCCCGACAATGCCTTCAGAGGCATGGAAAAATGACCTTGGCTCTGCGCTCACGGCTTACGCCGCCGATACGGGTAGCTGGGACGATGTAGTAACCGCTTTCGTTGATGGTTGGGCGAAAGAATACGCCGCGGTCAATGCCGGTTAATATAGTCGTTTTTAACGACTATGGATGTGACGGGGTCACGTCCCGCCGCGTAGCTGGATTCATTCCAATCTAAATTTAAATAACTGTAGTTAAACTTGCTATTAAATTTTAGTTGGGCGGTGGTTTTACCCACCGCCCACACAATAATTAAGAGGTAATTTATATGAATAAGGCTCTGAAACGATATTTCCCGCTGTTTATTTTACCGACACTGGCAGCTTTTATTATAGGCTTTATCGCCCCGTTTATTATGGGTTTGTGGCTTTCCTTTTGCGAATTCACCACTGTGCAGAACGCTACATTTGTGGGCTTTAAAAACTATGCCCGTGCCTTTTCAGACCCGACTTTTCTATACTCTTTGGGTTTTACCGCCCTGTTTGCCGTCACCAGCCTGGTAATTATCAACATAGCCGCTTTCGCGCTGGCTACTGTTCTAACCAGAAAGCTTAAAGGAACTAATATTTTCCGTACAATTTTTTTCATGCCAAACCTGATTGGCGGCATTGTTTTAGGTTATATCTGGCAACTTATTCTTAATGGTATCCTCATTAACTTTAACGTCGCTCTTAACCTTAGCGCTAAATACGGATTTTGGGGACTTATCGTCCTAACCTGCTGGCAACAAATCGGTTATATGATGGTAATCTATATTGCAGGCCTGCAAACCATACCCGGTGAACTGAATGAGGCGGCTGATATTGACGGTGCTACCGGTCGTCAGCGTCTATTCAGCATTACAATTCCGATGATGAAGCCTTCAATCACCATTTGCACATTCTTAACAATTATTAACGGCTTTAAGCTGTTTGACCAAAACCTTGCCCTCACTGCCGGAGAACCCGCCCGCGCTACGGAAATGCTCGCGCTGAACATATTTAACACTTTTTACGGACGAGTAGGCTTTGAAGGCGTTGGACAGGCAAAAGCGGTAATGTTCTTTATTCTTGTAGTGAGCATCGGTTTAATACAACTTCGCGTCACACGTGGAAAGGAGGCTCGATAATGAGCGGTAAAAAAATAACACGCGGAGTCGCGTCGGTTTTTCTGGCTGTTCTCAGCCTGGTTTATGTCTACCCGCTTTTCATCATTCTGATTAACTCCTTTAAGTTAAAAACTTTTATAAACCTTGAGCCTTTTAAGTTTCCCAACGAAAATACCTGGGTAGGCGTTGAAAACTATCAGTCCGGTATTGACAACTACGGTCTGCTTTCGGGTGTTGGCTGGACGCTTATGATTACCATAGGCTCGGTTATTGTCATACTGCTTTTCTGTTCAATGTTCGCGTGGTTTATAACCAGAGTTAATTCGGTTTTTTCAAAAATTCTCTACATTCTTTGCGTTTTCTCTATGGTGGTCCCTTTTCAAATGGTTATGTTCACTCTGTCCAAAACGGCAGATACACTTAAACTGAACACCCCTTGGGGAATTATCATAATCTATCTGGGATTCGGCACCGGACTGGCGGTGTTTTTGTTCAGCGGATTTGTTAAAGGCATACCTCTCGAAATAGAAGAAGCCGCAACAATAGACGGTTGCAGTCCACCCGTCATCTTTTTCAGAATAGTGCTACCCATAATGCAGCCCACCTACATATCCATAGGAATACTGCAAACCATGTGGATATGGAACGATTTTCTTCTGCCTTACCTTGTCTTGGACCAGAGAAGATACAGAACAATTTCAATGATTATACAAAGCATGAGAGGTAGCTATGGTCGTGTGGATATGGGTGCGATTATGGCTTGCTTGGTAATGGCGGTTATTCCTATGATTGTGTTTTACTTGTGCGCCCAAAAGCACATTATCGAAGGCGTTGCCGCAGGCGCGGTAAAAGGATAAACCACATAAACCCTGCGAAAGGGCGTTATAATCCCCGTAGTAAAAGGACGGCATCTGGTCTTGCCGCCCTTTTATTTTTTATCCGTTAAGCCATTCAACAATATCGGCAAGCGGCTTATATGACACGCTTGAACCGGCTATATAATCCTCTGTAGTGGGGTTTTCCATTGTGGAAATGGTGAACAGATGATTAAGATTATCATAAAGCCTGAATTCAAAATTACTGCGCCCCGACGTTATTTCCTTATACAGGTTAAAATCAGCCTCGGTATAAACCTGAAAATCTTTATCGCCGTGCAAAATCAAAAACGGCTTATCTGTTTCCAAAAGATAGTCGGCGGCAGGGTGAGCGTCCATTTCAAGAATATAAACTTCAGGCAGGGTGAAGTAAATTTCACGTGCTTCCTCAACTTGCTTGTATAATTCATCGCGCTCGTCGTCGTTTATGTCCATTAAGGGGATAAGATACATGTTTTGGTCATAGATAATGTCAAGTAAACTCCTCGGACTGCCCGCCATAATAATCCCGCCTGCGAAACCGCCCTCGCTGACAATGCGCGGCGCTAACATACCGCCGAGACTGTGACCTAAAACATAAATACGCTCGGGGTCTATTTGCTCGTTTTGTAAAAGCAGTTCTTTGGCTAAAATTGCGTCTTCTATAGTTTCTTCCCATACGGTGACCTCATCGCCGAATTCGGCGATGAATTTTTGACCGTGGGCTAACGTCCGCTTATCATAGCGCAAAACAGCTACGTTGTTCAGCACTAAATAATCCGCAATATTTTTAAAAACAGAAATGCCGAAAACCGTGCTGTTCATATCCTGTGGACCTGAGCCGTGGACAAGCACGACGGCGGGGAACTTTTCTATATTTTTATTATCGGGTACGGATAAAATCCCGTTCAAGGGATAATCTGTGCCCTCGCCTATTATTACCGGAGTATCAGAATATCCGTCAACGCCCTCCGCGGGGGTTACGCTGTCGGTATGAACAACTTGACCCGCGTGGCTACTGTCAATATCAACAAAAGTGAAAAACAGCCCCGCTATTAAATTATCCTGCGAGAAAACTATTCGTGAATTTATTCCCGAATTTTCGTGGTATGAAACTATGTTGTAAATATCGTATTCGTCATGCGCCTCAGCTTCAACCTCTATGTAGTCAATAGATTCCCCCGCTACTTTTATCATGTCTTCCCAAGCTTTTTTAAGCTCGTCAACGCCGAGCGCCTCGCTCATAGTTTCGTCAAAGCTTTCCGCCGCTGTAGCGTAATCGCCGTTTATAAGTGCCATGACAAACTGTTCGGCGCGTTCTATGTTTTGATTATTCGGCTCTATAACGCTTATTTCGGAATCGGACTGATTATCTGCGCTGTTGCTGTCGCAACCTAAAACCGCCGACAATATAAAAATTGCCGCCAGAGTCAATGCGATGATTTTCTTTAATTTCATTCTTTAAAAGCTCCTTTTTATAATAGTAAATTATATTTACTATTATAGCACGCTTTTTATTTTTTGTCAACTAAAATTTATATTAAATTTAAAACATATAGAAACCCCGTTTAAACAGCAGGTTCTGTGCAAATAGTGGATAACGGTAAATCTTCTCGAAAATACAGGCGCGGGTGGTGTAGAACCTAAAATTTCAAAATCCCCCCCCAATAAACCCCAAAAAGAAAAAGCTCCAAAAATAAAAACTTGTAAAGCCGCATTATCATTGTGACTTTACAAGTTTTATGAGGAACAGGGGCGAGAGGACTTGAACCCCCAACTTACGGTTTTGGAGACCGTTGCTCTACCAATTGAACTACACCCCTATTTACGAACAAACACATTCGCATTAAATATTTTAACATAAAAAAAAACTTTTGTCAAGTGATAGGGTCGTTGAAAATTTTTTTGATTTTTTCAGGGACGGCACGCTCTCGGCAATAAATTAAAAGGCGTTTGAAAAGGTGCGTAAAGCTGTTAAAAACTTGACAAACTAGACTGATTCATGCTATATTATTTAAAGTATACTCAAAAAGTAAACCCAATGCTCCGTTGGGGACGGCGGGCAAACCGCACAGCAGGATGAACAACGGAAAATTCAAGGAGAAAAAAATGTCCGAACAAAAAAAAATAGCCGCGATTCATGACCTTTCGGGTTTCGGGAGATGCTCCCTGACGGTGATTATACCTGTGCTTTCGGCAATGGGGATACAGGTTTGTCCTGTGCCGACGGCGGTTTTGGCTACCCATACGGGCGGCTTCGGTAAGGTTATAATGCGGGATTTAACCGATTTTATTCCCGACTGCCTTGAAAGGTATAAGGCGTTGGGAATAAGTTTCGACGCGGTTTACAGCGGTTTTTTGGCGTCCGAGAGTCAAATCGACCACTGCCTTGATTTTTTCGGGAATTATAAAAACGCTCTTAAAATTGTAGACCCTGTTATGGGCGACCACGGTAGAATTTACAGTACCTATACCGAAGAGCTTTGCAGGAGAATGGGCGAACTGGCGGGCGCGGCGGACGTAATCACGCCGAATTTGACCGAAGCGGCTATTTTGCTTGGCGAAGAGTATGCGCCGGTGGTATCCGTAGATAAGGCGCGGGAATGGCTTTCGCGTCTTAGAGAATTTGCCGATACGGTGGTTTTGACAGGCGTTACTTTATCAGACGAGCCAGACGGCATTTTAGTTAATATAAGCGCCGGCAAGGACGGCTTTTGGCGCGCCGAATGTGATTACGTACCGGAACATTATCCCGGTACGGGCGACCTATTCACGGCTGTTTTAACCGGAGGGCTACTTAAAAAAGACAGCCTTTCCGTTGCGGTAAGTCGTGCCACTGCATTCACCCAAACGGCGGTTAAGACTACTTTTGAGTGCCGAACAACGCCCCGAAACGGGGTTGCTTTTGAAGAAATTCTGCATCTTTTAGTTTCGGACAGTATTTTTTCTGCCCACGGAAAATTTTAGCTTGTAATTTTTTTAATAATATGATACAATATGTAGTGATAATTTTAATGCAGTTGTCAATGGTCAATTGTGTCGTCAGGGGTGGTCAAATCACTTTAAACATTGTTCTTGTAGAGCCGCAAATTCCGCAAAATACCGGAAACATTGCCCGAACCTGCGCGGCGACAGGTGCAAGGCTTCATCTTGTAAAGCCGCTCGGCTTTGTGATTGACAACGCGAAACTAAAGCGCGCGGGGTTGGATTACTGGGATTTATTAGACATTACTTATTACAACGGGCTGGAGGACTTCTTGGCAAAGGTAAAAAGCACGGAAGGTAATTGCTTTTACTTTTCAACCAAGTCACCGAAGCCTCATACAGAGGTAAAATATCCGGATAACTCTTACATCGTTTTCGGCAGGGAGGATAAAGGGCTTCCCGAAAGCCTTTTGTGCGGGAACTTGGATTCATGCGTGAGAATTCCCATGATTAGCCAAGCCAGAAGCCTCAACCTTTCAAACAGCGTCGCCGTGGGAGTTTATGAGGTTTTAAGACAGTGGGATTACCCCGAATTGCAAAATTTCGGTAAATTTAAATTTTGAAAACAAAGGAGAAAGATAAACCTATGAGCAATATCGGCAATCAGAAAAAAATATGGCTTATAACCGACAGCGGTTGTGATATTCCCGAGGGGTGGGAGCAAAAATATAATATTGACATAATGCCGTTCAGCATTATGATTGACGACAAGGAGTACTGGGAGCGGGTGGAATTAAAACCCGAGCTGTTTTATGAATTGGCAAGAAATTCTCCCGGCATACCCAAAACAAATCAGATTACGGTCAGCCGTTTCGAGGAGAAGTTCCTTGAATGTCTCGGTGAGGGCGTCACTGATGTGATTTTTGTTTCAATCAACTCTGCCGGTTCAAAAACGCACGAAAACGCTGTGTTGGCAAGGAAAAACTTAACCGAATCGGGCAGGCTCGGCGGTATGAAGGTGCATATTATTGACAGCCATTGCTATTCGATAGGCTACGGATACCCTATTGTGGAGGCTTCAAAGAAAATAAACGCGGGGCAAAGCGCCGAAAGTGTTGCGGCATATCTTGAAGACTGGTTTTCCTGCGTTGAAATTTATCTGCTGGCATTTGACCTGCGCCACGCACGAAAATCGGGAAGAATCACTGCGGCGGCGGGATTTTTGGGCGAGATGATGGGGATTAAGCCGATTATTTCCATGATTGATGAAAAAACCACCATTGTAAAAAAATCAAGAGGTGAAAAACCAGCCATTGATGAAGCCGTGGCTTTAGCTTTGGAACGCAGAATTCCAGAAACGCCGTATTGCATAGTTCGTTCCACCTGTACCGAATTAGAGGAATATGCGATAAGCGAAATGACCAAAAAGTCGGGTATGCCCCCTGTCATGGAAACCGTATGCGGCGCGGCGGTGGCTTCTAACGCCGGAGTAAAATTCATGGGGCTGATTATTCGCGGTCAGCCGAGGCGATAACTAATTTTTATAAATATTTACCAAAAAGTACTTGAAATTATTTCTGTAAAGTGGTAAAATAGTAAAGAAAGCCCTAAAATATTAAAAAGTATTAAAATATAAACGAAAAGGAAAAAGAATATGCAAAAGAAAAATGTAAACGATTTAAACGTAAAAGGCAGAAAGGTACTGGTACGCTGTGATTTTAACGTGCCGTTAAAGGACGGCGTAATCACAAGCGATAAAAGAATAGTTGCCGCGCTCCCGACAATAAACAAGCTGATTGAGGGCGGCGGCAGGATTATTCTCTGCTCGCATCTCGGCAAGCCTAAAAACGGCTTTGAAGAAAAATTCTCGCTTGCGCCTGTGGCAAAGCGCCTTTCAGAGTTTTTAGGTAAGGAAGTTTCTTTTGTCAGTGATGAAAAAGTCGCGGGGGAAACTGCTAAAGCGGCGGTTTCTAAAATGAACGACGGCGATGTGATTTTGCTTGAAAACACCCGTTTCCGCGCCGAGGAGACCAAAAACCTTCCCGAATTCAGCAAGGATTTAGCGGCGCTTTGCGACGATTATGTAAACGATGCGTTCGGCTCGGCTCACCGCGCCCATTGCTCAACGGTCGGTGTTACCGAGTATGTAGGGGGCAAAACAGCCGTAGGGTATCTTATGGAAAAGGAAATTGAATTTTTGGGCAACGCTGTTGAAAAGCCCGAAAGACCTTTCGTGGCGATTTTGGGCGGTGCAAAGGTTGCGGATAAGCTCAACGTTATTTCTAACCTACTTGAAAAATGCGATACCTTAGTAATAGGCGGCGGTATGGCATACACTTTCCTGAAAGCGCAGGGTAAGGAAGTCGGGAAATCTTTAGTTGACGACGAAAAAATTGATTATTGCAGACAAATGCTTGAAAAAGCGGAAAAGCTCGGGAAAAACCTGCTTTTACCCGTTGATGATATAGTTACCGAAAACTTCCCGAATCCTATAGACGCGGTTGTAGATGCGAAAAACGTTTCTGTTGACGACATTCCCGCCGACTGCATGGGTCTTGACATAGGCGTGGAATCGAGGAAATTATTTGTTGAAGCTGTTAAATCGGCTAAAACCGTGGTCTGGAACGGACCTATGGGGGTGTTTGAAAACCCGCAGCTTGCAGAAGGGACTTTAGAGGTTGCCAAGGCTTTAGCTCAAATAGACGCAATCACGGTTATAGGTGGCGGCGACAGTGTGGCGGCTGTAACTCAGCTTGGCTTTGCCGAAAAGATGAGCCATATTTCCACGGGCGGCGGCGCGTCTCTCGAATACCTTGAGGGTAAGGTTCTACCCGGAATACAGGCAATTCAGGATAAGTAGACAAACATTTTAACTCAAAACTAAAGCCGCCTTTGCGGAAACAGGAGAAATGCCATGATTGATGACAAACGTTTTTATAAGCGCGACGCTTACTTTTGCTCGGATACCAAAGTCAGCCTTGACGGTAACATTTGGCATGACGTTTTGGTTTTTGATATTTCAGCGGGGGGGCTTGGTTTTCAATCCAATATTATTTTTGATGTAGGAGAGACTTTATGGTTTGACCTTACCATACCCGAATTTTTGTCTAATAACGAGGTTCGACTCAGAGGTGAAATAAACCGTGTGGAACACGAGGAAGGCAAGTTTTTCTACGGGGTTGCTTTCGTGGATGTAAGCGACGACGTCCGCATCGGAATAGACGAAAACATAAATCTCAGAAACCGGATTCAAAGACGAAAAGAGAGTTTCAAGGATTAGTCTTTCTGCTGAAAATGAAAATATGCTGGTGGAGGCTTTGATTTATATGGACGGTTTATTCGGATTTTTAAAATCAGCATGTGCGCGTTGTGGAGCTAATGCCTATTTGTACAAAATAAGCGACCATAAATGGCTCTGCCTTGACTGCCTGAAAGAGGGCGAGTATAAGTCTTCGTGGACGGATATAAAAACCGGCATTACCCAAAAATACGACGCCGATGGAAAGGATAACGATGCGGTTTATGCAAAGCTTATAAAAGACGCCGACGAACTTTTTAAGTCTAAAATTTTACTCGAAAGTGGAAAAATTACCAAGGAGGAGTATGACGAAAAGCTGAAAAGCTTTTTCGCCGATTAAATGATTATGAAAAAAGAATTAAGAAAAGCAATTATAGCGGGAAACTGGAAAATGAATAAAACGCCGGGCGAAACAGGGGCGTTAATAAAGGAAATTATACCCTTGGCGATGAACGCCGATTGTACAGTCGTAGTCTGCGTGCCGTTTACGTCAATCGCCGTTGCTGCGGAGAGCGTAAAAAGCTCGCCGGTCAAGGTAGGTGCGCAAAATGTGCATTTTGAGGCAAGCGGCGCGTTCACGGGTGAAATATCGGCGGCTATGCTTAAAGAAGCGGGCGCTGAATATGTCATTATCGGTCACTCTGAAAGAAGACAATACTTCGGGGAAACCGATGAAACGGTTAATAAAAGAACCAAAGCGGCACTGGAGGCGGGCTTGACCCCTATTGTTTGTGTGGGCGAGCTTTTGTGGGAGCGTGAGGCTGATATTACCGACGAGGTGGTGTCAAGGCAGATTAAGCTTGATTTCGCGGGAATCAGCGCCGCCGACGCATCTAAAATAGTAGTAGCTTACGAGCCTGTTTGGGCGATTGGAACAGGAAAAACCGCGACTTCGGAACAGGCGCAGGAAGCCTGTAAGCTTATACGCGACAGGTTAGCGGCGCTTTATGGCAGAAAGACTGCCGATTCTGTTACCATTCAATACGGCGGCTCTATGAACGCGGGTAATGCGGCAGAGCTTGTTGCCAAAGAAGACGTAGACGGCGGATTAATCGGCGGCGCATCACTGAAAGCCGCTGACTTCGGTGAGATTATTAAGGCGGCGTCTAAATAGGTAAAACAAAATGTTTCATTTAAAAAGGGTTATTTTTTGTTTAATTCTTTTTCTTCCAGCCAATGCTCCGTTGATAATAAGTTCGCTGAAACTGAATCTGTTTCTGACAATACTCCTTTATTTTTCGCTGTATAACCTTTACATATTATCCAATGTCTTTCCAATTAATAAAAAATCGCCGAACAATCGGCATCATTATCGGCTTTCAGCCTTGTCCAAAGGTTTCGAGCTTATATTGGCGGGCTTTGTTTGTTTTACGGCGGAAATGTTGGCTTACGCGTTATTTTTTATAAATTACGGCGTGGGTTGGTTTTGGCTTTTGTTTTTGAACGCGCTGCACTGCGCTTTATTACTGTTTATTACTACAGTAAACGGTTCGGCGCGTGTAATATTCAGTTCAAAACAGGTCGGTTTAGCGTTGAAGATTTTGCTGATTGCTTTTTGGTGGTTTCCTGTATTGAATTTAATTCTGCTCTTCAAAATATCCGAAAAAGCAAGTAAGGAATTTGAGTTTTCAGTTTACAGGTATAACCTTAACCAAAACAGAAAAGAACGAAATCTATGTAGTACAAGGTATCCGCTCCTTTTGGTTCACGGGGTGTTTTTCAGGGACTGGGAGAATTTTAATTACTGGGGACGGATTCCGGAGGAGCTTGTCGGCAACGGCGCTGTGGTTTATTACGGGAATCATCAGTCGGCGGCGGCAGTAGAGCAGAGCGCCGAAGAGCTTAAACAAAGCATATTAAAAATCATAGAGGAAACAAATTGCGAAAAAGTTAATATAATAGCCCACTCAAAAGGTGGAATCGACTCCCGCTACGCTATAAGCCTGCTCGGAATGGGGCGGTATGTGGCGTCACTGACCACTATTAATACCCCGCACAGAGGTTGTAATTTCGTCAGGCGGATTCTTGATATGACCCCTGAAAAAGCCATTTCGGCAATCGGCGACAAATATGAAAAGCTGTTTTTGAAATTAGGAGATGAAAACCCCGGATTTTACGATAGTCTGGCGTTGCTTACTGATGAAAATTGCGCCAATCTTAACCATATAATGACAAATGACCCGAATGTCTTATACCAAAGCGCAGGCTCTATGATGGCGACGCCATTGAGTGCGATTTTTCCGCTTTCGGTGGGGCATGTTATTATAAAAAAGTGCGAGGGCGACAATGACGGCTTGGTTGCCGTGAGTTCTATGAAATGGGGAGAATTTTTAGGTCTTGTGACCCCTAAAGGTAAAAAAGGCATTTCTCACGGCGATATGATTGACTTGACGCGGAAGAATATAGACGGATTCGATGTTTGCGAGTTTTATGTGGATTTGGTAAACGGCTTAAAATTACGGGGATTATAACCAACAATTATATCCTTTCTCACTTAGGCGGCGGTACCACTTCGCCGGGACGCCTGCGATGCGAGGAGCGGGTAACGGTTGCGGTTCTTATTTAACTTAATAAATAAAACTTCTAAGGAGATATAACACAATGGCAAAAATCAAACCGATTTTACTCGTAGTAATGGATGGGATAGGTTTCAGTCAGACCGGAATAGGCGATGCTGTGGAAATGGCAAAAACGCCGACCTTGGATTATCTGTTGGCGAATTGTCCGAATGGACAGCTAAAAGCACACGGGGCGGCAGTCGGACTTCCGAGCGACGATGATATGGGCAACAGCGAGGTCGGGCATAACGCCCTTGGTTGCGGGCAGGTTTATTCACAGGGGGCAAAGCTTGTAAACGAAGCCATTGAAAGCGGAAAAATGTTCAAAGGCGCGGCTTGGAACGAGCTTGTTGACAACTGCAAGGCTCAAAACACCCTGCATTTTATCGGGCTTTTGTCGGACGGTAACGTTCACTCGAATATTGCCCATTTATTTGATATGTTAAAACAGGCAAAGCACGGCGGCGTGAAAAAGGCGCGGATTCATATATTGCTGGACGGTCGTGACGTGCCTGCGACCAGTGCCCTGGATTATGTGGAAAAGCTCGAAAATGTTTTAGTGGAGCTTAACGACGGTAATTTTGACGGCAGAATCGCATCGGGCGGCGGCAGAATGAAGGTCACAATGGACAGATACCAAGCCGACTGGGCAATGGTAGAGCGCGGCTGGAAAACCCATGTTTGGGGCGAGGGGAGAATTTTCGGCTCGGTCAAACAAGCCATTGAAACTTACAGAGGTGAAAAAGAGGGCATCATAGACCAGGATTTACCCGCCTTTGTTATAGGGGAAAATGATGCGCCGATTGGCAAAATAACAGACGGCGACAGCGTTATATTATTTAATTTCAGGGGTGACAGGGCTATTGAAATTTCAATGGCATTTGATTATGACGAGTTCGATTATTTTGAAAGAGGGAAAAAACCGGATGTCTGCTATGCGGGAATGTTACAGTACGACGGCGACCTCGAACTTCCCGTGCGGTATTTGGTAAACCCGCCCGAAATTAAAGAAACTCTTTCAGAACTTTTGGTTGCAAATAATATTAACCAGTACGCCATTTCCGAAACTCAAAAGTTCGGGCATGTGACCTATTTCTGGAATGGAAATAAAAGCGGTAAATTCAGTGAGGAGCTTGAAACCTACAAGGAAATCCCATCGGATAAAATCCGATTCGACAAAAAGCCCGAAATGAAATCCAAGGAAATCACCGAAGATTTAATTGAGGTTATAAAGTCGGGTAAATATGATTTCATACGCTGTAATTTCCCTAACGGCGACATGGTGGGGCATACGGGAAATCTTGAGGCGGCGATTGTCGGTGTTGAATCGGTAGACGCCTCCCTTGAAAAGTTAGTTGCTGTCTGTAAGGAAAACGGCGTTACCCTGATTGTTACCGCCGACCACGGCAACGCAGACGAAATGCTCGAAAAGGATAAAAAAGGCAATATTGCCGTCCGCACGGCACATTCTCTTAACAAAGTACCTTTTATTATATACGACGAGGAAATTGATTATAAAATCATAGACGGCGATTATGGGCTTGCCAATGTTGCGCCCACGGTAGCAAAAATGTTCGGTTTGACGCCGCCCGCGAGTTGGGAGAAATCTATGATTTAGCAGGTTGGAAAAGGGAATTTATATTTGAAAGGGGTAATACAATGAAAAAGAAAGTTATAAGTATTATTTTGGTTTTGGCGGTTATATTACCGTTATTTGCACTACCCGTTTCGGCACAAGCGACGCAATCGACAGCGAGGTTCAATGTTTCAGCCGTAACCCTCGGCGTGGGTGAAAAATTCTATCTTTGGCTGATTCAACGCCCTGAAAATATGACACAAAGACCCACGCGGCGTTCAAGCGACCCCAAAGTTGTAACCGTCAGCGATGGGGGTCTGATGATTACTGCAGTAGCCGAAGGAACGGCGACAGTCACGGAATATATCGACGGCGTTGCAGTAGCGAGCGTTAGGGTAACTGTTAGACCTGCTCCGGAAAGGGTCAGGGTGGAAGACATAACCATTGCGGCGGGGGAAACTCAAAGATTAAGAATTTTTTATCCACGCGGAACAGCGAGAAGCATGGGCGGGCTATTTGTAAGCAAGGACAACAAAGTCGCACAGGTTAGTAACGGCGTTCTTATGGGGTTAGGCGAAGGAACGACTACAGTCACCCTGACGCTTTATAACGGCGTAAAAACAACCTTTAATGTAACGGTTACTGCTCCGTCAAAAGACAAACCGGTTGTCCCCGACTTTATAGTTGGAAAATGGATTATGACGACTTATGTGTCTAACCACACCCGCGGCGGTAGCATGACTTTCTATGCGGACGGGACAGGAGAAGGTACAAGACCTGTAACTGAAACTAAATACAACTTCACATATACCGTCAATGGCAACGACCTTATCATATACTCGAGTGCTGAAATCGGCGGCGAGATGCGCGTAGAGGGTCGCGGTTGGACTATCACTAATGACAGAACTCAAATTTTCAACCAAACCAGTTTTATAGCATATACAAAGCAGCGGTGAGGCTTACGAAACCTGCGCGTTACGTTAATATATTCACAGTATACAAGCATTTTCCCCATTCGCATTATTCATTATTTATAAGGAGCGTATTTATGAGCAACATAGAATGGCTTTGGTTTAAAGATTTCGGGTTTGACCCGTATGCCCTGTCTGTCCCCGAAAAGCTTTCCAAACATGGTTACGCGCTTATTCTGAACCGTATGGAGGCGGGAAAGGCGCAGGCGGCGGAGCTTTGTATCCACGACGTACTTATTCAAAACGCCAAACCGAATATTGTGATTATATGTCCCGAATACCTGATTAAAAGCTGGTATACCTCCCTGCTTTGGGACATGGGTGCAGAATTTAAGTATTTCGGAGTGGGTGAAAAGTCGCTGAACCTTTTCTCGGAAACAATATCCAACTGTTGTCTTGTTACGGTTGAGTCGTTAGCAAGGGACGGTGAGAATTCGCTGTTGGCGACAGCCGAAAATATGAACCATGTCTGGGATTTGATGGTCATTGACATTCCGATTTCATGCCCCGAGGCGTTTCATATTAAAACCTACTTGGACGCCGTAAAAACCAAATCCAAAAAAGTACTGATAAACGCGCACATGACTGAGGAGTATTCCCGTCCTGATGATTTTGACCGAAAGTATGAGGCTCTGTCCGAGCTTGTTAAAAACCTGCTTTATGTCGGTGACAAAAAGACAAAGAAATTTCGCTTTCCTGACTTCGCCGCTAAAGACGCCGACCAGGTGGTTATCGCGGGCAGGAACATGTCAGGAAATTATAACGTAAAAACTATTGACTACTCCATTGACGACGGGCTGATTGCCAAGGCAAAGCGCATAGACGGCGCACGTTCGGATATTCCGCTTTATAAGTATGGCGGAAATATATTTGAGGAATATAGTTTTGAGGAAAGAAAGATTTACCTGAATGAAAAATATTCCGAAAAACAGCTTAACGCGCTGATTACGGCGGACGGGAAATTAAAGGCTTTCTTAAAAGAATTAAGCGTGCTTTTCTCCAACCCGAAAAACCGCGTGGTGGTTTACTGCATGACCCCTAACACCGTGAATTATATCGGTAAGGTTTTAAGGACGCGTTACGGCGAGAAAAACGTTGTTTGTGTTTATGACGGCAACGCCTCCGATTCTGAATTTATAATCGGGGAATTCAGCGGAAGTCCCGATAACGAGCCGAGGGTGATTATTACCGACGATACGGCGGGTAATAAATTCATAAGTGTGGGTGAAGTCACCCACATTATAAACTACGAGTACCCCGAAAATGCCGCTATTTTGGAACAGCGTTACACCCGAGGGGGAAGAAAACAAGGGAATCCGGTATTTTATATCTTCTGTGACGACAAATACCGGTATGACGGCAGAATACTTTTAAAAATCGTTTTAGCTAATCTGAATAAGGCTTTTTGCGGCAGAATCCCAGATAAGTGTCTGCTTTTCAGTATTAACAACATAGAAGAGCATATAACTGCGCTTATTCTCGATTTAAAATTTACCTGCGAAAACACGGCTGGGGGCGGCGCTTCTTTAGAAACGGTTGAAAATTTCCGTGTCGAGTACGACATACCCGAAGCCGATACAGCCGCCAAAACCAACGAAATATCCGAAATGATGCTTAAAAGATTAGCTGTTATGTTTGACATAGGCTATATTTTAGAGCAGTCGGAAATAGAGGGTGAACAGCTTTTCGCCGAGGTTACGAAAAAAATTGAGGCTTTCCGTTCTCAGCGGGTTTACCTTGACAAGCGCACGGTTATACGTGTGGCAGATGAAAAAACAGCGCCGTTACCGCATGTTGAAAGTATTGAACCTCCTGCTGAGGTTCAAAAAGCGGCTCAGTTCGCCGAGAAACTTACCGGGGACTCGGGCGACTACCTGTTTATAAAAAAGGAAACGGGGCAGCTATCGGATAACCTGAAGTTTTCAGCCCTTATCAGTATATGGAAGCATTATAAATATGAAATGAAAATCCCAAGGTCGTATAAAGAGTTTATAAAACTCTACAATAAAGGGGGGATTTAAGAGTGTCCGATATTATTGAAAAGTCTGTAACGGCGCTGATTGGCGATTTTTATGAGGGTCACGCCGACCGAGATTATTACAAAATGTCTTCTTCCCTTGAGCGCATTGACAAGCAGCTCGCATCGGGAGAAACGGCGCACGTGGAATTCATGGAATATTTCAACGAGCTGTTCAGCGGGCGTACTGCTTTTAACACATTGCTCAACGTCAAGGATTATCCCGTGGAAAGCGTAATAAGAGAGCTTTTTCAAAACGCGTTCGACTGTGATTATGAAGAAGAGGACGTTAAAATCGCCGTGAATTTCAAAAGCGATGACACCATCTCCATATCCTACAATGAGGCGGGATTCACCTTAGAGCAGTTTATGTTTTATTTAAGTTTCGGGCGCAATACCGGAAACGAGTTGCGCGAGGGGCGTTTTGGCGTTGGTGCTAAGAGTGTGTTCATGAACGTTGAGTGGCTTTCCATGCGCTCGAACAATTTCAGTTTTTGCATAACCAATAATCAGGGCTTGCTGAAAATAGCCGACATAAGTTTAAGGCGTCCGGTTTTCAAAGGTACCGAAATGGTGATAAAGGTGAACGCCGAACAATACGCCAAAATAAAGGATAACTTCATCAGCCTTACCGAAAAGAAGAGCGAGTATATAAGCCTCATGGAGCTTTGCTTTGCTTTCAACAGGAAAAAGGTTTTGAGCAGTAAAGAGCCTGATAAAATCAGCGATAAGCGCACTTTCAACATAGCTGTAATGGAGGAAGGCAAGCTTATTGACTTTTACAAGGTTTATAATCACACAAACAAGGCTGTGAATGTAAATGTAATACGCTTTACCCAAGGCGGAAAAAGCGCGGTTGACTTTATATGTCACGAGGACGACGGCTTTGTCTACCTTATTCCGTTTGCGGTGGCTATGAGCAAGCGGGAGGGTCTTGTAAGACTGCTGACCGACAAGTACAATTATTTTTCCACTTATGAGCTGACGGGGCTTATAAAGGATACCCAGAGCTCCTTTGCCAATCAAAAACTTTCGGCGTTTTTCATAAGCGTGCCGAATCGTAACATTACAACCTTCCGCACGGGAGTGCGTCCCGACAAGGAGCAGGAGGTTCTTTCCCATGTTGAAAAAAGCGTTCTCAAGATTATTGAGGATTTCGGAAGGTTCTTTGTACTTGAGCTGACTGAAAATCCCGACGAAAGCGGGCTGTATCACCTCCGCCCCGAATCATACGCCTTTGAGTTCATCAAGAACTTTATTCTGTCGGGACACATAAACAGCGATATTAAGAAAGACTTTCTGCGTAGTATTTCCTTACGTTACGCAAGGGAAGAAACTCCTTTGCATTACTCCGAAATACAAAAAAACGCCTTTTACAGTACCGTTAAAGACGTTTCGGAGGAGCGCCGTCTGAACGGCTCGGCGAATGAAGAGTTATTGGTCAACAAACTAATTAAAATGAACCAAAAGCTGTCGGATATAAAAGACAGAATCCTTTACGTCGGGTATGAATGGAAAAGCGAAACTTCAGGAAAAAGCGAAACCGCGTATGTTTATGAATTCCATAAAAACGGAAACGTAATGGCTATGAGTTCCGAAAATAACCCTGTCGGGACAGATTATGACATGTATGACGGGTTTACAAGTCTTACCAAGCGACTTTTGGAGCAGGCGCTTGGGTGTTATCGGATTTTAGACGAGGAACGGCTTGAAAAGATGTTCGCTGAACTCGGCGACGTCTACGGCGAAGAATACCGCGTCGCCCTGAAAGACAATAAATTCTACATTGAGCCTGCGGGCGAGCAATGCCCCATTGAGATTTCCGGCATGAAAATCGGAAATATTATAAAGCTCATGAATTGCCTCGAACAGCATAAAAAACTGTTTTTGACCTATCAGGACTACTGCGATACGGTGAAAAAATTCCTCGAAATTTTTGCCAACGGACGCGAGCCTATTGAATTCCTGCTCGAAATTAAGAAGCAGGGTGGGGAAGTGGTTCTGAAACAGGGCGCGAATCGCGAATACTTCTTTATGGCTTACGACGCAGAATTTCCGATTAATTCAAAGGTTACATTTACCGATTTGATTGAAATAGTCGGAGACTTAAACGTCCTTATAAAGCACGGCGTATTGGAAGGCAAGCGGTTTGACTTTGACCACGGACTTAGTCGTTACAGCTTTGAGCCGCAAAAGGTTGCGGACGCGCTTGTTTCGGAAAATCTCCCGAAAGAGCAAATCGCCGATTTAGCCGGCAGGGTTTATGTATGCAATCTCAAAACAGATAAAATCGCGCTTTTGGGTGAAGACGATGTTTTAATTGAAATAATTGACCACCGCAACGGTATAGATGCTGGCGGGCGGGCACTCACAAAAAAATATATTGTCCTGCGCGATGATGATACCAAGGAAGAATTTGCGGATAAAATCGAGGCGATTGTCACAGGGCAGGTGAGAAACCTTATACGCAGACGTTACATGGGTGCAAAGGCGGCAAAAATCGTAATCCCTGACCAACTGCCTTTCTACATGAAACCCATGCCCAACCTCAATCAGGAGGAACTAAACTTCCTGCGCGGCGTTGTGCGCGAAATAAAGGACAACAGTCTTGGTTCAAGGAACTTTTACGCCAAGGATGTGAATTTTAAATTGTTCGGCTACGGTGCTGTTTGCTCGCTCTGCCGTTATGAAACCGACGCGCTAAACGGTTTTTCAATTAAGAGCTTCGAGGCTAATCTCATGAACGGCGACGTCGAGCAAACTTTCAAGTTTTCCCTTTACCTTTGCGCTAACGATGCTGTGGTTTGCGACAGTTGGGTTATAGATGATTTGAGAATTGGCGGAGATTCCCCGTTTGTATGGTTGGAGGAAATCACCCGCGCGGCGTCGGTTTCCACTAAACATCTGCTCTGCACCCTTGTCTATCGTGAACAAATCACCTACGATATGTCAAAAACTGAAGGTGATGAAAGAAAAGCAATCATGTCGGCACAACGGAAAAATACCGACATAGTCTTAACTCCGCTGATGGCGGCGAATTGGGTCGAAGAAAACATAAATATACTGAAAAACAACAATATGTAGTATCAAACTCGACATTGTAAGCACAATATGTAGGATTGTTTTTGTGAAGAACCCTCAAAACGAGGGTTCTTTTTTTGTGCAATAGTTACAAAAAAAGGTGTTAAAATTCTATAAAGAATTAAAAAATAGTAATTGCTTTTTGGAGCTGAAAAGTGTATAATATTCTTAACAAGTGGTGAAAAGTGGTTTGAAGTGGCTCAAAGTGGTGGAAAACTTCGTGGAAAATGTTGAAAACTACTTTATCGCGGTAAAGCGCGTAGCCGAAATCATAATAAACAAACGGCTTGCCGCGTCGCAGGCGAGGTTTGTCTGCCGGCACGGCAGAGGGAGGTGAAAGCTATTCTCGGACAACATAAATCTGCAGTTGACGTCAAGGGCAGAATGAATTTTCCGTCCAAACTGCGCGAAGAATTGGGAGAAGCTTTCATCATCGCCAAAACTTTGGGCGCGAAATGTATTAAGGTATATTCAAAAGAAGACTGGAAAGCCTTAGTAGAAAAAATAAGGGAAATGCCCCAGACCCAAACCGCCGATATTCAGCGTTTTCTGTTCGGGAGCGCACAGGAAGCCGAACCGGACAAGCAGGGGAGAATTATTTTACCCGCTCCCTTGCGTGAATACGCAGAAATTGAGAGCGAAGCCGTTGTTATAGGACTTGAGGGGCGGGCAGAAATTTGGAATAAGGCTAACTGGGAAGAAGCTACAAGTCCTGAAAACATGGAAAAACTTGTGGATATAGCGGTGCAATTAGGGCTGTAGTTTAAAATAGTAAGAGGAAAAATATTTCGTGGCGTGTTTTGCGCCTTGCAGGATTGGTATATGAAATGCCGGATTTTATTCACATTCCCGTATTGCTTAACGAAACTATAGACGCGCTTGACATAAAGGCGGACGGGGTTTATATAGACTGCACTGTCGGGGGCGGGGGGCATAGCCTTGAGATTGCAAAGAGGCTTTGCTTCTCAGGTGAAAGCGGACAAGCGCGCCTCCTCTGTCTCGACAGGGACAAGCAGGCTCTCAAAGCGGCAGGAGAAAAATTATCGGAATTTCCGATAATTTTTGTAAATGATAATTTTGCTAATATAAAAGAACAGACCGCAAGGCTTGAAATCACAGGCGCAAACGGAATTTTAATGGATTTGGGCGTTTCATCGCATCAGCTTGACAGTGCGGAACGCGGGTTTTCGTTTCATGAGGACGCGCCGCTTGATATGAGAATGGGTGATGAGGGAATAAGTGCCTACGACGTTGTAAATTCATACACGCCCGAGGATTTAACAAAAATTTTATTCCTGTACGGCGAGGAAAAATTCGCCAAAGGAATAGTAAACGGAATTATAAAAGCACGGGGGGAAACCCCTATAGCAACCACGAATCAGCTTGCCGAAATCATAAAAAACAACGTGCCTTTAAAAGTACGGCGGGAGAAAAACCCTTGCAGGAAGACGTTTCAGGCAATCAGGATTGAGGTCAATGGGGAGATTGAAAGCCTTAAAACAGCGTTACCCGACGCATTTGAATTACTTGAAAAAGGCGGCAGGTTAGCGGTAATTTCTTTTCACTCCCTTGAGGACAGAATCGTAAAAACAATATTTAACGGGTTTTGTACAGGTTGTATTTGCCCTCCCGAGTTTCCCGTTTGTGTCTGCCAAAACAAACCGAAAGGAAGGCTTGTCACGAAAAAACCTGTAACGGCAGCCGAAACCGAGCTTTCGGCTAACAGCCGAAGCCGAAGTGCAAAGCTCAGAGTTATAGAAAAATTATAAACAGAAAATTATAAAAAATAAAAGAAGAAAAAACTTACGGGGGATTTAAAATGTTGATACCAAATAGAACCAGTGCGGCTTATGATTTCGCGCTGTTTGAAACGAATACAAAAGAAAAAGAGAAAGAGGCAGAGGCGGAAATAAAAATAAAGGTCGGTTCACATTCCGCGGCGAAAAGCGGCAGTATCTTAAAGGTTCTCTTAGCGGCGGTTTGCGCTGTGGCGCTTCCTATTTATTTTCTTTCGAGCAAGGTTCAGCTTTCGGAGCTTTCGGGGAAAATAAGTGATGGGCTGATTTTGTTAGAGCAGGCGCAGAGCGAGAATTTAAGGTTGCAGTCCGAGCTTGATAATATTGTAACGCTTGCCCGGGTTGAGGAATATGCTAAAAACGAGCTTGGTATGCAGAAAATAATGACGGCACAGGGTAAGCATATTTCCCTTGACACAGGGAAAACCACCGAAATTGCTGAAATCGCCGATGACGCCGCTACTTCCATATCCAATTGGTTTTCGGGCGTGTTGGAATATTTAGGCTTCTAATCAAATATATTGAGTATTAGATAAACAGACAGGCTTTCATTAATAAAGGAGAAAAAATGGTAAGGTCAGAGATTAACCCCTCGCCAACCAATACCATGAGGAAAAAGCTTTTCGGTGTGGTATTTATACTTATTTTAGCTATGACGGGATATATCTGTACACAGCTTTTCGATACTGCAGTAATCAACGCCGAATATTACCGCGCACGGGCGAACGCTCAACAGTTAAGACCTTTTCCGATACCTGCAAACAGGGGTACAATTTATGACCGTAACGGTAAAATTTTAGCCCAGAGCAAAACCGTATGGTCGATTATCATTTCGCCCACTACAATCCGTGATAATATATCCGTCTATCAGGAACAGCGCGAAAGAGCCGCAATCAGGGAATACAAAAACAACCTGGAAGAAGGGTTACCGGCTGTTTTACCCGTATCGGAGACGGTTTACGATGAGGCGGAAGAAATTTGCCGTGCTCTTGCGGAAATATTTGATTTGGATTATGACGAGCTATTAAAAAAATGTAACGAATCAGAACTTGGCTTTGAAATAGTTAAGAAAAAAGCCGAGAAACCTGAAGTGGATAAGCTTAATGAATTTAAAAAAGAAAAAGGCATAGGCGAAAACTGCGTTTATACAATGGAGGATACCAAAAGGTTGTATCCCAACGGCGCACTGGCGTCAAACGTTATAGGTTTTACCAATTATGATAACATCGGCGTTTACGGCATTGAGGCATATTATGACGAGTATCTTCAGGGTGTAGACGGACTTTTTGTCATGGCGAGAGACGCCAACAATCAGGCAATGCCTTATGATTATGAAATGCGTTATGAAGCACAAAACGGCAACAGTTTAATTTTAACAATAGACGAAGTTTTACAGCATTATCTCGAAAAGAACCTTGAAATCGCAGTTTCACAGCATAAGCCCGAGGACCGCGCAACGGGAATAATCATGAACGCAAAAACCGGCGCGATTCTTGCTATGGCAACCTATCCGAGCTTCGACCTGAACGAGCCGTCAACCCTTTCTGATGACGATTACGCTTTGCTTGATGAAATTAGACGGCAGAAGGTAAATGACACCCTGATATTAAACGGCTACGCGTTCGGCACTGAGGACGACCTTGAGCCTGAGCAGATTGAAAAAATAAATCGTGAAATGGAAGAAATGCGTGGCGTAATGCGCGAAACGCAGTGGAAGAATAAGGCAATCAGCGAACTTTATTTTCCCGGCTCGGTCTTTAAGGTTATAACCATGGCGAGTGCCTTAGAAGAGCATTTAATAAGCAAGGATACACCGTTTTACTGTCCGGGTCACTCTACTGTAGCTGATACAAGATTTAATTGCTGGAATTTAGGTGGACACGGCACAATTGACAACCTTACGGTAGCAATCACCAAATCATGCAACCCCGCGTTTATCGAAATAGGCAGACGACTCGGAGTGGCGAAATTCAGCGAGTATTTTGAGGCTTTCGGCTTTACCAAAAGAACGGGCATAGATTTACCGGGAGAGGTTAATTCCCTTTACATGAAACAGGAGAACATGGGACCGGTTGAGCTTGCCAGCTCTTCTTTCGGACAGACTAATAAAGTTACGCCCTTACAGATGATTACGGCTTATGCCGCGACGGTCAACGGCGGAAATTTAGTAACTCCTTACGTAGTGGAAAAAATAATCGACAACGACGGAAATATTATCCAAAGCACCGAGCCGAACATTAAGCGTCAGGTCATAAGCGCGGAAACTTCAGCACTTATGCGTGAAATTCTTGAAGACGTGGTGGAATACAACCAAGGCACCAATGCCTATATCGCGGGTTACAGAATAGGCGGGAAGAGCGGAACCAGTCAGAAAATCGACGAATTCCCCGAAGGCGACCGCTACGTTTCATCTTTCGCCGCTTTCACCCCCGCTAACGACCCCGAAATAATAATGCTTGTCATGGTTGACGACCCTCGGGGCGGTATGTATTACGGAAGTGCGGTGGCGGCTCCTGTGGTTTCGGCGGTGTTTAAAGAAACCCTGCCCTACCTTGAAATCTATCCCCTGCAGTTAAGCGAAGCTGAATTAGCGCTGCAGAACACTTTTGTGCCGGCGGTAAAGGGCATGTCAAGGCACGAGGTTGTAACAAGGCTTAATTCAATCGGGCTTGAATATAAATTTGTAGGCGAGGACAGTGGCGACAGGGTTGTTTATACCGTTCCGCAGGCGGGTCAGCCTATCTCAAAGGGCGGATTAGTGGTTGTTTATATGTCGGAGGAAACCGACTACAGATACAGCACTGTTCCAGATGTTCGAGGTCTCAGCGCCGCTAAGGTAAACGAAATCATGACCAACGCGGGGCTTAATATAAAGCTCTCCGGTCCTGTACTGAACGACAGCGCGACCGCTTACTCACAGAGCATAGAGCCGTGGGAGGTTGTACCGTCGGGGACAGTGGTAGAGGTTGAGTTTATGTTTGTTGACGGATATATAGGATAATCAGTAATTATTGAGTCCGTTTCGCGGACGGATTTTGGGGTGGGATTTTGAAACTTTATGAAATCAGTCGGGAAGCGCAGGCGGCGGGAATTGCCGACGCGGAAATAAGCGGTGTTACCGATAATTCACATGAGTTTAAGTCGGGGGACGTTTTCGTCTGTATCAAGGGTGAGAACTTCGACGGACATAAATTGGCTCGGGAAATGCTTGAAAAAGGCGCGGCGGCGGTGGTTACCGAAACTGATTTAAAACTTCAAAATCAAATAACCGTTCCGAATTCCCGAAAATATTATGCCACGCTTGCCTCGGCGTTTTACGGAAATCCTACCGAAAAACTGAAAATTGTCGCCGCTACAGGCACTAACGGCAAAAGCACCGTAATTGCACTGATTAAGCATATAATTGAAAAACAGGGACATAAATGCGGTTCAATCGGGACAGTCTGCTATGATACGGCGGGAAAAATTTATGAAGCCAAGCTGACCGTACCTCGCCAGATGGAGCTATATAGGCTTTTCAGAGAAACCGTTGATAACGGCGCGAAATACTGTGTGGTTGAGGCTTCTTCCCAGGCGCTTTCGCAAGACCGTTTCGCTGATGAAATATTCGATTGCGCGGTTTTTACTAACCTTACGCAAGACCATTTGGACTGGCACAAGACTATGGAGAAGTATTTTCTTTCCAAACGCTCCCTGTTTGATATGGCTAAAAGCGCGGCGGTCTGCATTGATGATAAATACGGCAAAAAGCTAATCAAATATATTGAATCAAAGCGGAAAATGCCGCTTATGACCTATTCAGCCAAGGACTTTGCGGATAATTACGCGGTTAATATAAAATCAGGAAGCGCGGGTGTTTCCTACTGGCTGTCTTCTATGAAAGAAGAAAAATCTTTCCCTGTAAAGCTGTCGCTTCCGGGGCTGTACAATGTAGCGAATTCCATAGCTGCCGTCAGCGCCTGCACCTTGCTTGGAATAAAAATTGACGACGCTGTCGAGGCGCTTTGCGACTTTAAAGGGGTAAAGGGGCGGTGCGAGGTTATATACGATGGTGAATTTACGGTTATATGCGATTACGCACATACGCCCGACGCGTTAGTGAAGTTTTTGTCGGAAGTGCAGGACTTTGCCCCTAAAAAGGACGGAATCCGCCTGCGCGAGCGGGTAATCTGCGTTTTCGGTGCGCCCGGTGAGCGCGATGTGAAAAAGCGCCCCCTTATGGGAGCGGCGGCGGATAAATATTCCGACTATATCTTCGTAACTTCGGATAACCCTCGCTTTGAAGAGCCTGTGACGATTATAAAAGATGTTTGCAAGGGAATAAAAAATACGCCTTACGAGACCTTTACGGAACGTGAGGATGCCATTACGGCGGCTGTAAAAACAGCCGGAAAAGGCGATATTATAGTACTCTGTGGAAAAGGTCACGAGAGCTATCAGGTGATTGGCGACCAACATATTCCTTTTGACGAGAGAGAAATAACATTAAAAGCAATCGAAACACTGAAACAAGGTCAGTAAGAAACGGGATTGCGTTATCTGCTTTGGGTTATAAGCGATAAAATCGCGATTGCGGGGGCGGCGTCCGCCCGATGAGGTAAACATGGATTTAACTACAAACATTGCCGTTGCGGCAATTTCGCTGATTGTGACCGCTATGTTGGGATTTTTCATTATTCCCGTCCTGCGCCGCCTTAAATACGGACAGACAATTCTTGAAATAGGTCCCCGCTGGCACAAGGAAACCAAACAAGGCACGCCGACCATGGGTGGAATTATGTTTATAGCGGGGTCTGTAACAGCGTTCGGAGCGGGGCTGTTGCTGTTATGGGGGAAAGGGCTTTTAAACTTTGAGCCGCCCCACTCGGTTAATTTTTTCAATAGCGTTTCAGGTATGATTATGGCAATCAGTTTTGCGTTCGTGGGCTTTTTGGACGATTATATAAAGGTCAGGAAAAAACGTAACGAAGGGCTTACCTCTAATCAGAAAATAATCTTTCAGATTATGATAATAGCCGCTTATTTTACGGCGCGGGTAATTTCGGGCGATACCTCCACAATTATAGTGTTTCCGTTTTTGGGGCAGCTTGACTTATGGTATTTTTATTATGTAATCATGGGGTTGGTTATACTTTACCTTGTGAACGCTGTGAATTTTACCGACGGGATTGACGGGCTTTGCGGCAGTGTAACCCTGATTTACTGCACGGCGTTTATGGTTATTTGCTCAATTTTGGGCTTTTCCGAATTATCGGTGCTTTCGGTCGCAGTCGCGGGCGGGTGCTTGGGTTTCCTGATTTGGAATTTTTACCCCGCTAAGGTTTTTATGGGCGACACCGGTTCGATGTTTTTAGGCGGAATTGTCTGTGCGCTAGGAATAGGCGCGGGAACAGAGGTTATTATGCTAATCGCGGCGGCGGTTTATATTTGGGAAGCCTTGACCGTGCTTATACAAGTAGCTTATTTTAAAGCCACCAACGGTAAAAGACTTTTCAGAATGACCCCGATTCATCATAGCTTTGAATTACGTGGCTGGAAAGAAGTAAAAATTGTATTGGTGTTTTCAATATTGGCGGCAGTAGCGGGAGCGCTTGCTATTTATTTAACCAACAGCCTTATAGCGTAACAACACGGCAAGATAAATCCTATAAAAAGGGATTGAGATAATGCAAAAAGATAAGAGAAAAAATGAAAGAGGAACGTCCTCTCCAAGAGGAACATCCTCAGCCAAGGCGCGTTCGATGCCTCCGGTTTCGCCCGCAAAAACTGCGAAACCGGTAGGCTACAGCGTCAATCCGTCAATTCCGCAACGCCCCACACCGGACTTTACAAACGCGGGCGGGGTTGGCGTTGCTGTGGCAGGTTCGGCTGTGAGAAAGTCCGCGGCAGTCAAACCAAGAGCTGCAAAACCCGTGAAGGTTAAAAAGCAACGAGAACGCCTTGCTAAGTTCGATTATCCATTTTTCACAATCGTTATAGTTTTAATGGCGTTCGGAATCGTAATGATGTTCTCGGCAAGCTACGCCACCTCTTTCAGAAGATTCGGTGACAGCTATTATTATGTTTACAGACAGCTTGCGTTTATCGGCTTGGGATTAGTCGCTATGCTTATTTTGTCGGTGACCGATTATCACGTTATGCTAAATAAGCACATCATAAAAATAGGCGTGATTATTTTGGCGGCGCTGATGCTTTTGGTGACGTTTGCGGGTACCGGACAGGCGGGCGCGGGACGCTGGCTTGAATTCGGCGGTATTTCAATACAGCCATCCGAAATTCTGAAGTTTGCGTTGATTGTGATTTTCGCCTATTTGGCGCATACGAAACACGCTCGGATTAAGGAATTTAAGCACGGTTTTCTGCCATTTATGGTTGTTTTGCTTACGGCTTGCGGTCTTATGTTTGCTCAGAGGCACTTGTCGGGAACAATAATAATTTTCGCCATCGGGCTGATAATGATGTTTGTGGGAGATTGTAAGGTTTCGCATATAGTGGTTATGGTGCTATCTTTCGCGGTATTAGGGGCTTTGGGGCTTATGGCTATGAAAGCTATCGGCTATGATTATTTTACCGAAAGAATAATAGGTTGGCAGAACCCCGAGGCGGACATAAGAGGGTTCACCTTTCAGACCTATCAGTCACTTATAACAATAGGCTCGGGGGGCTTTTTCGGCTTGGGTCTCGGGAACTCAAGACAGAAATACTCCTACCTGCCTGAATCTCACAACGACTTTATATTCTCAATAATATGTGAGGAGCTTGGCTTTGTGGGGGCGGTTTTGGTAATACTGCTATTTGTACTCTTTGTTTTCAGGGGGTTTTATATAGCTGTGCGGGCGAGAGATAAATTCGGTATGATGCTTGCGGTGGGGATTACATCACATCTCGGAATCCAAGCGCTTTTAAATATCGGCGTTGTTACAAACAGTTTGCCAAACACTGGAATTTCGCTACCGTTTTTCAGCTACGGCGGTTCAGCGTTAGTCATGCAACTTGCTGAAATCGGGGTTGTGTTGAATATTTCACGAAAAGCGGCGATAGAATAACTGTATCGAAAAAATATTGTAAAAAAATAAGGAAAAATAAAAAATGAGAATTACTGAAAGCAGGGAAAAGCAAAGGATTATTTTATTTGTTTCGGGAGTTGTTAATCAAGCTGTAAGTACTCAGCTACAGAGCGAAATTTTCAGGGCGCTTAAAGTCAATAAAAATATCGTGCTTGATTTTAAAGAAGTAGAAACCATTGATGACGCGGGAATCGTTGTTTTACAAGCCGGAATGAAAGCGGCTTCAGGGAATCGCGGGACTTTTGAGTTAAGAAGCGCCAATAACATTGTAAAGAATGCGGTACGAACGGCGGGAATAGGCAGGATTATAACTTTTTGAACCCAAGCAGGGTAAATTTATATAAAAGGTACATCACATTATTATAAGCATTTCCACATTAAGCAAGGAGAGCACATGAGAGCAATCATTGCCGCCGGCGGCTCGGCAGGGCATGTAAATCCGGGACTTGCAATTGCCGACAGAATAACGGAAGTTTTTAAAGAAAGCCAAATCCTTTTTATAGGAACGCCGGAGGGAATGGAGGCGCGGCTTGTAAGAGAGGCGGGCTATGACTTTGCGGCGGTTAAAATGGCGGGCTTACAGCGTAAAATTACCCCCAAAAACCTTATAAGAAACGCAAAAGCGGCTTATTTATACCTTGGAGCGAACGGTAAAGCCAAAGAAATTATAAGAAAATTTAAACCCGATATTGTTATAGGCATGGGGGCGTATATTTCTGTACCGGCGGTTAAAACCGCCGCCAAAATGGGAATAAAAACCGCCACCCACGGCAGTGATTCCTTTCCGGGCGTTGCAATTAAGTTATTGTCAAAATATGTCGATAAGGTTTTTGTAGCCGACCTTGATGCGGCGAAGCGTATTCCGTACCCTGAAAAATGCGTGGTTACGGGAAACCCCTTACGCAGTAACCTGCAAATGGAAGACCGGGAAACCGCAAGAAAGAAGCTCGGACTTCCCGAAGGGCTGACGATATTATCATCAGGGGGGAGCAACGGCTCGAATAAAATAACCGAAGCGGTAATGGCGCTTTTAGAATATGAAAACAGAGCGGGCGGCATTAATCACATTCATTCCTACGGGCGCAACGGGAAAGCCGTATTTGAGAAAATGCTTGAAAAAAGCGGCATAAAGCCCGACCCTGAGCGTACTGTTATAAAAGAATACATAAATAATATGTACACCTGCCTTTCGGCGGCGGATTTGGTAATTTCTCGCTCGGGCGCAATGAGCCAGACCGAAATAAAGGCGGCTGGACGGGCTTCGGTACAGATTCCGTGGGCGGGCGCGGCTGAAAATCATCAGTATTACAACGCCTTGGCTATGGAAAATAGCGGAGCGGCTGTGATGATTACCGACAAAGACCTGAGCCCGAAAAAACTTGTCGAAGTAACGTCAAAATTGTGCAAAAACCCGCAAAAATTACGCGAAATGGAAATCAAGGCAAAGGAAATGTCGGCGGAAAACGCGGCAGATAAGATTCTCGGCGAGATTTTGGACTTAATAAACGCTTAGTGGCGCGGTAATGTCAAAACCCTTTCAAATAGCATAATATGGAAAATAATGCTATTTTGAAAGGTGTGTTGGGATTGGCGGCTTTAACGGGAGTCCGAAAGATTGTGGTCGGGGGCGGCAAAAAGCTTGAAGGGGAGCTTGAAGTACAGGGAGCAAAAAACAGTATTCTCCCCCTGCTGTCCGGCACGGTGCTGTGTCAGGGAGAATCTGTCTTACATAATTGCCCGAATTTATCAGACGCCGACGCCGCGTGCAGAATATTAAATTGTCTCGGGTGCAAATGCGGCAGAGAGGGGAACAGGGTAACGGTTAATTCCGAGCAGATTTTAAATACCGACGTGCCGGCAGAGCTAATGCGTGAGATGCGCTCCTCAATCGTCTTTTTAGGCGCAATCTTAGGTAGAACGCGGCAGTGCAGACTTTCCTTCCCCGGCGGGTGCGAGCTTGGTCCGCGCCCCATAGATTTGCATATTTTAGCTCTGAAAAAAATGGGCGTAGATATAAAAGAAGAACATGGTTACTTAAATTGCAGTGCGCCTAAAGGTATTTACGGAGCCCGTATTTCCCTTTCGCTACCGTCGGTGGGCGCGACCGAGAATATTATTTTAGCGGCGGCAACGGCAAAAGGCATGACCGAAATAAACAATGCGGCACGAGAGCCGGAAATAGTCGATTTGGCGGCTTTTCTGAATAAGTGCGGGGCTAAGGTTTCGGGCGCGGGTACAGGAACAATTGTAATAGAGGGCGTTCCCAAACTCGGCGGAGCTGAACACAGGGTCATTCCCGACAGAATAGTTGCGGCTACCTATTTATGTTGCGCGGCAATTACAAGGGGCGAGCTTATACTAAAAAACGCCGATTACAGCCATGTCGGCGCGATGATTCCCGTTTTAGAACAAATAGGCTGTAATATCTATACCTATGGAAGTTACGCTCATTCGGGCGAGGGCAAGATTTATATAAACGCGGCAAAATCCCTGCGCGCCCCGCATAAAATCAGGACTTCAGCTCACCCGGGGTTTCCGACTGACGCCCAGCCTATGTTTATGGCGCTTGCCTCAACCTTAAAAGGCACTACGGTTTTTGTTGAGACGATTTTCGACAACAGATTCCGCCACGCCCAGGAGCTAACTCGCCTCGGAGCGAAAATCAGCGTTGACAACCGCGTGGCGGTTGTGGAGGGGGTAGAAAAGCTTTCCGGCGCTGAACTTGAAGCAACTGACCTTAGAGGCGGCGCGGCATTGGTTACAGCCGCCCTTTACGCCGAAGGTACAAGTAAAATCACAGGAATTTCTCACATTGACAGGGGTTATGATAATTTAGTAGGTAATTTAAGGAAAATAGGCGCGGAAATAATGAACAATTAAAAGACGCATTTAAATTATCTGTTTCTGATTTAAATGCTTGAAACTGTTTGCAAGGAGGTAAAAATGCCGGAGTTCAGTACACCTAAAAAAAGAAAAACGTCAGCTTCATATAACCAAGCTCCGCCGCGGTCTAAACCCGCGCAGAAAACCGCGGCGAAACCGAAAAAAGCCAATAATACGCAAAAATCAAGCTATTCGCAAAAATCCTCAAGCTCCGCACGAAACAAACAGCGGCGCAAACAGAATATGTCAATCTATTACATGATGTTTTTGCTTGTATCGGCGGTGGTTTTTTCGGTTTTGTCGGCGACGGTGCTTTTTAATTTGGAGGAAGTCACGGCGGTTGGCGAGAGTATCTATACTCACGAGGAAATTATCGCGGCGGCAGATATAAAACCGGGGGTAAATCTGATTAGATTCAACTCCGGCGAATGTGAAGCGCGGATTGCCGAAAGCCTTGTTTACATAGACAGCGTTCACATTAAGAAAAATTTACCCGGAAAGCTTGTCATCAACGTGGTTGGTGCTGAAGAAATGGCAAATATTGAGCATGAGGGGAATTATTATATTATATCGAAAAACGGCAGGATTTTGGGGCTTGCGGATAAGAATTCCGAAAACACGGTAATTTACGGCTACGAAGCGGACGAGCCTGTAATCGGTGCTCGTATAAAATCAATCTCGGACAGGAAAACCGATTTGGTCTACAAGCTTATGAACACGGCGGAAAATGTCGGATTGACAGGTATCGTGGATATAGATATAAGCGATTATCTCAACATAAGCATGAATTATATGAACAGAATCGAGCTCCACATAGGGGCGAGTACCGAGCTTGAACAGAAATTTCGGGCTTCTGCCGAGCTTTTAGAAAAAGAAATTGACAAAAACGAATACGGGACGCTTCGCTTGATTGACCCGTTGAAAGTAGTGTTTAAGCCCGAAACCTTAGAAAGACCTGAAATTGCGGCAGTGGCGGAGCAACTTTCATTTGTTCCCGGACAGGAACAGAACCCCGAAACTCCGTCTGAATAAGGCATACCGCTACAAAAACAGGCATATATCGGGTATCGAATTAATAAAAACACAAAATAAATACTTTTTAATGAAAAACTATTGAATTTCTTTTCAAAATCTGATACAATAAATTAGAGAATACAGAAAAAACCTTGTGGAGGTAAAAATGGCAATTTTCTATGATGAAGAAGGTTTCTTGGAAGAATTAAGTGACGAGCTTGACACCAATTCGGTTTACGACGTAAAAATAAAGGTTTTCGGTATAGGCGGCGGCGGTGGCAACGCTTTGGAACACATGGCAAAACAGGGCGTGCCGGGGGTTGAGTACATAGCGGTAAATACCGATGTTCCCGCTTTGCGTACCAAGGACAAAAATCTCATGACCCGTCTGCAAATAGGCAGAAAAACCACAAAAGGACGCGGCGCGGGTGGCGACCCCGAAATCGCGGCGGAATCGGCGCGTGAGGACAGGGAAGAAATTGAAAAAGTCCTGAAAGGTTCTTCCATGGTTTTCATTTCGGCTGGAATGGGCGGCGGAACCGGTACAGGAGCTGCTCCCGTTATAGCTGATATAGCAAGGGATATGGGAATCCTCACGGTGGGAATTGTCACAAAGCCTTTCGACTTTGAACGCGAGCATAAAATGAACCTCGCGCTTAAAGGGATTGCCGAGATGCGTAAATACGTTGACGCCTTGGTAATTATACCCAACCAAAGATTGTTAAAGTTAAACGAACGTGCCCTGAACTTCAGACAGGCGTTTGCTATGGTGGACGACGTTTTGTATAAGGTTGTCAGCGGCATATCTGAGCTTTTGAACAACACCGCCGTGATGAACATAGACTTTGCCGACCTGAAGTCTACCCTTGAAGAGGCGGGCGACGCCCATATCGCGATTGGAATAGGCACAGGCGATAATAAGGTTGACGAGGCAGTTCAGAAGATTGTCAATTCGCCGCTTTTGGAAACCTCAATCGCAAACGCGGGCAAGGTTTTGGTAAATGTTGTTATGTCGGAAGATACCTTACTGCATGAAGTTGATGAGGTTATGAACAAGATTACCGGAGTGGCTCACCCCGACGTAAAGGTGATTTACGGTGCGGATTACAGCCCGGGTCTGAAAGACGAAATGGTAGTTACAATTATTGCCACCTGCTTTAACGTAAGCGAAGACGCTGTCGGTAATAGTAACGGTGAAACAGAGGCTCGCGGCGGCTCTAAAGATTTTACTATGGAGCTTGACGATGAAGATGATGTAATTCAAACCACTAAGCTTAAATCCTTAGACCAGTTCATCACCGCTAACCTGTCCGAAAGCTTTGAAGACGACCCTTTCCGCGATTTGGACGAGATTTTTAAAAAGAGATAAACTAAAAAATCGCGCCTGTTCAGCGTAATTCTACAATAAATGACAATAAGCATAAAATTCCGCCTGTATATTGGGGGTTGTCGTTGCCCAACACCCTGTATATGGGCGTAAATATTTTATAAATTCCAAAAATTGAAAAAAAACGAAAAATTCCCCTTTTAAGCTTGAAAAAAAATTAAATTTGTTATAAAATATAAAAAGCGGGAATGTTTTAACGGGGCGGGAGATATGCTCGCCGTCTGTTCGGGAAAATGAGCCCGACCGCCTGCAGAAGGTCTGCCTTTGCTTGGCAAAGGCGAGGACATTATATTGCTTTTTTAAAATGAGGGACTGACAAAATGGACCATGTTATTGCTTTTTTCAAAAACAAGTGGACGAGATTAGGGTTTTCAGCTCTTTCTCTTGGATACGGCTTTTTTATGATATGGTTGGCTTGGCTTTCGTTTTCGTTTTTCTTAGTGCCGACCAATCCGGTTTCACTCTTCTCGCTTTATTTGCTAATCAATGTATTATTCGGTATTGTGATGATTTACACCCGAAAGGAAATCGCCACACAAATTACCGCCTGTCTGTTGCACCCCTGCATTTTAGTAATGCTGGTGTTCGCGTTTGGGAACTGGTTTTTGCTTGTTCCGGTATTTGTGGTGTCAACCGTGGTGTTTTTTGCCGCAGGCTCTCCCGAATCGCTGAAAACCGTCCTCGGCACAATTTACCTAATCCTTTTCGTTATAGTAACTCTCGGCTATCTTACCATGCAAATCTTTTCAATCGGAATTCCAACATTGGTGGACTTGGATTTGCGCTGTCCGCAGGAGGATTATCTTTATTCGACTGAGGGTACTTACAGATTGGTTATGTACATAGACAGGGAAAATAAGGAAAACCGTACTGTAAGCTATTTTGTTGAATTTACCGCCGATGATATAAAACTGCCCTTTTTAGAGGGCGAAAGGCATAGTAACAGCAGGAGAATTTTACAGCAGCGTTTGTCAAACAAAACCGAGGTCGAGTGGTTGTCAGACAGCCAGCTTTTAATTGACGGCAGGGTAAAGGACGTCAGCGTAAACGATGGGGAAAGCAGAAACGGCGAAGATTTTTTCTCAGGTGAAACCGAGGTTTTCACCCAGCCCCCGCAGATGACGAGAGCCGAAACCCCGCCGCCCGACGAACAATTATTAACTTAAAATCTATTGGATTTTAAGTTAATCGAGTTATAACAATTGACAATGAATAATTTTGGTATCGCCTGTGGCGATGGATTTTTAACCGGCTAAATGCCGAGAGGGAAGTGAGATACTTTGAGCGGACGAATCAATCTTACCGGAAAGAGTTCAAACGATATATATACCGTTTCTTATCCTAAAAATTTGTTGTATTTTATGAAATACGATTTTAACCTTTTTATGGAAAGATGCGTGGATTTGTGTAAACTTTATATGAAAACAGGCGAATACCGCCAGGAAGAAACGGCGGAAATCCGTAATTCCATAAGCGGCTGTCACAAGTATTATGAGCAGAATATACGCGGTGCTTTTGAGAAAATAGTTATTGACTGCTGGGTAGAATATATTTGCAGACAAAACGAAATAGGAGTGATTACCCTTTGGAATAATTATATACCCTGTAGGAACGATTTTGAAAAAGCGGTGTTTACGCGGCTTTCCGAATACAGGAACGGTTACGCGATTAACCAGTGGGTTAATCTGCTCAAAATACAGGAATACGCCAATATAAAAACCGATTTTATATTCGGGGGCAAGCTTAAAGGTTCTGCCGAAGCCGCCGCCCGCGCTAATTATTTCGATTTGATGTTCAATGTCGTTGCCAATGAGCAGGGCTATGACCTTAATTCGGTAGCGGAGAATAAGGTTTTTACATTAGGCAGAACGCCTAATTCGCCCTTTGTTATGAGCAGTGTCAGCCGTGAAATAGTACGGAATCTGCTTGCCGACATGAAATACGCCGATGATAAGGGCAAGCTAAAGAAAGGCGAGATTGTTTCCGACCAGACGGCTATGGACGCTTTTGCTTCAATGAAAGCTTTATTGCCCGCACGGGGTGATAATATAGTCGAAACCATGATAAAATCGCTGTCTGAAGCGCCTATGAAGGTTTATATGCCTGCCGGTCTTAAAGCGGCTGTGGATTTGGAAATCGACGTTATTATAGAAAGCGGCGAGTACTTACAGCGCTGTGAGCTTTGTAAGGATTTTTATCTGCGCTCGGAGGACTACGATTTTGATTATTGCGATACAATTACCAAAAACGGCAGAACCTGCTATGAGCTTATGGCAAGCAAAATTAATGCCCAAAACGCCAAAAACAGCCAAAATGCAAAATCAGGGAAAATAGTTTCCCATAACGACAGTATAGATGCCGCCCTGTTAAACGAAAGGTGCGACCGCCTCTATAAAGAAATGTCGGCGAGAATCAATGTGGAATTCACCCAGCGGGACTTTTCCGACTGGTGCAGATATATGAATGCCATTCGCGAAAACGTTTTAAGCGGACAGGCGACATTGCTTGATTTTGAGAACTTTGCCGAATATTCACGCTCTATGTCGTTTTTATCCGGAAATTCGGCAGATGCGGCAGGTTCTGAAAATTCCGTAAGAGGGCAAGACTCAGCCGCAAAAAGGCGCTCCCGCAGTGAGCCCGACCTGACGAGGCTTAACCCCGAAAAGGACAGCCGGGGCAGAACCGTAAAGCCTTTTGTGTTTGAACGGGTTGAAAGGAGAGATGTTGAAATCCCCGAATTACCTGTTCAGCATTACGCCCCCGACGATGACGACGATATGTCCACGACGATTCCGTCAAGGGTGTCGTCTCGTGTAATCAGAGGCGTGCACCCCGAAACGTTTTCTTCTGACGTTACTATTCCTTACGCCAGCGGGAATATGCCGCATGGCTTAATTCACGAAAGTGCGTCGCCGCAAATTGACGAGGAAGACGTAAAAATATATAACGTCAGAGCCAAGAGCATAGAGCCTGTAAAACAAGATGAATATGTAAAGGTTTTCAAACCCAAAAAAGCTTCGCGCACGGTGCATGGTTCACACCCGTCTTATGAGGCGCAATTGTTGTATGCTTCACAGGTGACGGCACATTCGGCTCAACCGCCGCAACCGTCAAACGAGCCGCAATTATCTCCCGTCTATCCCGTGAAACCGCTGAATATTCCTCCCGCCGTATCAGAAAGCGTACCCGAAAGACGGAATAACAGGCATATACCCGCCTTTTCAGATATTTCGGCGGCAAAAGAGGGTTCAAAGGAAAGTCCGAGAGAAGTCCCGAGAGAAAATCCGATTTTAAGGGACATTCCAAGGGGAAATTCACTTTTGAGGGATATTACTCCGTCGCAGAACCATGCTAAACCGTCAACAAGAGGCGTAACCTTTGGGGGGGATAATTCCTTTGAGGAGGAATATAATTCCGCGCCCGCACTTTCACTGAATATTCCGAAACTTCGTGACAGGCAAGCTGACGGCGACTATTCCGGTGAGCCTGAAGATTCGTTTTCTTCTAAAGTCTACGCTTCTCAAAAAGCCGAGGAAACTCAGGAAATCGGGTTCACTGATATATTAAGGGGACTGGAGCGTAAAGACGGTTTCACCGATGAAAGCATACCGACCGATGCAGAGGGCGTGCCGCTTTCGCATAAGACCAAAAGGGTTATGGACGCTATTTTTAAACAGCCGAAGTCGAATCTTTTTATTAATTCACCCAATGAAGAATAATATCATTCTTAACGTATAAGCTAACCCGCCCGTAAGGGCGGGTTAGCAGTTATCTGTTATATGTTATCTGAAAAATCCCGTTATAAAATTTTTAACCCACTGCCACATATTCGGGAATTCGGAATCGAGTAGGCTTTTGATTTGCTCGCGGCTTACTTCTTTGAAAACATTGTCATTGTTGATTATGTTTTCAACCTCAATGGTTTTTACGCCGTGCACAATTCTGCCTATTGCGATATGCCCCCGTGCATAGTCGCCTATGGCGACGTGACTGGCGAATGAAGCCGCCCCGTAGGAGAACATGCCTATTGACACTGCGCCAAGTGTAAAAATGCCAAAAGCAACCGCGCCGATTGAAAATGTTCCCACTGAAATAGCCCCTATCGCAAGCAAAAGCCCTATGCAAAATGTACCGATTCCGATAATGCCCGCGCCGACAAGTCCGATTGAAACAATACCGAATGAAGCAAGCCCAATAGAAATGAACCCGCTTGAGATATTTCCTATTGCGATTATGCCTTTCGCCTTATATGCTCCCCAACCGACATTGATGTGGACAAGCGGCAGACCGAACAGGCTCTTTTTGCTCTTGTACTCGTAGTTTCCGCGCATGTGCAGTATAATCGTTTTTTCAGAATTGCCCGAATCGCTTTCGACTGAACGTATTTCGCCATCTTTTACAAGATTATCAAGGGTTATGCCGAACATATCCGACAAAGCAATTAACTTATCGGTTTCAGGATAGCTTTGTCCCGACTCCCATTTTGAAATAGCCTGCCTTGAAACGTCGAGAGCCTCCGCTAAGTTTTCTTGCGACAAACCTTTTTCTTTTCTGAGTTTTTGTAATTTTTCATTAAATTTCATATTAATTACCATCCTCTCCAAGCACCAAACGAGTGGTGAAATATTTTCCTCTAATACTTGAGCTTTTTTTCAAACTAATTACCATCCTCTCCAAACACCAACGAGTGGTGAAATATTTCTCTTCTTGTACTTGTTCTTTTTTTCAAACTATTAGCTCCTGTGAAAATATATTTGGAATTAATCCCTGTTTAGATTTTAACTTTTTTCATTATGAAAAACTACCAACTTTTGCTTGCTTTTTGTCAACTTGCGGTTGCGGTTTATACGAAACGTATAATGTCTACATGATTATACAAAAAACGCACCGAAAAACTACGGTGCGTTTTTTGCAACAAATTTATTAAAGGAGATTAAAGAAATTAGCGCTTACTAAATTGCGGCGCGCGTCTCGCTGCCTTGAGTCCGTACTTTTTGCGCTCTTTCATTCTGGGGTCACGGGTTAAGAACCCTGCCTTTTTCAGCACCGGGCGAAGCTCTTCGCTGTATTGCAATAAAGCTCTCGACAAGCCGTGACGAATCGCCCCCGCCTGTCCCGTTACGCCGCCGCCGCGAACCGTGCAGATAATATCAAATTTATCCGATGTGCCGGTTAAAGCCAAGGGCTGACGAGTAATCAGCTTTAAGGTATCAAGCCCGAAATAGTCGTCTATGTCGCGGTTGTTGACGTTTATTGAACCGTTTCCGGGATAAACCCTTACTCTGGCTACCGAGTGCTTTCTTCTGCCTGTGCCGTAATAATAAGGTTTTGAATCGTACATTTAATGACTGCCTCCTGTTACTTATGAATAGAAACGGCATTTTAAACGAGCCGCCTCGTAGAAGTTCCCAATACTTAAAAGCGCCGGCTAAAACTGAAATTCTTCGGGCTTTTGAGCCTGATTCTTATGCTCCGCTCCGCGATAAACGCGAAGTCTTGTGAGTGATTTACGTCCGAGTGTGGTATCGGGTAACATACCCTTTACAGCTAAGGTCATAGCCTTATCGGGCTTTTCCGACATGAGCTTTTCATAGCTGATTTCTCTCAGATGACCTATCCAGCCTGTGTGCCATCTGTAGAATTTCTTTTTAAGTTTGTCGCCGGTTAAAACGGCGTCGGCGCAGTTGATGATGATTACATGGTCGCCGCAGTCGCAGTGCGGAGCGAAAATAGGTTTATGCTTACCGCGAAGTAATGTTGCTGCGTGGGTCGCCACACGTCCGAGCGGTCTGCCTTTGGCGTCCAGTATATACCATTTGCGTTCGATTTTTTCAACTTTTGGCATAGTGGTTGACATTTTTGCTTGCCTCCTCCTGATTTTGCATGAATTTGCAATATGAAATTATTGTAAACGTGACAAAGTTCATTATACCGTAAAAGAAATTACCTGTCAACAGTTTTTTTAAAAAAAAATGAAATATATCGCTTAATCTCTGCTGAACGCTCGTAATATCTCTTTTTCTCTTTAAAACTCTTTCGCCGTTTTACTTTTGAGGCTTTAAAATATTACAAAACGGTAACAAAATTCTCCAAAACATAATATTGTTTTCATATAATCTTCATAATCGTCATATATAATTAAATGTAAAGAAAAGCGGAGCGCCTTTTCCGTGAAGCAATCATGGGCGGGGGGTTCTGCGCCTAAGAATTAAGCAATGACGTATTTAAATATGCGTCACGTACTGAAAGCTAATTTAAAATCAGCATTTAGTACATAGCTTTTCAATAAATATATTTGCTCACTCCAAAAATAAGAAATCGGCTGTAAAAACAGCCGATTTCTTATTTTTATAATTTATGTTTAGCCTTCATACTTATTAAACTTAGGTGCGTTGGCAATAACCTCAGCTTCAAGCTGTTGGGGCAGTTCCTGATACCGTGCGAATTCAAAGGTAAAACTGCCGAGCCCTTTGGTCATTTGACGGATTACAAGGGCGAAGTCGGAGGTTTCAGCCTGGGGTATTTCCACCTCTATTTGGGTCATGCCGTCGCCTATGGGGCTGGTGCTTATAACAGAGCCGCGGCGCTTGTTGACCACGCCCATAACATCGCCTGTTTTATCATCGCCTACAAAGATTTTCATAGAAAGAATAGGCTCTAAAAGACAAGGGGAAGCCGCTTTCATGCCGTCCTTGAACGCTAACCGCGCCGCCATTACGAAAGCTATTTCCTTACTGTCAACCGGGTGATACTTGCCGTCTACCAAGGTTGCTTTAAGCCTTACCACGGGATAGCCGGCTAAAATACCATGCTCTACGCTTTCTCTTAATCCTTTTTCAACGGCGGGGAAGAACTGCTTGGGTACACTGCCGCCGAATACCCGTTCCTCGAAGAGTAACTCGTCTTCGGGGTGAGGCTCGAATTCCATTACAACAACGCCGTACTGTCCCGCGCCGCCCGATTGCTTTTTATGCTTACCTTCTATATTTGTGACCTTTTTACGAACGGTTTCGCGGTAGGCTATAATAGGGGCGGAAAGCTCCACTTCCACGCCGAATTTAGCTTTCATCTTTTGTACGGCTACGTCAAGATGCTGTTCGCCCAAACCGCCGAGTACCCGCTGACGGGTTTCGGTGTTGTTTACATAAGATAGAGTTTTGTCCTCTTCTATTATACGGTGAATCGCACTTGAAATTTTAGCCTCGTCACCTTTGCCTTTTGCGGTGACAGCCTGGAAAAAACACGCCGTCGGGAATTCGGTAGGCTTGAAGTTTGAGGTTTTCCCTGCCTTGCATAATGTATCACCGGTTGTAGCATCAAGCTTGGTAATCGCGATTATGTCCCCTGCATGTGCCTCGGTTAATTCCTCCTGCTTTTTACCCCTGAGCGCAAGTATTTTTCCGAAACGCTCGACTTCTCCCGTACGGGAGTTGGTCGGCTCGGTTTTGGCGCTTAAAGAACCTGTGATTATTTTAACAAAGCTTAATTTTCCTACAAAAGGGTCGGCAAGAGTTTTAAATACATAAGCGGCTAAAGGCGCTGTTTGGTCATACTTGACTTTTTCACCGCTTTCCGAAATTTCCCCTGCGGATTCTTCCGGAGAGGGGAAAGAGCCGACTATTAAATCAAGAATCATTTCGATTCCCGAAAGAGTTTCAGCTGAACAGGCGACCACGGGGGAGATCACACCCTGAACCAATCCGTTGTGCAGACCTTTTGAAAATTCTTCGTCTGTGAAGTCCTCGCCCGCGCTTTCAAAGAATTTTTCCATAAGCGCCTCGTCGGTTTCGGCTATGGCTTCGGCAAGGGTCAGGCGCATTAAATCAAAGTCGCCGGCGGGCAATTCGCTTTCGGAGGCTTTCCCCGATTTATCGTATTTATAGGCTTTCATGGTTACTAAATTAACAAAGACATCGCCGGCAGGGACGATTACGGGGCAGACCGAGTTTCCGAACTTTGCTTTAAGGCTATCAAGAGATTTGTTAAAATCGGCGTTTTCCTCGTCAATTTTGGTGACTGCAAAGACGTGGGCTTTGCCTTGCTTAGAGGATTCTTTAAATGCTTTTACGGTTCCGACTTTTGCGCCGTCTTTGGCGGCGACAGTAATTACTACCGTTTCGGCGGCGCGGACGCCCTCGTACATACCGCCTATAAAGTCGAATTGCCCGGGGGTGTCTACTATATTGATTTTAGTATTTTTCCACTCGGCATAAGCGAGAGAGGCGTTTAGCGAAATATTTCTCTTTATTTCTTCCGGGTCGTAGTCGCATACGGTGTTACCGTCGGAAGAGCGCCCCATTCTGTCGATTGCGCCGCTCTTAAACATAAGCGCTTCGGCTAATGAAGTTTTTCCGCTTCCTCCGTGACCTGCGATGGCGATGTTTCTTATTTCTTTGCATTTATAGGCTTTCATAAATTATTCTTCCTTCCTAATTGCTGTACGTGATATGTTTAATGTGTTAAATAGCTATATATTTTCACACGTCAAAGAACATTATACTATATTTTGAACAAAAAAGCTATAAGTTTTTTAAATCCCGACGTAAAATTTTGCTACCGCGTTTTGTATAATATCTACAAAAATTAAAAATTTATGCGAAAAAAATATTTTCAATACATATTGACATTTTAAAAAAATATGTTATAATTTATAAAGTGTAAACGAAACGGGGTTTACATGATTCGGACGCGCATGGTAATGACGCGTTGCAAAAGAGGTGATTTCCGTGTCTAAGGATTTCGCGGTTACGGTACTTCTTGACGTCTACGGGGTAATGCTTACCGAACGTCAGCGCGACACGATGGAGCTTTATTATGATGAAGACCTTTCTTTGGGCGAAATTGCGGAGATTACCGGAATAACCAGACAAGGGGTTATGAACTGTCTTAAAAAAAGTGAGGCACACTTAAAAGAACTTGAGTTAAAATTAGGGCTTGTCCGCAAGCTTCGCGAGCTTGAATCCGATATTGAGGAATTAGAAAGACTGCTCATGCACTCGGAAATGAAAAATGAAGCGGTTATGGCGGATATTGACGATTTGTTAGTGGCGGTCAAGAAGAAACTTTAGGAGTTTTTATGGCATTTGAAGGTTTATCCGATAAATTAGGCAGGGTATTCAAAGGGCTTAGAGGTAAAGGGAAACTAAGCGAAAAAGATGTGCGCGACGCTATGCGCGAGGTAAAGCTTGCACTGATTGAAGCCGACGTCAACTTTAAGGTTACGCGGGATTTCGTCGGGAAAATAACCGAGCGGGCAATCGGCTCGGAAGTTATGAACAGCCTTACCCCCGCCCAACAGGTTATTGATATAGTCAACGACGAGATGATAAAGCTTATGGGAGGCGCGGACGGAAAACTCTCAAAGCTTGATTTTCCCGCCAAGCCGCCCTGTGTTATAATGCTTTGCGGTTTGCAGGGGGCGGGTAAAACTACCCACGCCGCCAAGCTTGCCAAGCACCTGAAAGGCATGAACCGCAGACCTTTATTAGTTGCCTGCGATATTTACCGCCCTGCGGCGATTGACCAGCTTAAAGTCGTGGGGGAAAAAGCCGGCGCTAAAGTATTTGAAATGGGACGGGAAAATCCCGTTAAAATAGCGACGGAAAGCGTTAAGTTTGCAAGGGACAACGGTTTTGACGTTTTAATATTAGACACGGCGGGGCGACTTCATATTGATGAAGAGCTGATGAACGAGCTCAGAAAGATTAAGGAAAAGGTTGAACCTAACGAAATTCTTTTAACTATAGATTCCATGACCGGTCAGGACGCGGTAAATGTAGCGGGGAGTTTCAATGACGCGCTCGGTATAACCGGCGTTATATTGACAAAATTAGACGGCGACTCAAGAGGCGGTGCGGCTTTGTCTGTGCTTGCGGTCACCGGCAGACCTGTGAAGTTCGCGGGAGTAGGCGAAAAGCTTGACGACTTGGAGCAGTTTCATCCCGACAGAATGGCTTCGCGGATTCTCGGCATGGGGGATATGTTGAGCCTGATTGAAAAAGCCAAGACCACCGTGGACGAAAAGGAACAGGAAAAGCTTGCCCGTAGATTACAGGAAAATAAATTCGACATGAACGACCTGTACGCCCAGTTTCAGCAGATTGAAAAAATGGGAAGTATCAGCTCGGTTTTAAAAATGCTCCCCGGAATGGGCAATAAAGTAAAAGAAGAAGATATAGATGAGCGCAAAATGCCGCGCATGAAAGCAATAATTTCGTCCATGACAAAGAAAGAGCGCGTCCGCCCGAGTTTAATCGACGCTAAGAGAAAGCGCAGAATAGCGGCGGGGAGCGGGACTAAGGTTGAAGAGGTAAACGAGCTTTTGCGACAATACGAGATGATGAGGAAAATGATGGGGCAGATGACGGGAAAAGGCGGTAAGAAAAAAAGATTCCCCAAATTCCCGAATATGGGGGATATGGGCGGGTTTCCGCAATTTTAATAACGTTAATTTAATCATACGATTAAATATATAAAAAATACATTTTACATGAAAGGCGGTAAAATCATGGCAGTAAAAATCAGGCTGAAACGTATGGGAGCGAAAAAGGCACCATTTTATAGAATAGTGGTTGCAGATTCGCGTTATCCGAGAGACGGGCGGTTTATTGAGGAGATAGGATATTATGACCCGACTAAAAACCCGTCGGTTATCAGCGTTGACGCGGACAAAGCGCGCAAATGGATTAAAGACGGCGCGCAACCGACTGATACGGTCAGGAAAATCCTGAAAATAAAGGAAGTCATATAGCTTGAAAAATCTTGAAAAATGAAGGAATCAAGCATTAGCGGAAAAATATTTTACGGCGCGTTGGCGCCGGGCAGGGACGGTATTTTAATATGAAAGAGCTTTTGTACACGATTGTAAGCGAGCTTGTTGAGGATAAGGACGCGATTGAAATAAAAGCGGACGAACCTAACGCCGAAGGCGTTGTCGTTTATCATCTGCATGTCGCGCCCGACGATATGGGCAGAGTTATCGGAAAGCAGGGCAGAATAGCCAAGGCTATTCGCGCTATAATGCGCGCGGGCGCGGTTCGCAATAACCAAAAGGTTATGGTGGAAATAGATTAGAAACGGAAGGTAAGAAAATTTGAAAAGTGTAAAAAAACCCGTGTTCTTTGTAGTTGTGGCGTTGATTCTCGGGCTGACGTATCTGACGCTTTTCGGCGTTTATACGCAATACGGGGATATTGAAACCACCATAATACGCGGCGTTAAGGACATTAGGTGGGGCATAGACATACGTGGAGGCGTGGACGTAATATTCACTTCGCCCGAAGGTTACAGCGCTACCCGCACAGAGATGGACGCGGCAAGGTCTATTATAGAAACCCGTATGGTTACAAGAAATATCACGGACTACGAAATATATGTGGACTATTCCACCGAGAGAATTATTGTGCGTTTTCCGTGGCAGTCGGGTGATGAATCTTTTGACCCTGAACAGGCGGTAAACGAGCTTGGCGAGACTGCCATGCTTACTTTCCGAGAAGGTGCGCCGTGGGACGCTGAGGACTATGAGGATTTGCCCATAGTTATTACCGGCGCCGATGTTGAAAGAGCCTCGCCGAATTATAACCCCGATACCCGCGAGTATCAGGTAAGCCTTGAGCTTAAAGACAGCGGAAAAGAGGCGTTCGCCGACGCTACGGGCAGATTGGCGGGAACAGGCGTTCCTATTTCTATATGGCTTGACGATTATTGTTTCTCATATCCTATGGTAAACGAACGGATTTCCGATGGAAGCGCTTCAATATCAGGGAATTTTACCGTAGAGGAAGTGCAGTCGTTAGCAAACAGAATCAACGGCGGTGCGTTGCCTTTCAGGCTTGAAATCGACAGTTTCAGCAGGATTTCCCCCACGCTCGGTATGAGCGCACTCGACGCTATGGTAATAGCGGGGGTTATTGCATTTGCAGTTATTGCAATTTTTATGATTTCGCGTTACAGGCTTTTGGGGGTAATAGCCACTTTCGGGCTTTTGGGACAGGCTATGGGTACACTGGCGGTAATAACCGGATTTTTCCCCGGAACTGACAGTTTCACCCTGACCATTCCGGGTATAGCGGGTATTATTCTTTCAGTCGGAATGGGCGTTGACGCAAACGTGATTACCAGCGAGCGTATAAAAGAAGAATTAAGAATCGGAAAGACGCTGGACGGTTCGTTGCAGGCGGGATATAAAAGAGCGTTCTCTGTTATTTTCGACTGTAATATAACCCTTTTGATTATTTCATTTGTCTTAATGGGTGCGTTCGGCACTCCTGACAGTTTCGCCGCGAAAGTGCTTACGCCAATCTTCTTCATGTTCGGACCGGGCGCGGCGGGCGCAATCTATTCTTTCGGATTTACGCTGACGGTGGGTGCAATATTAAACTTCATTTTCGGAGTTTTTGCTTCAAGACTTATGACTTATTCCATTTCAAAATTCAAACCGATGAGAAAAACCAAGCTTTATGCGCGGGGGGTGGAATAATTTGAAAAAGAAAACAAGTATCAGAGGAAAAATTATTTCACGGCAGATTGATGCCGGGCAGGGAGGGTGTATAATATGACTGAAAAGAAAAAAGACTTTGATATAGTCTCCAAGAAAAAAATATTTATCGCTATTCCCTTAGTGCTTTTGGCAGTTACGCTGTTAGTGGGAATTATCTTCGGCGCGGAGATTTCAATTGAGTTTAAGGGCGGTACAATTCTGACCTATTCCCACAGCGGGGATGTAGATATAGAACAGGTGTCGGCAGAAATAAACGCACTTAATTACGGCGTTGCAACAGTTACGTCAGGTGAGGCGTTCGGCTCCGACCTCAGGCTTATTAACGTTTCGTTTTCAACAAGCGAGGGATTAGCACAGGAAGAGCAGGAAACGGTAACGGCGACGCTTTTAGAAAAATTTCCGGAAAACAACATTGAGCTTGAAAGCAACAAGAACGTAAGCGCAAGCACGGGTCTGCGTTTCTTCCTGAAATGCCTTGTGGCGTTTGTGTTCTCGTTTATACTCTTTATTATTTATATAGCAATCAGATTTAAAAAGTTAGGCGGTTGGTCAACCGGTGTGTTCGCACTTTTAGGGCTTTCGGTTGACGTGCTTGCGGTGGTTGCGACTTTCATGTTCTTCCGTCTGCCGATTGATTCGATTTTTATGGCGGTAGTTTTAACCATAATGGGTTACTCTATTAATAATACGCTGATTATTTATGACCGCATACGCGAGAACAAATCCCTTCACGGCACAAAACTTAACAGCCGCGAACTTTTGAACAAGAGCGTAAGGCAATCCCTGTCCCGTGCCGTAAATACCACGGTTTCAACGGCGGCGGCGTTGGTTGTGCTTAGTATTGTGGCGGTTATTTTCGGGGTAAGCACCATTTTGAACTTTGCGTTTCCCATGTTAGTCGGAATGCTTTTCGGCGTTTTCACTTCGCTTTGTCTTTCGGGCACGTTTTGGGTTATGTGGCAGGAGCATAAGAACAAGGGTAAGCGCAAGGCATAAAAAGAAAGGATTGCAACGCTGTACAGAACGGCTGTAGTCGTTTGAATTCAAAATAGCGAAAAGATTTAGCGTTTTGGATTTAACTTAACTATGTGCGGCGTTGCAATAAAATACTATGTATATCGGTGTTTCCACTGCTACTCTTTATCCTATGCTTACGGAAGAGGCTCTGCTTTTACTGGCGGAGCGGGGGTTTCGGAATATAGAAATCTTTGCTAACTGTGACACCGAACTGCAAAACCCCGTGCGGTCGGATATAGGCAGGATAATCCGCGATTATTCGCTCAATATTCTTTCTTTGCACCCCATGCCGTGGTGGGAAATCTTTTTCCTTTTTTCCACCTACCGGCGCAGGGTGGAGCAGTGTATGGAGGCGTACCGCCTTTATTTTGAGCGTATGAACGAGTGGGGCATTAAAGTCATGGTTTTTCACGGCGGTAGCAAGCAGACCGTAAACCGCAGTGATGAGTTATACCTTGAAAGATACGCGGGACTTCTTGAGCTTGCGGAAAAATTCGGTATAACGGTAGCGCAGGAAAATGTTTCTTATTGTAAAAGCGGCGACCTTGACTTTTTGGTGAAGATGAAAAAAGAGTTGGGGGACAGGGCTAAGTTTACCCTTGATTTAAAACAGGCACTCCGCGCAGGATGTTCGGCGTTTGATATTTTGGAGAAACTTTCGGAAAGCATTGTTCATGTTCACGCCAGCGACAGTTGTGAACAAGTCGGCGACTGTCTGCCCATAGGACGCGGGAATTTTGATTTCCCCGGCTTTTTTAAAAAACTTTCGGAAATTAATTATGAAAAAGGCATGGTTTTGGAATTATACCGTGAAAATTATTCGGATTATTCGGAAATAGACCACAGCATTGTAAAATTAAATCAATATTATACAGACAGTAAAAACGAAAGGATTGATTAATTATGAGATGTCCAGATTGCGGTTATGAAGACAGCAGGGTTATAGACTCGCGTCCTACGGATAATAAAATCCGCAGGAGGCGTGAGTGTCTTTCTTGTAAAAGCAGGTTTACTACTTACGAAATAGTGGAAAACATTCCCTTGATGGTTATAAAAAACAGCGGCGGAATCGAGCCGTTCGACAGGCAGAAGTTGATTGACAGACTGTTGCGGGCGACAATAAAGAGACCGGTCAAGCTTGAAGAACTGGAAAATATGGTTGAGGACATTGTTACCGAGCTGAAAAACAAATTTCAGCGTGAGGTTACTTCTGAAAAAATAGGCGAGTTAGTGTTGCACAAGTTAAAGGATGCCGACCATGTGGCGTATATTCGTTTTGCGTCGGTTTACAGGGACTTCAGCGATGTTGAGAGTTTTATGAGTTTTATCTCGGAGCTGTCAAAAGAGAATAAATAATAAGGGAAATTAACTCCGTCGGTTATTCGCCGACGGAACAGCGGTATTGGCGCAGATTATTACACGTTGCCGTGTGTTCAAATTTATTGTTGAAAAACGCGATTATAACGGGAAAAACACAGAAAAACCGTGGAATTTATCGGCGTTTTTTTATTTTTTTTAAAAATTTGCTTGACAGTGGTTAAAATATATGATATGATTAAAAAGCTGTCGCTAAGGACAGCGATTTTAATCACGAAATCGTAGCTTCGCAGAGGAGCACATAGCACCTTGAAAATTGAACAATAACGAACTATAGCAAATCTTGAAGAAAGATTTGCAAACCTGAAAATTCCAAAAGAGTAGCGGCAGTTAAGGCTGTCGGTACAAAATAATTTCGGATAAGCAAACTGATTTAGGCAGTTTTTAAGAAAACTGCAAAAGTTAGCGTTTATTTGAGCAAAAGGTAATGGCGTTGTAGGGGCAAATTTCGTGTTTGCTCGCAAACTATGACGAGATTATACAAACTTCAAAGAGTTTGATCCTGGCTCAGGACGAACGCTGGCGGCGCGCCTAACACATGCAAGTCGAACGGACTTGTGCGGTACACCGAGTTTCGCAAAAGCTTTAACAGCGTTTCAAGCGCGACGGTAAAGCAAAAAAGCAAAGAAGAAGTTCTCGCGCTTCACGCTTTTTAAAAAGCGAATAACACATAATAAGATAGAGAAAAAATGCGAAACTGGGTGTACTGCGCAAGTTAGTGGCGGACGGGTGAGTAACACGTGAGCAACCTGCCTTTAAGTGGGGGACAACTCCGGGAAACCGGGGCTAATACCGCATAATGCAGTACCTCGGCATCGAGGAACTGCCAAAGATTTATCGCTTAAAGATGGGCTCGCGTCCAATTAGATAGTTGGTGAGGTAATGGCTCACCAAGTCAACGATTGGTAGCCGGACTGAGAGGTTGAACGGCCACATTGGGACTGAGACACGGCCCAGACTCCTACGGGAGGCAGCAGTGGGGGATATTGGTCAATGGGGGCAACCCTGAACCAGCGACGCCGCGTGAGGGAAGAAGGTTTTCGGATTGTAAACCTCTGTCAGCGGGGAAGAAAATGACGGTACCCGCGGAGGAAGCCACGGCTAACTACGTGCCAGCAGCCGCGGTAA